>JBKBIP010000020.1:0-16831 GCA_046297495.1 Gemmataceae bacterium | reverse complement strand
GTCGGCCTCGGCGCTGATCGCTTGACCGTCAGCGGCAACGACCATTCGCAAATCTTCAATGACGATGGCGATCATAGCATGATAGTTACTCTTTCCGGTTTAACGCTAGCGAATGGAGCGGGAAGTTTCGGTGGCGCTATTTTCATCAATTTTAGTACCTGGACCATCATGGATGCCCTCTTTCGGGATAACGCGGCATCCAGCGGCGGCGGCATTTTCAACTTCCTCGGCACGCTGACCGTCCAAAACAGCACCTTTCGCGACAATCAAGTGTCCAATTCTGGCGGGGGCATTTTCAATTTCGGCAGTGGCTCGAACAACGGCACGGCGACGGTGCGCGACAGCACCTTCAGCGGCAATTCGAGCCAATTCGGCGGTGGCCTGTTCAATACCGGCATCGCCACCGTGGAGAATAGCACCTTCAGCAACAACACCGCCAATACTGGCGGCGGCCTGCGCAGCAGCGACGGCAGCGTCACGACCGTGCGCCAGAGCACCTTCAGCGGCAACTCGGCTTTCTCTGGCGGCGGCATCTACCACAACGGCGTTTCGTTTCTGGTGCAAAACAGCACCATCACCCTCAATTTAGCGACCTCGGCCGGCGGTGGTCTCTTTGTCAATCCCAGCAGTTCCGACGGTTCGGCCACTGTGGAAAGCACTATCATTGCCCGCAATAATGCCCAAGAGGGATTGGAGGACGTCTATCGTATTCGGGGAACTCTCCATGTGCGCCACAGCTTGATCGAACGGCCAGTCTTTGGCGGCATCAACGGCGACAACCAGGCCAATCTCTTCGGGGTCGATCCGCTGCTGGGACCGCTGGCCGACAACGGCGGGCCAACCCTGACGCACGCCCTGTTGCCCGGCAGTCCGGCCAGCGACGCCGGTAGCAATCCCGCCGGCCTCGCCACCGATCAGCGTGGCGATGGCTTCCCGCGCACGCGCGGCAGCGGCACCGACATCGGCGCGGTCGAGGGACTCTTTTCCATCCTCACCTTGACCTTGCCCGATGGCACCTATGGCACGACTTACCAGCAAACGATCACCACCGGCAATAGCGTTACCCCCGTATCCTTCACTGTCAACGCCGGCGCTCTGCCCGGCGGCCTGACGCTCGACACGGCCACCGGCCAACTTAGCGGCACTCCCACGGCAGCGGGCACTTTTGGCTTCACTGTCTTGGCCACGGATGCCACTGGAGCCACGGACAACCGAGCTTATACGCTGATCATCAACCCGCGCACGCTGACCGTCAGCGCCACGGCAGCCAACAAAGTGTACGACGGCACTACTGCCGCCAACGTGACCTTGTCCGACAATCGTGTAACTGGCGATAACCTTACCATCACCTTCACCAGTGCCACCTTCGATACCAAGAATGTCGGCACCAATAAGACCGTGATCGTGAATAGCCTCGCTCTCAGCGGCGCCGACGCGAACAACTACACGCTAGCCGCCACCACGGCCACCACCACAGCGGACATTACCCCGGCCACCCTCACCGTCCGCGCCGATGACCAGAGCAAGCCATTCGGCCAACCCAATCCCGCTTTGACCTTCACCGTTACCGGCTTCGTGGCGGGTGAGGATATGAACAGCGGGGACGTGCAGGGGCATCCCGAATTGACGACCGCCGCCACCGAAGCCAGTCTGCCGGGAAAGTACGTCATCGAAGCGACCACGGGCACGTTGACCGCCGGCAATTACGCATTCGTTTTCGAGGACGGCACGTTGACGGTCACATCCCTCAACTTGTATGCCGTCGGCGCCGATGCCGGCGGTGGGCCGCACGTCAAGGTTTATCATGCCGATGGCTCGCTGCGCTTTAGCTTCCTCGCCTTCGCGCCCTCGTTCACCGGCGGCGTGCGCGTGGCGGTCGGCGATGTCAATGGCGATGGCATCGATGACATTATCGTGGGAGCAGGCTCCGGCGGGGGGCCGCACGTCAAGGTTTTCAGCGGCGTCGATTTGACCGTGCTGGCCAGCTTCTTCGCCTTCAGCCCGTCCTTCACCGGCGGCGTCTTCGTGGCGGCGGGGAACCTGGACGGTGACGGCGCTATGGAAGTGATTGTCGGGGCGGGGGCCGGCGGCGGACCACACGTACGCAGCTTCAAGATCGATAGCGGCGTGGCCACGCAGCTACCGGGGCCGCTGGGCAGCTTCTTCGCCTATGCCCCGTCCTTCACCGGCGGCGTCCATGTGGCGGCGGGCAACTTCGACGGGACGGGAACCGATGAGATCATCACCGGCCCTGGTGCCGGCGGCGGGCCGCATGTGAAAGCGTTTCGCGCCGATGGCGCCGTGATCGCCAACTTGTTCGCCTATGCTCCATCGTTCACCGGCGGCGTCTGGGTGGCAGCGGGGGACCTGAATGACAATGGAATGGCGGAGATCATCACCGGGGCGGGGGCCGGCGGGGGGCCGCATGTCAAGGTCTTCCATGGCGGCGACTTGGCACTACGGCACAGCTTCTTCGCGTATGACGCCGACTTCCGCGGCGGCGTGCGCGTTGGCACCGTTCACCTTCAAGCCGGGGGAACGGCGTTGATCACGGGGCCGGGTCCTGTTCCCCATCTGCCAGACTTTAATCGCTTGGCCAGCGGCGGCAACACCCTAGTTCCCATGGGTACAGTGGTTGGTCCCCTGGTGCGCCTGCTCGACGGCCTGACGCTGGCTCAACTGGACAGCTTCTTCGCTTATGACCCGAACTTTCACGGCGGCCTGTTCGTGGGCGGGTAGGAGGAAAAAAGGGGACGCGACTCGTATTCGCTGGTTGTCAGATTCCGCCACGATCCGCTCCCCGTTAAGCAAATACGAGTCGCGTCCCCTTTTGGCCTTACATCCACTTTGGTTCTTGACAATCTTCCATCGAAGATGTTGTAATGTCGAAAAGAATTATTTATTCGCATTTTCTAAATCCTTCGCCAAGGAACGGAATACGTTATTTTCTTGGCCACGGTGCGACGGAGATCAATTAGATGTATCGGATTCAAGCCCTGCTGGCAGCCGGTCTTTGTTTGCCGAGCTTGCTTTTGTTGGCACCCTCAGTCGCGGCGCAAGATGAAAAAGCCAGCGTGGTCTTGATCATGTCTTCCAAGTTAAAACCGTACGCCGATCACATGCCGTCGCACATTCCGCTTATCCGCGGCGATGCGCGGGGCAAGCTGTGTAGTGCCCAGGTGATTTTCGCCCCCGCGCCGCAGACCGTCAAACTAGACAATGCGGTCCGTTTTTTCTTTATTTTGGAGCTGCCCAAGGCCCGAGCACCGCAAGCACCGCTGGCTGGAGCCGATGTGATTGCGGGTCGTGCTCAGATCGTGACAGCCTACAGCCTGTATTATCGCGGCGAGGGGCGGAAACCGGAATTGCTGGCCAAGAGCGAGGTCTGGTCCACGACATTCGGCAGCCCCTTAATCGATCCATTGGTGGATCATTTCAAAACCTTGGGAAACCTGTTGTCGCAAGATTTGTGCCAAGCGTTGGCGGCGAAGATCATCGACGAGAAACCGAAGAAGATACCCAAACCCCAAGTCGTCCAAGGGGCCTATGACTCGGTGGCTTACTACACCGAACGCAAGGATGAAAACGGCCAGGCACACTTTACGGTTAAGCTCACCAATCAATTGCCCGTTCAGGTAGTCGTGAATGAAATGATTCTGGTCAACAGCGTGACAGGGCAAAGCCTGTACACAGCCACATTCCGAGGTGATAATCTGATTCGCATGGAACCTGGCGCCCGTCACCTGGCCATCATCTCCAGCGGCAATATTCAACAATTCGCCCTGGAAGAACAATGGGTTCGGTTCAAGGACATGTTCCTGGTCGTTCCCGAATAACGGTAATTTTGAGTCAGCTTCTCATTCCCAATTCGCCGACAAATCACTTCCTTTTTCAGATTAGGCGTTCATCGTTTCAGGCAGGGGGAAGCGCTACCGCGAAACGATGAAGCTTGTGATAATAAGTGGGGCAAATCCTAGTCAGTAGGATCAACTTCACATCACCACCACCACCTTGCCGACCAACGTGCCGACTTTGCCAAGGGTGTTTTCCTCCAGGAAACGATGAGCGGCGGCGGCTTCGGCTAGGTGGAAGGTCTTGCCGATGGGGACTTGCAATTTCCCTTGGCCGAGCCAGCGGTTCATGTCCTCGGCGCAGTGGCGCTGTTCGTCGGGGGAGGCGTTAAACATGGCGAAGCCAAATAGAGACAAATCCTTGACATAAAAGGGACCGACGGGGAATGTCGGTTGCGCTTGCCGGCCGGCCATGATGACCATGCGGCCGCGCTTGGCCAGCAATGGCACGGTTTTCAGGAAATCCGGCTCGCGCTGCGTCTCGTACCAGACGTTGACTCCGCGATTGTCAGTGAACTTGCCGATGGCGGCGGGAATGTCGTCGGTCTTGTAATTCAAGATCAGATCGGTTCCCCAATGGCTGCACAGTTTTTGTTTCTCGGCCGAGCCAACCGTGGCGATGACCTTGGCGCCAACCGCCTTGGCCATTTGCACTACCATCGAGCCGACGCCGCCGGTGCCGCCGTTGACGAAGACGATTTCTCCTTCCTTCAGCTGGGCGCAACGGAATAGGCCGAGATGGGCGGTGATGCCGACGAGGGCCGAGGCCGCCGCTAGCTCGTCAGTGACATTTTCCGGCGTGGGATAGAGCCAGTCCTCGGCCACCGCCGTATATTCCGCCAACGTCCCTTGCCGGCCCAGCAAGCCCTGGTTCGACCCCCAAACCCGGTCGCCGACCTGGAAGCGTTTCACGTTCGGGCCAACCGCCTCGACCACCCCGGCCAGGTCGCAACCGGGAATGAACGGCATGGGCAACGGCATCGGCACCGTGCCGGCCCGGATGTAGGTGTCGATGGGATTCAGGGCCGCCGCCTTGACACGCACGAGCACCTCCCCCGCCTTCGGCTCCGGCTTGGGTAAGTCCCCCACCTGAATGACTTCCGGTTCTCCTGTTTTCTCGATGTAGGCCGCGCGCATGGTAACTCATCCTTTCCAAAGCTGGTTGAATCTCATGTGAGGTTTTTTCCGCTTATTCGTTATCCTATGCTTGATTTATCGGTTCGCGCACGGAAACGGAAGTCCACGCCCGCCGATTCCATTCAGGCAACCCGGCATCGTACTAAAATTACTCTTTTGAGTATAATTAAGATAGCGATTTGCGCTGGTTGGCCGCACAGGAGGTCGGACAACTTGCTTCCCCTCTGTCATTTCCAAAAAGGAGGTAACCTGTCATGCAAGCCACGCTCTCCCATTCCGCCAGTCTGGTGTCCGTGTCGCCGCGTGTCGAAGAACGTCTGCGTCAGGGGGAATTGACCAAACAACAGGTCGAGGAATTTCGTCAATTCCTGGCCGAGGTGGATCGAGACTTGTTGCACCATCGCATCATCACCAACAACGAGTACACGCGCTGGTTCCAGCAAGGAAACGTCAGCGATGCCGAGCTGCGGCACTTCATTCAACAATTCTCGGTATTCTCGAATCAGTTTCTCATCGCCGCTTTGCTCAAGGTCATCAACGCGCCCACGTTGCAGCAAGCGCGGGCCAGTAAGGAAATTCTCCTGAACGAGCTGGGCGTGATCTATCGCAAGCCCGACCAGCCCAGTCAGGGAAATGGTAACCTCAGCGACGAGGACAAGGACCGGCAAGGGGACCCTGAGTTGGTCAGCACCGAAGGGACGGTCGATGGCGGTATCTTTCGTTTTCGGGCGGCTCATCTGGAATGGCTCTTGGCGGTCGCGGAGACGGTCGGCTTCGGGTTCAATGATCTCGGCAAGCGCCGCCATGGCACCCCCTCGACCCTGAAATTCTGCGACGAGCTGCAACGGCTCTACGGCAGCGAGGACCCGCAGATTGCCGAAGGGGCCAGCTTCGCCGTCGAGAACTGGGCCGCTGCTGGCTTCTGGCAGGAACTTGAAGACGGCCTGATGAAAATCAAAAAGACGCGCTTGCCGAAACTGCGCCTGGCCTTTTTCACCTGGCACAACCGCGTCGAAGCCCAACACGCCGGCCACACGATGGAAGAATTGGAAGAGGTGTACTTCAGCCCCGAATTCGACCGCGAGAAATTCTTCCAGGGAGGCCGGGAAGTGCTCGACGCCATCGCTATCTTCTGGGATGGCTTGAACACGGATCGGAAAGTTTAGCGCAGCCGGGTTTAGCGAGCGACCCGAAGGGGAGCGCCTTCGTCTCGCTCGCTAAACGATCCCCTCACACCCAAGGAGTCATCACCATGTCCACCGACATCTTGCCGATTCGTCGGATTGATCATGTGCGCTTCTTCGTGGGCAACGCTCGACAGTCGGCCTATTTTTATCGCAACGCCTTTGGCTTTGATGTGATCGCCTATGCCGGTTTGGAGACGCGCTTGCGTCATGAAGCAGGCTATGTGCTGCGTCAAGGGAAAATCACTTTCGTGTTGGCTTCCCCCCTGAGTGCCAGCCATCCCGATAGCCAGCGGTTGATCGTGCATGGCGACGGCGTGCAGGACATTGCCTTGGAAGTGGACGATGTGACAGCGGCGTATGAAGGGGCGGTCAGCCGGGGCGCCGGCGGGGTGACGCCCCCCACCGCGCTGAAGGATGAGAATGGCGTCTATGAATTCGCCGCCATCCGCACCTACGGCGACACCTTGCATAGCTTTGTCAATCATGATCGTTATCGAGGAGTGTTCGCCCCAGGCTACCAACCCATCGACCCGGAGCGCTACAGTCCCAACACCTACAAGCACGCAGGTTTGAAAGCGATTGACCATATCGTTGGCAACGTCGAAGAAGGGAAAATGAATGAATGGGTTGATTTTTACCGCCGGGTGATGGGCTTCGATTTGCTGGTGCATTTCGATGACAAAGACATTAGCACCGATTACACGGCCCTGATGTCCAAGGTGGTGCAGGGGGGGCAGGGCCGGATCAAGTTCCCGATCAACGAGCCAGCCCAAGGACGGCGCAAGTCGCAGATTGAGGAATATCTGCAATTTTACGGCGGGCCGGGCGTGCAGCACATCGCCTTGGCCACCGGCAATATCCTGGAAACGATCCGCACCCTGCGCCGCAATGACGTGTCGTTCCTGCGCGTGCCGCGAACCTATTACGACGTGCTACCAGAGCGCGTTGGCGCCATCGCCGAGAATATCGAGGACCTAGCCGAATTGGGCATCCTCGTGGACCGGGACGACGAAGGCTATCTGTTGCAGATTTTCACCAAGCCGGTGGCGGATCGTCCCACGGTCTTCTTCGAGATCATCCAACGCCACGGCTCGCGCAGCTTCGGCAAGGGCAATTTCAAGGCGTTGTTTGAAGCGATTGAGCGAGAACAGGAATTACGTGGGACGTTGTAAGAGAATAGAAATTGGCGAGCGGGGGCCGTAAGGCCCCTGGTAATGAACGTTGCCAGAGGGCTGACGCCGCGCCGCTCGCAAGAGATTTTATCATGCCGCAACCCTTGCCACCGATTGCCAGTGTGCGCGATTTTTATGCCTTCGAGCAACACGTCCAGACGTGCCGCCGACAGCGTGGTTTGGACATGGTGCCCCAATGGTATCAAATTCCGGTCTTTTATTTCTCCAATCCCACCGGCGTGATTCATCACGATGATCCCGTGACGGCGCCAACCGGCTGTCAAGAGTTGGACTACGAACTGGAACTAGCTTGCATCATGGGCCGCGAATGCCGGGACTTGCCGGCGGATGATCGCGCTCTGGACTATGTCGCCGGCTTCACCATCATGAACGATTGGAGCGCCCGCGACTTGCAGCGCTTGGAGATGGCGGTGGGGCTGGGACCGGCCAAGGGGAAGGACTTCGCCACGTCATTGGGGCCGGAGTTGGTGACTTTCGCTGAATTGCGCGACTGCTACCGCGACGGTCGGCTGCATTTAGAAATGACAGCGGCAGTGAATGGCAATATCTTGTCACGCGGCAACGCCGGCAGCATGTACTGGACCTGGCCGCAGCTGCTCGCCCAGGCTAGCCGAGACGTGCGCTTGCGTCCCGGCGATGTCCTTGGCTCTGGCACCGTAGGGACCGGCTGCATCCTGGAGTTGACGCCCGCGGCGGTCGGCGGCTGGTTGAAGCCAGGCGATGTCGTCGAATTGACGGTGGAACGGATCGGGACGTTGCGGAATCGCGTGGTGGAGAGACAATAGTTTAGAGTTTCACGTCTCTTTGTTTGGATTCATCGTTTCGCGCGGCAGTTCGAGGAACGGCGCGAAAACGATCAATCCACGAAGGTCGTGAACCGCTAATGACAAACAGGGAGTCGTTCCATGCTTCCCTATCGACAATTGGGCAAACTGCCGCCGAAGCGTCACATTATGTTTCGGCACGAGCCGGGCTTTCGCGGCGAGGGCATCTATTACGAGGAAGTCATCACCACGGCGGGGTTTGGCCGGGCGCATAGTATCTGCTACCATCTCCGGCCGCCGACGCGCGTGCGCAAGGTTGAGGATGGCGGTGCCTTGTCGCTGGAGCTGGTGCCGGAGACGACATTGCGGCATCATCACATCCAAACTGGCCAGCTACCCGCCGCTGGCAATCCGATTAGTGGCCGGGTGCCGCTGCTGTTTAATGACGATGTGCTGATCGCCCGCTGTCGGCCCACGCAGCGACAGATCGAGCTATACCGCAACGCCACCGCCGATGAACTCATTTTCATCCACAAAGGGGCCGGCAAACTACACACCATGTACGGCGTGCTACCGTTTCGTCCTGTTGATTACGTCGTCATCCCGCGTGCCACGACCTACCGCCTGGAGTTTGATGAGAAAGTCCAGCCCGATTTGCTGCTCATCGAATCGACCGGCAACCTCGTCATCCCGGCCAAGTATCTGAATCCCGATGGCCAGCTGCGCTTGGGAGCGCCGTTTGGCGAGCGCGACTTGCACGGCCCCAGCGAATTAGTGACGATGGACAAAGAAGAAGATGTCCAGGTGTTGGTCAAGGATGGCCGGCGCTTGACACGCTACACCTTGGCCCACCATCCCTTCGATGTCGTCGGTTGGGACGGGATGGTTTATCCCTACACCTTTAACGCCGACGATTTCGAGCCGATCACGGGCACGGTCCATCAACCGCCCCCCATCCATCAAACATTCGATGCTCCCGGTTTCGTCGTCTGCACCTTCGCTCCGCGCCTGCTGGACACGCATCCCGAAGCCATTAAAGTGCCCTATGCTCATTCCAACGTGCAAGCCGACGAGGTTCTGTATTATGTCCGCGGTCGATTTGGCAGCCGGCGCGGCGTCGAGGAAGCGTCGATCACGCTCCACCCGCGCGGCATCCCGCACGGCCCCCACCCCGGCACCATCGCCGCCAGCAAGGACATGACCCGCACCGATGAATTGGCCGTCATGGTCGATACTATCAAGCCATTGGCCCTAACGCGGCAAGCCTTGGAATGGGATGATGAAAGTTATCCGTATAGCTGGTTGGAATGAACCCAGAAAACCGGAGCGCGGCGGGAATCGGCCAAGTGTTTCATTGGCACGGCTTCAATTATTGCCAAATAACAGCTTATGCCGTTTCAACAATTGCTATTGGAATGCCAAAAATAGTCAAAATCAGCAATTGAACAAATCACGGCTTAAGGTTTGACGTGGATGAGGCACCGCCTAACTGGGATTCTAGTACAGGTAATAGTTTCTGATCAAAATGAAACAACAGGTTGCGGAGCCGAGCGATGAGCGTACCAGCAGTTCGTTGACAATTACTCACGGCAGGGGAGGCCGATTCACCAATCTCATAAAGGTGGTATTCCAGGTCATTAATCAATTGGACTAGTTGGCGCTGTTCCGCGAGTAGGTACTCAAAATCCTGGCGAGTGAAAGGGAGGACGGATTTCATTGGTTTTCTTCCGTATTGATAGTCAGGATGGCTTCTTCCGTTAGTTCCTGGTCGTGACCGATAGCCGCGGCCAGTATCGCCAGGAGGGTGCGGTACAAATGCGGTATATGGTTCTCGTTGGCCGCCGCGCTGGCATGAGGTACCCACCGTGCAACATGCCGATGCACAAAATCACGACGGGCACGCACCACCGATGCCTCATCTCTTCGCGGATTGAGCAACAAATCATCCAAATGGATCAAAAAAATTAGCTCATTTAGTAGATGATCGGCTGGTTCCTGATTGTCCATTCTCCCGTTGGCGGCGAACCATTGGTAATACAGCTTATGTTCATGAATAATGGCAGTCACCGGAGCACGCCGATGATAGTGACTAGCCAAAAGTACCACCGGAGGCTCCGGTAAGCCAACCTCGAAACAAGCAAGGTACCGCGCCTCATGGTCGGGGAATTTATCGGGAACCAGATCACCAGTCGGCGGCTCGATACCGAATACCGACGCCACATCGATTAGTTGCCGACGAAAACGGTCGCTCGCCAACCACGCATGTTGCTCGGTAGTCGGTTTGTCCAGGGCCGCGCGGAGGAAGCAATAAACCGCTCGGCGAGCTTCGACAAGGGCTGGGGCCAAAGATTGCATTGCCGTTGTCATGTGTGCATGCTCCAGTTAATTCCCCGTCAGTACATACCAGATCGAATAAAATTTCAATCCGTCCCGATCCTGAAATTGACCATCCCAGAGAGCGACAGCAAACGGATAGCCGTCAGGTACATCCGTTATTTCAAGTGCCAAAACCCAGTGAGTGTCATGATGTCGCGCTTGAAATGGCACTGATTGACCGATGGGCCGCGGCGTGGCCCGACCGGAAGAGCGCAGCACTTCGGCGTCGCGTGAGGCATTCCAGTAATAAAGTCGAACTGGCGACTGCTGGTCCCCCATTAGCAACGAGGGAAAATGCGGCCCGATCCAATTCTCTGGCGCCATAATGGCAGCGGCATCGGCGAATAGAGCCGTGGCCCCGGTCGGACGCTTGTAGAGTAATTTTGGGTCGCCACCCTCGCCGCCGCGCGCTGGCGGCGGTGTCGGTGCGTTTTTAGTGGCATCGTCCCACCGCAAGCGAAAGTATAATTTATCTTGGGAACGTAAGGCGCGAACTTCACATGCTGGTACCGGCCGATTTTGAAATGGTTCCGTCTGATAAATTCGCGGAGTCCGACTGAGCAACATAGCCGTCCCGGATGTTTCTTGCCAGACAACATGATCTGGATCAAGTAATTCGTCCGACTTGGCCTGAACACTTACTGCCGTAATCCTCAGATGCAGCGCGGGCGAAAAGTGTTGCACGGGCGGAGAAGAAGAAACGGGGGTCGATGTCGTCTTTGCGGAAGTAGCATTCCAGTGGAAGAAAAGTACGGCAAACAGCGTAGCGCTCACGGTGCTAATCAGAAGCCAACAATATACTTTATTCATGAGCGTTATTCTCCTTAGGGTGGCCGGACACTTATCGGCGAATCAACCCTAGTTGGATTAACTGCGTGGGTGAGTCATCGAATGGCCGCATGGTGCGGGCATCAACCAGCCGATAGCGTGTGTGTTCGTCACGGCCAATAAGTAACTGAAGAATTTCACTGGTACCACCGGCTTGGACGGCGCGCAGCTCCGCTTCCAGTCGGCGTAGCACCTCATCCACGCGCGGGCCGAATAGATACCGCAGGTAGCCCAAAGGGATTCGCGGATCATCCAAAATGCTTCGCCCGTAGTTGGTGTGACGTGGTGGATTGAACGGTGGGACGTAGTACACATTGGGCCCCGTCCCCCGATCGGGTAGTAGTCCCAAGGCGATTTCGTATTGAACGACCAACTTGTAAACCGGTGATTCCGGATCGTCAAGTAAACCAACGAAACGCAACCGTCCCGGACATTGAGCAGCGCAAGCATTCACCTTGCCCCGTTCCAATCGCGGGTAACAGAAAATACATTTCTGGCTTTTGCCGAGAACTTCATTGTAATAAATTTTCTTGTACGGGCAGGCCTGAATGCAGTGGCGATAACCCCGACAGCGTTCTTCATCGATCAGGACAATGCCGTCCTCTTCACGTTTGTAAATCGCTTTTCGAGTACAGGCTTCGACACAAGCAGGATGAGTGCAGTGATTACAGATGCGTGGCAAGTAAAAATAAAAATTGTCCGCGCCGTTCAACTCCCCTTGGTCCTCGTCCCAGTTCGGGCCCCAGTTTAACGTGGCGTCATTGGGTTGAACGGATTGGCGATTGCCGTTGAAGAGTCGATCCTCATAATTATATTCCCACGCTTTGCCGTAATCATCCGCTACTGGCAGTGGAGACGGTTCCAAGTTACCATAACGGTCAAAGCCACCACCGATGCGATCCCAGTCACGCGGATACCCTTTGCCGGGACGGGTCTCGACGTTGTTCCAGTACATGTACTCCATACCGTCGTGGTCGGTCCATTGCTTCTTGCAGGCCATGGTGCAGGTCTGGCAACCAAGGCATTTGTTCAGATCCATGACCATGGCATATTGATGTTGTGACATTGGTACCTCCGGAAAGCACTCCCGACACCATCCAAGCGATTTGGTTTACGCTTGATTCGGTGGGACTCCCTTAAATTTTTCAATCTCCACCTTAATATCCCGATTGTTGCCGGTTGGCCCCCAGTAATTCAGCTTAAAATTCAGATGCCCATAATCTCCAATCAATTGGGTCGGCTTGATTTTTATATACGTCAGGCTTTGCCAACCGCCATCAGCGAAGCCGAGATACTTTTCCCAACCATGATACATGGTTAGCCGACCACGTTTTTCACCAGGAAGTACCTGGCACAAACAAACCGTCTGACCGATTTGATTATGAATGCGCACCCAATCCCCATCCTCAATGCCACGTTGTTGGGCGTCGTCAGGGTGGATATAAACAACGGGGACACCACGTTGTAACCGGAGCATGTGGCGATGATCGCGCCAGGTGGAATGGATGGACCATCGACCGTGCGGCGTGTTCCAGTACAGAGGATACTTGGTGTCATCCTCTGGGATAGGTTCTTGGTATGCTGGTAGTGCTTCCCCCAGCTGTAGAAACCAATCATGATCGATGTAAAATTGCTGCCTTCCGGTGAGCGTCCACCAGGATTTCTTTTGTTGCACCTGATGCTTGAATGGTGTATAGGCGATCCCATCCTCGATGTCACTGGTCCATATTTTCGGGTCAGTGGCCACGAAACGGCGCGGTTGCTCGGTCAGGCTTTGATAGGTCATCCCTTTAGTCTCGGCGGAATGATCTAAAATGAAGTCACATGCTGCCTCATCCGTTGCCAACTGTCCATCGGCGGACCAGTCCGTGTACAATCGGCTCAAGTCCCGACGCCAATTCAGATCAACGTCCTCGAATGGTAGCAGTCCACGTGCTTTAACCAACTCCTCGATTTTTTTTGCCAAGGCGGCGAAGATGTCCCAATCCGTTTTACTTTCAAACAATGGGTCCAGAACTTTTCCGAAAGGATGAATAAAGCTATGACAATCGGTGGAATTGAGATCGGTTTTCTCATAATAACTGGACGCTGGCAAAACAACGTCGCTATATAGTGCGGTTGTATCCATACGATAGTTAATATCGACGATCAAGTCGAGTTGTTGCCAGAGTGAATCAAAAATATACTCATTACCCTTTGCTTGATTGAGGTAATTCGCGCGCCAGATGATGAACGCGCGCGGTTTGCGCGGAGGGTCCTTGATATTGTCCAGCTTGGACCAATCGTTTTTCGGCCACAGCGGCATCCAACCACGAGTTACCGATTCACGAATCCAATCCTCGATCGCTTTGCCACCGTAGGGATGGGGATCACGATTGGTTGAGTGAATGTAGGTCCACAGTGTCGTATTTTGCCAGCGTTGTTTTTTGGGGCCGTGCGGAAACGCGAGTGTTTTGAATCCATGTTCGGGCCAAATCCGCTCTTGGCCGACGTAGTGGTTAAATCCGCCACCATTGATACCGACGTTACCTGTCAATGCCATGAGCAAAATAAAACTGCGTGTGACGGAATCGTTGTGAAACCAGTGATTCGTACCAGCGCCGTGGATAATCATAGCCGGTTTGCGGGTGCCGAGGTCGTGCGCCATCAACTCGATTTCGTCCGCTGGCAGACCCGTTACTTGAGCTACCTTTACCAAGGGATAATCGCGCAACTCCTTCTGGAGCAACTCAAAGACGGTGGTTACCTTAATGGTAGTGCCGTCGGCACAGGTAACGGAAAAAGTACCCTCCAACACCGGCTTGATGCCTTGCAGTCGGATAACCGCGGCGCGGGGGTCCTTCTTCACCATACCCATTGAACCAGGAGCAACGACTACTTGTTGCGTCTGTTGGTCCCAAAAATAGAACGTCTCGGTATCGCCGCCAAGTTTCAGATCGGACTCACGCAAGAATTTGCCATTGTCCATGCGTACCAACAATGGCAAATCGGTCTGTTCAATGACATAGGAACGATCCATCCAGCCACGCTCGATGAGGAGGCGAGCCAGTCCCATGGCTAACATTGCGTCCGTACCTGGTTGAATTGGTAAAAAATGGTCGGCGTGAATGGCGGAGCTGTTGTAGTCCGGACTGATGCAACAGATTTTCGCGCCATTGTAACGAGCCTCGTAGGCAAAATGAGCATCGGGAATGCGTGTCTGAACGATATTCGCTCCCCACAAAATAATGTACTTCGAGTTAAACCAATCTGCACATTCACATGCTTCGGTCTGCACGCCCCAGGTGATCGGTTCACCTGGCGGCAAATCACAGTACCAATCGTAGAAACTACAAAAAACTCCACCAATCAGATGGCACAACCGCGAACCGGCGGCAAAACTAACCGGACTCATTGCGGGTATCACACTGAAGAACGTGTTGGTGTCGGGGCCGTGGTGGTAGATGTTATCGAGTAATCTCTCGGCGATGATGGTCAACGCCTCATCCCAACTGACTCGTTCCCACAAGCCACTTCCTCGTTCCACCGGCTTTCCCTCGCGCAGTCCCTTTCGGATTAGGGGGTACTTCAAGCGTTGGGCGCCGTAAACGTATTCCACAAAGCAGGCCCCCTTTTGACAACCGCGCGGGTTATAATCCGGGAGGTCTTGATTAATCCGCGGGTAGTCGGACGCCTGTTCCTCTCGAATCATGACACCATCTTTAACGTAAACCATCCAGGAACAGCTACCTGTGCAATTCGCTGAATGTGTGGACCGAATGACTCGATCCCAGGTGAGTTGTTGGCGATAGAGGTCTTCCCAGCTGCGGTACGGGTACGTGATAAGTGGATCAAATTCGGTTGCATCAGTCGGTGTGCCTTCTATAGGGATTTGACGTCGGGAGCAGCCCGGTAAGCCAGCCAACAGCATTGCCGTGCTGCTTCCCAATAATCCTAAGAATCCACGTCGAGAAATAGGTTGATAGTTGCTCATCGTACCCCCCACTCCTGTTTAGCTCGTTGCCGTCCCATCCATCATGACAATAGGTAGTTGTCATTTCCTGAGTGAACGAATATGGGCAATCACGTCTCGTATTTCATCATCAGTCAGTCCCGCCGCACCTGGACCCTGAAATGCAGGCATGGCCGCGTCTATACGACCGTTCACAATAGTCAGAGCAAGAAATTTGTTGCTGGCCGATCTCTGAAAGACGGGATTGCCGAGATTCGGTGCGAGTTTACTATGACAACCAGCACAGTGTTGGATGAATAATTCGCTGCCGCGATTGGCATTACCGGATTCAAGCGCGGTGGGCGGAGGTCGAAGTACTTGTAGTGATTTGCCGTCCCCCGACTTGAGGTATGTCACCAACGCATCCACTTGTTCGGCAGTCAGTCCTCCCGCCTGTTTATTCCAAGCTGGCATGAGTGTTCCTGGTCGTCCCTGATCAATGGCGGTTCGCAAGTAGTCGCTATCCGCCACCGCCCGCAATCCAGGTCCACGAATTGCCGGAACAAAACGGTTGAAGAAACGATCCCATTGGCTATACGTCCCATCCCCGTGGCAGTTCACGCAAAAGCGATTGTATAGGATAACGGGATCGGTGGTCTTTTCGTGCAGTTCCCGATTCCAGGCGGCAACCTGGTCGGCAGGGTAGTAATTCTTGGGCCAATCACGATCTTGTAAACTGATCATGTAAACGGTCAGTGCTTCATTTTCTGCCGCTGTCAGACGGGGTGGCCGCATCTGACTACCAGGGACGATGTGCTGTGGATTGTCAAAATGCTGCTGCAACCAATTGACTAACGTTCGATCTCCCTGGACGTGGGCCATCGGCAACTGGTGCTTAATTTTTAATCCTTCGTTATCCAGGACAGGGCCAAGCTGACCGCCGACGTCTCCCAATTTGTGGCAGCTTTGACAGCCACGATCTAAAAATAATTGGCGTCCATGAGCTAACTTGGGAGCGTGCTTAGCCATAAGCGGCGAATCGGGAGCATGACAGGCGCCGCAACTAGCTTGTGTTAGATGCACGGGAAGTAGGGGATAATCCCAGTACTCCTCGATGGCTGTCGCTTCATGAAATGTCGTTGCCGAGCCTTGGCCTCGATGACAAACCGTGCAACCGTATTTCTCGGGTGGATGCCACTTCAAGAAATCACCGTGATGATAGCGGTACGGATTCGGTTGCTGAGCCATTGCTGGATTATCTATCCCAACATGGCAAGTCACGCACCGATCCACTGTGTTAAATTGCGGCAAATCAATTTGCCGTAACTCGATCTGGAATGACTGCGCGAGTTGCCGCTGTCTTTCGTCATCGGATTTCTCCAATAGTTGACGGTAATGTCGTTGGTGGCTCCGCCAGTCAGTTAGGAAGTTTTCCCGTACCATGGCAGCGACCAGGAAAACCAGTGTCACAAGACTGGCGACCAAGAGAATGATCTTCACCCAACGATCGCTCCGTGCCGTGGGTGTATGATCTTCCGTATTTTTTGGGTTCAATGCACCGGCC
>JBKBIP010000019.1:10999-111165 GCA_046297495.1 Gemmataceae bacterium | reverse complement strand
TTGTTGGCCGGCGGTGTCGAATTCTTCGAGGCGGTGCTGGCGATACGATGTCCCGATGACCGCGAGGCACCTGCTTGCACGACCACTTTTCCCGCCACCGCCTCTCGTCTGTTCGTTTGTGGCAGCGCCGCGGCCTGGCACAAGGCACGCCAGCGACAATGCGCGGCGCATGGCATTCCTGTCCTTACCATGCCGGCGGAGCTGGCAACGTCGCAGCCCTCGGTCGCGGCGCGAAAACGATGGATCGAATCCGCCGTGCAGGCCATCGCGCCGACTGGCGCGGCCATGATGGCGATTGGTAGTCAAGATGCCGAGGTGTCGCCGCCAGTGCTCGCGCGCCGTTTGGCCGAGGCGGTGCAAGGCGCGCTGGAATCGATCCGCGTCGATTGGCTGTTGGTAGAAGGAGGCGCGACAGCGGCAGCTCTGGTGCGCCAGATGCGCTGGACGCGCTTCCGCGTCCGCTCGCCGCATTCCCCCGGCGTCGTGGCCCTGGACATCGACGGCACACGCCAACCAGCGCTGATCCTCAAACCGGGCAGCTACGAATGGCCGGACTACGTGTGGCCGAGGTAAAGTGAGCAAGAAGCAACGGCACGGTTATTACGCTGGCAATGATGATCCGCCTGTGGGCCGGATGTTCCATCCGGTCTGTCGCGAGCTGGATGAAAATTCCGGCTCACAGGAGAATCTCCCTTGCCGGCGTCATGGGTTCGGCACATCCAAGCTAGGCGCTGAACCGAGCAAAAGGGTAAAATAGGGATACTTCTTCTTACTCCCGTCTTCATCTTATTTCATTGTTCCATTCCACCTCACCCCCCTCCATCCCAGATCAATCCCTAAAACGTGGAACAAAATAATCCATTTTGTGTGAGAATGAATTCTGACCCTTGCGACGCGCCTACCCGGAAAACACTCGCGCCCAAGCCGGTGCTTCTTCCTGTTCGCGCGAATAAGCCCCGCCGCCGACCCATGTTATTCAAACCGCAGCAGGCTTTGCCCAGTCGCGGGCATTGAATCCAGGGCTTTTTGCAGCTTGGCGCGCGCCTGCGCGGCGGGGGAGTTCGGCGGTTCCTGACGGATGGGCTGTTGCTCCAGTACGTCGTTGGCCACGTCGAACAAGTCGCCATTATCATAGAGTTTCCAGCGTTGGTCGCGCGTGAAACGCACGGGCTTGGTGCCGGGAGGACGCGGACAATAGTATATGTGAATCCAGTCTCGTGCCGGTCCCTTCATACCGCGCAGCTGGGGCAAGAAGCTCTGGCCATCCACGGCGTTCGGATCGATCTTGGCGCCGCTGAGGGCGGCCAAGGTGGGGTAGAAATCGGAGAAATCGATCAGCGCGTCGCTCACCCTCCCCGCAGGGATGGTGCCGGGCCAATGGGCGATCAGCGGCACGCGCGTGCCAGCGTCGGTTGTCAGCCCTTTGCCCCCCTGGATCACTTGGTCCCCCATGTGGGAGCGGATGCGAGGATGAGTGCCATTGTCGCCAGTGAACATAATCACTGTTTTCTGGGATAAGCCCAGCTTCTCCACCTGATCGACGATTCGGCCCACGAGCTTGTCCATGTACGCCACCATGTCGCCGAAGTTCTGTTGGGCGGTTTGTTCGCCTTTCTTGCTGTCCGGTGTCTTCACGAAGGGATCATGCACCAGGATCATGGGATAATAGACAAAGAACGGGCGGTCCTGGTTTTGCTCCATGAAGTCCATGATGTATTGCGCGACCACGTCGGGACCGAACACGTCCTTGGGAAACTGCTTGGTTTGACCATCGATGTCCAAATACGGTCCCCAATAGCGTTCCTTGAGTTCTTGGACTTGCCATAGACAATAGCGGTCGAAGCCGGCGTCGCGGGGGAGAGTCCCCTTGCCGCGCACGCTGGGAGGATATTGTTCGGAGCCATACAGCTGCCACTTGCCGGCCACCGCTGTTTTGTACCCCGCTTCTTGCATCATGTGTCCAAAGGTGCGTTCGCCGCGTTTGAGGATGGAAAAGGTGACGTAGTTGCGTACATTGCTTTTGCCGGTCATCAGCTTGACCCGCGTGGGCGTACAAAGCGGCTGGGCGTAACAGTGCTCGAAGCGCATCCCGTGCCGAGCCAAGCGATCCAGCACCGGCGTTTGATACGAAGTGCCGCCGTAGCAGCCGAAACATTCATAGCCGATGTCATCCGCCATGATCAGAATGATATTCGGTTTGTCCGCCGCGTGGGCGGTGGCACTCACCGCAAGAAATATCGCAGTCGCCAAGATGCCGTACAAGATGCGATGCATGATGATTCCTCCGATGGTTGATCGTTATTCCATCCAGTGCCATCGACGATGGATCTGTCGTCCCACGAACCGTGACGATGGACTATCCAGTGACCGCCGGCGCGGCTTCGATGACGCGCATGCCGCGCCAGGGTCCTAGCCAGAAGCGTAACAGAAACACGAAGCCGAGCAAGATAATATACGCACTGGCGAAACCCCAGGCCCAATATAGGCCCCAGTCGTAGTACCAAGTCGCCCAGGTCGGCAACACCATGATCGGCCAAGACATGAGCAGCGACACCACGGTGACGAAGCGCGTGTCGCCAGCCCCTTTCAGCGCGAAGGCGAATACCAGGCTCATGCTGTCGAACAAGGAGTAAATCGCCACGAAGCGCAGCAGCACCGGCACGAACTCGGCCAAGCTGGCCGCGTGCCGGTCGTGCTCTCCCTGGAACAGAGCCAGAAACAGGCCGGGCAGGCATAGATACAGCAGCGCCATGATGGTCATATAGCACCAAGCCAAGCCGAAGCCGGTCCAGGTGGTGCGCTCGGCCAGGTCGGGCCGGTCTTGCCCCAGCCGCTGGCCGACCAGGATCATGATGCCCTGGCTGATCCCCAGCGTGGGCATGAAGGCGGCCATGTTGATCGTAAAGGCGATGCTGGTCGCGGCCAACTCGGCGGCGCCGAAGCGGCCCACCAAGAACAGGAACACGGTGAACGCCAGCACGTCCAGGGCCGTTTGCAAGCCGCTGGGCAGGCCGAAACGCAGCAAGCGCCCGAACAGGTCGCGGTCCCAACGCCAAGCCGACAGCGTGGCGAATTCCGCGCGAAACTGCTGCCGCCACAGCAACGCCAAGGCCACGATGGCCGAGGCGCTGGCCCCCGCCACGGTCGCCCAACCCGCTCCGGCGATCCCCATGGCCGGGAAGCCCCAGTAACCGAAGATCAACACGTAGTCCAGGACCACGTTGACCGCCAAGCCAACGGCATTGATGAGCAATACCGTCCAGCTATCCCCGCGCCCACCGAAGAAGCTGCTGGCCGACGCGACGATCAAGGTCGGCAAAGCGGCGAATGTCAAACAGCGCAGGTATTCCCATTCCAAGCGCTGCACCTCGGCGGAGTGACCGCCCCAAACCACGAGCTGTTCGCCGAAGATAAGCAAACCGAAAAAGGCTAATCCGCTGCCCAGGCTGAAATACATGCTTTGCCAGATCGCCGCTCCGACGCGCTGGGGGCGATTGGCGCCGCTATATTGGGCCACGAAGGTGGTCGCGTAATTGGCCGTGCTCTGAAACAAGGCCATCGGCGTCCAGAAGATCAGCACCGCCGCCATCGCCGCCCCGACCGCGTCGCTGCTGTACCAGCTCAAAAACACGCGGTCCATGACGATCTGCATGGTCCAGAAACTATTGCTCAAAATCAGCGGCAGCGATAACCGCATCAACTCGCGGCCGCCCCCCTCGCCCCGCCAAAGACGCCTGCAGCGCTGGCGACTGGGCCAGAACCATATAAGTAATTGTGACATATAAATATCCTTCACGTGAACGGATTCGATGTCTCGACCAATCCTCGGTAGGCAAAGTTCTCACGAGCCGGCCATGCCAGCGCGTGAACGGGGAAAGCGGAAAAGCGGGAGTCATATATTTGATTTGCCACGCCGCCAAAGGTTCATTATAAAATGGCGGAATGAATGTTCGCCCTGTCGTTAGGGTTGAATGTTCATCCTGGAGCGGCGCGTCGGATTAGGGCCGCGGGAACGGCCCCGCCGCCGGACGCTTCACGAAGAAGTTACTCACAAGGAGACGCATCACATGGTACGCACCGTTACGTTGGCTCGCTGGAGCCTGGCCGGCTTGTTGCTGGTGGCTTTGAGCGGGGTATTGCTGAACCCCATGACGGTTCTCTCGGAACAGGATGAGCCGAAGCTCAAGAAGATCAAGGACCCCGACGTCATCTTCGTCCCCACGCCACAAGAAGTGGTGGACAAGATGCTGGAGCTGGCCGAGGTCAAGAAGGGGGACATCGTCTATGATTTGGGCTGCGGCGATGGTCGCATCGTAGTCACAGCCGCCAAGAAGTACGGCTGCAAGGCGACCGGCTTTGACGTCGATCCCGCCCGTATCAAGGAATCGATAGAGAATGTCAAGAAAAACAACGTCGGTGATCTGGTCGAGATCAAGCAGCAAGATATTTTCGAGCTGGATTTGAGCAAGGCCAATGTCATCACCTTGTACTTGTTGCCCAGCTTGAACGTCAAGCTGATCCCCCAGCTGGAAAAGATGAAACCCGGCTCGCGCATCGTGTCGCACAATTTCGACATGCGCGGCGTCAAGCCCACCAAGGTCGTCAAGGTCCGCCCCTCCGGCGAGAGCTTTGACCACACGGTTTACCTGTGGGTCACGCCATTGGAAAAGGAATAGCACGCCCTAGTTGACTGCTCATGGATTGATGACGAGTAGTTCGCATCATCGTTTCGCGTGGGAACAAATCCCTGCGCGAAACGATGAACGTCCCTGCCACCCTGCTGGTGGTCCTTACGTTTCTTGAGAGCCTGTCATCGTGGAGCAGCTGCCGCACTTGGAGACCTTTGCCCGCGCGTTTTCGCACGCAGCGATTGGCGCCACCAGGCCCATAAGCCGTGCTTATGCCTTCATATCATCTTCACTTGGGGGCACACAGCATTTCGGGCTGTAAGGCTTTGAGATGGAGGAATGTGACGCGCCCTTCGCGGCGACAGAGGGACCGCCGCGCCAACAACGCAGTCAGATGTCATTCGGCAAGCACCGCGTCAGCAACAGGCGACGGGGTAGGAGCATTTGGCGACGCTTTGATGAAGCGTCGCCAAACGCGGAGTGGATTGGTCCATCACGGCAACGGATCACACCCCTTCCTGGATCCACGTCTTGGCCTCATCCGCTTTGGCAGCGTCGAAATACTTGATCGAGGCCGTGGTGAACGGTTTGCAGAACGTGGCCATGCCCTGTTCCCACTTGCTTTCCCCGATCAGGGCTAAGCGTTCGATGTCCTTGAAGTGTTTCAGGTCGAACTTGATGTCTTCCCACAAGGCTCCCGCCGTCCAGCCGTGAAAGTCACTCATCTCCACCAGCATCCGGACTTTGCCATGCTGCTGAATGAGTCGTTCGGCCACCGGCACGAATTGCTCATAGTCCTCCTTCGTCAGTTTGCCGGTGAGTTTCACCGCCAAGACTTTGCCACCTGCTTCC
Source organism: Gemmataceae bacterium (assembly GCA_046297495.1). Taxonomy (GTDB): domain Bacteria; phylum Planctomycetota; class Planctomycetia; order Gemmatales; family Gemmataceae; genus JBKBIP01. Next base: position 105,685 of record JBKBIP010000019.1, on the reverse strand, counting down.
TCACGTAGTTCAGCTGCCATGATGTCTCCCTTCTTCGCAAGGGTCTCCAACAAGTTGTTACTACACTCTACGTCGAACCCCGGTGTTATTTTATTCAATCTCACGAGGAAAAAAGGGACCCGGTGCATTTTCTCGCCGCCAGTGGATGGTCCCAACCCCGCTGGCGAAAAAAGCGGGGCCTTTTGTTGTTCAAAGAAGCAAGCCCAGCACCAGCACGGCCAAGGTTGCCAGACTGACGACGGGCATGAACGGCCAGACGTTGCGGCCCCGGGCCAGCATGGGGCCGATGATCCAGGCCAGCACCTTGGCCAGCAGATAGAAAATGACGATCAGCACGGGCGTCAATAGACACGCCGCTGCCGCCAACGCCGCCACATCCCCAGTCGCCAACCGAAACAGCACCCCCACCTGCCGCACGGACAAAACCGATAGCAAAAGGATCAGCCCCCATTTGATGACCATGACGGTGAAGGTCTCGCTGCCTTGCTGAATCTCGTAACCATCCCGAATCAAGACGGCTAGCAGAAACAACAGCCAGATTTCGCGGAACTCCTGCTGGGCCGACAACCGGCGCAGGTCCGACAAGGTGGCAACCGCGAACGAGCCAAGCAGAAATGCCAGACCCAGTTGTTGCAAATGGTTCAAGTGAAGCGAGAAGGACAAGACTTGCTGCAAATCGGCTGGCATTACGGCGTCATCTTTCTGGGAGTGTCAAAAGTTGGTGTCCGCCCATGCTTGAGGGTGATATAAAGATTGCGTTGCTCGTTCGTTTCTGCAAGGAAAAAACCATGAAAATCCATGAATTTCAAGCGAAAGAACTACTGGCCGCCGCCGGGGCGGCCATTCCGCGCGGTATCGTGGCCTCGACCCCCGCCGAGGCCCAACATGCCTTTGATCAGCTGGGGGGCGGGCCAGTGGTGCTCAAGGCCCAAATTCACGCTGGGGGGCGCGGCAAGGGACGCTTCAAAGACAGCGGTAAGGATTACGGCGGTGTCAAGTTCATCACCCAGCGAGAGGAGGTCGCTGCCGTGGCCGAAGTGATGCTCAAGTATCCTTTGGTCACGAAGCAGACCGGCGAACAGGGGCAGAAGGTGAGCAAGGTGCTGGTGCAGCAAGCCGCCGACATTGCCCGCGAAATCTACCTGGGCATGGTTCTGGACCGAGCCATTGGCCTGCCAGTGCTCATGGCCTGCGCCGAAGGAGGCGTCGAGATCGAGGAAGTGGCCGCCCGGTCCCCGGAGAAGATTCTCAAGGCGGTCGTCCATCCCGATGCCGGCCTGCAACCGTTCCAGTCGCGCCGCCTGGCCTTCGCCCTGGACTTTCCCGCCGAGCAGGTCCCCGCCGCCGAGAAATTGATGACGGCCCTATGCCGCGTGTTCATCGACAAGGATTGCAGCTTGGCCGAGATCAACCCCGTGGTCGTGACCCCCAAGGGGGAGGTGCTGGCGTTGGACGCCAAGATGACTTTCGATGACAACGCCCTGTTCCGCCATCCCGACATCGAGCAGCTGCGCGACGAAAGCGAGGAAGACCCCGCCGAGCTGCGCGCGGGGCGCGCCGGTTTGAGTTACATCAGTCTGACTGGCAACATCGGCTGCCTGGTCAACGGCGCTGGCTTGGCCATGTCCACGATGGACATTATCAAGTATCACGGCGGCGAGCCGGCCAATTTCCTCGACGTCGGCGGCGGCGTGACGGCGGAAGGGGCCATCGAAGCCTTCCGCATCATCCTGGCCGATGACCGCGTGCAAGGAGTGCTGGTGAACATCTTCGGCGGCATCGCCAAGTGCGATCTGATCGCCGAGGCATTGGTCAAAGCGGGCAGGGAAGTCGGCTTCCAAGTCCCGGTGGTCGTCCGTCTCGAAGGCACCAACGTCGAAAAGGCCCGCGCGATTCTCAACTCCGTCCGCTCCGAGCTACCCATGATGCAAACCGCCTCCGGTCTGACCGAAGCCGCGCAGAAGATCGTGGCGGCGGCGAAGGGGTAGAATAAGATGGAATAAACTTTAAAAGCAGCGTGGGATCGTTTGGAAGTGGGATTCGTTCAAACTCCACCACTGCTGGCCGTTGAAATGCTGTCGCCGAACGATACGGTAGGTCGGATGACCGAGCGCGTGGAAGATCAACTGAACTTCGGCACTCAGCTGGTCTGGTTGGTTGATCCTGAAGCTCGAAACGTGACTATTTTTCGCCCCGATCGACGTTCTTATGTGGTACGGGAGAACGGGGAACTTACCGGCGCTGACGTGTTGCCCGACTTTCGTTGTCCGGTGAACGAGTTTTTCGCGGTGCCGGGGCAATCCGAAAGATGACGACGTATGTTCCAATCCTCTTCATGATTCATCGTTTCGCGCTGACTGTGAAATACCCACGCGAAACGATGAATCAAGAAAGCTAATATCAAGACAATCGTGGATGAATCATTTCTCCGGCACTTCGACTTCCACGGCTTGCAAGACTTCCTTGGTGCCGTCATCTTGCACGAAGGCGATGACGCGCAAGTCTTTGAAATCCAACGGTCGATTGCTGTTCGGGAAGGGACGGCGCATGCCATAGGCGTTGAGATAGGCGGTGATTTCCTTGCGCAGATCGTTCAGATCCACCGTGACTTCTTGGCGCACCTCCTTCTTCTCCAGCGGGAAGCCATCGACGCCGCCGGGCATGGCGCGCACGACTTGATGATGGAAGCGTAGGCCATTGCTGCCGGTGTAGCGAACCTGTTTTTCCGCCAAGGCCAACCGGAGCCGGAGTTGATCGCTGGGCTTGGCGATGTCGCTGGCCGTGGCCGCGATGGTCAGCTTGTCCCCGGCGCGTTTCACGTCGGCCTTGAGGTGGATCGGTGTGGTCGTTTCCAACAGTGGGTCAATGACCTTGCGATATTGCTGGTATTTCTCTTCCGAATCATCGACGCCGCCGCCACCGGAAGCCCGCGGCTTGCCGTTGAAAAAGATGGTCGGCGTCCCCTCAATCTCCTCGCCATAGAAATCACTGCGGGCCACCGTGTCGGGGTTGGTCAATGGATCAGGGCCAGGGATGTGCAGGTGATATTGCAGCAACACGACATCGGTGGGCTTATAGGTTTTGTCGATGGCATCGAACGCCAAGTCAGCGGCGACGCAGGGAGGACACTGAGCGCCGGTGAACAGCTCCACGAGCACGACCCGATCGCTTTTTCCCTTGCGGCCGGCGTAGGTGTCCGGCTTGAAGGGGGGCATCTTCTTGAGATAGTCCTCGTCGAGCTTGCTTTCCAGCTTCACCAGCCGGGCCTCGACTTGTTTGACGTCGTCGGGCAAATTAGCTTTCTTCAAGGCGCTGGCCAGCAGTTGCAGCGTGCGCGTTTGGTCCTCGGCATTGTCGCTGGCATCGAGCAAGCGGTCAGCACGGCGGGCATATTCCAGGGCCACTGGCGTATAGTCGTCTTGGTCAAGCAATGATTCCGCCATGCGCAAGGCAACGATCCGCTGCATGCGCGCTCCGTAAGGCTCGGCCGCCTTGTACGCTTTGTCGGCCCAGCCCCGCACGTCCTCGGCGGAGGTCTTGCGGTCTTCGGCTTCTTGGAGCAGCCCCAGCGCCGTTTCCCAGACGCGCTCTCCTTGAGCAGTGTCCAGGATTTCCTTGTTCAACTCGAAGCGGTCAATTTTTTTCAGCTTGGTTGGCGCCAGTTCGGCAAGGAACAAGCGTCCCCCTAGCTCGAAGGAACCCAGGATTGGCTTGCCTTTCTCCTTGGGGAGTCTGCCATCGAAGCTAAACTGTTCCCCCTGGACCGAGAGCTGGAAACGGACGCGGTCGCCATCGACTTGGAGGCCGTCGATGGTGGTGGGCGGAATTCCTTCCTGGGTGCTGACCACGGTGCCGGTCCACTGACCGTTTTTTTCTTCCAGCTGTACCAGCCAGAAGGTACGTGTTTGGCCCTGGGCGGTGAAGGTGAATTTGTAGGTTCCCGCCGGGCCGTCGTCCGCGGCCCAGAGCGCGCCGCAGACTGCCAGCAGAAGGCCCATGAGCAGGACCTTGGACCATCGAACCATGATGTGTTCCTTTCGCGTAGGATGAGGGTATAGGCGAACTGGTGCGCTTACTTTATCGCGCCATCGGGAGTAACACAAATTGAAGGCGCGAAATCCTGTGGCTGTGCTCTTCAATTGCCTACTTCTCTCTGTTACGTTAGCGGAACGAAAAGAGATTACTAAAGCAACCACACATCGACTCGGTTACTGTAATGACGAAAGGCGGGGCTTAATGCGCTCAATAATCTCGATAACGCCGCGATATTCGCTCTTGGCCGCGCTCTGGGGGGGATTGTTAGTGCTTGGAGGCATGATCCGCGTGAGGGAATCCTGTTGGGCCGACGAGGGGATGTATCTGTTCACCAATCCGCCGCGCGCGCTGCTAAAGGCGAAATATGGCTTCGACATCGATGACGCCTGGCTGGAACGGCTGCAAAAAGCCTCGGTCCGCTTCAACAACGGTGGGTCGGGCAGCTTCGTGTCGCCGCATGGCCTGGTGCTAACCAATCATCACATCGGCTCCGACGCCCTGCAGAAACTCAGCAGCAAGGACAAGGATTACTTGCGCGACGGCTTCCACGCCCGCAACCGAGATGAGGAATTGCGCTGCCCCGATCTGGAATTGAACGTCTTGCAGTCCATCGAAGATGTCACGCACCGAGTCAACGCCGCTGTGAAGCCGACCATGTCGCCCGCGGAAGCGTTTGCCGCCCGGCGTGCCGTGATCGCCGACATCGAGAAGGAATCGCTGGAGAAAACGGGCCTGCGCAGCGATGTCGTGACGTTGTACAACGGCGGGCTGTATCACTTGTACCGCTACCAGAAATACACCGATGTCCGCTTGGTGTTCGCCCCGGAGCAGGAAATCGCCTTCTTTGGCGGCGATACGGACAACTTCGAGTATCCCCGCCATAACCTCGATGTCTGTTTCTTCCGCGTCTATGAAAATGACAAGCCGGCTAAGATCGAACACTACTTGAAGTGGAGCGAGACCGGCCCGCAAGAGGGGGAGCTGGTGTTCGTCAGCGGCCATCCGGGGACGACCAATCGCCTGGAAACTTTAGCTCGTTTGCGTCATCGCCGCGACATCACGTTGCCGTATCTGCTGCAACGGCTGCGGATGCGGGAAGCGTTGTTGCTGCAATTCAGCGAGCGCGGCCCGGAGTTCGCCCGCATGGCTCGCACCGACCTGCACCGCACCGCCAACGCCCGCAAAGCCTACTCCGGCATGTATCAGGGCTTGCTCGATCCCGCCATCTTGGGCCGCAAGGCGCAAGAGGAAGTGCAGTTGCAGGCGAAGGTCCAGGCCGATCCCGCCAAACGTCAAGCCTACGGCAACGCTTGGCAGCGCATCGCCGAGGCTCAAGACAAGTTATACGCTTTTGAAACCGAATATGCTTTGCTGGAGTTGGGCGACGCTTTCGATAGTCAGCTCTTTCGCATTGCCCGGCACCTGGTCCGGTTGGCGGCGGAGAAGGAAAAACCCAATGCCGAACGGTTGCCGGAGTACCGCGAAACGAGCCTGGACTCGCTGTATTTGTCGCTCTTCTCGCCGGCCCCCATCCATCCCGAATTGGAACGAGCCAAGCTCGGTGGATCGCTCAGTTTCTGGGCGGAAAACTTGGGGGGTGATTATCCCCTGTTCAAGGAGATTTGCGGGAATCAATCTCCCGCCGAGCGCGCGGCGGCCCTGGTTAACGGCAGTAAGCTCGCGGATGTGGCCGAGCGCCGCCAGCTGGCCGAAGGCGGAACCAAGGCGATCGCGGCTTCCACCGATCCCATGATCCAACTGGCCCGCCAAGTCGATGACGAAGCCCGCCAACTCCGAAAGCGTTACGAAACCGAGGTGGAAGAACCAGAGCGACAAGCCTATGGCCAAATCGCGCAGGCCCGCTTCGACCTGCTCGGCACCGACATTCCGCCCGACGCCACCTTCACGCTCCGGTTGGCATTCGGCGTGGTGCAGGGATATGAGGTGGATGGCGAAACCTTGCCCTTCCACACCACTTTCGGCGGCGCCTTCGAGCGAGCCGAGCAGCAGCAGCACCGCGAGCCGTTCGTGCTGCCCCAGCGTTGGCGCGCCGGCCAAGCGAAACTCGACCCAGCCACGCCGTTCAATTTCGTCTCCACCGCCGACACCATCGGCGGCAACTCCGGCAGCCCCGTCGTGAATCGGAACGGGGAGCTAGTCGGCGTCAACTTTGACCGCAACCGCCATGGCTTGGTCCGTAACTTCGTCTATACCGACGTGCAAGCCCGCCACATCTCCGTCCACTCGCGCGGCATCCTCGAAGCGCTGCGCCGCTTGTACGGGGCGGAAGAGCTAGCGCGGGAAGTGACGGGCGACAAGCATTAAAACACGCCTCCGTGTTGCCTAAGTCATAAGAATCGCTTCAAAGGAGCTTCCTATGTCCCGACGTCCATCCTGCAATGTCTTATTCGTGGCGTTGATGCTGTCCGTGGTGGGGGCGGGCGTGGCCGTCGGCCAGCAACTGCCGCCCCCTGAACCGGATGATCAGCAAGCTGTCACCACCAAGGGACAACAGCGCGTGCCGGCCACGACGATTGATTTCAACGATGCCTATGGCCTGCCCTATTCCTCGCTGGGGACGTTGGGGGCGCGCATCGAAGCGGCCCGCAAGGCTGGCGATCCGGTGGGACTGGCCCACGCCGCCAATGAGCTGGCCGTCGCGGAACAGGTCTCCGGCAAGAAAGCGCCGATCACCGCCAACGATGTCTGGAACGAAACCATTCAGCTTGCCAACATGCGCCGCCAGGTGGCGGAGCTGAAAGCGATGGTCCACATGACCCAGCAGCAAGCCAATCTGCAAGCCCAAGCCAACGAACTGAAAAAGAACCTCGCCTCCGCCGAACAGCTGGCCAAGACGGAATCCGACGCCGCCCGCGCCGGTAAGGAGATCAAGGCGGTCGCGCCGCGCATCACCATTCACAACAACACCGATCAGTACGCCGACGTGTACGTCAACGGCCACTTCCAAATCCGCGTCGCGCCGTATGAAAGCAAATGGTTCGTCGTCGAGCACAAATGGAACCCAACGGTCCTGACCGGCTACGGTAGCGGCTCCATCACCTGGGGCCCGCGCTACATCTGGGGTACCTTCGCTACCTATGCGTGGAATTTGAATTGAGGAAAAGATTTCGCGGATTCATCGTTTCACCTGGAGACATTCCTTACACGAGACGATGAAGAGAATGAACCGATTTTCGTTTGGATTCGACATCTCAGGCACGGAATCGCCCCAAGCGCAACGATGACACCCGGCATTCCAAAACTGTCGGTTGGCTATTGCTTAGCGATTGTCGGCGGCGAAGGGGGTAATGCGCGTGGGGACGCGGAAGGCTTGGTGGCAGCGGTTGCAGGTGTTGGCCAGCTCGTTGAGGCTGGCGCGGCTGCGTTCGTAGTCGCTGGTGCCGGCGTTGCGGGCCAGGCGTTCCCCCGCCGTGCGCAATTCCGCCGCGTAGCGCATCCAGGCATCATAGGCTTGCGGATCGCGCGGCGGACGCAGCATCAGCAGATTGCCGCTTTCGGCGATCAACAGGGACTGGCCGCGAATGAAGGTCCACGTCGCGGCATCGGTCGGTTGGTGACTCAGCAACCGTTCCAGGCCGCGAAAGTTGGCCTGATTCAACCCTTCCATGAGCAAGCGTGTTTCCGCCACCGGCTGCATGGCGGGGGCCACTCGCGGCATTTGCGAGCTGGCCGGCGCCAGGGGAAGTAACAGCACGGCCAGCACTGCCCCGGCGGCGCCACGTATGATCTGGTGTCGGGTCATGGTGCCTCCTCCAAGGAATGAGTTCCGTCTGGCTCGCAAGGGGCCGGCTTGGGTTTGTGATTGGATTACTGCTTCTCCAATTTGAGCTGAATCTCATCGCCGACGATTCGCACGGGATAACTACCAATCTTAAGGCGCGGATTGTCAGCCCAGGCGCCATCGGCCAGGCGGAAGCGCCAGGCGTGCCAATTGCAAGTCACCGTACCCGCTTCAACGTAGCCATCGCTGAGCGGCGCCCCCATGTGCGGGCACATGTCGTCAATGGCGTAATACTGTCCCTCGTGCAGGAACAAGGCGATGATCTTGCCATTGAGGGAAATTGTCTTGCCTTGCCCTTCGCTCAGCTCGCCGACGCGGCACACCGTCTGAAACTCGGCCATTTCGGTCCCTTCTTGCTATAATGCGGTTTTGCGGTCGCGGACGGTTTCTCCTCTCTATTGTATCATGTCCCGCCGCTTGGGTCTGGAGTAAGAACGATCATGTTGGAAATCGAGATGAAATTTCCCGTGACCGACCACGGCGCGCTGGAAAGTCGGCTGCGGGAATGGCCTGCCGAGGCGCGCGAAACCCTGGACGAAGCGGACCACTACTTCAACGCTCCAGATCGGGATTTCGCCTGCACCGACGAGGCCTTGCGCTTGCGGCGGATTGGCCCAGTCAACCGCGTGACGTACAAAGGCCCCAAACAAGCCGGTCCCACCAAAACCCGCGTCGAGATCGAAGTGCCGCTAGAGGCCGGAGAGCACATCGCCCAGGATTTCATGCGTTTGCTGTGCCAGCTGGGCTATCGGCCCGTGGCGGTGGTTCGTAAGCGGCGACGGATTTTCACGTTGCCACGTCAAGACTTCCAGGTGGAAATCTGTCTTGACGAAGTGGAGGATTTGGGACTATTCGCGGAAGTGGAAATCGTCGCCGCCGAACATCACCAGGACTCCGCCCAGGAAGTATTACAAGCAATCGCGGCGGAGTTGGGATTGCAAAAAGCGGAACGACGATCGTATCTAGAAATGTTGCTGGCCCAGAAAGGACAGGTAAACGGGTAATCATCATGCAAGTGGTGCGACAAATCCCTGACGTCCGCGCGGCGGTGGCAACGGCACGCCAGCACGGCCGGACCATCGGCTTGGTGCCGACGATGGGGGCCTTGCACGAAGGGCATCTCAGTTTGTGTCGGGCGGCCCGCCAGGAGACGAATTACGTCGTGGTGACCATCTTTGTCAACCCGACGCAGTTCGGCCCCAACGAGGACTTAGACCGTTACCCCCGCCCGCTCGACCAAGACCTGGTATTGTGCCGGCGTGAAGGGGTGGACCTCGTGTTCGCGCCGAACAATGAGGAAATCTATCCCCCCGACTTCCGTACCTTCGCCGAAGTCCGCGAATTGCAAGACGTGTTGTGCGGGGCGTCGCGGCCCGGCCATTTTCGCGGCGTGGTCACGGTCGTGCTGAAACTGTTCAACATCACGCAGCCGGACATCGCCTACTTTGGCCAAAAAGACGCTCAGCAGGCGCGCATCATCGAACAGATGGTCCGCGATCTGAACGTTCCCGTTCGGTTGCGCGTCTGTCCCATCGTGCGGGAGGCGGACGGTTTGGCCCTTAGCTCGCGCAATCAATATCTCGATGCCGAGCAACGCCGGCAAGCAGTGGTGCTGCATCAAGCCTTGACGGAGACATGCCAACGCATCGAACAGGGGGAGCGCGACGCGGCCCAAGCCCGGCAAGCCCTGATCGAGCGCGTCGCCACCGCGCCTGCCGCCGTGCTGGATTACGCGGCCATCGTGGCGGCGGATTCGTTGCGGCCGGTGGAACGTTTACAGGGGGACATTCTCATCGCACTTGCCGTCAAGTTCGGTGACACCCGTTTGATCGACAATATGCGGCTGACGATACCCGTGGATCATTAAGCGGAACGCGCTCCCCTGCCTCGCTCTGGCTTAATGTGGTCGCCCATTCCCGATTTTGGACCCCGGACTTCCATGACACATCCCTTATTCGTTCCCGAAATCCGCGAGATGCTGAAGGACAATGACACCGCCGAGATGCGGACGTTCTGTGAGATGCTGCACCCGGCCACGGTGGCCGAAGCGCTCACGGACGAATTCACGGTGGAGGAAGTCTGGCACGTCTTGAAGCAGACCGACATCGCCACCCAGGCGGCGATCTTTGAGTATTTCCCCGATGATTGGCAGGAAGAAATGGTCAAGGGGGCCGGCTGGAACCACATGGCCAACCTGATCGAGGAAATGTCCTCCGATGATCGCGCTGACTTGCTCCGCCGCTTGCCGAAGAAGGTGGGAGACGAGCTGCTGCGGCTAGTCGATGACGTGGACCGCCGCGAGATCGCCCGTTTGGTTCAGTACGAGGAAAACACCGCCGGCGCGTTGATCACGACCGAGTATGCGTGGCTGCCGGCCAACATCACGGTGGCGGACGCGCTGGAACGGCTGCGCCTGCAAGCCCCGGATAGCGAGACGATTTACTACATCTATGTGCTGGACGAACACCGCCGGCTGCTGGGAGTAGTTTCGTTGCGTGATTTGATCCTGGCCCCACGCGGTTCCCTGCTGCGCGATGTCATGGAAACGGATATGGTCCGTGTTCACGTCAACGACGATCAGGAAAAAGTCGCCCAGGAAATTGCCCGCTACGACTTGTTGGCCATTCCGGTCGTGGATGATGAGGGGCGCTTGGTGGGCATCGTGACCCATGACGATGTCATCGACGTGGTGGTCGAGGAAGCCACCGAGGACGTTCACCGCCTGGGGGCCATCGCACCCTTAGCGGAGAATTATTTGGAAGCGAATTTCTTGACTATCTGGCGCAAACGTGTTTTCTGGTTGGCCTGCCTTTTTCTTGCGGAGATGTTCACCTTCACGGCCTTGTCGCATTACGAGGAAGCCATCGCCCAAATGGTCGTGCTCAGCTTGTTCATTCCTTTGTGCATCTCGACCGGCGGTAATTCCGGTTCCCAAGCCGCCACGCTCATCACGCGCGCGATGGCGTTGGGCCAAGTCACTGTCTCGGATTGGTTTCGAGTGTTGCGCCATGAATTGCTCATGGGACTGGCGTTGGGGTTCAGCTTGGGTTTGCTCGGTTTTATTCGCGCCTGGCTGACTCCCGCTTCGGTGCGCGGCGAGGCAGACCAACTGGCCTTGGCCATTGTCATCGCTCAATCGGTGGCGGCGATCTGTCTTTGGGGAACCTTGATCGGTTCGTTGTTGCCGATTCTGTTTCGGCGCTTGGGATTTGATCCGGGGTTTGCCTCCAGTCCCTTCGTGGCCACCTTCGTGGACGTGACGGGCATTGTCATCTATTTTTCCGTCGCCAAGTTGTATTTGCTGGGATGACAGCGCAAAGGCAACAGTGCATGAGCGTTCTCGAAACGAATGGTGCTACATCCATCCGCCTCGTTCATTTCCCAGGTGCCGCCCGTTCGTCCCGTCTTACCCACTCGTGCCAACCCAAAACTTCCAGAGAATTTCGCTTCTTCGATCAAAATCATCCTATAATTATATATTCGCGGTGGTATGCTCATCTTGCCAACATCGCGGCGCTGGCCCCAGCTGGCGTGGTTTCGGTCATGGATTCCCCCTTCACCCAGCAACACCTCTCCCAGGGGAGTGACAGCCAGAGTGTACTATGTTGGGAATGGTAACTCCCTGTATTCGACTGAAGTTGCGCGATTCAACCACACCCGGCGGCAAAGAGGAAAGGAGAAGCAATCAACGATCTGCTCTGGAAAATATAGGCCAAGTGTGGCAAGACAACAACCGAGTTGGCGTTACTCCGTCAGATTGGAGCGGATTTATCGGTTCGCGCTCGGCAGCGAGCGCGAACCGATCCATCCCTTCTGAATAGTTTGTTTCGTTTGGTCGATTTATTTCAGGAAAGGAAGTGCGACCGTGAATTTCCAACAAATTCCGGAATTGGTGAATGGATTGCCGAACATCTGCGGCAATGAGACTCAGGTCGCGGAGGCCACGCGCCCCGACCGGCCACCGGTGTTTCTGCACGAAACCAATCTACAACTCGACCGCCTGCGGGCCGTGTTCGCCATCGCCTTGCACATGCAGCAACCGCTGATTCCCGCTGGCGGTGACGACATCCGTAGCGCCGACCTAATCAGTAATCTAGATCACATGATGCGCAACCCTGGCATCGGCGACAATCATAACGCTTCGGTGTTCGCCGAGTGCTACGCACGCATGGGGGACATCATCCCTGAACAGGTCGATCAGGGGCGCAATCCGCGCGTCATGCTTGATTATTCCGGCGAGCTGCTCTACGGCTTGCGCAAGATGGGGCGCGGCGATGTCATCGACCGGCTCAAACGGATCACTTGCGATCACCACTACCGCAAGTACGCCGAATGGCTCGGCACCATGTGGGGCCATGCCGTGGTGTCCTCGACGCCGCTGCCCGATTTGAAGCTGCACATGCGGGCCTGGCAACAAAACTTCGCCGCCGTGTTCGGTTGGGACGCCCTCAGCCGGGTCAAGGGGTTCTCGCCGCCGGAGATGCACCTGCCCAATCATCCCGACGCCGCCTATGAGTATGTCCGCGCGTTGAAGGAGTGCGGCTACAAGTGGCTGCTGGTGCAAGAACACACCGTCGAGCCAGCCGATGACAAGGGGCTGCGCAACAAGCACGTCCCGCACCGGCTGTTGGCCCGCAACTCCGAAGGGGAGGAATTGTCCATCCTCGCCTTGATCAAGACGCAAGGCTCCGACACCAAGCTCGTCGCCCAAATGCAGCCGTTCTATGAAGCGAAGGGCTTGCAACGGGTCGAGGTCAGTGGTATCTCCATTCCGCCCATCGTGACGCAGATCGGCGACGGCGAGAACGGTGGCGTCATGATGAATGAATTTCCGCCCTGTTTCCGTCAAGCCGTGGCCCAGTTTCATTCTGATGAAGTGGTCAACGTCAATGGGACCGAATACTTGGAGCTGATCGAGCAAGCCGGCGTCAAGCCGTTGATGCTGCCGGCGGTGCGGCCCATTCATCAGGGCCAGATTTTCGAGCGCATCCAGAAGTGGGAACCCGGCGCCGCCGACAAAGCCATCGCCGAGATCAAGAAAGACAATCCCCACTTCAGCATGGACGGCGGTTCCTGGACCAACAACATCAGTTGGGTGCAAGGCTATGAAAACGTTCTCGATCCGATGAACCAGCTGAGCGCTCAGTTCCATCGCGTCCTGAGTGGGCGTTCCGTCGACACCAATGATCCAGTGTACCGTAACGCCCTGTTCCACCTGTTGACGGCGGAGACGAGTTGTTTCCGCTATTGGGGCCAGGGCGTCTGGACCGACTACGCGCGGGAGATCTGCCGGCGCGGGTCGGATATTTTGGCTCATGATTTTCACTGATAACCCGGAGGAGTCCTGATGGGCACGAAAACCCTGGTAGCGGCATTAGCCCCACGGACCCACGAACGGATTGTCAAAGCTACCAATGGCTTGGTCTTCACGACGACGCGCGGCTATTGTCTGCCTTTTGGCGCGACGCCGCGAAACGGCGGCATCAACTTCGCCGTCTTCTCCCGCCACGCGGAGAAAGTGCATTTAGTGTTATTCTTGGAGGGGCAAGCCGAGCCTATCGCCGAGATTGAACTCGATCCGAGCCTTCACAAGACCGGCGACGTGTGGCATATTTTTGTCCGTGGACTGACATCCGAAATGGTGTACGGCTACCGGGTTTTCGGTCCGAACGACCAGAAGGGGCACCGATACAATCCCCATCTCATCGTCCTCGATCCCTATGCCGTGTCGGTCAGCGGCGGGACCCAGTGGGGCGTCCCCGATTTGCTTCCCGGCACGCGGCAACGGCTGCCGCGCCTGGGCCGGCTGGTCTTTGATGACTTCGATTGGGAAGGGGACCTGCCCCTCTGTACGCCGATGAGCCAGACGGTCATCTATGAGCTGCACGTTCGCGGCTACACCCAGCATCCTTCCTCCGGTGTGCAACAGCGCGGCACGTTCTTGGGCTTGTGCGAGAAGATTCCGCACTTACAGGAATTGGGCGTGACGGCGGTGCAGCTCATGCCCATCCTGGAGTTCGACGAGCTGGACATGCCGCTCAAGAATCCGTCCGGCCAGCCGCTCAAGAACTACTGGGGCTACGCGCCGCTGTCGTTCTTCGCTCCCAAAGCCGCCTACGCCGCCCACCCCGGCGAGCAGGTGCGTGAATTCAAGCAGATGGTCAAAACCTTCCATCAAGCCGGCATCGAAGTGATTCTTGACGTAGTCTATAACCACACCTGCGAAGGAAACGAAAACGGCCCGACGTTGAGCTTTCGCGGCCTAGACAACATGATTTACTACATGCTCAATAAGGAAGGGAAGTATTACAACTTCTCCGGCTGCGGCAACACGCTCAATTGCAATCATCCGCTGGTGCGTGATCTGATTATCGACAGCTTGACCTATCTGGTGGCCGAGCTACACGTCGATGGCTTCCGGTTCGACCTGGCTTCGATTCTGGGGCGGGGGCCAAGCGGTGAAGTGCTGCAAGACCCACCGCTGATTCGCCACATCGCCGAGCATCCGCGGCTGGCCGGTGTCAAATTGCTGGCGGAAGCCTGGGATGCGGCGGGCTTGTCGCAGCTCGGCAAGTTCCCCGTCTGGGGGCGATGGGCCGAGTTTAACGGTCTGTTCCGCGACGACGTGCGCCGCTTCGTCCGCTCGGAAACCAACGTCGCCGCCGTGGCCAAGCGCATTTGCGGCAGTCTTGACTTGTACGGCGATTCATCGCGGCATCCGTATCATTCGATCAATTTCATTACCTGCCACGATGGTTTCACGCTCAACGACCTGGTGAGCTACAATCACAAGCACAACTGGGCCAACGGCGAGAACAACCGCGACGGCTGGAACGATAACCTGAGCTGGAATTGCGGCTATGAAGGGCCAACCAACGATGGGGCCATCCAAGCGCTGCGCCAGAAGCAGATGAAAAACTTCCTGACTCTGTTATTCATTGCCCAAGGAGTCCCGTTCTTGACGCAAGGGGATGAATTTGGCCGAACGCAACAGGGGAACAACAATGCCTACTGTCAGGATAATGACATTTCTTGGGTCGATTGGAGCCTGGCCGAGAAAAACGCCGGTCTGCTGCGTTTCACCCAGATGATGATTGCCCTGCGCAAGGGGCACTTCGCCTTGAGCCGGGAGCAATTCGTCAATCGCGTCACCTGGCACGGCATCAAGGTCGGCGATCCCGATTGGTCGGGACAGAGCCGGACACTGGCCTTTCAGATGCATGGCTGGCACAATCAACCGGACATATACGTCGCTTTCAATATGCACTGGGACGCCCAGCGCTTCCAGCTGCCGCCGCACAACGGCCAATGGCGCTGGCGGCGGCTGGTGGACACCAACTTGCCCTCCCCCGACGACATCACCGACGAAAGCCACGCCGTCTGGCTGAATCCTGCCGATCATTACACGATGGCCCCGCGCTCGGCTATCATCTTGATCTCACAACGGTAAGGGGAATGGCACGATTACTATTCCCTGGCCAGGAAGCTCTCCCATAGGTCAGATGGGAGATCCGGCCCCCATCTTCCTGGCCGGTGGATAATTCACTTCCCCTAACAGACTGGTTTTCCACGAACTTTCCGCGCACTCACCCGATTTTTTCACCAATGCCAAATTTTTCTTTATGTCTTCATGCTATCCTTATAAAATATCCGCAACGATTACTCCGTGGCTGAGGCACTCTTGGGGGGCGAACGACAACCGTGAAAACCATCGCCATCATTCCCACACTCTTGACCTTGGGCAACGCGGTCTGCGGCTTCGCGGCCATCGCCTACGCCAGCAAGATCGACGGCACCTTGGAGACGGAATACTACTTCGCCCTGAGCGGCTGGCTAATCTTCGCCGCCATGATCTTCGACGCCCTTGACGGCTATGTCGCGCGGCTATCGCGCTCAGCAAGCAAGTTCGGCGGCGAGTTGGACAGTTTGTGCGATGCCATCAGTTTCGGCATCGCGCCGGCGTTTCTGCTTATGCGCATGGGACCGGGCTGGGAGCCGCGCCCTCTGCTGCACCAAGCCTTGGCCGGCATCGCCACGCTGTACATGGCCTGCACGCTGCTGCGGCTGGCCCGGTTCAATGTGGAGAATAGCCCCGACCCAGCCAGCCATAAGCGCTTTCGCGGTTTGCCTTCCCCAGCGGCAGGGGGGTGCTTGGCGTCGTTGGCCATTCTGCGCTATCAGCTGCCGCAGATGTGGGGGACCGTCGATCCCAACTTCGTGTTTGGTCTCGTCGAAGTTTGGGCCATGATCGGCGCGTTGCTCGTGGCCATGCTGATGGTGTCGCAAGTGCCGTATCCGCACCTGGGTAAAATCCTCTATCGAGGCCGTTGGCAGTTTCATCATTTGGTGCAAATTTTGCTGCTCGGCTTCATCATCGTTATCCTGAAAGAACTGGCCTTAACCCTGATATTTTGGTCGTATGCCTTGATCTTCTTGCTCCGCTTCGTCGTGGTTCGCAGCCTGCGGCCGCAGCTGCTGGAGCCGGTCACGAGCTTGGACAAAGGGTTGCGGCATTGACACTCTCTCTTGGATTCATCGGTTCGCGCTCCAAGCCAAAAGCTGGCGCGAACCGATGAATCCAGACATCTTTTCGCTATCCTATCTTCATGTTCACGGGTATTGTCGAGGCTCTGGGCACGGCTCAACAGCTGCTGGACGAAGGAGACGGCCGGCGGTTGCTCGTGGCCGAACCGAATATCTTGACCGACGTCGCGCTCGGGGATAGCGTGGCCATCAATGGCGTATGCTTGACCGTGGTGCAGCGCGCCGGCGATATCTGTCATTTTCAAGTCGGCCCGGAGACGCTGCGATTAACGAACTTGGGTGAATTGCGCGCCGGCGACCGTGTCAACCTGGAACGAGCCTTACGCCTTGGAGACCGACTCGGCGGGCACCTGGTCCAAGGGCACGTCGATGGCTTGGGGCAGATCGTGGACCGGCGGCCCCAAGGAGAATGGGAGATGATGTGGTTTCGCTGCCCCGCCGGGTTGGCCGCCCAGATGGTAGCCAAGGGCTCCGTGGCCGTCGATGGCGTTAGCTTGACCCTGGTGGATGTCGAAAACGACCGCTTTAGCGTTGCCCTGATCCCGCATACTCTACAACACACCACCCTGGGCTTCAAACCCATCGGCGCCACCGTCAACCTGGAAACCGACCTCTTCGCTAAATATGCGTGGAAATGTTTGCGAGCGCTGCGTGAATAGTGCCCACCGCCCACAGATAAAACAATGGAACCTCGTCAAACCCTTTCTTATCTGCGGAACCTCTTTGAAGAGCGCGGCTTGCGGCCCAAGAACAAGCTGGGGCAGAATTTCCTGATCGATCTCAACTTGCTCGATCTGCTGTTGCGGCAAGCTGAGCTGACGCAGGAGGATTTGGTCCTGGAGGTTGGCAGCGGCACGGGCAGTTTGACCGTCCGGCTGGCGGCGGAAGCGGGGTATGTCCTGAGCGTGGAGATCGACGGCGATTTCTTCGCCTTGACCCAAGAAGCCGTGGCCGAGCGCGCCAACGTCACCCTGCTGAACGCGGACATCCTCAAGAACAAGAACGAGCTGAACCCCGATGTCTTACGGAGGTTGCGCGAGCTGCGCGAAACGACGGGATGCCAGCGGTTGAAGCTGGTCGCCAACCTGCCCTATGCGGTGGCCACGCCAGTCATCGCCAATTTCTTGCTCGCGGAGGTGGGCATGGAGCGTATGGTTGTCACCGTGCAATGGGAGATTGCCGAACGGCTGACCGCGCGTCCGGGAACGAAGGACTACGGCGCCTTGGCGGTTCTGGTGCAAAGCCTGGCCGATGTCGAGCTAGTGCGCCGCTTGGCGCCGTCGGTGTTCTGGCCGCGACCGCAAGTGGCGTCGGCCATTGTCCGTGTCCAGCCCATCGCCGCCAAGCGGGCACGCGTCGGCGACGTGGCTCGGTTTCGCAATTTCTTGCGGGAGCTGTATGTCCATCGCCGCAAGAACCTGCGCGGTGCCTTGACCAGCTGGCCCAGCGGCCGCCGGGACAAAGCCGAAGTGGATCGGCACCTGGCCGAACTGGGTCTGGACGGCGCCGCCCGCGCCGAAACCTTGACAATCCAGCAACATTTGCGCTTGTGCGCGGTGTTTGGCTGAGCCTTGATTCATCGTTGAAGAAACTCCAAGCCGCGACCGTCTGGATTACCGAAGGAATATCCCCATCAGGGAGTTCTGAAGCAGCGATTCATGATTCCGGTATTTGTTTACATATCCTCTGCGACATGATAATCTATCGGCATTCAGATGTAGAAAACATAGGACCCATCGAGCGTCACTATACCAAACTGCACCAGCACCTCGAACACTTCACGAATTTCCTTAGCAATGGGTATCGCCATGCAACTCTCCGTGCAAAGTATCTGTAACCTGATGGCCCGCGTCGGTCTGTTGCCCGCGCCGGAAGTCCGCGCGCTGTATCAGCAGTGGAACCAGGAAGCGGGTGGGGCGGCCAGCGATCTGGAACGCTTCCGGCGCTGGCTTCTGGCTCATCAGCATATCACTGAATTTCAGGCGGATCGCCTGTTTCGCGGCCAAACGGATCGCTATGTTCTCAATCAATACACGTTGCTGGACCGTATCGGTTTGGGGCGCATGGCCGGTGTTTACAAGGCGTCGCACCGCTTGGGACAAATCGTGGCCATCAAGGTCTTGCCCCCTTCCAAGGCACAGGATCGAGAGGCATTCGCCCGCTTCCACCGCGAGGCCCGTTTGGCCGTGAAGCTCCAACATCCCAATGTGGTGCGTACCTACCACACCGGCGAATCCGAGGGCCTGTATTACCTGGTGATGGAGTATCTCGACGGCGAGACACTCAAGGACGTGCTCAAGCGGCGTGGCAAGTTGCCGATGATCGAGGCGGTGCATTGGCTGCACCAAGCGCTGCAAGGTTTGCAATACATCCATGAACAAGGGCTGGTCCACCGCGACATGACGCCGAGCAATTTGATGCTGGTGCCGCGGCCGGGGGCCACCCGTCCCGACGATGCGCGGCAAGGGATAGTCAAAATTTTGGACATCGGCTTGGGGCGCGTGGTGTTCGACGAGGATGCGCCCCGTGATGTCCATAACCTGACTACCGATGGCAGCATCTTGGGCTTGCCGGAGTACATGGCCCCCGAACAAGCCCGCAATGCCAGCACGGTGGATATTCGCGCCGACATCTACAGCTTGGGTTGCGTGTTGTACGAGGCGCTGGTCGGTCAATCGCCGTTCGCCGACAAGAACGCCGTTCGGCAGATGCTACGCCATGCCACCGAACCCCCGGCGCCGCTGCGGCACTATGATCCGAGCTTGCCGGCTACCTTGCAACCGATTCTCGATCAGATGTTGGCCAAGGTACCCGACCAGCGTTTTGCGACTCCCAAACGGGCCGCCCAAGCGTTGGAAGTATTTTTAGCGGCGGATGATCGCACCCGCCGTCAAGAGAAAGCGGATGCGAAGATGCAAGCGTACTTGCAATGGCTGGAAACCAACGCGCACGCTTCCGCGGCGCCCCCCTCGGCCCCTGTTTCGACACCTACCGCCGCGCCGCCGCGAGCGCCATCACCTCCTGTCGCGTCACCCGCCGCTGCCGCCGCGCCGGCTCCCGTCACGGTCGCATCATCCTCGAAACCAGCCGCGCCAACTTCCACGCCAGCCCCTGCCACGTCGGCCTCTGCCTTATCGGTGCAAAACATGTGCAATCAGATGTCCAAGCTCCAGCTGCTTCCCCCGGACCAAATCCGCAATCTGTTTCAGCGTTGGCAGCGCGAGGCGGGCGCGGCGGCTGGAGACCCGACGAGCTTCGGCAAGTGGTTGGTGGCTCAACGTTGTCTTACCGATTACCAGGCAGCCATTTTGACGGGGCGACGACAAGAGCGGCTGCGCTTCGGCGCGTACAAGGTCTTGTCACGCATCGGGCAGGGCCGGTTGGCGGGCATCTACAAGGCCGCCACGCCCAACGGACAGATCGTGGCCATCAAGACGCTGTCCCCTGCCAAGGCCGCTGATCCGAACACCCTGGCCCGCTTCCACCGCGAAGCCCGCTTGGCCATGCGTTTGACGCATCCCAATACCATCCGCACGTTCCAAGCCGGTGAGGACGCGGGCATTCACTACCTGGTCATGGAATACCTCGAAGGGGACACGCTCAAGGATGTGCTGTTGCAACAGGGGAGACTACCCGCGGCGGAAGCGATTCGCTTGACCTATCAAGCCCTGCAAGGATTGCAGCATCTGCATGAATTGGGCATCGTTCACCGCGACATCGAGCCGGGCAATTTGCTGTTAGTGGGCAGCGGACTATCGACAGCTTCCACCCCAACGCCGCCGCTCCCCACGCTGAAAATCCTTGACATCGGCGTGGGACGGGCCATGTTCGACGATGGGGCCGCCGGGGTGGCCGATGCGGTGACAGTGGCTGGCGATCAATTGGGGACCGCCGAATATCGTTCGCCGGAACAATCACGCGACCCGCATCAGGCCGACATCCGCTCCGATCTCTACAGTCTGGGCTGCGTGTTCTATCACTGTTTGATTGGCGAGCCGCCTTTCGCCGAGAAGAATCTCGTCCGCCTGCTCATGCGCCACGCCACCGAGTCGCCGACGCCGTTGAGCAAGTACAACGTGGCCGCGCCAGCTGGTTTGCAGCACGTCTTGGACATGATGCTGGCCAAGGACCCCGCCCTCCGCTACGGCACCCCTGGCGAGGCCATCCGAGACCTGCGGGGCTTTCTGACCAGCTGAGCCAAGTCTATCCCAGGGGATCACTCGCGGACCACGCGCAAACCGATATAATCAGGGGCAGGGGGAGCGTTCAGGTCATCGGCGCTGCGGTCGGCGCTTCCCCCCAAGACCTTCCCCCCTGCCGGTGTGCTGACCCACTCCGCCACGTTGCCCCCCAAATCGAATAGAGGAATCGTGGCGCTGTAACCGGCAAATTGCCCCACCTCGCGGAGCAAGGGGGCTTTGCCTTCCAAGCGGCGCAAGACCGGTTGCAGTTGCGCGCGGTCCTCCGGTGTGACAGCGTACCCGGCCCAATGATCGAGCGTATTTTCCAGACGCTCAGTGGATTGATACAACTCATGCATTTCTTCCCAAGTCCCCAAGCGATAGGTTTGTCCGGTCCATTGACTCAGCCAGGCGCAGTACGCTTTGGCTTGGGGGAACGTGATGCCGTTGGCGGGGTAGTTGTCGGTGCCGGGAGCGACTTCGTATTGGGGATCGAATTGAGCGAATTGGGCGCGCGTCACTTCGAAGCGGCCGACGTGCAAGCCGTTCCAGGCGACGGTTTCGGGGATGAGTCGATCCGTGTGGAGCACGCCGTACCGCTGACCGTGCCTGCGTGCGTGTTGTCGTTGCAACGCCAAGGCCAACGGCGAATCTGCCTTGACGGGCGGTAGTGTCGTTGGAGTCGTCTGAAACAGGTAGCGGTCGAACCAGGCCAATTCCTCCGCCATCTTGCGACGCTGGTGCGCCAAGCGTTCCAGACCATGCTCCTCGCCGGGGAACAACACGTAACGTACTGGCGCTTTGCCAAGCTGCTGCAAGGCGCGGTACTGCATCCAGCCATGATGCACGGGGACGACACGATCTTCCTTGCCTTGGAAGAGTAGGGTGGGAGTGCGAATCTTGTCGAATTGATAGAAGGGGGCATTCTTGATGTACAAATGTGGGTCTTCAAGCGGCGACTTCCCCAGGTAGTAATTGCTGAACGCTAATCCGAACTCGCACGCCCCCCAATCGGCCACCCACTCCGCGCCGCCCGCCCCCGCCGCCGCTGCTTGGTAGGTCGGGCGCCGCGTCAGCAAGGCCATCGTCAAAATGGCGCCGTTCGACCAGCCGGCCAAAGCGACTCGATCCGCGTCCACCAACCCGCGCTGGACAAGATGATCGATCCCCTTTTCGATGTCCACGACCGGCAATTCGTAATACTTGCCGTCAGCCAAGGATTCGGCCCACGCCAAGCCGTAATGCGTGCTGCCATGATAGTTGGGCTTGAACACAAACGCTCCTCGGGCGCTGTAGAGGTGGGAAGGATACGACCAGCGATTATCAAATCGGTCAAAGTCGGCCCAAGCCGGTCCGCCGTGAATCTGCACCACCAACGGATAGCGCCGGCCGGGCTGATAATCGAGGGGGTAGTACAGCAGTCCTTCGACCTCCTCCGTTTCGGCCCCCCGCCAGCGCACCGCCTCGGTGCGTGCGAGTCGTTTGTTCGTCAAATCCGGCGCCAGCGTGAAGACTTGCCGCGGTGCTGTTACTTGGTTCTGGCGCAACTGGGCGACGTACCACTGGCGCGGCCCCGATGCTTTGCTATACAGGTACAACAGCGTCTGGCCATTGGCGGCCAGTTGCAACGACTGGATGTGGGAAACGTGTTCCCCCTCTAGCCAGCGCCGTTGCCAGCGCGTGCCGTCATACGTGTAGCGGGCCGCGCGATGCCGGACGCCATCGGCCAACAGCGTCACGAAGCCATCATTCGTGACTGCCAGCTCCTCCCCTTCCAGGGCCAAGCCACGCTCCCAATCCAGATCGACGGCAACTGGTTCCCCCTGACGCGCATCCAGGTAATAGAGATGCTCGACGCTGGCCATCAGGTAGCGCGGATGCGAGGTGTAGGCGCTGACGGCGTAGAAGCCTCGGCTATCAGGACGCCACACGACGCGGCGAATGAAGAACTTGCGATCCGTGAATAGGGGCCGGCTTTCCTCCTTGTTCAGGTCGTACAGCACCACTTCGGGGCGGGTGCGATGATCGTAGGTGAAACTGAGGCTGCGCTGATGGGAAGCCACGACGTAGCGTCCATCTGGGGACACGGCCAGCCACTCGATACGGTCCTGGTTACGGCTGATGCGCGTAATCCGTTGATCGGGCAAATCAAAACGAAACAAGCGCACGGGGGGATTGCTGGTTGCATCCTCGACAACCTCGGTCCCATCCTTCTTGTCCGTGCGTTCTTGCTCCTCATGTCCCGGTTTTTCCTCGGCGGTAAAGACAATGGTGTCATCGTCCAGCCAAGCGAAATCCTGAATGTCGCGGGGGAATGACAGCAGCAGCCACGGCTCGCCGCCGCGCGGATCGATGCACCATAGGCGCACGCGCTCGGCGTCCCCATTGTCGTCCTCATCGTCCGGCGGCGGGCGATCCGACAGAAACGCCACCTGATCGCCGCTCGGCGACCAGCGCGGCGCGTGGCAATGATGCCCGCCGCGCGTGAGCGGAATTTCCCGCGGGCTGCTCAGGTCGGTAAGCATCAGGTTGTGGACGATTTTCCCCTTCTTTTCGTTGGGGGTTTCCTTGACCCAGATGATGGTCCCCCCTCGCGGCGCGAAGCGCGGGTCGGCCGCGAACTCCATCGCCATGATGTCGTCCATCGTCCAGGAGCCTGCTAATTCCGCCTGGTTTTTCGGTTTCGCGGCTGGCTGCTCCGACCAGATCATGCCATGAGAACCGAATCCCAGCACCACGATCCAGAGCATCCGCGACAAGCAGTGCGTTTTCATGCCGTACATGGAAACAACCCTAGCTAGACTTTATTACCGGGGAGTAGGTGCGAATTTACGCGGCCGGCCGTGGGGCAGCCATTCGATGACATAGAGATTACCACGCGCATCCACGCTCAAGGCGTGTGGCGTGGCGAATTTATCGGGGTGCTGCTGGTCGATCTCTTCCTTCTTGATTCCCTGGCCGTCGCCAAAGGCCCGTATCGGCGGCGCGGTTAGACCAACTGCCGCCGCGCCCGCTGTCCACAAGAAGTCATGCCGGCTCAACTGGCACGGAAAGAGATAGTCGCTTGTCATTATGGATCGCTCCCAGGAAAGGTGCCGGACCGCTGCGGCCGGTGGTTTACTTGTACTCGATGGCGGAAACGGTTGCAATCATTTGGCGAATCGGGCCGGAGATAAGCGCCATGAGGACAGCAAGCACCGCGCGCTCCCACGCCGGGGGCGCGCGTTCGTCCCCCCACGCCGTGGGCGCGGGTTCGTCCCGCTTGGAAGTGGGACGTGGATGTGAGACAATAGCTTATCCGCGTGGCTCGGTTCGCCGCCCTGAATCAGCGTGCCGCATAAGTTCGCACGGGGTTATCCATATGTTTCACCTTAAAATTAGCAATAAATTTGGCGTCAAGGAAATTGATCAAGTGATAGGCCCCATCGACATGGGGCGCGGTGGAGCAGAAAGCGACTCTCGCATCATCATTCGTGGCGATATGTCCGTATCGCGGGATCACTTGCGGATCGAGGAGTCGTCTCCCGGCAAGATACGCGCGCGCAATCTGAGTACGTCCAAAGTGATCGATGTCCTCGACCAGCAAGGGTTGGAATCAGGCCAGACAAGGGTGTTTGACCTGCCGGTGCGATTCATGGTGGGGGAATCACTGGTTCAGATCAGCGTGGCGGCGCCCACGAAGGCGGCGGAAGATGCGTTCCTGAAAAGTATCTCGCGCTCGCCGCTTGTGGGACGCCTGGCGCCGGAACATCCTACCTTGCTGGAGTTGGGCGTGGCGCCGACGTCGGAGAAACTGGCTCGCTGGTTCGAGACCGTCATTGCCGTGCAGCGCGCCGCCGCCGGATCAACCGAATTTTATCAGCAGACCGCGCAAGCGTTGGTGAACTTGGTGGGGTTGGATTATGGCTTCGTCTTGTTGCGCAAGGATTCGCAGTGGCAAGTCGCCGCCAGCGCCGCCAAATCCGGTGAAGTGAAAAGTTCATTCAGCACCACGATTTTGCGCCAGGTGGTTCAGGAAGGATGCACTTTCTATCAGGAACTGGATGAGGAACAAACCAGCCGCAGCTTGCGCGAGGTCCGAAGCGCTGTGGCCGCGCCGATCTTCAACACCGCGGAAGAAGTGGCCGGGGTGTTGTACGGCATTCGCACGAAACTCGTCGAGGGACGCGGCGCGAGCATCGGCTCCTTGGAAGCGCAAGTGGTGCAGTTGCTGGCCTCGGCGGTCGGCGTGGGCATGGCTCGCGCGGAACAAGAGGCCAAGGCGTCGCGCTTGCAGGTGCAATTCGAGCAATTTTTCTCCGCCGACCTGGCCCGCGAATTACAAAACAATCCCCAGCTGCTCGACGGCCAAAAACGAACGATCACGGTGATGTTTAGCGATATTCGTGGTTTCTCGCGCACGGCGGAAAAGATCGGTCCCGAGCAAACGTGTCGGCTGGTGTCCGATGTGATGGAACGGCTCACGTTGCGCATTCGGGAATTTGAAGGGGTCGTCGTCGATTACATGGGGGATGGCTTGATGGCCATGTGGAACGCCCCGGTCGAGCAACCCGACCATGCCGAGCGTGCTTGCCGAGCTGCCTTGGCCATGCAGGCGGAAATGCCATCTGTGTCGCGCGATTGGCAGTCCATCGTTGGTCAGCCGTTGAAAATCGGCATCGGCGTCAACACCGGGCCGGCGTTGGTCGGTAACACGGGGAGTCGGTTGAAGTTCAAGTATGGTCCCCTTGGGCACGCCGTCAACCTGGCGAGTCGCGTCGAAGGGGCGACCAAACATTTCGGCATCCCCATCCTGATCACGGGATCAACCCATGCGCTGTTGAAGAAACGCTTCGCCACGCGCCGCTTGTGTCAAGTGCGCGTCGTCGGAGTGGGGGAGGCCGTGAACCTGTACGAGCTGCACGCGGAAACCGCCGAGCCAGCATGGCGAACGCGGCGCGACGCCTATGAGAATGCCCTGACGCTGTACGAAGCGGGACAATGGGCCGCCAGTTGCCGCGCGATTTACCCGCTGCTCGGCGATCAGGCGGGGCAATACGACATTCCATCGCTGAATTTACTCACGCGCGCCATCGAGAACATGAAGTCTCCACCGGAGGAATTCGATCCCGTGGTGGAGATGTCCAGCAAATGATGGTGCGACAAGATGAGACGATTATTTCCGATCAGTAGGGGGTTGATGCGATGGGCTGTCGTACAGGATGACCTGTCCGTCTGCATGCGCTATCGGGAAACGCAGCCGCTTGACCAATGACTGGATCAGTGTTTGCGTTTCTGGTTCCGGCTTCATGTGATCCAGAGCGAATAGGGCGAGATACAGTTGGGCGGCGGCGTCCCATGACGGCGCGGCGTGCGGTTGCTCCTCGCTGGCCATGCGCGTCAGACCGGCACGCAACTTCGTCATCGTGCTGGGATCGTAGCTCATCGGCTCTTGCCAGTAGCGCAGCCAGGAAACGAGCTGCTCCTGCGCTTGCTCGGCCTGCTCACGTACCATGTTCCGATTAGGGAGCGGTTGCCGCATGGTTCCCGCGAGATCATTCAGCGTGTTCAGATCGTTCGGCATGCCAGGCAAACGCAGATGAGCCATTGTCAGTGGCATGGCATAATACCAATCGTTCCATGGCAACGAGCCAGGCAGATACTTGCCATAGCCGCGTTCTTGCCGCGGGCTGGGTTGGCGTAGGTCGTGATGGCAAGCGAAGCAATCATACTCGGCGAATTCGGGCCACGGTTTGAATAGTTCCGGCCCCTCCGCGGCGCGGTAGGCAAGTAGCTCCAAGGCGGCTTGGGCCGAAACCACTTGGCCGATGGCCCAGGCTTGCGCGTCGAAATACGCCGGGCGCGTTCGGGCCAAGGCAGTCTCATGCCAATGGGTCGGCAGGTTGGCGCGATAGGCCGCGAATTCAAAATTCAGGCGCGGGTGCCCGGCGGCGATCAAATCATGGTTGACGTCGCGCGCTGGCACCTGGCCGTCCTCTTGGGGGCCGGCCCCGACATGACAACCCGCGCACACCTGTGCTTGAACAGTCATGTCGTTGATCGGAAACATGCCTTGTTGACGCTTTTCCTGGATGGATAAGCTCTCCCATGCCGTGGTCGTGTGCGCGACCAGCCAGTTTTCGGCGCCGCCGTGACACGCCTCGCAACCGACTCCCGCCAGCCGTTCGTGCTGGTCAAACGTGGATGGCTCCGCGCCAGCTACGAGCGGGTTGACGTGGCAAGCCAAACAGCGGCTGTTCTGGTGCGCCGGCGGCCCTTCGGGGTCCAAGAGGCGCGCGATCCGCCGTGAACGTTCGTTGAACAGAGTGCGATAGGCGTTGGCGTGGCGGTCCACGGCCAGCCACACGGTATGTTCATTAAAGAGAAATCGATTCTCCATCTGGGGCTGCACCGCCGGATGCAAGCCGCCGTGACAGGCGCGACCGGAACAGGAAGCGGTGCCGGTCAAGCCACGATGCGCCACGACCTCCACGGCGGCAAGTGGAACCGTGGGAGAAGGAGACGGCACCGGCGCGGCGGCGGGACCACAACCCAGCACGAACAGCACGCCGCCGAGCCAGATCATTCCGCCCACCACCCATTGACGCGAGAGCATCCACATGGGGAACCTCGACAAGAGAAATTGGGCACGCAAACGCCCCCCTGACAATAACCGACACTACCTTGATAACCGCGCGGCGACCGGAAAGCAACGTGGATGAAAAATTTGGGGATTCATCGCTTCGCGCCCGCCGCCATTCCGCGCGCAAACCGATCGCTAATACCGCTCCAACAACACTTGTACCTCATCGGCCAGTTGGCGTTCGCGGAAGAAATTCCATTCGGCTTGGCGAACAGCGAGGAAGGCCTGAAACAAGTCAGGACCGAAGGCGCGGCGTAGCACCTCGTTTTCCTGACAATGACCGATGGCTTCCCCCAACGTGATGGGCAATTCATCGATGTGGCGGGCCTTGCGTTCGTCCGCCGTCCAATTGCCGGGATCGACCTGCACGGGTTCCCCCGGATCGAGCTGGCGACGGATGCCGTCGAGGCCCACGGCAAGGACGGCGGCCAAGGCCAGGTAGGGATTGGCCGAGGCATCACAGGTTTTCAGCTCGATGTTGCTGGGTCCCGGTCCCGCTGGATTGAACGGCACGCGGATGGCCGCTTCTCGATTGTCCAGTCCCCAACAACGATACGCTCCACTCCAACAGTGTGGGCGGATGCGACGGTACGAATTGCTGCTGGGCGTGGTCACGGCCATTAGCGCCGGCAAATGGCGCAGGATGCCGCCGATGAAGCCGCGCGCCGTGTCGGATAACTGGTAGGCCCCCTGGGGATCGGCGGTGATGTTCCGGCCTTGGCGCCACAAGCTCAGGTGCAGGTGGCAGCCGCTGCCAGCCTGGTCAGTCCAGATTTTCGGCAGAAACGAGGCTTTCAACCCATGCCGAGCGGCGGTGGCATGGACCGTCTCGCGGAACACGATCTGCCGGTCGGCGGTGAGTAGGGCATCGGCATAGCGCATCGAGATTTCATGCTGTCCCGGGCCGGATTCAGGATAATACAGCTCAACCGGAATCCCTTGTGTCAATAAAGAGTCAACGACGTCGTTGATCACCGGCAAAGCGTTGTCCATCGCCAAGGTGGCGGCGAAGACCGTGTCATCGGCGGGAGCCACGGCACCCGTCGCCGGACGCAGCAGGTAAAATTCGTTCTCGAACGCCGCTTGGATTCGCAAACCGTCTTGCTTGGCTTCGTCGATCAGACGTTTCAAGCAAGAACGGGGACAAGGGGGCCAAGGTCGGCCATCTCGCGTCATGTCCCCCATGACCCGTGCATGCCCCGGCGCATAGGGGAGGGGCGTCAGCGTGTCCCAGTCGGGCATCAGCCGCACGTCCCCCACCGGCCCCAACCCGCTTGCCGTCACCACGCTGTCGGCCATGACCGGCACCCCTTGTTGGGCCGGCGTCAAGCCGAGGCCGTGCGCGCGGTACTCGTCCAGCATCTGGATATGGATGGCCTTGCCTCGGATGACATTGGCATTGTCGCACCACAGCACCCGGACAAAGCGAATGCCGGCTTGGCGCAGGGAGTCGGTGGTTTCGGTTGGCATGGGATCATTCCGAGGTTGAAGACAACAGGTCGATACTTCCCGCCCTGGAGCGGCAAACGCCATTGGGGAAATCACCTGTTTTCGCTATACTATGAAACGACGCGGGATGGAGAACGCTAGCAAACTATCCGAAAACCTCTCCCCCCTTATCAAGGGGGGGGCGGTAAACCAGAAGTTACCTTTTCGGATAATTTCTAAGCCATCCTACTTCTCGCCCATTACTCCGCTTGGGATGGAATGGAGAAGTCTCATAACGGTAAGCTCATGACGGATAACGGACACTTTTCATCTCTGCCTACAACCGCCTCCCCCAAGACCCCTATCTCCGCTTCTTCCTCCTTGTTATTGTCGGGTCGCAGCCAATGGTGGAAGGTTTCCTTTCGTTCACTCCGGCACCGCAACTATCGGCTGTATTTCTTCGGGCAGCTGGTCTCGCTGACGGGGTCTTGGATGCAGACGGCGGCCTTGGCGGGGCTGGCATACGCGCTGACGGGACTGAGCGCCTGGCCGGCCCTGCTCGTGGCCATTCAGATCGCACCGACGTTCTTGTTCGGTGCCTGGAGCGGCTTTTTGGCCGACCATGTCCCCAAGCGCCGGCTCATCATGGCGACCCAGAGTGGTTTCATGCTCATGTCCTTTAGCCTGGCCATGCTGGTGTGGTTGGGGAAGGTCGAACCTTGGCAACTGTTGGTCGTGAGCTGTTTGCACGGTCTCTTCCAGGCGGTGGACTTGCCAGCGCGTTTAGCTTTCGTCAATGACTTGGTCGGACGCGAGGATTTGGTCAACGCGGTGGCGCTCAATTCGATGCTGTTCAACACCGCCCGTGCGGTGGGGCCGGCCATTGGCGGCGTGATGCTCTTTTACGCTGGCCCGCAAGCCTGTTTTCTGAGCAACAGTCTTTCGTACCTGGCTGTGTTGATCGCCTTGTATCACATGGATGTCCGAGGGGAACCGAAGCATCACGCCGGCACGCGGGCCGGATTATTGAGCGGCTTTCAATATTTGCGCGATCATCCCCGTCTGGCCATCGTCGTGCTGCGGGCTGGGACAACGGCCTTGTGCTGCTGGCCGTTTTTGTCCCTGTTGCCCGCCTTGGCGGAAAAGCGTTTTCTACTGGCGCCGGCGCAAGGGAATAGCTGGCTGCTCAGCGCCACCGGAGCCGGCGCGCTCAGCGCCGCCTTCACCGTGGCTACCTTTGGTTCCCCTGAACGGGCCCGCTATTTCATCGCCGTCGGCATCACGCTGGCGAGTGCCGCACTGTTCGGGCTTTCCTTCGCTCCCAACATCTTGGCCGCCGTTGCCTGCTGCGCGCTGATCGGCTTTGGCATCATCATTTTCCTCTCCACCAGTCAAGCGACCGTGCAGCTCGGCGCCACGGACCTGAACCGTGGCCGCGTCATGGGTATCTGGGCCATGACGCTCAGCGGCAGCGTCCCCCTCGGCAACCTTGTCGTGGGACCCGCTGCCGACCAATGGGGAGTAGCCACCATGTTGCGCCTTCAGGGCCTTCTCTGTGTCACGGCAGCGCTGGGCTTGCTGGCCCTGCGGCACTGGTGGCAGGCGCGGAAGGCGCGAACCCCTACCAGCGGCGGCGCTTCGGAGTGACGGAATGGGCGGGGCCGGCTTTTAGTGGTTCGCCCCCTTTCGCATTACGGAGAGATTCATCGGTTCGCGCACGAAGCGACCGTCCACCTTCTCCCATTCAAGTTGGACTATTCCCAAGATGTTGGTTTTTGTCATTTTCCCCAACTTTTTTCGTCCACTTCCAGCACGAATCGGATAAGATAGTAACATTCCGGCGTGGTCCCAAATCGCCGTGCGCCTTGCCTGCCCGCGAGTATCGGATGCCGATGCTCCCGCCTGGTGGAGTAAACCGCTGCCATTGTCATGAGCTGCCATGCGTTTGTTGGAATCGTGGATCTCCGGTGATAGCTGCCGCGAGGATCGTTCGGGGGGATAACATGAAACGCTTCGGCTTGTGGATGTGTCTGTTGACATTGGCTACGCCCGCGCTGGCGGTGGAGTCGGTCGATTATGCGCGCGACATCAAACCCATCCTGGCGGAGAAGTGCTATTCTTGCCACGGCGCGTTGCAGGCGAAGGCCAAGTTGCGAGTGGATACAGCAGGTTTGATGCTTCAAGGGGGACGCAACGGGCCGATCCTGGTGCCGGGTAAGGCGGCGGACAGCCTGATCCTCGCGCGGGTCACGGCCACGGACGAAGCGGACCTTATGCCCCCCAAGGCGGAAGGGGAGCCGCTGACCGCGCGACAGGTAGCCTTATTGAAAGCTTGGATCGATCAAGGGGCCAAAGCGCCGGACGAGCCGATTCCTCCTGATCCGCGCCAACACTGGGCCTATCAACCGCCGCTGCGCCCGAAAGTGCCACAAACTGCCAGCGGTGCGTCAGCTCATCTGGTGGATGCGTTTCTGAACGCGGAACAGCGCAAGCTGGGTCTGACTCTTGTGCCCCCCGCCGGTAAGGAAGTGCTACTCCGCCGCGTCTATCTCGATCTGATTGGCCTGCCGCCGACCCGTGCCGAGCTGCACGCTTTCCTCAACGATCCTGCTCCCGATGCTTACGAAAAAGTGGTCGATCAGCTGCTATCCCGGCCCGAATACGGCGAGCGTTGGGGGCGGCACTGGATGGATGTCTGGCGCTATAGCGATTGGTCCGGCTATGGGAGCGAAGTTCGCGAGAGCCAGCCGCACATCTGGCACTGGCGCGATTGGATCATCGAATCCTTGAACGACGACAAAGGCTATGAACGCATGGTGATGGAGATGTTGGCCGGGGATGAGCTGGCCCCCACCGATCCCGACACCTTGCGGGCCACCGGCTTCCTGGTGCGGAATTGGTATCGATTCAACCGCGATGCCTGGCTGGATAAGACGGTGGAGCACACCGCCAAGGCGTTTTTGGGACTGACGGTGGATTGCTGTAAATGCCACGAGCATAAGTACGACCCCATGGCCCAGGAAGTGTTTTATCAGTTCCGGGCCGTTTTCGAGCCGCACCAAGTCCGCACGGATCGCCTGCCAGGACAGCCGGACCTCACCAAGAACGGTCTGCCGCGCGTCTATGACGCCAACCTGACGACACCGACGTACCTCTTCATTCGCGGCAACGAGAAGAACCCCGATAAAAGCCAGCCGATTGCCCCAGCAGTGCCGGACGTACTGGGGGGTCAGTTCGTGATTGAGCCGGTGCCGCTGCCGGTGGCGGCGTTCTACCCCGATGGGCGTGATTTTGTCATCGAGGAAACCTTGCAAGCGGCGCGGGCCGATGTCGACAAAGCGATGGCGGAATTCAGCCACGTTCAGCGCCAACGCTGGGGAGCGGTGGTGGACCTACTGAACGCGCCGCGGACCTGGGGCAGCTTGGCGGCGTATTCCCAGGCGGAGGCAGCGGTCACTCTGGCCGACATGAAGCTGCAAGTCGCTCAAGCAGCGCTGGCCGCCACGACCGCTCGCGCCGCCGCGGATCGAGCCAAGTACGCCGAACCGCCCGACCCCCAACTCAAGGAGCTGGCGGCTGCCGCCGGACGTGCCGAACGTCAGTTAGCAGTTCATCAAGCGGCGGTCGCCGTCTGGCAAGCGGAACGCGCGGTTCAGGACGCCCGCCGATCTCTGAATCCCCAGGATGCCAAGAGCAAAGCCACCGCCGATAAGGCCGAGAAGGATTTGGCCGCCGCCCAACAGCGCCTCCAGACCGCTCAAGCCAATCTCGCTCAGCCAGCCGCCAGCTACACGCCGCTGGGCAAGGAATATCCGCGCGTCAGCAGCGGCCGGCGGCTGGCCTTGGCGCGGTGGATCGCCCGTCGAGATAATCCGCTAACGGCGCGGGTGGCTGTCAACCACATCTGGCTGCGGCACTTCGGCGAGCCCCTGGTGGACAACGTCTTCGACTTCGGCCTACGCAGCCCCAAGCCGCGCCACGCCGCCTTGCTCGATTGGCTGGCCGTCGAGTTCATGGACAGCGGCTGGAGCATGAAGAAGCTGCACCGGCTGCTGGTCACCTCGTCGGCTTATCGCCTCGATTCATCCACCCAGCACGCCGATCCGCTGAACCTGAAAATCGATCCTGACAATCACTATCTCTGGCGCATGAACACCCGCCGCCTGGAAGCGGAGGCCGTGCGCGATAGCGTCTTACATGTCGCGGGTAATCTCGATGTGACGCGCGGCGGCCCCGACATTGACTATGAGTTGGGCGAAACCGTGCGCCGCCGCAGCGTCTATTTCCGCCATGCCTATGAGAAGCAGATGAAGTTCCTGGAGCTGTTCGACGGCCCCAGCGTCAACGAGTGCTACCGCCGCAGTGAAAGCGTGGTGCCGCAACAGGCGCTGGCTTTGGCCAACAGCGTGCTGTCGCTCGAACAAGCACGCCTGCTGGCCCGCCAACTGGCGGCGACGACCGCCAAGGACGCCGAACCGGAGCAGGCTTTCATCCTGGCCGCGTTCGAGCAAATCCTGACGCGCCGGCCCACGACGGCGGAAATGTCCATCTGCCAAACCTTCTTGCGCGAACAAGCCGCCCGACTCGCGGACCCGAGTAAACTTACCCCCGTTAGTAGTGATCTGACGAGCAAGGTGCCCCCTTCGTCCGATCCGAGCCTGCGGACCAAGGAGAACTTGGTTCATGTGTTGATGAATCATAATGACTTTGTCACGGTACGGTGACTACGGCCCTCTTTGGTGTGACTTGATTAGGTCCGGTGATCAGACCATAATTATAGTCATGGCGAAGAAATTCCCATTTACTCTGGTCTATGCCGATTCGCCCAAATTCCAAGCATTACTTGACCAGTCGCGCCACCAAATCGAGGAAACAGGGAGTATTCCCCATGACGATTTCTGGCGTTAGGTGGATGCGGAAAGCCGGAAACACACGGAGAAGACCAAACGCTCGCCGCGTCAAACCAAGCGCCGCACTTGACTGGTGGCCCGAATCTGAACCCAAACCTCGCTGTCCTCGTCCGTTGAGGAACCAACATGACACTAAAGCAACATTTTCCGTGTGGTTGCCGGCACGTCTCGCGCCGGATGTTTCTGTCGGACATCGGCATGGGTTTCACTGGCTTGGCCTTGTCCGCCATGTTGTTCCGCGATGGCATCGCGCGGGCGGGGGAAACATGGACCGCGCCGGACGGCCAGCCGCACTTCACGCCAAAGGCCAAGAGTGTCATTTGGCTGTTCATGATCGGCGGCGCCAGCCACTTGGAGAGTTTCGATCCCAAGCCGGCCCTCAACAAGTACGCCGGCAAAACGATTCAGGAGACGCCGTACAAAGATGTCCTGACCTCCCCTTTTCTGGCCAATGAGCGCGTCGTGGCCCCGGACGCCAACGGTCAGGTACGCCATACCATCTACCCGTTGCAAATCGGCTTTCGGCCTCGTGGCCAATGCGGCATCGAAGTCAGTGATTGGTGGCCGCATGTCGGCGACTGCATCGACGACATCGCCGTCGTGCGTTCGATGTGGACTGAGGACAGCAACCACGGCGCCCAACTGCAATTCCACAGTGGTCGGCACCGGCTCGATGGGTTTTATCCCACCATTGGTTCCTGGGTGCATTACGGGCTGGGGGCGCTCAACGACAACCTGCCGCAATTCGTGGTCCTGGGGCGTCCCTTGGCCGACTGCTGCGGCGGCATGGAGGGGCATCGCGCTAACTACCTCGGCCCTGAACACGACGGCATTCCGCTCAACGTCGATCCCAAGAAGCCGCTGCCGTTCGCCCTGCCGGAAAAGAGCGTCTTTCGGGAAGAGCAACAAGCGGAATTTGAGCTGCTCGGCCAACTCAATCAGCTGGCGGCGGTGGAATATCCGCACGACGAGAAACTACGTGCCAGGATCAAGTCTTACGAATTGGCCTTTCGCATGCAGATGGCCGTGCCGGAGGTCTTCCGCTTCCAGGATGAAACGGACGCGACCCGCAAACTCTACGGCCTGGACAAGCCGAACACCAAACCTTTTGGTGAATTGTGCCTGTCGGCCCGGCGGCTGGTTGAACGGGGAGTCCGCTTCGTGCAAATCTATCACGGCAGCAACGGCGGGGCCGGCAACTGGGACGCCCATTCCAACTTGCGAAATAATCACGCCAGTAACTGCGCCCAGGTCGATCAACCGATTGGCGCTTTGCTGAAAGATTTGAAACAGCGCGGTTTGCTGGACGAAACCATTGTCGTCTGGGCGACGGAGTTTGGCCGAACGCCGGGATCGCAAGGGGGGACGGGACGGGACCATCACCCCTACGGCTTCTCCGTGTGGTTGGCCGGCGGCGGCATTCAAGGGGGCGTCGTTCACGGCGCCACTGACGAACTCGGCTTCCACGCCGTCGAACACCGCCACTACGTCACCGACATCCACGCGACGCTATTACACCAGCTTGGCCTCGACCCACGCCGCCTGGTTGTCCCTGGCCGCAAACGTCTGGAACGGGACTTCGGCAAGCCGATTCAGGAGATATTGACCTAGATATTGACCTAGCGGATGGGATGATTCATCGGTTCGCGCGAACCTACCAGCGCGCGCCGATGAATCCATCCATCGCCATTGCTAAACCACGTCGCGGGTCTTGATCAAACGCTGGATGCGCCGCACCTTGCCTGTCACCCACAGGACGTTGTGCATCTCGAATTCCTCGGGGTTGGGACCGCCGGTGCGGAACTTCAGATCGCCAGCCCCCCATAGTCCCAAGATGCGGTGCCGGAAAATGTCGTTCTGCTTCTTCTCAAATTTCAGGTTGGTCGTGTCGTACACCTTTTCCCCTTCGCCAATCTCCTGACACACTCGCACTTGGCCCACCGTGAAGATCATGTAGGTGCGCGTGTCCCAGAAGAAGAAAATCACGGCCCAAAGGATGAAGAGGACCGTGGAGATAAACACATAGCCGCCCACATTGATGTGAATGGCCAACAGCGTAAAGTAATCGAAAATGACGTTCCAAATGTCCATCAATGAAAACAAGAGCACGAAAAACACGACCCCCATGATGGCCACCACGGACCACACGCCCCGCATGTGAACATTGGTGAATAAGATCACCAACAGGATGACGATGGCGAAAATGACGCCAGGCGTCTTGCTCTGAGACATGTGGATATGGGGGGGAGCCAAATCGGTTTTCGTGGGGGGCAAAATGATGTTGCGTCCATCCAGGGCCACGCTTTTCGGTTGCGGAGTGCCATCCACCGTCTCGATGACTTGGGCCGAGCCTTGAGCCTCATACCCGATCATGGTCCCCTTGGGCACGAAGGCTACCAAATGGGCATCGACATACGTTAAAATCGCCATGACATAACCGAAGAACCACACTGGCCACCAGTAGAAAATACCGGAATGGGCAATGATTCTTTCCTCGATTTTTTCGCCGGGGACATTCTCCAGGTTTTGAGGATCGGTAGCACTGGACATAGTTTTCTCGCCTCGTGAAGGAACCTCGGAAAGCGACCGCGCCGAATTTAGGCCACGCGATCTACTCTGTGTCATTCGTTTTTCGGCGTCAAATCTTGCAAGTATTTCGAGAGACAACCTATGGGGCGGGGCGTGCTCTGTCAAGGAGCATGATCACGGGGAACCTTTCTGGTATGAGAATGTCAAAAGTGGGTGGACGATGGTTCTCGATAGGAAGTGAAGCCGACCGTGCGATCGGCTCTCGAATCTGGTTCTCGTTTCCAAGCCTGGCAAACCGGACGGCTTGTAGGGATTGTGCCGGTCGTCTTGGCAACGGCCGCCAGTAGTTCGACGCGCGCGGCTTGACGGCACTTGAGATGAGCGCGCGTTCCTGTTTACGATGAAGGGGTTGCGGGAATGGATCCTATCCTCAGGCGAATCACTTCGAGCGAGCGGGCCAGCCATTTCTGGACAATGGGCCAGCGCATCCGAGCCGGTCCGCTCGTTCTCAGGGAGACACAAAAATGACACGCTTTGGCATGTGCTTGGCGGCAGTAGCCAGCCTGGGCTTGTGGTTGGCGGCGGGGCGAACGCTCCAGGCCGGCCCCCCCGCGCCCGTGCCGTACTACACCTCGTACTACTACCCAGCGCCGATGGTGCCGCCGACCACGCCGTCGCCGCATGTCTATGTCGGCGCCCGCTATTCCTTCTATCAACCCAGCGAAGTGTCCACGAGCAACTACACCCCCGGCTACATCGCGCCGCAGTATCGGTTTTCTCACTATCCCACGCCGGGACCGTATTACTACACGCCGGCCTATTCATACACGCCGGGATACTACAGCTATTACTACACGCCCGGGTTTTTCCGGTATTGAGAATCGGCAATTATTGTTTAGCGAGCGAACCGCAGGGGAGCTGAGGTTACTCCTCCGCGGGTCGCGCGCTGAACGCGCGAATCGTATCTGTCTCACGCGCCAGGCTCATTCCGCCAGCAACGGGATCGTGCAATTCACCAAGAGCCAGGACAACGCACAGAGAACATACGTGCCGGCAACCACCGTGAAGACCGCTGGCCAACCGAAATGCTGCGCCAGGTAGCCAAACAAGGCAGGGGCCAGGATCAGGGCCACGCTGGCGAAGGAATTGTTGAAGGCGAAGACCGTGGCCGAAACGCGGCCAGAAATGTCGGTGATGGTCCCCCACATCGTGGACAGGCTCCAATCCCCGAAAAATTTCACGAAGAACAACATGCCGCAAAACGCATAGGGATTGTCATACAGCACGAGCAAGCCGTAGATGAACAGCACGGCGGCCAATCCCTTGCCGACCAGAGCCACCCCGCTGCGCGACCAGCGCGGGTTGCCGGTTCGGCGGATCAACCAATCATTCAACATGCCGCCGACCACGCCCCCCAGCGCCCCGCCGAGCAGCGGCAGCGTCGAGTAAATCCCCATCTCCTTGTATTCCAGACGATGCACTTGCACCAGGAACAAGGGAATCCAGGCGGAATAAATGTTGTCCGCCACCGTGCTGAGTAGGGATTGCACATTGATGGCCAGCAAATTGGCGATGGAGCGCGGCGACATGCGCCGGAACAGGTCACGCACCGACAAGTGTGGCGGCTTCGATGGGTCGTCCGATGACTGGGCGGCATCTTTCCCTGCGATCAATTCCGCCTCGGCCTCATTGACCCAGGGATGATGGCGCGGCGCGTCGCGGAACAGCAGCAGGAACGCGACGGCCAACAGCACGCCCCCGGCGGCGAAGAGGAGGGTCGCTTGCTGCCAGGTGAATAACAGCAGACCCATGAGCACGGTGGCGAAGAGGATATAGCCGGTGGCCCCGCCAATACGGCCGGAGAAGACGCCGACCCACCCCTGCACGGAAGTGCGTACCGAATAAGGGAACCATTGCCGCGTGACCCGGCTCAGGGCGGCGAAGACCCCCGCTTGACCTAATCCGAACAGCCCGCGCGTGCATTGCACCCATAAGCGGTTGCCGGGAGCCACCACGATCAATCCCAGGGCCAACGACCATATCAAGATCGAGCCGCCCAAGAACAGATGAGCGCCCCAACGGTCCGCGAGGAAACCGCCGGGAATTTGGAAGACCGAATAGTTGATGTAGAAGATGCTATCCAGCAGACCCAAATCTGTGGTGGACCAGCAATAGCGGTCTTGCAACTCTGGTTTGATCAAGGCGAGCGCGTAGCGGTGCAGATACAAAGTCAACGATGTGCCGCAGCCCAGGGCAAAGACCAGCCAGCGGACGTTGGTGGGTTTGGTGGCAGTGGCAGAAACGCCGGGTGTCATCGTGGGTGGCTCGCCTTCGGCTCACGCGCTAAATGTAGGTGTTACTGCTTGTCACTAGATCATCCGGTACTTATCCACCGTCGCCGGTTCGATCTCCAATCCCAGGCCGGGGGCTTTGGGAGGCACCATCTTGCCATCGACGATAGCGGGCGTTTCGGTGAAAGCGGGGTAGAGCCAGGGCATGTATTCCACCATCTGCACGTTGGGCAGGCCGCAGGCCAGGTGAACGCCGATCTCCGGTAGCAGGTGCGGGGCGACGGGACAGCGGTACAATTCGGCCAAAGTGGCGATCTTGAGAAACTCGGTCAAGCCGCCGACGCGGGTGATGTCCGGCTGGAGAACCCCCACGCAGCCGGCTTCCAGGTAAGCGCGGAACTCGTCCCGGCCAAACAGGGTTTCACCCAGCGCCAGGGGGACTTCCAATTTCTCGGCCAGTCGGCAATGGCCGGCGATGTCTTCGCACAACAACGGCTCCTCGAACCAATCGACGGCAATTTCTTCCTCGAGGAAATGGCCGAAGGCCACGGCGGTGGCGTAATCGTAGCGCTGGTTGGCATCGACGCCGAGCCACATGTCCTCCCCCAGCGCTTCTCGCACTTGTGTCAGTTTCTCGGCATCCGCTTCGGGGTCGTTGCCGCCGATCTTAATCTTGATCCCCATCATTCCTTGATCGAGATAGGGGCGCGAGGTGTCGATGATCTCCTTGGCGCTCATCCACAGCCAGCCGGTATCGGAGCCATAGACCGGGGCCGACTCGCGGGCGCCGCCGAGCAGCTTGTACAACGGCATCCCCGCCGCCTTCCCCTTGATGTCCCACAATGCCAGATCGACCGCCGAATACGCCTGCGCCACTAGGCCGCGCCGCCCCACGCTCTGCAAGCGGTGATACGCTTTCCAGCCGATCCGTTCGTGATCGAGCGGGTCCTCCCCGGTTACCAGCGGCGCCAAGTCGTCATCGGCGATGGCCTTCAACGCTCGTCCCCCCCCTTGCAGGGCATAGGCGAACCCCAAGCCGCGATGGCCGGCGTCCGTGTCGAGATAGACGATCAGCATGAAAATATGATCGAGCCGGCCATATTGGTCCGGCGCATCCGGCGCCGTGATCGGCCGCTGCAGCGGCAAGTTCAACAATTGACTTTCGAGCTGAGTGATACGCATGACAGTAACCTTCATTTAGTGAGCGCGCCGCCGACAAGCTACCCAGGAGGTTGGTCCCCCCGTGCGAACTCCCCCGCTCGATAGCGGCGGATGTAGTCCGCGTATATCGTCATCGTTTGCCGGCCAAAGATCAAGAGAATCGGCAAATTGGCGAACAGCATGACCCCGGTACCCAGATCCGACAGGTTCATCAACTCGGTTTCCGTCGTGATGAAACCGAGACAAGCGATCAGCACACAGAGACAATAAATGAGGCGATAGATGAACACCGATTTCATGCCGAACAGATAGACCATCCCCTGTTCGCCGTAGTAGCTCCAAGAAATCACCGTCGAAAAGGCGAACAGCCAAACCGCCGCCGTCACGAGCCACAGTCCCATTCCCTTGTGGACGCGGTCGAAAGCGTGGCTGGTCAGGGCTGAGGCGATGAAATCCTCGTATACGCCGGTTTCAGCGACCACCGGCTTTGGCTCGCTCTCAAACTTCTTCCATTCGATGGCGAATGATGTACCATTGTCCTGCACGGTGCCGAACAGACGGTCGCGCTTCCCGCCAACCTCAACGATGACGAACACGGAAGCCTTATGGTCCCAGGGGCCGTCGTGGCGCGGCGGGGGGGTGGTCTTGTCGAGCGTCCATTGCTTGTCGCCATTGGCCACGATGACTGGCGGTTCGTCGAAATGGGCCACCGCCTCGCGGTTCCAAGCCCCTGTCACGAGCATGACCAGGGCCGTCAACGTGCAGACAACCAAGGTATCGATGAATGGCTCCAGCCCAGCCACCAGCCCCTCGCGCACTGGATGATCGGTACGGGCGGCGCAGTGGACAATCGGCGCTGATCCCTGGCCCGCCTCGTTGGAGAACAGCGCTCGCCGCATTCCCTGCGCGAAGGCGATGCCGAACGTGCCGCCGAGAAACGCCCCCTGCGCCTCCAACGGCGTGAAGGCGGAACGAAAGATCAGCGCGAACATGTCGGGAACAACGCGCCAGTGCAAACCAATGACGTACAGCGCCGCCAGCAGATAGAGACCGCACATGAATGGCACCAGAGCGGCGGCGACATGGCCGATCCGCTTGATGCCGCCGATGATCACCAAGGCGCACAATACCGACAGGATGACCCCCACCAGAAAACGCGGGTGAATGAAGAAAGTGGCCTCGGCCCGCACTGCCGACGATAGCGGCAATAGTGTCAAGAGGTAGTCTGTGACATAATGCAGTTGTGGGAAATTGCTGGCGGTGATCTCGGCGACGTTGAACGCCTGGGCCATGTTGCCGCCGGTGATGGTGGCGATGAGCAGCGTGATGCAAAAGATCACGGCCAGCACCTTGCCCAGCGGCTGGAATGCCTTGCCGAAACGAGCCATTCCCTGGTCCGCGACCCACATGGCCCCGCCGTGCGGATTGTTCGGGTCGGTGACGTTGCGATAGATCATGGCCAACGTCACTTCGCTGGTTTTCAGGGCCATTCCCACGAAGCCGACGACCCACATCCAAAAGATCGCTCCCGGTCCCCCCACCGCCACGGCCAAGGCGACGCCGCCGATGTTGCCGATCCCCACCGTCGCCGACAGCGCCGCCGACAGCGCCTGGAAATGGTTGATGGCGCCGGGGTCCGTGGCGTGGTCGTACTTCCCCATCGTGATCGCCACGCCATGCGTCAGCGCCCGGTATTGGGAAAAGCCGCTCCAGAGGGTGAATAGAATCCCCACGCCCAGGATGGCGTACAGCGCCACCTCATGCCACAACACATCGTTGATGGTTTCCAGAATGCCGTTCAGCAGCGTGAAGTATTCGACCATGCCCTTCCCGCGTTTGGTGAGGCAGGTTGCCGACCTGCCGACAGTACGCTGGCAGGTCAGCGACCTGCTCCACTTTTCCTTTACTCCTGCTCCAACTTCCGTTTCGAGTTCAGCAGCTTCC
Source organism: Gemmataceae bacterium (assembly GCA_046297495.1). Taxonomy (GTDB): domain Bacteria; phylum Planctomycetota; class Planctomycetia; order Gemmatales; family Gemmataceae; genus JBKBIP01. Next base: position 64,238 of record JBKBIP010000019.1, on the reverse strand, counting down.
AAAAACAATAGCCCACCGCGCCGATGATGACGGCCCAGCTGAGCAGCATGAAAATCCAGGCATCCATTGTCATGTCACTCTCTCCCTTCCGCATGACGCTTCTTCCAGGCCAGATGCACGAGGTAGGCGAGGAAGGCGAAGACAAGCAGAAGGTAGAGCCGATCCAGCGTGCGAACGACCATGAGAGAGCGCAGGAACCCTCGCTTGCCTTCGTCCAAGGTGGGATCGGCCAACTGTTGCCGCAATCCCTTGTTCGTCAAGACGCCGATCAATCCATTGTCAGCCGGCCGCCATTGCACAGGCTCCCCGGCGCTGAGTTTTTGCAAATACGGTCCCCAGTCCCCCTCTGGCTTGAACACGTAAGAAGCTAGAATGATAAGCAGCAAGAGTGGCGTCACATACTTAATGATGAAATAAAACACCTTGGGCACCCACAGCTCGGCCCCCTTGTTCAGTTCCTGCCAACCAAGCGTCATGCCAAAGACCCAGGCGAACAAGACGGTTTCGACCAAGGCGAAAACGACCAACATCAGCGTGCCGGCAAAGTAGTCAAACTCCTCGAAAAAGCTGTCGCGGTTGAAGACGGCCACCGGAATAGCCAGAGCCAGCACCATGCCCCCTAAGGCCAGGGCGCACTTCTCGCGGCGCATGCCGAACTCTTCCCCCAAGAAGGCCATGATGGGCTGTCCCATGGCCAGTGAGCTGGTGATAGCGGCGAAGAACAGCAGGCCAAACCACAAAAAGCCGGCGGCGGGGGCGAAGGCGCCCCAATTGTTGAACAAGGTGGGAAAGACGAGAAAGCCGATCTCGAAGCCGCCCCCCGTGCGGGCCGTCGCTTCCACTTGCGTCAGCCCCAGGTAAGCCACCGCGATGGGGATCAAGATCGTCCCTCCTAACACGACTTCGCAGAACTCGTTCGTCCAGGCCGTGGTGGCGCCTGTCAAGGCCACATCATCTTTTTCCCGCAGGTAGGAAGCGTAGCAATGGATCGACCCCATGCCGATGGACAGGGTGAAGAAGATTTGGCCGGCGGCGGCCAGCCAGACGGACGGGTCCCCTAACGATTTGACTTCGGGCTGCCAGACAAAATTCAGCCCCTCGAAGGCGCTGGTCTTGGCGAGCGGATCGGTGTCGGGGTTGATCATCAAGCCTCGGACGGCCAACACGATGGCAAAGCCGATCAGCAACGGCATGCCGACTTTGGCCACCAGCTCAATCCCCCGCACCAAACCGCGCGATAGGATGAAGATGTTAATGCTAATGCAGATGGCGAAGACACCCATCCCCCACGGGCTGAAGGCGAATATGCCATTGCTTTGTTCCCCCGTCAGAGCATTGAAAAAATCGACAACCCCTTTCTGATCCTTGCCAACGAAGCCGCCGATGATCGAGTTGCAAGCATACGCCAAACACCACGACTCGATGTACAAATAATACGAAGCAATCACCAAGCAGGTCCACAGGCCAAACACGCCGAAGTATTTCCACATGCGGTTTCGACCCATCACCTGAAAGACGCCGGGAGCCGAGTGATGGCCGTGTTGCCCGCCGTACCGGCCCATCGTCCATTCGACCCACATCAACGGCAGGCCCATCAGCACCAAGGCCACGAAATAGGGAATGAGAAACGCCCCGCCGCCGTTCATGGCCGCCTGAGCCGGGAAGCGGAGGAAGTTGCCCAAACCCACGGCGTTGCCAGCCATGGCCAGCACCAAGCCCACTCGTGAGGCCCATCGTTCTTTTTGCGCCATCAGGGCTTCTCCATTAGCTTTCAGCTTTCAGCGGTCAGTAAATTAACTGAATAACATCTGTTTCAGCCAATGAGCAATTGCTAGTCACTAACCGCTGACCGCTGAAAGCTATTTGCTATCCACGATCAATGTTACTGGCCCGTCATTAACTAGCTCCACTTGCATCATGGCGCCGAAGCGGCCGGTGGCCACAGGGAGGCCGTGCTCGCGCAGCGCCGCGATGAACGCCTCATAGAGCGGAATGGCCACGTCGGGGCCCGCCGAGTCGATGAAGCTGGGCCGGCGTCCTTTGCGACAATCGCCGTACAGCGTGAATTGACTGACCACCAGCACTTCGCCGCCGATCTCCGTGACATCGCGGTTCATTTTTCCCGCGTCGTCGGCGAACAGACGCAGCCCCGCCACCTTGTCGGCCAGCCAGCGTGCGTGCTCGGCGGTGTCCGATTGATGTACGCCGAGCAGCACCAGCAGCCCGCGTCCAATCCGGCCCACCTCCGCGCCGTCGGTGCGCACACAGGCTTGGGACACACGTTGTAGCAAGGCACGCATGGCGCGGCGGTTCTCCTTCTCTTTACGAAATCGTGCCTGAAAGTTATAGCATAAGAGAGCTTGGTTGGCTTGACCAGATTGCCAGTTGACGAGTGTGTGCCCAAGCCGGTCTCTTGGGCCAGATGCGCAAGGAGAGTGAACCATGACGGATTACACGCCCCATCAGCAGAAGATCATTAAACGCTATTACGATAACATTGACGCCATCAAGCTGCAGCGCTTGGCGGAGTTGGTGAGTGAGTTGTACTTGGCGACCGGTAAGAAACGCCAGCGGGTGTGGAAGCAGATCGTCGCCGCCTTGCAAACCTTGGGTTTGTCGCAGGCGCGGATCGATTGCCTGGTGCAGCAAGACAATCCCGCGCTGGTCGCCGATGTCGTGCAAGAGCTACAACGGAAGAAATAGGGGACACCAGGCAGGCACTTTTTCCCCGTGATCAGTCCGCCTCCGCCGCCTGCTCGGCGCGGATGGTTTCCATCGGTTCCCAAACTTCATCCAGCTCGTCCTTGAACAGATCGCCAATGAGCAAGTCGGTTAGGTGTCCCTTGAGGTGCGGATAGGTGCGGACGAAGCGGCCAAAGCTGAAGCCGTCGTAATAGGCCACCACGAGCCGGCGCATGCGCTCCATGCCGCGCACGTAGTCCGCCTCCCATTTGCCAAGCTGCGCCGCCGAGGTGTCCTTGTTCGCCAATCCCTCCGTCACCGCGTCGGCGGCCAACTGTCCCGACTTCAAGGCCAAGAGCACGCCGGACGAGTACAGCGGGTCGAGAAAGCCGTAAGCATCGCCGACCAACACCCAGCCATCGCCGGCCGCCTGGCGTGAGCGGTAGGAGTATTCCTTGGCCGCTCGATAGGGACCACAGCGTTGGGCATGGGCGATCCGTTCCGGCAAGGCGGGGCAACGCTCCACTTCTTCGAAGTAAATTTGCTCGTGGTCCTTGCTGTCCCGATTCAGGAATAGGTAGTCATAGGCGGCCACCACGCCGACGCTGACGATATTATGACGCAGGGGAATGTACCAGAACCAGCCCTTCTTGCCGCGCGTGGCCATCACCAGCGTCGCCCCTTCGTCGCGGCCAGTGTCGCGGTAGGCCCCTTCCCAGTAGGTCCACAGGGCGGCTTTCTTCAAGACCGGGTCCCACTCGCGCAGCCCCAAGCGGCTCATGATGAGGGAGCTTTGGCCGCTGGCATCGACCACGACTTGGCAGCGCACTTCTCGTGTCTGGCCACTGTCGTCTTGCGTCCGCGCGCCGACGGCCCGCTGCCCCTCGAACAGCACTTCCACCACCCGCGTTCCTTCCTCGACGGCCACCCCCTGTTCGCGGGCATTGTCCAACAGCATCTGATCGAATTCCTGGCGATACACTTGCCAGGTCTGCGAGCTTTCATGGGGCCGATGATCGAGAAAGTAGAACGGCTCCGACAGCTTGCCGCGCTCGTTGACGAACTGGACGCTGTACTTCTTGACGTGATGACTGTTCCGCAGCTTGTCGAGCATGTTGAGCCGTTGGAGCACCCAATACGTCATTGGTATCAGCGATTCACCGATGTGAAAGCGCGGAAACCGTTCCCGCTCGAAGAGACGCACTCGATAGCCCTGTTGCGCGATGAGCGTGGCCGCCGTCGCTCCCGCCGGCCCGCCGCCGATGACGACCACATCACAATGTTCCGGTGACACGGATGCCATGATGATTCCTCTCGTGAAGCAGTGAACCTATTCCGGTTTGAACTTGTCTTATTGCATAGACAGCGCGTTACTGGCTAACATCAATGACTTGGTTTCATTGTTCCATTCCACCCCACCCCCCTTTATCACCTGCCGCAACTTGACGGTGGAATGAAAGCGGACGCGATCGGGTACGTTCTGGCCCAACGGGGCACTCATAGTCGTTTCCGCCAGCTGCTATTTTCTTCTTCGTGTGGTTGGCGGGCGTCCTGTAACAGCGTGCATAGCTTCTTCAGCTCCTGGGTGCTGAGGTGGCCGAGCTGGCGCCGGTGGCACTGGCGCAACGGCTCGGCCATTCGGTCCAACAGGCGCATGCCCGCGTCGGTGATGGCCACGCGCACCGTGCGGCGATTGTCCGCTGGTCGTTCGCGCGCCACCAGGCCGCGCCGCTCCAGCTTGTCCACCATGCGGGTGATGTCGGGAGCGCGCGACACCAGCCGATGAGCCAAGGTCAACGTAGGCAGACTCCCCGGATGCTCGGCCCGCAGCAAACGCAACACGTTGTACTGTTGCGGCGTCAGCTCGAATTGGCTGAACAGCTCATCCTCCAACAGGCGTAGCCGATCATACGTCCGCCACAGGTTCAGGAACACTTCCTGTTCCAGCGAATCGAAGCGCGGCATCCGGGATGAAAGCGGCCCAGTCATGGCTTCATCATACTTGGCCAAACAATAATTGTCCAGACGGATTTTAGACGCGACAAACAAACCCATGTTTAGCGACGCTTTGTGGAAGCGTTGGACTACCCGCAACGCTTCTTCCACGAAGCGTCGCTAAACGAAAAACCGCGAATGACAATGGTGAGTCCATTAGGCTCTTGGTGTCAACATCTTACCGCAAATCCGCCAGATTCGCCTCCAGCACGCGAATCTGGTTGTGCAAGTCGGCTACCAGGTCGCGTTGTTGTTGCACGACTTCGGCGGGGGCCTTGTCGCGGAAGTTGGGGTTGTCGAGCTTGGCTTGTGAGCTTTGCAGGTGTTTCCGCTTCTCGGCCAGGCGTTTTTCCAGGCGTTGGCTCTCGGCCTCAATGTCGATCAGCCCTTCCAAGCAGACGTAGGCTTCGTACTCGGGGTGTACGTGCGTCGCCGAATGGGGCGGTTTGGCGACATCGGGGCCGGTCCCCCCCAGCCGGGCGCCTTCGATCTGCTCCGTGAACGGGGCCAGGCGCTGGAAATAGGCCGTCTCCGCCGCGTCACAGCGCACATGCACTTGCAGCGTCACCTTGGGATCGATCATGAAGTGATGACGCACCTCACGGATGAAACGCACTAGGTCCTTCAAGCGTTCGGTGCGCTGCTCCCGTTCGCGGTCGATCCATTCGGTCGGAAAGCGCGGCCAGGGGGCCATGACCACGCTTTCGGTCGCCGGTTCGGGAGTTAGTAGGCCGCGCTCGAAGGCGGCTTCATTGAGCGCTTGCCAGATCGTCTCGGCCACGAACGGCATGATCGGCTGCACCAGGCGCAAGATGGCGTCGAGCACGCCGGCAAGCAGGCGCTGGGCCAACGGCCGGCTTGCCGGGTCGCGCAACCGGCCTTTGCTCATCTCGACGTACCAATCGCAGAATTCCGACCAGGTGAAGTCATAAATCATCCGGGCCACGTCACTGAAATGATAATTCTCCAGTTGTTCCGTCACCTGGGCCACAGTCGATGTCAGCCGACTGAGAATCCAACGGTCCTCGTTAGCCAAGTCCTCCAGGCGCAGCGCCTCGGGGCGGTACCCTTCCAGATTCATGAGCAGAAACCGGGCCGCGTTCCACAGCTTGTTGGCGAAGTTACGGCCCTGTTCAAATTTTTCCGCTGCCTGTCGCGCCGTGGGCAGTTCTGGATGCGGAGCGTGCCAAGGACCTCCTGGACGAAACGGTTTTTTACAGTTCGGACATTTGATCTTCTCTTTGGGCCTTCCCGCTTTCCAATCCATGTGTTCTTCCTTGACGGGAACCAGGTGATCGCAATGCGGGCACACATTGGAAACCGGCAATCGGCTGTCCTGAGTTTCCGTCGCCAGCATGACCATCACGAAGCGTAAGGCATCCGTGCCATAGCGTTCAATGATTTCCAATGGATCGACGCCGTTCCCTTTGGTTTTACTCATCGTGATGCCGAAACCATCGAGAATTTTGGGATGAATATACACATGGTGAAACGGCACTTGTTGACAGTTGTACAATCCCGTGATCACCATGCGGGCCACCCAGAGGGTGATGATGTCACGGCTCGTGACTAACACACTGGTTGGATAGTAGTACCGCAGCTCCGCCGTCGGTTCCGGCCAACCGAGCGTGGAGTGCGGCCACAAGGCGGAGCTGAACCAGGTATCGAGCACGTCGGCATCTTGTTCCAGCGGATACTTCGGCCCCAGGGCATCCGCGGGCAGGTCATCGAGCGCGCAGATTTCCCATTGGCCGTTCTCGTCGTCCAGCCGCCAGAACACGTCGGCGCGGTCGGCGAAGGCTCGTTTCAACTCCGCTTCGGGGCAGCGGGCGTACCAGATGGGAATGCGATGTCCCCACCACAACTGCCGGCTGATGCACCAGTCTCGTTTCTCGCCGAGCCAATCGAGGTAGGTCTTGGCATAGCGGGTCGGGAAGAAAGTGACCCGGCCATCGGCGACGGCATCTAGCGCCGCTTGGGCCAAGTCGGCCATCTTCACGAACCATTGATCGGACAGATACGGCTCCACTGGCGTCTTGCTGCGGTCACTGTGTTTTAGAGGAATGTCCCGATCCTCGCGCCCCTCGAACAGACCGAGTTTCTCCATCTCCTCGGTGACACGTTCTCGCGCCACATAACGATCCAAGCCAGCAAACGGCCTGCCGTTGGCGTTGATCGTGCCATCGGGATTGAGAATGTTGATCATCGGCAAGTTGTGGCGTAGGCCGCAGGCATAGTCGTTGGGATCGTGGGCTGGCGTCACCTTCACGGCCCCCGTTCCCAGTGTCGGATCGACCAGCTCCGCGTCGGCGATGATGGGAATGGCTCGGTTCACTAGCGGAATGGTCACCATCTTGCCGATGAGATGCTGGTAGCGGGGATCGTCGGGATGCACCGCCACCGCCGTGTCGCCGAGCATGGTTTCCGGGCGCGTCGTGGAGAAACGAATAAATTCATCGCTCCCCTGCACCGGATAGCGAAACGTCCAGAAGCCGCCTTTGATGTTTTCCTCGAAGATTTCATCATCGGCCACGGCGGTTTGCAGCTGGGTATCCCAATTGACCAACCGCTTGCCACGATAGATCAAACCATCCTTGAACAGATTGAAAAACGTCTGGCGCACGGCCCGGGCGCACACATCATCCAGCGTGAAGCGCGTCCGCTGCCAGTCGCAGCTACAGCCCATTTCGCGCAGTTGGTTCAGGATGCGCGCCTCGTATTGATCTTTCCACTGCCAGATGCGTTGCACCAAGCCTTCGCGGCCGATGTCGTGGCGCGTCCTGCCTTCTTCTTCACGCAATCGTTTTTCGACCGTCGCTTGCGTGGCGATGCCAGCGTGATCGGTCCCCGGCACCCAGAGCGTGTTGTACCCCTGCATGCGCCGCCAACGAATGAGCACGTCTTGCAGGGTATTGTTCAGGGCATGTCCCATGTGCAGGGCGCCGGTGACGTTCGGCGGCGGAATGACAATGCAAAACGGCTCCCGATTCGGATCGGGCCGGCTATGGAAATACCCCCGTTCATTCCAGAATTGCAGCCACTTTTGCTGAGCCGCGCGGGGGTCGTATTGTTTGGGTAGTTCAGTGGTCATAAGGCATCCTGAGAGCATATTGCAAGACAATAAAACCGTATTTGGACAGCGTCTGTAAAATCAAAACTCGACTACTATTCATGAATGTCGTCCGGATTAACTCCCAATGCGCGCAGCGGCCAACTGATCCGCCGGTGGCAACGCCTGCTGGCGGCTCTCCTCGTCCTTGAACAACTTGTACTCGAAACTATCGACCAAGGCCAGCCAGCTGGCTTCGATGATGTTTTCACTGACGCCGACGGTTCCCCATACCGCGTCACCGTCACGGGATTCAATCACGACGCGCACGCGGGCGGCGGTGCCGGCTCGTGAGTTGACGACCCGTACCTTATAATCGACCAGCTGCATCTCGGCCAAGTTCGGATAGAAGGCTTGCAAGGCCTTGCGCAAGGCGCCGTCGAGGGCGTTGACGGGGCCGTCCCCCTCAGCGACGGTGTGCTGCACCTGCTCGCCGACGCGGATTTTGACCGTGGCCTCGGTGACGGGGTTGCCAGCTTGGTCCGCCTCGATGCCGACGCGATAGTTGAGCCGCTCGAACTTGGGCTGATACTGGCCAACGGCTTTCTTCACCAGCAGATCAAACGACGCTTCCGCCGCCTCGAATTCGTAGCCCGCGTTTTCCAAATCCTGCACCTGACTGAGAATCTGGGTCATCAGCGCGCGGTCGTGGGTGATGGCGTATTTGGTCGTCTTGGCCAGGATCGTCGATTGTCCCGACAACTCGCTGACCAGAATGCGGCGTTCGTTGCCGACCAGCGCGGGGTCAATGTGTTCGTAGCTGGCCGGGTTGCGGGCGATGGCGTGGGTGTGCATCCCCCCTTTGTGGGCGAAGGCGCTGGCGCCGACAAACGGTTGATTGGAGCGAAAATTCATATTGGCGATCTCATACACATAGCGGGATACCTCGGTGAGCCGGGCCAGGCTGCCGTCGCGCAGCACGTCCTGGCCGAGCTTCAAGGCCAGGTTGGCGATGACGCTCACCAGGTCGGCGTTACCGCAGCGCTCGCCGATGCCGTTGATGGTCCCTTGCACCTGCGTCGCTCCCCGGCTGACGGCGGCTAGGCTGTTGGCTACTGCCACATCGCAGTCATTGTGACAATGGATGCCGATCTCGACATGCAGCTCGTTTTTCACTCGGCCCACGGCGGCGGCGATGGCGTCAGGGAGTGTGCCGCCGTTGGTATCGCACAGAATGATCACCGTCGCGCCGGCATCCTGGGCCGTGCGCAGTGTTTGCAAGGCGTAGTCCGGGCTATGGCGAAAGCCATCGAAGAAGTGCTCGGCATCATAGAACACCTGCCGCCCCGCTTGTTTGCAGCAAGCCACCGAATCGCCGATCATGCGCAGGTTTTCTTCCAATGTCGTGTTCAGGACATCGCGGACGTGCAAGTCCCAGGTTTTGCCCACGATGGTCACGATGGGGGTCTGGGCGTCGAGCAGCGCCTTGACGCAGGTATCCTGGGCAGCCTCGACCCCCTTGCGGCGTGTCATGCCGAAGGCGGCAATCTGGGCATGTTTGAGCGGCAACTGGCGGACTTCCTGGAAATACTCGAAGTCCTTCGGATTGGACAGCGGATAGCCCCCCTCGATGAAGTCGATGCCCAACTCATCGAGCCGGCGCGTGATCAAGAGCTTGTCCTGCAAGGAGAAGTTGACTCCCTCCCCCTGGCTGCCGTCGCGGAGCGTGGTGTCATACAGAAAGATGCGTGCCATGATCCCCCTACCCAAAGAAAAAGGCCCTGAAGCGGAGTGCTTCAGGGCCGGTATCTGCGAAAGAAACGGTTCGACCGCGAACCCCGAAAGCGTCACTCCTCTGCCATCACAACGACTTGTACTTGGCGCACTCCCTGCGCCCCGCGAATGGCGATCGGCGTCAGCGACATGGGGTAGGGTCGGAACACGGTTCTTGGACCTCGAATGCGAAAATGATCCATTCTCTTTGAATGTAAGACAGGGAAGGGGGAAAGTCAATGAGGAACAAAAGAAGCAAAAATAGACTTCGTTGCCAGGTGATTCATCGTTTCACGCACCCGATGGCCCACGCGAAACGATGAATCCACCAGCCCCATCGGCAAGTTTCCGCGACCGCTTCGCCGCGTGACATTTTTGACCTGCTCAACTGTTCTTATCTGCCACATTGACAGCGTGGGTCGTGATGGGAAAATGATGGATTTTTCATAACCATCTACCAATTAACATCTTGTGTAAGTCTTTCTCTCTGGCACAATCCTTGCTTGGTGAAGCAACGGATTGAAGGGAGATTCCCTACGAAAATCGACTATTCCATGAAGTAACGGGGCCGGGCCGCTCAGTACCGAACGCGGTCCCAGGCTCAAACCTACAGCATGAAGTTTGGAAAGGAGATGCGTGGATGGGGGCCAAACAACTGAGCTATAGCGATGAAGCCCGCCAGAAACTACTCGCCGGCGTGAGCAAGTTAGCTCGCGCGGTACGCAGCACCTTGGGGCCGCGCGGCCGCAATGCTGTGCTCGACAAAGGCTGGGGCAGTCCGAATGTCACCAAAGACGGCGTGACCGTGGCCGAGGATATTGAGTTGGAAGACCCCTACGAAAACATGGGCGCGCAGCTGGTCAAGGAAGCGGCCAGCAAGACCAGCGACGTGGCCGGCGATGGCACCACCACGGCCACCATCTTGGCGGAGTATATCTTCCGCGAAGGGTTGAAGGCCGTCGCGGCGGGGGCGGACCCGATGGCCTTGTCACGCGGCGTGCAGAAGGGGGTGGAACGGGTCGTCGAGGAATTGAAGAAGATGGCCGAGAAGATCGACGACAAGGACCAGAAGGAAATCATCGAAGTGGCCACCATCGCCGCCAACAACAACCCCGAAATCGGCAAGAAGTTGGCCGAGGCCATGCAAAAGGTCGGCAAGGACGGCGTCATCACCATCGAGGAAGGCAAATCCGCCGAGACGGAAGTCCACGTCGTTCAAGGGATGCAATTCGACCGTGGCTTCTTGTCGCCGCACTTCGTCACCAATCAGGAAAGCGTCACCGTTGAGCTGGACAACCCCTACATTCTCATTTGGGAAGAAAAAATCAGCTCGGCCAAGAACCTGATCCCGCTGCTCGAAAAAATTTCGCAAAAGAAAGAGCCGTTGCTGATCATCGCCGAGGACATCGAAGGGGAAGCGCTGGCGACGTTGGTGTTGAACAAGCTCAAGGGCATCTTGCAGGTATGCGCCGTCAAGGCCCCTGGTTACGGCGAACGCCGCAAGGCCATCATGGAGGACATCGCCACCTTGACCAACGGCCGGGCCTTCTTCAAGGACCTGGGCATTCAGCTCGAAAACGTGCAGCTCAAGGAATTGGGCCGGGCCAAGCACGTCCGCATCGACGCCGAGAACACCACCATCACCGAAGGGGCCGGCGATAAGAAAGCCATCGAAGGCCGGGCCGAGATGATCCGCCGCGAGATCGAAGTGACCGAGAGCGAATACGACCGCGAGAAGCTGCAAGAACGGTTGGCCAAGCTGGCCGGCGGCGTGGCTCAAGTCAAAGTCGGGGCGGCCACTGAAACCGAGATGAAGGAACGCAAGGCCCTGTACGAAGACGCCTTGCACGCGACGCGGGCGGCCTTGGCCGAGGGAATCGTTCCCGGCGGCGGCGTGGCCCTGCTGCAAGCCCGGAAAGTGCTCGACAAGGTCGAGCTACAAGGAGACGAACAACACGGTCTGCAAGTGCTGGCCCGCGCCCTCGACATGCCTTGCCGCTTGATCGCCGAGAATGCCGGTCTCGATGGCACCGTCGTCGTCAACAACATCCGCCGGGGTAAGGAAAAGAACTACGGCTACGACGCGGACAAAGGGATCTATACCGACCTACGCAAGGCCGGCGTCGTCGATCCAGTTAAGGTAACGCGCAGTGCTCTGCAAAATGGCGCGAGTGTGGCTTGCTTGCTGCTCACCACGGAATCGCTTGTCGCCGACATTCCCACCAAGGAAAAAGACGACCACCACCACGACGACCATCATGGCATGGGTGGTATGGGTGGCATGGGTGGCATGGGTGGTATGGGCGGCATGGGGATGATGTAAAGGAGACTATTTCACGCTGTTTTATCGGAAGCAGCGCTCATCGACTTTGGTTTTCATTCATCCGATCAATAAAAGGAACTGATTCCCATGAACATTCGACCATTAGATGATCGTGTGGTGGTGGAACCCTTGGAGGCGGAAGAAAAGACCGCGGGCGGCATCTTGCTGCCGGACACGGCCAAGCAGAAGCCGCAGCGGGGCCGCGTCATCGCCGTTGGTCCCGGCAAGCTCAAGGACAACGGCGAACGCTGCGCAGTGTCGGTGTCCAAGGGGGACGAAGTGCTCTATGGCCGATACAGCGGCACCGATATCGAAGTGGACCGCAAGGAAATCAAAATCCTGCGCGAAAGTGACATTCTGGCGAAGATTGAGAAGTAATCATTTGTTCTTGATACTTAGTGCTTGGAACTTGGTTCTTGGAAATGACCTGGCGAGCGGCGGGGCGTCAGCCCCCCACTCGCCGAAGAACAAAACACTAGCATTAAGTACTAAGCACTAATATTCTAATCTGGGAGAACCATCGAATCATGGCGAAACAACTCATTTATACCGACGAGGCCCGCAAAAAGCTGTTGGCGGGGGCTGAGAAGCTGGCCAAGGCGGTCGGCAGCACGTTGGGGCCGACAGGGCGTAATGTCATCCTGGATAAAAACTTCGGCAATCCCACCGTCACCAAGGACGGCGTGACCGTGAGCAAGGAAATCGACTTGCCCGATCCGTTCGAGAACATGGGGGCCAAGCTCGTCAACTCCGTCGCCCAAAAGACCAGCGACGTGGCCGGCGACGGCACCACCACGGCCACTATCCTGGCCTTGGCGATCTATCAAGAAGGGTTGCGCAACATCACCGCCGGCGCCAACCCCATGGCCGTCAAACGCGGCATTGATAAAGGAGTCGAGGCCGCCGTCGAAGCGCTCAACGCGATGACCAAGCTCCCCGACAAGATGAAACCCGAGGAAGTCGAATACGTCGCCAGCATCAGCGCCAACAACGATCCGGTGATCGGCAAGCTGATGGCCGAAGCGTTCGAGCGCGTTGGCAAGGATGGCGTCATCACCGTCGAGGAAGGCAAGACTTCCGATACCACGGTGGAATACGTCGAAGGGATGCAGTTCGAGAAAGGCTACATCTCCCCGTACTTCATCACCAATCCCCAGGAAATGAAGTGTGAGTTGGAAGATTGCTTCATTCTCATCTACGAGAAGAAACTCAACAACGTCCGCGACATGCTCCCCTTGCTGGAAAAAGTCGTGCAGTCCGGCAAGCCGTTGCTGATCATCGCCGAGGATGTCGAAAGCGAGGCCTTGGCCGTGTTGGTCGTCAATCGGCTGCGCACCGGCTTCCCGGTCTGTGCTGTCAAGGCGCCAGGCTTCGGCGACCGTCGCAAGGCCATGCTCGGCGACATCGCCATCCTGACCGGCGGCGAGTTCATTAGTGAGGATTTGGGCATCAAATTGGAGAACGTGACCCTCGATCAACTCGGCCAAGCCAAGCTGGTGCGCGTCGAGAAGGAAAGTTGCACTATCATCAGCGGCGCGGGCAAGAAAGAGAAAATCCAAGATCGCATCAAGCAAATCCGCGCCCAGATGGAGCAAACGGAAAGCGAATACGACAAGGAGAAGTTCAGCGAACGCTTGGCGAAACTGACTGGCGGCGTGGCCATCATTCGCGTCGGGGCGGCGACCGAGGCCGACATGAAGCAAAAGAAGGCCCGCGTGGAAGACGCCCTGCACGCCACACGAGCGGCAGTGGCCGAGGGCATCGTTCCTGGCGGCGGGGTGGCCCTGATTCGCATCATCCCGGCGGTACAGACGGTGGCCAAGAAATTGGAAGGGGACGAGAAGCTCGGCGCCGAAATCGTGGCCCGCGCTCTCGAAAAACCGATCCGTACCATCGCCGAGAACTCTGGCGCGGACGGCGCCGTCGTCGCCGATGAGGTCCGGCAACGGGGCGAAAAATCCCCACATATCGGCTACAATGCCAATACGGGCGAATATGTCGATATGTATAAGGCCGGCATCGTCGATCCCACCAAGGTCACGCGCTCGGCCTTGCAAAACGCCGCCAGCATCGCGGGCTTGATGCTCACCACCGAAGTCATGGTCACGCGCATTGACGAGGACGAGCCAAAAAACCGCGTCACGGGGGCCATCCGCTGATAGAATGATGAACGATGAAGGATGAACGATGAATGCGAAGCGCGGCCAGTGCTTGACTGACCAGCCAGGAACCTCTTCCATTCATCGTTCATCGTTCAAAATTCATCATTGCGTTGAGGAGGACTAATGGCCGGTAAGCGCGATTATTACGAAGTCCTCGGCGTGAGTCGGGAGGCGGATGCCGAGGAGATCAAGCGAGCCTACCGCAAACTGGCCATGCAATATCATCCCGATCGCAACTCCGGCGATCCGGAAGCCGAAGCCAAGTTCAAGGAGGCCGCCGAAGCCTACGAAGTCCTGAGCGATGCCGACAAACGCCACCGTTACGACCGCTACGGCCATGCGGGACTGGAGGGGATGGGAGTTCATCATTTCCAGGACGCGCAGTCGGTCTTCGATCTGTTTGGCGATCTCTTCGGCGACCTCTTTGGCCAGCAGCGCCGCCGCGCCGGTCCCCAGCGTGGGCACGACCTGGAAATCCAGATCGAGATTGATCTGGCCGAAGCGGCGCGTGGCGTCGTCAAGACACACACGTTCCAGCGTGAGGAGCTGTGTGGCGAATGTGCCGGCAGCGGCTCCAAACGCGGCGCGCAAGCCGCCGTGTGCCGGCGCTGTAATGGTCATGGTGTAGTCATTCAGCGACAGGGGTTTTTCAGTCTGCAACGCGCGTGTCCGGGTTGCGGCGGGCGTGGCAGCGTCATTACCGACCCGTGCGCCAGTTGTCACGGACGGGGGCGCGTGGTAGTGCCGCGTACCGTGGACATCACCATCCCCCCGGGCGTCGATTCCGGCAATCGTATTCGCCTCAGTGGGGAAGGGGAGGCGGGAGACCGCGGCGCCCCCCGCGGCGACCTGTATTGTGTGATCAAAGTCCGCCCCCATGCGTTCTTTCATCGGGAAGGGAACCATCTGGTCTGTCAATGGCCAGTCACATTCAGCCAGGCGGCGTTGGGAGCGGAAATCGACGTGCCGACGCTCACGGGGGAATCCGTTTCCTGCACCATCAAGGCCGGCACGCAAAGCGGCGAGCTGTTACGCCTTCCGGGCAAAGGGATTCCTGCCTTGCGAGGGGGCCGGCCCGGCGATCTCATCGTGCAAGTGATCGTCGAAACCCCACGCAACCTGACCAAACGCCAAGAAGAGTTGTTTCGCGAGCTGGCCGAGCTGGATCATAGCAACGTCTCCCCCCAGCGCAAGGGGTTCTTGGAAAAGCTGCGCGAGTTCTTCACGCCGGAGACGTCTGAGACAACGACGTAATCACCGTTGAGCGGGCGCGCCACCGGCGCGTCACCCAGGGACACAGAGGAGCTAGCGTCATGAGCGATCCTCAAACCAAAGCGCAAAATCCATCCCCAGAGCACCAACAAGAACCGCGCAACGACAACGCTATCCCCCCGACGGTCGAGGAAGATTTGAACACCCTGCGCGCCCGCCTGGAAGCCGCCGAACAAGAGCGCTCCGAGCTGCTGGAGTTGGTCAAACGCACGCAAGCCGATTTCGAGAACTACCAAAAGCGCTCGCAGCGCGATGCGCAACAGGAACGCCGCTACTGGAACGCCCCGCTGGTGTTGGATTTGCTGACCGCTATTGACAACCTGGAACGGGCCACCGCCGCCGCCCAGCAAGCCGGCGAGACCGGCCCCCTCACCCAAGGGGTCGCCTTGGTTCATAGCCAGCTGCTCGACGTGCTGAAACGCCACGGCGTCACACGCATCGAAGCCCAAGGGCAACCGTTCGATCCTCACTTGCACCAAGCGGTCATGCAGAAACCAGCGGCGGATCATCCCGCCAACACGGTGTTGGAAGTGCTGCAACATGGCTACCTGATCCATGACCGCGTGCTGCGTCCGGCCTCGGTGGTGGTGTCCACGACGGGGGAGTGAGTTTAATCAACCGTTATCCATTTTTAACGGGACAGATGGATTCCTTGGTTCTCCCTTGAGAACGAACCCGAACCGATGAATCCCATTTCTTACCATAAACCGGAGGAGCTATGCCAACCTACGATTACGTATGCGATGCTTGTACTCATGAGTTCGAGGAATTTCAGTCGATGAGCGAGGAACCGCTCAAAAAGTGTCCGAAGTGCAACAAGAAAAAGTTGCGGCGCAAGATCGGCACCGGCGCAGCGTTAATCTTTCGCGGGTCAGGCTTCTACATCACCGACTATCGCAGCGAGTCGTACAAGGCCGCCGCCCAGGCGGATCAATCGAACGGCTCGACAGCGAGCAACGGCACAAACGGCACAAACGGCACAAACGGGGCAGCCAACGGTCATTCGTCGGCAAACGGGGCAAAATCGGCTTCGGAAAAAGCGAAGTCAACGACGTGATTATCCGATGATTAAGGTACGTTGCCCAATCTGCGACACGGAAATGGAAGGCGCGAGCCAGGAAGAATTTCCTTTCTTCCCCTTTTGCGGCTCGCGCTGCAAGACCATCGACCTGGGCCGCTGGTTGGGCGAATCCTACCGCATCCCCACGCAGTCGGATCCCCAGTCTCCGCAGGACGACGAGGAGTCTAAGCTCCCCTAAGCCGGCCGTTCCTCCGGCCGTTTCCCATAGAGAGAAGAGGCGCGGCCGACCAGCCACGCCTCTTGTTTTTTTTCACTGGGTTGATTTATCGTTTCACGCGTGAATCAACCAATACTTATTACTGCAGCACGAAAGATAATCCCACCGAGCACGCCGCGCCAGCCGCACTTGCTGGCGCGGCGTGCTCGATGGAATCTTGCCTGCTGGGGTAATATTTCCATTCTCTCTACTATCAGGTTTGCGATGCTAGCTATTCCACTTCAATCCAGCAGCTTGTTGGTCGTTGATGCTCAACGGGGCTTCACCGAGCTTTGTCCTGAGGAATTGGCAGTGCCGGGGGGATTGGCGATTGTTCCGAAAATCAATCTCTTGTTAGAATTGGCCTGGGCGCGCATCGACGCTTCCACCGACTGGCATCCGCCGGATCATTGCAGCTTTCTGGGCCAGCGCGACCACCTCTATCCGCCCCATTGCGTCGCGGGCACGGAAGGGGCCGAGTTCCTACCGGGCCTGCAGACCCAGCGGTTTCACGCCATCTGGCGCAAGGGGTTTCATCCCCACGCCGACGCCTACGCCATCACCGCTCAACACCCCGGCTTCCCCGCCCTGCTGCGCGCCGAAGGAATTAAGTTGGTGGTGATCTGCGGCTTAGCCATCAATATCTGCTGTCACTTCGCCGCCCGCGACCTGCGCCAGGCCGGCTTCGACGTGATCATCGTCGAGGACGCCAGCGCCGGTATCGACGTCCCCAGCGCCGGCCTGTTCCAAGATCAGGCGAAAGCGGAAGGACAGCAACTCGGCATTATGTACCTCTTAACCAACGAAGTGCTGGCGGCTATTCAGTGAAGGCATACGAATCGTTCTCTTTTGGTTCTTCCGTTTTGAAATGGGGTTGCGGAAATTCATCGGTTCGCGCACGCCGTCGTCCCCGTGCGCGAACCGATGAATCATCCATCCAATACAGTGAAAAACGAAAGAGCTTGTCTTTTTTTTCCAATCCCGCGTATCTTGGAACGAATACCCCACCAAGAAGCGTTTCATTTCCAATCAACGTCCCGGCATGTATTTTTGGGGAGGCATTGACTCATGGCCGATTCGTATTCCAAGGTCACTTCCACGAGTTGGTTTGAACGTCTCGGCAAATCCGTTGGTGGGGTGATCGTGGGCGTCATCCTGTTCATCGCGTCGTTTCCCCTGTTATTTTGGAACGAGGGGCGCGCGGTCAAGACGGCCAAGGGACTGGCGGAGGGGGCGGCCAACACGGTGGATGTCACCGACATAGCCACGGTCAACCCAGCCAACAACGGCAAATTGGTTCACCTGAGCGGCTTGGCGGACACTCAAGACACCCTCACCGACTCCATGTTCGGCATTTCCTTGGTAGGCATTAAATTGTCACGCGATGTCGAGATGTATCAATGGGTCGAGGAAAAGAAAACCGAGACACGCAAGAAACTGGGCGGCGGCGAGGAGACCGTCACCACCTACAACTACACCAAAAAATGGACGGCTCGCCCCGTCGATTCCAGCCAATTTGATACGGTGCAAGGGCATGAAAATCCTTCCTGGCCGTTTGGAGGGAATTCCTGGGTAGCCGACGACGTTCGGCTGGGAGCCTACCAACTCTCCCCCAGCCTTGTCAGCATGATCAGCGGCGCCCAGAGGATTCCCTTGAAACCTGACATGGTGGACAAAGTGGAGGATTCCCAACTCAAATCCCGTTTGCGGGTCATCAATGATTATTTCTTCCTGCCGACCATGATTGGGGGGTCCATGTCCAGCCCCCAAATTGGCGACATGCGGATTAGCTTCAGCGCCATCAAGCCTTCCACCGTCAGCATCTTGGCCAAACAGGTTAACAACACCTTCGAGCCATACACTACCAGCTATGGCACCACCATCAACGATTTGCGCATGGGCACGTTGAGCGCCAGCGAGATGTACGCTCAGCTGCAGCGGGAAAACACCATCATGACCTGGGTGCTGCGCTTGGTTGGCTTCCTGCTGATGGGATTTGGTTTGAGCATGGTCTTTCAGCCGCTGGTCGTGCTGGCGGATGTCATTCCGTTGCTCGGTGACTTGGTCAGCATGGGGATCGGTCTGTTCGCGTTTGGCATTGCCTTTGTTCTGTCACTGACCACCATCGCCATCGGCTGGGTCTTCTATCGGCCGGTGTTGGGGATCACGCTCCTGGTGATCGCCGTGACCATCTTGGGTAGTCTGATCTGGTTCGGCCACAAGCGCCGGGCGGCGGCAGTAACAGCGGGTTGAGAAACGGTTAGGCGAGCGGAAAGCGTCAGTCCCCCGGTAACACCATGCACCGGGGGGCTGATGATCCTCCGCTCGCCTGATGCATCTCAACCCTGGAACACTTCCAGCGGTTGCCAGGGTTGGCCGAGGACTTGCTGGCTGGAGACGCCAAGCCAGTTTTCCAGCACGGCGGCATAGACGCGGCGGAAGTCGGTGTGGAACTTCAAATTGCCGGCTTCGAGCTGCGTCAGGCTAGGGTGAGCACCCACCAGACCGGGCTTCACCTTGCCGCTGACGAGAAACATCGGGGCGGCGGAGCCGTGATCGGTCCCCCGACTGCCGTTTTCACGGGCGCGGCGGCCAAATTCCGAGAACGTCATGATCAGCAGCCGATCCTTGTGCCCCCGCGCCGCCATGTCCTTGTAAAACGCCGTCACCGCGCCGGAGAGCTGTTGCATTAAGTTGGCGTGGGCGTTGGCTTGGTTGGCGTGCGTGTCGAAGCCATCCAGCGCGACATAGAATAACCGCGCCCCCAGGTCGGCGTCGATGAGCTGGGCGGCCAGCTTCAGGCGGTTGGCCAAGGCCGTGTTCGGATAGGGGACCTTGGGCTGATAGTTTTTGCCGATTTCTTGCAAGCGCTTGCTGCTGGCGTAGGTGTTGGCGGCGGTCTGCTGCACGAAGTCGAGCAGGTTCGGCTTGCCCGACGTCGATTGCGTCGCCCCTTCGATGATCGCCTGTTGTTCTTGGCGGTCAGTTTTGCTCATGGCCGCCACGCGCAGCTGGAATTCCTCCAGCGATTGAATGGTCGGCACGCGCACGGGAGCGCCGGTCAAGGCCAACGGTGAGGATTCACGTTCGGAGAGATGGAACGATTGCGTTTCGGGCAGGTGCTTCAAGGCCTTGCCAATCCAGCCTTCAGTCAGTGTCTGGGCGGTGTCGGCAGCTTGCCAAATATCCATCGAGCGGAAGTGCGATTGGCTGGGATTGGGATAACCGACCCCCTGCACGATGCACAGGGCTTGATCTTCGAGCAGCTCGGCAAAGCCGGTCAAGGACGGGTGCAAGCCGATGTCATCGGTGACTTTCTTGAGCTGGGCTTCCGGCAGTTTCAACGTGGGTCGGAGCTTGGCGTATTCGGGGTCCTTGAAGGGGACCACCGTATTCAGCCCGTCGTTGCCGCCGGTGAGCTGCACGACGACCAAAATGGTGTCCTTGGCGCCAGCCTGGCTGCTCTTCGGCGCCGCTAGCGCGGTCCGTTCCAGAAAGCGCGGCATGGTCGAACCGAGACCGACGAAGCCGCCGGCGGCCAACGAGGTGTGCAGGAAAGCGCGTCGATTCAGATTCATGGAACGATCCTCTCGCGTTGAGTGACTGTTTAGATTCATCCGTTCGTAGGCTTCAATCCAATTGAAACTCCGGCAACGTCAACACTAAATGACATAAAGTTCGCAAGCGCTGATCGGCGGCATCCTGCTCGGTCCAGTAAATCGGCACGCGCTGTTTGCGGGCTTGTTCCAGGTAGTGGAGCAGGTTGTCGCGGGCCGCCGCGGACACGTCCCCTTGCAAGAACAGTTGCAGGAAGAAATCCACCTGGGCGGCGTCGTCCGATCCGGCATATTGGCGGGCGATGACCGCCGGATCGGTGCGCCGGCCAAAGCGATTGTCTTGCGTGGAGGTCAGGGCCAGGGCCAGATTTTGGCGATAGAGCAGCGTTTGGCCGTTGAGCCAGGTCTTGCCGCCGTCCCAGCCTTTGACAGAGGGGGGGTAGAACACGTTTTGCCCCAGCTCCTCCAGCGCGGCCGCCAGCGCCGTCGTGCCGATGCGCCCCTCCAAGCCACGCACGATGCCGAGAGCGAAATCGACCGGGGCTTTAATGCGGGCGCGGTAGGCGTGCGCGGAGAAGAACAGGTTGGAACGGAGCATGCGTTCCACCACGCCGTTGAAATCGTAGTCGCTTTTGCGGAACTGCTCGGCCAACGGTTCGAGCAAATCCGGGGGGGGCGGCTCGGCTTCGCTAATGAGAAACCGATACAGCTTGCCCACGATGAAATAGGGGGCCGACTGCTGTTCCAGGCAGATACGCACGATGTCGTCCGCCTGCCATTTTCCAGACTGTCCCAAAACCGTCTTCACGCCGTCATCATGTTGGCTGGCGTTGAAGCTCGGTTTCCCCTCGACGATCTCATAGCCGGTGAAGGCGCGGGCCGCCTCGCGGATGTCCTCTTCGGTGTAATTGCCGATGCCCAGGCTGAACAGCTCCATCAGCTCGCGGGCGTAATTCTCGTTGGGCTTCCCCTTCTTGCTCTGATTGGTGTCGAGCCACACCAACATGGCCGGGTCGGTGGACATTGCCAGCAGCAGCGCGCGAAAGTTGCCCAGGGCGTGCTTGCGCAGCAGCTCGTATTGACGCAGCATGAAGCCAGCGTTGTTCACCTTGGCGTTGCTGGTGGCGAAGTGATTGTGCCAAAAAAGCGTCAATTTTTCACGCGTCGGATGCGGGGTGTACAGCATCCGGTACAGCCACCAGGCGCGCGCCTGCTGGCCGTTGTTGGCGCGGGTGATGCTCTCGGCCAGCGGCGCCGTCTGCTGGTCGAACTGCTCCGTGCCGGGTTCGCCGCGCAGCAAATTGGTGATGGTCTGCTTGGGTCCCAGCTTCAGACCAGCCTGCAATTCGGTCCAGCTGGCCCCAAACGCCGCCCGCCGATACAGATGCCCCACCCGTTTCAAGTCCCAGGGAGATTGCTCCGTGGGCCGATACTCGTCCCAAGCCCAACGTGGATCGATGTATTCTGCCATCGTAATGTTGCCTCACAAGTAGGAGCTACGGCTAACTATTCCTTCTGATTTTATCGTTTCACGCGGGAAGTTGGCAGCGCGCGAACCGCTGAATCCCAAGACCCACCACGGCGCTCACTTCACGGACAAGCGCACCTCATACCGAAAGGCCTTGTCTCCGTGATGGGACTCCAGTTGCAGCATTCCCAGGCGGCGGATCACTTGAATGAAGTGATCGACTTCCTTCTCGGCTTCGTTGAGGTTCAAGGCTTGATCCAGAATCGTTTGGGCGAGCAGCTGCGATTTGCTGGCTTGAAGCAGGTCGGCGCCGCCAGAGGCATGGATGCGCGTTTGTCCCGTGGCTGGACTCCCTTTGCGGCCTGCCTGGGCTTCCTGTTCGAGCAAGCCGATCAGCTCTCGGCCCAACTCGATGGTGGAGGCGACGAAGAACTGATCGCCGACCGTGGCGAAGCAAGGACTAAAGTTGTAACGGATGTTGGTCGGGTCGTTGCGCACCAGCTCATCCTCGGGGAAGCGATAGCCGACCAAGTTGACGTCCCCCCGTTTTTCCTCGTTCAGCTTGAGCTTGAATTGATTGCCGGCCAGCAAGGCGGCGCCGCGCAGCACCGCCTCCATCGACTTGCTGAACTTCTCCGGCTGGCGCAGGGACACCACGAAAGCAAAAGCGGGGATCGGCTGATTCGGTTGCTTGTCATACCCCGTCGTAGCTTGGTGGACGACGACGAAACGCTGATAAGGGCCAGCCTGAGTCAAGAAATCGCTGAAGCGGTTGCCGAACAAGAAACGGCCGGAATTGGCGTCGAACTGCTCCAGCCCTTGCTTCTGTTGCTCGTTAAGCAGCTGGTCGCGGCTCTCCCAGAACTTGGAAACATCGAAATAGTAGCTGCTGCTGACTAGCACACCCTTCGGTTGCAGCAACGGCAGTGAGCCGGGTTCTCCTGCGGGAGGGGCATGGAGGGCCGTCTCCGCCGTTCGGCTGTCACGGGCTGCCGGCAGCCGCGTGGTGAGCAGGAAGCCGTTCTTGTCCTTGTACAAGCCAGTGGTCAGAAACGGTGCCCGTGCCGCCACATCGAGCCAGCTACCGAACAACACGGTCAAGTTGGCGTCATTACGTGGCAAGCTAAGGACTTCCTTCGCCCTGGGGGATTGCTTGAGCGGCTCCAGGTTGAGCCAGCCCCAGGCCAGCGGCGCGGCGGGGAGCAGCTGGCGGGCCTCGGCCACGGCGGGCACGTCCGCGAGGCTGGCTTTGGCATCGAGGTATTGATCGATGCCAAGCTGCAGGGCTTTATCGTTGTTGCTGAGCAACAAAAACGGCCCCGCCGTGGCCGCATGGGCGTTGGGGCCGAAGTGGATCACCGGCAGATCACGATAGCTGTCCTTGCGAATGGCTTGGCCGGTTTCATTGCGTTCCAATTCGTCTTGCACCACTTTGAGGGCGACAGCCACGAACTGACGCAGCAGTTTTTCATCCTTGGCGCGGGCCACGAACAGCACCGGGGCCGGCTCGGGGCCGATCTTGCTGGCCAGCACCGCCCCATCGCCGGCCAGACGGTCGAGCAGCTCCGGCCAATCGGCCCCCAGTTCTTTCTCAAAATAATCCACCAGCTGATAAAAGCGGCGGGCGTTCGTCGAATCGTACAGCTCACGCACGGCGGCGAACTGCTGAAGCTGTTGGAACAGCTCCAAGCCGGTCACGGCTTCGACCAATTGCTGGGGTTTCTCGATCTTGAGGAAAAGATCGGCCTGCTCAGGGATGAGCCGCAAGGGATCAACCGGTGTTTCCGCCCGCGCGGGACCAGTGCCCAGAAGCAACCAGCAAACACCAACAGCACATGTGATTCGGAAGAAGCGCATGGAAACGAACTCCCAGAATGTGGGTTCCAGAATCGACCGCCTCTTCGTTCCGTGATGATTGTACTCTTCGAGCGGGGGGCGGGTTTCGAGAAAATTGGGCCAAAAAAGGGGACGCGACTCGATTTCGATGGTTATCAGATTCCACCACAAGCAACTCTCCATCAGCAAATACGAGTCGCGTCCCCTTTTCTTGTCTCTCACAGTTCGCGCCCGCCGGGGAGCGTGAGGGTGAGCACCTCGCCCAAGGCCAAGGCGAGCTGGTGGGCAGCGTGACGGGTGACACGGGTAAGACGTGCCAGGTCGCGGATGAGCGAGGGACGGCGCGGGAGGGCGGCCAAAAGCCGAAACGGAGAGGCCCGCTGACGGGACAAGAGCGCGATCAAATCGGAGGCCAGCGCCGTATGCACGTCATCCGTCACGACGCGCAGACAGCCAAACGGAATCCCCGCGCGCGTGCAGGCTTGGGCTACGATGGCCGATTCCATGTCCACGGCCCAGGCGTCCTGCGTTTGTCCCAACCGCTGTTTCTCCTTCGGGTCGCCGACGAGATGCGGCATGGTCAGCAAGCGCCCACGGCGCAGCGGCGGCCGCCACTCCCCTGCCGGCAGCTCTCCCGGCCAGGTCGCCGGCCAACGGCTCCCCTGCGCGTCCACGATCTCGGTCGCCAGCACCACGTCGCCGGCGCGTAATCCCTCGCGCAGCGCGCCGGCGAAACCCGCCGATAAAACGACACGAGGCCGATAGGGGACATTCCCCAACAGCGGGGCTTGCAATAGCCAAGTCAGCGCCGCCGCCGTCCGATCCGCGCCGATTCCCGTTTGCAGCACCAACAGCGTCAACCACGCCGGCCCGCAAAACCGGGCCCAACATGGCGCTTCCGGGAATCGCTGATGCGCGCGAAATTCACGCAGGAACGCTCCTGCTTCCCGGCTCAAAGCGAAGAGCACGCAGGGATCATCGAATCGCAGTTCGGTCATTGGTTTTGGTGTGGCTCGCCCGCCAAACGTTGATCACTGCCTACTGCCCATTGCTCATGTCAGTTGCCATTTCAGCATCTTCCAACTGTCCCCTCGTTGTTTGTTGATGCCGAGGGCGGCGGAGGGTTCGTAGCCGCAATGGACCATGCAATGTTCACAGCGTGGGTCCTTGCTGGGGCCGTAGGCGTCCCAGTCGGTGTCATCCATCAGCGCGCGGAAGGTGGCATGGTGCTGATCGGTGATCAGGTAGCACGGCCCTTTCCAGCCCTGGACGTTACGGGTGGGATTGCCCCAGGCGGTGCAGGTCAGCTCGCGTTTGCCGCTGAGAAATTCCAGATAGATCGGCGACGACGCCAAACGGTATTTCGTGAGCAGCTGCTCGGCGTCGCGGAACTTGGCGCGGATGTCGGCGCGTGTCAGGAAGATCTCGGCGGCCCCCTGCGGGTTCGTCTCTTGAACGGCCGTGTAGCCGTAGGCGGGGGACAGCATGAAGCCATCCACGCCGAGCCGGGTCAGATAGGCGAACAGCTCGTCAATCTCGGCGATGTCGGTTTCCTTGTAGATGGTGGTATTGGTGCAGACGAGGAAGCCCGCCGACTTGGCCGCCCGGATGCCGTCGATGGCCGCCCGAAATACCCCTTCCCGCTCGACGGCTATATCGTGGGTCTTTTCCATGCCGTCGAGATGGACGTTGAAGAAGAATCGGCTAGTCGGCTTGAATTCATGCAGCCGTTTGCAGATGAACATGCCGTTGGTACACAAGTAGATGTTCTTGCGCCGGCCCAGAATGCCGCGTACCAGCGCGCCGATGTCGGGATAGATCAACGGCTCACCGCCGCAAATGCTGACAATCGGTGCGCCACATTCATCGACCGCCGCCAGACACTCGGCCACGCTCAGCTTGTCCTTGATCGTCTCGGCATATTCCCGAATCCGGCCGCAGCCGGTGCAGGTGAGATTACAAGCGTGCAACGGTTCGAGCATCAGCACGAGCGGAAACTTTCGGACGCCCGCCAACTTGTGGCGCAGCATGTGGACAGCCATGTTCGTCGCCAGCGACAAGGGAAATCGCATAAGGCATCCTCCTGAAACCGAGCGCGCGGGGAAGATTCATTTCCGGAAAATGGTTGGGTAAGGATATGAGGAAATCAGAAAAGACGGGGAGAAGACATCCCAACGGACAGTAGGGGGGCAGCGTGGTCATCGGGAGGTCCTTTCCCACCTTCACGGAGTTCCACTCAACTTTCGCATTTTACCATGATCCGGGTGGAGCATCCATGTTGATTTGCCGAGCGGGGCAGTGACACCGACCCACGACTTCTAGAAAGTATGGGTTTCATTCCATTGATATTATTATATCACCTGCTAAAGGGGGGGGGTGGAGTGGAATGGAACAATGAAACAATCCATATGGCAGATGGAAGATAAAACCCGATACACAATTAACTTATACTAATGTACTATACTATTGCCGCTGGCTCAGCGCCAAGCCTGGCTTTGTGAACATCTATCTAGCAACTGGTCGGAGCCGCGACCGTCAGGGAGCGGGGTGTGCCGCTTCCTGACGGTCGCGGCTCGGAGTTTCTTCCTGGCTGGCGGAATACGTAAAAGGAGAACCGCCTTGCCCGCTCATGGCACTTCGGATTCCGCGCGTTTGCGGGACGCGGAATGCGCTTATCAAAAAGGCATCAGCGCGTTGGAACGGGACCAGTATGATCGAGCCATCGCGCATTTCACCCGCGCCCTGCGCTTGGTCCCGAGCGATACCGACGCGCTGTTTGGCCGGGCGGTGGCTTTGGTGAAGATCGGGGATCATGCGTCGGCGCTGGCCAACTTAAACCGGCTGGTGCGGAGCGATCCGCGCCATGCCGACGCTTACGAGTATCGCGGCATCGCCCACGCCCAGCAAGGAAACCTGGAGCAAGCCATCGCGGACTATAGCGCCGCTCTGCGCCTGAATCCGACCAGCATCGCGGCCTATTACAACCGGGGTTTGGCGCATGGCGATCAGGGGAGCTGGGACGCGGCGTTGGCCGATTTTGAGGAAGTAGCGCGCCGTGATCCGCACTTCATCGGCGCGCACGCCAACCAAGGCTCGATTTTGTATCAGCAGGAAGAGTACGCGCAAGCCATCGCCGCTTTTTCGGCGGCCTTGCGCTTGGACCCGGACTGCGCCCCTCTATATCTCAGCCGGGGTGATGCCCACGCGGCCAATGGGGCGGATGACCAAGCCTTGGCCGACTATGACGAGACGCTACGCCTAGACCCCGACAACATCCATGCCCGCAATCGGCGCGCCACGGTCTATTATCGGTTGGGGGAATATGAACGTGCCCAGGCGGATCATCAGCGGGCCTTGGACGACGACACCGATCATCCCGTTACCAACAACTACCTCGCCTGGATTCTCGCCACCTGTCCGGTGGACGCCCTGCGTGACGGCACGCGCGCCGTGGAGCTGGCCCAGAAAGCATGTACCTTGACCGAGTGGTCCATCCCCGGCTTCCTGGACACGCTCGCGGCCGCGTTCGCCGAGTGCGGCCGGTTCGAGGAAGCGATCCACTGGGCCGCGCGAGCAGTGGCGGAGGCCGACAACGAGGTCCAAGAAGAATACGCCGCCCGCCTGGCCCTCTATCAAGCCGGTCAACCCTACCGTGATCATCCTCGGCAATCCCAAGCTCCCCCACCATGAAAAATTGGCTTCCTCGATGGGAAAGCGTTGCGTTGCCCTTGTTGTTCAGGATACAACGGTAGAAGAAGGGAAATTGGAGTCGAAACCAGTCGTCTAGTGTCACATTCTAACCAGTGGATTTCGGCGTTTCCACTCACCAAAGGAGCATCCTTGATGAACTGGTCACGTAAGCTATTCGTCGGTATCGCGGCGCTCACCGTGGGATTCAACGGGGCGCCGCCGTTGACAGCGGCGGAGCCATGTCAGTCGGGATTGAAACCGGGACAACGGCCTGGCCCCTATACGGCCGTGATGACCACCGGCCCCAATCGGGGTACGTTGTACTGCGCCGTTTGCGACACGGCGGATCGGCCAGCGGTCATTATCTTTGCCCGTAGTTTGAATGAGCCATTGGGAAAACTGGCCCAGAAACTCGACGCCGCCCTCACCGCGCACCAGAAAGCCGAGCTGCGCTCGTGGATCACATTTCTGAGCGCGGATCAGCTGAGCCTCGATCTACAAGTGGTGCGTTGGAGCCAGCAACACGCTTTGCGCAACTTGCCGCTGGGCGTCTTTGAGGATGTGGAGGGGCCTCCGAGTTACTTGCTGCACGAAGACGCCGATGTCACGATCCTCTTTTCCGTGCAACAGAAAGTGACCGCCAACTTTGCCTTCCGCAAAGGGGAATTGAATGACCAAGCAATCGACAAGGTAATGCAACAGCTACCCAAGATCGTAGCGCGGGACCCGTGAGGTTGGCAGGCGGCAGTTTGAAAATCCGGCCCACTATTCATCACTCACCATCCTTTAATCGTCATCCAGGATATTCAAGAATACTTCCTTCTTGCTCCCCAATTTAGCGTTGGTGGGATTGCTCAGGATGAGCCATAACGCCTCCTTGGGTTCCGGGATGGTGTCATTGATGATCGGCACCTTGAAGGTGCCGCTGGTCGCGCCGGGGGGAATCCAGAGCGTGCCGACAGTGGCCACGTAATCAGAACCGGCGAAGGCCGTATAATCGCGCGTGGCGAATTGTACCGTGACGCTGGTGGAAGTATCCCCACTGCGCACCACCGTGATGACGGCGGCGATGGCCGACTCGCTGACGGTATAGGCCCAAAGGCTGAATTCCACGATAGCGGGGCCAGGGCCCGGCGAAGGCGGCGGTGGGGGGGGCGGTGTGCCGTTCGTGGGACTGGCGGGAGAATCGGAACCGCTGGCCGGCGTGTCATTATCCAGAATGGTGAGGATCGCCGTGTGTTGGCTGCCCAGCGTGGCCTCCGTGGGACTGGACAAAGTGAGCAGCACGGTTTCGCTCGGTTCGACCAGCTGGTCGTCGATGATGGCCACGCGGAACGTCTGGGTCGTGACGCCGGGTGCGATCCACAGAACACCGGATGTTGCCACGTAATCCAACCCTGCGGTGGCGGTGCCATCGCGGGTGGCGAAGCGGACGGTCACGCTGGTGGAGACGTCGCCGGTGCGGATCACCGTGATGGTGGCTGAATAGGTCCCTTCAGTAACGCTGTATTCCGCTGCCGCGAACTGGACGCGGGCTGGATCCGTGGTTGCTAGATCAGGCGGCGGGGATGGCGGCGGCAGAGCGACATCGTCATCTAAGATAGTGAGCCGCGCCGTGGCGCGCGTGCCCAAGACGGCGTTGCTGCTCGGATTGCTGAGCGACAGGTGAACCGTCTCATCGTTTTCAGGGATGTCGTCGTCGATCAAGGGAATGTGAAACGTCTGCGTCGTTTGTCCTGCCCCAAACCAGATGGTCCCCGAAGTAGCGACGTAATCACTCCCCGCCCGAGCCGTCCCATCGCTCACGGCGTAGCGCACTGTGGCGCTGGCGGACAAGTCGCCGGAGCGGGTGACGGTGATGGTGGCGCGCCCTGCCCCTTCGCTGACAATGTACTCGGTGGCGGAAAATTGGATGGTGCTGACGGCGGATGGCTGCGTCGTCCCCTGCCCGGTGCCAATCGTCCCCCAAGGGGGCGGCGTCGGCAGGGCCGGCCCCGCGCCGTATTCGTCGGCGCCGATGTCTGGCGCCCCCGTTCGTGGGTTGCCGTCATAGTCGTCCGTCACCCAGCTCAACGGCAGCCCAGCATCAATCGCGGGACTGCCGGCGCTGAGATGATATTGCGAATTCAACAGCGGGTCCCCTTCCGAGGAGCCGCCGTCGCCCCCCAACAACGATTGCCATTGCGTGAAACCCACGCGCCCGGTGCTGGTGGTGACCAGATGAAATTCAAACCGCGCCGGCCCACTCATGTCATAATAACGGTTGTTGCTGAACAGGAGGGGGCCAGCTACGCTATCCTGACGCACCGTGATCATGGGGCGCGAGCTGTTGGCGGACTGCGTGACGATATTGTTGATGAAGGCAACATCCGCCGCTCGCGTCCGCCGGGATGGCTCCTGCAAGGAAATCCAGTGATCGATCTTGTCGATGAGCACGCCGGCTTGGATGTTCTGGGCCACATCGATGAGCGTGTTGTGGGCGATCTGGGGCCGCAAGGAGGCGTAAACGCCAATGCCGGCCCCCGCCGTGTTGCGAATGATATTGTTGCGAATCACGGCGTCGATGCTCTCATACAGCATCGGGTTGGTTTCCACGTCGAACCATTCCAGATCGGTGTCAAATCCCACGAAGATGCCGCCCAGGCCGGCATTGATGATCAGATTGCGTTCGATGACGACGTTGCGTGCTCCCCCCTTGAAGTAAATTCCGGTGGTGGCGATGTTGTAGATGTAACAATCCTGCACCACCATGTTGGAGCCATTGACATTGTCGATGCCTTCGGCGTTACTCTTGTCCCGTTTGCCGGAGTTGTAAATCTCACAACGGCGAATGATGACATCATTGCAACCCGGCGTGATCTTGATGATGTCGCGGCCGCTGTCATGAAGCTTGCAATCTTCGATGAGGATGTTGCTGGCTCCCCAGCGCGTGGGCAGCCCCCAGTTCCAGGTGGTTTCCAGCTTGACCGTGTAGTAATAACCACCGACGATTTCGAGGCGCTGCAGCTTGCCGCCGGAAGCGTTGATGTCGAAGCGCAGGGTGTGCGGGATGGAGCTGTCCCAGACGGGAGCGCTGATGATGGCCCATTCGCCTGGATACGAGGCCAAGGTCAGGTTGGGAACATTCACGGAGACGCCGCCGGCGTAGGTGCCGCCGCGCAAGTAGATGGTGTCGCCGTCCTGAGCGGTGCTCAACGCTTTCGCCAAGGTGGCGTAGGGCTTCGTCAAGGAGCCGTCGCCAATCCCATCGTTGCCGGTGGTCGCCACATATAAGTTCGTGGCCATCAAGGTTCGATCTTCCAACGCTTCCAGCCCTGGCCGAAAGCGGATCGACCGTTTGCGCGAGCGACGAGCGGGGATGACGGCCCCTTTGGTCAGCCAGCGGCGCATCCAAGCGAACAGCATGATGCCTTTGCTCCTCATCCGTGAAGAGACAGGTGGAAATTAGGTTTGTTGGGCGTCGATTTCCTGAAATACTTGTTGAGCAGCCGCCAGACCTTCCCAACAGGCGGGGAAACCGGCGTAGGGCGCGATTTGTAGCAGCGTTTCCACGATGTCTTGCCTGCTAACGCCGTTGTTCAAGGCCATGCGTAGATTCAAGTTCAGAGCCAGAGGCCGGCCCAACGCCGCCAGCACGGCAATCGTCACCAGGCTTTTGTGCTGGCGGCCGAGCTGAGGCCGATGCCAGATGTCGCCGGCCACGAATTCCAGGACATATTGGGCGAATTCCGGGGAGATGGTTTGCCAGGTTCGCAGCGTGCGTTCCGCCTCGTCCGGACCGAGCATTTGGCGGAGCACCTCCAGGCCACGTTGATAGCGTTCGGAATTACTCATGAGGTACGGACCTCTCCGGCGGGCGTCGCTGATGGAGCATCAGGCTTTATCGGTATCGATGGCCATTGGTTCGCAATAGGGAGATTGGCCGATTCCTTGCAATAATTCATTCTTGTGATCGTCACACGCCGGGTCAAGAATTAACCAATTTACCCCATAACAATCCAATATCTATTGCCAACCCGAATATCCCAGATTGTCCGTGCCGTACTCCTACCAAACGTCAGGGGAGATCATCGCCATCCGGCTCGCGCCAGCTGATATCAGTAATCCGTGGTTCACCTTGTCCGCGACCTGTCATGGCGCAAAAGATTATGGAAACCGACTGACCAGCATGAACAAAACCGCCAGGGTCGAATCTTTTCAAGCCCCCCTCTCCTGTTACCACTCAATCGCAACCCGCGCGAAAGCGGTGTTTTTGTTTCCTTCGCCAAACTCCGACTGATGCACAGTATCCGTGCAACCGATAAATGAACAACAGAATGTCCCAAAAATGAAGTATCAGCCGGGACGCCGTGAGCGCGGAAAGGAGACCCATTCCATGTTTCAATATCAATGGTCGATTGCCTTTACCCTAACGCTGGCATGGGTGGGCGGAACGCTGGGCCAGCAAGCCGCGCCCACGCCGCCGCACTCGTCCGGCGTAGGCCCCATGATCACCGTGCGGGAAGCCGGCCAACCGCCGCAACAGTGCCAAATCCTCTCTTCCTGGACCTTGCCCAATGGTGATGTCGTCCAGCGCGTGCGAGACGTGCGCTCCGGGGAAGTCATGACCATCGTGAATTCTCCCGAGAGCGGCAACGCCCCTAGCGCGATCGTGACACCGAAGCAGGTGTTTCATTCCACCGGCTCCCCGGTAGCTCCTTCTCCCTCGCCAAACGCTGCTTCGATCCCCAAGGCTAGGCATGTCGCGCCGGTTGCCAATGCTCCGCCGCTGGTTCAGACCTCTACTCAGCCACCCCGGACACCGATGAACGCGCCGGCGGTCATCCCGTCAGCGGGCAACGGGCCGCCTTCGCGGTTGCCGTCTTCCGTGGTGGAGTCACCGACCCAAACCCAGAAGGAACCGCCCACAGCGGGAGAGGAAGCGACCCCAACGCCAAAACCGATCCTGGCCTATCCCGGCGATCGCATCTTGTGCGTGCAGGAGGCCGGTAAGCCAGAGCAGCAGTGCAAAGTGCTGCGTACCTTCACCATGCCCACGGGCGAGATCGCGCACGAAGTCCAAGACCTCGCCAGTGGCGAAATCATGACCATCTTGGAAGGTCCTGGCATGCGCATCATGACGTGCGAACGCTGCGTCCCGCTGGGGGAAAAGCTCAGCGAGGCGGCGTGTCGCTTTTTTAGCCGGGGCCGACATGCCATCCCCGGTGGTCCGATGTGCGAAACCTGCGAGGAATGTCAGGCCCCATTGGCGATGCCTGTCCCGAACGTGGACCTTGCCGGCTCCGCCACGCCGCGCGACCACGCGCCGCTGCTGAGCCGGTTGTTCCGCCGCAATCAGTGCCTCTCCCCTAACGCGGGGCCGATGCTCCCCTGCTCGGAATACGAGCCAGAGTTCGCTTCCGCGCCGCCGCGCGTCAAAGCAGTCGTGGAAGTGGCGCAGCCGAGCGATTGGCGGCAATCGTGGGGACTCGCACGCGGCCACGAAACTCAAGCAACCACCCCGCCCGTCCCCGTCGTGAAGGCCGTCCCGCTCAACATCGTGGACAGGCCAGCGGCATCCAAACCGCAACCACAGGAAATCGCGCCGGCGCGCGTGATCGCCTTGGAACCACCTGTAAGAGGAAATCCATTTGGCTCGGCGGAGAAACCGTCGCTGGTCAAGCGGATAACGCCGCCACTTCAGCTGCCGATGGGACCGGCGGAGATCAAAACGGCGAAGAAAGAAGAGGAGCCTTCCTCGCGTGAGGGATTCTTCCAACGTATGCGGCAGGGGCTGAACTCCAGCGAACCAACCGAAACCGCGCGCTCCACGAAAGTCGAACCGAAGGACGCGAACAACTCCAAGACTATTTTCTCGCTGTTCACGGCCACAACTCCCCCCAACGAATTGCCCCAAGCGAAGAAAGACAAGGATGATCCGTTGTGTCAGCCCAAATCGTTTTCGCGGGTGAAAGAGGAGAAGAAGGAAGAAGTCGCCGTCAAGAAACCCGAACAGGTCGCATCGGTCCAGGAGAAGCCCAAGAAGCCGGAACCGGCGAAAACCTCCGATAAACCCGCTCAAGGTCCGCCTGCCACCGAGACGACGGCGCGGGAAACAGTGCCCACGCGGGTCGTGTATGTGCCCGTTCCGATCTTTACCAATTCCTCGAATACCGCACCACGTCCCCCGCTGCCGCCGCAACCGAACATTCCACAACCGCCTCAGCCCATCCGAGCCGCAGTGCCGACGCCGATGACGCGCGGCGACCGCCTGAACGCCTTCGCCGAAGGAGACCCGCAAGCCATCGTTCAGGAACAAGCGGACCAGGATGCCGGGCTGGGAAACGCTTTCCACTGCGGTAAGCCCGTGTCGCCAGAAAAGATGTTCGCCAATGCCTTCACCACGCCCGTGAGCCCCATTCAACCGGAATCGGTGTTCAATTATTCTGGCCCTGCGATGGCTCAGATGCGCCGCATCCGGCCGCCGCAAAGCCCCAACGGCCCGCTGCCGCCGCACATGGCGATGGCAGCCATGCCCCCATACGGCCCGCTGCCCCCTTACGCTCAAGCCGGCATGGCGGCCATGCCCCCATACGGCCCGCTGCCGCCGCACATGGCGATGGCGACCATGTCTCCTTATGGCCCGATGCCCCCTTATGCATCAGCCGGAATGCTTCCGATGCCGCCGGGATATGGTGTCGGCCCCGTTCCGCCTTACGGTCATGGCCCCAGAATGCCTCAGATGTATCCGGCCAACGCGACGGCCAAGGCAGGACGATTCCCCTTCGCCGGGTCGTCCTCCACCATGCCACGCCTGCCAGTCCCGATGTATCCGCCACAAGGGGGACCGATCATGCAAGTCGGTTATCAGCTGGCGCCGCTGGGCCAACCTGTCGCCTCTGCCGGTCGTCAGTCCGTGACGGATCGAGGCGGGAACCTGCAACCGTTGCTCCAAACGCTGCGTTCGGCCATCTATCCCACCCATCGAGAATGGGCCGCCGAGAGTCTGGGACAACAAGCCGACGCTGCCCAAAAAGAGGTCGTCCAGGCTTTGCTCAAGACTGCCCAGGAAGATGCAGCGGCCACGGTGCGGTGTGCTTGCATTCGGAGCTTGGTCCATTTGAAGGTCTATACGCCCCAGGTACGGGAAGCCGTGCAAGGTCTCCAGTCCGACAATGACCCGCGCGTCCGCCAAGAAGCGGCGGCAGCCCTGAAAGCGCTGGAAGCGATGTCACCAAGCGAGACAGAGAAACCGTGAGGCCAGTGCGTTCATGCCTTGTTTCCCCAAGCCGGTCGCCGTGCGGCCGGCTTGGGTTTAGGCTTCCCTCAACTACTCGTCCTTGGGGTCAAGCCAAAGAAGCGCAAATCATCCGCTGATAATTCTTGCTCCAGCTGGCAGCCGATGCGGTAGCCATCGAGGTACGGCTGGCAGTTCTTGACTTCCGCTTCGCGGCTTTTCGATTTGAGCGGAGCTTGATGAGGGCGCAGATTCAAATAGGTGCCGATGGGAATTTTTTTATCGACTAACAGCCCCAAGCCCCCCGCCGAATAATCCAGTACCCAACCCGCGAAGGGTTTCGCATCATCCATCACGCTGACCAACTCGATCACGACTTGGTTGGCGGAATGGCGCGGCGCCGCGCGCCGGTCCACCACGGATGGCGCCGTGGTCGGCGGTGAGGCCAGCGCCTCGGTTTTTGGCCCAGCGGTGGCTGACGCCGTCGCGCGGCGAACGTGCTGGGCCACGGCTTCCCGGTGACGTTGCAACGCCACATAGAGTTGGGCGACCGTCCGTTGTAAAGTTTCCACCTGGATCAATAATTGATCGGCTTGTTGACGAAGGTGCTCCCCAGAATCCATCGGCAATTGTTTCCCACGAGCGATGACCAGTACGAATGCTGGATGTCAATGGCGAAGTGTTCGGACGCGAGGCGAGATGATGAAATCATTATGAACTCGTTATTTGAGGTAGGCAAATGGATTTCTAAAATTGCAGGAAATGTCGAATCATAACTTCCGGATTGGGATGATAAAAGGATCGTTTCGCGCGAGGAATCGGCGGCGTGCGCAAACCGATCCATCCCAAGAATCACCAACCGTCGGCTATAGTGCAACTATTGAAACACGGTCATTCCATTCCCTCTTTCTTCAGGATGTACCCCATGAGCATCACCAAACTACGCGAATTGTCACGGGCCCAGCTGGACGAGCTGCGCGCCCAGGGACTGTACAAAAGCGAGCGCGTCTTGCAAGGGCCGCAAGGTTCCGCCATCCGCGTCGGGGATCGGGAGGTCATCAACTTTTGCGCCAACAATTACCTGGGGCTGGCGAACCATCCGGCCATCGTGGAAGCCGCCCACGAAGGATTGCGGCACTACGGCTACGGCATGGCCTCGGTGCGGTTCATCTGCGGCACGCAAGAATTGCACAAGCAGCTCGAAACTGCCGTCGCGCAGTTTTTGGGCAAGGACGATGCCATTCTCTATAGCTCGTGTTGGGATGCCAACGGCGGACTGTTTGAAACGATTCTCAATGAGCAAGACACCGTGCTAAGCGATGAGCTGAACCACGCCAGCATCATCGACGGCATTCGGCTATGCAAGGCCCAGCGCTATCGCTATCGGCACATGGACATGGCTGACCTGGAAAAAGGGTTGCGGGAAGCGTCCGCCAGTCGCTTGCGATTAATTGTCACCGATGGGGTTTTCTCGATGGATGGCGACTTGGCCCCACTGCCGGACATCTGCGACCTGGCCGACCGCTATCAGGCGATTGTCATGGTCGATGACAGTCACGCTACCGGGGTGCTGGGAGCCAACGGCAAGGGGACCGCCGAACAATTGGGAGTGCTGGAGCGCGTGGACATCATTACTAGCACATTAGGCAAGACGCTCGGGGGCGCTGCTGGCGGCTTCACCTGCGCCGCCGCCGAAGTGGTGGAATACCTCCGCCAGCGTTCACGGCCGTATCTGTTCTCCAACGCCCTGCCGCCCCCTATCGTCCTGGCTGCCACCAAGGCGTTGGAGCTGGTCGTGTCCAGCTCGGACTTGCGCGACCGCCTGCACGCCAACGCTCGCCAGCTGCGAAGCAGCCTGGAACAGGCCGGGTTCACGCTCCGGCCCGGCCAACATCCGATCTTGCCGGTGATGCTCGGCGATGCCGCCCTCGCCAGCCGCATGGCCGACCGTTTGCTCGAACGCGGCATCTATGTCATCGGCTTCAGCTATCCCGTCGTGCCGCAAGGTCAAGCCCGCATCCGCATCCAACTTTCCGCCGCCCACACCCCCGACCAACTCGACCGGGCCGTGGCGGCATTCACCGATGTGGGGCAGGAATTGAAAATCGTTTAGCGGTCGAGCCGCGGGCTTACCCCCAATACTCCGTCTCCATCCGCCATTGCCGCCAATCGTCACCGGCACCCAATTGTCGCAGCCAGCGGCGGTGGCGGAGCAAGGCGGGAATCTCGGCCACCAGGCGCAAGCGGCCACAGAGAAAGGGAACTAAATTCCCTTCGCGCCAGCGCCGCGCCGCCTTGCCGAGCAGCACGGCGAGATGACGTGGCACCGCCAGCGGCAGCGCGGCGGCGGGCAGGTTGCGCCAAAAGACGCGCTCCTCATTCAAGGATTGCTGTTCCAACAGCGCCCGGCTTGTCGTACCATGCGTGGCGGAACCGTGGTGCCAAACCCGGCTGCCCGGCTCCAAGCAAATGTCGTAGCCAGCCCGCCGCAAGCGGAAAGACAGGTCCACATCCTCGAAATAGGCCCCGAACTCGCGTGGTAAGCCCCCCACCCGTTCGAGCGCTTCCCGGCGATAAAAGGCGCTACTGGCGCTGGCGCCGAAGACCGGTTCCGCTTGCGGGGCGAAGTGATGCACAAATTGACCATGCCCCCGTTTGCCGGCGACTCCGCCCAGGTAATAGCGGTCGCCGGCGCTGTCGATGCGCGTCGTGTTGGAATTCGCCGCCGACCACGACAGCACCAACGGCGCCACCGCCCCCACGGCGGGACGCGCGAAATGAGACAGCGCCACGTCGGCCCAGCCAGCGGTCACTTCAGTGTCGTCATTGAGTAATTCGATGATGGGGGCACGCGCCTGGGCGAGACCCGCGCTCACCGCGCCGCAAAACCCCTGCCGGCGCGGCAGCCGCAACACTTCCACCCCCGCAAAGCGCCGGGCCGTCGTGCTGACACAGTGACAGGAAGAAGCATCATCCACGACCAAAACTTGCGTGTCACCAGGCGCGAAGCGCACGACGCTCCGCAAACAGGCCGCCAGCAAATCGGCTCGGCCATGACTGGGAATCACAATGGACAGATGAGGAGACACGCGGCGTTTCCTGGAGCACAAGCTACGGACAAGCGTTGGACAAAACAAACTATTTCTGACGAGCGCACCCTGCTCTACGCCAATGCGAGCAATTCAGCCCAACTGCTGACATCCAATCCGTGACGGTAAGGAGTTGCCATATTCGAGGGTGGCTCATGTCCCCGCCGCGCCCGCATGGGGGGCCGGTACACCTTGAGGCAGCGAGTTGTTTCGCTGCTGGAAGAGGGCGGGGGTATCGAGGTTCTGCATGTCGTACTGGGCTTGGTGCTCACAACGGCGGGCCAGCTGTTTGATGCGCTGGCGCGCATGCTCAAGCCAACCCTGGCGAATGTCGGTAATCACGGCGGGCAGCTGGGCGAAGTGCTCGGCGGCGGCGGCGTTTCCCAGCAGGCGAGCCAGCCAGTATCGCCCCCAGGCTTCGCCGCGGATCAGAGCGGCCAACGCACGGAACTGCCAGCGTGGCCAATGCTTGGCGGCATAGGTCAGCAAGGCATGGCGCGTCACCACGCGCAGGTAGGAAGGGACGGGCCGGGTGTGCAAGGGCCGATGATGCACGGCATGAATGCGCGGCTCATAGCCCACGTGCCAGCCCTTGGCAGTGGCGCGGCGGCACAGGTCCACATCCTCGTAATACAGGAAAAAGCGGTCATCGAAGCCGCCCACCTGCCGTAAACACTCGCGTCGCGCCAGTAGGCAGCATCCTGTCACCCAAGGAACCCGTGTGAATTCTTGACTAGAAACCGCGTGATACTTCCGCTGCTGTCGGGGGCGCAACAAGCCCAACAAGGTGCTCCATAAGGTGGGGAATGGGCCGGATGACAACTGCCGGCTGCCATCACTATGACGCAAGCCAAAGCCGACGATGCCCACACGGGACTGCGTTTGCGTCAGATGTTCGCTCAGAGCCAAAACTTCGTTGATAAATTGCGGCGGAAGACTGGTATCAGGATTGAGCAGCAACAACCAGCGCCCCTGACTTAACCGGCATCCCGCGTTAGCCGCGCGGGCGAAACCCTGATTGCCGCGCCAACGCCGGAACGCTACCCCGGGCCAATGCCGCAACCGCTGACAAAGGGGGTGCGGAGCCGAATGATTATCCACTACCACGACTTCCACCGCCCCCTGCCGGGCTGCCGCCGTCGCTTGAATGACGCGGACCAAGGCGGTTGTGTTCTGCCATTGGCAGTAATTGACGATGACGATGGAAAGCTCCGGCGTGGCGGAAGCCCCTGCCGTGGTAAACCGGCGCTTGTCCGTTTGACGAGTGGAAAGGGTATGCGTGGAGGGCCGAGCCTCGGCGCAAGTTGACATCATGGGGAATCCTTCCCTGTA
Source organism: Gemmataceae bacterium (assembly GCA_046297495.1). Taxonomy (GTDB): domain Bacteria; phylum Planctomycetota; class Planctomycetia; order Gemmatales; family Gemmataceae; genus JBKBIP01. The sequence continues at coordinate 25,517 of JBKBIP010000019.1, read as the reverse complement.
GTGCTCACCCAGCGAATCGTGGGAATGGCCTAAGTATAGACAGACCGGCGAAACGAAGCAATGCCGGCTAAGGGGGAAAAGGTGAAGAAAGGTGAGCTTTTGGGAGGCGATTGGGAATCATTCCTGGCGTGTGGGGGCCGTGAAGCCCCTGGTAACGCCCATCACCCGGGCTCTGACGCCTCTCGCTCGCCGAAAACCACGGAGAGACAGAATTTAACGATTCCCGCAATTCACTCGATGGGGCGAAATGGCCGCACTAGGTAAAGGAACGTTGGCATCTTTTAGTAGCGACGACCTTGGCAGAAGCCAGTGAGTGTGAGAAAATGATAATCTGGATAATGAGGGATCCCTAATCCTTGAATAATTTGCAAGTTAGGTTGGCTCGCCTGTGGCTCGGCCGCTAAACTCCGACTTCTGATTCCTACAACGAGGGCGAATGCGCTCGTGAAAAAACTGCTGCTGCTTTTGATGCTGAGCGGTGCCGTTGTGGCGGGGTATGTCCTCGTTCATCAACACTACTTCGCCGCTGGTGCGAATCTTCCGCCCCGAGAGGCCTTTCACTGTCAAGGGATCAAATTTGGGCGGGTAGTGGAATCGATCAACACTACGGGCATACTCCAACCGCGCGAAATGGCCTTGGTGACATGCGCGCAAGCGGGACAAGTCGCGGAAATTTGGCCGCAAGCGGATTTCAACCGGAAAGTAAACAAAGACGATCCACTGTTGCGGCTCGACGATCGGTTGGCGCGGGAGAAGTTGGAACAAGCCAAAGCCGTCGTGGCTTTGGCCAACGCGGAAATCCGTCGGGTCGAGGCCGTGGTGGCGGCGGCCCGGTCGGCCTATGAACGGCATCAGGAATTATTCGCGCAAGGGTTCGGCCAACAGAAGGATGTCACCAAAGCCCGTCTGGATTTTCAAACCGCCGAAGCGGCGCTTCAAATGGCTCAGGCACGCCTACATGAAGCCAATGTGGCACGGAACCTTGCCCAACTGCAATTGGACATGACGGTTATCCGCTCTCCCATCACAGGTGTGATTCTGGATAAGAAAGTCTTGGTGGGACAGACTTTATCACCGTTGTCGGCCACGCCGTTGTTCACCATTGCCGGCGACCTGGGGCGCATGCGACTGGTGGCTCAGGTGGCCGAGGGGGATATTGACCAAATTCGACCTGGGTTGCGCGCGGTGTTCACCGTGAACGACCGCCGTTTTGAGGGGCAGGTGACGCAAATTCGCTCGGTGCCGAACCATGTGCAAAGCGCCGTCTATTTTCCAGTGGTCATCGACGTGGAGAATCATTACGACTCGGTGCATGATCAATGGTGGCTACGACCTGGCATGTCGGTGTCGGTGGATATTCTCACTCGTCAGCGTGAGGATAGCTGGCTGGTGCCGACGGAAGCGCTCGACTTTCTGCTCGATGACCAATACATGACCGCCGCTGCTCGGCACAAGCTCGAAGCCTGGCGCGGCAAGCCAAATTGGCGGCCGGTGTGGATGTTGCGCCACGACAATGAACCGTGGCCGATTTTCATTCGCCTGAGCGGTCCTGGCGAGGAAGCGCTGCGTGGCAGCGAAGGATTGACGGAGGCCGGTCTGTGGGGAGCGGAATACCAGCAGGTGTTGGAATGGGACCCCGATCCGTTGATTCAAGACCGCCTGCGCCATGATCAACCCGAACAGCTTCCCGAATTGATCACGAGTATTCATCAGGTAAAACAGCGTAGCCTGTTCGTGCCGCCGAAGTTTCCCAAGCTCTTTTGATTCAATCTCACGACACCGATTCGACCATCATGGGCGAGACGTTGACCATCATCGAGTTGGACCAAATCCACAAGATATATGAGAGTGGCGAGGTCCAGGTCCACGCCCTGCGCGGCGTGTCGCTGACGATTCGCCGGGGGGAGTTCCTGGCCATCATGGGAGCCAGCGGATCGGGAAAATCAACGCTGATGAACATTATCGGCTGTTTGGATCGGCCCACGCGCGGCCAATATCGCTTTGATGGCCAAGATGTCAGTCAATTAAGTCGCGCGGAACTGGCCCACCTTCGCAATCGCAAGCTCGGTTTCGTCTTTCAGGGTTTCAATCTGCTCAAACGCTATAGCGCGGTGGAAAACGTCGAACTGCCGTTGCTGTACGCGGGGGAGTCCAGCCGGGAACGCCGCCGCCGCGCCTTGGAGATGCTGGAATTGGTGGGGGTGGCCGACCGCGCGAACCACACTCCCGCGAAGTTGTCCGGCGGCCAGCAACAGCGCGTGGCCATCGCGCGAGCCTTGGTCAATCGCCCGCAAATGTTGTTGGCTGACGAACCGACCGGCAACCTCGACACGCAAAATGGAGCGGACATCCTGGCCGAGTTTCAACGCCTCAATCGGGAATTGGGCCAAACCATCATTCTGGTCACGCATGACGCCGCCATCGCCCGCCACGCGGACCGCATCGTCACCGTCAGCGACGGCCAGATTGCCAGTGATGTCATCCAATGGCACGGAAAAGACAGCGAAGCGGAAACGGCCAATCGCGCCAATGGTAGTGGCAAGATGATGTCTTTGAAGGCACGTTAGACTTTGGTGTGGCTTGCCCGCGGCAAGTCCGCTAAACGCCGACTTCTGATTTCTGACCTCTGAACTATGGGTTTACTCTCTGCCATTCGCATTGCTCTGGCTGCCTTGCTGATCAACAAGGGACGCTCGACCCTGACCAGCTTGGGCATCGTCATCGGCATCAGCGCCGTCATCGCGATGGTGTCCGCCGGTGATGGCGCGCAGCGCAAGCTCGAATCCCATCTGGATGATTTTGGCAAAAACCTCATCCTGGTGCGAGCCGGTGGGCGGACCCAACAGGGAGTCATCGCCGATTTCGAGCCGTTGGCCCAAGCGGACGCCGACGCCATTCGCAAGCAAGCCAGCTCGTTGGTCAGCGGCGTGGCCGAGTCGCAGTTCACGCACCGGCTGATTTCCACCCGACAACGGCACTGGGGGACGCTCATCGTCGGCACCACGCCGGAGATCGTCGGCATCCGCAAATGGACCGTGCGGCATGGCCGATTCTTTAATGACAATCACATGCGCAATCAGTCGGCAGTTTGTGTCCTGGGAGATACCGTGCGCTGGAAATTGTTCCCTGACCCCTCGGAAGACCCTGTCGGCCAAGCGATTCTCATTGACCGTCTGCCAGTACGGATCATCGGCGTGGTGGAGCCGAAAGGCCGGGTCTTGACCGGCGCCGACCAGGACGACCAAGTATTCATGCCGCTCACGACGCTGCAACGCAAGCTGGTGGGGGAGGAGAAAATCGGCATGATTATCATCTCCGCCCGCAGCGAGGATGACATCGAACAGGCCAAGGATAAAATCGACCGCGTCTTGCGCCAACGGCATCAGCTCAAACCCGGCGCGACTCCGAACTACGACATCAGCAGCGTGCAGGAAATGAGTCAGTTGGCCGTTTATCTGGCCAATGTCATGCAGATGCTCACGGCCATCATCGCGTCCATTTCCCTGTTGGTCGGCGGTATCGGCATCATGAACATCATGTTGGCCTCGGTCACGGAACGCACCCGCGAGATCGGCATTCGCATGGCGGTCGGCGCCACGGGCATGGATGTATTGATTCAGTTTCTCATCGAAGCGGTCGTGCTGGCATTGATTGGCGGCTTGTTGGGGATCACTTTGGGAATCCTGGCGGCCTATGGCTTGGCGGTCCTCGCCGATTGGCCGTTGGTCTTTTCCCCTGCTGTCATGTTTTTGGCATTGGCCGTGCCGGTCGGCATTGGCATTTTCTTTGGCTACTATCCCGCCTTGAAAGCCTCCCGTCTCGATCCCATCGAGGCGCTGCGCTACGAATAACCGGGTTCATCTCCACGGCAAGGAGAGCATCATGCGTGATCTTTGGATCGGTGTCAGTTTGGTCGTCCTCTTGGGTATTGGACTACTGGTAGTCAGCAAGTTCTTTGAGATCACATCACACCCCGCCAGCAATGCCACCGAGAAGGCATTGCTGCAAGCCCAAGTCCAGGAAGCGAATGCCAAGACCGCCAAGGCTGAGAAGGACTTGAAGCAAGCCCAGGCCGACCTGAAAAAGCTACAAGACGAAAACGCGGCCCTGAAAATGAAAATCGCCGAATTGGAGAAACAGTTGGCCGATAAAGGGAACTGAAGATGGCTATGATTCTTTGGGTTGCTGGTCCTCTTGCCGCTGCATGGCAAGCACGGCCTTGAGTTCCGGCACGAGCGCCAAGTCGATGGACCGGCCCACGGCTTTCTGGGTGGCGATGAGCGGCATCTTACAGTCTGCCCATATAACCCATGACCCAAGTGGCGATGGAGAAGTAGATTAATAGACCGGTGACATCCGAAACCGTGGTGATCAGCGGGCTGCTGGCCACTGCCGGATCGACATGGAGACGAGTCAGCACGAACGGCAACAGCACGCCAATCAGGTTGGTCAAGAGCACGATGCTAAACATGGAAATGCCGACAATCAGGCCGACTTCCACGCCGGCCCGCATGTAGCCCAGCAAGAAACTGGCGAGCGCCATGGTCAGCCCCAGGCTGGCCCCGACCAATAACTCCCGATAGGTGGTGCGCAACCACTGTGTCAATTTAATTTCTCGGATGGCGAGAGCGCGAACGATCAGGGTGGCGGCCTGGGAGCCGGTGTTGCCGCCGCTGTCGATGAGCAACGGCAGGAAAAAGGCCAAGGCGATGGCCGCTTGCAGGGTTTCCTCGTACACGGCGATGACACTGGAAGAAGCCAGGTTCACGAACACCAGCGCGACCAGCCAGCCGACACGCCGTTGATACAGCGACCAGATGTTGGTATCCCCATAGCCCCGCGCCAGTGGCGCGATGGCAGCCGTGCGGTGGAAGTCTTCGGTTGCTTCGTTCTGGACCACGTCGGCCAAGTCGTCGAAGGTCACGATCCCCACCAAGCGGTTGTCCTCATCCGTGACCGGTAGCGCCAGGAAGTCGTATCGCCCCAAGGTGAGGGCGACTTCCTCTTGGTCTTGATCAACACGCACGGCAATGACCTCTTCGTGCATGATGTCGCGGATGAGTGTGTCGGGACGGGACACGATCAGGTCGCGCAGCGAGACAACCCCAAGTAGGCGGCGCTCGGTGTCGAGAACGTAAACATAGTAGATGGTCTCGGTGGACGGGGCTTGTTGACGTAATAGCGTCAAGGCCTCCGCCACCGTCACGTTCTCAGGCACGGAAGCGAAATCGGTGGTCATCACGGCGCCGGCGCTGTTCTCCGGGTAGGACAACAGCTTGCGGATGTCCTCGCGATCCGCGCGGGCCACCAACGGCAATAGCTCCTCCACGATGCTCCGGTCCAGGCGTTGCAGCAAGTCCACCCGGTCGTCGTGCGACATCGCTTCCAGCAGTCGGGACATGCGTTCCCGCCCCACGCCTTGCACCAGTTGCTCTTGCTTGCGGGGGGGATAGAACGCGAACACGTCTGCCTGCAACGGGATCGGCGCGTAATCCAACAAACACCAGGTTTCATCGACTGACAAGCCCTCGGTGAACTCTGCGATCACGGCCGGATGGAACTCGGTCATAAACTCCGATAAGGCGGCATCATTTTTGTCGGTCAACAGTTCGCGTAGCTCCGGCAACAGCAGTTGGTTGACCATGCGACATCCTTTGCTAAACAAGTCCAAAAAACAGGCGCGGCCCCTTGGTGCTGTGGGTCAATATACGCCCCTTGTTTCTCTTGTGCCACCGCGGCAGGTGGACATGACTCAGGCTTCGGTGATGGGACTGTTCATGAGCTTCCCCAAATGCCGGGCGATCTCTGGCGAGCGGTCAGTCGGCGCACTGTGCGCAAACCATGTCGAACAGGACAAGTTCTCTGTTCGTCGCGCTTCGTACTTGCCTTCGCGATTATGTGCGTTATGATTGATGTGATGATTCTCTCTTTAGGAAGGAGAGAACGCATCACTGGAAGCCAACTTCCCGTCTATAAACTTCCAATGTTCTTTCCGGTGGTTGGGCCGGGCGGAATTATGGGATAAGGGAAGCATAACTTGCCTGCCGTCCTTTCTCTTGGATGATACGGTTAGGTTCCCTACTTCCAATGATATGGACTCGTCGCCACGCCTCAGCTTCCAAGGTGAATCCATGAGCTTTCTGCGGGAGCCAGATGCGGAGCCAATTCCAGGCTATCGGTTGATTGAACCGCTCGGTAGCGGCGGTTTCGGCGAAGTCTGGAAGTGCGAAGCGCCAGGCGGCATCTTCAAGGCCATTAAATTCGTGTACGGCAATCTCAACTCCCTGGATTCGGAGGGGGTGCGCGCCGAGCAAGAGTTGCATGCCTTGCAACGGATCAAGGAAGTGCGGCATCCGTTCGTGCTGTCGCTCGACCGCATCGAGATCGTATCCGGCGAGCTGGTCATCGTCATGGAACTGGCCGACAAGAGCCTGCACGACGTCGGGCAGGAGTGCCAAGTAGCCGGCCTCGTGGGAGTTCCCCGCGATGCCCTGCTACGCTATATCCGCGATACCGCCGAAGCCCTGGATCACATGCTGGAAAAGCACAATCTGCTCCACCTCGATGTCAAGCCGCGCAATCTCTTCGTCATCAGCGACCGAGTCAAGGTAGCGGATTTCGGGCTGGTCAAGCACCTGGGCCGGTCGGATGCCTCGGGCATTTTGGGCGGCGTCACGCCGCTGTACGCGCCACCGGAAACCTTCAACAATCAGATTTCGCCGCAAAGTGACCAATACAGCTTGGCCATCGTCTATCAGGAATTACTTACCGGACAACGGCCGTTCAACGGCAAGAACGCCCGCCAGCTGGCCATGCAGCACATGAAGGAAGAACCGGAGCTGCGCTTGCTGCCGGAAGCGGAACGCCCCGTCGTGGCACGGGCCTTGGCCAAAGACCCCGGCAAGCGCTTTCCCAACTGCATGGCTTTCGTGCGCGCTCTGTACTTGGCTCGCAACCAGAGCGTGCGGCCTGAATTGATCCAGGAAGCCGCCCCCGGCAATCGGCCCAAGACCATGGCCGACACGATGGAAGACATCTTCTTGGAGAACCTGCCGGAGCCGGACGCGCCACCGGCGCCGTCCCCGGTGATGGAAGGAGAAGAGATTTCGCAGCTGGGCATCACGGTGGCCCAGCCGCAGACCGGCGTGCTCCGGCCCACCCTCATCATTGGCATCGGCGGCTTCGGTCGGCGTGCCCTGATGGACCTGCGCTGCCGGTTCATCGACCGCTTTGGGGAATTGAGCAACATCCCCATGATGCGCTTCTTGTACGTGGACACCGACCCCGACGCTCCCCGCCTGGCCGCGCGCGGCGCTCCCGAAGTAGCCTTGAGCACTAACGAAGTATGCAATCTCCCCTTGCAACCTCCCAGCAATTATCGCCGGCGCATGCTCGAACAGCTCACCGATTGGCTGCCGCGCGAAAAACTGTATGGCGTCCCCCGTTCCTTGCAGACGCAAGGCTCGCGGGCCTTGGGCCGCTTGGCGTTTACCGATAATCACCTGCGTTTCCTGGCTCGCTTGCGGCGCGAGATGCAGCAAGCGGCGCATCCCGATGCGCTGTATCAATCGGTGAGCCAGACGGGGTTGGCATTGCGCGACAACACGCCCCGCATTCACGTCATTGTCTCGGCGGGGGGCGGCGGCAGCGGCATGTTAGTCGATCTGGGCTATTCGCTGCGCCGGCTGCTGCACCAGATGCGGCACACGAACGCCGAAATCACGGTCTTTGTGTTCTGTGGCGCGCCGAGCGACCCGGCCACGCCGCCGCAGGAGCAGGCCAACGTCTATGCCACCTTGACTGAGCTGAATCACTTTTTCGATTCGGCCATTCAATTCGCCGCGCAGTATGGCGTCGATGGGCCGCGGATCGTGGATGCGTCCGCACCGTTCAACAATGTCTATTTGATCCAGGCAGCTCATCGTGGCCCGGAAACGCTACGCGACGCGATTGCTCACTTGAGCAGCTACATCTTCCATGACGTTACGACCGGCTTGGGCCTGCGCTTGGATCGTTCGCGGCGCGTGCAACCATCGCTGAATGCGACGCCGTTCCGCAGTTTCGGCACCTTCGCCGTGTGGTTTCCGCGCGGCCTGTTGTTGCGCTTGGGGGCGCGGCAAGCCTGCGCCCGCTTGCTGGAGGAATGGCAAGCGGTCAGCGAAGAGGAAGACTCCGCTGAGTTGGAGGCCGCCTGCGCCCGCGCGTTGGCCGATCCCGGCTTGCGCTTCGAGGCGGTTTGTGCCAGCATCGAGGAATCCGCTCAAATTCCCTCCGAGGGGTTGCCCGCCGAGGCCCTAACCGCCTTGCTGTCCCACCTGGAAGAACAGTCGCAACAGATGATCGCTTTGGAAGACCCCGGCAGCTGGGCCAAGCAAGCCCTGTCCCGAGTGCGCGACTGGATCGGCGTCAGTCTGCAAGCGGAGACGGAAAGCGGCTGGCGGCGCAGCCGGTTGGGACGCTCCTTCTCGACGGCTATTCAGCAGGTGGCGTTGACGTGGGAAGAGAAGTTGACCGAGGTGGCCTTCGGCTTGATGGAACATCCGGGCCGGCGCGTCGCCGAAGCCGAGGCGGCTTTGACACGGTTTATTCAATTTTGCCAAGACGCAGTCGCCAATCAGCACGCCCGCTTCGAGCAACAAGTCCAAAAGACACACTTGGCCTGGGAACATCTCGACACCGCCTTGCAACGCTGCGTCGTGGGGCCGACGGGATTCAGCTTCTTCATGGGGGGACGCACGCGGCGGCTGTTGCGGGTGTTCATCGATCACCTGGCCGCCTACACGCGCCAACGACTAGCCGAGGACATCACCGGCGCCGGCTTGCAGTTCTACGCCGCCTTGCAAGGCAAATTGGAGGAACGGCTGCGTGATTTGACCTTCTGCCGTCAACGTCTGCGCAACTTGCAGGAAGGTTTTGAAGCCCCCTCGGACGAGGCCTTCAACCTGCTCAGCCAAGGAACGCCCCTGGACGGCAACCGCTCCCTGTCCGATAGCGGTTCGTGGATGTCGCCGCCCCCTTCAACGGAATCGTTTTGGGATAATATTCGCCAGTCGGCCACCGTCCGCGTGGTGCTCCCCGACGGTGAGACCGACCTGGAACGGGCCGCCTCGCGGTTTATCTCGGGCTTGACGCCGGAGCAATGGACGCAGCTAGATCAAGCCTTGCAAGATCGCGTGTTAACGGTGTTGGGGGGGCTGCATCATGTCTGCATGACCAGTGGCGATTTGCTGCGCAACCTGGCCCGGCCGCTGATCGAGGAAGCCGCCCATTGCCTGAGCGACTTGCTGCCGATTACCGACGTGGCCGAGGTGGAGCTGGCCGACATCTCTGACGAGGACGATTTGGCCGCGCGAGCCCGCGCCTGCCTCGCTCAGGCCGCGCCGCTGGTCGCCGGCAAGGATACCGCTCAGCAACATTCGTTTCTCTTAGCGCCGGCCAGCGAGGCGGGCAAGCGCTTCAGCGAGGATGTCAAGGAACTCATGCCCGACGTGCATATGGTCCGGGTGCCGGGACAGGCCGATTTGATGTTCTGCCGCGAGCAGGGCTACCTCAGCATTGAGGACATTCAACGGCTGCTCCACCCCTGCCAAGCTGCCTACGAAAACACCGCGATGGTCCCCTCCGTATCACCTCATTCCCGCTTTGATATCACCGACTGGTCACCGCTGGACACTTGAGGGGCTGGTTCTCCAAAACTCTCATGCCACCTGCCATAATGACAGTTTCATTGTTCCATTCCCCCCCACCCCCTACTTCCAAGAATAAATCTCAAAGCGTGGAATCAAATAATTCATTGCATATAAGAATTATATTCCAACCCCACTCTCTGGGACGGGTGGCTGACCACGACTTCCCAAAGTGGAACCGTTCCCCACTAGGAAATTGTCTGGCAAGGCTCGTGGGGCAAGTTGCCAACGTACCTATGCTGGCTTGGCACGTTGGCAACTTGCCCCACAAAGGCGCTGGTCTCGTTGTCACTCAGCGTGGTTTGGAGCGCATGCCACGTTCCGCCGTCGCCAGCACGGAGACGGCGGTTTGGGCCGAGGGACAGTCGCCACGCAGCGGACAGTCGGAACACTTCGGCTCCTCTTCATGACACAACTCTTCCGCCAATTCGCTGAGCAGCTCGTTGAACAAGGGGCCTTTCGATTTGGGAATCAGATGTTCCAGGCTGGCTCGCATGGTTTCGATATCTTGTTGCTCGCCGTCGAGTACGCCGAGCCGGCGCAGCACGCGCACGGTCGGAGCATCGAGTGGGATGGCATGGCCGCCGAGGGAGCGTTGCACTACCCAGGCGACGGCGTAATCGTTGGCAGCCTTGTAGCGTGCCAGCTTCTTGGCCGCCTCTTTGAGTCCCTTCTTCTGCAACGACTCTAGCTCGAAGGAAAAGGTCATCTCAAAGACTTCTTGCAACAGGTCGATCAACCGTTGGGCGCGGACGTCGGCATCGCGATAATCTTCAAAAACCTCGTCGATTTCGCGGACGGAGCTGACGCGAATCTCGTTCCAGTCGAAAAATCGCTCTTTGAGCAAGCGGAACACTTCATCGGCCCGCGCGCGGGTCGCCCCTTCGCGGCAGATGGCGTAGAGAAATTGCTCCAGGACCGGCAACGGCGGCGGCTCGGCCGGTTCATAGCGTTTTTTCAGAGCGGAAAATAGATGCGTCAATTGGCGTTGTTTGTTGGTGATGGTGGGCATAGTCGTGTGCGATCACCCCCTGGTTGAAGGATGGCGAAGGAGGAAACGAAACCGACAACAAGACAACCAGCTATCCCGTATCATCGGGAGAGGCCGAGTCTTCTTCTCGGTCGGGCGAAATGGCGGACGACTCCTCTTCCGCTGTTCCTTCCGTGGAGTCGCTTTCCGAGGCGGGCTGGGCCAAGGCTTCCTTGAGCAGCCGGGACACTTCGAGGCTTTTCTTCACTCCCTCATCGACGATAAAGCGAATGACCGGCGTGAAGCGCGTTTGCAAGCGCTGGGCCACCTTCGATTGGACGAAGCCGGCGGCGTGCTTAAGGCCGTGCAAACACAACTTCTGCTCCTGGGGCGTGCCCATCAAGGATACATAGACCTTGGCGTGCTGCAAATCTCCAGACACTTCAGCCCGCGTCACGGTCACGCCCTTGACCCGTGGATCGCGTAGCTCAAATAAAATGGTTTCGCTGGCCACTTCCCGAATCATCTCGGCCACACGCGCCAGCCGGTAGGGTTTCATGGATTGCGATCGTTTCCTTTAGGTTAGAACGGTTCGGCGGTTGCATGGCATACAACGATAAGGGGTCAGCGTCCCTGCGCGACGTTACAGCATGATCAAGACACCTACCCCTGTGCCGGTTGAGATGGTCTGAAAACGTTTGGGGTGGCTAGCGTAGAGCGACAGCGATCGATGCCCGGGCACGTCCGCGCCGGGGCATCGCTACGCTCTACGCCAGCCACTCTCCGTGACCAACTTAACCGATCCCCAATAGCTACTTCTCATGGCATATGCCATTCGTGTACGAACCGCTCTAATGCACTTCTTTCAAAATCCTGGCTGGGATTTAGCCTTTTGATTAAGATTTCGCGGTTTCGCCTCATGACCGCTTGCCCGCGGCTCGCTCGTTAAACGGGAGCAAAGCGTTTCACACGTCCCATTCGTGATCCAACAACTCCGCGACCGGGTGGCCGCGCAGGGCTTCAACGATGCGTTCCAACGTGTGCTTCACCTGTTGACGTTCTGCGCCGACGGTGGCGAAACCGAGCACGATCAGCTGGCGATTGTCCTGGGCGTCCACCTCCGCGACCGCTATGTTGAAAGCGTTGCGCAACCGATCGTGGATGCTCCGCAGCACCTGGCGTTTATCCTTCAAGCCGCGGGACTCACGAACATATAAGCGTACACGCAAGGAGCCGACATACATGGTTCGTTAATTTCGGTCCTCCAGGGACCGGCTTGGATCCTTACAGCGTTCGTTGCACCTGTTCGATCTTGTATGCTTCGATGACATCGTCCACCTTCAAATCATCGTAGCCGGCGATCTTCAAACCACACTCAAAACCTTCGCGGACTTCGCGGACGTCGTCCTTGAAGCGTTTGAGCGAATCGAGGCTGGCGGTCCGGTCCGGCGGCGGATAGATGACGACCCCTTGACGGATGAGGCGGACCTTGGCGGAGCGTTCAATGGTCCCCTGGGTGACGTAGCAACCGGCGATGGTGCCGATGCGGCTGATCTTGAAGATCTCGCGGACCACGGCCCGGCCCAGGTGAACGATTTCCTCGCGCGGCTTGAGCTTGCCTTCCAAGGCCGCCTTGATGTCATCGGTCAGTTGGTAGATGACGTTGTAAAGCCGCAGACTGATCCCTTTTTCCTCGGCGAGAGCTTGCGCCCGGTCGTCGGGAACGACATTGAAGCCAATGATGACGGTGTCGGACGGCGAGGCCAGGGCCAATTGCACGTCGCTTTCCGTGATGGCGCCGATGCCGGTGTGCAGGATGCGGACGCGCACTTCCTCATGGTGCAGCTTGTCCAGCTCCTTGCGAATGGCCTCGATGGAGCCGCGAAAATCTGCTTTGAGGATGACTTTCAATTCCGCGATCTTGATTTCAGCCAGCGTTTCCAGGCTGAAGACGCGCGGCTTGACGAGGGCGGCTTCCTGCTGCCGGGACTTGCGGCGCTCGGCGATGGAGCGTGCCAGTGCCAAATCGGGGACCACCTGGAAGGGATCGTCGGCGTTGGGCACTTCGTCCAGGCCCGTGATGCGCACCGGAACGCTGGGGCCGGCTTCCTGAATCGGTCGGCCCAAGTCGTCGTACATGGCCCGCACCCGGCCATAGGTGGCGCCGCACAGGATCACGTCGCCGCGATGCAGGGTGCCGCTCTGCACGAGCAGCGTGGCCCGCACGCCTTCGTCCTCGCTGAGCATGGCTTCGAGGCAGGTGCCACGGCCTGGTCCCGTGGGATTCGCTTTCAATTCCCGCATTTCCGCGACCAGTGAGAGCACGTCGAGCAGTTCGTCGATGCCCTTGCCGGTGGCGGCGCTGGTTTCCACGAAGGGGACATCCCCCCCCATATTGTCGGGGATCAGCTCCATGCCGTAGAGCTGTTGCCGAGTGCGATTCAGGTTGGCGTTGGGGAGATCAACTTTATTGATGGCGACCACGATGGGGACGCCGGCGGCCTTGGCGTGGTTGATGGCTTCCTCGGTTTGCGGCATGACGCCGTCGTCGGCGGCCACGACGATGACGGCCACGTCCGTAACCTGCGCGCCGCGGGCCCGCATTTTGGTGAATGCTTCGTGTCCCGGCGTATCGAGAAACGTCACCGGCCGACCGCCGTGCTCGACGCGCCAGGCACGGATGACCTGGGTGATGCCGCCGGCCTCTGTGGCCACCACGTTGCTTTGGCGGATTTTGTCGAGCAGCGACGTCTTGCCGTGATCGACATGCCCCATGATCGTCACTACTGGCGCCCGTGGCCGCAAATCCTCTGGGTTGGTGGGTTGCGCCAACTCGGCCAACAATTGTTCTTCCGAATCGACGGGGCGTTTAATGTCCAGCTCGATGCCCACGTCCAGGGCGATTACTTCGGCCAACTCCGGTTCGAGGGTAGAGTTGATGTTCACCGTTGGCAGCGCGCCATGATCCCGGAGCTTGAACAACAACGCGCCGGCGGGAACACCAATGGCCGCGGACAGGGAACGCACGGTGATCGGAAGCTCGATGGGAACTTTTCCTTTCCGGGGCAACGTAATGGGTTGCTTGACTGGCTTCGGCGCCCGGGCCCGCTGTTTGAGACGGGGGCGAGCTTCCTCTTCTTCGATGATCACTTGGCCGCCGCGCACCTTGGCATCGGTTTCCTGTTTCCGTTTCTCGGCGCGCTCATTGCGGAGTTTATGGCGCGTGTCGCGGCCCACCACTTGGCCCGGACGCTTCTTCTTTCCTTTGGCGTCCAGCTCATCTTCGTCGGCGTCGGGGGGCGGCACGGCTTTACCCGGGGCGACCGCTAGTTTGTTGATGATTTCCTTAACACTAACCTGCCCCCCCTTGATGGCCTCGACCGGCCGCGCGATCGGTTTTTGCGTGGGTTCCTTGGACTTGTCTTTTTCGGGCCGGGCCAGACTGGGCTTGAGCGGTGGTGGTGTGGCAATGTTACGCATCACGGGGCGGAGCGGCGGACGATGGCGCGGCGTGGGCTTGGCGCCACCCCCCTCGCCGCGACCCGGTTTTAGATTGCGTACTTTGCCCGTGTCCAAGGGGGGCGGGGCGGTTACTGGCGTCTGCGGGTGAAGAGGAATTTCGGTTTCACGAGCTGGCGTTTCTTCTTGCGTTCGGGTAGTCACGATTTCTGGCGTCCTATGGTCCACTGGTTCGGAAGTACGTGCGGCGACGGCCGGGGGGGCGTCCGCGGCGGAAGGCCCCGGCTCGGCAATCGAGGGTTCTGGAAGGGAAGCAGCTGGGGTAGGATGCTTGGCCGCAGGCGAGGCGGCAGGGGTAACTACCGCTGCGGGCTTACTCTCGACCGGCGGCTTGCTCTCGACT
>JBKBIP010000019.1:0-10901 GCA_046297495.1 Gemmataceae bacterium | reverse complement strand
CGGGCTTACTCTCGACCGGCGGCTTGCTCTCGACTGCGGGCTTGCTTACGGGAGAAGCTACTGGCTTGGCGGAGGGTTCCACCTTGGTCACGGGGGACTCCACCACTGGAGTGGGTGGCGCTGGTTTGACCGTGGTAGGCGTCGATCGCGGGGCGGGACGCGGACGAGCGTTCAAATTTCGCACCCGGCTGGATACTTCCGGCAATGTGGCCGTGGCGGATGGCGCAGCCTGAACCGCCACCTGTCCCCCACGTTTGACTAACTCCTCAATGGCGTCGCGTTGCTCGGGATCGAGGCTGCTCAGCTGATTTTTCACGTCCAGCCCGGCTTGTTTGCACATGTCGAGCAAGTCTTTGGTCTCGACATTCAATTTCCGGGCCAACTCATAAACACGTACTTTGTCTTTTTGCAAGCGGAACTCCTGTGGTGGGCCACGGCACGTTCGCGAGTCCTAGAATGTGTCGCGTGGCGAACAATTTCGTCTAAATCTATTTTACGCGGCCAAGCGGTATGGAAAAAGGCTATCTCCACCGGCGGTTGGGATTCGCGTCCTGATTCGGAGGCCAATGTCCGACACGGAAGGCCTTGGTTTTAGCGCGGCGGAATTTTCAAGTAGAATCACGAAGTCGCGGGCCGAACTTCCATATCGTCGTTCTCAGGTTCCGAGGCCGATTCCTCCAGGCCCGTGTCGGCCTCGTCCGTGGCATCCGGCGGCGAGTCATTCGCGGTTTCGCCTTCCACTGGGTCGGAGGTCCCCTCGTCCTCCGAAACGCGATTATCCAAGGATTCTCCTTCCGAGGCGGTGGTTGTCTCGCTTTCTTCCTGGTGGATGACCACTTCCGTATCTGCAAGTGTGCCATTAGTGGCGGCCTCGGCCTCTTCGGCTTCGGTCGCTTCCGCCGCCGTGACGGCGACCGGGGCGGTGGGCGTGCTTTCCTTGGCGGCTGGGCCTTCGGCTTCGATGCGTTCCGCCGCTTCCTCCGCGACGGCGATCATCTCCTCGGCCTCTTCCTCGCTGACGCCGGCCAGCTCGGCCAAGTGCGCTGGCTCCAGGAAGGTTAAGTCGTCGTAAGAGAGAAATCCTTCCTCGATGAACGCTTCCACCATCTCGTCCGTGACGCCGGGAATCTCACGGAACCAGCGTTCCGCTCGTTCGATTCCTTCACTCAACTCGTCGTGCGTCATAATCTCAATGTCCCAACCAACCAGCTTGGAGGCGAGGCGGACGTTTTGGCCGCGTCGGCCGATGGCCAGTGACAGTTGATCTTCCTGCACCAAGACAATGGCACGCCCCAAACGCGGATAGAGAAATACTTCCTCGATCTGCGCCGGTTGCAAGGCGTTGGGAATCATAACTTGGAGCGAATCATTCCAGCGGACAATATCAATCCGTTCGCCGCTGAGTTCGTTGACGATGTTCTTAATGCGGCTGCCGTGAACGCCGACGCAAGCGCCGACGCAATCGACTTTCAAGTCGATGCTGGAGACGGCGATTTTGGTGCGATACCCTGCCTCGCGGGCCACGGCTTTGATTTCAATGGTTCGATCGGCGATTTCGGGAATTTCGATCTCGAACAGCCGGCGCACGAATTCAGGATGGGTGCGTGACAGGACGATCTTGACCCGATGGCCTTGCTTCTTCACATCCAAGATCACCGCCTTGACGCGCTCATTCACATGGTGCGTCTCGCCGGGAATTTGTTCGCTGCGTGGCAAGATGGCTTCCGATTTGCCCACGGTGACAATGGCCGCCCCCCCTTCGAAGCGCTGGATGGTGCCCTGCACCAAATCCCCCTTCATGGCGGCATACTCATCGAAGATGGCGTTCCCCTCGGCCTCGCGGATCTTTTGAATCATCGCTTGCTTGGCGCTCTGGGCGGCGATGCGGCCCAGCACTTCCGGGTCGATGACCATCTCTCCCCGCTGCGCGCGGATTTCCCCTGAATCTCGATTGATGGTGACGACGACTTCTTCCTCATCCCCATAATGTCGTGCCGCCGCCACCTGCACCGCCGTTTCGATCCCCTGGAAAATCAGCTCGCGGGGAATGTTCTTCTCGCGGTGCAGCAGTTCCACGTTACGTAGCAGTTCCGCGCCGTTCATGCTCGGTGATCCTCGATCAATGGTCTTTGCTTCGGGGAGGGCTAGCGATTCTCCCCCCCGAATACAAAAAAAAGTGGGAGCCTGTCCCACTTTCATGCTTCCCAGCCATGCTGCGCCGGGAGCGCGGACTCCATTATCCCGTAGGAAAGCCGGCCGCCGGTTTCCAACCAGGTGGTGCATTCGATCCCTGAATGTGTCGGCGTGATGGACGGTTCATACGACACCTTCGGCTTGCTTGGCGATTTCCATCCAGGTCGGAGTGGTCACGCTCTCCGAACCCAACCCGCTTCCACGGCAATGTGGGTTACTTAACTCTTATTGTCGCAATTATGGGTTTAGGGAGCAAGGGCAACTGGCAAGATACAAGAGTTGCGAACGTTGGGCGCGGAGTGGAGAAGTCGGCGGCGGCCCACGGTGCTGATTCGAGGAGACTGCTGGCGCCCGTGAACTGAAGACCCGCCCCGCGCGAAAGTTACTCGTCTTCCCGAGGCCAGCGACCGTCGATGCCGCGCTGCATCGATTCCGGCACGGGGGAACAGGGATGACAGCAAGGCAATTCCGGTATCCCCATGACATTTTCCAAGGGAAGGCGTCCCGGACCGATTTGGAACAAATCATCGGTTTGCAAGAGATGGGCCACCGCCACGACTGCATCCCATAGCTCGCCGAGCACCGCGATGTAGGTCGTGATGGCTTGGGCCAAGTTCTGCTGCGCGACCACCACATCGGTGAAGTCCACTTTATCGGGTTCTTGCTGATAGCGAGCCAGGATGCTGCGATAGACACGCACTTGGTCCGGCAAGATGTGATCGCGGTAATAGCGCAAGATCACACGACTATTTTGGTAGTTCTCGAACGCCCGCGCCAGCTCCGACGTCAATTCCAAGCGGACACGATGGGCTTCCTCGTTGGCCCGCAGGAGTTCCCCTTGGGCCTTGCTGATGTTGCCTTGGTTTCGGTCCCAGACGGGCAAGGGAAACGTGACCGCGATGCTCCCCATCACGGTTTGGGGGGGCGTGGTGTAATCCTTGCCCACGAAAAGCTCGACATCCACATCGGGGATAGGTCCGACTTGAGCCAGGCGCAATTCATAGCGCGCCTTCTGGGCCAAATTCAGGGCCGCCTTGACATCGGTATGGTGGTTCAGAATCCAGGTCAACAACCTGTCGTATTCAAAGCTCGGTATCGGCGCATCGATTTGACCAGCCAGCTCCGTCGGTGGCATGCCCGGCGTGCCCAGGGCCGTGGTCAATTCCTTCCAGGCGGCGATGTAGCGATTCCGCGCCCGGATCACTTCGGCGCGTGCTTCCAAGGCAAGCACATGAAATTGCAACGGCTCATAGACGGCGATTTGGGCGGCTTTCAATAGGTCCACCTGCAAACGATAGGCTTCGGCGGTAAAGCGCGCGAATACTTCCTTGGCCCGCATGTTCTGTTGGGCGACGAGCACGGCGAAATAGCTGGCTCGGACGCGGGTGACGAGATCGTACTTCACCCGCTGCACGGCCAATTCGGCGTTGGCCACCTGCATGGCGGCAGCCGCTTGCGCCAGTTTGAGCTTGCCGCCCGTTTTGATCGTTTGCGCCAGCACCGCGCCGAATGTCCCCGGCGTGCCCCCCATGGCGAACGTATCTCCCTGAAAGCCCGTGGTGGGGTTCGGATAAAGTCCCGCTTGCACGGCTTCCCCCTTGGCAGCTTCGAGATCGGCGACCGCTTGGCGGATGAGCGGATTACTGCTCAGGGCGACGCGCTGCAAATCCGCCAAGGTCAGTGGGCAACCGTTTGGACCGGGACCGGGGCGCGGATTCCCGCCTAATGGCTGCATCGCTGGCATCAACCGCTCAATCTCTTCAAGGCGTTTCTCGGGGTGGGCAGGATCAATCGGGGACAGTCGTAGTGGTCGCACATCCGCTCCCGGCAGACCAGGAGGCACTTGGGGCAATTCCTCGATCCCCTTACGCGGCGGCGGCAAAGGGATTTCGGGTTCTGATGTGAAGCCGGTGAGCGTGGATCGTAAGGCAGTGGGAGTCACGCTCCCAACGGACGCGGAATGGCCGCCGTTCTCCTGGTCGGACGATTGCCCATCTTGGCGTTCCACTGGCCACGGATCGAGAGGATAGGACGCCAGAGAGCAAACCAGATCATCGACCCGTTCCTGGATCGGAGCATGACAACCCGCGACCAAGACCAGCGTGATTCCGAGCAGTCGTGGCAGCACGCGATAAAACATGCACAAAGTTCCCGCGACAGACGGACGATAGGCGCAAGTCATTGCCATAATCATCGGCTGTCGGGAGGCAAGTTCTACAATCTTTTCGGGTTGTGACGATTGTGCCGATCATGGCGCGGCAAGACAGGAAATTCAGGTCGCTGGCGGCGGGTCGAGAAGCAGTAGGTCACAGGTGTTGCCGAACGGCCCCACATCAAGCATGGCCAACGGTCGCAACGTCGGGCGCTCCAAAATGACCAACCAGCTAGCGCCATTCATGCGGTCGGCGCGGGCGTCGCTGAACGACCCCTGGCCGACATACAAGAAGCGGTCATCCACGGCCAAGCCGCGCAGGAAACCGCCACGCGTTTCGGTCGAGCCAAAGACACCTGCTTGGCCATCGGATGTCAAAACGCGACAGCCGCCGCTGTCCAGAACGAGCAGCCGCTCTCCGTCCCAATACACATCATGGCTGTTCCGTCCAAGATGCGGATACATCCGCGCTACGCGCGGCATGGCAAGTGCCGTTTCCGGCCCGGCGTGGGACAGCTCTAATACGAATGAACCTTCGTCCCAATTGTGAGCCAACACGAACAGCCGATCTTCGGTGAAAAACAGCGAGTTGAAATGAAAGCGATCTTCAGGATGTTCCGGGGGGGCAGGGTGTTGCCATTCCGCCGGCACCATGTCCGCCAGAGGTAGTTGGACGACGAGGCGCCGCGACCGGGGATCCACGGCCAGCAATTCGGGAGCGCGCCCATTCACGATCCAGAGCAGCCCCCCATGAAATCGAATCTGGTGCAGATCGGCGAACTCCGGCAGCGTCCAGGCTTGCCAGCTCGTGGGATCGAACGGATAGGGGGAAACCAGGATATTGTTCCTGCCCCAGCGTGCATCCAGGACCTGCTTGTGAATGTCCAAATTGCGCGCCACGGCGAAAACATGGCCCTGTCCCGCTGTCAGACCGAAATAGATGCCCATGCCCGTGTGCAGCGGCTCCACGGCCGCCAGCTGGTGCTGATCATCGATAGTCACGCGCAACAGGGCCGTGAAGGTGGACATCAAGAGCGTGGCGGCCATGCGTCATCCACGAAAGACAACCGGCTGAGCTTTTCCGAGGAAACGCTCAGCCGGCGCGAGGATTATCAGGGATTAGCGCCATTTCCAGGAACCGGCGCTAACAGAACCGATCTTACTGATTGAAGACGAATTCCTTGGTGTTGATCAAGGCCCAAATGATATTTTCATAGGCCAATTTTTTGTTGGCGGCGTTCTGGTTGATGTGCTCCAGCGCCACGTTCAACTGTTCAGGCGAAGGCTTGCGAGCATAAGCCCACAGGAACAACTCTTCGACCTTCTCAGCGTCGGGACGTTCATCCTTGGCCAGCAGGTCGGCGCGGCCGCCGCCACGGGAAATCTTGCCCTGCACTTCATCCGAGTTCAACAGATGCAGCGCTTGAGCCAAGTTGGCCTCGCTGACCCGTTCGCACTCGCACGCGCTGATCCGTTGCGGCCGACCGAACACATCCAGGAAGTAGGACGCGAAAGATTCATCCGGCAACATGATGGCGCGATTGGGAGCGTGCCGATCTTGCGGCAGACCACCAAATGCCGTTGGGCTGTTGGTGACTTGGCACACCGCGTCGAACAGCACTTCGGCGCTCATGCGCTTCGGATAGTAGCGGGCGTACGCCTGCTTGTCGTGCTTGTTGAAGTCGTTCGGAATGGAGCTGAGCTGGTACGTCCGGCTCTTACAAATGGTCTTGATGAGCGACTTCAAGCTGAACTTGTTGTCGATCAGGTTTTGCGCCAGCGCGTCCAGCAGCTCTGGGTTGGACGGCGGATTAGTCACGCGCATGTCATCCAGTGGATCGACGATGCCGCGGCCGAAGAAATGGGCCCAGTAGCGATTGGCGACGGCGCGAGCGAAGAAGGGATTCTTCGGATCGGCCATCCAATCGACCAGCAGCTGGCGTGGGTCTTCATCGCGGCTGACTTGCAGCGGCTCGGCGTCCAACGGCTTAATAGCGGCGGGCTGATTGGTCCGCTTGTTGGTGACATTGCCGGTGGGCCGATTGAAGACCACCACGCGGTTGCCTTGATTCTGTTGCAAGCCGGGAACGATCATGTTCTTGCGGCCCACGCGCCCGAAGAAGGCGGCCAACCCCCAATAATCGTCCTGGCTCCATTTCTCATACGGATGGTGATGGCACTGGGCGCACGCGATCCGCAGGCCGAGGAACACTTGAGCGGTGTCATCCACGAACTGTTCGGGTTGCGTCAGCTCCTTGTACCACACGGTCGGCGGGCTGTTGATCTCGTCGCCAGTGGCGGCCAACACGGCCCGCGCGAAATCGTCATAGGGCATGTCATTGGCGATGGCGTCCCGAATCCAGCCGTGGAACGCGAAGGTTCCCTTGGCCCGATCCGCCTGATTGCGGCGTTTGACGCGCAGGATATCGGCCCACTTGTTGGCGAAGTAGTACGAGTATTCCGGCGTTTCCAGCAGATCATCGACCAGCTGATCGCGCTTCTTGGCGTTCTTGTCATTGACGAAGGCTGCCACTTGTTCTGGCGTCGGCAGGGTACCGGTGATGTCGAGGTACACGCGGCGGATGAACTGCTCATCGGAGCACAATTCCGATGGCACAATGCCGAGTTCTTGCCACTTCTTGTGCGTGTGCTGATCGACCAAGGTTTGCGCGGGGAACTGATAAGCAGGAGTCTTCACTCCGAGCGGCACGGTGGCCCGGAATACCGCGACATGCCCTTGATAGCGGGCCATGATGGCAGCTTCGCCGCTCAGCCCCAACGTCCGCACGAGGGCGGATTCATCGACATCGGCGATTTCCGTGTCGTTGCTTTCGTATTGGGCCCGGCGGGTGATGTCCTCGACGGTGCCATCGCTATAGTGAGCATAAACGGCGAATTGTTGCTTGTTGCTCCGCGTCAGAATGCGGTGTTCGGGATAGACACTGATACGTTCCACGACCGGATCTTCGGGGCTGCCCAGCGGGGTGCCAGCGGCGATCCAGCGGCGGATCAGTTTGTATTCATCGGAGCCGGCTTCCATCTTCTTGCCGCCGCCGTGGGCTACTTGGCCCGTCGCCTTGAGCAGCAACAAACTGTATTCGGGAGCGGCCAGGAACAACCGCCGACCACGCGCTTCCTTCACCAGGGTCATGTAATCCAAATCCGGCTCGAAGCCAAGCAGTGACAGCCGGAAGCCGTTCTGGCCGCTGGCCTTACCGTGACAGCCGCCCGAATTGCAGCCCAGTTTGGTGAAGATCGGCACGATCTGATTGGCGAAATTGATGGGCAGATTGTCTCCCACGTGTTCCGCCTTGACCGTCAGCTTGACCGCGTGATTCCCATACGTGGCGGTGATGTCGGTCGAGCCGTTGCCGATGGGGAGCACGCGCCCCGTGCTGGTCACGCGCGCGACCTTCTGATCGGCCACGTCGTATTGCACGTCGCCGGTCAGGTCTTGCAACCGGCCATCGGTCAACGCGGCCGAGATGATCAATTGCTTGGCGTCATCCCCGCCGTGCAAAGAGACTTCTTTCGGATAGATTTCAAGCGACTTCACTTCCGAAGGTTTGGGAAGCACCACTTCCCCAGCGGAAGCGTTGTCGCTGCCGTACAGTTCGCCGGCAAGGGCAGACCCGCCTGACAAGGTGAGAGCCACAAGGGCCAGCAGGACAGGCCAGCGTGTGAGTAGGTTTCTCATGGAACAAACCCCCCTAATAGATTGGCAGGATAAACGGGCAGGAAATCCATTGTGATCAAGTTTATCAACCGATGCAACAAATTTTTGGGCAGGTAGGAGCACAATCTCGGCATGGCTTGGGTAGGCTTTGGGTATTCTATTTATCCCAGGATACCGTAATCTGGCAACTCTGCAAGCCTGTATTTGCTATTTTTTCCTGAAAGCAGAATACTGGCGGTTTCCCCCCAATCCCAATCCACGGCAAAAATAGCGCGACCTTTCCACATTTGCAAGGTTTTCACGGAATCGCTTCCACCCACGTTTGACCGCGATCCCCGAATATTGGACAACTTGGTAAGGGACAAAATGAGTCTCGCGCGGGGCGCTCGACGCCATGTGATTTTCGCATCCTCGGCCAAGGAGTTATTCTCATGGGCTTTCATCCGTCCGGCTGGCAGTTTCGATTCACCTTGGGATTCGCCTTGATGGGGCTAGTTTCGCCCGCGGCGTTGGCTCAGAATTTGGCTCGTCCGGGGCGGCCCGTCGGCGCGCCGTTGGTGAATCCCGTGCCGGCTTTCGCCGGTATCGGCGGCGGCTTGCCGAACGCCCCGCGTGTCACGGCTCCCCCTGGGCCGATGGGCGGCTTTGGCGGTGGGATGCCGGTGGGGCAAGGAGTGGTGTTCAATAATCCCTTCGCGGGGGGCATGGTGGCGCCGCAGCTGTTCAATCCGTTCGCGCCGAATCCCATGATGAATGGGGGGAACGTTGGCATGTTGCCCAACGGCGTTCCTTTGCCCATCTCTCGCACTGGCGCGGGGGCGGCCTTTTCCAATCGGTTGAACATAACGGCGGTGAATAACGCAGCCTTGGATGCGTTCGCCATGAGCAATCCGTTCGGCATGGCGGGAGGAGCGTTTCAGAATCCCTTCGTGATGGGGGCCTTTCCCTTCAATGGCTTTTTCCCGCCTGGCCCCATGCTTCCCTTCCCCTGGCAAGGAGTCAATCCGCTGACATTCGGCGGCTTGTCGTCGCCGTTCGCGCCGGCCAGTTTTCCCTTTGCTAGCTTCAATTCGCCATTCACGGCCGCTGGACTGCCGTTTGCTTTTGGGGGCGTTCCGTTCGCTGGCTTCAACCAACCCTTCGGTGGCGCGGCGGGAATCGGCTTGCCATTCGCCTTGGGCGGGGGGTTCTGACGAATAAAAAGGGGACGCGACTCGTATTTGCTTGACGGGGAGCGGATCGTGGCGTCATCTGACAACCAACGAATACGAGTCGCGTCCCCTTTTTTTTCCTTACCCGCCCACGAACACGCCGCCGGTGAACAGCGGATCGAATGCGAAGAAGCTGTCCAGGGCATTCAGAGTCATACCGTCGAAGATGCGCACGTTCGGAGCGCCGCCGGGGCCAGGGCCGGTGAGGATGCCTATATCCCCGCCCTCAAGCCGCACGGTGCCGACGCGCACACCGCCGGTGAAGGCGGCATTGTAGGCGAAGAAGTCACCCACGGGGTTGGCATTGCCGCCATTGAACACTTTCACGTGCGGGCCGCCGCCCGCGCCGGCACCCGTGATGATCTCGGCCAAGCCATTGTCATCCAGGTCCGCCGATGCCACGAACACGCCGCCGGTGAAGGACGGGGCATAGGCGAAAAAGCTGGCGATCACGGCGCCATCGGCGCGAAACGCTTTCACGTGCGGGCCGCCGCCCGCTCCGGCGCCGGTGATGATCTCATCGTTGCCGATGCCATCAAAATTCCCCGCGGCTACGTGGACCCCGCCGGTGAAGGACGGGGCATAGGCGAAGAAGTTGCCCAACGGCCCCGGCAGCACCGTGGCCACGCCGCCGGAGATCTGAAAGCTGCGGACGTGTGGCCCGCCGCCCGCGCCGGCACCGACAATGACTTCCATGAAATTATCACCGTTGAGGTTGCCCGCCGCGACAAACACACCGCCGGTGAAGCCGGGAGCAAAGGCGAAGAAACTGGCCAGTTCGGTTAGATCCACGCCGCTGAAGACACGAACATGCGGTCCACCGCCAGGACCCGCGCCCACGATGATGTCTTGAGTTCCATCGCCATTGACATCGCCGACCGCCACGCGCACGCCGCCGGTGAAGGCGGGGGCGAAAGCAAAGAAGCTAAAGCGCAGGGAACCATCGGCGTTGTAGACCCGGACATGGGGACCACCGCCGGGTCCCGCACCCACGGCAAACAGAGATTGCGATTCAAAGGCGCCGATGTCCGTAGTTCCATTTACAGTGCGAGGGAAGCCGGGGCCACGTTGGTCGAAGCTGCTTCCTGCGTAGTTGAAGCCGGCGTCGATGGCCGGGCTGCCGGGCAACAGAGCGTGCGTGAAGGTCGGCCCGCCGTTGTTCTGGAGCGGGCCGAGCAGCGGATCAGTACCAACGGGGAGATTGTTGCTATTGGTGCCGTTGATGCCGCCGGAGACGGTGGTTTGAATCAGGCTGTGGCGGACGTTCAGCGTGCCGCCGGCGCGATGCACATCAGGCCCGACTCCGGCGGTATTGCCGGCGACGATAGTGCTGTCCAGGTTGACGATTGTTGCCCCATCAGCCATCCAAATGCCGCCGCCGTTGAAGGCGAAGTTACCGGATAGGGTGCTGTTCTGCACCGTCACCGTGCCGGATAAGCGGTTGTAAATGCCGCCGCCGTAGAAGGCGGAGTTACCGGATAGGGTGCTGTTCTGCACCGTCACCGTGCCGGATAAGCGGTTGTGAATGCCGCCGCCGTTGAAGGCGAAGTTACCGGATAGGGTGCTGTTCTGCACCGTCACCGTGCCGGAGTCGCTGTTGAAAATGCCGCCGCCGTTGTTGGTGGCGTCACCGAAGAGAGTAAGGGTGTGACCCAGAAAAATGACGGGG
>JBKBIP010000018.1:0-112886 GCA_046297495.1 Gemmataceae bacterium | reverse complement strand
ATTCCGCGAACCGGGGAGTACGTCATCCAAATCCGCGATTCCAAATACGACGGCGACCCGCGCTGGACCTACGCCATGATCGTGACCCAGCGCCCCTATGTGTCGCATGTGTATCCCATGGCTGGCAATCCGGGGCAGGTGGTGCAGGTGGAGCCGGTTGGCTCGGCCAAGTCGGCGATGGACCGGGTGCCCCTCACGGCGCCCGACACGCCAGGAATTCATCAAGTGCCGCTCACCGTGGGCAAGGATCAAACCTATCCCATCGCTTTTATTGTCAGCGAGCTGCCGCAAGTGCTGGAGCAAGAGCCGAACGACACTCCGGCCCAGGCTCAGCGTGTCACGATCCCCTGCGGCATCAATGGGCGAATTGGTGTCAACCGCGATCTGGACCACTTCGTCTTCGCCGCCAAAAAAGGGGCAGCCATTCGTTTCGAGGTCAAGGCCCGGCGTTTCGGTACCAGTCTGCAATCGAGCTTGGATTCGGTGCTCGACGTGATGAACGCCAAGGGGACGGTCGTGGCCACCAACGACGATTTGGTGGGCAAGGACGCCGGCTTGGTGTTCACCCCGCCAGCGGATGGCGACTACATCCTGCGCATCCGCGATCTGAACAGCAAGGGCGGAGACACGGCGGTTTACTACATCGAGGCCGAGCCGACGCGCCCGGATTTCGCGGTGAAATGCGACCCGGACAAGGCCATGATCGGCCCTGGTTCCAGCATGGCTTGGTTCGCGCAAGTGACCCGCGTCGGCGGCTTCACCGGTCCGGTGACGATTGAGGTCCACGGACTACCCCAAGGGGTGACGGCCAGCCCGTTGACCATTTCCCCCACCATGACGCAGGGGGTCATCGTGGTGACAGCCGCCGCCGATGCTCCCCTTGACGCGACCAATGTTCGCATCGTGGCGCGGGGCACGGTCCAACACGCCGACGGCAGGGCGGAGGTTCTCGAACGGCCCGTCACGTCGATGCAGGAAATTTACTTCCCCGGCGGCGGGCGTGGGCAGTTTGATGTCAACATGCAGAGCGTGGCCGTCACCGAGCCATCCGACATTCTCCACGTCGAAGTCAGCCCGAAAATCATCTCCATGAAACCCGGCGAGGAAGTGAAGATCGATGTGACGGTTCAGCGGCGTCCCGATTACGACAAAAGTATCTCCCTGGACATTCCGCTCAAGCACCTTAACCGCGTCTATGCCGACCCGCTCCCGCCCGGCGTTACCATCGTACCCGGCAAGAGCAAGACGCTGCTCGGCGCCGCGAGCCAGGGACACATCGTCTTGAAGGCCGCCCCGAACGCCGCCCCCATCGAGAACGTGCCCATCAGCGTGATGTGTCATGTCTCCATCAATTTCGTGGTCAAAGTGAGCTACGCCAGCGCGCCGATCTTGGTGAGTGTGCGGAAATGAACCAGGGATTGATGGATTATCCATACTCGTTGAACAGGGAAATTCATCGGTTCGCGTGAAGCTACTGGCGCGAAGCAGTGATGGGATGAGGGGGCAAGGGGATGAGAGGGGGTGAGGAGAGATCCTGCTTTCACTCCCTCACCTCTTCATCTTTTTCACCCCTTCACTCCTCCGGGGTCCGAACGGGACCGACCGGCGCTGGTAAAAAGTCGGTGGCGCGCAGGACGAAGACTTGTTGCTGGGCGAACGGCGGGCGTCCCTGGCGCGAGCCCCACAAGGTATAAGTGATGGTGGCGGGACGGGCCGTGGTATCGATGTCCAGGGTGCCGAAGCAGCGGCCGCTATAAGAATGGAGCAAGCCTTCTTCCCCCGGTTGGAAGGCCGGCGTCGTGGTCCGGCTGGCGATGTTGCAGTTATTGAGATCGTGGAAGACGTGCTCCGGCATCCCCTTGGGCCAGACTTGGGCGATGTCGCCACGATGCCGATCACCAGACAGCAGAATGACCCCAGCGATCTTCTTCTCGATGATGTAGCGGAACAACTCATCGCGCGCCCACTTGAAGCTGGCCAGGGTGTCGCCGTGATTGTCGTAGTAGTTGTCCTCGGTGGTGCGGACGCCGCTTTTTTTCGATTGGTTGTTCCACGGACTGCCGCAGACGAGGAATTTGAAGGTGGCCTTGGACGTGGCCAGCCGCTCACGGAGCCATTGTTCCTCGGCTTCTCCCAGAAAAGGTTTTCGCCCCCGGTTGTCAAAGCCCGCTCCCCGATAAGTGCGCGCGTCGAGCAAGAAGAAGTCGCAGTCGGCAACCGAGAAATGACACCAGGTTCCCGGCGCCGCGTCGCCGCCGCCGTAATAGGGATGAGCGAAATTCTCGCTAAAGACCTGAATGCCGAGCTTGAGCCGGTCGCTGATCGGCGGCACGCCGCGCCCACCTCCTTCGCCGAAGCTGTCGTGATCATCCCAGACCGCGTAGGTCGGCGTGGCGGCGATGAAACGCCGGTACGGGGGAAGGCTCTGCTGAATGCGATAGTACACGCGCGTCGAGCGCTGGTCGGCTGAGTCCTTCACGTACCGGACTTGCCCATCGTGGTCATTCTTTTTCAGGTATTTGACGTTATCCCCCAAGGCGACCGCCATCTTGAGATGCCGATCTTCGATGTAGTTGTCGGCATAGACGTTGTCCCCCATTTGAATCATGGCCAACGGTCGCAGTTTGAGCATGTCGTCCCAGATAACTTGTTCGGGATCGACCTGGAAGCGGATGCCGCCACCGAACATGACGCGGAATTGGGCGGGGCGCCCCTCGGAAGGGAAGGTACGGAAGGAAGGTAGCTCTCCACTGAGCCGCGCTTGGCCATCGAGGAACACGTTATAGTAGTAGCGGGTGGCGCTCTGAAGCCCGGCCACCTCGCAGACACCGGTGAAGTCTCGCGCTGCTCGCATCCGCACGGGAGCGGACTTCATTGGGTTGGCAAGGTCGGCAGCCTCGCTGACGGCCACCACCATTTCCGCCTCAGCATCCCCCCGCGCCCAGATGCGCACGCTCCGATCCGTCGTATGTCCCACCATCGGCCCGCTGACCAGCTCCGCCCCTTCGAGCGCGGCAGTCAAGGTACATGCTAATATTCCCGCTAACAAACACTCGTTTCGCATGGTTGCGACAACCTCTTTCTGGGCAAAAGATGACGAACACCTTTCGTTGGTGTCTGCCACATAACTGCGAAGCGCATGGAGGATGCTTTATCCCGTTCATGCCATCATACCTTGGCGGTGACACGATGGGGAACGAAAAAAATGGCCTGTCCCTTCCGCCGGTTCCGATGGTGTCGTTAGTGTGTCATTAAGGCTGTTCCCGAAGCCTCGGAGGGACGCCAGTTCCTAGCCAGAGGCGTTGGCCCCTGGCGCGGTTGATGGGGGATCGTCCACCACCCATTGGCGAAGCACCCAGCCGGTTTGACCGCTGGCTAATTCAATATGCAGCCAGTCGCCGCGTTGGCGCAAGAGGTGTCCCTCGACGCCGCGCGCCAGGGGTGTGTCATAGCGTGGCGCATAGGCCATGCCGTTGCCTTTGCGCAGAAGAATGCCGTCTTCGGCGATGACGACGACTGGATATTGCTTCTCCCGCCCACGCTGCCACTCCTGGGCCAGCCAGCCGCCGGTTGCCGCGATAGTCAGAAGCAACGTCACGGCGCCGCTTTCCAGCCAGCCGCTCCAGCGCGTCATCCCCCAACGCGTGATACTGACACAAAATAGAGAATAAAAGAAGCCGGCCAGTCCTAGCAATACCTCCGGCGCCACGCGCGGCAGCCACGGCGGCCAATTATCCTCGGGCGGTTGTCCGAGCTTGTCCGTGGTGGACCAAGCTACTTGCCCCCGTGCGTCCGCCAAGCGGGCCCGTAAGGCGGCGTCATGCGGGGCCAGCCACAAGCCAGCACGATAAGCCAGAATGGCACGCGGCACATCCCCCGCCAGGAAATAGGCATTGCCGCGTTGCAGCTCCAAGGTCGGATGATGGACGCCTTGCTGGCGCAGTCGGTCGAAGTATTCACCTGCCCTATGGAAATGCTGTCGTGCCAGGGCCGGGTCCGTGTCGCGCAGCCGCGCGCCGTGCTCGAACTCTGCCCGCGCTTGCGCGTATAGCGGCGCGTGCGGGGAGGCGTCCGCTTCCTGAAGCGCGGCGCCAAGTATCAAGGTCATCACGCAGCTTGCCGGGACCACAGCTCCATCTCCAAGGCATGAATCAATTGGGTGGCGACATCCGCCAAATCGTCGCGGTTCGCTAAGTCAGGGGGGCCGAAACGAACGGCATCGCACCTGCGGAAAAACGCGGCAGTCTTGTCCGCCAGCTCGGTAGTGACGCCCGTGTGTTCCAAATGGGCCGCCACTTCGGCCGGCGCTGGCTCGACGGCGGGGAGATCGAGCCGATGCCGCAAATAAGTGGTCATAATGCTGGCACTGCGGGTGCCGCGCTCCACAGCATCGAGCTGGGCGAGGCCGCGTAGCCCCTTTAGGGCCGTCCGCGCCGCTCGTCCGCGCCGTAACCGGGCTAGACGCGCCGCGTCGGGATAACGCCGCCGCCACCAAACATACCAGGCCGCGCAGGCTAACGGCGGCGCCACCACCAACAAACCCAGCACGACAAGCGAGGGAAACTCCGCCGAATAGGGACGGTCGAGAAAACGCGTATCGGCGGGCAGAACGAACAAGTCCGGCGCGGCCTCAAGCGGCGCGGCGGAAAAAGCCGGTTTCGCACGCACATAAATCGGAATGGAATGTCGTTCGGCGCCGTCATTGGCCACGGTCGTCATGTAGCCCTTCCACTCTGGCACGAAAGCCGGGTTGAAGTACACGAACCGCAGCGGCGGTATCTGGGCTACTTCGGTGTCACGAGGGCGCAGCCAATAATCGAATTCCCAAGCTAATTCACTGGGAAATTCACGATCGGGTTGATCGGTCCGGCTTTCCTCGATGTGGAAGCGTTCGTTGAACCAGGGTTGCTCTTGCAAGCGCGGCCGACGGGGTGGGCGAAGCGTCCACGGCGACGGCGGCACGCGCGTCGCCTGCACGCGCACCGTCAGCCGCAACGGCTGCTCCACTGCCACCTCGGTTGGCGTGGCCCGCATGGTGACGTGAAACGAGCCGACGGCCCCGCTATAGTCGCGCGGCTGTCCTAAAATCGGCGGCTCTTGGGCAAGGATGAAAGATGAAGGATCAAGGATGAGGAGAATAACAGCGAGGAACACGGAACGATCAACGCGGAACGATAGACGCGGAGCGCTGACACCTTGTCGGAATAATCCGTCTTGTGTTCTTTTGTCACTGGTCATTTGTCATTGATGCTGGTCATGGGTCACTGATCACTGCCCCCTGAAACATCACCAATCGAGGGGGTTGGTGTGTTGGGTGGCGGAGCGGATGAGGCGATGTTTGCGGATTTCCTCCAAGATGTCAGCGGCGGCCTGTTGCAAGAGGGCGGCGGTGTCGGCGGCTGGCAGCGGTACCACGTTCTCTGTGTCGGGCACTATTGGCAGTGTCCCTTGTCCGGGTGGCGGTTGATGGTCGCTGGCCATGGGGCGGGGCTGCTCCTGTGGGTGAGTCACCGGTTCGCCGACCTGGGGGGACTGATTGCCGTTGGCTGGTTGCGTGCCTGAATCCGTGCCATTCTTGGGAGGCGGTTGAGGCGATTTGGTGTCGGAAGGGTCCGATTCACCACTGTTGGGGGAATGGGGGGGGTCCTTGGCCTGGGCGGCTTTCGCCTTCACCCACAGCAGTTTGGCCAACTCGAGATTGTGACGCGCCTCTTCGCGAAGCTCCGGCGTGGACGCGGGATGCGCTTGGCATTGCTGGAAGCAGTCGATGGCATGGCGCAACACTTCCGGCTGAGTGTCCCCGCCCTGGCGCAGCAAACAATTCCCCAGATTGTACAACGCTCTGGCCCGCCGGCTGCCGGTGGCATCTTCCAGACAAGCGCGATACAACTGCTCCGCTTCCCGATAGTTCTCCTGGCGATAATGGACCGCTCCTTGATTGAAGGCAATCCAGCCTGGATCGTCCGCCCACTCGCCAGCCTGTTCGTACAGCTCCAGCGCCGTGGCGTAGTCCCCTTCGGCAAAGGCCAAGTTGCCGCGCTGGATCAGCGCCAACGGCTCGGCGGCGGCAAGGATCACGCCGCTTGCAGAAATCAATACCGCTAAAAGAACGGGGTTCGCCACCGAAACAGGTTTCTGATTCGCGGAAGTTGGTTTCATGGTACGTGTCGTTTGTGGCGTTGTCATTGTTGTAGGGGGGCTAGCGCGCCGACGGCGCGCACGCTAAACGCTGACTTCTGCCCACTAATCTCCCGGTTCCTCATGGGCCAGCGCCGACTCAGTAGCACTTCCGCGACGAGTAGCAGCAGTGCTCCCCCCAGAAACCACGGATAGCGCTGCCGATACAGGGGCAGGACATCCTCGGTATGGTCGCGGCCGATCTTGGGTTCAAGGTGCCGCTGGAACCACTCCCCCAAGGGGGGGGCCGCGCCGCTGGGGGCGAGATATAATCCGCCGGTCTGCCGTGCGATTTCGCGCAACGGCTCTTCCTGGTAGCGCGTGAGGACCATCTCGTCCCCCACCGGGATTGGCACGCCGTCCCGTTCGGGATCACCGACGCCGATGACATGCACCGGCACCTTCTCTTGGCTGGCGGCCGCGATGCCGATGGCCCATTCTCCATCCCGCCCCGGATCATCGCCATCCGAGATCAGCAACACATCCTGAAAGGGGCGGAAATGCTCATCACCGAGCAATGCCACCGCTGCTTGGATGCCTGCTCCGATGCGCGTGCCCGACGCCAAGCCGCGCCGCGTGGGCCGAACGTCGGGAGGTGGGAAAGCGGCGTCTAGCTCTGCCAATTTTTCCTGGAAGTAATTATAATCGTTCGTCAGCGGGCATACGACCAGCGCGCGATGGGCGAACGCGACCAACCCCAAGCGATGCCCGCCGCGCTGCCGCAAGGCATCGGCCAAGTCATTCAAGGCTTGCCGGGCTTGCTCCTGACGATTGGGCGGCACATCTTGGCCCAACATGCTGCGGCTCACATCGAGCACAACTACTACATCCCGCCCCGGCGCAGTGGCGCGTTCCGGATCGATGCCCCATTGCGGCCCGGCGCTCCCCACGATGAGTAGGATCAGCCCCCAAGTCCAGCAAAACAGCCTCAGCTTGCGCCATTCCCGACCGCGTTCGGTCAAGCCAACCAGCGCGGGCAGCCAACCGAGCTGAAGCAGCTTGCGCCGGCGGCGCCGTCTGCCCCACCAGGCCAGAATTCCCAGCACCGGGAGCACGACCAACACGCTCAACAACCACGGATCGGCAAACCACGGACGTAACAGGTTCACGGCAGCCTCTGCCACACGGTTTGTTCCAAACAAAAGGCCCCTAGCAAGAAGACGAGCGCGGCCAGGGCAACCCACGGATAAGCTTCATAATACCGCCAATACAAGAAACTGCGAATCGGGGCGCGTTCCAGCTGATCCAATTGTTGGCCAACACGCAGCAAGGCAGCGCTATCGTTGGCCTCGAAGTATTGTCCCTGGGTCATGGTGGCGATGGTTTGCAGAATCTGCCGGCCCAATTCACGTTCCAAAGCGGCGGCCTCGGAATCGGCAACGCCGCCCGTATCGATGGTATGCACGGGAATCCCCATATTGGCGGCGAGCTGCGCGGCCTGGCGCGGCATCCACCCCGATACTGGTTCACGCACCGTCTGTTCACCGTCACTGAGCAGGATGAGCACCTTGCGCTGGGTCTTGGCCTGTCGCAGCCGATGCAAGCCCAACACAATGGCATCGCTGAGGTTGGTTTCCGCTTCCAGGCTGCCGGCACGCGGTTGCTCGGCCGCCAGCGCCCGCAGCAAGGCGGAATGGCTGAGGGTCAACGGGCAGGTATTCTCCGGTCGAGTGGCAAAGGCGATCAGTCCGACGGCATCGGTGGACCGGCCGATGAATTCCACGCCGTCCTGTTGGCCGCCAGTCACGAACAGACGCAGAACGTTTTTGGCTGCCTCCAACCGAGTGACTTGCTCCCCCTGCCAAAAGTAATCGCGCTCCGCCATGCTGCCGCTGACATCCAGGAGCACCATGATGGACACTCCCTCGGTGATGATGGGAGTGGTGCGATCCGGCCAACGCGGCCCGGCCAAGGCCACGATCAACAGCCCCAGTCCGCCGATCCGCAACGCCAACCCGCTCCAGCGCGCCCATCTTTCCCGCCCCGCCGGTAGCTCGGCCAGCAGGCCCGTATCCGAATAGCGCAACGCTGCCGGCCGCGCGCGAAACCACCACCACGCCAGCAGCGGCAACGCGATCAACAACATCAACAACCACGGTCGCGCAAATTCCATAATGATCATCGCAACAAAGTGAAATTTCCTATTTCCTACATTGTGACGTGGCGCGGCGGCCTTGGCAATTGGAGGAAGTGCCCCTTGCCTATTCTGAAGCTCGCCTGCGGCTCGCACGCTAAACGAGCCGACAAGCACTCTTATCCATCCACTTGAACGAAATTAAACCAATCAAGTTAATTGGTTCGGCGCACCGAATTATTTTCTGTTAGCGCGATTTTCGCGCCGCTAACGACATTACGGGGGTAAATGCCAATGTAAGGAGCATCCGTCCATGAAGTTGGACTATCACATTTTCAAGGGAATGGTGAATGGCGTGCTGTGGCCCTTCGCGGGTGGGTCCAAGCGCCCGGCCTTCTTCGACATCACGACCACGTTTCCTGAATTGAATGAAATCACTCAAAACTATCTCGTCATTCGCGAAGAGTTCGAAAAAGTCATGAACAAGCAGCCGCGGTTCCAGCGTTACCAGGACGTGGACCCCGGCGAGGCGAAAATCACTGGCCTGAACCCGGAGAAGAATTGGAGCGTGTTCATGCTCTACCTCCTGGGCCACAAACCGGAAGTCAATCGTGTTCACTGCCCGAAGACCTGCGCTATCCTGGATCGAATTCCCAACGTGATTCAAGCGTTTTTCTCCATCCTCGATCCCGGCAAATCGATTCCCGAACACGAAGGCCCTTATCTAGGTTACTTGCGCTATCACCTGGGTCTGCGCGTGCCGCGAGACAACCCACCCAAGATCATCGTCAATGGCCAGGAATACACTTGGAAAGCCGGTGAAGGGGTGTTGTTTGACGATTCCCATCCGCACCGGGTCGTCAACCACAGCAAGGAAACGCGGGCCGTGCTGATCGTCGATGTGCTTCGTCCTATGTCCCTGGCCCCAACACTGGTGAATAAGTTCATCACCAATGTCGTCGCCAAGCACACCTATGGCCGGGCGGTGGTCCGACGCATTCAGAAGGCGGCGTGATGGGATGATGAAATAACTTGCTTGCACTTGCTTGCTGCTGCCCGGCTTCATCGTTTTGCACCGACTGTCGTTGGCCGGCGCGAAACGATGAAGCCCCAAATTTTTCCCCCATTTCTTTTTGACATTACACTGCCCCTACTGGCATTTCCTACTCGCTGCGCGCATAATGCAATCCAGAATTCGTTTCATCCTTTTGACGAGGAAGCATTATGCGAGCATACGTTTCTATCGCACTCATCTTGCTATGGGGCGGCGCCGTGCTGGCCGACAACCCCGTGGACCTGTTTTATCGCGGCCAGGGGATCGAGCTAAATCAGGCCATTCCCGCCAACGAACGCGGTGTCCTGTGCCTGACCACCGATGGCCAAGGACGCATCTTTGGCGGCACCACCGGACACGCCGCCCATTTGTTCTCCCATGACGAAAAAACTGGCGCGGCTCGCAGCTTGGCCCGGCTGGAGGGGGGCATTGGCTTGTCCTATAACCTGATCCAATTGCCCGATGGCTCCCTGATCACCGGCACGCAGGCCGATCCGACGGGGATCGCCACGCGGACCGATCCCAAGGCCGTGGGACATCTATATCGCTTCACCTTATCCGGCAACGGGGCGGCCAAGATCGAGGACTTGGGCGTGCCAGTTCCCGGACAGGGGATTTACACCATCGCCTACGTCGAAAAGTCCGGTGAAATTGCCGGCAACACCTGGCCCGACGGTCATTTCTTCACTTATGACTTGAAAGCCAAGACCTTCAAGGATCACGGCGCCATTGCCGGTTATCGCACTTTCGAGACACCGTTTTATGCCGAGAAAGTGAACTTCGGCACCAACCGCAACGTCCATTATCCGCGCCAGGTGTCACGAGCCATTGTCATTGACCCCGCCACGGGAGCCGCCTACACCGCCGGGGCGACCGACCCGCGCCGCGAAGGACGGACCCATTCCGGCAACCTGTATCGCTACGACCCAGAGAGCCGCACGCTGGAAAAACTGGACCTCACGTTACCCGCCATTCCCAGCCGGGAACCGTGGACTAGCCTCGATGCCGCCGTTGCCTACCCGTGCCAAAGCGGCAAGAAGGGGGACTATACTTGCATCGTCGGCGGCACGTCGGACGGCTACCTATTTGAGCTACGTCTGTATAAGGACGGCCCAGTACTGCGGCCGCGCGGCAAACCATTCAACCAGGGTACGATTCAGGCCCTGGTCGCATTGCCGCCGGAGAAGGATGAAGAAGGGAGTCTGTCGCATACAGTAGTCGGCGTCTGTGGTAACGCCGAGGGGATGCCGCGTTCGTTCGTGTTTCAGCAGGGCAATTCCTCATCGGGTATTTGGCCTGGTCCCGTGCCGCGCGTCGATGGCCAGCCAAGCATGAATGGCATCGGCGCCATGCTGTACGACGGTAAAGGCAACGTCTATGCCGGCGAGCGTGACCGCATTGCGCGCTTAATTCGCTTCCCGCTGGTACCACCAACGCCACAGAAGGCAACCCCCCGCAAGCGACCGGCGCCGGCGGAGGACGTCAAGGTAGAACCCGTCCGGCCTCTGGATTGCCATATCGTCTTTGCTCCTCTGGGAAGCACCACGGAGGCGTCCGGTTACACCGCCATTGAAGTCGGCCAAGATGGGCAGGTATATGTCGGTTCCGCCCGCTATGGCGGATACGGCTGGCTACTGCGTTTCGATCCGACCAAGAAACCTACTTTCATGGATAAAGTAGTCAGTCTGCGCGATCTGAGCGGAGAGCGCTTGGAAGGGATCAACACCCAAGGCAAAATTCACTCGAAAATCCTGGTCGGCGCCGATGGGAAAATCTGGTTCGCCAGCAAGCAAGCCCACGAAGCATTCGGCGACCGCCCCGAATATGCCGAGCAACCGCAAGGCTACCCCGGCGGCCATATGTGCTACTTCGATCCCAAGACCGGCTTCGCCCGCAGCCTTGGCATCCTAAAGCCGCAAGAGGGACTGGTGGCCGGCGCCATCGACGACGCGCGCGGCAAGGTGTACTGGCGCAGCGAGCCGAAAAATCATTTCATCGTTTATGACTTGAAGACCGGCGCCGTCCGGGACGCCGGCCATGTTGGCAATCAATGTCGCTATTATGCTATTGATGCCAAGGGATACGTTTACACCACCGGACGGGGGGATACCTTGTGCCGCTACAATCCGGAGACGGGGTACGTCGAGGATTTGGCGGTGAAAATGGCCAACGACGGCGGGTATCGCTCGCCGTATGTCCTGGCGATGGGACCGAACGGCAAACTATACGGGGCGGGTTTCGGACACCCGTACATCTTGGAATATGACGTGGATCAGGTGAAGTCAGGGCCGTTCCCGACGGTGACGGTGCGCAATGCCGCGCCCGCCGCCCCCGCTGGGTTGCCGGTGCTGGACATCCATGCGGGCGTCTTCGGCAAGGACGGCCAATTTTACTACCCACTCAACACCAGCGTTCCCGGCGCGCGCAACGGCAAACCCGCCGCCATTCCACAGCTGCGCATCATGCGTTTCGATCCTAAGACGCACAACGTCGAAACGGCAGGTGTCCCCAACATTGTTGGCCTGGATGAAGAGAAGGTGAAACACACCTACAACCGCACCGATAAATACAGCCTCGATTACATGCAAGGAGCCGCCGTCAGCGCGGACGGCTCGCTCTTTCTCTTGGACATCTACCCGCAATTGAACGTCGCCTGTTTTCCCCAACTGACGGCGCCGCGGAAGTAACCAGTAGTTGAATCGTTGCCTCATTCCTGGGCTACCGCCTGGGAACAAAGAGTATCATAGGAGTTACACCCATGAACCGACGCTATATTCCTGCCTTCATCGCCGTCCTCTTTCTCACCAGTGCGTTGGGCAACACACTCTCCCACCTCCACGCCGACGATACCCCGTCGCTAACCGTCTCGAAGAACCTTCCCGGTTCTTGGTTGCTCGGCCCCACCGTTGTACAGGACAAGGACGGTGCCATTCGCCTAGCTCACTCTGTTTTGCTTGCAGATGAAATGGGAAACACCGATCATCACCAAGTCGAAAGACTGGATGAGCGGACTCAGGCCAAGAAGCTGTTTATTCTCGAAGATTCCCAAGCCAGTTTCGCCGAGGTGCTATTGTATCGATCCGCGGCGACTCTGCGCTGGAACGGGACCGAGTTACCCTTGGAAAAACTCTCTTCCACTGGATGGATGCGAGCGCAGGTCCCCACAAAGTTGCTCCGAAAAGGTGTCAATGAAGTAGTCCTATCAGGGCGTGGCCGGTTGGCTTTTGAACCGGGGCGCTCGGCGGGGCGCAGTCTGAAAAGTTCCGATGGCGGCAAAACCTGGTCCGAGCAGCGTCTGGGGCCGCAAGCCAATCAAACTGGCGAGTATTTGGTACGTCTCCGCCTTGGCCAGAGCGCGACTACCGGCTGGGCCATGTCGCCAGTGTTCGATCTGTGGGAAACCACACCAGAGACAATTGCCAAACCAGGACAGTTAGTTCGATTTCCCTCCTTGCCGGGCTGCTGGTTGCGGACTGGCTCAACGCCCACGCCAGACCAGCGTACCTGGACGGACTGGATGCGACTGGACAAGCCGTACCAACCGGATGCGAAACTGGCCGAACACCGTTGGGCGCAGCTCCGCGTGGACCTCGATAGGACGAATGACAATCGGGACGTCAATGCGTTCCAACCAGGAACAATCCAGTATGAATGGCGTCCTGATTCGCGCATTTCACCGAGTTCACTTCAAGTAACGAAACAAGAGCCAGCCATTCGCAGCTCGTCGGTGCCATTTACCTATCAGGAACCGACACCGCGCCTAAAACTGCTGCGCGACCGCTACCAACTGGACAAAGTCATCGCGCCGGGCAAGACGGAGATGGAAAAGTTGATGCTGTTGCGCTATTGGGTACGCAATCAATGGCACAATGCCTGGGAGGGGGGACCTGCCTCCTGGATGCCGCCGTGGGACGCC
This sequence comes from Gemmataceae bacterium, assembly GCA_046297495.1. Classification (GTDB taxonomy): domain Bacteria; phylum Planctomycetota; class Planctomycetia; order Gemmatales; family Gemmataceae; genus JBKBIP01. The sequence goes on along the minus strand of JBKBIP010000018.1, from coordinate 99,665 downwards.
CTGACTATCCTGGAATTGAAGGACCAACCCGAATGTCTGACGATGTGTACCCACTACGCAGCCGTCTATACCCACTGTTGTCTGGCCCTGGGCTGGAACGCTCGGCATTGCATCCTCGATCACCATTGCGTTTCCGAAGTCTGGGTCGATGAGCTGGGGAAGTGGGTGATGATGGATGCTGGCAACTCCAAGCCGCGACCAGATGCGGGACTACACTATGAAAAGGACGGTATTCCACTCAGTGCCCTGGAAATTCACCAGGCGTATCGGGATGGCAAGACCGACAAGCTGCGCGTCTGTTTCACTCCCAAGGAATTGAGTGAGAAAATTGCCGCTCTATGCCGTCCCGCCCCGCCGTCCAAGCACACGACCCCGCGCCCCGATAGCATCACGGTTAGCGACTTACCTGACTGGCCTGTCTGTGGCATTGCCAATTTCCGCCGCTATGGTTTTCCAGATCGGAACAACTACATGACGTCCCTGTTACCCGGTGAAATGTACCAAGGGTACTCGCCGTATGCCTATGATGGTTACTGGTGGGTAGGCGACGACCGCGACCACCCCACAATTTCGCCGGAATACAGCAAGCATCTGTCCCCGTCCCGCCCGCAAGACATCGATTGGAGTCTGAATTGGACGCGGATCCACCTGGCCTACTCCGCGAAGCCGGGCGAGCTGCAAGTCGATTTGGAGACGCTGACCCCCAACTTGGCCCGTCTGGAACGCCTGGATGAAAAGGGAGTCTGGAAGCAGACTCCCGCCCGCTTCACCTGGAAACTCCAACCCGGTGACAATGTTTTGCGGGTGCGGAGTGTCAATAAGTTTGACCGCACGGGACAGGAGACGAGAGTAATCGTTGGTTCATCCGACTAACACATGTTTGGTATCACGGATCCCGCGGATTTTCAGAGTCTGTTCGGAAAATGGATGTTCCATAAATTATTTAATAAAATGCGATTCGGTATATCAATCGCACGGGCTGTCAATGGCGGGCGCTACCGCATGATTTTCCTCCCAAGGGAACCGTTACGCACTACTACAAGTGGATGACCGATGGCACCTGGGATCGCTTGTTACAGTTGTTGCGTAAAATAGTCCGCGCGCCAGCACAAAGAGCCAACTCCCAGCATGGTGATGATTGATAGTTAAACTAAGTTCTATCCATCGAATGTTACAAAAACTGTCATCGACACCAAATGAACATCGGTTCCGATACACCCGGAAATCCTAGGAACAATTTGCAAACAGACTCTCAGACCAACGGCACAAACTGTTTTCTTACGCCGGTCATAAATTCATCTGCCAAAGCGTCCAATTCAGGACGGCAGCGAATGTCACCCAGGCGAGATAGGGTAGTAGCAAAGCTGCTGCCCACATGGAGACACGGTTAAAGGCGATAATGGTAGCCAGGATGGAGAACCACAGTAAAACGACATCGGCAAAAGCCAAACCGGGATTACGTAAGCCGAAAAACAAGCCAGACCAAATGGCGTTGAGAAGTAACTGAATACCGAACAAAAACAAGGGTAACCACGCGCGGGACACCCCTTTTCGACGCCAGACCAGCCAAGCCGCGACGGCCATGCAGAAGTATAGGATGCTCCAAACAGGACCGAAGACCCAATTGGGCGGGTTCCACGATGGTTTGTGTAATGCCGCGTACCAATCGTCCAGGGACATACTGGTCCAGGCCGATCCGAGCGCCGCCGTTCCGAAACAGATGAGCAGGAACAACAGCAAGACAACCCATTGAAGGATTTTTCCCAGTGAATCTTCCGTGTTGTTGTGTATTGGTTTGCCCACGGCTTGAGCTATGCCCCGTAACATGCCAGCAAACACATATTGATGCAGTGGGTAAACGAAGTACCAGTATGCACGTCCGCGCAGCCCAACAGGATCGAATATCGCTGTCTGCCGGATAGTGGATTGGCCATTATTTTCGGCAACTTCAAACTCCAACCAGGCCCGTCCGGGCAATCGCATTTCAGCCGAAAGACGAAGTAAGTGATGCGGTTCCAGAGATTCCACGCGCCAACAATCCACGGTGTCCCCTACACGCAAGGTTTCTGGATCATGACGTCCCCGGCGCATGCCTACTCCGCCAACTAACAAATCAATGAACCCGCGCAGTTGCCACAACCAGTTGGCACAGTACCAACCACGCTGGCCACCGATACGCTGAATCGGTGCGAAGGCCTCGACGGCAGGCGCGGCGACCGTCATAACCCGCGAATCCACACGGCGCGATCCGAACTGGATGCCGAACCAACTCGGGACTCTTCCTGAAGAAGACAAAGCGTCCGACCAGCGCGTTTGCGCCAGTTCCTCATCCTCATTGCGCAGCGCGTCGGCAATCGCTTGACGCACACCGACGGGACGAATCGCAAAGGTAGCCAACGCGGCTGAATCTCGAACAATCGTTGGATGACGGATGCTCTCGATCAGCTTTCGGCCAACCCGGGCATAGACGGGAGTCACCAGACCCAACCACAGGCTCGACAAACGAGGAGTCAACACAGGAACTGAGATAAGCCAGCGTCGCAAACCACGTTGACGAGCATACTCTTTCATCAAATCCGCATATGTCACTTGATCGGCCCCGCCAATCTCAAAAGTTCGATTCTCGCAGAGTGGTAAATCGAGCGCGGCGATCAGATAGTCCAATACATCGTTAATAGCGATTGGTTGAGCCGGTACTCGTACCCATCGCGGCGTGATCATGATTGGCAACCGTTCGACCAAAGCACGGATCAGTTCGAAGGAAAGGCTGCCAGACCCAAGGATGATGGAGGCCTGAAACTCAATAACCGATACACCACTTGCTCGCAAGATGTCTCCCACTTCATGACGGCTACGTAAGTGGGCAGAAAGCGGTTCGCGTTTGTCTCCAAGTCCACCAAGATAGATTATGCGCCGAACTCCGGCCATTTGGGCAGCGGTGGCGAAGTTTTGGGCAGCCCGACGATCTTCCTCCTCGAAAGAACCGACGGAACCCATGGCATGCGCCAGATAGTAGGCGGTGTGGATACCACGCAACGCGATTGCCAGACTCTCGGCTTGAAGGAGATCCCCCGCCACTACTTCCGTGGTGGGTTGAACCCGCGGACGTAGATACTCAGGTCGCCGGGCCAGACAGCGCACCGTCGGCCCCAGGATTTCCAGACGCTTGAGAAGACGACCACCCACATAGCCTGTTGCCCCGGTGAGCAGTATAGGTGAATTATCGAGCGCCATACGGGAAGACCTCGTCAGGTTAGCTAACCATTGTTAGAAAAATTCATAACGTCCATATTTATAGATACCGTTTCAACAAATAAAAGGCAATAATGCGAAAAATGATGTAATAGACTTGAAATAGCCAATCGTAACGATCAAAATACATGTGTGTTCAAGTCGAAGCAATCTCTGCGGACTGCGGTTGAGGACTAGAAGTCATGCGAACTAGCAGTCATCCCCAGTATCTAAGTACCCCTGAAGCCGCGGTGGCTCTTGGTGTCAGCGTGAGTACGATCAAACGTTGGGTGGATGAAGGGGTACTACCGGCGCATCGAACCGCGGGGGGGCACCGCAAGTTACTCCGAGCCGAGGTGCTTGCCCTGGCAAGGCAAAGTAATTTACCACGAAGGGACCTGGCGGTGTTAAGCGCGCCCTCTGCTAGAGATTCAGTCGTGGACCTCGACCACGTCGCGCTGGACCTGTGGAAGGCTCTGCTGGACGGAAAAGAAGCCGAAGTTAGAGTCCTCATCCGCCGGTGTTACGACTTGGGCGTGGCCGTGGAAGTCCTTGCTGATCGAGTAATTGCTCCCGCGATGGCGAAAGTAGGGCATGATTGGGAAACCGCGCGGATTGATGTTTGGCAGGAACACCGGGGTACTCAACTCTGCGCGGCGGCGCTGTACGAATTGAAAAACGAGCTAGAAGTTCGAGCAGAGCGGAATCGGCCCGTGGCCGTCGGTGCGGCACCGGAAGGAGACCCTTATCTATTACCAACACTTCTCGCTCAGTATGTCTTGCTGGACGCTGGCTGGGAAGCGATTAACCTTGGTCCCAACACGCCGTTGCCAAGCCTAAAGCAAGCACTCAAGGAATTACGACCAAGACTACTGTGGCTCTCCGCCTCCTATCTGGAAAATCAAAAAGAGTTCATCAACGCTTATCATGATCTATATCAAGTCGCTGAGAAACAAGGTGTGGCGGTCGCGGTTGGTGGGCAGGCACTGAAAGAATCGGTTCGATCCGCCATTCCTTACACGACGTTCGGAGACGGTTTAAGTCACTTGGCAGCCTTCGCCCGCACTCTACATCCCCGTCCGAAAACCCCACGGAGAGGGCGTCCCCCCGCGCGCTAACGATGCTCTCCAGCATGGTAACCTATTAGGACACTTCATGGCAGGGCCGACCTCTTTTGGGTAATGTCGGCCGCTGGTGCAATGTTCGGACAAATTGAGCGAGGTCCGCCAGACACGATCCATGACATGTTGAGGGCACCACATTGAACAGCGACTGTGGCAGGGCCTGCCCACCGATTACCACCGCGACACCAGCATCGCGAGCGTGTTGGTGAAGTTGTCGATATTCATCGACAAACTTGGGAAAATCAGAAAGGTAATTCACCGATAACCAGACGAGACACGGCTTTAACTCGTCAATTGCCAAGCGAAAAGAGGACAATGGAGTAGCGGGACCCAGGTTGACGGCATCCCATCCGGTATCCAGAAGCATCAACTCGATGAGCAAGCTGGCCAGAGAACTATGATCTCCCTCAGGATTCCCACCTACTGCGATGGGACGGTCTTTTTGAGCGTTCATCTCCAAGGCTGGCCTTAGCTCGTGCAATACCGTGATGCATAGATGTGTCCCACGATGTTCGTGCATCACGTCAATCTGTCCTTCTTGCCATTCATGGCCTAATTGTGTCATGGCGGGGACGATCACGTCATCCCCCAGTATTTCTAACGGCAATCTTGCCGCATAAGCTCCGTGGATGGCGGAACGGATTAAGGCAATATCCCCCTGTTTCAATCCACCGAGGAGAAGCTGGGACAAGGTGGCAGTATCGGTGTCGGCGACGTTGTCAGGCAGCATAAGAAGAGTCAAATCCAGATGTGGGAAACTACCTGCACGGACTAAACGCAGCACATCGGCGCGCAATATCTTGCGGTGCCCACCAGCGGTTTTATGAGCCGGCAGCACGCCTTGATCCACCCAACGCTTGATGGTCGAGGTACTCACTCCCAAAGCCCGTGACACCTCGGCCGGACTGAAAAAACGCGCGTCCAAATGAGCACCTAATCAAAAAGTTCAAATCGTCCGTATAATTATTAGGCGATCGATCACGGAAACTCCAATCGAACGACTGGAATTGTCCATTTAATGCCGATTTACTCGAAAATCATTGGCGAAATACTAGCTTATTTTCTAAGTATTTGCCGACGGTTTAGCGGTCAATAGTTGTGGAACGAAGCCACGATCAAGATTCATATCCAGTAAAATAATCCATTTCGACCAAATTATCTTGACATCCAACCTTAGCATCACTAGAATTAAGTGATCGATTTGAACGTTTACCTAAGTGGTCCGTGGGAAAGATGTAAACCCTTTATTCTCGATAAGGCGGACGCAAGATATGAACACGATTATCAAAAAGCCTCTTCGAAGCAAGGCGGCTGAACCACACTTTACTTTTCACCCTTCGTTCCAGGAGCCGGGAAGTGAGCACGTCTATGGTGACATCGCAACCGAATACGATAACTCACTCGGATTCATGCCTGACGAAGTGACGCGCCTGATCGCCAAACGCATGCACTATGCCGCTTGGCGCAGCAGTACTTCCACCACACGGCAGGCGGCGAAACGGTGGCGGTCGAGATACCATGAAGAGCGCAATCGCATTGTGGTTGGCAACCATAAGCTGATTCACCGGGCAGTACAAAAGTGGGCGTCATCCCCGCCACTAGCTGACGATTTGGCAGGTGAATGTCAAATCGTATTGATCAAAGCCGTGGCGGCGTTCAACCCGTGGCTTGGCGTTCGCTTCAGCACCTATGCTTTTACTTGTCTGATGCGCGCTCTATCGCGCATGTCCCAACGTCTAGCGACTGATCGGCTTTCTCTTTCATTATCTCTGGAAACTTTGCCGCGGAACGAGCTTTACGTCGGAACATTCGATCAGCCTGTTAATCCTTGTGTGGCACGCCTGCGCGATTACTTTCGTGACGAGGCTTCTCTTTTGACACCCCGTGAGAAGCTTGTGATTAGTCGGCGTTTCCATTTGGATGGCGAAGACGAAGGACGCGAGACTCTGGAACAAGTGGGGCGTCAGTTGGGCCTATCAAAGGAACGTGTTCGCCAAGTTCAGAAGTCGGCATTGCTGAAACTGCGTGTAGCCCTGACATCAGCTATACCGATGTCCCAACTGGATGAGTAAGTTTTCCCCGGTACTCCCTTGTTTCTTTCAAACACTGAAGGTACCCATGCCACGCATCGAATGGTTACGTTGCTTACCCTTCCTACTCATGCACCTGCTTTGCTTGATGGTACTCTGGGTCGGTTGCAGCTGGACGGCGGCTGGGATCGCGCTAACCACTCTCTTTGTGCGTGTATTCGGGCTAACCGCATTCTATCACCGTTATTTTTCGCATCGCACTTTCAAAACATCACGCTGGTTTCAGTTCGTCGGTGCCATTTTAGCAGCAACCGCGGCGCAACGGGGGCCTCTATGGTGGGCGGCGCATCATCGGACGCATCATCGCGATTCGGACTCCACTCGCGATCCTCACTCACCCATTCATCGAGGTTTTCTTTGGAGCCACATGGCCTGGTTCATGACACGCGAACATGTTGGCACGAACGAGCAACTGATCCGAGACTGGGCCAAGTACCCAGAACTTCGCTTCCTCAATCGGCACGATTTTTTGGCCCCGCTGTTATTCGCATTAAGTATGTTCGGACTGGGTACCGCTTTGGCTGCATGGGCACCAGATCTGGGTACCTCGGGATGGCAAGTTCTGGCTTGGGGATTCTTCGTGTCCACGGTGGTCCTCTATCATCTCACATTCGCGGTCAATTCCGTCGCTCATCAGTTTGGTACCCGCCCATTCGCCACGAGAGATCAAAGCCGAAATAATTTCCTACTAGCCCTACTGACCTTTGGCGAAGGCTGGCACAACAACCATCATTACTATCCCCGTTCCACCCGGCAAGGCTTTCATTGGTGGCAAATTGACATCACTTATTATCTGCTGGTCATGTTGTCCTGGCTCGGCCTGGTTTGGGATCTCAAACCGGTACCCCGACATATTTATGAGTATTCCAAAAGTAAATAATCCCACAGGCATGGACCAAATCGAGCAATGCTCATCACCAGTAAATACCATTGGAGTTCATTGTGAAAATCGGAATCGTTGGGACGGGAATAAGCGGAAACCTGGTGTCACGACTTTTATCCCAAGAACATGACATCGTGGTTTATGAAGCCGAACCCACAATCGGTGGCCACGCGCGCACCTTGGACATCATGGCTTTCGGCCAAAAATGGCGAGTTGATACGGGTTTCATGGTGTACAACGAACGGACGTACCCTAATTTCTGTCGATTGCTACGGTTGCTGGACGTGTCAGCGAAAGACACGGATATGAGTTTTAGTGTCACTTGCGAGCGGTCGGGACTGGAGTACCAAGGTAGCTCATTCAATGGCCTCTTCGCGCAACGACGTAATCTAGTTCGGCCAGCGTTCCATCGCATGTTGATCGACATACTACGCTTCAACCGTTCAGCGGAATCGCTGTTAACCAGTGACTGCAAAGAAAAGCCCCTGGGTATCCTACTGTCTGAAGGTGGTTATGGTAGCTGGTTCGTCGATAAATACTTGGTACCCATGGCCGCCGCCATCTGGTCGTGCCCACCTGATCAGCTCCTGAGCTTTCCTGTTCATTTTCTGGTGGCTTTTCTCCGCAACCATGGGCTGCTGCAACTACGTGACCGTCCACGTTGGCAATCCATCATCGGGAGCGCTAGATGTTACGTGGAGCGGCTGACTGCACCGTTCCGAAATCGTATTCGTACCAACTGTCCCGTTGTATCCATCCATCGGCATGACGATCATGTTATCGTTCAGCCTCGGAATGCCTCACCAGAGTTGTTTGATTTCGTAGTCTTGGCTTGTCATGCCGATCAAGCCTTGAAACTGTTGCGGGACGCCGACGAAGACGAGCGAGAGATTTTAGAAGCCTTCCCGTATCAACCCAACGTTGCCGTACTCCATACGGATTCTTCGATCTTGCCCAATAGCCGCCGAGCCTGGGCAAGTTGGAATTATCATATTCCCGCAACCGAAACATCCTTTGTCGCCGTCACCTATGATCTGTCTCGGTTACAGGGGCTTGATACCCCATTGCCGATACTTCTAACTCTGAATGCGTCGAACCGTATCGACCAATCGAAGGTTCTGGATCGGTTTGTTTTTCGTCATCCAGTGTACACAGCCAAGTCCTTGGCCGCTCAGCGCCGGCTCCGGCAACGCAATGGCCTGCGGCGAACCTACTTCTGTGGCGCCTATTGCGGTTATGGTTTTCATGAAGATGGCGTCAACAGTGCTCTGGACGTAACAAAACATTTTGGATTAGGATTAGATCAATGGAAAGTTGTCTCTACGAAGGCGTTGTTTTCCACGAGCGCCTCCAGCCAGTGATTCATCGGTTTCACTACCGCCTGTACCTGAACTTCTTGGACTTGACAGAGGTACCTATCTTGTCGCGAGCCGGCTTATTGTCCGGCAGCCAGTTCGCGCCAGGTAGTTTCCTGCGGCGTGACCATTTCGGTGATCCCCGTCAACCATTGGAGAGAAGTGTACGTGATCTGGTGGCCGAACATACAGGAATCGCCGTGGATGGTCCGATCCGTCTGCTGACTCAGTTACGCAACTTCGGCTACTATTTTAGTCCACTCAATCTCTTTTTCTGTTACGCCAGTGACGGATGCCATCTCCAAGCCATAGTCGCGGAAGTGCAAAATACTCCCTGGCTTGAGCGACATCGCTATGTGCTATGGCAAGGAAACCAAGATAATTCTGAGGGACACCTCTTGTATCGTCATCCTAAATCTTTCCATGTGTCCCCCTACATGGGGATGGATGTTGAGTATCGCTGGCGTCTGAGTTTACCGGACGAGTATCTAAATGTCGGGATTGAAAACAGGATGGCGGACAACCTTCTCTTTCGCGCCGCGCTGAATTTGAGGCGAGTACCTCTGTCGCATCGCACGCGATTTACCATGCTTTGCCGTTATCCCCTGATGACCGCTCGGATCACTATTGCCATTTATCTACAGGCATTCCAACTATGGAGAAAAAAATGTCCATTTCATGCCCATCCGAGACATCACGCCGAGATCGTGAGTTTGGCGACCAAAGGCAAACCGAACGTCCTGGATGGTTCACCCGTTTCTGCCGGAACCAACTAGCGCGACGCTTGCAACGTCTGCAATATGGTATGCTGCGCATCCGCGATGACGAATTGCAATGGGATGTTGGTCCGAACAGAGGCGGCGGACCAACAGCGGAAATACGCGTGCATGACTTCCGATTTTATCGCCAGTTAGCATTACAAGGTACCTTGGGAGCGGCGGAAGCCTACTTGGACGGATGGTGGAGCACGGATGATCTCGTGAGTCTATTCCGTCTGCTGGCAAGCAACTCCGAGGTACTTTTCCGCATGGATGGAGTCCTGCCGCGCTTTCGCCGCGGCCTCGACGTTTGGAGTCATTTCTTTCGGCGCAACACACTGCGGGGCAGTCAGCGAAACATAGCCGCCCACTATGACTTGGGAGACGATTTCTACGCGCTATTTCTCGATAAAACCATGACCTATTCCGCCGGCGTTTTTCCGCATCCTGATAGTAGCCTGGCGGAGGCGTCCTTGGAAAAGTATGACCGCATCTGTCGCAAGCTACGACTGACTCCCAATAATCATTTACTGGAGATAGGAACTGGTTGGGGCGGTTTCGCGCAGTATGCGGCCAAGAACTATGGATGCCGCGTGACGACTACCACGATCTCATCCCATCAATGGCGATATGCACGCACACGGATTCAACAGGCCGGTCTTCAGGAACGGGTGACCGTTTTGAGCGAGGACTACCGAAAACTGACAGGCTGTTATGATCACATTGTCTCGATTGAGATGATTGAAGCAGTCGGATACGAATATCTTGATCATTTTTTCCGTCAATGTTCACGATTGTTGCGCGCCGATGGCATGCTGCTCTTGCAAGCAATCACCATTCCGGATCATCGGTTCACTCACTATCGCCGTTCAGTGGATTTTATCCAGAAGTATATCTTTCCAGGAGGTTGCCTTCCCTCGCTCTCGGCTCTGGGTAATGCGGTTGGACGGACCACCGACTTGCGGTTCATTCATCTGGAGGACTTTGGCATCCATTACGCGGAGACCCTGTCCCGATGGCGGAAAAACTTTTGGCGGAACATCGATCAGATTCGTTCCTTGGGATTTGACGAACGGTTCATTCGCATGTGGCACTATTATCTGTGTTACTGCGAGGCAGGTTTTCTCGACAATCAAATCGGCGTCGTCCAGGTGCTACTCGCCAAGCCGAAATGTCACCGCCGTCCGCTTCTCTGGCAAGAAGATCATCCTGTTTCAACTCCACGGGAGATTTCTTGATGAAAACGATTCTGCTGATGCTGTTCGTGTTGATCCTGTTGACGATGATCACAGTGACTGTCTGGGCTTCACTCGACCGTAGCCTGTTCGAGGCTGGGTACCTTTTCGCGGAGCCATGGTTTGTCGCTACTTTTTGTGATGCCTATTGCGGCTTCCTCACCTTCTACGTGTGGGTCGCCTACAAGGAACAGAGCCAACTTTCCCGCATGGTCTGGTTCCTTGCCATTATGGGATTGGGCAATATCGCGATGGCGATTTACATGCTTGTTCAGTTGCTGAAATTCAGGGACGGGGACTCTTGGGAACAGTTGTTGTTGAAACCAGCCGTCTCTGCTCGGCGAGAGCTCGGATCATAAGAGGTATCAATGAATATGATCGATTTGGCCGAAAATGGCTGGCTTCCAGATTACCTCATTCGTATGGGTATTCGACGACTTCTAGCGGCACGGATTCGCCAGGAACGACTTCAAGGGGACTCCAGTGAACGTGCCTTGGAACAGGTCCGGCTACTCAAGAACAGTCCCATTGCCTTGGCCACCGACCAAGCCAACACTCAGCATTATGAGGTACCTGCCGAGTTTTTCAAATCGGTCTTGGGACCACGGCTGAAATATAGCTGCTGTTTGTACCCGCATTCGAGCATGACCTTAGGGCAAGCGGAAGAGTGCATGCTTCGTCTGACTTGCACGCGAGCGGAACTCGAAGATGGCATGAAGGTGTTGGACCTGGGATGTGGTTGGGGATCGCTGAGTCTGTGGATCGCGGAACATTATCCCCGCTGCCAAGTTACCGCCTTGTCCAATTCGACAGGGCAGCGACGCTTCATCGAAGCACGCGCCAACGAACGGGGTCTGGACAATATCCGTGTCATCACTGCCAACATCACGAACTATGTCGGCGATGGTAACTATGATCGGGTAATTTCCGTTGAGATGTTCGAGCACTTGCGCAACTACGAGACAATACTGGCTCGCCTAGCCAGTTGGCTGCGACCTGAAGGTAAGCTGTTCGTGCATATCTTCTGCCACCGTGAATGGGTCTATACGTTTGATGTCACAGGCCACCATGATTGGATGGCACGCCACTTTTTCACGGGTGGCTTGATGCCTTCTTTCAATTTGCTCGGACATTTCAACCGTGACCTGATTATCCGCCAGCGCTGGCAAGTGGACGGCCGGCACTACGCCCGGACCTGTGAGGCTTGGTTGCGCAACCTGGATGCCAACCACGCCAATCTGATTTCCCTGTTCGCGACACATTTCGGCAGGAATTCAGCACGAATTGTCTTGCAACGCTGGCGAATGTTCTTCATGGCCTGCGCGGAACTTTTCGGCTTTAGAGGTGGAACCGAGTGGTTTGTCGGCCATTACCTTTTTGAGCCACGAGCCAACACGAAATTTTCATATCAAAATGATCTTAACTCAGAGCAGCGGGATTCCGCTTGTTGGAAATGGTAAGTGAGATGAACCTTTTAGAGCTGGTTGCCTTGAATCTGGCTATCACCACCATCCTCATGTTTCTCATGTGGCTGATGAGTTTATGGCTAGAAGATGTCAGCATCGTGGATGTGTTTTGGGGATTGGGTTTCGTGGTGATCGCCTGTGTCACCTTTTTTGTCACGGGGGATGCCACGGGTCGGAAGGTACTACTTCTGACGCTGACCGCCGTGTGGGGATTGCGACTGACGGGATACCTGGCCTGGCGGAAGATTGGCACCCCCGAAGATTATCGTTACCGAGCCATGCGGGTGGCAATCGGTTCGCGCTTTTGGTTCATTAGCCTGATTTTGGTGTTTGGATTGCAAGGTTTGATTATGAACGTCGTGGCGCTGCCCGTCGTGGTGGGACAATTGGACTGCTCCCGCCTGGGTGGATGGACGGCATTGGGGGTCGGATTATGGGGAGTGGGATTTTTGTTCGAGACCATTGGAGACCATCAACTGGCGCGGTTCAAGGCTGATCCGAGAAACCGTGGCCGGGTCATGGACCGTGGTTTATGGCGCTATACCCGCCATCCCAATTACTTCGGGGACTTTTTGGTATGGTGGGGTATCTACCTCATAGCCATCGGCGAGGGGCGTACTTGGTGGACGGTCATCGGGCCCTTGGTCATGTCTTTCCTACTCCTCCGCGTATCAGGCGTTGCGTTGCTTGAACGCTCCTTACGACACGGCAAGGAAGGTTATGCGGATTACATGACCCGAACAAGTGCATTCTTTCCTTGGCCACCTCGCTCATGATCGCGATGAATCAAATAGCACGAAACCACGTAACCGTTGAGATGAAATGGGGGTTGTCTTGCCTGCAACAAATCATCCTCAAAGCTCCTCTTCCCCTATCCAGCAATTATCCGGCCACGCCATCGGCACACCTTTAGTCAGCCAACTCACCCCATCTCAGCATACCATTACCTGCGATGATCCCTGACTGCGTCGTTGGCCAGCAAAAGGTATCTAATCAACGTTGCGTTATCCAAGGGCAAGCGTTTCCGCCCGTGTTTGGGTTTCGCTCACTTCTCCGTCAACGGCACATCCTTCAGCACGAACGGCGTTTCGATGGTGACGGTGCGCCGACCGCGCCAGACCAGTTTGGCGGCTTCGGCTTGGCCGGTCTGGGGCTGGAAGTCGATTTCGTAGGTTCGGATGATGCCGTCCGGGCCGATGGTGGTTTCGCGTTCCAGGCGATTGATCAGCTTGAATTCCTTGCCTTGGGCGTCGATCAGGACCAGGGTGGGTTGCACGGCATTACCCTGGACGGGAGCGCGATTCACGAAAGCCACACCGTTGATGCGCATCACTCCACCGCCGCCCCCCCCCGCGCCGTCGGCACTCCGCGCTTCCACGCGCAGACGCACCCAGCCATTGTTTTGCGGGGTAACGCTCACAACCTTGAGTGTTTCTCCATCGTCGGAGGTGGCATCGCGGCCGGCGGCTTGCAGGATATTGTCGATGGCCACGATGTCTTGCACCGGTGATTGCACGCGGGCGGCCAAGATGCCATGAACCTCCGCGAGTTTCCGCGTTGGTTCCTTGGCCGGCTCCAGGCGGATTGGCACCTGTCGGCCATCGCTGATCGGCGGCGCTTGTCCCCCTGCCTCGGAAAAGACAATGCCCTGTGCCATGTTGCCTTGCCAGACGATGTTCTCCATGCCAATTAGGCTTACTGGCGGTGCTGGTGCTTGGACACGGTCCTGCCCCCGGTCGTCGCGGGCGTGGTGGATGCGCACATCCACGAGTCCCACCCAAGCCATACCGGCTTCGGGAGAGATCTCCACGGTGAACCCGTTGGCCTCAGCAGTGGTGCTGGGAATTGCCCGCACGCGCACGGCCCCCGCTAAGTGAGTCGGCAACGAGGTCGGCGGGCCATCGGCCAAGGTGATGGTCCCGGCGGTAGGTTGCGGCACCACGGGTTGATAGGGCCGGTTCATGATGATCTGGCGTTTTTGAATTTCCTTGATGACTTCTTCCTGGATGGCGGCAGGCTGGAGCAGCTCGTGAACCCCTGCTTTCTGGCAAAACTGCTCCAGCGCCTCCCAGAAGGACACTTCGCCGGTATCGAGGCTGACGCGGCGCGTCGCCAGCGTGTCGGCGGGAATGCCATCATAGCGGAACGTACAACCGCTTTGCTTGGCGAAGTCGGCCAACGCCGTCGAGAGCGGCACGTCCTGATACACCAACCGTATTCGGCGCGGGGCCAGCAGTTGAGCGGTTTCCAGACGCTTTTCGATGACGCGGGTCAACACCGCCGCCCGACGAGCCACTTCGATATCCGCGTCATGCTGGGCCGACCGTAAGGCAGGCAACGCTTCTGCCCCCAGTTCATCCAAGGCTTGCATGGCGGCTTCGCGTTGATGGAACTGATCGCTACCCAATTGATCAATCAGAGTGGCGAGCGTATTTGACATGGGCACCGTCGCGGGTTCCGCCCATCCCACCGCCACGATGCCCCAAAGACATCCCAGTACGACGGCCCAGAGAAGCGAACGAGCGTGCATGTTGGATAATCCTCGATGGGGAAGACCCGGCAAGGGCGTTCGCGCCTCTCGCCCGCCTTCCTCGATTTGGGGAAGCCACCCATATCATACGCTGGAAAGACACCACCGCATAGCACTTTCACGAATCCATCACCGTGTTAGCGTGTCTCGTAGGGAAGACGAATGACTTGGGAAAATCGAACGAAGAATGCCACCTGCGCCGAATACGTCAATCTCGCCAACCGAGCATTCATCGGTTGACACGTTCAGCCAAGAATAAGGGGTAGGTTTGATTTTCGTTGCCAAGTCCCCGGCGCCCATGTATCGTATCCCCTGCGGTTTGACGAATCCGAATAGATAACCGAACTTGCCGTCTATCAGAAGAAACTCCAATGAAGTTTGAATCTTAACCCTCTTTTTCGTTTCCTTGAGGTGATGCCATGCGAGTGCTACTGAGTGGATTGCTGTTAGCGGGTTTCGCGTTGGTGATCGTGGCTCCCCCCGCGGGGGCCGACGATGTCAAGACCGAGCCAGGGTTCACGTCCTTGTTCAACGGCAAGGACCTGACCGGCTGGGCCTTGGGTCAGAAAGGGGGCGAGGCGCTGAGCGGCAAGACCGCCACGGCCAACAACCGCTTCCAAGTCCTCGACGGCAAGCTGGTCGTCGATTACAAGTCCAAAGGAAACGTGTACATCCACACCACCAAGGAATTTGCCAAGGACGTGATCATCAAGTTCGAGTATCTCCCCGGCGAAGGGTGCAACAACGATGTGTTCATCCGGGGAACGAAATTTGACCTGAACCCAAAGATGTGGGTCAAGAACATGAAGCTCGGTGAATGGAATCAGTTCGAGATCATCGTCCAAGGGGAGGAAGCGGAATTCAAAAACAACGGTGAGACGCAGCGCACCATCAAAACCAAACCGGGCGCCACGCCGTTCGTGCTCCGCGCCGAATTTGGCCCAATTCAATTCCGCAACATTCAGTACAAGGAAGGGTCATAGCGTCTGTTGGGCAATTGCCACCTGGAAAAATCGGCGAGCGGGGGACGTCCGTCCCCCGCTCTCGCCTTTCACGGACTTTTACTCTACCCCCAGTTTCGGCAGCGCCTGCACTCTGGTTCTCTTGGGATCAGGCACTAAATAATCCTGCACGACCTCGAATTTTTCTAGGTGAATCTCGCCGGCGCCCCCCCCTTTGCCTTCGGCATGACAGCGGACACAGCGGAAATCGACGATGTACAAGATATTGGCGTGCCACTGGCCGTCGTCTGCTTTGAGGAAAAATTCCTCATTGGGATTCCGTTTCTCCAGCTGCTTGGCCATGTCCTCGGAGACGGCGAATTTCTCATAGTTGTCGCGCTGGCCGCCGGCGCGAATCCATTCGACGATGGCCCGCGCTTCGAGCTGGCGATCTTGCCGGACAGCTTGTTCCGCTTTGTGCAGATCGGCTTCGTTCTTGGGATCGAGTCCCATTTCCTCGGCTCGTTCGCGGAGGACGCGCCGCCAACCCGCGGAGCTGGTCGTGAAGGCGGCGCTCATCTGGCCGTCACCATTGAAGGGGAGTCGTTCATCCGCCACCAGCAGCCGTTCCAAGTGGGTGGCCATCGGTCGCGGCGCTGGCGTGAGATTCTTCTGATTGGCCAACAACTCGGTCAACTGCTCCGTGGCCGGGGTGGCCGCGTGATGGCGGGATTCCAAGTAACCATCGACGTATCGGTTCTTGGCCAGGACGCCCGCCGCCAAGGCCAACAGGATGAGTAGCAAGAGGAGAGTCTTGCCGGCCTTATCGAACATGTTGAACAGACCGCCGAAAATTTGCACGAGTAGGGACATACCCACGACGCCGCCCAGAGCGACGATGCCCAAGGACAAGTGCGGGTCCAATCGGCTCAGCCACCAGAAACCCACTTCCACTACTTGGGCCACCAACGTCAGCGGGGCGAAGATGCCGCGCACCCAGCCAGGATAGCTGGTGAAGCTGAACACCAACCCGGTCATGCCAAACAAAGTGGCGAATGCCAGCAAGTGGGCGTGCGTCGATTGCGTCAACTTGGTCAACGATATAGCGCCACTGGTTTCCGGCTGCAAGTAGTCTTGCACCACCTCGAACTTCTCCAGGTGGATTTGCGCGGCGGGGCCGGTGGCGGCTTCGGAATGACAACGGACGCAGCGGGCCTCGATGATCTCGGAGACATGCACCGTCCACTGGCCGTTATCCGCTTGACGACTGAAAAAGTCTCCCTCATGTAAATCCGGTGTCAGCAAGCCGGCCAATGACGCGGAAGCGGGGCGGCTTTGATATTCCTGTTTGTCGGCCCCGGCGTGAATCCAGTCGAGGATGGCTTGCACTTCCAGATGCCGGTCGGCCCGCACGGCCTGCTCGGCCTTGTTCCAGTCGTCTTTCTGGTTCGGGTCCAGGTTCATCGCCAATGCCCGTTCGCGGATGGCTCGTCGCCAGCCAAGCGATTCGGTGGTAAAGGCGGCGCTCATCTGGCCGCTGCCGTTGAAGGGGCGGTGCTCGTCGGCGGTGATGAGCCGTTCGAGCTGACTGGTGTTCTGTCCGTGGTAGACATGTTCGACATCTTGCGGCGAAGGCAACAGATTGCCCGCCGAGGCGTGTTGCATGTGCAATTGCGCCAGGGCCGTGAAATAGCCGATTCCCACCGCAATGAGAAAACTAGCCAACACCCAGCGCGTGGGCAGGGAGAGATCACGTAAGACGAGACGGTCGGAATTCTTGACCATGACCAGTGCTCCAGCAGAGAAACATCAAGAGCAGGATTCCAGGGCGGCTTGCACCGCGTCCAGAACGCGCCTGCGCGCTTCATCCAGGGTGGTATCCAAGATGGCGCCGGAGGCCAAGCGATGGCCGCCGCCGCCCAATTGCTCGGCGATCTTGCCAACATCGACCCGGCTGCGTGATCGTAAACTGATCTTCACGCCGCCGCGTGGCTGTTCCATGAAGAACAAGCCCACTTCGACGCCGGCCAAGGCGCGGGTGTAGTTGACCAGGTCTTCCGTGTCCGAGGGTAGGGCTTGGGTGGCCGCGTAATCGTCGCGTAGCACTTCCGTGTAAGCCACTTGTCCCTGGCAGGTAGTTTGCAGACGTTCGAGCACCAAGCCGGTCAAGCGCAGGCGCGGCAACGTGTTTTGCTCGAACAACCATTGGTAGGCGCTTTCGGGATTCGCCCCAGCGCGGGTCAGCTCGGCGGCCAGCTCGTAGGTCGCCGGTTTGGTGTTGCTGAAGCGAAACCAGCCTGTATCCATCGCCACGGCCACGAAGAGGGCCTGGGCCGCCGGCGCGGACAACGGCTCGTTCAACGCGTGGATGGCTTCATACACCAACCGGCCCGTGGCTTCGGCGCTGGTATCCACGCACCGCAGGGCGTCCAGATCATCCTGGGTGGGATGATGATCAATAACCACCTTGGCGGCGGGGAGCGAAGCCATAAAGGGGCCAAAATCACCAAGCTGATTCCAGGTGCCGGTATCCAGCACAATTACCGTGTCACAGGATCGCCAGCGGTCGGCAGGGGGTTCAAAGCGGTCAATGCGTTTGTGGGGATCCAAAAAATCATACCGCGCGGGGATGGAACTGGCCACTACCATTTGAACCGATTCGGCGCGCCGTTGCAAGACCTCGGCCAAGGCCAGCATCGACCCCAAGCCATCGCCATCGGGTCGAATGTGCGTGGTCAGCAGAAAGCGCCGTTGCCGGCGTGCTAGCTCAGCAAAGGACTGCCAATCAATCGGCATGATGTTCCTTTCTGTGAATGCCAAACAATATCGGTGAATTGTAGCGAACCGCCACGAGGGGGAAAAGCGGAGGAGGGTGTACCACCGAACCCACTTGGCGAGCGGCGCGGCGTCAGCCCGACATAAACGCTTCCGACGCCTTTGCGCTGCACGTGGCGCTGACGCCGCGCCGCTCGCCTTGAAATTGACTCTTCCTACAATCTCACCCTGCGCAACCGCAGCGAGTTGCCGACCACGGACAATGAGCTGAGACTCATAGCCACGCTGGCCCAAATCGGCGTGATGAGGATACCCAGGAAAGGATAGAGAATGCCGGCGGCGACGGGGACGCTGAGAGCGTTATAGACGAAGGCCAGGAACAGATTTTGCCGGATGTTGGTCATGGTGTGGCGGCTCAGGCGGCGAGCGCGGACGAGCCCTCGCAAGTCGCCGTGAACCAGCGTGACGCCGGCGCTTTCCATTGCGATGTCGGTGCCGGTGGCCAGGGCGATGCCGATGTTCGCTTGGGCCAGGGCGGGGGCGTCGTTGATGCCGTCGCCGGCCATAGCCACGATATGTCCCTTCTGTTGCAATTGCCGGATCACGTCATTCTTTTGTTCCGGCAATACCTCGGCGATGACCTCATCGATGCCGAGCTGGCGGGCGACGGCCTCGGCGGTGGTGCGATGATCGCCGGTGAGCATAACGAGGCGCAGCCCATCTTCGTGCAATTGGCGGATCGCTTCAGGGGTCGTACCCCGCACCGGATCGGCCACCCCTAGCAAACCAGCCAATTGCCCATCTATCGCCACCATCATGACGGTCTGCCCCTGGTGGCGCAATTCGTGGAGGCGTGCTTGGGCCTGGTCCGTGGCGCTGCCGCGCTCGGCTAACAAGGCGGCAGTGCCCAGCACGATTTCCTGGCCATCGACGCGCCCCACGACTCCCTTGCCGGTGAATGACTGAAAATCCTGGGCCGCCGTCAAGGACAAGCCTTTATCCGCCGCCGCTTGCACGATGGCGCTAGCCAGGGGATGCTCGCTGCCGCGCTCCACGCTGGCGGCCAGGCGCAGCAGCTCGTTCGTATCGATGCCATGCATTGCTTCCACCGTCAACAGCTTCGGTTTCCCTTCGGTCAAGGTACCGGTCTTATCGACGATCAAGGTGTCCGCCCGTTGCAAGGTTTCCAGCGCCTCGGCGCTCTTGATGAGCACGCCGTTCTCGGCCCCCTTGCCGGTGCCGACCATGATGGCCAACGGCGTCGCCAGACCCAAAGCGCAGGGACAGGCGATGATCAGCACCGCCACGGCGTTGACCAGCCCATGCGCCATCGGCGCCTCGGTTCCCAGCAACGACCAGGCGATGAACGAGGCCAGACTCACGCCCATGACAGCCGGCACGAAATAGCCAGCCACGACATCGACGGTGCGCTGAATCGGCGCCCGACTCCGCTGGGCCTCGCTGACCATGCGCACGATTTGGGCCAAGACAGTGTCGGCGCCAACTTTCTCGGCCCGCATCAGTAAGCCGCCGGTGCCGTTGACCGTGCCGCCGATCACTTTGGCCCCGACTGCTTTCTCGACCGGGATCGGCTCACCGCTGATCATCGACTCATCGACGGTGCTTTTGCCTTCCAGAACCTCGCCATCGACGGGGATTTTCTCGCCGGGCCGGACGCGCAGCCGGTCGCCGACCTGTATCGAGGTGAGTGGAACGTCTTCCTCGCGGCCATCGTCGGCGACGCGGCGGGCCGTCTTGGGAGCCAGACCCAGGAGTTTCTTGATGGCGGCGCTGGTGTGCGTGCGCGCCCGAATTTCCAGCACCTGCCCCAGCAGCACGAGGACTGTCACCACGGCGGCGGTATCGAAATACGGTTCGACGCGGCCATCCGCCATCCGAAAGCCATCGGGAAAAATCCAGGGAACCAACGTCGCCGCCAAGCTGTAGAGGTAAGCCGCTCCCACCCCCAGGGCGATCAGCGTGAACATATTGGGGCTGCGATGCCGCACCGACAGCCAGGCCCGCTCGAAGAACGGCCAACCGGCCCAGAAGACCACCGGCGTCGCCAAAACCAGCTGTATCCAGTGCGGCACGGCATGAAGTGGCGCGCGCACCGCTTCCAATGGCATCATGCTGCCCATAGCGATCACGAAAATCGGCAAGCTCAGCACCGCTCCGATCCAGAAGCGCCGGCTCATGTCCACCAATTCGGGGTTGGGGCCTTCCTCGGCAGCGACGCTAACAGGCTCCAGCGCCATGCCGCACTTCGGGCAGCTGCCCGGATGATCGCTGATTACTTCCGGGTGCATGGGACAGGTGTAGGTTGTCCCCGCTGGCATCGGCTCTGGTTCGGCGGTTTCGTTCAGATATTTGGCCGGCTCCGCCTGGAACTTGCGCAGACAATGCGTGCTGCAAAAGTAATAGGTCGTCCCTTGATATTCATGCGCCCCGGCGGCGTTGGCGGGATCGACGGTCATGCCGCAGATGGGATCAATCACCGGCGTGGAGGTGACAAGGGGAAACAACTCCTGCTTTGGCGTGGCCTGGCCGGAGCAGCAAGAATGATCGTCGTGTGGGTGCATGGTCGGTCCTCGGCGTGAGTTTCGTCATCGCACACAGGTATTGTACGAAGCAGCGAAGTGAGTCATAAGCGCTCGCCGCTGGCTCGCACGCTAAACGGTTTCAGCCCCTACCCCGCACACCATTCCCGCCACACGCGGCGCAGCGACGACATGAAGTTGCCAGCAAATCGAGGACCGTCGCAGAGCGGCGAATCGGCCAGGCGCTGGCGCAAGGTGGAACGGAGTGACGTTAATCGGTCTAAATCACCGGCCAGGCGGACGGCGCGCTCCACGTAGTCGTCGAGATCGTGGGCCACGGTTTCGCTGAGGCCGAGCGCGGTCAGGTAGCTGAACGATTGGCGACTGGCGAAGGTGGCGCCGGGACAGGTCAGCACCGGCGCCCCCATCCACAGGGCCAGACAAGTCGTCATGCCGCCGCCAAAGGGAAATGGGTCCAAGGCTATGTCAATCCGTTGATATTCCTTCAGCATGTCGGCGAACGGCGCGGGGGCTTGCAGCTCCAGCCGGTCGGCGGGGATGCCGTGTGAGTCAAATTGGCGCCAGAAAAGGTCCGCGGTGCCCGTGTCGTTCAGCCCATGATATTTCAGGATCAATCGGCTCCGTGGCACGCGCTGGAGAATCTTGGCCCATACGACGATGACTTGCGGGTTGATCTTGGCCAGATTGTTGAAGCTGCCGAAAGTCACGAATCCCTGTTCACGGGCGGGCAACGGCCCCACCGGCGGGGCATCGCGCGGCGGCTCCCAACACACGTTGACATCGGGAAGACGTAACACTTTTTCTTGATAATGACCTTCGCTGCCCGGCGGGATGAGCCGCTCATCCGCCACGAGGTAGTCCAACGCCGTCAAGCCCGTCGTGCTGGGGTAGCCGATCCAGGCTATCTGGATGGGAGCGGGCTTGCGGGCGAAGAGCAGCAAGCGATTGTTGGACGTATGCCCGGCCAAGTCGAAAAGAATGTCAATGCCGTCAGCGCGAATTTGCTCAGCCAGCTCCGTGTCGGACAGTCGAGCCGTTTGTCGTACCGTTGTCGCGGCTGTCTGGATGCGGCGCGTGAAAGCGTCCTCGGTGCCGCGATAATCGGAATAACAGACGCAGGGGAATTCTGCTTGGGACAGATGCTCCAAACAACGGATCAAGAAGAACGCCACGGGATGCTGGTTGAAATTCGGCGAGACGAAACCGAGGCGCAACGGTTTGTGGGGGTCGCGGGGGTTGCTCCAGGATGGCCAGGACGCGCGCGCCGGCGTGGCATGGCGTTGATCCCAGTCTTGGTGCATGCGCAATAACTCGGCGGGAGACAGTCCGGGGCGATATAGCTCGCAAAAGACGACATTGCTATGAATTGCCGGAGTTTGAGGGGCCAGCAGCGCGGCTTGGCGAAACAGTTGGGAAGCTTCGTCAATCCGTCCCTGATATTTCAACACGCTGCCGAGATTGTTCATCGACTCGACGAGCTTGGGTCGGAGTTGCAGGGCTTTGCGGTGACAGGCAATAGCCTCGGTGAAGCGATCTTGACCTTGCAGGACGGCCCCCAAGCCATTGTAGGCTTCCGCTTCGGTGGCTGGGAAGCGCGCGGCCTGCTGATAGGCGGCGCTGGCTTCCACCAGGCGGCCCGCTTCGTGGAAGGCGATGCCGAGATTCAAGTGGGTTTTGCCACTGTTGGGATGCCGCGTCAACACCGCTTGGCAATGGTCAATCGCGTCCGCCAAGCGGTTCAGCTTGAGCAAGGCGGTCCCCAGATTTTCCGCCGCCGTGAGATAATCCGGTCGCAGCTGCCAAGCACGGCGGAAGGCCGCCTCCGCTTCGACCAAACGTTGTGTTTGCAACAGGGCGTTGCCCAGGTTGTTCTCCGCTTGCGCGAAGTCGGGGCGCAGCTCCAAAGCCCGACGATGACAAGAAATTGCCTCTTCGGCCCGTTGCCCCAATGCCAGGCAACAGCCGAGAGTGTCATGATAATCCGCTGAATCGGGGGCGCGCGCCAACGCTTGCCGAACCCAATCGGCGGCCTCCGCGTAGTGACCCTGCATCAAGGCAATCACGCCGCGCAAGCGGTACGGTTCGGCTTCTTGGGGATAGTTTTGCAACAAGAGATGACACAGCTCCGCCGCCGCCAGCAGCCGTCCTGCTGACAAGTATTGACTAATCTGTTCCACGGCCTGCGGCAACGGCATGTCCATCATGATGGGTTGGCTCCGGGATGAGGAATGAGGTTTGGTGATTGTTTCCCAAAACATATCTCCCGCCAAGGCGCGCAGACGCCAAAGCGAAAAAGCATCGGTGGGGATGCCTTGGCGTCTGCGCGCCTTGGCGGGAGACTTTTAATCGACATAAGGCAGACAATTGGAACAGCCCCTCACACCCCGCGCGCTTGCGGTTCCCAGATATACTTGTGCATTTGCAGCTGCATTCGCGCGTGCAAGCCGGAGTCGAGGAGCCAAGTCGCCAGTTCGAGGGGCTTGACGATGGCAAAGGCACAGCTGAACAACACGACGAAGCGCCGGTCGAGCTGGTGTTGGCGGATGATCTCGACGGCCCAGTCGAAATCCCGTCTCGACGCCACCACGAACTTGATCTGATCGGTGGGTTTGAGCACCTGGAGGTTGTCCCAGTGGTTGCGCTCGCACTCGCCGCTATCGGGACACTTCAGGTCCATGATGATGTGAACGCGCCGATCCACCGGCGAGATGTCGCGCGCGCCGCTAGTTTCCAGCAAAACCGTCATGCCCATGTCGCTCAATTGAGTCATCAGGTCGAACACCTCGGCTTGCAGCAGCGGTTCGCCGCCAGTGATCTCGACCAACGGACAATGAAAGGACCGCGTTCGTTCCACAATGTCTTCCAGATGCCACCATTGCCCCTGATTGAAGGCGTGCGGCGTATCGCACCAGACGCAGCGCAGATCACAGACCGCGAGCCGGACGAACACGCAGGGCAAACCGGCGAACGTCGATTCGCCCTGGATGCTGCGATACATCTCGTGGATCAACAGTTGTCCCGGCGGCTTGTCTTGTAGCAAGCCCAGCCGGTGCGTATGGGTGAAAAGGATATTCATGTTTCCTTGGGAAAAAAAGGGGATGTCTGCTATTGTATTGTAAGGAATGGCCGGTTGAGTCAACAAGGCGGATGAACGATTCCCCCTGAATGGGTATCCGCTCACCCCGACCAGGAGCCGGGGTGATGAAGGGATGGCCCGTGAGGAGTGTGCCTTGGATTGGTCTCCTTTTGATTTGCCTCTGTCTGATCCGCGTCATCCGTTTCACATCGCCCACATGGAGATGGCCTTGCGCGAGGCGGAATTGGCGGCGGACGAGGACGAGGTTCCGGTGGGCGCCGTGATCGTGTCCTTCGAGCGCGGCGTCATCGCCCAGGCGCATAATCAGCGCGAGCGCTTGCACGATCCGACCGCTCATGCCGAGATGATCGCCATCACCCAAGCCGCCACCGCTTTACG
This sequence comes from Gemmataceae bacterium, assembly GCA_046297495.1. Classification (GTDB taxonomy): domain Bacteria; phylum Planctomycetota; class Planctomycetia; order Gemmatales; family Gemmataceae; genus JBKBIP01. The sequence goes on along the minus strand of JBKBIP010000018.1, from coordinate 75,241 downwards.
TTCATGGCGGTTGGACCAATGTGCTCTGTACGTCACCTTGGAGCCTTGTCCCATGTGCGCCGGGGCCATTGTGTTGGCCCGACTGCCGCTCGTGGTGTACGGTTGCGCCGATCCCAAGGCTGGCGCCTGTCAAACGCTGTACACCATCACCAATGATCCGCGCCTCAATCATCGAGCGCAGGTGGTCGGCGGCGTGCTCGAAGAGCGTTGCGCCGCGTCGCTCCGTTCCTTTTTTGCGGCCAAGCGCCGGCTCGGCAACCGCTAACTTCGGGAAAATGCGCGACGCGCCATGTCTTTACACTTGACGGGATGTTAAACTGGAACCCATTCCGTTCGCTTTTCCGATCATAGCCATCATTCTTGAGGTAACGGAAATGAAGAAGATGCTTTGCCTGACGGTCGTGAGCATGGTGCTGATGGGTGCCATGTCGGCTTATGGCCAATCCCGCTGGCTCACCAACCCACTCCCCCCCCCGGCCGATTTTCTGGATCGCTTGAATCTGCGTCCCGCGTGGCAAGTGCGCGTGCCGCTGGAAAGTCGCCGAGATGGGATCGCCGAGGTCCTGCCCTTGGGGGATCAGGTATTGGCCCGGACCTACAGCGGTACGTTGATGGCGATTGACGCGTATTCTGGTCACACCCAATGGATCAAGTCTCCCAGTCGTTCCTACGCGAAAGTTCAGGCGGTGGGTGTCAATGACTCGACCGTGTTTTTGGTGAATGCGGAAACCCTGTATGCTCTGAAGCGTTCCACAGGCCGGCAGCTGTGGAAACATGAACTGCCCAACATCGTAACCGCTCCGCCCGTCGCCGACGAAGATATGCTCTATCTGTGCTTTGCCGGCGGCGAGTTCGCGGGGATGGTGCTGCCGCCGACGCCGGCGGCGCCACCGCCTGGTGAACTGCCAGCGGCGCCTGCTGCCACCCCGCCCCCTGAGTCCATGCCAGCTGGGGTCCGATCGCAGTACGCGCGTTCCACTCAAGGCTACACCGGTTATAGCGTGCGTGCTTCCTCTTATGTGGGTTACGAGCAGCCCGTTGTGGGACCGCGCCCGGTGACAGTATTTTCTCACCGTTTGGAAACCCGGCTCGATTTCCCGGCCATGCTCAGCAGCCGGCGCGTGACGGTGGCAGGGGCGGCGAGCACCTTTTTCAATTTCGTCAAGGGCTATCCCGACGATCTGGTTCGTTTTCCCGTGGCGGCGGGAGTGTCGGCGCCACCGGTCGCCTATGAGGATGTCGTGTACCTGGCTGGCGAGGACAAAGTGGTTTATGCCCAAAGCCTCGAAACAGGGTTCGTCCGGTGGCGGTTCTTGGAATGTCGGTCCCCCATCGTCCAGCAACCAGCCGTGACTAACGAGAACGTGTACATCGTCGGGGCCAGCACGGGCTTGCACTGTTTGGACCGAGCCAATGGACGCCTTCTCTGGCGCAACCCGGACGCCCAGCAGTTCCGCGCCGCCAATCCGAAATACGTGTATGCCACGAATCGAAGCGGCGAAATGCTGATCATCGACCGTCTGCGCGGCACCACGTTGACTGCCGCCGACTGGCGGTTCTTCAACGTCCCCATTCGCAACGTGCAAACGGATCGACTGTTCCTGGCAGCCCACAACGGCTTGCTCATTTGCGTGTATGACCGCGACTACCATTCCCCGATCTGGCACCGGATCAAGATGGAGAAGAAACCACAACCACCGAAAGAGAACGGCAAAGTGGGAGTAGGCTAACGGGATGTCTAAAAGCTCTTCTCGTCCCTTGAGAGGGAGCGCGGAGTTTTTCCAACAGCCTCTATCGGGACGCGGTGCATGATGGGGAGACAAATCGGTTCACGCGGCGACGGCGCGAACCGATGAACCTCTTCGTTCCGCGGAGGGCAAAGACTAACGAGAGGTTCGCACGTGGGCTGGTGGCGCGCGACGCTGGCAAGCGGATTGTTGCTGTTGGTGGGCGTCCCCTTGCTGTTGCCCTTCGCGGATTTGCTCAAGCATCCCTCCAGCTGGGAAGTCTGGCGCGAACAGGCGCGTTTGCTGGAGTTGGCCGCCAATACGGCCTTGCTGGTGACAGGCACGCTTTTCCTTGTCCTGCCGTGCGGTGTCGTGGCGGCGGTGTTGTTCTATCGCACGGATCTACCGGGACGAGTACTGTTACGCACGTTGACCCTACTCACGCTCTTCATCCCCTTGCCGTTGTTCGCGTCCGCCTGGCAAGCAGCCCTGGAACCGCTGGGGTGGTTTCCCGTGCCTGCGTGGACCGGCAGTCCCGCGAATGTTTTCGAGGAAATTCCAGTTGGGCTAACGGGGACGCTTTGGCTTCAGGGGATCGGCGCGGCCGTTTGGATTCACGCCATGGCCGGTTTGCCGTGGGTGATCTGGTTGGTTGGTCAGGGCCTATGCTGGGTGGAGCGTGATTTGGAGGAGGCGGCGTTGCTGGATGCCGCGCCGTTGCGTGTTTTATGGCATGTCACTTTGCCGCGTTCTGGCGCGGCCCTGTTCGCGGCGGGATTGTGGGTCACGCTGCAAACCGCTAACGAAATCACCGTCACGGACATGGTGTTTCTCCGCACCTTCGCGGAGGAAGTGTACGTGCAGATGGTCCGTCCTGACACGGGGACGGGAATCGAAGACATTGGCTTGATCCAAGCGCGGGCCGTTGCCGTCACCGCTCCCCAAATCATACTGACGCTGGGGTTGTTGTTCTGGACGGCGCGCCGTATGGAGAACCGCTTGCCGCCGCGCATCACCGAGCTTTCCGAGCCTTATTGGTATCAGCTAGGGGGAGCGCGCTGGCCGGTCCTGGCGGCTGTCGTGGCAGTCGTGGGTTTGCTGTTGGGAGTACCGCTGTGCAGCTTGGTGTGGCGCGCGGGCTTGGCGGGTAATCCTGAAACTTGGTCTTTAGCGACAGTCGGGGAACATCTCACGCGTGTCATCCAGCTTCAAGGCAAAATGATCGGACAGAGCGTGGCCTTAGCGGGCATCGCGGGAAGCGTCACGGCGGGCTTAGCCTTGGTTTTGTGCTGGTTGGCTTTGGAGGCGCGGTGGTTGTACTTCTCCTTGCTGGCCATCTTGGCCCTCTCCTGGGCTTTGCCGGGGCCGGTCGTTGGGATCGGCTTGAAAGAAACCATCGCCATCCTACTCGATCAGGTCCCTTCCCAAACCTTGGCCATTGCGTTGTATTATGGTCCTTCCCCCTTGCCAATCTTGTGGGCGTTTCTGCTGCGGTTGCTGCCGTTTGGGCTGGCGCTGTTGTGGCCGATCATGCGGCTGCTACCGCGCGAACTGCGTGACGCGGTTCGCATTGACGGCGCGTATGGGTTTCAAGAGCTGCGCCATCTCGTCGGGCCGTTATACGCTTCGGCTTGCGTGCGCGTCGGGGTGGCGGTTGGCGTGCTGTCGCTCGGTGAGCTGTCGGCCAGCAAGTTGGTCGCCACGCCTGGCTCGCAGACGTTTTCGCAGATGCTTTTCGACCGCATGCACTATGGCGTCACGAACGAAGTGGCAGCCTTGTGTCTGGTATTATTGAGTTTGGTGATGTTGGGGGGATTGGTGGTGATCGGGTTGGTCCGCTGGAAAGTCCCCGCGATTTTTTGACGTCCCATATTTGGTTTGATTATGAAGGCGCGCGCAAAAAAATCCCATTGGAGGTAAATTCGGTGTCGCCCACTCACCGAAGTTCCCATCCAATGGGACTAAAAGAATTATATTCTTATTCCCATGTGTTGACAAGATTTTCGAGAAGATTTTTGGAAGACTCTGAACGGTCCCCCGCCTCACGGTTGCTGGAAATCGGCTTGTTGCGTGGGTCGGCCTTGAATCTGGGACATGCGAATCTGGGCGGCTTGGGCGTGCCGCGAACCGGGGAACGTTTGCACGACACGCTCCAGACAGAGCACGGCCTGTTGAGGTTGCCCCTTTTTCAGCCAGGTTTCGGCCTGGGCCAGATACATGTCGCTCAGCCGTTCGCTGAGCTGGTCGCAAGCGCGTTGCATCCATTCGGGATTGTTCTTGATCTCTCCGGCAAGCTGCGCCGCCTCGCTCCCTTCGGACAAATCGGCGTAGCTGGTGGCCAACACCTCACAGCGCTGCAAACACCACAGATACTGCTGGGTGCGATAATCCTCGCGGGCTTGAGCCAGCAGCTCCCGGGCGCGTTGCTTGCGTTGGGTGTCCTTGATCGAGGGATCGTTGCCCAGCGCGGTGAGCATTTGGGCCGCGTCCACCGCTGCTTGCGTGCCCGTGAATTGCCGCAACAGCTCGGTGAGCTTTTCCATGGCTTCGGCAGTCTGGCCTTTGTCGCTCAATTGTTTCGCTCGCGTCAGTCGGCCGGCGGCTTGCTGTTCCAGGTCTTGCAACAATTGCTTGGCCTTGAGCTGAATGGGGCGGTCGTTGCCGTCCTCGGTGATGCTCTTGAGCAAGGCGATGGCTTGCGCGTAGTCCGAGTTGGCGATGGCCTTGGCGGCGGCTTGATAATCGCGGGTCATCCATTCCGGATTGGTGATGCTGGACAGGGTGCGCTGCAAATACTCGTTGAATCGATTGGCTTCCAAGTACCCCTCAAAGGTGCCCAGGATGCGACCATCGGGGGCCGCCATGACGATGGTGGGATACGTCTGCACGCGCAGGGCCTGCGCCAGGGGCATCTCCTTGTCCACTTCGACGCGCAGCGGAATGAACTGATCGTTCAGGGTTTGCACGACGTTGGGGTCCCGCAATGTCGTGGCATCCATTTTTTGACAGAGCGGATTCGTCTCCTGGCAGAACTCCAACAGCAAGGGTCGATTTTTTTCCTGGGCCTCTTGCCGCGCGCGATTATATTCCGTGCGCCATTCAATCTTCGGCCCTTCGGCTACCATCGACGGTTCGGGAACCACTGGTTTCGGTTCCGGATTGCGCCGGGCGACCGGCTCGGCGCGCGGCTGACTGGCCAGGACATGTTGCAGAATTTCTTGCAATTGCGTGGGGTTCTTGTATCCGGGCAAGACCTGTAAGACCCGCCCACCGCTGGAAGCCAAGACAATGGTAGGATAACTATCGATTCGCAACGCTTGGGCCAGCTCTCTTTCCACTTCAGCATCGACCTTGACCGCGACGAAGTGATCATTCAGCAACCGAACAATGGTCGGATCACGGAAAGTCGTGGTATCTAACTTTCCGCACCAGAAACACCGCTGGGGATCAATGCCGAAATCGACCAACAACGGCTTGTTGGCTTCTTGGGCTTCGCGGCGGGCCGTCCGGTAATTCGGACTCCAGCGAACGCCGCCATGCTCTTGGGCGTGACCAGGAATGGGCGCGGCTAACAAGATGAAGGCCGAGAAGACCAAGAGTATCGGACTGATGGGATATGATCGACTCATGTGAGGATGCCCCTTCCAAATGCGATCGGAGCTGGTTAAGTGAAAATGGGTCTTGGACAGCTGGCTGGCTTCACTTCCCAACGTGATGATGCCATCCCGTGGTCCGTGTTCGGTCCAACAGTCCGAAAAAAAGCGTCCGTTCCGAAACTATCCACCATGCCGGATGACTACCGCTTACAGTGGACCGAACAGGCCGGACCACGGCGATTCGTCATCGAGAAGAACCATCCGCTTCCCGTCGGCGGTGGTTGGCTTCATTGGGCCCGAGGATGAGCCTTATCGTAGCTATCTTGCAATCGCCGAGTCGTCACATGAGTATAAATTTGCGTCGTGGCCAAGCTGCGATGGCCGAGAAGTTCTTGCACACTGCGTATGTCGGCGCCCCGATCCAGCAGGTGCGTGGCAAAGCTATGTCGCAAAGTGTGCGGGCTGGTGCGCGGGTCCAAACCCGCTTGCTTTAGATATTTTTCCAACAGGCGACCGACACTGCGTGAGGTCAAGCGGCCCCCTCGTTTGTTGAGAAACAAAGCAGTTGGGACGCCAGCCATTCCGTGAAGCAAGCGGGGCCGCTGATCCAACCACGCTCGCAGCGCCGCCAAGGCGGGTTGGCCGAGCATGGCCAGCCGCTCGCGCCGCCCTTTGCCGCGCGTCAGTAGCGCGCCGTTTTCCCAATCCACGTCCTCCATATTCAAGCCAGTCAATTCACTCACGCGCAGTCCCGTGGAATACAGCATCTCCAAAATGGCGCGGTCGCGGTATCCCAGGGGAGAATCAAGGGGGGGCGCCTCCAGCAACTGCGTCAAATCATCTTCACTCAGAAAATGCGGTAGTTTCTTATCTTGTCTCGGCCCCCGCAAAGCGGTGGCGGGATTGGTGCTCAACACTCCCTGCCGGCACAAATACCGGCACCACGAACGCATCGCCGCCAAGCGCCGGGCCAACGTGCTCTTAGCATAGCCTTGTTCATGAAGCCAGGCCAAGTACGCACGCAGCAGCCGAGTAGTCAGCTGACGAGGTTCCAGGGTTTGGCTGCCCGTCCGCTCCCGAAAAAAAACCAGAGCTTGCACCAAGTCTTCCCGATACGACTTCACCGTCAACATCGAGGCATTTTTTTCCACCGCCAAATGGTGTAAGAAGTCAGCCAGAGCGGATTCCATCGCTACGTCCTCGCGTTGCTCGACGGTGGTGGTTTTATCATCTAAAACCGCGACTCACGTAAGGGCAGGGCGGTATTATCCTCCACAGCCTGCTGCCGCGCTTTATCCGTCAGAACCGTGACATCGAACCAGGATAGGCTCAATTCAGGATTGGCCGCGGTATCACGAAACACATTCAGCAATTCCGGCCTGCTGTCGTCGTCATAGACAAACACGTACCGTTCCGTGCCCTTGATCAGGGCCAAGACATTAAATGAACGTGCCACTGTTCCACCTCTTTGAGTGAGGCCCGGACGGGAACGGCTTCCAAATGGCCGTCGTCCTTCAGTATCGGCCGCGCTGACGGTGGAACTTGTTTCATTAAAAATTCATCAAGTCGAAAAGCGAAAGGTTTTCTCCTCATAATCCGCACGATGGGGCTTCTTTACCAAGCGACCCGTCCAGCGGCAAGCACATCCAGGCCTGGCGACGACTCCTGGCTTTCCCAATCGACCCACGCCGGTTGCTTCCGAGAACGATTTGTCGTGGTTCCTCTTGTCTCCGTTCGGAATGATCAGTATAAGCCGGTCGATTTACCGAATCCGCACGATTCTACGCGCGAGACGAGGCAAAACGGTTGCTTCCGGTTGGATTCGAGTGGCGGCCTCTTGATTCTCTGGCTAGGAAGAGTATAGTTGTGGTGGCGAGTGGGTCAAAGTGGGACCAAGTGGGAATAGGGCTTGGTCGGAATCCCGCACGAGTCGCGGCATGGGAAGGCCGAACCCGCCGCGCGTCGTAGGAACCGGCCATGCTGCTGACTGGCACACACACCCGCACGCTCGATGAGAAGAAGCGTTTGGCGTTGCCCAAGCGGGTCCGAGAACAGCTGGGCGATCCGCAGGTGTTGTTCGTCACGCCGGGACCGGATGCGAGTTTGTGGCTGTACACACAAGGAGAGTTGGAACAACTGGCTGCCAAGCTCGATGACGCCCCGGCCACGGACGCTGACGCCCGCGTCTTCCGCCGGCTCTACTTCGCTCAGACTGAGGCGGTGGACGTGGATCGAAGCGGCCGCGTTCTGGTGCCGGAGCGGTTGGCGCGTTTCGCTGGTTTGGGGCATGACGTGGTCCTGATCGGCGTCCGCGATCACCTGGAGCTGTGGGACGCCCAACGCTGGCAAGACTACCTCGCCCAACACGCGCCTCGGTTTGATGCCGTCGCCGAAGGAGCGTTTCAAAAATGACGGCTAATCGACACCGATCCGTTCGGGGCCTATCGGCAAGAGCAGTTGCCGAGGGGTGAAGGAGCGACGAGCGTTCAGCAACCAACCCGTGGTGGCGGCCTTCCCAAACCGCGCTAACCCCGGTAGGTGCTTAGCCCTCGTCGCTTTCTCTTTGCCGCACATCCGCTGACAAGCCATGTTGCCACAACGCCATGTCGCCGTACTGCCGGCCGAGGTACTGGCGGGACTGATTCCGGCCCCTGGGCAAACCATCGTCGATGCCACGGTTGGCGCGGGTGGTCATGCCCGCTTGTTGGTCGAACGCTTGGCGCCAACGGGGCGCTTACTCGGTTTGGATCAGGACCCCGCCATGTTGGAGTTGGCCCGCGCGCGGCTGGCGGGCGGGCCGGTGACGTTGGTTCAGGCCAATTTCGATCAAACGCGGCAGGTGTTGAATGACTTGGGAATCGATGTCGTGGATGGCGTGCTGGCAGACCTGGGAATTTGTTCTGATCAGCTGGATGATCCCCAGCGTGGATTCAGCTTCCAGCAAACAGGACCTCTCGATATGAGAATGGACCCCTCGCAAGGGGAACCAGCCAGCGCCTTGCTTCGGCGCTTGAGCGAGCGGGACTTGGCCGACCTGATTTTCACGTTGGGCGAGGAGCGTTTCAGCCGTCGCATCGCCCGCCGGATTGTGGAGGCCCGCGCCCAAGCCCCCCTGGAAACGACGGAACAGCTAGCCGAGCTGGTGCGGCGCTGCGTTCCGCGCCCCAAGAAAGGCAGACCGGGCATCGATCCGGCGACACGCACCTTCCAGGCCCTGCGCATCGCCGTCAACGATGAACTGGGAGCGCTGGATCGCTTTCTAGAGGTGCTACCGACATGTCTGCGTTCAGGCGGCCGGGCAGTCCTCATTAGTTTTCATTCGTTGGAAGACCGCCGTGTTAAACAGGCCTTCCGTGACCGAGACCGCTGGAACGTGTTGACCAAGAAACCCATCGTGGCCAGTGAGGAAGAAATGCGGAATAACCCGCGCTCGCGCAGCGCCAAGCTGCGGGTGGCGGAGAGAAAGTAACGGAACACGAACCGTAGGATCGCTCTCAAGAAAGGTGACACGGATGAACCGGGTTCCCTGGTGGTTAGTGGGAGTCAGTCTGTTTCTACTCGGCAGCGTCGTCACGAGTTGGCACTGGCCGGCGAACAAGGGACCGACGCGGGCCGACGAGACATCCGGCACCACGGCGTTCGGCCAAGCGGCGAGAGCGGGTGAAGGTTTGATGAATGAAGAGCAAGCCATGTGTCCCGCTCAGCTTGACGTTAGTGGATTCACCATCCCCGACGGGATGCCCCAAGTGATAGTGGATGAAGCCGCCGGCCCCGCTTTAGGCTGGGGAGAAGAGGAAGCGTCGGACGTGGTGCGCATTGACCACCGCGAAGCCCCTTCCGATGACATCGACATAACCCATCCACCACTTGGCGGCGCGGCGCCCCGCACGAACTTGTGTCTGCCGGTGCCGGAACAGACGGGGGAGACTCGTCTGGGGACAGTGACTTCAGGGAGCGAGCTAATTCGCGTCTATCGTCTCACCCCGGAACCCATTCCCGTCCCAGCGAGCGCGGAATGCGGCGTCACCGCCACCCCCCACGCCCCCGCGCCGCTGCCGGAAGTTCAGGTAGGGCCGGCCTGCCTGGCGGTGGCGCTGCCGGTGCCGCTGGAACCATGCACCGCTCCGGGGCGGTCGTTACCAAATAAAGAGCTGCCTTTCGCCGGTTGTTACTGCTGTCCCATCCCGGAACAGCAAAGTGTTCTCTTACCGGCTGCCGTGCGCGACCAATTACCCCAGCCGGGGCCGCGTTGCCTGTACGTCGCTGCTGGCACGGAAGGCTGTTTATGGCTATTCACGCCAGCAGGATTGGAACGTCTCGGCGACCAGCTGGATCGTGCCGGACAGGGATACGCCCCGCGCCGGCTGTATTTCGCCCATACGGAACCGGCGCTCTTGCGCCATGATGGTTGTTTGCTTTTGCCAGAGCATCTCATATGTTACGCGGGATTGCATCAAGACGCAGTGGTCATCGGCGTCGGCGATCATTGGGAATTGTGGAACAGTCAACGCTGGCGACTTTATCTGGAAAAACATAGCTCCCCATCGCACCTGTTGGAGGAGTTGGATGCCAGACCGCTTCACTATCATTTACCTGTCATGGCATGCGATCCTTGATCGCTTGCGAGTTATTTTTCGTTTGTGCGGAGTGACGGGATCAGGAAAACTGGTGAAGCTATGACACGTTGTATGTATCGCAACGCGGCGTAGCGTGAAATTGTCAAACACCATCGACTTGGTATGGTGTACCTGTCACACTTATTATGGCATACATATAGGGGAGCCTGTTATTCCGTTGTGGCGGACAGAGCGCATTGGGCGCGGAATGAGCACAAGCATAACGACGAATCCTAGAGGTGAGGCGGAACGGCCAGCGGAATCATGTTCCAAACGGAGAGGAGAAAGGCGTATGACACGCGAGACCAAGATCGGCTTGGCGATCACGACGTCGTTTTTAACGATGGTCAGCGTCGTCTTGTTCACCAAGCTACACGGTGAATCGCCGACGGGAGCGCCGCCGCGCGATGAGGAACTTGCCGCGCGCGTCGAGCCGCGTGATCCAGCGCGCCCTGGGAAGGATGGCAGCCGTGCGTCGGGCCAGTCATCGGCCAGCGGTGTCATCCCGGCTTCATTTCCTGGAACCATCGCGGCGGAAACCCTTCCGCCCGTCTCGGACCCGTATGATTTTTCCATCCCCGAAAATGGTGGCAGCGCGACGAATGGCGATCCAGGTGATGCCGCACCCATTTGGGGACGGGAAAAGGTAGGAGCCAGCGCCCCATCCGAGAACGCAGGGAAACCAATCATCGAGCCACCGGCGCCGGCTGCCGTCGCGGCAACTACCAAGCCAGAGCCGGAAGGGCATGAGTCATTCCCCTATCCCCCGCCGCCGGCCCCTGCGCCCAGTGTGTCCGTCGCCTCTTCGTCAGCCGAGACTAGCAAGGAGCAACACCCCGAGGGGCAGTCACCCACGCCGACTCTCGACCCGCGAACGGCCACGGTGGATACCCCGAATGACCAGTGGACGCCCGCTTCGTCGCTGGACCCTACTGCTCCGCTCCCACCGGAAACCGCCGCCACCGCCATGACGTCCACCCCCGATAAACCGGCTGAATCGGCAAGTCCCTCTGCCGATGCCCCGGGCTGGACGGTCCCTGATTTCGCGCCGCCACCGAGCGATTGGGACCCGCCGCCACCCGCTCCCGCCCCGGCTGCGCCAGCTCATCCCACCACCGCCCCGCCAGCGCCGGATGCTTGGGGTAGCAGTGAGTTCCCCGCGCCCACCACGGCTAGCAGTGCCGCGGCGACGCCGCCGCCTACCGAAGCGGGAACTTCCATGCCAGCATCGGAAATCACCACCCCGCCGGCCGTGGCTTTGAACAGCGCCGCGCCGGCGGTGCAGTTGATGCAACCTGTTCCCACTCCCGACAAATCAAATGACAACCTCATGCTCACCGGCGCGGCGGCGCCATTTGGCGGCAGGAGCGCGGACGAACAATTGGCCCAACACAACAACCCGCGTGTGTCCGTGCCGTTGGGGAGTCCCGCGCGGGCGAGCAGTCCACCGATCGCGCCGCAGGTCCCCAACCAGCGCCCGCCCGTTTTTCAGACGCCGCAAGTGATGAGCTATGATGAGGAAATGTACCGCGCGCAGCCAAACGACACGATTCGGGGCATTTGCCAACGATTCTATCACCACGAGAAATACGAACAGGCGTTGCTCGCTTTCAACCGCAGCCATCCCATGGCCAGCGAAGGGCTGCGCATGGACCCACCCCAGATTGCTCCGGGACAACCGATCTTCATTCCACCGTTACATATTTTGAAAGCGCGCTATGGAGCTGCTATTCCCGGATATGGTGTTGCTTCCGCCGATATTCCCACGGCGCCAGCGCCACGACCGCCATCCCCGCCGGGTGGTGCCGGCCAAACGTCTTGGTCCAATCCGGGGATCGCCAAGTTCTATAAAGTAGGATCGGCCAACGAAACATTCCGCGATGTGGCGCGGAAAACTCTGAATAATCCGGAACGCTGGATGCAAATCTACCAGCTCAATCCCACATTTGATCCCAAGATTCCCCTTCCGATCGGAGCCGAGCTGCGCATGCCAGAAGATGCCCATATCAATCCGGCGAACGCGCCGTGATGGTCGATCATCCGGGATGGATCGGTTCGCGCGGGCATGGCGGGCGCGAACCGTTCCCCCTTGCATTCTCCTCTGCTGTCGGCTCCCCTTTTCCAACCTCAACACTTGCGCACCACGCCGACCAGTGACCCCAGGATTTTCACGTCGGAAGTCTCGTTGACAATGATGGGGGCCATCGTGCCATTGGCGGGTTCCAGGCGGATGTGGTCTTTGCGCCGATAGAACCGCTTCAAAGTCGCTTCCCCATCGATGAGGGCGACCACGCGCTCGCCGTTTTGCGCGGTTTCCTTGCGTTGGATGATAACGTAATCGCCGTCGTCGATGTGGTCCTCGATCATCGATTGCCCCCGGACTTTCAAGGCCACCTGATTGGGGCCGCCGAATAGATCGTTGAACTCCAAACATTCGTCTTGCTCGACGGCCAAGGTCGGCGAACCGGCGGCGACGGCGCCCAAGAACGGGATGCCCACGGCGGGGGGGCGATGGTCCACTAATTGGATGGCGCGGGCGGCGTCTTTCTCCCGTTTGATCAATCCTTTCTTCTCTAGCGCCTTCAAATGGCACATGACACCGTTCGGCGATTTGATGTCAAATGCTTGGCCGATCTCGCGCACCGTGGGACCGTAGCCGCGCGATTCGATCTTGTGGCGAATGAATTCGTAAATCTCAAGTTGACGCGACGTCAATTGGCTGAAGTCTGGCATCCTCGGACTCCCTTTGAATATAAAATGGTAAGGTGATGATGGTGAACGCCATCGTTAATGCCAACGGTTTATGACCGAGGTTTGAATGTTCCTCGTTTCACCTCTTCTATAAACATTAGTATATTAGACGTATGTATACAATATAAATTTATTTTTTTGAGAAGCAACTTAAAATACATAAAAAGAACTTCAGCCGAAGTTCTGGATAAATGGGGAGAATTCTGGTGCATACGACGGCGTCGTTCTCCTTTCGGGAAGCCTTGGAAACCCTGCTGGCCCGTCAACCCCTTTCGCCGCGCCAGATTGAAGCGGCCTTTCAGGATGTCCTGAGTGGGGAGTGCGGGGAAGCGGAAACAGCGGCCTTATTGATTGCCTTGCGCATGAAGGGGGAGGAGGCGGAGGAAATCGCCGGCGCTGCGCGCGTATTGCGCCAGTTGATGATCCCTCTGGATACGGGTGGCTTGTCGGTCGTGGACACCTCCGGCACGGGCGGCGACGGCACCGGGACATTCAACGTCAGCACAGCGTCCGCGTTCGTCGTGGCCGGCGCGGGGGTGCCAGTGGTCAAGCACGGCAATCGGTCGGTCTCCAGCACCAGCGGCAGCGCCGACGTCTTGACCGCGTTGGGAATACACCTGGTCGCCGGAACCGAATGGCCGGCGTTGTGTTTGCGCGAAGCCGGCATGGCGTTTTGCTTCGCCCCGTACTTTCATCCGGTCATGGCCTGCGTGGCTTCTCTCCGCCAACGGCTGGGAGTGCGGACGATCTTCAACTGCCTGGGACCGCTGCTCAATCCCGCTGGCGCGGTTTATCAAATCGTGGGAGTGGGCAAGCCGGAACTGCTGGACTCCGTGGCCGGCGCAGTCGCGCGACTGGGAACGCAACGCACTTTCGTGGTGTGCGGTCGGGATGGTTTGGATGAAGTCAGCTTGTCGGCGCCGACGTTAGTGCGGGAAGTGTGCGGCTCGACCGTGACGGCGCACGAATGGCGGCCGGACGACTTTGGACTATCTCCCTGCCAAATCGATGACATTAAAGTGGCTGGTCCGGCGGACAGCGCCCGCTTGATCCGGCAGGTGCTCGACGGCGTGGCTGGTCCCGCCCAGGGCGTGGTATTGGCCAACGCGGCGGCGGCGTTATGGGCCGCCGGACGCGTGGCTTCGCTCCGCGAAGGGGTGATGCTGGCCCGCGATGCCATTGTCCGTGGCAAGGCTCGCCGCGTCTTGGATCGTCTGACGGCTTGTTCGCCAGTGGCGACGGAGGCCACGAATTCCTCGGGGAAAGGATAAATGGATATGACGCATAAAGTAATCATCGTGGCCGACGCTGGCATTGATACGGCATTCGCCGTGGCTTTGGCGGTGTTCGACCCGAACTTGGATGTCTTGGGGGTGGCCGCCACGGCTGGGAATGTAACGAGTGAACAGGCCACCCTCAACGCGCACACGATCGTTGAGCAAATCGATCCCCCACGCTGGCCGCGCATCGGCGCCGCCTTGCCCGTGGAATATGATACGGACGGCACGCGGCTGCACGGTCCCAACGGCTTAGGCGGGGTCGATTTTCCCTGTGCCAAGCTGCACCATCCCCATCCCAGCGACAAGCTTATCGTTGATTTCATTCGCTTGTATCCCCAGGAAATCACGATCATCAACTTGGGGCCGTTGACTGTCCTGGCCCGTGCGTTGGACCGCGATCCAGAGCTTCCCACGCAAGTCAAGCAGATAATCTGCGTCGGTGGCGCCTGGCATGAACCCGGCAATGCTTCCGCTTGCGCCGAGTTTCATTTCTACTGTGATCCGATGGCCGCCCGTCAGGTCTTGCACTGTGGCGCGCCGCTGACGTTGATTCCCTTGGATGTGAGCCGGAAACTGCTACTTTCCCCTTCTGATCTATTGGATCTCCCGGCCCCGGAAACGAACGCTTCTCGGTTCCTGCGTCAGATCGTGCCGTTTGGTATCGGGGCCACGTCGAATCTCTATGGCATTGAAGGGTTTCATCTCAAGGATGTGGTGGGCATCGCCGCGTTGGCCGTCCCGGAAGCGCTCCACCTGCGCCCCTATCCCGTGGACGTGGAGACCCGCGGCGAGCTGACGCGCGGCATGAGCGTCGTCGATGCCCGCCCCTTCGCGCGGCCGGCCCCCAATGTCGAACTTGCCATTGACATGGATATTCCACCCCTACGGGAATACATCGATGAAACCCTGCGTCGGCTGGGGTGATGCTTCTCTCCCCGACCCTGGCCACCCGCAAACAAGCCGAAACCCAAAAAAAGAACCTCGTTTTCGCGGGGAAAACGAGGTTCTTGTTCCTCCTTGAAGCGTTGGCGACTCCTTTCTTAAGCCGGCGCGAATACCCGATAATCCAATTTCGGGAAGATGGCATCCATGTATTCGATGGCTTGCAGACGAGTCGAGTCAATAGCCTGACAGTCTAAACGATTGATTAGATCGTGAAATCGATTCAAATGATCGTGGAAGCGGCGGCGGGCGTATTCCTCGGTGGTGCCATTGGTGAGGATGAACGGCCAATCGGAGCTTTGGGCGAGCATCAACTCGCGGCCAGCCTGGCGTAAGGCGCGATCCTCTAAGCTGCCAGGAGATAAATCGCGGTGGCGCTGAACGGTCTGGGTCATGCGCACGGCGGCCTCGTGCAAGGGGCGCCACATCCAATCGGTCTTGGGATTGACCCAATGTTCGTTGAAGCCGTTGCGGCCCCAACTGCTGGCGGCGGGCATGGCTTTCTGCTGAATCGGGTAGGCGGACAAGTATTGGCTAGGCGTTCCCAGCTCCACGTCTCCCCCCCAGCGTCCCAACTCGCGCAAGAGATAATAAATCCATTGTGGCCCTTCAAACCACCAATGGCCGAACAATTCGGCGTCATAGGGGGAGACGAGCACGCACGGGAATGGCATGTGGCTGCCAGCGTGATAGGCCAAATCGCGGCAGCGATTGGCGAAATCATGGGCGTGCCGTTCCGCCGCCTCCCGGCCCCATTCGGGATTGTACAGATGTTTGTCCTGCGTCGGACCGGTGATGCGGTGATACTTGATCCCGGTATGCGTGCGGATGCCTTCGGCGTACTGGAAGGGAGCCAGATAGGTCTCGTCCAAATCGAAGCCGATGTCGCGGTAGTATTCCCGATAGTTGTAATCCGCTGGGTAGCCGATCTTGTTGCTCCACACCAGCCGGGACGTGGCAGGGTGACGGCCAAAGGCGGCGACGCCAGATGGACAGTATAATGGCGCCGTGACGCCAAAGAGCGGCTTGGGGGTGGCATGTTCGATGCCGTGCGCATCCACGAAGAAATAGCGGATGCCAGCCGCCGCGAGAACTTGATCCAAGCCGGGATAAAAGGCGCATTCGGGGACCCACATGCCGCGCGGACGTTGGCCGAAAATCCGTTCGTGTTCCTGAACCGCCGTCAGGATTTGGGCTCGCACCGTGCATGGCTCCGCGTTCAGTAACGGCAAGTAGCCGTGCGTGCCAGCGCACGTCATCAATTCCAGGTGCCCTGACGCGGCATATTCCCGAAAGGCGTTGAGCAACTTCATCTGACAGCGTTCGACGAAGGTTTGCCGCGCCTCGACGAACAAGCGATGATACATGCCCGACAAGAAATGCACGTCCGGCCAATGCTGGGTACGTTCCATCTCGCGCTCGGCCAGCTGGATGAGCAAATCCAGATGGCGCAACGTCCGCTTGCTGAGCAGCGGATCTTCCAACATGTTGGCCAGCGGCGGGGAGATGGACAGCGTCAACTTAAAGGGGACGTCTTCATCGCGCAAGCGATCAAAGAATTTGATGAGCGGGATGTACGTTTCCGTCACCGCCTCAAAGAACCAGCGTTCTTCCAGGAACCGATCAAATTCCGGGTGACGTACATAAGGCAAATGAGCGTGTAGGACGAGCAGCAAATATCCCTTCGGCATCGGTGCGTTCTCTCAGGGTGAAACCTTTTCCCCATTGGTCGCGGATCAGCGATTCATCGGTTCGCACTACCTGCGTGAATCGATAAATCCTCCTCATATCTCCGATTTCTGACCTCTGACTTCTGACCTTCTGGTACTAAGTGGTTGCCACGGCGACCCCCAGCAATTCTTCCAGCTGAGCGGCCACGATGTTCCAGCCCGCGCGCTGATGGGCCAGCTTATGACCGTTGGCGGCGATCTCTTCGGCCAGGCGCGGATCGAACAGCAAGCGTTCGATGCCCCAAATGCAACTGTTTTCGTGGGGATAGGTCAGGACACAGTTATGCTCGTGTTCCAAGAACGCATAATCGATCGTGTGCGTGGTCACAACGGGACGTTTCAGGGACCAAGCAGCCATGATTTGCCAATCCTCCGTGTTCTCGCGGCTGGGCACGGCGATGACATTGGCGGCCTGGATGAGATCGAACAACGGTTGACCTTCCAGGTGGCCGACCACGCGCACGGCATGTTCGAGCAGCAAATACCGGGCATAGACCCGCATGGGCCAAAGCAACGGGCCGTCGCCAACCAGGATGAGCCGAACCTGGGGATTGTTCCGCAACAAGGTCGG
Source organism: Gemmataceae bacterium (assembly GCA_046297495.1). Lineage (GTDB taxonomy): Bacteria > Planctomycetota > Planctomycetia > Gemmatales > Gemmataceae > JBKBIP01. Next base: position 58,028 of record JBKBIP010000018.1, on the reverse strand, counting down.
CATCGTCTTCATCAAGATGTCTGGCCCATGTCGGTCATCCATGTCGCCGATGAACAGAATGGTGGGGTCGATGGGGCCGATGTTGAAACGGGCCTTAACCGCACCGTGATCCAAGTCTTCTCTGGGTGGCAGCTGCAACAGAGGAAACACTTGTCGCCATTCGCTGACACGTTCCTCACATTCCGGCAGCAATTCCCGCGCGAGCTTGGCGACCGTCTCATCCGCCACCAACACGCGCTGGGCGGAACGCAAGCCCACCCGCTCCAGTTCCAGGATGTGCTGGCTTAACTCATTGCTCATGTCGCTGCGCTGCCATTCGATGGAGTGCAGAGACAGCCAAGCAGCGCGAAGTCCCGCTGGTTGCAATCCTGTGAGGACCGGGACGGTCTGCCAGTCGAATCCCAAGAGCGTGACCGCTCGGCCCTCTTCGGGAAATTGGCGGCGGAACAATTCCTGGACACGCTCGGCATAAATACGAGCTTGCTCTAAAAGGTTCGGTTCCAGTGGATCGCCGACGGCATGGTGATGCACGCACGGCGCCAAGTCATCAAAAAGATGGCGGGTGAACAGGTGGACCTCCACTTGGCTACGCTCGGCCAAGCACGAAGCAAGCTGGCTCACATAGCGTCCGAGCATACTGTCCGGCTCCTGGAAGCAACACAAAGCCAGGATCGGCGGCGTCGGCGCGCGGTAGTCCGGCTCTGGCAGCCGATTGACAGGGGCTGACATGGGACGCTGCATCACTTGGACGGCGCCGCCATTGGCCAGCGAGCGGTTCACGGCTTGACTGGCGCCATTTTCCAGCTTTTCGGATGCAGTCTCGGCAACGGCAGTAGTTTGCTCTTCCGCCGCCGTGGTGGTGATTGAATTCATACTGATTCCCCTCCTTGTGCTTTGCGATGTTCGTCGGGATGAATGGGAGGATTAAAGTCAAGGACGTATATTAGGAGCCTGGAGCGCGGCCGCGCGATTCGTTCAATTCGGGAAAGCGACCGGCGCACAGCTCAAAATACAACCGGGCCACTTCACCCCAACACGGCATGGTGGTCTCGCTGCGCCGAGCGGCTTGTCCCATGCGTTCGGTGTGGTGTGGATCGCTCAAGATGCGATCCAAGGCCCAAACCATGGAGCCAGGGTTATCGTAAGTCACTAACCCGTTCTCCTCGTGTTGAATCAAATAGGCCGGGCCGCCGTGCGTTGTCACCACGGCACGGCTTGCCTTACGTGCCAAGTCCACCACCGCGTCATCGAAGGGAACACGTTGACGAGAAGGCAACACGACTGCCTCGCTAGCACGCATTAGACAGCTGAGCCAGCCCCGATCGACATGTCCCAACAGACGCACTGCGTACCCGATCCCCAATTGGTGCATGCGGTGCTCCAAAGTGCCGTGCATACTCCCTTGACCCGCGAAGGCCAAGCGCACGTTCGGCGCGCGGCGCAGGACCACCGGCAAAGCTTCCAGCAGCAAATCGACTCCGGCGGCATATTCGAGAGGACCAACGAACAGCAACAACCGATCCAACGGGCCGAAGCCGATGTCTTTCTTGATCTGGCCATAGTCCAAGGGGCGTTCCCATTCGTTGGGCAAGCGGGCGTCCATGGGGAAGGAGTGGACGTGAGCCTCATCGATGGCCAATTCGGCGATGGCACGCTCACGCAACCAATCGGGAGTGAGTAACAAGTCGGCGGCATGAGCTAATTGACGCTCAATCTTCTGAATTTCCATCGATAAGGGGGTCGGCGCCGCTCCGTTACGGCGCACCGATTCAATGGAACTGAGCGACAGCACGGTCGGCCGGGTGCCGATCCACGGCGCCAATCCGGTGATCCACTCATGAACGTGATACAGGTCGAAAGGTGGGAATTGCAACAAGACCTGCTCGGCGGAACGGGCGTAATTCAAGGCAATGTCCAGGGGGGAATCGTTCCGAGGAACGGGCAGAGGGTGGTAATGCACTCCCTGAACTTCACGCGAGTCCGTGAAGCCGGGAGATTGCGGCACGAAGACATGCACTCGATGGCCGTGCTGCGCCTGCGCCTGCGCCAATTCGGTGACGAACCGTGGCAGGATACCGTCATAGCCGGTGGCGAGCGATTCCATGGCGAAGGTGGCGATGGTCAAACCCGAACGTACTTTGGGCCGGCGACGTTCTTCCAAAATTTTGTCCTGCTCCCACAAATTGCCGACTTCCTCGACGTGGCCCGATTCATCGACCAGCAGGGCGGCATGGTCGCCACGCCCGGATACCGCGTCGGGAGCAAACGGAACGGTTTGCGACCGGGCGGCGGGCAGGAACTCGCCATTGCGAAGCAGGAAACCCACTTCAGCCAATTGCCAAGTGCCGGGCCGTGCCAGCTGGAAGAACATGTAGCCGCAAATCGCTGGCACATCAATATCCGTGATGGAGTGGGCATTCAGTCCGTTGAACTCCACATAAGAGACATCGTATAACCGCACGATCAACCGGCAGTGATGCCAGGCGTCCCCTTTGTGGCGCGCCGTGGTGTCGATCCATTCCTGTTTGATGCGCCAATGCACGAACCCTTGATAGGGGTGAACCATCGCCAAGCCGATGTGACTGTGCAACGGAATGAATTGGTCGAGCGGACGTTCCGAGCCGATGGCCCAAGCCACGGACCGGAGTTGATCGGGGGGCAGCGGCTCCACGGGGCGATGGGGCGTCGTCCCGTTGAGTCCTTCCGTTCGACCCACGTAAGCCGTGCTTGGCGATGGCAGAGTGGGCGTGATCCGTTCATCCAGAGCCGATGTCGAGGTATTCATAACTTCCTGGTGCTGGTTCCAATGAATCCCTATTGGAGCACGTCGCGGGCGTGGTTAGGCGACGCTGGCATAGACTTCCTCAGCCTGGGCAGCAATGCAATCCCAGCTGAACGCGGCATCCACCGCCGCGCGGCCATTGCGGCCCATCCAGCGACAGCGATTGTGGTCGGCCAGCAAGGTACCTAAACCCCATGCCACGGAATCGGGCGTGTCCTCAACTTGTAGTCCATTGATCTCGTGCCAGACGAATTCCGCTGGGCCGCCCCGTTTCGTGCTGACGACCGGCTTATAGGCGCTCCAACCTTCCAGTATCACGATGCCGAACGGTTCATTCCGGCTGGGCACCGCCACGATGTCACAGGCTTTGAACAAATCCAACAGCTCCTTGCCGCGACGGTCTCCCAACATGCGAATGGCGTGCCCGACGCGCATTTGATTCGCCAAACCGTACACTTCATTGCGCATGTGGCCGTCACCCGCAAAGACGAATTTGGCGTGCGGATAATATCGCAACACATGCGGCATGGCACGCACTAAAATATCCGGCCCTTTCTGCACCACCATGCGCCCCACGAACAGGACCGTGGGGTCTAGCGGCCCGATTTGGTAACGGCGCTTCACGTCGCCGGCATCGATGTCGTAATCGAAAGCGTGGGCATTCACGCCATTGTACACAACATGAACCTTATGGTCCGGCACTTGGTACAGCCACTTGATTTCTTCCTTGAGCTGATTCGACACAGTGATGACCCGATCCGCACAGTAAGTGCCGTGCCGCTCATGATCGTGAACGCGGATGGATTGCCCTTGGAAGAAGCGATTGCCGTTGCGACCGTATTCCGTGGAGTGCATGGTCAGCACGGCGGGATGATGTCGCCCTTGCTTGATCCAGATCACCGCGTTGGAGGCCAGCCAATCATGGGCGTGGATGATGTCGAAGCGGCCGATCGTGTCTTCCACGGAGAAGAACGTATGGACAAACGAACGGCACATATTGTTGATCTCATCGACGAAATTGGAGTGCAACTGAAAGGCGCACCGATAATAATGGACGCCGTGGATGCGTTCGTAGGGGGATTGCCCCTGTCCAATCCTTGTGAAGACATGCACGTCGTGGCCGCGCCGTTCCAACGCGGCCGCCAATTCGGTCACATGCACGCCGACGCCTCCCACGGGGATCGAGTGCAGGGACTCCCAAGAAAACAACGCGATACGCATGACGATCAATACTCCTGTAGGTGATCGCGGAAGCGGGTTCCCATGTTGTAGAGTTTGTGGAAAAAAACGTGATCGACAAGCCTCCGGGTATCGAATCCATCCTGGCCGGGTGGCGGCGATGCGGTCCACTCCCTGGCCCCTAGCGACCAGATTGAGACAAATACGTGTGAAACTGCCTCAAACTGGTCGAGAAAATTTGACGAAAATAGAGTGTGTCTCCATGCACGGAGACGATAACGCCAGTCATAGGTGGGGTTACTGACCTTGGTGGAACCATTCCACTTCTTCATGGTGCAATCTCAGGTGGCGTTCTCTCCATAGAACCTATGTAGAAAATCATCACAATCCCTCATGGGCAAGTCAAGTACCAATTTTCCGACAATTACATTTTTTTAGTGGCAAGGTCTTGTGCCAAAGCGAGATGGAAAAAGTCTTTCGTCCTAATTTTTTCTGCTGACGACCGCGTGCTTTGCTCAACAATTGAGCAGACTTGCTGCAAGGGCAGGCGGTGGTTCAAGTTCGGACAATAGCACCTAGACGGAATTGATTAGTTTGTGTCAATCGCGAATCAACGGACCAATAAACATCCTGTTGTGAAGTCTATGGTTTCATGGTTATTTTGCCCGGTTCGCCGATTCGGGCGCATTTGCTCAACCCACCTCACATGGGTAAGAACGGCAGCGAGTGGAGCCACCCAACATCTGGACATACGACGACCAGTAATCGAGTTGCCCACCGTTTGTCCCCCCCTCGAAGTTGATCTTCCGTCGATCTTCATACGGAGTTCCCCATCCCCTCTAGGTATCTCCTTGACAGTCGCTAAGATAGGTATTAGTATCACGGGAGTTAGAAAGCGAAGGAACGCAATCACCAAATCTCGCTCTTGTTCGAAAGCGCTGATTCGAAAAGGATCTTCTGAGAAAGAGAGGATACATGAGCACAGTTATCGGAACGGTCCCCCGCATTCCCCAATCCTTGGAGAAAGTGGATGAACCGAAGTTCGAATACCCAGGGATTCCGACCACCTGTGACGGCGCCGAGGCCGTCGTGCATGTGGAGATTCATGTGGCCCAAGCTGCTGGGGCTTATCCCATCACCAGTTCGACGACCATGGGGGGCGGTTTCAACGCCGCCGTGATGAACGGCCAGCGCAACTTGTGGGGCGATCCGCTACTATTTTTCGAGCCGGAAAGCGAACACTCGGCCGCGACGGTCTGTGAAGGATTCGCGGTGGCCGGCGGTCGCGTCACGAATTTCACCTCCGGCCAAGGGTTGGTGCTGATGAAGGAGGTGCTGTACACCATCTCCGGCAAGCGTCTGCCGGTGGTCATGAACATCGGTGCTCGGGCGCTGACTAGCCAAGGGCTGAACGTCCATGCTGGCCATGATGATGTCATGTCGGTCGCGGATTGCGGCTGGGGTATGTTGTTCGCGCGCAATGCGCAAGAGGCCGGTGATTTCTGCCTGATTGCGCGCCGCGCCGCCGAAGCCTCTTATACGCCGTTCTTCAACGTGCAAGATGGCTTCCTCACGACGCACACCGTCGAATCGGTGCGCCTGCCCGAACCTGCTTTCATGAAGGAATACATCGGCAGCCCCGCCGAGAAACTCATCAATCTGATGGACCCCGCCAATCCCATGATGTCTGGCGTGGTTCAGAATCAAGATTCATACATGAAGGGGAAGATCGCCCAGCGCTGGTATTACGACCGCATGGAAGGCATCTTGGAAGAATGCTTCGAGGAATTCTATCGTAAGACTGGCCGGCGCTATGATTTCCTGGAACCATACCGTTGCGAGGATGCCGAGTACATTATCGTTGGCATGGGCTGCTACATGGAGACGGCCAAGGCGACCGTTGATTACTTGCGCAACCAAGGGATCGCCGCTGGCTGCTTGACGGTATTCGTCTTCCGGCCGTTTCCTGCTCGTCAAATTGTCAAAGCCTTGCAACATTGCAAGGCTTTTACTGTCTTTGAGCGGATGGATGATCCTTTGTCCCTGGCAGGCAATCACTTGACACGCGAGATCAAGGCGGCCTTCTGCGATGCCGTCACGGGCCAGAACGGTCAGGACCGTATCGAGCGGGTGCCGCGCATTTACAGCGCCGCCGCGGGCTTGGGCAGCCGCGACGTGCGCCCCGGCGATGTCATCGCCGCCTTCCACAACATGATCCACCAAGGCCCCGATTTCTTCTGCGTCGGCATTGATCACGCCCTGGCGCTGAAGCGTCCCGAAGACCCAGATTTGCGGCCGCCGGGAGGCTTCTCGATGCGTGGCCACTCCGTCGGCGGCTTCGGCTCGGTGACAACCAACAAGGTCATCGCCACCATTGCCGGGGACGTCTTCGGCAAGGACGTGCAGGCTTATCCCAAGTACGGCTCGGAAAAGAAGGGCTTGCCGACCACTTACTATCTAACCATTGCCGACTCGCACATCATGATGCACAGCGAATTGGAACACGTGGACCTGCTGTGCATTAACGACCCCACCGCGATTCTCAGCCCCTTGACACTGCATGGGTTGGTCGCGGGGGGCGCCATCTTCATGCAGTCGCCGTACACCGATCCGCTGGATGTCTGGAAGCGCATTCCTGAGGAGAACCGCCGGGCCATCCGCGAGAAGAAGATTCGCGTCTTTTTCTGTGACATGGTGAAAATCGCGCGGGAGGTGGCCTCAGTGGCCGACTTGCAGATGCGCATGCAGGGAATCGTGCTGCTCGGTGCGTTTCTCAAGCTCACTCCCTATGCGCGCGAGAGTGACATGTCCGACGAACAGGTCTATGCCGGCGTGGAAAAAGCGCTGCGTAAATACTTCGGCAAACGAGGCGAGCGCGTCGTGCAAGACAATCTCACTTGTGTCAAGCGCGGCTATAGCGAGATGCAAGAAATCCCCACGGACATCATCTACGCGCCCCGGTAACATCGTGACTTCCCCATGCTGTCCGGGATTCTTCGTTTCGTGCTCGCCCGTAGGCGCGAAACGATGAATCCTTTGGATACCCTATCCTAATATTGTTGAACCATTCGGTTCGTTTTTCGGAAATAATCCACTCTTGTTAATGACAGGAGCTTCATAGATGATAGCGAATCCCACCACCAAACCGTCCATGAACGCGGCCAATGATAAAGACCCGTTCAACAATAATTCTTACGGCACTTTGGTGGATCAAGAATACCGCTTGATCAGCCTGCCTGTTCTCGATGTGGTTGATTTCAACGAGCGCATCATTCGCGGCTACGAGGAAGGCTATGGTGAGAAGGATTTGCCGGCGGACCTGACTTTGGCCCGCTCGCTGATTCCCGCCGGCACCGCGACGTTGCGCGACTTCAGCAACATCTCCCCGGAAATCCCCGAATATATCCCGGAGAACTGCACCGCCTGCATGGACTGCGTGACCGAGTGCCCCGACACCGCCATCCTCGGCAAAGTCTTAGCCGAGGATGAGCTGGAGGAGAAAATCCAAATCATTCCCGAGGAAGATCGGGAGATGTACCGCCAACAATGGTCCAAGACCAAGAAATACTACGACGGCGGCAAAAAGAAGGGACTGCCCGGTGGCATGTTCCAGATTATCATTGACCCCAGCAAGTGCAAGGGGTGTGCGGAGTGTGTCACCGTTTGCGACGACGACGCCCTGAAAATGGTCGCCAAGACCGATGAAGTGATGACCATGGCGCGCAAGACGCACCGCTATTTCAAGAACATCGGCCCCAGCAACGACAAGTACATCAGCGACAACCTGCTCATCGACATCATGTTGAAAGAGCAGACGCATATTTATGTCGGCGGGGCGGGGTCGTGCGCCGGCTGCGGCGAGGGAACGGCCCTGCGGATGATGTGCGCCATCACGGGAGCCAAGTACGGCGATCAATGGGGCATCGTGGCCGCCACCGGCTGCAACACGGTTTATACCTCTACCTATCCGTACAATCCGTATCTGGTACCGTGGACCAATTCCCTCTTTGAGAACGCCCCCGCCGATGCCATCGGCGTGCGCATGCGCTGGGACCAGATGGGTTGGGCGGATAAGCCGTTGTGGTGTCTCGGCGGTGATGGGGCCATGTATGACATCGGCTTCCAAGCACTGTCACGCATGTTGGCCAGCGGCATGAACATCAAGGTGTTCGTGCTCGATACGCAAGTCTATTCCAACACCGGCGGCCAGGCGTCCACGAGCACCTTCACCGGCCAGAACACCAAGATGAGCGTGCATGGCAAGACCGTCGCCGGCAAGCAAGAGCGGCGCAAGGAGATCGCGCAAATCGCCATCATGCACCCGCGCACCTACGTGGCCCAGACGACGTGCGCCCATGTCAACCACTTTTACAAAGCGGTGTTAGGCGCGCTGGAATTCGACGGCCCCGCCATCATCAGCTGCTATACCACTTGCCAGCCGGAGCACGGCGTCGCCGATAACATGGCCGCCGATCAAGCCCGCTTGGCCGTCGATTCGCGGGCCTTCCCGATCCTGATTTACGACCCGCGCAAGGGGAACACCATCCGCGAACGCTTGTCGCTGCAAGGCAACCCCGCCGTCAAGGAAGATTGGTACACCAACCCCAAGACCAAGGAAGTGGTCAACTTCATCGATTTCGCCCGCAGCGAGGGCCGCTTCGCCAAGCACTTCGACCGCGATGGCAACCCGTCGGAAACGCTGCTACGCGCCAACGCGGAACGGCTGGAAAACTGGCACGTGCTGCAAGAGCTGGCGGGACTGCGTTGAGGAACATGCTCAAACCACCCAAGCCGGTCGCACGGCGACCGGCTGCCGTGCGACCGGCTTGGGTTTTTTCGGAGTTTCTTCCATGCCGGGGGAATAGCTTTCAGAATCACACCTCCACTATCATCATGAGTTCTCCCCTTGCCACCATCGATTATACGCCGGAGCAGCTCGACGCAGTCTTGGCATTCGTCAAGCGCACCCGCGCCGAGTTGCGGACGCTGCGCAAGGTGCGTCTCTGGAAGGATAAGTTGCACATCATCGACGTGAACAAGGATTGCTTCGAGGTGCGCGGCCTCAGTTACGAAAACCCCGACATCATTCCCATCCTGCAAGAAATCAACGCTGCCTACAATCCCGAAACCATTCACACCCCAACCGACGCCGAATACAAGGAACTTGACACCGGTCGGCGCTATACGTGGGCGAATGATCGGGTGATGTAAAAGAATGAAAGCGGCTTCATCACGCTCCCCGTTCGCCGGAAAAATAGCCACCTGTCTCGCCGGCTCTGGTCGTGAGATGACGGCCCAATCGACGGCGGTTCCAAAAAATGGATAATTCTCCTTGCCAAAAGCTCTTCCCTGAGAGATACTTTTAGCAACCTCGATGGTTTAATGGACATGGGGAGTTATCTTTACCCATAACCCGCCTAAAATTTCTGCTCAACGACCTACCCTATAAGAACTTTTGACCGCTTCATGGGGGGCCATTCGAGGTAAAGGTCAAAAGTCAACAAAACATTGCGGAGGATCGAGGAATGCCCGCTGCCAGCACTACCCGATTCTGGGCTGCCGGTATGATGGTTCTGGCCTGTGGCTTGGCCGGGACTGCTACCAGCCATGCCGCCGTGGACCTACCCGGCAACCAGAAACTGAACCAAGTCGATTTTGAACGTCACATCATGGGCCTGTTCGGCAAGGTCGGTTGTAATTCCGGTTCTTGCCACGGCTCTTTCCAAGGCAAAGGAAACTTCCGTCTCTCCCTGTTCGGCTATGATCCGAACATGGACTACACCGCCTTGACGCGCGATGTGCAAGGCCGGCGCATCGATCCCGTCAATCCCGACAATAGCTTGCTGTTGCTCAAGGCCACCGGCGCGGTCGATCACGGCGGCAGCCGGCGGTTCAGCAAGGATTCCTGGCAATATCAGGTGTTCCGCGAATGGATCGCCAACGGCGCCCAGCGGACCACCGGCAGCGGGGACGTGAAAGAAGTCATCGTCAATCCGCCGGAACTGGTTTTCCAAAAGCAAGGCCAGTCGGGCCAGCTGGAGGTCCGCGCCAAATTCGCGGATGGCAGCGAGGAAGTGATCACACCGTTTTGCGAGTTCCGCTCCAACGATGAAGTCATCGCCGACGTGGACAACTTGGGCTTCGTCGAGTCGTTCCAGGCCGGCGACACGGTCATCGTGGTATCTTATCGTGGCCATGTGACCCCCGTGCGGGTGTTGGTCCCCACTGAAGTGTCCCCAGGTTTCGTCTATCCCAAGCTGCCGGAAAACAACTACATCGACCAGGCCGTCTTCACCAAGCTGCGCCGGCTCAACATCGTGCCGTCGGAGCTGAGTTCCGATGAAGAATTTCTACGCCGCGTGCACATCGACACCATCGGCAGCTTGCCGACGCCGGATGAAGTCCGTGCTTTTCTGGCGGATAAAGACCCCAAGAAACGCTCCAAAAAGATCGACGAATTGCTGGAGCACCCACTCCATGCCGCGCTATGGGCGACCAAGTTCAGCGACATCACCGGCAACAACACGGATGCTCTAGAAAATCCGCAAAATCTTCGGCCCAAGTGGAGCCAGATGTGGCACGATTGGTTCCGTAAGCGCATCCACGACAACATGCCCTACGATCAAATCGTGCATGGCGTGCTGTGCGCCACCAGCCGGGATGGCCGGAAACCCGATGAATGGGCAAAAGAATTCCGCGAGATTTACCAAGCCGCCACCAAGGGTTACGATACCAGCAAATACGCCGAGCGTGAGAGCCTCGATCTGTTCTGGCGCCGGCAGCAAAATGTTACCCTCGAACAATGGGGAGAAAAGACGGCGGCGGCCTTCATGGGCGTTCGTCTGGAATGCGCCCAGTGCCATAAGCACCCCTTCGACCGTTGGACGCAAGAAGATTATCGCGCCTATGCCAATATCTTCGGTCAAGTGACTTTGGGCGTGTCCTCCGAATCCAAACAAGCCGTGGACAAACTCAACAAAGAGCTGAATTCCAGTGGTCAGCGCAATAATCAGCGTATTAACGTGCGGGAAATCTACGTCAATACCACTGCCCGCGCCCTGCCGCACCCGGAAACCAACGCGCGCTTGACACCCAAGGCGCCCGCCGGTCCCGAAATTCCCATCGAGAGCGGCAAGGACGCGCGGGAAGTCCTGTTCCAGTGGTTGGTGCAGCCGGACAACCCGTTCTTCGCGCGGAGTTTTGTCAACCGCGTGTGGGGGCATTACTTCGGCATCGGCATCGTCGAGCCAGTGGACGATTTCGCGCTGGGCAACCCGCCGAGCAATCCGCAGCTGCTCGATGCCTTGGCCAAGGATTTCGTCGCTCACAAGTTCGACATCCGCCACATCGAACGGACGATCCTCAATTCACGAGTCTATCAGTTGTCATCGAGCTCGAATCCATCGAATCGGCTGGACAACACGAATTTCTCTCATGCTTACGTTCGGCCTCTCATGGCGGAAGTGGTAGTGGATGTACTCAACACCGCTTTGGGAGCGACGGAAAACTTTGGCAACGATGCTCCTCCTGGCGCGCGGGCCATTGAAATCGGCTCCAGTCGGCTGGCTAATCAAAGCGTGGCCTACATCTTCCGCATCTTCGGTCGTTCACCGCGCACCTTGGCCTGCGACTGCGAACGTGCCTTGGAACCAGCCCTGCCGCAGAAACTCTTCTTGATGACTGATCAGACTCTGCTCAGCAAGCTGCAACGGGGCCGGGTGGCGGAGTTGGCTCAGAGCAAGATGAGCGACGATGCGGTTCTGGAGGAAATCTTCCTGGCCACATTGACTCGCTATCCAACGGACAACGACCGCAAGTTGTTCCAGGAGTACCTGGCCACTGGCAAAGACCGGCGCGCGGCATTGACCGACGTGATGTGGGCGTTGATCAACACCCGTGAGTTTATCCTGAATCACTAAACGATTGGCCACGAACCCAAACCTGAATCACTAAACGATTGGCCACGAACCCAAGCCGGTTCCTTGGGGACCGGATATTTCCACGAGAGTATCGGTGTCCGCTTACGCTGCCCTGAGAGAGTGGACGCTAGGGGGGTTAGTCAGGGCTTAGAAAAGGACATACCATGTCAACACGCTTTTTGCAAACCGATTGCGAGGGGTTCTATCGGCGCGATTTCTTGAAAATCGGCGCCGCCGGAGTGTTCGGCCTCAGTTTGCCGCAGCTGCTGCAACTGGAAGCCCAAGCCAAGGCTCGCGGAGCCTCGGGCAAAGCCAAATCGGTCATCCTGCTCTGGTTAGCCGGCGGTCCTGCCACCATCGACATGTGGGACCTCAAACCGGAAGCGCCGGACGGCATTCGCGGCGAGTTCAAGCCGATCAAGACCAAGGTGGACGGCATCGAGATTAGCGAGCACCTACCGAAGATGGCCCAAGTCACCGACAAGGTCACCATCGTCCGTTCGCTACATCACACGATTCCCTCGCACGGGCCAGCCACGGTCTTCATGACTACTGGCAACAAGCCGACGCCCGCCATGCAATATCCGTCGATGGGTTCATTGACGGCCCGCTTGCTGTCGGCGGAAGTGGGCGTGCCGCAATATGTCGTTTTCAGTGAGCTGCGCAACGGCGCCGCCGGCGGCGCGGGCTATCTCGGCACCGCCTACAATCCCTTCATCGTTGAAGGTTCGGCGGGGGACGGCCGGGGACAAACCAACATGCGTGTCCGTGGCATCACGCTGCCGTCTGGTTTCACGCTGGAAGAACTGGAAAACCGCGACCGCTTGGTCAAGGGCTTCGACCAGACGTTTGCTTCCCTCGACAAGCAACACGAGCTGGTGGATGGTCTGGACGCTTTCCACAAAAAGGCGCTGGAGATTCTCCGTTCCGACAAGACGCAGAAAGCCTTCGATCTGAATCAAGAATCCGCGTCACTGCGTAGTCGCTACGGCAACTATACGTTCGGGCAAGGCGTGCTGGCCGCTCGGCGCTTGGTGGAAGCGGGCGTGCGCTTCGTCTCCATCAGCACTGGCGGTTGGGACACCCACCAGGGGAACTTCCAACGGCTGAAAACGAATCTGCTGCCTCCCGTCGATCAGACGCTGTCGGCTCTGATCGAAGACTTGGATAGCCGCGGCATGTTGGATGACACCATCGTCATGTGCGCTGGCGAATTCAATCGGACGCCGAAGATCAATGGCCGAGCCGGCCGGGACCACTGGGCACGTTCGATGTCGGTCGTCCTGGCGGGGGGCGGCTTCCGGCGCGGTTACGCGCATGGCACCACTGATGCCAACGGCATGGCTCCCGACCTGGAACCCTGCACGCCGGATGACGTGTCCGCCACCATCTTCAACCTGTTGGGTATCGATCCCCACATGGAACTCATGACCCCATCGGGCCGGCCGATCGCGCTCTTCCGCGAAGGCAAGGTCGTTGACAAACTGCTGGCGTAAACCGATCGCCAATGATCGACAACGAACCGGCCGTGCCCCTCTTGACGAAGAGCACGGCCGGTTTTTCTCGATTGATGCTGCCTATTTCGCCCAATTGTTTCTCTCCCTCACCCCGGCAGCATGTCCTTCACCGCTTCTTTCTCTTCCAGCAGTTCTTGCAACGTGGCCTGGAATTTCTGCTGGCCGTAGGCGTCCAACTGGACTCCTTCCACCACGGAGTAATTCCCCTGGCCGTCGCTGCGGCAGGGATAGCTGAACACCAAACCGGCCGGGACGCCGTATTGTCCCTTGGATACGACGGCGGCACTGACCCAATCGCCAGCCGGCGTCGGATGCAGTAGGCTCTTGACGTGATCGAGGGCGCCGCTGGCGGCGGACATGGCCGAGCTGGCGCCGCGGGCCTTGATCACCGCCGCCCCGCGCTGCTGGCATTGCGGCACGAAGACATTCTCTAGCCAATTCCGGTCGGTGATGACCTCGGTGGCCGGTTTGCCTTTGATCTTGGCATTGGTGAAATCGGGATACTGCGTGGCGCTGTGATTGCCCCAGATGGTCACGTTGGTGACTGCATCATTCAGCACCCCGGCTTTCAGGGCCAAGGCATTGCGGGCGCGGTTGTGATCCAGCCGGGTCATGGCCGTCCAGCGATCTTGAGGAATGTCCTTGCCGTTGTGATACGCCACCAGGCAATTGGTGTTGCACGGATTGCCGACGACGAGAATGCGCACGTCCTGGGCGGCGTTGTTGGCCAGAGCTTGTCCCTGCCCGACGAAAATCTTGCCGTTGATGCCAAGCAGGTCCTTGCGCTCCATCCCCTGCTTGCGCGGAAACGAGCCGACCAACAAGGCCCAGTTACAATCGCGGAATGCCTTGGCGGGGTCATCGGTGAGGATGATGTCTTGCAACGTGGGAAAACTGCAATCGTTCAGCTCCATCGCCACCCCCTCCAGGGCTGGCATGGCTTGCGGAATCTCCAACAATTGCAAGATGATCCGCTGCTGAGGGCCGAAGACTTCCCCCGACGCCAGCCGTCCCAACATGGCGTAGGCCACTTGCCCCGCCGCCCCCGTCACTGCTACTCGAATCGCGTTGGCCATGATGTTTGGTCCCTAAATGGAATGGTGAATTATCGTATCATCGGATTCATCGATTTCCGCGGCGGGTGCGTGCGCGAACCGATGAATCCCCAGAACAAGGAATGCTGTCCCAGCGGCGCTGCGCTCTCCCCGTTCTCGCCCCTGAACCATACAATTCATAAATAATGTGCTATTGAGACGAAGGCAGACTGGCTATCCCATTCCGGCGGGTGGCCGTATAGGGATAGCGGATTTTCCAAGGAGTTTGGTCGCATGGCAGTCAAAGTGGGTATCAACGGTTTCGGGCGGATTGGCCGGTTGGTGTTTCGCGCCATGGCGGCTCGGTCCCAAGATTTCGATGTCATCGCCGTCAATGATCTGACCGATCCGGCCAGCTTGGCCATCATGTTGAAATACGACAGCGTGCATCGTCCCTTCAATGGCACCGTCGAGGCGGGGGAAGGGAAGCTGATAGTCAACGGCAAGACGATTCACGTCTTGTCGGAGCGTGAGCCAGCCAAGCTCCCCTGGAAAAACCTGGGCGTTGATGTCGTCGTGGAATCGACCGGCTTTTTCACCGACCGCGAAGGTCCCAAGGGGGGCTTTGCCGATCACCTGAGCGCCGGCGCCAAGCGGGTCATCATCTCGGCCCCCGCCAAAGGCCCCGACGCCACCATCGTGCTTGGCGTCAATGACAACGATTTGACTGCCGACAAGAAGTGCATCTCCAACGCCAGTTGCACCACCAATTGCCTGGCACCGATGGTCAAGGTGCTCAACGACCAATTCGGCCTCGTGCGCGGCACCATTTCGACGGTTCACGCCTACACCAACGATCAGCGCGTGGCCGACCTGGTGCACAAGGATTTGCGGCGGGCACGGGCGGCGGCCATCAACATCATCCCCACCAGCACCGGCGCAGCCCGCGCCATTGGCGAAGTGGTGCCGGAGCTGAAAGGCAAGCTCGACGGCATCGCCCTGCGCGTGCCGGTGCCCGACGGCAGCATCACCGACCTGACCGCCGAGCTGAAGAAGGAAGTCACCGTTAAGGAAATCAACGACGCTTTCAAGACAGCGGCCCAAGGCCCCATGAAAGGCATTCTGGAATACACCGAAGACCCCATCGTCTCCTCAGACATCATCGGCAACCCGCACAGTTGCGTCTTCGACGCCCAAAGCACGATGGTACTCCCCAAGGAAAAGGGGAATTGGGTGAAAATCCTCGCCTGGTATGACAACGAATGGGGCTACAGCAACCGCACCGCCGACCTAGTGGCTCGCGTCGGCAAACTGGGGTAAATCTTACCTGTCGAAACTCCGATGATTCATCGTTTCGCGCGGACCGGGCGGCTATTACGCGTGAAACGATGAATCTACCCTATCCCCGGAGAAAACGCTCTCATGGCCAAGAAGACCCTCGCTGACCTCCCCGATTTGCGTGGCCAGCGCGTCCTCATCCGCGTGGACTTCAACGTGCCACAGGATGATCAGGGAAATGTCAGCAACGACCGCCGGATTCGGGCGGCGCTGCCGACTATCCAGCACGCGCTCGCGGCGGGGGCCAGTGTCATCCTCATGAGTCACCTGGGCCGACCCAAGGGGGACCCCATCAAGGACGCCATCTTCCGCATGGACAAGGTGGCCCAACACTTGCAAGAATTGCTCGGCCAACCCGTGCGCAAGCTCGATCAGGTCGTCGGAGATCAGGTGACAGTGACGGCACAATCCCTCAAGCCCGGCGAAGTGCTCCTATTGGAAAACCTGCGTTTTCACCCCGGCGAGAAGGACAACGACGCCACCTTCGCCCAACAACTCGCGGCTTTGGGGGATGTCTATGTCAATGATGCGTTCGGCACCTGTCACAACATGGACGCCTCGATGGTGGCGGTGCCGGCGGCGATGGCGGACAAGCCGCGCGTGGTCGGCTTTCTCGTCGCCAAGGAGCTGGATATTCTTGGGCAACTCTTGTCCAATCCCCCGAAGCCCGTCGTGGCCATCCTCGGCGGGGCCAAGGTCTCAGACAAGATCAAGTTCATCAAAAGCCTGTTGCCGCGCGTGGATCGCGTGCTCATCGGCGGGGCCATGTCCTATACCTTCATGAAGGCCCAAGGCAAAAACGTCGGTAACTCGCGTTACGAACCGGACCGGCTCGATGTGGCCAATGAGCTACTCCAACTCGGCCAAAGTAAGATGCTGCTGCCGGTCGATCATCTGGTGGTGCCGCACTTGGAACAGCCGCAGGCCGCCCAAGTCGTCGCCGGAGAGATTCCCGACGGCCTCATCGGCATCGACATTGGCCCCCAAACCATCAACCTGTACCGGCAAGAGATCGCCGCTGCCCAAACCATCGTCTGGAACGGCCCGATGGGGAAGTTCGAGGACGAGCCATACAGCAAGGGGACGCGGGCCATCGCCGAGGCACTGGCGGCCAGTCCCGGCGTCACCATCCTGGGGGGGGGCGAGACCGCCGAGGCGGCGGAGCAATTCGGCCTCGACGACCAGATGACCCATGTTTCGACCGGCGGCGGTGCTTTTTTGAAATATGTGGAAGGGGGGCAATTCGCGTCGTTGGAGCAGATCGAAGATAAAAATAGCTCTTGACCGATTTTCCCGGCTACGGTGTGATAGGAATTTTGGAAGTTCCGATTGTTTGAATGGATCGTTGCACGCCCAGTAACGAGTGGACAGGACCTAAAACTCATGGCAACCATAGGTCGGCCCAAGCGTGGCGTCCCGGAAGGGTTGTGGATTCGCTGCCCCCAGTGCAAGGCCACTATCTTTCGCAAGGAAGCAGAAAACCGCTTCAGCGTCTGTCCGGAGTGCGATTATCACTTTTACCTGCCTGCCCGGCAGCGCATCCGGCAACTGCTCGATGATGATAGCTTTGAAGAATGGTTCCCGGATTTGAAGCCGGTCGATGCCCTGGGCTTCAAGGATCGGGTGCCGTACTCCGCCCGTATCCAGGCCGAGCAGGCCAAGACGAACATGCTCGATGCCGCCGTCGTTGGCAAGGGGTTCATCCGGGGCCGGCCCGTGGCTTTCGGCGTCACCGATTTCGCCTTCATGGCCGGCAGCATGGGGTCGGTGGTGGGGGAGAAACTAACGCGCACCGTCGAGGAAGCCACCAAGCTGATGCTGCCGGTGATCTTCGTCAGCGGCTCCGGCGGCGGCGCCCGTATGCAAGAAGGGATTCTGTCCCTCATGCAGATGGCCAAAATCTCTGCCGCCCTGGCCCGCTACGATCAAGCCGGCGGCCTCTACGTCTCCATCCTCACCAACCCGACCATGGGGGGCGTCGCCGCCAGCTTCGCCCTGCAAGGGGACCTCACCCTCGCCGAGCCGGGCGCCTTGATCGGCTTCGCCGGCAAACGCACCATCTGGAACACCGTCCGCCTGGAGCTGCCCGAAGGCTTCCAAACCAGCGAATTCCTCCTCCAACACGGCTTCATCGACCGCATCGTCCACCGCCGCGATCTCCGCACCGAAGTCGCCCGCCTGATTGACTATTGTGAGCATTAAACAGATGTTCATATATTGGGAGCAACGGCGTATAATATGGATAAGGGGAGAGTTAAACTATGCCTTTCCCTTCACCTTCTAGCAATCGACGTCATCATCCCAATCCCATAATCCCGCTGTTTGTTCCAAATGTTTTCGCGCTTGTTGCAATGCGGCTTCCCACATCTGACGGTTGAGTGAGAGGAGATGCCATGTCCTGTTCCCTTTCAGAAACTCGATTCACCGCCACGCATGGAGCACGGCCACGCAGGGCCACAGGGCGGCGGGTGTCAGCGCCAGCAACGCCCAGCGCAGGCGGGCTTGCATGCCGTGCAAGAAAATGCCGATCGGCAACCAGGCGAAGACGCGCGTATAACTCCAGGCATCATCATAAATCGCTGTTCCCCCCATCGTCACGAGCAGCATACTCCAGAGTAATAGGAGTGTCAGTGTTCGGCTTTCATAGCGTTTCACCACCAAAAGCAACGCCAAGATGACCAAGAGACTCAGATGCAACATGCGCAGAAAGTGTAGAATAGCAGCAACGAGCGAAGCGCTGGGATAGTCCAGGTGAGTCCAACGAAAGAGCATACCGGCCAGAGGAGCGCCCATGTTTCCTTGGCTCGGCAAGAACGGCCACTCCCCGTACAGATGATGGAGCACGCCGACCCAGCCGAGCCACAGCGCCGCGACACCTGCCAACCCAACGGATGCGAGATATTGCCGCCGCCAAACAGCGGCCAGAAAGATGATGCCCACGATCACCAAATTCTGTTCGCGGGAGAAAACGGCGGCCAACGCCCACAAGCACAAAACCCAGTGCCGCCAACCCAGCAACCACGCCGTCAGCAAGCCAATCAAGGCACAATTGGCGACGGGATCGGTTAAGTTGCGCAAACTACCCAAACCGGCGTTGACGGCCAATGGCAATAACAAACCCCACCACGGACTCATGCCATATTGCCGCGCCAGGCGCGTGCCCAACCACGCCATCAAGGCAATGGCCAACAGATTGACCAACGGCATTATCCACAACAGTGGCCGCGCGGCGCCGCCGCTCAACAACCAGCACGCGGCGGGATAGAGGATGCGCAAGTGCCGAACGGGAACATCAATATCGCTAATATGTCTTTCCCACGGTTGCCGGGCAATGGCGTAATAAAATTGGCCGTCGTAGCCGAACGCGCCGAAACCACGAGTTACTTCCTCAAAGGGTCTCTGGCCGACTCGTGGTTGGGAGGCACATACCAGCGCGGAAACGTCTAATCCATAAGCCGCCACGAAACCCATGAGCAAGACGCCATGAAGAACAACTGCGGAAAGGACTACCCATAAGGTTGTGCCGCGCATACGCCTACCCTCCAGGACGCCGATCAGGTTTCCTATCTCCGTTCCGAGAATCGACAACCAACGGAGCAGGAAAAGGGGGAAAACTGGTGAAAATGCAAACAGATGCCTGACCTAGAGACATGAGCTGTCATCGGCATGGCATTTGAATTCAAGGTGACAGGTTATTTTGATGAGATCGGTTTGTGGGAATAATAACTTTAATGAAAATGGACTGGCGCGCTGGATTATTCGGTTTCCGACGAAAGTACCTATCTTCTCGATGGATCAGTCTGATCCAATTTGATCGGGTGTTCGCGCCATTTGGATGGGAAGGTCCGTCTCCGGGGACTGGGGTAGGAAATCTTCCAGGGCATACAACACGGGAACGGCTAGATTGTTCAAGGCAGCTCCGACATAGAGTTGCCGGCGACGGCCTTGTGGCGTGTGCCGCACGACCAAGGTGGGGGTGGCTGATATATGCGTGCCTGGAAGCTCTAATTTGTGGTGGCTCCAGTGGCTTTGACCTGTCTTGGCATCCAAACAACTGATCCGACCTTGGCTGGAGACGACGAACACGGAAAGCGTCTGGCCCGTGTCCGCATCCTGATCGAGTACCACACCGGCCACCACGGGACTACCCAGGTTCTTTTGCCAACGTCGCGAGCCACTGAAACGATCGACGCAGTAACAATAGCCGTCCCGGCTGCCGAAGTACACATGTTCGGAATCGACGGCGGGAGCACGGAGCACGCCATTGGGGACATCCACGCGCCAGAGGTGCCGGCCATCCGCCGCCGCCAAGCAGAGTAGCGCCCCAGCAGGACGTGCCGGGGGATCGACGTCCTTCAAGACGTCGCCATTGCCAATTCCAAAATAGACTCGGTCATCCCGCACCACGGGTTTACCCCAGAAGGGTAGATCCACCTCCACCTGCCAAATGGCTTCCCCGGTGTCGGTATCCAAACAGAAGAGAGCGGTGGTACCCGGATGTTCTGGACGGTTGCGGTCCACGCCACTGCCGACATACAAACGCTTACCGACCACGACAGGATCGGCGCAGACGCGCAGGTAATTTCGCTCATCACTTTGCCGCGGAAATTGCCATAGTTGCTTGCCGGTTTGAATGTCCAAAGCAACGATACCTGCGTTTCCCACACCAACGAATACCTTTCCATCGGCCACGCACGGGCTGGATTCCGTCTGACCCGTCGTGGGATGTTTCCAGATCAGCGTACCATCATCCGCCTTGAGACAGTAAAGTTTACAGTCCACATCGTCATGAAATCCTTCCCCCACGAACAGTCGGCCAGCCACGTAATAGGGGGAAGAGATGACTTGCTTCATTTCCTGATTATCATCGAATGTCCACAAAATGTCGCGCGTGGTCGCATCCAGACAATAGAGGGCGCCAAAGGTTTGCAATGACTGGCGATGAGCCACCGCCAGGTAAATACGTCCCTCAACAACAAGCGGCGAGGACACGATCAAGCCGCTCCCCTGGTCGATGAACGTCCGGTTCCACTCCTTTTCCGTGAGAAGTCGCGCGATGGGTTGGTTCGCGTGCTGGGATGCCAAATCACTGGACACAGCGGGGAGAGAACTGGTGAGAAAAGTGCCCACGATGATGAACCCGCCCAAGGCTGTCAACAGGACCACTCCTTCCGTGGGCAACGGCACGGTAGCCGCGAAGAAGCGCCGTGCCAGCAGCCAGCGGTATAATTGGTAAAGGGTAGCGGACCAGACACCGGCGGAAAACACCCAAAGAAAGCTATACATCAAGTCGGTGAGAGCCGGAGCACGTAGGTAGGAGTATCCCATCAAAGCCAAGCCGCAGGAAAGACTCAACAACCACAAAACGATATGTTCAGCGCGTTCTCCGGATGGAACAGCATCCGAGATCGTGAGGTGCCGGCGCCAGGTCCACATGATGCCGAGCAAGGTAATCAGCGAACAGACCAACCAGACGGCCGAGAGAGTCCCCCACCACGAGTTACCCAGGACATAACCGAACCACAAATAGCCAAACAGCAAGGTGCCGTTCACACTGATGACCGTGAAAAATGCCAGCCAACGGCGAAACAGAACGAAGACGCCGCCGAACAAGCTAGGAAACAGTAAAGCCAGCACAGCCAACGGAGCACCAACGCCCAACGTGGGAATGACCCCGAACAACGGCCTACTGCCGACGTATCGAGAATGATTTGCGAATCGAGCGTCAAAGAATGAAGTTGGCTTCCGCAAGGCCCCGTTTGGCTCTGGCTTGGAGTCCTTGGATGCCGGGACTTCCGGCCCCAGCCCCGGAGGTTCCTTGGGATTGGGCGGAGGTGGTGCTTTCTTGCCGGCCAAACCATCGACAATAACTTGACGTAGCTCCATCGTCGTTCCCTGGTACGTCCGGCGCAAGTACGGTTCACAGTGCGTGAAGGCCAGGGTAATGCGCTCTGGGTCATCCGTCCGCGTACCCACCATCTGAAACCAAGTGCCATTGGTATAGGCAAAGACCGTCAAGCGCTGGCCGCGCTGATTGGCGAAAAGAATCACAGGTAATTCCGGGGCAAGGCGTTTGATTAACTTCTGAGAATGATCATCCTTTCTGGCTTCACTGTCTCCCTCCAGGTTCACGAGCAGTCGGCGGACGGGAAGTTTCCCTTTCAAGTCATCGTGAGCCACTAAAACCAGCGCCGGCTTTTCGGGATAGAGTTTCTCCACCTTGGCCACGCAGATGTACTGTCCTTCTTTCAACACGTCAGCCAACGGTGTCAGACGCATGATGACCGCGTCCGAGGAGGACGCCGTGAGCATCAAAAGCATTCCCGCCAGCAACCAAGATGTACCATGCCAACGCCGATTCATGAGTCCCACCTCAACACGACCCCAAATACCTGATTTTCTTTTGGAGAGTAAATCTTTTCAGTACCTTCGAGCAATCGAATGCTATTTCTCCTCGACCGGGAGTACGATGGGCGGAGTCGCCAGGAATAACAGCGGTTTCGGCGGTGGCTCCGGTAAAGGGAATTTCAATTCCACGTCCTTCTGGTGGATAAACGGGTCTGGCAAGCGTGGACGATTCGCTGGCGCTGGCCCTGTTCGCGGCGGCAGCGGCTGCGCCAGGACCGCGCCGCGGCTGGCAGCCTGCGTGGCATCGGTGAGCGGTCCCCGATCCAGCGCGGGGCCGGAGAGTAGGGGGACGGCTAACGGTGTCTCCATATCTGGAGCAGGCACGCGCACCAACGGCCGCGTGGGAAGCCGCAGCGACGTTGGTGCCGTCTGATCGGTCATCTCTCGGCGCAAGGGAGCCTCTTCTGGCAAAGAACGAGGAAACACCTGACCCGATGGGGCGGAGGTGGCGGGAACCACATTGCCTTGGTAGTTCATCAATGGCAATTCAGGTTTCTCCACCGAACGGTGTCCAGGAAGTGTCAAAGGATGGTCTTCAGAAAGGACGCTTTGCCTGGGAATTTCTTCTCGAAGTCGCAACGTCTCGGCGATCAACTGGGACGCCGGATCGATGGGGACTGCCGCCGCCACTACCGCTGGGCCAGCGTCCATTGGATCAGTGTCAACATCCTGACCTTCATCGGCTTGGACGGACATCGACCCGGACGGCCCCACGATGGCCACCTCGGACAGGACCACTGGCTCTCGATGCGCAACCGATGGCATCCCGCAACCGAGCGGCGCAACCATCAGACAAGCACTCAACAAACTCATTCCGATCAGACGCCATGCGTGTTTCCTGTTCATGGTCATTACCTCGCGGGTACCTCGATCACCAATTTCACATCCGTGCCTTCCTTGGGTAACAACTGTTGATTCACTTCCAGTTTCAGGTACTTTTCTTCCTTCACGGTCAGGCTCGTTTGCATCACCGTCTGGTTCGTGACGGGGAAGATCGCGATTAAGGTGCCGCTTTCGTCGGCACCGTAAACGGTTTTATCACTGTTCGGGTCTGGTTTCGTGAGCACGGAGCCGGTGAAACGCCATTGGACCGACTTGGGGAACGGCTTGCCGGTACGCCGATCCACCATGGTACGGTCGATGGATACCTGCCGGTTGATGCCCCCTGGACCGAGAATTTCCAGATATAGATTCACTTCTGGTCCTTGGGGCGGCTGGTCGCTCTCCCCCATGACTGGGGCGCCGGGTTTGAGTCCCAGTTGTACGAGCGCTTCATGGACGGCACTCGGTTGAACATCAATAGTGACAACCGTTTCATGGGCTTTCTTCCCTTTGGGGTGGGGCCAGCAGGCGATGACCTCCAAGGGGTAAATTTCTTGCAGATGCGGTAACTTGCGCGGAGCGATTTTGGCCGGAATGCGAATGACGCGCTTGTCCTTATCCACTTCCAGGCCACTTTGATCCTCGGCAACCACTGGCGGCGAGCACCAGAGCATGACGAAACACGCAACCACCACAAGGCAAGTACGAGTCATGGTCATCATGATCCCTCCCAGGTCGAATTCTTGGTTTCGGCGGCCAACATTTGGACTATTCCATATCACCTAGACACAAGACGACGGTGGGTTGGCCAGCAGCGGCCCCTTCCAGGTTGCAAGTCGCCACGTACAACCGCCCGCCGTGAACTACGGGGCCGCCGTAGATCATGCCAGGGGCTTGCGTGCCGGGATGTTGGGCGATGTCGAACCGCCACCGCGCTTGTCCCGATGCCAGGTTGATGGCATGAACCATGCCGCGCAAGTCCCCCGCGTAAACGGTCCCCTGGACCACGGCGGGAGGAGCGAAAAAGGGAGTCCCCGCCTCGTAAATCCACCGTCTTTGTCCTGTCTGAAGATCAAAAGCGCGAACCCGTCCATCGGTGGCCGTGGCAATGGCTGCTCCGTCCGCGAGTGCGACGCACGACACCACTCCTCCCTTGAGTTTGGTGCTCCAGATCTCCTTGCCGGTTGCCAAATCAAAAGCAGCGACCTGTCCTTGAGCGCCTTTGAGCAATTTCGGATAGTAACCGATGGTACTACCGCCGACCACGATGACATTCCCCTGTACGGATGGGCCGCCCCAAGGATTGAACGCCAAGGAAGCACGCCAACGAACCGCCCCCGTATTTGCATCAAGACAGTACAGAGCGCGCTCGCCTGCCTGTTCCTTGTCCAAAAAGGAAGAACCGACCAGGACGGAGTTACCCGTCACCGCCACCGGGGCATCCACATGCCATTTACCGGCGCCTTGTTGCCAGAGGCGCTTCGGGTGTGGATGGGGTAACTGGTCCTCGCTAGGGGGGACGGCAAAATCGGGGTCTTTTTTCTTTTGTTCCTCATACTTGGCTTGCAGCTCCCGCCATTGTTGAGCCAGAAGTTTTTGAATCGCCGGTAGCTCCATCTCCTTCCCGTCCAGGGTGACACGCTGGATGTCCACGCACAGGACACCCGCCGCGCCGCCGCCGATGTACACTTTGCCTCTGGCAATCGTGGGACTACCTTCCAAGTGGACGAGATCCCCCGGAACGGGTAACCGCCATATCGGGAAACCATCCTTCGTTTGCAAGCAATGTAGCCAGGCCCCATCCGTCTGGTGCATGCCGTCGCCGAATACCAGCAATTCACCTGCCAGGGCCGGCGAGCTGACGGTGGGTAGTTTCAGATAGGGGGTGGACTTGGTCCACAAGACACGCTGGCTGGCCTTGGGGTCGGTGTTCAAGTAGGTGAAATGGGCCACGTTGAACGCCCCCAAGCCGGAGACATACAGCCGATCCCCTTGGGGCACCGGCGCAGCGATGAAATGTTCCTTGGATCGCCATGCCCATAACAGTTGCGGCGCCGTCGGACCGGCGATGCCATCGGTATTGCCAGTGCGTTGCGGATTACCGCGGTACGTGGACCAAGGCTCCTGGGCACAGGCATTGTCACCCATAAGGAACAATCCCCAGCCAGCGAACCAATAAACGATGATGCTTACGAATCTCGTCCTTGACATCATGGATACATACCTTGGTGATGGAAATGGTAATTATATTGTCAAGGCTGCGAGGGCATGGGGGAATCGCCAACCACGCTCCGCAGCGGCGAATCGGCGACAGTGATGTCCTGGGCTGCCGTGGCACCGGAACTGTACATCACTTGCACGCGGTACGGTCCCGGCGGCAAGGCGAAGTGGGCCAGCGGGGGCATCTGGCCGCCACGTCCGTCGCCGCCAGAAATTTGCCAGCGTGCCAGCGTCTTGCCTTGGGGATCGGTAATCCGCACCTGGCTGCCGATCACACCTTTGGTACCTGCCACCTGAATCGTCACTGGCGTTCGCTGGTTCACTACTTCCCGGTTCCCCAGTAACACGGCAGACTCCTGCCCTTCATTGTTCAGGATCAGATCGAGTACCCCATCTTGATTCAGGTCCGCCACCGTGAGCGCTTGCGTGTTGAAAATTCGCTGGTGCAGACCAATCGCTTCGGTCGCATCCTCGAAGGTGCCGTCGCCGCGGTTGCGGAAGAAACGATTCGGTCCCAACAGGCAACCGACGAACAAATCCAGATGGCCGTCGTTATCGAAATCTCCCCAGACGGCGGAGGTCGCCCAACCGATGGGCTTGGCCAAGTCACCAGCTTTGGCGGTGACATCGATGAACCCTCCCTTGCCGTCCCCCTGGTAGAGTTGGCACTGGTCCTTTTGAGGGATGAATAGGTCGGGAATGCCGTCGTTGTTGAAATCACCAAACACCGGCCCGACTTTGCCGGGACGGTAGCGGATGCCAGAATCTGCTTGCTCGGTAAAGATGGCGTCCCCCGTGGCAGAGCGCGTATTCAGCAACAATAGGCCCTGTCCCGCGCCATACAGGACGTCCGGCCTACCGTTGCCGTTGACATCGCTGACCGTCAACGAGTCCCCCTTTAAGCCACTACCGATCCCTGCCGTTCCCAACCCCGCCGAGATGGAAACATCCTCGAACCAGGTTCCAATGGGGGTGTTGGTGTCGAAGCCTTGGGCCTTGAAATAAAAGGCCCAATCGCCGCCCCCCTGACAAATTTTCATCAGCAACTTGTTCTTGCCCGGTTGCAACGCTAGTTTCAAACGGGCCTGATCGGGAGCACAGGCCCGGTAGGTGTTCTCGGCGTGAATTTTCTTATCGTTCAGCCAAACCGTCAGTGTATCGTCACTTCCCAGAGAGACGGGCATTTCCAGCGCCGTCCCGACTTCGATTTCACGGTACAGATAGACGACCGCTTCATTATTCTGTTGAAAGAGCATGAGCGAGTTGATGTCGCCGTCCTTGAAGTTACCCTCCTTCCAGACAGCTTTCTCGCCGTTTTTGCCGGGGTAGGATTTGCTGAGATCGATTTCCCGCTCGACCGGATACACGGTGTCGAAGCCCCGGTTGCCGGCGTTGTCGAAGGGGCCGATGTAGTGCCATTTGCCGAAGCGCGGCTCCACCGGGCCGGGAGGCAGCGTCATCTGGCCCTGGTTGCGATACAGCCGCAAGCCGTGGTACCCATTCGCCAAAAGGATGTCCGGCAAGCCGTCGCCGTCGTAATCCAACCAAGCCGCCGCCGTGACGCTGCCCATCGTGGTTTTTGGTATCAAATAGCTGTCATCGCGGAATCCCTCCCCGGTGTTGGTGAACAGCTTGGGGCCGGTAGCGGTGGCCAGGAGCAGGTCCGGTTTGCCGTCGGCGTTGTAGTCGGCCCAGACGGCGGCCCGGCAGCCTCCCAGATAGGGGAGGGGCATCTCGTTGAGCGCTTCGCCGCCATTTTGCAGCAAGACGACCTTACTGCCACCCACCAAGCACAGGTCCAGCTTGCCATCGCCGTTGACATCGACGCAGGAGATCGCTTGAGCTTCGGGATCGACCCGACTTAAAGCCGAGTAGTGGGTGAAGCCTGGCATTCCCGCCAGCCGGCGAAAGTCTTCGCCGCCCCAGCCGACAAAATCACGCTTGGGGTTGTAGTCTTGGAGCTTCAGACTGGCTCGCAACCGTTGAATCTTGGCCCGCCGGTTATGTAACTCATCCTTGTTGCCGTCCACCATGCACGGCACGACAACTTCCTGCCCCGCCAACATGGCCGCGACCAGCGTGGCCAATTTCTCCGGCGAACCGGCATAAGAACGCAGCAAAAACGGTTCGCCGTGGCTATGGTTCCACCATTCGCCGCCGGCATAGGCCTGGTACCACCACATGCCGATGCACGTCTCGCTGGCCCCGCCATTGTGGAAAAAGACGGCCAGCTTGCCCGGCTCGGCCCAATCCATTTGCACCTTCCATTCATTGGGCCGCAAGCCGCCGCGACCGATGTTGTGCTTGATCAAGTCGGTGGGGTGTTTGCCTTTAATGTCCCGGATCTTGCGATAGATGATCAGGTTCTTTTCCCGATCTACTTTTTCCACTTGCAGCAACATGATATGGCTGGATTGTTGTACCACAGCGCCCAGGCTCATCGGCGCCTCGACGTAGGCCTGACTCGACTGGAAATCGCCAAAGAGCAACACCATTGCCAGTGGGACCAGCAACCATCCCAAGTATTTCGATGAGAACTTCACGGTTAGCTCCTCCCATGAAGGGACAGGGATCGTTCATTGGGAAAGGGGAACGTCAGCGCCGCGCTCAACCTGCCTTCAGCGAGTTGAGACGGGCGCGAGCGGCGTCCGCCCATTCGGTGTTGGGGTAATCGCGCAACACCCGTTCCAGCAGTCTCTCGGCTTGTTGAGACTGTCCCTGTTCACCACAACAGCGGGCTGCTTCGAGCAAGGCGACGGCGCTCAGTTCGGGAAAATCATACGTGAACGGGACGACCAGCAGAGCGGCGCAGGCTTCGGGATAGCGCTTTTGCTCCAAGCGGCAACGGCCGATCTGCAATTGCGCCTTGGCAGCGGTTTCAGTCAGGGTGTTAGCCGTGACTTGACTATACGCGTTCACTGCTTGGTCGTACTGCTTTTGCTGTTGCCAGGCCCAGCCGATGCCGAAGCGGGCTTCATGGACCCACAGACTATTGCCGAAGCGTCCTACCATCGTTTCGTAGGCTTGCCGGCTCTGGTTCCAATCGTTGAGCTGGGCGTAGGCATGCCCCAGCCGCAGCAGGGCGCGGTCGCTGACTCCCGCGACATTCTGGAACTGCGGATGGTCGCGGAACAAGCTCAAACGCTTGGCGGCTTCGGCCCATTGTTTGCCCTGCAATAGACACTCGCCAGCGCGGTAATGCGCTTGGGCCGCCAAGGGATTCTTGGGATTCTGCGCTACCACGGTGAATTGGGCCAACGCCGCTTCGATCTCCCCCTTGGCGGCATAACTCGCCCCCAAGCGAATACGAATCTTGTCGGTCAGCTCGGCGGGGGGTTCCCGGTCCAGGCTCTCCAACAAAAACTGGATCGCTTGATCATGCTCATTCCGTTGCCCAAACAGCTCGGCCAACTCGAAAGCGGCCTCGGCGGCCAAGGGTAAATCGGGGAAGTCGGCGATCAGGGCTTGGTACTGGGCGCGCGCTTTTTGCTCGGACGGCTGCACGGCAATCTGCGTCACCGCCACCGGCGGCAGCGGATCTTTGCCGATCTCTAGCTTCAGGTTCTTGGCCAATTCCTCTTGGGCCTTGATCAGCGCCTCATGGATTTCAGGTTGCGCCAGGTAGCGATAACCCCAAGCGATCTCGTATTGCATGCGTGCCCGGGTTTCCAGATCAGGTTGTTTTTGCCGTAGCTGCTGGGCTTGCGCTTCCAGGAATTGCACGGCGTCGCGTAGCGTCTTGAGGGCGTCCTCGCGCAGCTTGGCGGCCGCGGCTTGTTGTTCCGGCGTGGTGGCGGCTGTCCGAGCCTTGTCGGCGGCTTGTTGTTGCTGCAACCCTTCCGCCAACAAACATTGCCCGCGACGCAAGGCGGCTTCCGGCGCTTCGGGGCTGTTGGGAGCTTGTTGGATGATTTGATCAAAGACGGCTCGCGCTTCGGGGAGTTTGCCCGCCTCGCGCAGCGCCAAGCCGTGATGGTAGCGCAGCAACGGCACCCATGCCGCCCGCGCCGGATCATTGGCGAGCGCTGATTCGTAGCGCTGCCGAGCTTGGGCCAGCACCTCGACCGCTGGGCCAGCCTGGTTCTGCCGGCGTAGCAGCGTGGCCAGATGAACCAGCGCCATCGGTGCGACGGCGCTTTGTTGCCACGGATCGGCGGTGAAGCGGCGCAGCTCATTGGTGGCGCCCCCCAGGTCCCCCCCTTGGGCCAGGCACTTGGCCCGCTCGAAGACGGCTTGCGCGTGGGCTGGGTGTTTGGCGTATGGCGGCTGCATCAATTTTTCGTAGGCGGCGCGGGCGGCGGCCAGCATCTTCTTTTGTTCCGCCGGCTCGATCAGCAGCTCGGCCATGCGCTGTTGACAATGGCCTAGCTTCAAAAGAGCGTCGGGGGTCTCCGCCGCGTTGGGGGCCGCACCGATGAAGGTATCCAACAAGGCGACGGCGGACTTGAGCCGGTCTTCCAACTGTCCGGCGGCCAAGGCATCTTCGGGCGTGGTGCTCGGCGTGAGGCGAATGAGACAATCGGCGAGCACATAAGCAACGATGGTTAATTCACCGTGCCGTTCGGTTGCCGGAATGGCTTCCAGCGCTTGGCGGGCTTGGTCGTACTCCCCTTTGCGATAGTGGGCCAAGCCGATGCCATAGCGGGCCAACGGAATCTGGCCAAATTCAGGATATTTGGTGACAAGCTCCTGATAGCGTTTGATGGTCTCGTCGTTCAAACGAGCCAGTTCGGCGGCGCGATTCGGCAGATTCGGATTCTTCTCCGCCGCGACAGTGCGGAAGAAATTGTTCTCCGCGTACCGGAATAGCACATGGGGCAGCAAGGTGCTCTTCGGATAGGCGGCGATAAATTGCCGACAATCGTTGTCCGCTTCGTCATGACTGCCCGCCAGGTGCAAGGCGGTGATCCGGCGATAGGCGATCTCCTCCACCCGTTGGGGGAGTAGTTTATCATTTTGGATTTGGGTATAAACCTGGGCCGCTTCCTTGTGCTGCTTGAGAAGCTGTAGCGTGTCCGCCATTTCCAGCAGGCATTCCCCCCGGCGTTCGCGGGCGCTGGGATCGGACGATGTCATTTGCTGGGCACGGTCGGCCCCCTGGCGAAAAGTATCGATGGCAGCGCGCAGGGCTTGTTCGTAAGCCTGTTGGTTGGCCGGTTCCGGGGCGGCGCCGACACGCGCCTTGCCGATCCACAACAGCGCCTGGTCCGCCAAGCGCGGCTCCTTCTGCGCCAGCGGTTCCAGCGTTTTCAGGGCCTCGGCATAGTCCTTGAGCTGCACCTGGCAAAAACCGACACGCAGTTGGGCTTCGGGTAGCAGCGGAGAAGTGGGATAGGTTTTCGGCAACTCGGCGAAACGGGCCTGAGCTTCGCCGAAGCGCTCCCCTTCATAAAGCAGCACGCCGTAATGGAAGGACGCCCGGCCGACATGGTCCGGCGGCGGTCCCTTGGCCAGCGCTTCGACACGGGCTTTTTCGACCGGGTCTTTCTGAAGCAAATCGGGCCGCTTCAATGCTTCGAGGGCGTCCTGTTTGTTTTTGTCATAATCGGCCAGTACCCCTTGGTAATGCACGCTGGCTTCCCCCCGCTCATCAGCCAGATGGTGCGCGCGAGCCAACAGATAGCGGGCGTGGGTGCCAAAGGTAGGATCGCGAAAGGGGGCCAACTGAGACAAGGTCATTTCAGCAGTCGGATAGTCATGTAGCAAGAAAGCGGCATAGCCATGATAATAGCGGCCCAGGTCGCGGTAGCGGCTGCGCGTCCACGAGGGGTCCTTGAGAAACGGGGCGCTGGTGGCCAGGGCTTCCTTGGTCTTGCCGGCGCGCAGCTCCATCTCGGCTTGGTCGCAGCGGGCACGGGCCGCCCATTCCCATTCAACGGGCAGCTCTTGCGGCGCGGGGGGCGCCTCCTTGACCAAGGCGGCATACGCAGCCGAGGCCGAGGCAAACTGCGATGCCGCTTCCTGAAATCGTTGCTGTGCTGTTGTCAAGCGTTGCGGGGCTTCTTGGGGTTTGGCGTCGGCCAGCTGTAATTCTTGTACTCCCTGCCCGCGAATGGCCACGCCGAGATAATACACAATGCTGGGATGCTCCGGCAGATTCTTGTTGCCGGCTAAGTCTTGCAGCAGCGCGCGGGCTTCCTGGTAATTCGGCGTGGGACTGTCCAAAAGTGCCAGCGCCAAGCCATAGCGAGCCGACGCCGCTTCGGGGTGACTGCCGAACTTCTGCAAAAATTCGCGGAACCGCTGGATAGCGAAATCGACTTGTTTTTCGTTGTAAGCCCGGCGGGCGCTATTGAGCAGCGCCGCGGCGGCCTGATCGGGCGGCGCCTGGGCTAGAGCAGGAGTGGTCAGCAAGACAACCCCCATTAACCCGCCCCCAAGTAAACCCAAGAATCGCTCGCCATCGCGCGCCCAGTTGCCCATTCCCAGCATGTCACGACCTCCCTGCGGGATGCTTTGCCACTTGGATGTTGTCTTCTTACTTTGGGGCAGTGCGCAACGCGAACCGACCCCGGTGGAACCCTGGATGGACTCTCTCTGGCTTGTGGGACAAACAGCAGGCATGGATCACAGCGTGCCCGCGTTTGTTGGGGGGATGGGGCAGCGTACCGCCATTGGTGCTTTGAGTGTGTATTGTGAAAGACTTTAGCGGCCGCGTCAACTAGGAAGATGAGGAATTTGTAAAATCGGGGTGGTTCCGTTTTATCGCTTCGCGCTCGGAGACGATAGCCCGCGCGAATCGATCCACCTCAACAACCGCACTGAAAAACTGGACCCAAGGCACTCGCGGAGCGAACATGCCCTGGGTCCAGTAGCGACATCCATTTGCCTATCCCGAAGAGGCCGCGCCAAGCTTTCCCGTGCTGACGCGGCGGGCTGTTAGGAAGGTCCCTGTCCGCGCGATGATTGGTCTGTTCGTCCATGAATGAGCGGGTCTCCTGGTCGTGGGATCGACGGGGTTAGATCATTACTTCCTCCTCGCCGCCGTGCCCCAGCTCGCGGGCCAAGCGTTGCCGCAACATGTGCAAATCCTCGTCGATCTTGGTCAAGGTGGATTGTGCTTGGTCCGTGTCATCGTGCTGGAGATGTTGGTGCAGTTCTTGCAAGCCGAGCAACGTGACGCGCAGGCGATTGTCGAGCAAATGGTATAGCTGCGACAATCCTGGGCGGGGGTTCGCCCCCCGATCGGCGTTCAGCGCGCGCGGCGCGCGCGTGGCGTTGACGGCGCATCGCTTCCGCGCGGGAAGTGGCGGATTGCGATGGGAAATTCGGGATTGGTTCGTGGGAATGTGGGAATACGTCAACATACGTGGGTATCCTTTCTCGATGGCAACCAAGGAAACACCATCAGCCATCCACCGCGCACATCGGCGGCTACGTTGGCTGTTTACGGGACACGTACCAACAATGATTACGAATGAGGTGGATTCCAAGGGTGTGGTTGGACGTTGTCCACGCCGAGAGCGTACAGCCTCCGTACTGCTGGCTAGGTTGCCATGAGTGTCCTTACCCACGCTTTGAGGCGTGAAGAAAAGGTTGTACCCGAAGTCGCCTCGTGAAGCAAGACCGATTCACGCGAAAAACCCCATGAAAATTGAGAAAAACTCGATGGTTACCTACCTGTGGCGTGCGAGACCCACCCGATTTGACTAGACCGCGCCCTTCACCGATTCTCCCTTGACGGCGGCGCGGGGGGCCAGTAGATTTGACGAGTGGATTCTAGCGGCGCGACATCCGAACTACCCGAGGTCTGTGGGGCCGCGGGTGTTTTTTTGGGCGTCCCCTATCCTCATGACATGTCAAGGAGTTTCGTGGTATTCAGACAGACATCACTCCACGCCAATCCAGGGAGAACGGAGAAGACCCGGATGGCTCATCGGTCGGAGCGAATCATGGCCTGCACCTGTGTCGTTGGCCTGCAATGGGGGGACGAGGCCAAGGGGAAAATCGTTGATCTGCTGGCGGAACAGCAGGACATCGTCGTGCGCTACAACGGCGGCGCCAACGCGGGGCATACCGTGGTGGCCAACGGCGTGACCTATAAGTTTTCCTTGCTCCCAACCGGCGTGCTCAAACCGAACGTGCGTTCGGTCATCGCCAATGGCGTCGTCGTCTATCCACCGCGCTTTATCGAGGAAGTCGCCAGCCTGCGCGATGCCGGCGTCGTGGTGGGGACCAACTTGTTAGTGAGTGATCATGCCCACGTCATCTTCCCGTACCACCTGGAGGAGGAACGCCTAAACGAATCCGTCAATGGCCAAGCCATCGGCACCACCGGGCGCGGCATCGGCCCTTGCTATCAAGACAAAGTAGGCCGGCAGTGCGGCATCCGGTTGGGGGAGCTGTTGCACGCCGACCATCTGCGCGCCCGGCTGCGCGCCATCACGCCGCGCAAGAACGCCATTCTGCGCGCCCTGGCGCCGCACGCGCGCGCCTTCGACGCCGACGCGTTGTGCGCTGAGTATGTCGCCTATGCCGAGCAGCTACGCCCCCACGTCGCCGACACCACTTTGTTCCTACACCGCGCCCTGCGCGCGGGGCAACGTATCCTGTTCGAGGCGGCTCAAGGCAGCTTGTTGGACATCGACCACGGTACCTATCCTTATGTCACTAGTTCCAGTAGCTCCCCCGCCGGCATCTGGAGCGGCTCCGGCGTCCCTACCCGCCAGCTGGAGCAAATCATCGGCGTCATCAAGGCCTACACCACCCGCGTCGGCCGGGGTCCGTTCCCCACCGAGCTAGACGACGGCCCCGCCGGCATCGGCGAACGCATCCGCCGGAGCGGCCGGGAATTCGGCACCGTCACCGGCCGGCCGCGCCGCTGCGGCTGGTTCGATGCCGTCGCCACCCGCTACACCGCCGACCTGGCCGGCGCCGACGCGCTGGCGGTGATGCTGCTCGACGTGCTCAGCGGTCTGAGCGAGCTGTCCATCGGCGTCGCCTACGAGCTGGACGGTCAACGCATCGAAGACTTTCCGAGTGATGCCTTCCAGCTCGAACGCTGCCGACCGGTGTATGAAACCTTGCCGGGTTGGTCCGAGGACATCTCGACTGCCCGCCGTCTGACCGACCTGCCCGCCGCCGCGCGCCGTTACCTCGACCGCCTCGGCGAACTGCTCGCCCGCCCGGTGCGATTCGTTTCCGTGGGGCCAGATCGGCAACAGACGATTTACTGTTGATATGATAATGTCTATAGGTGACGTGTTCTGTGGCTTCAGCGGTTCGCGCGTCGAGACGTCGGCCCGCGCGAACCGCTGAATCTTAAAAACAGTCATTAGGGCGGATGACTCGCTCCAATCGGAAGCTGGTATTTTCACAAGGACGCATGCCATTGGCCACGCCTTCCACCAGTCATGTGCGATCGGAAACCTTAACGGCCTTGGGGTTGAAGCCGGAGCAGTTGCCGCGTCATATCGCCATCATCATGGACGGCAACGGCCGCTGGGCCAAGGAACGGGGCTTGCCGCGCATCGAAGGGCATCGCCGCGGCGTCCGCAGCGTGCGGGCCACCATCGAGGAGTGCTGCCGGCTGGGGATTTCACAATTGACCTTATATTGTCTTAGTATTGAAAATTGGAAGCGGCCACGTGCGGAATTGGATTTCTTGATGACCTTGCTCCATAAGTATCTACTCGATGAACGCCGCGAGATCATGGAGCAAAACATCCGCTTCACCACCATCGGCCGGCGCGACGGCCTGCCGCCGCGCGTGCTGCGCGAGATCGACGAAAACATCCAGGTCAGCGAACGCAACACGGGCCTGGTGCTGTGCTTGGCCATCAACTACGGCGGGCGCACCGAGCTGGTCGATGCGGTTCGCGTCTTGGCCGAGCAGGTCCAGCAGGGGACGCTCGCTCCGCAAACCATCGATGAAGCCGCTATCTCCGCTGCTCTCTACACCGCCGGTATGCCCGATCCTGATTTACTCATCCGCACGGCCGGGGAGATGCGCGTCAGCAACTTCCTCCTCTGGCAAATCTCTTACGCCGAACTGTGGGTGACGCGCCTATGTTGGCCGGATTTCGACACCACCACGCTGCACCAAGCCTTGCGCGACTACGCTAACCGAGAACGGCGCTTCGGGGGACTCAAGTAGGTAGTTTCCGATCCCACGGCTTCAACGGTTCGCGTGGTAGGATGGCGGCCCGCGCGAACTGCTGACTCCGCGGAGCAAGGGAACCAGGACGGGACATGGTATGTTGCGAACGCGAATCTGGATGGGAGCGGTACTGATTGGGCTGACGGTGGGGGTGCTGTGGATCGATCATCGGTTGACGCCGTGGTATCCGTTCTTGTTGGCGTTGGTGTTGGGATTGGCCCTGGCTGGCTGCCGGGAGCTGCGCGAGTTACTCGCTCCTTCCTTGCGACCGGCGGCTTGGCTGTGCTATGTGGGAGTTACACTGATAGTGCTGGCTAACTGGCTGCCGCATGTCCTAGGGGATGGGGACGATGGCGGCACCGCGTGGCCGTGGATCGCCGGCGCTTTGGCGGCCTTCGTCATGCTGGTCTTTCTCGTGGAGATGGCCAGCTTCGAGCAGCCGGGCGGCAGCACGCCGCGCCTGGCGGTGGCCGTGTGGATGATCGGCTACCTGGGCTTGTTGCCGAGCTTCTTGGCGCAGTTACGCTGGCTGGGAGATGGCACGGAGACAACGGCCAGCACGCGCGGCACGTTGGCCTTGGCGTTGGTCATCTTCGTGCCCAAGATGGGGGATACCTTCGCCTACTTCACGGGCCGGTTCCTGGGCCGGCATCCCCTGACGCCTCGGCTCAGTCCCAAGAAAACGTGGGAAGGGGCGGCGGGGGGCTTAACGGCGGCGGTCGTCACCACCTTGGTCATTCGTCAATTCGGCCCGATACTGCCGCAAGTCTGGTCGGCCCTTGGCTTCGGCTTGACCGTGGGCTTGGCGGGTATGTTCGGCGACTTGGCGGAATCATTGATTAAACGAGATTGTCAAAAGAAAGACGCTTCCCAAGTCGTCCCCGGTTTCGGCGGCATCCTCGACGTCGTCGATTCCATCCTCTTCGCCGCCCCCGTAGCGTATTGGTGGCTGGCGTAGGAATTGTCGAAAATGGACTTCCCGATGTCGTTGCGCGGTGCTGGATCGTTGCACGCGCGGAACGCGGCCACTGGCGCGATACGCTGAATCCCAGAAAGGAACCCAGGCCCGATACCGCACAGGTAGGGGGGACGTTCGGAATGGACGTTGCTTCCCTCTATCCCAGCCAAATTGCCAAGTGCAAGACAAAACCCAGGACCAGGCAGATGCTCCCCAGGTAGATGCCGACCAGGGCGCGTTGGGCGCCGCGTTCGGTGTCCAGGTGGCCCGCTGGGTCCATTTGTTTGCGGCGCATCAAGTCCAGATCACGTTGAGCCAAGACGCGCGTCACGATACAGAGGGGCAACCCCATCAATGCGATGACCAGTAGTGGGCAACAAATGACGCCGCACGGAGCCGGAAAGGTCAGCACCAAGCCCAGCATTCCCAGCGTCGCCCAGAAGGGGCCGCGATGCGGCTCGCAGTCGCGCCGCGGCGGCGCGCCGGGTTGTTCCCAAGGGCGCGCGTCTTCCTGGACCAACAGCAGGCCACAACCCGGACAACGCGGACAATTCGATGGTACCTGTTGGCCACAACGCGGGCACGGCTCCTCCCCCCACTGCTCTTCCAGCAAGACCACGCGCCACGGAGCCGGCGGCGCGGGCAGGTTTTCCAACACGATGGGATTGCGGCCACTGTCGGGAAGCGCCTTGCACATCTCCGCGCCAAGCGTGGAACTAGCCGGCAACGCCACCCCGAAAACCACGGAACAGACGGAACACCTCACGAACTTCCCCGAATAGCCCTCTGGCAACCACAGCTGTTGGCCACAGATCGGACAAGCAACCGCACGCGACATGACTGATTGAACTGAAAAACACCAGGTTCCGGTAAGCCGAGACGACAAGCTGCCCTGTTGGATGATACCACCCAGGTACATGAATCTATAGAAGAATTCCAGCCGCCCGCGCGATCCGCCGCCCCGCCGGATCGCCGAAAACTCAGAACTGAAAATAAATAAACGCCTTGGTCGTGCCGGGGCCGAAGGCGACGATCAGCAGCGTGGCGACCGCGTAGGCGCTGGCGCGAGCCAGCGCGGGCAGCCGCCACAGGCCGCAGCGCACGTTGCGTAAGCCGCTGAAGAGGTGCCCCGCCGCCACCAAGCCGACCAGGAGCGGCACCCACGCCGGCACCCAGCGCGTGGCCAGCGCAGGTCCTCCCCCTAATAGCGAGCTTTGCACCAGCCAGCAGCCGGACCAACTCTCCGAGCGCACCAGCACCAAGCCGAAGCAGACCATCACCAACGTGCAGACCACGGCCAACAAGCGATACGCTCTCCCGCCGCGCAGCCGCTCCGCCCAGGCAAAGCGTGTCAAGGTTTGGTCATAAACTCGGTGCAGCACCAGCAGCACGCCGTTATAGAATCCCCACAGAATGTAATTCCAACTGGCCCCATGCCAGAGGCCACACAGTGTCAGCGTCAGGAGCAAATTCAAGGATGTGCGCAGCGCGCCGCATCGACTTCCCCCCAGACCGAAATAGAGATAATCGCGCATCCAGGTCGAAAGTGAGATATGCCAGCGTTTCCAAAACTCGGCGATGCTGGCGGATAGATAGGGGAAGTTGAAATTCTGCGGCAGCTGGAAGCCGAACCACTTGGCGCAACCGATGGCCAAATCGCTGTAGCCGCTGAAATCGCAATAAATCTGGGCCGCGTAAGCCAGGATGGCCCAGCGGTGCGTCACGGCATCGTACAAAGCCGGCTCGGCGAAGACGGGATCGACGAACTGCGCCAGCCGGTCGGCCAGGAACGCTTTCTTGAACATACCCAACAAAAACCAGTGCAAGCCCTCGACGACGTGCTGCATGGTCACGCGCGGCGGGGTTTCCATCTGAGGCAGAAACTCGACGGCCCGCACAATTGGCCCAGCCACCAATTGCGGAAAGAACGCGACGAACAGAGCGAAATCGACGAAGTTACGCACCGCCGGGATTTTGCCTCGATAGACATCCAACGTGTAGCTAATTCCTTGAAACGTATGAAAGCTAATCCCCAGCGGCAAAATGATGTCCCACAACGGCTTGGTGGACGCGCTGACTCCCGGCCAACCGATGTAGTGCGCCAGCGCTAGGCCATTGCCAAGGAAAAAGTTCGTGTACTTGAAAAACGCCAATAATCCTAAATTGCTGACAATACTAAGCCATAGCCAAAATTTCTTGCGGCCAAGTGTTGTCGCGGTGTCCATGCGCAGCGCCGCGATGTAGTCAATGATGCTGGTGACAACGATGACCCAGATGAACCAGGGGTTCCACGACATGTAGAAGAACCAACTGGCCACTAGCAAAAAGCGATATTGGTGGTGCCGGCCACGCAGACTGTGATAGATGAGCAACACGAGGGGGAGAAACAGGAAAAACGCGGGAGTGGCGAAGTTCATGGGGTCCATCCCTTGTCCAACTGGCGGCGCAACCAGGCGCTGAGCTTGGCGGAGCCGGTGGTGTTCAGGTGAATCAAATCGGCGAAGTCGGCATCGCTCAGCCCCACGGCCTCCCGGCTGGCACGCAGCACGTGCACGCCGCGTTGCCGTTCGATGTCCGCCAGCGTCCGCCGATACAAGGCGAAAGCGTCGGGGTGCAAGCGTTCTTCCAAGTCTTGGCTGACCGGCATATCGACCAACACGGTGGTCACGTTCCGTTCCTCCCCCCAATCGAGCAGCCGGTGCAAATACGTCAGATACTCGCCGAGCCGGAAGCCGCGCAGGAAGCCGAAAGTTGGGCTAATATCAATTACCGAGCGGATCACGTCATAGCGCAGGTATTGCCGGCTGGGTTGCGGCGCGAAGCCGTGTGGCTGGCGCATGGCCGCGGCATAGTCGCGATTGGCGCGGGCCTCGGCAGCGGCTTCGGGAAAGGCTCCCGGCCAGAGCGTTTCCACCCGCTCCGCCGCCCACAAGCGAATGCCATTGCGATAGCGATAAAGTTGCCATGCCGATGACAGCCGCGCTTGCAGATAGTGACGGATGGCCCATTCCGCCGCCCCTGGCCGGTGTCGCGCCCAATCCATCACATCGTGGGCGCTCATCAACGTGCCGGGACCGTGCGGCTCGCCGCGAGCGTCATTGAGGTCGCTGGCCGTGATGCCATAGATCAGCAACCGGGGCGGACGCGGCAAGCCGTGCCGGACGCCGTGCCATACCTCCGCCGTCGTGCCGCCGGGCAGGCCGAGATTGTACACATGCTTCAGGGGCTGGCCTTGCCAAGTCAGGCCGGCGAGAAAACGCGGGTCGATCCCCTCGCTAACGGTCGAACCGCCCGCCAGCACCACCTCCGGGCGCTGCCGCTGACAATTCCGCAGCCGTTCCGCGTAGTCGTCCGGGTCATAGGTCCGCCACAAGTCGGCATGGGCAGCGATGAGACAATCCAGGAAAACCAAGAAACTCAAGAAATAAAGTAAAACCTTTCCCGATTGCCACCAGGAAGAAGCTGGAGAAGATGTGGAAGATGTGTCCATACATGGTCCTCCCGATCATTCAAACCGGGACGGACCATAGCGAAAGAATTCCATCGCGCCCAGGGGGAGATGGAACACGCGCGCGAACCGATGAATCTGTTGCTTCATCGGGTCGCGCGCCGAGACGACCGTTCGCGCCAACCGCGGAATCTCAGCAACTGCTCTGAAAAACGGAAATACCTTTCTTACCCCAATTCCCGCAACACCGTCTCGATGTGCCGTGTCATCTGGTCGATCTGTTCGGGACTTTCAAAACCGATGACGAAGGCATCGACACAGCCTAGACCGAGTACGAAACGTAGGGAATGAAGCTGCGCTTCTGGAGTCTTGAATTGCCCCTCGCCGAGAATCTTCATGCCCAAGACCCCCTTGCCGCTCTTGTGCATGGCCTGCAAGCAAGGGACGACGGCTTCGGGCGGACCATCCATGCGAGCCGTGACGCCCACCGGATTGATGCGGGCCAAGTCGATTTCCACCCAATCATTGTTGGCCGCCGTCTTGAGTGGGTCCATGCCATGACAAGAAACCCCCACGGCGCGCACCCAGCCTTTTTCCTTGGCTTCGGAGAGCACGTCCATCACCGGGCGGAAATCGGTGGGCCAGTTCCCTTTGGTCATGCAGTGCATGAGCAGCGAATCGATGGTATCGACCCCTAATTCATACCGGAAGCGCTGCAAGTCCGCGCGGGCGACATCGGCGGTGGTGGCGCGGGTTTTCGTTTGGATGAACAGCCGCTCGCGCGGCAGCTTCAACGTCTTGAGCGCTTCGCGCAGGAAGATGTGCGAGCCATATTGGTCGGCGGTGTCGAAATAGGTGATGCCGTGGTCGAAAGCGTGGCCCACGAGCTTGGTGAAATCGACCAAACCCAACTTGACTTGGTTGGACGAGTGCTTGACGCCGACGCTGCCAGTCCCGAGACCCAGGAGCGACGTTTTGAGGCCCGTCTTGCCCAGCGTGACTTGATCGGCCGCGCTGCGGAGCTTGACGGTGCTGGCCGCCCGGCTACCGGCCGCGCCCGCCGCCAGCACGGCGCCCGCCGCCGCGGATTGACACAGAAAATCACGCCGCGATGGTTGATCCATGACTTCCTCCCGTTGCTGAAACTCGTCAAATGGTACTGCCTCGAATTGTACCCGCGCGAATCGCTCCCCACAACCAGCAACGCGGAAAGAGAGTTGCTTACCTCCGTTCCATCGAGTAATTTAAGTCCATCACGCTGCTCCGTGGCCCAAGGGAATGATCGCTCGCTGTCCATCCTGGAGAGGAATCATGTTGCGAATTCTGGGATCCGCCAAACGTTTGTGTACCGGCTGGTCGCGCCGGGAGTTTCTCTGGGCGGGCAGCTTGGGATTGTTCAACCTGGGATTGCCCGATTTCCTGCGCCTGCAAGCGCAAGCCAGCGCGGAGCGGTCCGCCGAGCCGCACTTCGGCAAGGCCAAGTCGTGCATCCTCCTCTATCTCTATGGGTCGCCGAGCCAGCTCGAAACCTGCGACATGAAACCAGATGCCCCGGTGGAGATTCGCGGCGAGATGAAGCCAATCCGGTCGAGTCTGCCAGGCCTCGACGTGTGCGAGTATCTGCCGCACCTGGCCGGCGTCATGGACAAGGTAACGGTGGTGCGGTCGTTGACGCATCCCTATCCCATCCACGGCGTCGCATACGCCCTGACGGGCGCCACCAAGATTGACATACCGATGGAGCTGAACCCACGTGATGGGCGCCATTGGCCGTTCATCGGCTCCGTGGTCGATTACCTGACCCAGCAAGAACACAAGGGACGCTGGCCCAACGGCATTCCCAACAACATCGCCCTCCCCTTCCCTTTTAGCAGCCGGCGCGAAGGGGAAGTGCCGCGTGCCGGCCCCTATGCCGCCTTTCTCGGCAGCGCCTATAACCCTATTTGGACCGATTTCACCGGCCAGGCGTCGCGCAGTGTCTATAAGACGTTGCGCAACGACCGACTGGAAATCAGAGACCCGTATCTGGGTGTGACGCCGGAGAGTCGGTTTGAGCTGGCCTCCGGTTCGCGATTGCCCGCCGACATGACGCTGGATCGCCTCGACGCCCGCCGCCGGCTGGTGGAGCAGTTCGACGCCGCGCGCCGACATCTGGGGGACAGTCCCGCCGGTCGCGGCCAAGACCACTACCGCCGCATGGCCTATTCGTTGATCGGCTCGGAGAAGGTTCGCGCCGCCCTGGACATTCAGCGCGAGCCACGGCCGCTGCGCGAATCGTATGGTATGACTATCTTTGGTCAAGGGGCCTTGGCGGCCCGGCGGCTGGTGGAGGCCGGCTGCCGGTTCGTGAGCGTCTTCTGGGACGAGTACGGTCTGGCTGGCTCCGGTTGGGACACGCACTGGGACCACTACCCCCGTATGAAAGATGAGCTGCTGCCGGGGCTGGACCAGGCGTTCGCGGGCTTGATCGCCGACCTGGATCAGCGCGGCTTGCTCGACGAAACCCTGGTGCTGGTGCTAAGCGAACATGGCCGAACGCCGAAGATCAACAATCAACGCGGGGGCGGCCGGGATCACTGGTCGCGCGCCTATTCCGGCATCTTCGCTGGCGGCGGCGTGGCCCGCGGCAAGGTCGTCGGCAAGACGGATGCCCAAGCCAGCGATGTGCTGGACAATCCCATATCACCCAAGGATATTCTAGCGACGGTGTATCACCTGCTCGGCATCGACCCGCACACCACGCTCACGGATCGCACCAACCGCCCCATCCCGCTACTGCCGGAGGGACAGGTGGTAGCGGAAATGCTGGGGTGATGTTGACAGCCGTTCAACACATTCCAATCAGAGGTCCATCATGTGGCAGATCGGGGATCGGGTTCTGGCACGCTGGCCGGCCGAGGTGGCGTGGTGGTATCCGGGGATCGTCTGCGGCACCTCCGATGATTTCGCGGTGATCCAATTCGATGATGGCGACCGGGCACAAGTGGCCAACGAGGAAATATCCGAAATCGACATTAGCGTGGGCAGTCGCGTTTTCGGACGCTGGCTGGGGGGACCATTCTATTACCCCGGTCTTGTCACCTCACGACGCGGCGAAGCCATTTACATCCGCTACGATGACGGCGACGAGGAGTGGACCGCCATCGCCATGGTCCGAGTCGAGCGCCAGGCGGATTGAGAGCATCAATTGAACAGGAACAAGAAAGTGATGCATCCCTTTGCGTTCGTTGGCTCGCGCCAACCGATGAATCTGCCCGACCCGATCAGCTTCTTCAAGTCTCTCTACGCGGATACCGCATGAAAGTCATTCAACAA
Source organism: Gemmataceae bacterium (assembly GCA_046297495.1). Taxonomy (GTDB): domain Bacteria; phylum Planctomycetota; class Planctomycetia; order Gemmatales; family Gemmataceae; genus JBKBIP01. The sequence continues at coordinate 14,989 of JBKBIP010000018.1, read as the reverse complement.
CTGATCGAGCATTTCTGGCAACGGGGGGCCTTAACCTTGGTAGAGGCCCACTATCTGGTTGAGCATGGCTTTGTCTTGCCAGAAGACCTTGATGGCTATGTGCCGCCGCCACTCGAACCGGACGTGCCGGAGCGCCCGCCGGTCGAAGTGCTTTGGCCTGGTCCGATGGAACTGCGGCAAGAAGCGCTGGAGGAACAGAACCCCCCCCAGCGCAAAAAGAAACGCAAGACCGGCGTGAAACTGCCGGAATACGATCTGAAAACCTTGTGTGCCGAGCTAGGCGCCATCTTTCAGGAGCGCGCGGTTCCGCTGCAAGCGCTGACGCACTGGGGGAATCGACTCGGCGGCTGCGCGACGTGGGAGGAAGCGGCCGTCCTGTTGCGTCACGCCGACGAAGCGATCTGTCGGCGGGAATTGGCCCAGCTGCTGAGGCGCCAGCCGGGGCTGTTGCTCGATCTGTGGGAAGGAGTGGACACGGAAAGGGTCCATGCCCTCTTGGTCCGTGAGGGGGCGCGCGGACCGGTGGCGCGGGGGTTGCGCTATCTGTTGCGCGTCAACGACGCCGCCCACTTGGGAGCGCTGGCTTGGATCTTGCAAGGGGAGGAGTTGCAAGCGTTGGCGAACCTCTTGCATGCCCGCCGGCGCTTGCTGGCCGCCATCGCGGCTCTGTATGGGGAGCAGTTCCCCTTGCTGTCGCGCGGCTTCCGACAGCCGCCTGCCGCTGGCTCTGCGGCGGCGGTACTGGCCTGGGGTTTGATCTTGTTGTACAACGCCCGTGCCCATCGGCAGGGACGTTTTCCCCCTACCGGCTATCGGCTGGAAAAACGTCCCTTGTTCGCGGCGTGGCGGCAAGCGTGGACGGCGGCGCTGAGCCTGGACAGCCCCTGCATGACCCGCTATTTCGTCCTGCATTACGGCGGCATGCGCGATCTACAAGAACAAGAAGCATGGGACCGCCCCTGGGATGAAGGGGTGTTCTGTCCGGACGGTTGGAAGGTGTAGGGTTCAATCTCGCCCGGAGGTGAGGGAGGAAAGACCGCGATGAGTGACGACGGCGCGTTGGTGGAAACCGTCACGCTCAGCCAGGCCAAGGCGTTGATTCGCTGCCTGGCCCAGGAGCAAAGTTTGTTGTTGCTGTCGCCGCCAGGGGTGGGGAAGTCGGACGTGGTCCGGCAAGCCGCCGCCGAGTCCGGCTTGCCGTGCAAGTCGCTATTAGGAACGCAGATCGCCCCCGAAGATGTCAGCGGCGTGCCGCGCATCATCGGCGAGCGCTCCGTGTTCTGCCCGCCGCGCGTGCTGCTGCCAGACAATCCGGAGAAGTTTTGCCTGTTTCTCGATGAGCTGCCCGCTTGCGCCCCCGACGTGCAGAAGGCGTTTTACTCGCTGCTGCTGGAGCGGCGCATCGGCGAATTTCTGTTGCCCGCTGGCACCTGGGTCGTGGCCGCCGGCAACCGGGCCGAGGACCGCGCCTTGGTCCGCACCATCTCCAGTGCCTTGGTCAACCGCGTGTTGGTGCTGCAAATCCGCATCGATGTGCCCGAATGGTTGACCTGGGCCAGAGCCAATCACATCCGGCCTGAGATCGTAACGTTCATCGAGCAAAAATCCAATGCGCTGCTCCGGCCAGTGCCGCGCGAGCCAGTGCCGTTTTCGACGCCGCGGGCCTGGGCCTCGTTATCTCGGGCTTTGGATTTGGCCGAGCAAGGTGGCATCCTGAACGAACCGCTGGCCCGCGCCTTGGCGTTAGGCCGCGTGACCAGGGATGACGCCCTCGATTTCGTCGAGAGTTGCGGTTACCAGACTCCCCGTCCCGCCGCTGCTGCGGCCATCCTGGACCAGTCCATCGCGGACTTGGCATTATCCGTGCGGGCCGTCAATTGCTTGGAAAGCGACGGAGTCACGACAGTTCGGGACTTGGTGCGGAAGACGGCCGATGAATTGTTGCAAATTCGTCATTTTGGCGAATCGGCGTTGAAGGACGTGCGGAAGAAACTGGCCGCCCACGGTTTGCGCCTTGGCATGAACGCGAACGAACTCAAGTAGCCACTTATGAGCAAGGCAACCTCAGACGGCACGCTCACGCTGGACCAAGCCAAGGCGCTGCTGCGCTGCCTGGCGGCGGAAGAGAGTGTCTTGTTATTGTCTTCTCCTGGCGTCGGCAAGTCGGACATCGTCCAGCAAGCGGCGGCGGAAGCGGGGTTGGAGTGCCGCTCGCTGTTGGGGACGCAAATCGCTCCGGAAGATGTCAGCGGGGTGCCGAAACTGGTCAACCAGCGCACTGTGTTCTGCCCGCCGCGCGTGGTGTTGCCCGACCCGTCCCGGCCCTTTTGCTTGTTCCTGGACGAGCTGCCGGCGGCGCCGCCGGAAGTGCAAAAAGCGTTCTACTCGCTGTTGCTGGAACGACGGCTGGGGGAACATCGACTGCCGCCGGGAACGTGGGTGGTGGCGGCCGGCAATCGTACTCAAGACAATGCCATGACGCAAATGCTGAGTAGCGCGTTGGTCAACCGCGTGTTCATCGTGCAGCTGCGCATTGATGTCCCCGGCTGGTTGCGCTGGGCCGGCGCCAACGGGATTCGCTCCGAAATTCGCGCCTTCATCCGTTATGTGCCGCACGCCCTAGGCCGGCCGGTGCCGCGCGAGCCAGTGCCGTTCTCGACGCCGCGCTCGTGGGCCTTGTTGTCGCACGATCTCGGCCTGGCCGAGCAAGCCGGCTCGTTGACCAGTGACGAACGGCGGGCGCTGGCGTTTGGCCGGCTTAGCTCCGAGGACGCCGGTTTGTTCTGCGCCTTGGCCGAAGAGGGACTGGCCCAGATTTTGCCGCTGGAGGACTATCTCGACGATCCCGACTTGTTGCCGGAGCAGGATACCGCCCTGTGGTTCATTGTCAGCCGGTTGCGCAAGGCGGTGGAACGGGGTGAGCTGAAACCGGTGGAGCCAGATTCACCAGACGGTTTCGCCCACAAGATCAACGCCCTGCTGGCCGCGTTGCCGTATGAATTTCGCTTCGCCGCTTTGCTCGATTTGGTGACGCCCTGGGCCGAGTTGGGGGCTTCCGAAACCATGCTCCAGACGTTGAAGGATGTGACAGGCTTATGAGCGATTTGCCGACACCGGCGGAGGACTTCGGCCTAGCCGCCGCCAAAGGGACCAAGGGGGCCAGCGTGCAGCGGGCCAAGATGGCGCTGCGGCTGGTGTGCGCCAGCTTGCCACACCTGGCTGGCTTGGCGCATTGCGTGCGCGTCAAGGCGACACGCTATTTCCCCGTGGCCGCCATTGGTCCGTCCGGCTTGCTGGCCATCAACCCCGACGTGTTCGCGCAGCTGCCGTTAGGGGAAGCGGCGTTCATCATGGCGCATGAGCTGCTGCACCTGGCCCTGGACACGCACGGCCGGCGCGGCAGCGCCAACCGCCACCTGGTCAATGTAGCCCATGATTATGTCATTAACGACATGCTGCGCGAGGAGCTGCGCCGCCTGCCGCCGTTGGGGGGACTGGTACGCGTGGGGGCAAGCGAAGAGGGGTTGGAAAAGATCGTCACCGAGTTGTCTCAGAGCGGGCAGGGAAGCAAGATCGGTTGCTGGTCCGGCGGCGGGCGGGGACGACGGCGGACCAAGCTACCCCCGCGCCGCTCGCCGATGCGGCAAGCGCTGGAAGAAGCCGGCTTGCTCCCCCCCGACACTCCCCCGCCTCCAGAGCCGAAAGAACTGCACGGCAAGGTACTTGGCGACCTGCTCGACTTACCCCAGGAAACGTCCCTGGAACCCGAACTGACCCCCGAGGAACGGCAACGCTTGACCGAGCGCGTCCGCCGGGAAGCGGTCAAGGCCGCCAGTCTCGGCGCGCTGCGCAAGCAGATGAACGCCGCCGATGAGGCAGGGACACTGATCGAGCCGGAACGGGGCGAATCGTTAATCAAAGCGGTGCAGACGGCCTATCACCCCCCCTGGCAGCTGGCTTTGCAGCACTGGATGGACGCGGTGGCGCCGTCGGCCCGAAGTTACGCCCGCCCGTCCCGCCGCGGCGCCGACCGCGCCGACATTGTCTTGTGCGGCCGCAAACGCGAAGGTTGGACACTGCACATCGTCTTGGATACCAGCGGCTCGATGGCCAGTGACTTGCCCAAAATCCTGGGCACGATTGCGTCCTTCTGCGATGGCTCCGGTGTGTCGCAGGTGCATATCCTGCAATGTGACATTGAAGTCACCAGCGATGAATGGATCGAACCGCCGCAATTGGCCGAATACCGCATTGCCGGCTTCGGCGGCAGCGACATGAGCCCCGCCATGCTGAAACTGGCCGATGACACGGAAGTCAGCGCCGTGTTGGTATTGACGGACGGTTACATTGAGTTCCCTGCTCAGGAGCCGCCCTATACGGTGCTGTGGGGGCTGGTCAATGGCTCCGACTACTTCGCCCCGCCGTATGGTGTGGTGGTTCGTATCGACCTATAAATGAATGGTAAGCCATTCCTCTCGTTCCTTCGCTCTCCCTCGCCCGCCGCGATTTCCTATAACAACTCCATGAACGAGCAGCGGGACGTGTTGATCATCGGCGGCGGCGTCATTGGGTTGACCTGCGCCTATTTTCTGGCGCGTGAGGGCTTGCGCGTCGAGGTGGTCGATAGGGGAGACATGGGTCAAGAGGCGTCGTGGGCGGGGGCGGGGATTTTGCCGCCGGGGAATCCGGAGCGAGCCGCGACGCCTTATGATCAGTTGCGGGCGCGCTCTGCCGTCATGTTTCCGAGTCTGTCGGCGGAGCTGCGCGAACGCACCGGCATGGACAATGGCTTCTGGCGCTGCGGCGGGCTGGAGCTGGTGAGCGAGGCGGATGACGATTGGACCCATTGCTGGCGTGCGGAAGGCATCCCTTTTGAAAAACTCAGCGAAGACGCGGCGGCCCACTTGGAACCACGGATGACGACTGGTTCTCACGTCGTCTATCATTTACCGGACATGGCCCAACTGCGTAATCCGCGTCATTTGAAGGCGTTGCTGGCCGGTTGCGGGGCGTTGGGGGTGCGGTTGCGGCCGGGCTGCCCCCTGGGGCACATCGAAGTCGCCGGCGCGCGCGTGGTGGCGGTTCATGGCGATCAAGGGGCGATGCGGGCGGAACGCTTCGTGATCGCGGCGGGAGCCTGGACGGATTCCCTGCTGCGCCCGCTGGGTTGGCGGTTGGGTATTCGGCCCATTCGCGGCCAGATCGCCTTGCTGCGAACGCTGACACCTGTATTCCGTCGTATTATCATGGTGGGGGCGCATTATCTGGTGCCGCGTCCCGATGGCCGGGTGCTGGTCGGTTCCACCGAGGAAGACGCCGGTTACGAGAAGCGCACCACGGCCCAGGCGATCCACGATCTTTTACAGTTGGCCACGTCCATCGTACCCACTCTCCAACAAGCCCATCTGGAACGCTGCTGGGCGGGTCTGCGCCCCGGCAGTCCCGATGGCTTGCCGTTTCTCGGCCCGGTTCCAGGACTGGACAATCTCGTGGTGGCGGCGGGCCACTTTCGCGCTGGCATCCAACTGTCTCCGGCGACGGCGACGGTGCTGAAGGAGTTGATCTTGGGCCAACCGCTGACCGTGCCGCTGGCGGATTTCCGCCTGGATCGCACGCCGGGGGACCATTATCAACCGGCGTTCCGTGCGTGAGGGGGAGAGAGTAGAATAGGGGAGTGTTTGAAACAGGCTCGCCTGTGGCTCGCTCGCTAAACATTGAACCGACAACGGATTCATCAACAACCCAATCCTGCCCATGAGCACACTTGCTGAACCCACCCATCCGACGACCGATGAGCACGCCAGCCGGGCACTGACGGCCCAATTGGCCGAGGACCTGAGTTGGTTGGAAACACACAGCCGGCAACAACCGGATCAGGCCAGTCAAGCCGGCCGCCTGCGGCTGGCGGCGGCCATCGTGCGTGACTGCATCGGGCCGTTTCTTGACTCCCAACCGCCGGTGCCGTTGCACATTGCCGTCGTCGGCGGTGCGGGGGCGGGGAAAAGCACCGTGGCCAACTTGCTCAGCGGTGCCACCGCCGCCGAAGCCAACCCGCAAGCGGGCTTCACCCGCCACCCCATCGCCTACACCAGCTCCACTGGCCCGCTGACCTGGTCGGGGCACGCCGGCTTTCTCGGCCCATTGCGGCGTTTGACCGAAGCCCAACCCGCCAACCTGGATGAGGACGTGTATCAAGTCCGCCGCGTTCCCGAAGACCTGCAGACTTTCACCTTGTTACATAATTATGTCATCTGGGATTGCCCCGACATGACCACCTGGGCGGCCACCAGCTACGTGCCGCGCTTGCTGGAAATCTGTGGTTTGGCAGACGTCATCATCTATGTCGCTTCCGATGAACGGTACAACGACGAGGTGCCGACGCAGTTTCTGCGTCTGTTGCTGCAATCGGGCAAGCCGGTGATCGTCTGCCTGATGAAGATGAAGGAGGCCAACGCACCGGCCTTCATTGAGCATTTTCGCGCGGCGGTGCTGAGCCGTTTGCCAGGGGAGGTGGTGGCGTGTTTGGCCATCCCGTATCTGACGCCGGAACAACTCGCTGATCCAGCCCGCCAAGCGCCGCAATATCGCATCCCGCTCATCAATCAGGTAGCCGTGCTCGCCGAACCCGCCGCCACCGCCCGCCGTCGTACCGTCCGCGCCGGGATGAACTATTTGCTCTTGGAAAATGAACAGCTGCTCAGCGTCGTCCGTGCCGACCTGGCCGCCCTGGAAAGCTGGCGAAGTTTGGTCTTGGCCGGGCAAGTCGAGTTCGACAATCGCTATCGCCGGGAATATCTCAGCAGTGAAAAATTCCATCGTTTTGACGAAGCCCTCGTGCGCTTGATGGAATTGCTGGAGCTGCCAGGGGTAGGTCGCTTGCTCAGCAATACGTTGTGGGTGGTGCGAACACCGTATCGCTTGCTCAAGGGGGTCCTCAACAAGGCATTGAGCCGGCCCGATACCGCCGCCATCCCGGAGCAACCCGTTTTGGAAGGGGCCTTGCACGGCTGGCTGGATCAATTGCGGAAAGAGGCCGTCCGCCGGTCGAGCACACATCCGGTGTGGGCGCACATCGAGAAAGGCTTCCACTCCAGCCTGAACGACTTGGCGCAACAGCGCTTTCAGCAAGGATTTCGCGCCTTTCAGCTCGGCTTGGCCGATGAAGTGGAGCGGACGGCCCGCGCCATCTACGAGGACCTGGAGAAGAACCCGGCCCTGCTCAATACGCTGCGCGGCAGCAAATTCACGCTGGAAGTGGCGTCGATCACGGCCGCCTTGGCTGCCGGCGGCGTCAATTGGGCGGATGTCATCCTGGTGCCGTTGGCCGCTTCCATCACGCACCAATTGGTCGAATGGCTCGGCGCGCAATACGTGGAGAACCAGCGCGAACAGACGCGCAATCGCCAACAAGCCTTGGTGTCCCAGTACATCTCCGGCCCCTTGGCAGAGTGGCTGGCGCAATGGCCGGCGACCGGCGGCTCCGCCTACGAACGCCTGCAACAGGCCTTGCGCCGCATCCCCCCCGCTGTGCAACAATTGGATGCGCTGGTGACGGAAAGGTTAAGGGAGGAGGGGATGTGATCGAGCCGTTGCCGCTAGGTTTTCTGCTCCTCAAGGTTCATGGGGATTCAGCGTTTCGTGCAGGAAGTTCATAGCCAGGGATGACAGCTCCTGGAGAAATTTCAGTTAGATAATTTCCACATTCAATTAACTGTTTTGTTTCATGCATTGAGAAGGATCGTGGGTTAAGGGGGGTGGGGTGAAATGGAAGAATGAAACAACGTGAACTCTTTCTTTGTCTAGTATACATTAGATCACAATCGGAGTCAAGAGCGCCCATGAGGAGTGGACACTGCCTCTGCATTTTTCCACCTCCTCCCCCTTTTGCGAGGCCGGCAACAATGGTACAATCCCTGTTTCCGCACGCTTCGTGAGAATCGTTAAAGGAACGATTCGGGCCGGCGGAGTATCCTTTTACCTCGCTGGGAATTTCCACCAGCTGGCAGGAAATCCCGGCGTCAGCATTATCCGACAGGAAGCATCGCAATATGGTCAATCGCAATATGCTCCGGCAATATGAGCCGTCGCAGCAGGAGTTGGAACAGGAACTCAACGCGGCCTTCGCCACGGCCATCGACCCCGAAACCCAGGATTGGCTGCCGCCGCCGGAGCAGGAATTTGAGATCAATAAAATTCTGACCGGCAAAGTGATCAATATCCAAGGCGATCATGTGCTCGTGGATGTCGGTTACAAGAGCGAGGGGATCATCCCACTGGAAGAATGGAAAGACGATGGCACCGAGCAGCTGGTGCCGCCGATTTCCGGTGATGTCATTCAAGTGTTATTGGAATCGGTCGAGGACGAAGGCGGCGTCGTCGTTCTCAGCTATCGCAAAGCCAAGCGGCAAAAGGAATGGGAAAACATCATCGAACGGCACAAGGAAGGGGACGTCGTCTCGGGCATGGTCACGCGCAAGATCAAGGGAGGCCTGCTGGTCAATATCGGCGTCAACGTCTTTCTGCCCGCCAGCCAAGTCGATATTCGCCGCCCGCCGGATATCGCCGACTACATTGGCAAGACCATCGAGAGCAAGATTCTCAAGATCGACGAAGCCCGCCGTAACATCGTCATCAGCCGCCGCAAGTTGATCGAGGATCAGCGGCAAGAAATGAAGGAACGGCTGCTGAGCGAAATCGAGCCGGGGCAGGTGCGCAGGGGGGTCGTCAAGAACATCGCCGAGTTCGGCGCCTTCGTCGATCTGGGGGGCATCGACGGCTTGCTGCACATCACCGACATGGATTGGGGCCGCGTGTCCAATCCGCATGAGAAAGTCCACATCGATCAAGAGTTGGAAGTCTATATCCTATCGGTGGACAAAGATCGAGAGAAAATCGCCCTGAGTCTCAAACACAAGTCCCCCAGCCCGTGGGAAAACATCGAAGCCAAGTATCCCATCGGCAGCCGGCACACCGGCGAGGTGGTCAATGTCATGTCCTATGGCGCCTTCGTCAAACTGGAACCAGGGGTCGAGGGGTTGGTGCATATCAGCGAGATGAGCTGGACCAAGCGCATCAACCACCCCAGTGAGCTGGTGTCCATCGGAGATCAAATCGAAGTCCAGGTCCTCAACATCAACAAGGACAAACAGGAAATCTCCCTGGGGATGAAGCAGGTTCAACCCAACCCGTGGGACAAAGTGGCTGAGCGTTATCCGCCCGGCAAGGTCATCACTGGCACGGTCCGCAACCTGACCAACTATGGCGCCTTCATCGAGATCGAGGAAGGCATCGATGGCCTCTTGCACGTCAGCGACATGAGCTGGGTGCGCAAAGTCAGCCATCCCAGCGAGGTCGTGTCCAAGGGGGACAAGGTGACATGCGTGGTTCTCAACGTGGATCAGGAGCGCAAACGCATTGCCTTGGGCCTGAAGCAGATGGCCAACGACCCGTGGGAAGGGGACATTCCCGGTCGCTATCACCCCGGCGACTTGGTCAAGGGGAAAGTCACCAAGCTCACCAACTTCGGCGTCTTCGTCGAATTGGAAACGGGGCTGGAAGGTCTGCTGCACATCTCCGAATTGGCCGATCATAAGGTTGATAGTCCCGAGGAAGTGGTCAAGGTCGGGGATGAAATCGAAGTAAAAGTTTTGCGTGTTGATCCCAAAGATCGTAAAATTGGACTGAGCCGCAAGAATTTGCATGAGGAAGTCGAACCTGGCGCCGAAGGGGGCGAGGAAGCGGCTGTGGCGGCGACCAAACCCCAACGCGAGCTACGTGGCGGCACGGGATCAGGTGCGGGGGGACAACTAATCAACCTTCCCGAAGCGCCCGAAAAGGAAGAACCAAAAGAAACGGAGTAGGTGTCTGTCCCGGCCCCGGAGCCGGGGGAGCCGTTTTTCAACGTGCTTTCCCTTGGTGTTCTACGAGCCTTTCCGACAGACGCTAATTTGAAACGCTCAGTGGCGAGCCACTACGACATGTGTAGCCGTTCGCGCGGGACCAATTTGGTTACCCGCGCGAACGGGTGCGAACGCAAAAAGATGATACCCGTCCTGGAATTTTGCTCTATCGTTTCGCGGGCGGAGCAAGGCGTATTGATCTCGAACGAACTTGAGTTTTGCACGGCTATTTGTCCAACTCCCCCTGGTTGAAGGCACGGCTGTGTGGAATATGAGCTATGAGCGAGTAGCGCTGGCCCCCTTCTCCCAGTGCTCACCTATTTTTCCCAGCTTGATACCAAGATTGTCCCCGTCTCGGACGATAAGGAATGACGGAATACCGAAGCCAACATTCCGAAGCAGATGGTGGCGGTGCAACAGCAAACCGCCCGTCCATCTGTTGATGTGTTGTCGGCTTCGGTAAGCGACCGGAAGGCACGGTACGCTGGCACTACTATGGCACCTTGATTGCTTTGGAAGACTCTCCATGAGCCGACCGCGCCGCTTACGCACCGATGCAGTCCAATCGCCTCTGGAAACGTATCTTCGGGAGATCAACGAAACTCCCTTATTGAACGCCGACGATGAGCGCGAGCTGGCTCACCGGATCAACGCGGGGGACGGCGAGGCGCGCGACCGTATGGTCCGCGCCAACCTGCGCCTGGTGGTCAACATCGCCCGTGGCTACACCGGCAAAGGGTTGGGCTTGCAGGACTTGATCGAGGAAGGCAACCTGGGGCTGTTGCGCGCCGTCGAGGGCTTCAACCCCGACATGAACACGCGCTTCAGCACCTACGCCAGCTATTGGATCAAGCAATCCATCAAGCGTGCTTTGGTCAACACCGCCAAGACCATCCGCATTCCCGCTTATATGGTGGAACTCTTGGCGAAATGGCGCCGCGCCACCGCCAAGCTCCAGGACGAAATGGGCCGCACTCCCACTCACGAAGAGATCGCCCGCGAACTCGGCTTGCCCAAGAAAAAACTATCGATCATCAAGAAAGCCATCCGCATCTACAATTCCGCGCCGCAGACCGAACAGCTGGATAATGGCTGGTCCATCGACGAGATGGTGATGGATGGCCGTTCCAAATCCCCCGATCTGGAGATGGTCGAAACTGACGATTTGCAGCATGTTCTCGACCTGCTCAACAAAATGGACCCGCGTGAGGCCAATGTCCTGCGCATGCGTTTCGGGCTGGACAATGAGGAGCCGAAGACGCTCAAAGAGATCGGCGAACGTCTCGGCCTGACCCGCGAGCGCGTCCGGCAAATCGAGAACGAAGCCTTGAACAAGTTGAGCGAGAGTCTGACGGCGGAATAGGGAGACGGACGCTTTCCGAAGACCAGAACCGCGAATCGGGCGGGATGCAGATGGACCGTGTCCCGCCCCGTTCTCTTTGGCGATAAGGCACTCCCGATAAGTCGCTTCTCCAAGTCGTTTGGATTCATCGTTTCGTGTCCGACTTGTTACCTCTGATTCAATATCCTCGTCCTCGGCGGCAGCGGCCGCGCTCCTTGGCGTCTGGTCCCGATCCAGGCTTTCTCCTAAGATGAACGAGAGGGGAACAAGCATATGGCAGCCACGCCGGCCAGGGTTTTTCCATGACGCGCATCTTCGGCTTTTTGGCGACGTTGACCACCGTGTTGTTGACGGTGACGTTCATCGTCGGGGTTATGTCTATGCTGCGTGGCTCGGTCCACAACCCCGACGACGGCACGTACCTGGTGCATTTCGTTCTGGGCTTGTCCTCGGCGGTGTGCGTGCTGCTGGTGCATTGCCTGATCTTCACCTATCTGCTCGGCACCGGGCGCTGGGTCAAGGAAGTGGGCTTGGCCTATCGCCTGCCGGATCAGCAGCTGCCCAAACAAACGCGTGAGCTAAAGCGCGTCACGTTTCCCGCCGCTTTGGCCGCCATGCTGGTGACGATTGCCGACGCCGCCGCTGGTGCGGGCGCTCAGCTTCAGGCTTGGCCTTGGTGGGTCCACTTTGGTCTTGCCATTGTCACCTTGCTGGTCAACCTGTGGGCCTTTCGGGTTGAGTATCGCGGCGTGCGGGAGAATGGCATTATCTTGGATGAAGTGCTGCGCGAAGTGAATCGCATCCGCCAGGAAAGCGGATTGGAGAGCAATGAGGAAGCGCTGCGACGCGAGGAATCCAAAGTGTAAGGCACAAAAAAAGGGACAAGCGCATTGCTCGCCTCTGTAATGAGGAAAGCGCCTGTCCCCCGATTTGGTTTCAGCCTTAGCCGCCGGAGCCAAAGAAACGCCGGAGCAGTCCACTATCTTTCTTGCCAGGAGGCGGCGTGGGTTGATCGGTGGGAACCGAGGAGGATCCCCCAACGGCATATTCCCCACTTCCCCGCCCGCCGCTGCCGCCCGTCTCTTGATGACGGCGTTGCAACATGCGCAAGCGTTCGTTCAACGTGGCGTCGCGTTGCGCCAGTTCCAGTTCATGGCGAATTTCGCTGTGCAACCGTTGCAGCTCGTTGCGCTGTCGGGCCATCTCGGCACGTTCGCGGGCCATTTGCACTTCCATTTCCCGCATCTGCCGCATCATGGCTTCTTCGTCTTCCTTGAATTGGCGGCGTTCGTCTTCTAGGGCACGGCGTTCCTGAGCCATCTGGCAGCGTTCTCGCTCCAATTCATCGCTCAAGTCGAGTAAATCCTGCTCGGTGACGTTCAGCCCACCGCCACCTCCACTGCCGCCGGCGTTAGCCAATTCGGCTTCGAGGGTTTGAATCTTGATGAACTGCTGGCGGATCGTTTCCGATTTGTCGGCCAGCAATTCCTCGAACTCCCGCTCACGCTCCAGCCAGGCATTTTGCCGTTCATCGAGGAGCTGCTCGAATTCACGCTCGCGATCGGTCCACGTATCCCGATCGCGCGATTCGGATTCCTCTAGTATTTGTTGCAGTTCTTGAACCAAGCCGCGGAGTTCCTCGTTTTCGGCACGCAGACGGGTGAACTCTTCAACGATGGCCGGGTTCAGATCCGCATGACCTTCATTATTCGATGTCGTGATGGTCCGTCCTTCTTGGTGCATGGATTTTTCCCAATCATTACGTGGGGATTCCTCTAGACCAAGCCGAGCATGGCTGGTGGAGGCATCCCGCGTTCCCCCCAGGATGGATGAATTGGCAGCTTGAAACTGGGCGGCGGACAGATACTTGGCGGTTCGCTGGTGCCGATCAGAATAGGGTTCCGGGCTTGGCGTCACTGAGTTCATGGGTTCCCGGTGCTTCTCCGTGAATTCGCTTCCGTGGTTCTACAAGTTTATTGCCGGAACTGCACTGATTCGCAACATTTTGACGATGTTGCCGGGTCAAAGGATTTGACATCCATGTGTGAATTTTGGGCGTGTTCGAGAATCCATTCCCTCTTTAGGTCTCTTAATCTATAGGCTAATCTAACCATTGAGAGTGTCAAGCCAAATTCTGAATTCTCTTCCAATCATCCGAGGCCGAGCGATCTTTCCAAGAAAGAGATGTATCAATTTAACTTAGACGCTTTCATGCACCAGATAGTTCCCAGACGCCGCATATTTTTCAGCATCCCATCATTCATATTCAATATATTGTGACAAAAAGAGTTACGTCCAACATCCCTTCGCGGACCACCGAGCCGAGCCAAAAGACATCAGACCAGTTGCGCCGTCGTGGATGGCATAGGCTCGGCGTCGCTCCATCGTCTCTTCCCTATTCTGAACGTGATCCGCGCGCGCCAACGCACGGGGCATGGAACTTATTCGCACTCACTTCGAGGTCATCGTTTGTGAAACCTTAACCAGGCATTGGAGAAGAGCAACCGTCGTGACACAAAAGAGACGGCGGATTATCAAGCAGCGGACCGACGCGCGGGCACCGTAGTGAGAAGATGGTCTAACTCTTGATCGGAAATCGTTCGTCGCCAGCCGCGCAGCCAGAGCCGCTGCGCCAGAATCAAAGGGGCATGGATCGCCAGGGACCAGGCGGCACGAGTATAAGCGATAGCCTGTCGCCAGGCAAAGTGGCGCTCACGACTGGACAAAACACGCCACCACTGCCGGACGACGCGCCAGCTGAAACTGGCCGATACGCGCAGGGCCAGTCGCGGCGGCGCGTTCTTCCAGTTGACCCAAACACGGTTGCGCTCCACATAGTACAGGAAGAATGGCGACCACTCCCCCGACGAGCCACAATGAACGTGCCAGACCCGTGATCGGGGAGTGTAGCAAAAGCGCCAACCCCGCGCCCGCGCCCGCCAGGCCAAATCGGTGTCCTCGTAGTACATGAATAAGCGTTCGTCGAACAGCCCCACATCGTCAAGCATGGCGCGGCGCAGCAAGACACTGGCGCCGCAGCCGCCAAAGACTTCGGCGGGTTCGTCGTATTGGCCGTCATCCATCTCTCGAAAACCCCGGTCGGCGCCGTGTCCATCCCGATACAGCAGCAAACCGGCGTTGTTGATCCTCGTCGGTTCGTGTCGGAACAAGATTTTGGAAGCCACGCCGCCGATGCGCGGTTCCTGCTCCATGACTTCCACCAGCGCCGCCAACCAATCGGCATCCACGACCGTGTCATTATTTAACAAGGCAACGTAGGGGGCTTGCGTACGCCTCATGCCGACGTTGTTTCCCCCCGCGAAACCACGATTACGACTCAGAGACGTCACTTTGACCCACGGAAAATGCTCGCGCACATAAGCGACCGAGCCATCCGCGGAAGCGTTATCGACCAGCACGACCTCCCACGACGACCGGGGATATGTTTGCCGCTCCAAGGCCGTCAAGCAGTCGTGGAGATAGTGCTTACCGTTATAGTTGACGATCAAAATCGTCACTGCGGGGGTGGTGGCCGATGATGCCATGATGGTGGGTCCTTCCTGAGATTGTTCTGGATCAAGCGAAGCGGAATGGCGGAATCGAGCAAAACACCAAAAATAAAAAATTCGCGCGCAAGAAAATCCGGCGCGCGCGTTCTAAACATAAAATCGAGCACCATCGCCTAAAATTCATGAAATCCGACCAACAACGAAGGGGCGTTGAGGGTTCTATAACATAGGAGGATTGC
>JBKBIP010000017.1:0-121882 GCA_046297495.1 Gemmataceae bacterium | reverse complement strand
AATCGGCAGGAAAAACCAGATCGGCCGCTGATGATCGAATGGATCGGCGTAGCGCACGACATGATGCTGCCAAAAGAAATGATAGGCAAAATCCGGCACGCGCCCGCACATGGCCACGAACCAGGGAAGCGGCAGCAGCACCACCAGCGCGGTAAACGCCAGCAGAGCGCGCCAACAGACCGGCGCTCCGCCGCGCGTCAGCCCATGATACAGACACAACGGCGGCACTAGCAGCACCAGGATGATCGGCCCCTTGGTGAGAATCCCCAACGCGCACGCCAAGGCGGCCGTCAGCCACCAACCCCACCGCAACCGGGGGCCGCGCGTCGCCTCGAAGACGCTGAACAGCGCCAACGTCGTCCATAAGGTCAACAGGCCGTCCAAGAGCAACAATCGCCCCATGAGCATCAAACCAGGAGCGACCAACAGCAACAACGCCCCCCACCAAGCGGCGCGCAGGCCAAGCACGCGCCGCCCCAGGAGATAGGTGAGCAAGATGCAGCCTTGCACCGCCAGCGCCGGCACCAGCCGCGCCGCCCAATCATGGACGCCGCACAGACGATAACTGACCATCACAAGCCAATACAACAGCGGCGGCTTGTCCAGGTACGGCTCCCCTTGCAACAGCGGCACGATCCATTCGCCGCGCGCCAGCATCTCGCGCGGAATCTCGGCATAGCGCCCTTCGTCCGGCTCGAACAGCCGAAAATTCAAGCACGAGTACAACAACACGCTGGACAACACCACCAACAACGCCAGCACGCGCGGGGACGCCGAAGCTGGCTGCGGCGTCGGGCCGGGAAACAGGACCTTCCGCCACCTGGCAACCAGGCTGGCAAATAGAGAAGACGAGAGCAGCCTGTTAGGGTGGGCAATCCGCGGGACATGAGAGCCTTGATGGCGCATGATTGGGCCTCCGAGTTCCGTGCCATGAGGCGAGGCGGCCCAGAATTGTGCCAGAGTCTCCCTTTCCGGTCAACGAGGAAAAAATGAGCAGCGCTGCCGAGGTGAGAGCCGGCAGGAAAGATGCTGCCGAGCACACAGCGCGAACAAGAACCTGCTTAAAAGAAACTGCGAAATCGGCAGGCGATAGGGGGACAGCATCATGTTACATGCTGAATCGGGTGACCGGTTTGCCCATTTTATTCCATGACTATTCACTGTCAGCCGCGATAGGGGGGGGGTGGGGTGGAATGGAACAATGAAATGGTAACTGGAATCAAGTGTCGGTATTATACGCTAGTTGCCCCGATATGTAAACCGTTGTATCGGGTTCCCATGCCAAATGGGGAACGGAGGTCGTGGAGGGACGACTCAGCTTTGGGCCAGGGTGGGATCAAGGCGGATGGATTCCTCGTAGTCTCGTTTGGATTGGTCGTGGTTTCCCTTGGCGGCGTGAGCCAAGCCGCGATTGCGGTAGGCGACCGCCAGCAGCGGATCGAACTGCAAGGCTTTGGTGCATTCCTCGATGGCTTGGTCATAGTTCCCCAACAGGCGGTAGGCGTGGCCGCGATGGGCGTAGGCGATGGCCAGCTGCGGATCGAGGCGGATGGCTTCGCTGAAATCGGCGATGGCGTGGTCGAGTTCTTCCAGCGACAAGTAGGCCATGCCGCGATTATAGATGGTCCAGGCGGCCGTTGGGTCGAGCTTCAGGGCCTGCGTGAAATCGGCGACGGCTTGCTTGTATTCCCCCTGGCGCAGGCGGGTGTTGCCGCGAAATTGGTAGGCGATGGCATCTTTGGGATCGAGCTGGATGGCTTCGCTGAAATCGGCGACGGCTTTATCGAAATCCCCCATCTGCTCGTATAGCAACCCGCGCGTGTGATAAGCGCCGGGATTCTTGGGGTCTTGCTTGATTAACTCGGTGAATTGAGCGATGGCTTGTCCCTGATCCAACCGATCACGCGTGCCGCGAGACTTGGCGGCGGGGTGTGGTTTCTTCTGTTCCGCCTTGGCCCGTTCGTTCAGCGTGCGCCGGGCTTCTTCCCACCGGCTAGACGCTTCGGCATGTTGGGGATTGAGCTTGAGGGCCTCGCCAAAATCGGCCAGCGCCAGACGCAGTTTGCCTTGAGCACGTTGGGCCAAGCCGCGTTGATAGTAACTATCGGGATTTTGGGGATTGAGACGGATGGCCTCGGTGAAGTCGGCGATGGCCAGGGGATATTCCTGCAAGGCGAAAAAGGCCAGACCGCGATGGAAAAAGCACATGGGGTCGCGTGGGTCGATGCGCAGAGCTTCATCGAGATCGGCGATGGCCTCTTCGTGGCGATTGTTTTCAAAGTGGGTCTTGGCCCGCAGGAAATAGACGGTGGCCTCACGCTGGCGACGTTCCTCGGCGGCGCGGGCGGCGACAAGCTTCTGACGGCGGGCGCTTTGCTTGCGCTGGGTGGTCTTGGCCTTGGCTTTGATGGCTTCGTCGCGGCGCTGGAAGGCTTCGGGGTGATTCGGCTCCAGGCGCAGAGTCAGCGTCAAGTCGGCGATGGCGCGGTCGTATTCTTCTTTAGCGATCCAGGCCAGGCCGCGATGGAAATAGGCGACCGCCAGCTTGTTGTCCAAGCGCAGCGCCCGGCTCAAGTCGGCGATGGCCGCGTCCCGTTCACCGCGTAGGAGTTGGGCGATGCCCCGATTGGCGTAAGCCAGGGCGTAGCGGGGATCGATGCGCAGCGCCTCGGTGTAGTCGGCGACGGCTTTGTCGAATTCCTTTTTCTGCGCGTAGGCCAAGCCGCGGTCGTTGTAGGCCAACACATAGCGCGGATCGACGCGCAAGGCCCGCGTGAAATCGAGGATAGCCTGATCATAGTCCCCCTGGCCGGAACGGGCCGTGCCGCGGATGTAGTAGGCGGCCGTCAGACGCGGATCGACCTGCAACGCGGCCTCGCAATCGGCGATGGCGGCGTCATAGTCCTCCTTGCGGGCGTGGGCCAAGCCGCGATTCATGTGGGCCACTACCAGCTGGGGATCGATGCGCAGCGCTTGGGTGAAATCGGCGATGGCCTGATCGTAACGTCCCTGAGCGGAGTGGAGGTTGCCGCGATTGTTGTAGGCGACGGCGTATTCGGGATCGAGTTGGATGGCGCGGTCGAGGTCGGCCAACGCCTTGTCCCATTCTCCCCGGAAGCGCCAGCACAAGCCGCGATTGCGAAAGACCACCGGATTGGTCGGATCGAGCTGCGCGGCTTCGGTCAGGTCGGTAATGGCCGTGTCGTACTCCCCTTTTTGCCGATAGGCGTCTCCACGATTGGCCAGGGCGGCGACATGTTGCGGGTCGAGCCGTAGTGCCTGCGTCAAGTCGGCGATGGCCCGATCCAAGTCTCCCTTGAGCAAGAAGGCCTCGCCGCGATCGGCGAAGGCTTCACTCAGTCGCGGATCGATCCGGAGCGCTTGGGTGAAATCGGCGATGGCCTGATCGTAGCGTTCCAAATCGACCAAGGAATTGCCGCGATTGATATAAGCCCACGCATAGCGCGGATCGAGTCGCAGCGCCTCCGTGTAGTCAGCGATGGCTTTTTCATGGGCGCCCAGATCGACATAAGCGTTGCCACGATTGTTGTAGGCGGCGCTGGTGGGGTGCAAGCGAATCGACTCGGTATAATCGGCGATGGCCTCATCGAGATGGCCAGCGAGCCGGTGGGCGATGCCGCGATTGACGTAAGCAAGAGAATTCTTGGGGTCCAGCTTCAAGGCGGCGGTGAAATCGGCGATAGCCCGGTCATACTGTTCCATAAGGCGGTAGGCGTCGGCCCGGTTGGCCAAGGCCAACATGTAGTGGGGATCATAGCGTAAGGCCTCGGAAAAGGCTTCGACGGCTTGCTCATATTCCTCGCGATTGAGATGAGCCAGCCCACGATTGAGACAAGCCGCTGCTTCCGGGACACGATGCGAAGCAGAGGGTGGCTTGTTCACCACCGTCGGAGTGACGGGCGGGGGAGTCTCGTGGGTGGTGGTCTCGGCGGCGCTGACCGGGACGGAGGCCGCCCAGGAAACCAGCGCGTTTCCAGGTTGACGGATGGCCGCGAACAGTTCGGACCAAGGGGACGAAGGGGCGGCGTTGTCCGGCAGGGAGCCACCTGCCGCCTCCCGCAACCAACTCCCGTTGATCGCCGCGCTGGTCCAAACATGATCCAGTGCCGCTTGGACGAGAAATTCCTCCCCTTGATGTTGCTGGCACAAACGCGCCAGTTGGTCATAACCCGCGGACTGAAGTTCCCGCGCGAGGAGGTCGGCGTTGGCTTGAGCGAGACTGTCCGGATGTTCGGCCCATTCCGACAAGGGAATCGTGTTCTCGGCCAACAGTTGGTCCTGGCGCGCGGCGCGCAACTCCGTCAAACACCGCTGGCAGAACTCTTGAGAGGACGCTTGCTCGGGTTGGTCCGTTTCTGGCGAAGGAGTGGAATCAGGGTTCACCAACAGCGGCCAAGCGGGCGGACCGTTCGGCAAGTTCAATTCCCGCGCTCGAGGTCCCGCGACTTGAACAGCCAAAATGACTTCCAATGCTTGCCAAGCGAAGCCACTAGCCGCTTGCAAAAGCTCTTGCCATTGTTGGGCATGGGAAGCCAAGCTCTCTCGCCACGAGTTCCCGCTATTTTCCTCTGACGAACCGTCAGCAACGGGAACTTGGGAAACGGCGCGGCCCATGAACTGGTGCAGCGTTAACGCGGAGAGTTTTTGGATAACTGGCATGGGCGTCGGCGCCTCTTTTCGCTGAAAGGAAATTTCGTGCAGTCTATCCGCTCGCGAACCGCACGGCCTAGCCCAACCTTACCCGAATTGCCAGAGCGAGGGGCTTTTCTGGCTGGGAAGGTGGAATATCCTACATAAATATGAAAACCCTATGTGAAATTTTCGCCGATTTTTCACTAATTGACAAGGCTTTTCGACGAAGGATGCGAGTTGTCAATCACACGCCCCAGCTAAAAATTGAAAGTGAATTCAGGAGATTGGTCCTGTCCGGCTCACAGGGAACAGTTCGATGTATCCTCTTAATGTCGTTTTGGTGAATTGCAATGCCCATGTTACCGCACAGCTGCGCCACGAATTGGCGAAATATCAATCCTTGGTGGAACGCGAGTACCCTGGCTCCGAACAAGCCGTCCACCAACTACGCTCCTCGGCGGAAACGATGCGAGTGTTCATGGTGCAGCTCTGCGGCGATCAGGACCTGGAACAGATCAAACAACTCCATGCCGCGTTCGCGGATCGGCCGACTTTGGGTTTGTTGGCGCCGGAAGCAGATCCCAACCTGTTCAGCCGCGCGGTGCGCGATGGCGCCACGCTGGTCGTTTTCTTGCCCGTGAATGCCCGTGATCTGAAAACAGCCTTGCAATACATCTGCCGACAATACCAGATGAAGTTTCAAGCGGGGCATCTTATCGCCGTCACTTGCAGAAAGGTCACACCGTCCATGCGCGGCATAAGCAGATCCAATTGGCGCGTTCGGCGGCTTCCTTGGCTTGCTTGAGTTTGTCTTCCGCCCATTTGCGCTCGATGCCCAGGCTGACGCCGTCGGCAATCGCTGTTGCAATTGCGGGGCATGTGTCTGGGTCAAGTAGGCATCCTGGCGCAAATCGGCCAACATAGGGAAGAGTCCGTCCAAGAACGTGGTCGCTGCTACTTTCCCCGCCTTGGCTAACTTCTCTTCATTGTGGCGGCGTAAACGCAAGTTGACAATGTTCCGTGGTTTGCACTACACTCGCGGCTCACTTTTTCCTTCCTGGATGGTTTCGGGAACGGAATTTAGCAAGGAGGCATTTGTGCAGTCATCGATCACGACATCCTTATGTCCAGACGCTCCTCCCTCTCAGCCCGAAAGGCGCGGCTGGGTTCGCTATCCGGCCCAGCTGCGCGGCGTGTGCAAACCAACCGCGCACAGTCTGTCACTAGCCTATTGGCCGGTGACGATCGTGGATTGTTCCGCTGGCGGCGTGAGCTTACTGCTTAATCGCCGTTTTGAGCCAGGAAGCTGCTTGATGCTGGAATTGCCGGAAACTGCGGACACGACCTTGCGCACCTTGTTGACCCAGGTGGTGCGCGTCGAGCCTCGGCCTTTCGAGCGGTGGCTGCTCGGTTGCGTCTTCAAATGGAAGTTGGATGAGGAAGAGCTGCTCGCCCTGTTGCGCTATCCGTGGAAATCGGCGGGCTAGAAGCCAGCAGCGAACTTTGGATTCCTGGTAGCGCGCGGACATTCGGAAGTTGGCGTGACGCGGAATTCGCGATCCGGAACAACAAGGGGGACCTAATGCGTCTCTTCATCAGCGCGGGGGAGCCGAGCGGCGACCTGCACGGCGGCAGTCTGGTACAAGCGGTGCGCCGCCTGGCTCCCCATGTGGAGTTTACTGGCTTCGGCGGGCCGCACATGGCGGCGGCCGGCTGCCCCTTGCTCTATCCCTTGTCCACGCGCGCGTTCATGGGCATCGTGCCGGTCTTGGCCCATGTGCCGGAGTTTCTTGGCTTGTTGTCCTGGACCGACCGTTATTTCGCCCGTCAGCGCCCGGATGCCGTGGTGCTCATCGACTATCCCGCATTTCATTGGTGGGTGGCGCGGCGCGCCCATGCGCGTGGCATTCCGGTGTTCTACTTCGTGCCGCCGCAGATTTGGGCTTGGGCCAGCTGGCGCGTGCGCAATATGCGTCGCTGGGTGGATCATGTGTTGTGCAGCTTGCCGTTCGAGGTGCCGTGGTATGCCGAGCGGGGCGTGACCGCTCATTACGTCGGCCACCCCTATTTCGACGAGCTGGCGCGGCAGCGTCCCGATCCCCTTTTTGTCGCCGAGCAACAGGCTCAGGGAAAGACGATCATCGGCTTGTTGCCCGGATCGCGTACTCAGGAAGTCCAGCGTAACCTATCGACGCTGGTCCGCACGGCGGGGCGCATCTACGCCGCCCGTCCCGACGCGCGCTTTTTGGTCGCGTGTTATCGTCCCGACCATTTACAATTCGTGGAAAGTTATTTACGCCGCAAGCCGCCGTTACCGATCACCGCTTATGTGGGAAAGACGCCAGAGATCATCCACCTGGCGCATTCCTGCGTGGCGGTCTCCGGCTCGGTGGGGTTGGAGTTGCTGTGCCAGCGCAAGCCTACGGTGGTCGTTTATCGCGTCCATGCCATCGAAAAGCGCTTCGTGCGTTGGTTCGTGAAATGTCGCTATATCAGCTTGGTGAACCTGCTGGCTGGGCAAGAATTGTTCCCGGAATATCTGAGCGTGTCCTGTCAAGCGGCAGCGATCAGCCAGCACATATTGACTTGGCTCAACCATCCAGCGGTCTATCAAGCCCAACGCCAGCAATTATCTACATTATGTCATGAAGTTGCCGTCCCCGGTGCTTGCGAGCGCTCGGCCCACTATTTGCTGGAACAGCTCGGCGTGGCGCTCCCTGATGCCGCGCGGCAAGCGGCGTGAGAACCGGTATGGGAAGAAGATACCCTTTTTGGGTATTGGTTGGTTGATTCATCGGTTCGTACTCGGAGACGACAGCCGGCGTGAACCGAAAAATCTCAGCAACCGCATGAAAAAACGGAAGAACCTAGAAGCGTATCCCTGTGCGTACCAGAAAATTGACGTTCTGCAAATTCGTCCCGAACAGATCGGTGTTGGGCAGGATCGACATCCAGAGCATATCCCATTCCACTTGCAGCCCCACGACGAAGGTACAGCATTGTCTTGGAATTTCCACGTCGGAGCTGGCCCCCAAGTAGAAGCCTTTGACGACATCGGAACGCCGCCGGAAGCCGCCGGGCAACTCAAAGACATTCAATTGCGCGTAGGCCGCCCCCCAGCGACCACCGCCAGTGGCGCCAACCTTCCAATTCCAGCCGCCGGGATTATAGCAGGAACCGAGCAAGTACCATTCCTGGCTCAAACCGAGATTTGCCGTCGTGCGATTCAAATTCCGTAAATTGCCCAAGCCCACGACGACGGGATAAGATAGATGTTGTTGCGTGCCGCCATTGACCACGTGCGTGACCCCCAAATCGACGGAGACTGCCCAAGTTCCCGGCGGATTGTACAGCACGCTGCGGACCCCGCCACCAAACATGTAGCCCGTCGAAAGCACGCGATTGAGATTCCCTCCCGCCACTGGCCGGGACACACCATTGACGAAATACACGTCCCACAACAGCGGACCATGCTTGCCAATCGGTCCACAACATTCCGGGCACGTGTATTTGATATAATCCGAGAGATAGCCCGGCGGTTGCACGTAAGGCGGAGCGGGGGGCGGGGCATCCAGGTCCTCGTCGATGTCAGCGTAGCGGGGGTCTTCCAGATACGAAGATTGCCCGCGGATGCCGCCTGCGCCGAACATCGCCGCGATCAAGATACCGAGCCAAACAGTCTGTGCGCGCATGTTACCTCGCTTCCCTGCAATCGGAGGTGAGGGCGGTCGGCGGCCCTTCCCCGCACGGGAGACTTCGCTTCGGCTGCTTTATTATTCGGATGAAAATGTAACGAAGTTGACAGAAACAACGATTATCGGGGTTAAAAGTGGAAGTTGAGATGCGTGGCACAACAAGGGCGCATTCCCCAGGATGGCTCGGCAACCAGGATTGTTCCTTGATTCTATTATTATTCCGCACTCTGTAGATTGCGCCCTGTCTGACCTGCACGGCTTGGTCATCGCTGACATTCCTCTGCGCCAGGTCATGCGGCGGAGGCCGTGATGTCCCTGGTGACTGGCCATAACCGGGACCTCACGATTCCTGCTCGCCTTGGATATTTCTCAGTCCCACGGGTCCGGGGCCAGGGCGCGGATGTCGCACACGGCATCGATCACGGTGGGCCGGCCGCTGGCGAGGGCTTGTTCCAGGGCGGGCTTCATTTCGTTGGGACGTTCGACGCGGAGACCCAGACAGCCTAACGATTCCGCCACGCAGGCCAGGTTGAGTTCCTGAAACTGCCACATCTCAAAGCCGGAATCCTGTTCGCCGCCGTAAGCCTCGGCGAAAATTTTCGTTTCCTGATTCAGCGAACGGTTGTTGTTGACGACAATGACGGCGGGGATGCGGTAGCGGACCGCTGTTTCCAGCTCGGCCAGATGATAGTAGAAGCCGCCGTCGCCGGTGAAGCAGACCACCGGCCGATGCGGGCAAGCGCATTTCGCCCCCAAGGCCGCCGGTAGTCCCCACCCCAACGACCCCGCCGCCCGGAGGTACGTCTGGCTGGGATGGTGCAATTCCACATGCGTCCCGGTCCAGATGCCGGCATGTCCGGTATCGGACACGAAAATGGCATCAGGTGGCAACATCTCCTGAATCTCCTGGCACACCCGTTCGGGCCGCATGGGGGAGGCATCGGAGTGGCGGAAAGGGTCTACTTCTTGGCGCCATTCCGCCACCAACGAGGCAACGCGCTGACGCCAAACAGGATGTTTCACGACAGGCAGAAATGCCAGCAGCTGCCGCACGACCATCCGCGCGTCGCCGCACAAGGAAACGGTGTTCGGGTAATGGCGGCCAAGTTCCTCGGCGGCGATGTCCAACTGAATCACACGGGTTCCCGGTCGAGGAATCTTCCACTGATTCGTTACTTGGCTTCCCGTCCGACTGCCGATGAACAAGACCAGGTCCGCTTCCGCCACGGCGCGATTGGCACAGGAGCGCGAATACATGCCAACGACACCGACCGACAGCGGGTGATTCTCCGGCACGATCCCCTTGGCATTCAGAGCGGTGGCCACGGCTGCATCCAGGCGCTCGGCCAACAGGCGGACATCATCCCCGGCCCCCGACCAGCGCGCCCCGCCGCCGACCACCAGCGCCGGCCGTTCCGCCTGGCACAACCAGCGGACAGCGTGCTCGATCTGTTCCACCTCGGCGGCGGGTCGAAACACCGGCACGCGCGTCCAGCGCGGGTCGATGGCGTGGGACAACTCGGCGGCTCCGTCAATCCCTTGTCCAAAGTGGCCGGCGATCTCCAGGTGTACTGGACCAGGGCAACCCGTCGTCGCTTCCCGGAACGCCTGCCCCAGCAAATCGGGCAAGCGCTCGACGGCATCGAGCCGGGCGTTGAATTTGGTCAATGGCTCGAACAGGGCGAAGTCGTTCAGCTCTTGATAGACGTGTTTATGTCGTGATTGCGGCACGCCCGTGCCAGTGATGGCAACCACGGGGGAGCAAGCCAACCAAGCGTCGCGCAGACCGGCGGCTAAGTTGGTGGCGCCGACCGCTTGGGCCAGGCAAATCCCTACCTTGCCCGCAGCGCGGGCGTAGCCGTCCGCCATGTAGGCCGCCGCTTTCTCGCCGTGCGTCATCACGCCGACAATGCCACGCCGATCCATCGCCGCCAAGGCCGGCGTTAGGATCACCGGCACGAAGAAGACATGCGTGATGTCACAGGCTTGCAACGTCTCGGCCAGGTAGTCGGCCCCGGTTCGCGCTGGCATGGACTGTCCTCTCTGGGTCCATTTCTAAAACTCTATCCCCTGCTGGGCCTTGATGCCGGCCTTGTAGTGATGTTTGACAGCCTGAATCTCAGACACCATGTCGGCCAACTGACGAATCTCCGGCGGCGCGCCGCGCCCGGTCAGGACGACGTGCAAGTCGGGGTCTTTGGTCTGGAGAAATTCGACCACTTCCTTCGGATCAAGGTAGCCCAACTTCATCACCACGTTGATTTCATCGAGAATCACCAGATCGTATTTCCCCGAGGCAATCGCCGCCTTGCTCACGTCCCAGATTTCGCGCGTGGTGGCGATGTCCTGATCGCGGTTTTGCGTGATCCAGGTGAAGCCGTCCCCCATGGGCCGAATCTCCATGTCCAAGCCGAGATGCTCGGCGTGTCCGCGCAACAAGTCGGCCAGCTTCTTCTCGCCGGTCTTCCATTTCCCCTTGATGTACTGCACCATGAAGACGCGAAAGCCGTTCCCCAAGGCGCGAAACGCCAACCCCAGGGCCGAGGTGGTCTTCCCCTTGCCATCGCCGGTCACGACCATGATCAGGCCATGTCGCCTTTTGCCGCTCATGGGGGAATTCTCCTGGGGGAATGTACTACACCGATTCAAGTTGAGTTTGTTTGGCTAAGGGACCTGTCGAACAATACCTTTCCGATGTTGTGGTGATTCATCGTTTCGCGCGCGCCCGCCCACGCGAAACGATGAATCCACCAGCTCCATCGGGTCCGGTCGCGCCGCGTTCCTTTGGTTGTTACGGTTTCACCAGCGAATCAAACACGCGCACTTTCTTCCAGTTGTCCTTATTCTCCTCGATGAAACGCAGGTGCGAGGGAGCGTCTTGATACTGATCATGGGCGGCCTTATTTTTGAAGACCAGGTGTAAGGCTACGTCCCAATCACGGTCGTTGACCGGGCGATCCAGCTCCTCGGCCAGGGTGCCGGCGGAGAAATAGACGGTGCCGGGATGTTTGGCCAGGTATTTTTGACATGCCTCGACCAGCTTTTGCTTGGCTGCCGATGAGTTGTCCTTGAGCGTGAAATAGACATTGTGAACCAGCATCGGCTCATCGGCGTTGGTCGCCGCCTGGCTGGCATTCATCGCTTGCCACACCGCCGCCGTGCCGCCTACCAGAATGACCAAGGCAAACAACAGTTTCATCGACATGTCTCCTGAACCAAAAAATTGCTCAGTGTCACTGTCACACAGGATAGATCATCAACTCGCCACTGTGGTTGTTTCTAGCACCGATTGCTCCTTGACCATGCGGCGCACGACTTCGGCCAGATCGTCGGTCTCCTCGAAGATGGCCAGCTGGCGCTCGGAGCCGGTCGGTTGTTCGGTCATGTTCAAGATGTGTTCCAGATAGAAGGTGCAGCCTAGCTCATCGGCGCGGTGGCGCAGCAGGCGGACTAGGTTGCGGGCGACGAGTGGCAACGGCTCGCGCTCGTGGGTGAAGGGATCGACCAAGGTGGCCTTGGGGCCGTAGCGGCACGCCAGCCATTTGTTGAGACGCACCAACATCGGGTGACAATCGAATTGATACGTCCCCTGATCGATCTGTTCCGACAGCTCATGGACCAAACATTGAATTAAGGCAGTCAAGGCCAAGACGGACGACAAATCGGTGGGAATATCGCAGATGCGCACTTCCACGGTGCCGAAGTTGTGATGGGGCCGAACGTCCCACCAGATCTCGCGGATGGTCTGGATGAAGCCGGTTTCGATCATCTGGTTGACCAGCCAGACATATTCGCTCCAGTTGCGCATGAGCGGCGGCAGCCCGGCGGTTGGCAATCCCTCGATGATCTTGATGCGCTGGGAGTGCAAGCCGGTGTTGCGGCCCCCCCAAAAGGGACTATTCGCGGACAGTGCCAGCAAGGTCGGCAAATGGCGCATGAGCCGGTCGCAGACCATGACCGCCTTGTCGCCGCTGTTGACGCCGACATGGACATGCAAGCCGAACGTCACCAATCGCCGAGCCGTGTCGGCCAGCATCTTGACCAGCCCCAAATAGCGCTCGTTGGGGGTGATTTCCTGATTACTCCAGGGGGAAAACGGATGCGTGCCGGCCCAGAACAGCCGCACGCCGACGCGCTCGGCCAGCTGTTCCACCAGGGCGATCTTGGATTTCAAATCAGCCTCCACATCCGCCACCCGGCGGCAGACATTCGTGTTGATTTCCAGATACGATTGCATCAGCTCCGGCTTGATGTGGACGCGCTGATCCTCGGTGAGCTGTGCTTGGATTTCCGGGAACGCATTGCGCAAGGCCATGGTCTGAGCATCGACTAGCTGGAGTTCAATTTCCACGCCCAGCGTGGGCCAATCGTTTTTCTCGAACGGATATGGGGTCATGAATCTTCTCCGTCACGGGCCGCCGGACGATGAAACACCAAGGGAATGGAACCGAGGGCGGAAGGTATTATCTTTGATTATAGGAGAAGAGCCTATGGAAAAGAGGGAATTGGATTATTCCACCGGCCAGGAAGTTCCTCATGTTCATGCCAATGCCGGTTGAGTTGGCCTGAAATGGGGTGGCCAGGGCTGTACGGAGTGAAGCCCTGGCCGCCCGCCGTGAAACGATGAATCCGGGCGCCGTGATGTTTGGCGGCGGAAACCGAATCACTGATGCCATTCGCCCACGAACGGTTCGTAGAAGCGGCGGTACTCGCGGTAATGCCAGGTCGGGGCCGAGGGGGTGCCTTCCTGCCCCAAGGCATCGACGGCGACGACCCAATAACGCATGGTGTTCTTGCCCGCCTGCGTGTCAGTGAACGATGTCTCTGAAATCGGCTCGGCGGTCAGACGGCGTACAGGCTGTCCCGGCCCGTTGATGCGCGGGCTGTCCATGCGATAAACGCGATAGCCGAGCAGTTTCTGTTCGGGGTTGGCCTGCCATTTCAGATGGCACTGGTCGCCGTCTTCCTTAGAGAACAGGAATTGCGGGGCCGAGGGGATGGTCAGGACATACGGCGCATCGCCTCCCGCCACTCCCAATGGATTGATATGGCGCACCCGGTAGGCATACACTGCATGGCGATACGGTGTCCCTTTGGGGTCCAGCTGGTCATCTCGGAAATAATGCGCCTGAATCGGTTCCCCGTTCACTTTCGCAGGTTGATTCAGGTCTACGGTCTTGTCAGTGTAGGTCAAACCTTTGATAGGTTCCTTGGTAATTCGTTCAAAGACTCCAATGGCCTTAATCGTGCCCACGCTGGGCGCCGACAGAGGCGGCGTGTCCTTTTTCAAGCGGAGTATCTCATCCTCGGTGAAGACTTCCACGGGCGCCCGCTCGATGAGGTAGGCTGACCCATCCGCCTCTGGCGGAGCTTTCCAGGTGAGTTGAACTTCCCGAGGTGACAGCACCGATACGACCAGGTCTTCCACCAACGGCGGTTGCGTGCGGACTTTGAGGCTTGCGTCGCTTATCTGGCCCTTGGTGTCGATGGCTCGCAAGAAATAGTAATAGAGTTCCCCTTGGTGCAAGTCGTCATCTCGATAGGAAGTTTTTTCGAGGGGAACACGAGCGATTTCTTGATAATCGACCAGCCACGGCTTCGCACCTTGGCCGCGATAGACGATGTATTCTCGCAACTGATCGGCGTGAGAATGTTTCCAAGTGAGCGTAGCCGCGCGCTGGCTGGCGGACACGCGCACGTCATGAGGCGGCGCGGGGCGGTCGGTGGGTTTCGCCTCGGCATAACGATAGGTCCAGACCTGCTGCTCGCGCTCGGCGCCGGGGATGCGGGCGGGGCTGATGACATTCTCTAGCACGACGACGTTCTGATCAGGGGCCGCCACCAAGACCCGGCTGCGACTGCCCCAGCCAATCGGTCCTTCCTTGGGATTCAAGTTCGTCCAGATATTCTCACCAGCATCGTAGCTCCACGTTTCCAGATGGGCTCGGACAATCTCATTCTTTTCTCCCTGATCGATGACCCGAATGACCGCAATCACGATTTCATGATTGGGATCGTAGGCCAAGACGGCGTCATTGCGATTCGTGGCTGGCTGTCGCGGCGGTTTCATGTCGCGCCATTCATTCTGACGTAAGTCGTAAGCCCAGGTGTGCGGGTCGTCGCTGAATTGAGCGCCGAACAGGATGTGCAGCTGTCGGGCGGCGTCGTAGGTCATGTTGCCGCCGCTGCGCGGCGCGGGTTGCACTTTGGGATGCATGCGCGTCCAGGTGTTCGTGTAGGGATCATAAACCAACGTACCTTCGTGACTCCCCTCACCACCAAAGAGGACCACGACTTGATGGGTGCTGTCCCACGAAGCGCAGCGCAGGGGCCGAACGCGCGGCGCGGGAGTTGGCCGCATGTCGCGCCAGGTGTTGGCGGCCAGGTCGTAGCTCCAGACGGTGGAGTTTGTGAGATAATTTTCGCGGAACCAATGCCAGCCATGACTGCCGCTGAAGGCCGGGAAACGCAGGAAACGGTTGCCAGCCAGATCGAAGACATTTTGCTGGGCACAGCACACACCGGGAGGAGAACGATTGGGTTCTTGCAATTCCCATCGGCCGGTGTGCAGATCGAAGATCCAGGTCTCGGCATTTTGTTCGCCGCCGCCCCCTTGATTATGTCCCCCCCAACGGATGAGCCGCTGGGCCACGGGATCGTAGCCCAGCGCGCCTTCGTATCCCAATCGTGGCGACACCGGGCCACCCGGCAAGGGACTACGCTTGACCCAGGTATTCGGTTCTTGGCGCAACTGCCGTGGCTCGGCGGCGCTAAGGAACGATACTATCGTCAACCAGGAAATCAGTACGGCCCCAGTGACTTTCATCGCGGTGCTCCTAAAAATGGTGTTCCGTTGTCATCGCTCTGGCACGGGTTATGGGATGGGCAACACCGTGATCATAGCGTATGGCGCTAGTTCATCGCAAAAGGATAGGCAAATAAGCCAACAGAATGTATAAGTGGTAATTATGGCCAAGAAACGCCGCCACCTGGCACGAAATGATGACGTTTCCATGACGGTTTTCGCCGCGGACGACCTGCCGCGCCTGGATCGACCGCAAGACCTGAAAACGCAAGTCGAACAGGTGTTGCGTGAGGCGATCCTCAAACGCCAGTTTCCCGGCGACCGCTTGCCGACGGAGGTGGAGCTAGCCGAACAACTCGGCGTCAGTCGGGAAACGGTGCGCCGCGCCGCCGAGACGCTGCAACGCGAGGGGCTACTGATCAAATATCGCCGGCGCGGCACGTTCACGCGCGTGCCAACCCATTTGGAACATCCCCTGGCGCCCCCTTCGACGCTGATCGGCTATCTCCAAGCGGATTACGTGGTGGCCGAGGGGGAAGAGGCGGCCACGCGCTCGGTCAGCGGCCTGATGCTGCAAGGGACGCTCGATGAAGTGGGGCACTCCGGGTTCGAGGCCGTGGTTCGCCGCGCTCCCCACATCCAGCTGGGCAAGGTGTTCCAACGGCTGACGGAGCAGGTCCGCTTGCGTGGGGCAATCTTCGCCTCGTTCGGCGAGGAGAAAATCTTGCGCCGCGCGGCTGGCTTGGGCATCCCGCTGGTGCTGCTCGATCACGACCTACATTTGCCACAGATCAATTCCGTCCGAGAGGATTCCTTCGGCGGTGCTCGTCTAGCGGTGCGTCACTTGGCGGATTGGGGACATCGCCGTATTGCTTTCGCCAACTGGCACCGCACTGAATTGAACCCGTGGCGGCTCATGGGCTATCGGCAGGGGCTGCGCGATGCCTGCCGCACGCGCCGCCGCTCTTGGGAGCTGGAAGCGGAGCTAACCGAAAGCGGCGCCCGTCAAATCGTGGCTTCCCTCTTGGCCCTTCACCCGATGCCAACGGCGTTGCTCTGTTTCAACAACACCCTGGCTCGCTTGGTGATCGATGAGCTGCGCCGGCAAGGACAACGAGTCCCTGAGGATATTAGCGTCATGGGCGGCGGGGGTGAGGAGATGCCGGGACTGACTTGCCATCAAGCCGACTGGTATCAAATTGGCCGGCTGGCCGCGCAAATCCTGCTGCGCGCGATCGCCGATCCCGACCACGCTCCCGAACATCTGCTCGTGCCGCACACGCTGCGCCAAGGCGCCACCACGGCGAAACCGATGGCGGAAACGTAAAGGCCGCCGTATGTTGGATTCATCGTTTCGCGCGCGAGCTTGCCCCCACTAGGGTGGCTCGCTGATGGCTCGCCCGCTAAACGGTGATGACTGATCACTGACCACTGACTTCTGACTATATCATGGCTCATCTCATCTTTGATTATGACGTGCTCGTGGTTGGCGCGGGACATGCCGGCGTCGAGGCGGCGTTGGCGGCCAGCGGCTTGGGGTTGCGCACTGTGTTATTGACGATGAATGCGGACACGGTGGCGCAAATGAGCTGCAACCCGGCCATCGGCGGTGTCGCCAAGGGGCAAATCGTCCGCGAGATCGACGCACTCGGCGGGGCAATGGGACAAGTCATTGACGCAACCGGCATCCAGTTCCGCATGTTGAACCGCACCAAAGGGCCGGCCATGCACTCCCCCCGCGCCCAGGCGGACAAGAAGCTCTATCAATTTACCATGAAGCACCGCGTCGAGGCGCAGCCGAATCTGACCTTGCGCCAGGAATTGGTGGAACACATTCTCATCGAGGATGCCCCCAACGACAGCCCCGCGCCGCGGCGCGTGGTTGGCGTGCGGACGCGCGGCGACACGCTGTATCGCGCCCCGGCGGTGATCCTAACCACCGGCACCTTTTTGAAAGCCCTGATGCACATGGGAGAGGCCAAGACAAGCGGCGGCCGAGCCGGCGACCAAGCCGCCGAGGCGCTGAGTGATAGTCTCACATCATCCGGCTTCCAGCTGGCCCGCTTCAAGACTGGCACCCCCTGCCGGATCAATGGCCGAACCATTGACTTCGCCAAGACGGAACGACAGCCGGGAGACAGCGATCCTAGGCCGTTCAGCTTCCGCACCGAGCGGATCACGCAACCGCAGTTGGATTGCTACATCACCTACACCAACGCGGCCGTCCATGATTTGATCCGGGCCAATCTGCACCGGGCGCCGATGTATTCCGGCCAGATTCAAAGTCGTGGGCCGCGCTATTGTCCGTCCATCGAGGATAAGGTGGTGCGTTTCGCCGATAAGGAACGGCATCAAATCTTCCTCGAACCGGAAGGACGAAACACGCTGGAGTATTACTGCAATGGCATCAGCACCAGCTTGCCCAACGACGTGCAACAGGCCCTGCTGCGGCACATTCCCGGCTTGGAGAACGCCGAAATTCTGCGCTGGGGCTACGCTGTCGAATATGATTACGCCCCGCCGACGCAACTACATCCGACGCTGGAAACCAAGGTGGTCACGGGGCTGTACTTCGCTGGACAGATCAACGGCACGACCGGCTATGAGGAGGCCGCCGCCCAAGGATTGATGGCCGGCATCAACGCCGCCTTGAAGATCAAACAGGAAGCGCCGCTCATTCTCGACCGAAGCCAGGCGTATATCGGCGTGTTGATTGACGATTTGGTCACCAAGGGGGTCGATGAGCCGTACCGCATGTTCACTTCGCGCGCCGAATATCGACTTTTACTGCGGCACGACAACGCCGATCGCCGCTTGACGCCATTGGGCCGGCGCGTGGGGCTGGTGCGCGACGACGACTGGCAGCGGCTGCAACGCAAGGAACAAGCCATCTCCGCCATCACCGAGCAGCTCCGCCAACTTCGGCACGGCAAGGACACGCTGGCCCATTGGCTGCGCCGCCCGGCAGTCACTTGGGAGCAATTGGTCGAACTCGAACCAGCGCTGCGGGCCTGGTCGCCTCTGCTGGACGTCATCGAGCAAGTTGTTCTGGAAGCTAAGTATGCCGGCTACATCGAACGCCAGGCGGCTCAGGTCGAACGCTTTCAGCGCCTCGAATCCAAGGCTATCCCGCCGCACTTCGACTATGACGCCATTCCGCAACTGCGTGCCGAGGCGCGCGAGAAGTTAGCGCGGATTCGGCCCGTCAATCTCGGTCAAGCCAGCCGGATTAGCGGCATCAACCCGGCGGATTTGGCCGTGGTGTTGCTCTATATGAATCCGCCCGCGACTACATCGGCTGCCCAAACTGAAGCGGTTGGGGATTGTTCATAACGGGGAACATTCCGGCAAGGCAGCGAAATAAGCTGAAGTGCGAAGGGTCGGTATTCCGATCAATGGGAGTAAACAAACCTCAATGCGGTAACGTGGAAAAATTCAGGCGGAAAAGGGATTTGGCCCAGACACGGTAAGGAAACAAATGGCACCAAATACGCGATGGTGCTGGCAATTTGGAGAAAGTAGCCTAGCAGTAAGAGGTTACAGCATTGAGGCACAAATGATTCGCGTTGACACGTTTCACAAGGTAGTTATAATCCTAATAGGTGGTAAAGATTGGCAACTCACTCGAAACCTCCTTCCACCAAAATCGGATTGCGGCCCACCCATCTGTTCAAGAAGCCGCCGCGAATTCACGGTGTCCGTGACCGTCGTGGTGTTGCCAGGGAATGGGCGTGAGACAAATCACGGATGATTCCGGTCTCGCGGCGTCTCACGGCGAGGCGTTGCCGGGACTACACACGTGGAACTGGCCCAGAGCCAGTAGGGGTGGACAAAGGCATGAAAACTGTTTTCACGACTGGCGAAGCAGCGAAAATCTGTAAAGTCAGTCAACAAACCATCATTCGGTGCTTCGACAATGGCCAGCTCAAGGGCTTTCGGGTCCCAGGCTCACGCTTTCGGCGCATTCCGCGCGAAGCGCTGTATCGCTTCATGAAAGACAACGGCATCCCCACCGATGCCTTGGAAAGCGGCAAGCGCAAAGTCCTGCTCGTGGACGATGACGCCGAATTGGTGGAATTGATGTTCAAAGTGTTGGACGAAGATGGCCGATTTGAAGTGCGCATGGCCAGCAACGGCTTCGACGCCGGCATGATGGTCAAGGAATACCGACCGGACCTCATCGTGTTGGATGTCATGCTGCCCGACATCAATGGCCGGGAAGTGTGTCACCGCGTGCGCTCCGACGTGACCCTGGAAGATGTGCGCATTCTGTGCATCAGCGGTATGATCGAAGACGATAAGATTCAAGAACTGAAGCTCTCCGGCGCGGACGATTTCTTGCACAAACCGTTCGATATTGAAGAACTGATCGACCGGATGTGCTCCCTGTTGGAAATCGAGTCGGTGTCCGCTTCGGCTTGAGGCATAAGGATGTAAGGAACTAAGGAAAAAGGTGGGCTGGAAAAAGAAGAGTCTCTTTTTCCACATGCCTTTTTCCTTTTTTTCTTGGGAAGGAGCCAATGTGGTAAGCACGCCGCCGCCGGGCGAAACTGCCGTGCAGCTGCCCTGGCTGTCCCCCTGTACCGCGACCCTGCTCGGCCTTCTGCATTCTGCCTCGGCGGACGCTTGGTCGGAACTGCGGCTGGACCCTGCTGGAGTGCTGTGGGTCGTGCGTCGGGCCGCCCCGCCATCTGCCTCTCCACCGCCGAATCTGCTCGCGCTCCTGGCTGAGCCGGCCGTTTTGGAAGGGATGGATTCCTTTCTCTCCCAACCGGAAGTGGGCTTCGTGGATTGGCGCCAGCCGTCGGTACGTGCCGTTTACGAATGTTGCCTAACGTATGCCCAGTTGGCCGAGCGTTTGGCCTGGCGCTGTCGCCGCTGTCCGCCGGAAACCGCGTGGGGGGCGGCGTTGCTGGCCCCTCTCGGCTGGTTGGCGGTCTGCGCCGTGGCGCCGGAGCAAGTTCAGGCTTGTTGGCGCGATCCCAATTTCACCGCCCATCCCACGCAAACGCAGCGCTGCCACTGGGGCTATGACCAGGCCAGCATCGCGCGGCGGCTGGCGCGACGCTGGCTCTTGCCGAACTGGCTCGCCGTCGTAGTCGGTCATCTGAGCTTACCCCCCGCCGTTGGCCGAAGTTTGGGGGGCGATCCGCATCTGCTCAGCGTCGTGCAGTTAGCAGTCGGTCTGGCACAACGGCAACAGCCCGGCTTGGGCTTGAGCATTCCCTATCGCTTGGCGGACATCGCCGCTGCGTTGGGGCTGACTAGTTCCGATCTCCAAGCGGTAAGTCAAGAACCTGTCACATTGCCAGCCACTCCAAGCTGGACATCACCGTATCGGGAACCATTGGTGCGACAACTACTACACTTGGCGGCGGATAATCGCCGCTTCCACGGCGTCGCCCATGTCCATCATCTGGAAGGGACCATTGATCAACTCGACAAGGCCGTGCGGGAATTGGATCGCCATGAGACCACGCGCTTGCGGACGTTGAAACTGGATGGGCTGGCGGAGTTGGCGGCCGGGGCCGGGCATGAAATCAACAATCCTCTCGCCGTCATTTCGGGGCAGGCCCAATATCTGCTGAATCGTGAAGAAGATGCTGACAAGCAACGCGCGTTGCGGACTATCATTACCCAAGCCCAACGCATTCACGACATTCTGCACGGCCTGATGCAGTTTGCCCGCCCGCCGCGACCACAGAAACATCTGGTGTCCGTGCTTCGGACGGCTCAAGAAGTCATCGCCGACTTACACGATCTCGCCGAGCAACGCCGCGTTCAGGTCCAATGCGAGGATGTGGATGCGAACTTGCACATCGGCGCCGATCCCAACCAACTGCATACCATGTTGACATGCCTGCTGCGCAATGCCATCGAGGCGGCACCCGTGGAGGGGTGGGCGCGGATTCGCGTCGAACAGCCGCGGCCGGAGTGGTTGCATATCGTCGTGGAAGACAACGGTCCCGGCCCCCAGCCCGCCCAGCGCGAGCATTTATTCGATCCTTTTTTTTCTGGACGCAGCGCCGGCCGCTCGCTCGGCCTCGGCCTGCCCACGGCTTGGCGGCTGGCCCGCGAACACGGCGGTGATGTCTATTGGGACGAACGCTTAGAAGGTCCCACGCGCTTTGTCCTTCGCTTGCCCCAAGAAAGTCACCGTAACGGTAGTTTGAACAACGGCCACCACACTTCCTATGCCGTGGATGAAATCCCCCCTGCGAACGGCAACCTCACGACGGCGGATCCGCCTCGCTACAGTTGGTGAGAGCGATTCGTAATTTCTCAATGATCAAGGCAAGTAACCTGCTTCGTTGAATCGTGCCATCGAGGACGGGTCAAAAGGTCACGGTTGGTTCGCCGGGATAACGCTTCCATAACGTAACCTCCGCCCCGAACGAAATCATGCTAGGCGGTTGTCCCGAAGACGATCGGTGAACGGTAGCTTCCTGGCTCGCCCCCGCCGCGACTCCCAGTGAGTTATTTCCCACAATGACATTTCGTATGTAAAACCCTGAAATCTGCCTGACAAATCTTCGCTTTCCGAGTATAAGGTAAGATAGAAATTGGATGATGTTGGTTTGGCTGCTGAACATCCCACCAGTTAGGAATCCCACCCATGTTCACGCTGTATGGTCCTGCTCACCGATTCTGCGATGGTCTCACGCGTCGTTCGTTTCTAAAAATTGGTGGTCTGGCGATGGGCGGATTGGCGTTGCCGCAGTTGTTGCAGGCCGAGGAGCGGGCGGGCCGGCGCCGCTCGCACAAAGCGGTAATCATGGTCTATTTGTCGGGCGGGTTGGCTCATCAGGATACCTTCGACCTGAAACCGAATGCTCCCGCCGAGGTACGCGGCGAGTTTCGGCCTATTGCCACGAATGTCCCCGGCATTCACATTGGGGAACACTTGCCGCGACTGGCCGAGATCATGGACAAAATGGTCCTGGTGCGGTCGTTGGTCGGTTTGCGCGATGAGCACAGCAGCTTTCAGAACCTGACCGGCTATACGATGAACATTGCCCGGCGCGAATCCAAGCCGCACTTCGGTTCCGTCGTCGCGCGGGTCCAGGGACCAGCCGATCCCGTGGTGCCCCCCTTCGTCGATCTTTTCCCGACCATGCAGCACAAGCCGTACAACAGCCCGGAGCCCGGTCCCTTGGGGCGAGCAGCACATCCGGTGAAAGTCGATGGTCAGGATTTGGCAGTGATGCGCTTGCAAGCCCTGACGGCGAACGATTTGGCGGAACGGCGCCGATTGCTGGAACAGCTCGACCAAGCGCGGGTTGCCGCGGACAAGCAAGCCGCCAGCATGAATGCTTATTATCAACGAGCATTCGACGTGCTGACATCGAGCAAGCTGGTCGAGGCCTTGGATGTGACGAAAGAGCCAGAAGCGGTGCGGGAACGGTACGGCCGCGGCTCCCCCAAACATTTGGGGGACGGCGCCCCGATGTGGAATGATCAATTATTGATGGCCCGGCGTCTGGTCGAAGCGGGAGCGCGAGTCGTGACGGTGGCGTATGGTTTTTGGGACACGCATGGCCGGAATTTCGAGTCGCTGCGGAAGCGGCTGCCCCTGTTCGATCAGGGCATCTCCGCCCTGGTGGAAGATATTCACGCCCGCGGTCTGGACCGCGATGTCACCGTGGTGGTGTGGGGGGAATTTGGCCGAACCCCCAAGATCAACAAGGACGCCGGCCGCGATCACTGGGCGCGCGTCAATGGCGTGCTGCTGGCCGGTGGCAACATGCGAACCGGCCAAGTCATCGGTTCCACCGACACCGCCGCCGCCGAGGCGCGGGATCGGCCCATTCATTATCAAGATGTCCTGGCCACTGTCTATCACAACCTGGGCATCGATCCTCATGCGATGGTCACGGATATCGCTGACCGGCCCATGCCGATTCTACCGAGCAGCGTTCAGCCCATTGCCGGCTTGTCTTGATTCGCCGCCTTTCAGGGACCTCTTTGGGCTACAAACCGTGCATAGGTGGGGACTTTCCGTGCTATTTTGGCATGACTTCCCAGTGCGGGCAAATCGATCAAGTTTCTGCTCTCCCAGCGAACGAATTCCGGTCAAGCCCGGTACAATAAATGACCTCTTACATGGCCATTGAGACAGTTTGGGGCGAATTACCGGCTGACTAACGTGCTGGCTTGGTCGATTTCAGCGGCTGAAAATCGGTCACTCCGCTACCTCCGCGCCAATTTGGGGTTCAATGCCATAGGTGCAGGCGCTGAACTCCCAAATCACAGTGCCCATTCGAGATTGGTCCGGCGAACCATCCCGAATGCAATCTAGTGTCGCCAAGATTAAGAGAGTATCCCCAATGTTTCGACTGTTGCTCGGTTCTACTCTAATATGTGCCATGGGATTGGTAATCGGTACGGCGGAGGCCGATGATGACGCCAAGAGAGGTCAACGTCCCAGCCCCGAGGAGTTGTTCAAGAAACTTGACACCAACAACGACGGCAAGATCAGCAAGGAAGAATTCAGCAAGTTCGGCGAGCGCTTCAAGGAACGGGTTGGTGAGGAGAAGTTCAAGGAATTTCAATCCAGGATGTTTAGCCGATTGGACGCGGATGGCGACGGCTTCATCAGCGCCGAGGAGTTTAAGAAATTCGGTGAATTTCGTGGGGGAGACAAGAAGCGCCCGGACTTCAAGAAGAAGCGCCCCGACGCCAAGAAACCTGATGCTAAGAGACGGGCGAAGCCAGATAACCAGGAATAAATCAATCGTTGAATAGGCATTTGGTGAATGCGTGGGATCGAGTAATGAATATCTATTCATTCTCGAAACCGCGCATTTTTTATGTCACGAACTGCTCCAGAAAACGCTTGCTTTGCCGCAAGGCTCGCTTGCGGTCGTCGAGCGAGCCTTCAAAGGCACGGTCTTCCACCTCAATACACACCGGCCCCCGATAGCCGGTGTCACTGAGCACGGAAAAAAACTGGCCCCATTCCACATCACCGAAGCCCGGAATCTTCGGAGTATGCCACCCGAGACCCAGAATGCCGCGTTCGTACAGGCGATCGGGATCAATGCGGGTATCCTTGGCATGAACATGGTAGATGCGCTGGGCGAATTCCCGCAGGCAGCGTAGGTAATCGATGTGCTGCCAAACCAAATGTGATGGGTCGAAATTCAATCCCAAGTTCTTGCTGGGGATCTCTTGAAAGATAGTGCGCCAGATGGCGGGGGAGACCACCAGGTTCTTGCCGCCGGGCCATTCATCGTTGCTGAATAACATGGGACAGTTTTCCAACGCGATCTTGATGCCGCGCGATTCGGCGTGCTGGACCAAAGCAGGCCAGATGGTTTGAAAGGTGGGCCAGTTGTCTTCAACGGTCTTGGCGGGGTCGCGGCCGATGAAGGTCGTGACCGTGTCCACTCCCAATCGCGGGGCGGCGTCGATGACCTTGCGCAAATGTTCCTCGGCCACGCGGCGCTGCGCGGGCTGGGGATCGAGCGGGTTGGGATAGTAGCCCAAAGCGGAGATGGTCACGCCATGGGTGCGGACCAAGTCTCGAATTTCCTCCGCGTATTCGCTGGTGAAGTGGGTGACATCAATATGCACCACGCCGCCATAGCGCCGGTCGGCCCCCCCCGGCGGCCAACACATCACCTCCACGCAGTCGAATCCTTCCTCGGCGGCGAATTCCAGGACTTCCTTGAAGGTCAGTTCCGGCAAGATCGCGGTCACGAAGCCAATTTGCATGGGATTTCTCCATTGCCAGTGGATTGATTTACTTGCTCACGTCCCCTAACTCCACCCAGCGTTGCTCACGTTGACTGCGCAGGATCGCCTCGCACAAAAGGATTTCCCGATGTCCGTCCGCGAACGTCGGGTACGGCAGGGAACTGGCCCCTGTCTCTATGTGTTGATACACCGCCCGGAACAGCTGCTTGAAGGTATCGGGAAAGCCTTCGTTGTGGCCGCCGGGGTAGTTGGCGAAGGGGCGAACGCTCTTGGCCAACAGCGCCGGATCGCGGATCAGCAGCTCGTTGGGCCGGTCGCGGTGGCCGAGCCATAATTCATTGGGACGTTCACTGTCCCAGGCGGCAGCCCCTTGGGAACCGGCAATCTCGAAGCGCAGGCAATTCTTGCGCCCCGCGTTCACCTGTGACACCGTCAGGCAACCACCGACCCCACCTTGAAAACGCAACAACACGGAGCCGTAATCTTCCGTGTGGATGGCGACAGGCTCCGTGGCGCGGGGGGCCTGGAGCTTACTGGTGAAGGTTTCCACGGAGCCTTGGGGCCGTTGACGCACGGCAAGCACGGTGCGCAGATCGGCACACACGGCGGCCACCTCTAAGCCGGTGATGCTAGTAACCAGGTCGAGCCAGTGCGTGCCGATGTCGGCCACGGCCCGCAAGGCTCCCCCTTCCTCCGGCAGCACCCGCCAGTTGAAATCCGTGTCATACAAGAGCCAATCTTGGACATACGATCCGGTCACATGGTAAATGGTGCCCAGCTCTCCGGCGGCGACGCGCTGGCGGAGTTCCAGGCACAATGGATAGAAACGGATGTTGTAATTGACCGCCGTGACCAACGGCGTTTGCTCCGCCAGCGACACCAGCACGGCGGATTCTTGACTGGTCATGGCCAGCGGTTTTTCACAGATCACATGCTTCCCCGCCGCCAGAGCCTGCCGGCATTGCTCGAAATGGTGACGATTGGGAGAGGTAACATGCACCGCCTGCACATCCGGGTCGGCCAGCAATTCCGCCCAGCCGCCATAGCCGCGCGGTAGTCCCAAGGCCTGCGCCGCCGCCCGACTCTTCTCTGGCGTGGAACCCAGGATGCCGCGCACCGGCTGCCCCAGCCGGCGCAACCCCTCGACATGAACGGGGCCAATGAAACCCGTGCCCACGACCGCGACACCCACGTTTGCCATGATGAAGCCACTCGGTAAGCAATGATGAGGATGGCCACCTGATTTTGTTATATACCGAGAACCCATTACGAGGACCGCGTGAAATGGCGGGTGTTGAAATAGATTTCCTGCTCTGCGTCTGTGGCAGGACACAACACGCTGGCTAATTGCTGGGCCGCTGTCTGGGCTTCCGCCAGCGTGGCGAACACGGCGAGCTGATACGCTTGCCCCGGCCGGCGCTCGCAGGCGATCAACACGAAGGCCCGCGCATCCACGCGCAACCAATAGCCGACGCTCTCGGCGGCCGCCAGCGGTTCCACGCGCTGCTGCCCTGTTTCCAAAGCGGCGCCAAGCTGCTCGGCCACCCGCGCGGCCCGCGCGGCGTCCATTTCCTGAAAGGAGGGTTTGACATCAAGTAGCAACGGCTGGCGCGCCAACAGCAGGTCCCACGGCAACGACCGGGGCCGTAGAATGACGATGGTACGTCTCCCTGGCGGCACCAAAATCCCCAACGCCGCCGCCCCCGCTTCAGTGTCCGCCACATGCCGAAAGGTTCCCATCGTTCGATCTCCTCGCGCCTCGCAAGCTGGGTGATTGCCGCGTATATTAGCGAATATGGAAATTTCATCAAACGATAATCAAGCACGCGGCGC
The DNA here is from genome assembly GCA_046297495.1 of Gemmataceae bacterium. Taxonomy (GTDB): domain Bacteria; phylum Planctomycetota; class Planctomycetia; order Gemmatales; family Gemmataceae; genus JBKBIP01. The sequence goes on along the minus strand of JBKBIP010000017.1, from coordinate 95,197 downwards.
CAACGAGTGCCCACTGGCACGGCGTTCGTCGTAAGGAAGGAAAGGCAGTTCCAGCGTCGCGGGTTGGCGACGCTCTGCCGAAACATCGTTCATTGCTTGAGGAGTTTTTTCATGAACCGATTTTGCTCCCGATTCTCGGCGGCGCTGGCGTTGTCGGCTCTGCCGTGGTTCGTGTCGGCGGCCCCGGCGGAGGAGAAGTCAACCATGACCGAACGCGCGCGCCAGTTCGTCGCCCAGCACGAGGCCAAGTTGCGGCCGCTAGAAATCGCCGCCAACATCGCTTGGTGGGATGCCAATGTCAGCGGCAAGGATGAGGACTTCGCGCGCAAGGAGGAGGCGCAAAACCGCATCAACGCCGCCCTGGCCGACAAGAAAGCCTTTGAGGAAGTGATGGAACTCTACAAAAACCGCAGGCAAATCGAGGACTCGCTCATGTCCCGTTGCATTGAGGTGCTGCATCTCACCTACCTGGAAAAGCAGGTTGATGCCGAGTTGCTGAAGCAGATAGTCGCCAAATCCAACGCCGTCGAGAAAGCCTTCAACGTCTATCGGGCCAAGGTCGATGGCAAGGAAGTGGCGGATAGCGAAGTACGCCGCATTCTGAAAACATCGAAGGATTCCGCCCGCCGCCAGGAAGTGTGGGAATCGTCCAAAGGCGTGGGGGCCGTCGTCGAGAAAGACTTGAAAGAGCTGGTCAAGCTCCGCAATCTGGCGGCGGCGCAGCTTGGTTTTGACAGTTATCATCAATTGATGTTGCACTTGAATGAGCAGAACGGCCCAGAGTTGATGAAATTGTTCGATGAATTGGATGAGCTGACCCGCGAGCCATTCCGCCAAGCCAAGCAGGAGATTGACGCCAAGCTGGCGGCGGATTGCGGGGTGTCGGTCGCTGAGCTGCGCCCCTGGCACTATCACGACCCGTTCTTCCAGGAATCCCCCGCCGTGTTCGCGGTTAGTCTCGATGCCCCTTACGCCAAGGCGGACCATCTCGATATCTGCCGGCGTTTCTACGACGGGATCGGCCTGCCCATTGATGATGTCATCGCCCGCAGTGACCTGTATGAGAAACCCGGCAAAAGCCCGCACGCCTTTTGCACCGACATTGACCGGGCCGGCGATGTCCGCGTCTTGGCCAACATCGTCCCCAATGAATACTGGATGGGAACGATGCTGCATGAGTTGGGACATGCGGTTTATAGCAGCAAGAACATGCCCAAGACCATACCCTACACCCTGCGCGACGCCGCCCACATCCTAACCACGGAAGGAGTGGCCATGATGTTCGAGCGCTGGTCCAAGAACCGCCCCTGGATGGAACAGATGGGACTGAAGGTCGAAAATCCGCAAGCCTTCGACGAGACCGCCGCCAAGGTGCAGCGCAATCAACTACTTATTTTCTCGCGCTGGTGCCAGGTGATGTTGCGTTTTGAGAAGAGCATGTATGAAGATCCCGATCAGGATTTGAACAAGCTATGGTGGGATTTGGTCGAGAAGTATCAGGAAGTGAAACGTCCCGAAGGCCGCGACGCTCCGGATTACGCCAGCAAGATTCACGTCGTCAGCGCTCCGGTCTATTATCACAATTACATGATGGGCCAGCTGTTCGCCTCCCAGCTCCACCACGCCATTGCCCGCGACGTGCTCAAGACTAGCCCCGACAAGTCTCTGTACATCGGTGACAAGCGCGTCGGACATTTCATGAAGGAAAAAGTCTTTGAACCAGGCCGCAAACTGAGCTGGAACGACCTGACCAAGTTCGCTACCGGCTCGGAGCTGAACGCCAAAGCGTTCGCGGCGGATTTCAAGCAGTAGATGGATGTATCCTGGCGAGCGGGGGACGTAAGTCCCCCGGTTGCCATTATTCGAGTCAACGGGGCGGCCGGTCGCCCCATTACCGGCTTGGGGTTGGAAAATCGTTTCGCATCTTGGCGACCCCCTACATCTTCGTTAAAATCCAACAATTTGACACGATGGGAACTGAACACATGGAAACGAGCAGTAAGCGACGCAGCTTGACGACCACCGGCGGCATGGGGCGAGCACCGAATCGAGCCATGCTGCGGGCCGTGGGGTTTCTCGATGAGGATTTCAACCGGCCCATGATCGGCGTGGCGTCGTTGTTTAGCGACATCACTCCCTGCAATGCTCATCTGGATCGGTTGGCGCGCAAGGCGATTGAAGGGATTCGCGCCGGGGGCGGGGTGCCGCAAATTTTCGGGGCGCCGACCGCTTCCGACGGCATCATGATGGGGCATCAGGGGATGCGCTACAGCCTGGTGTCACGGGAAGTCATCGCCGATAGCATCGAGGTCGTCGCCGGCGGCATGAACCATGATGGCTTGGTGGCCATTGGCGGCTGTGATAAGAACATGCCCGGATGCGTCATGGCCATGGCCCGGTTGAACATCCCCAGCGTGTTCGTTTATGGCGGCAGCATCTTGCCTGGCATCGGACCCGAAGGTAATGACATCGACATTGTCAGCATCTTCGAGGCGGTGGGGCAGTTTCAAGCGGGGAAATTGGATGAAAAGGGAGTGCATCAGATTGAATGCGAATCCTGCCCCGGCGCCGGGTCGTGCGGCGGCATGTACACCGCCAACACCATGAGCAGCGCCATCGAAGCGCTGGGCATGTCGTTGACCTATGATGCCAGCAATCCCGCCGTGTCGTCGGCCAAGGAACGCGAGACGTTTCTGGCCGGGAAAGCGATCGTGAACCTGATCGAGAAGAACATCCGGCCACGCGACATCATCACGCGCCAAGCGCTGGAGAACGCCTATACCCTGGTGCTCGCCTTGGGTGGTTCGACCAATGCCGTGCTGCACCTGATGGCAATTGCCAATGAGGCCGAGGTGCCGTGGACGCTGGAGGATTTCGATCGGCTCGGCGCCAAGGTGCCACACCTGGCCGACCTCAAACCGGGCGGGCGGTTTGTCATGAACGACTTGCACCGCGTCGGCGGCACCCCGGCGGTGTTGCGGGCGCTGCTCGATGCTGGCATGTTGCACGGCGATTGCCTCACCGTCACCGGCAAGACCTTGGCCGAGAACCTGCGCGACGTGCCCAGTGTGTATGCCAAGAAACAGGACGTGGTGCGTCCCCTGAACGATCCGCTGCACCCCAGCGGCCACATCGTCATCCTGCACGGCAACCTCGCTCCCGAAGGGGCGGTGGCCAAAGTGGCCGGCTTGAAGCAGCGCAAGATGACCGGCCCGGCGCGGGTCTTTGATTGCGAGGAAGATTGTTTCGCCGCCATCCAGCAGCGAGCCATCAAGCCCGGCGATGTCGTGGTCATTCGTGGCGAAGGTCCGGTCGGCGGCCCTGGCATGCGCGAGATGCTGTCGATCACCGGCGCTCTGATCGGCCAAGGGTTGGGAGAAAGCGTCGGCCTAATCACTGATGGCCGCTTCTCCGGCGGCACGCACGGTCTGGTCGTCGGCCATGTCGCCCCCGAAGCCTGGACCGGCGGCCCCATCGCCCTGGTGCAAGAAGGAGACCCCATCACCATCGACGCCGACGCCAAGCGCCTGTCGGTGGACATCGACGATGCCGTCTTGTCGCGCCGCCGCCAAGAATGGGTCAAGCCGCCGCTGCGCGTGCAACGCGGCGTGCTCGCCAAATACGCCCACTGCGTCCGCTCCGCCGCCGAGGGGGCGGTGACGAGTTAGACCGTTTAGCGGACGAGCCAGCGGCGAGCGCGATTCCCGCCACCAACAAACTGTGTCCCGCCCCCCACGTGGATTGGCGTCAGGAAGACGTCTTATCCCTTTATTTTCCCGCTACTTTTGAGGGATCGAACCGATGAACCTCGAAGTCAACAAACAGATACTTATTACCGAAGAAACCCCGCCGAAAGGGATATTCAGCGTCGCGCATCGCATCAAGAGCTATTTCCTCGGCCATCCCACCGGGTTCTGGTTCTTCTTCTGGGGGGAGTTCGCCGAACGCTGCTCGTACTACGGCATGAGAGCCATCTTGGCCGTGTACATGGCCGAACAACTCGGCTTAGGCGAGGCCAACGCCGCCACGTACATGTCGTTCTTTATCTCCGCCTGTTACTTCCTACCTTTGCTGGGTGGCTACATTGCCGACCGTTTCTTCGGCAAATACTGGACGATTGTTGGTTTTTCGATTCCGTACATCCTGGGACACATCGTCTTGGGCGTGGAAACGTTCACCTTTTTGGTCATTGCCTTGGTCCTGCTGGCCATGGGGAGCGGCGTCATCAAGCCGAACATCTCGACCTTGATGGGTTTGACCTACGATCAGCAGCGGCCGGGACAGACCCAATTGCGCAGCGACGCTTTCGCCCTGTTTTATTTTTCCATCAACATCGGAGCGGCCATCTCGCAATTCGCCATGCCCCCCATCCGCACGGCTTACAGTTACGCCGTTGCCTTCATGTTCCCCGCCGTGCTCATGGTTGTATCGTTCGCCATCTTCGCCGCTGGCAAGAAATACTATGCGGTGGAAACCATCAGCCGCAAGAAGAAGACCCCCGAAGAGAAGGCCGAGCAATGGCGTATCCTGCGGCGCATCTTTGGCTTGTTCTTCCTGGTCATGTTCTTCTGGGCCATCTTCGATCAATCGGCCAGCACCTGGATCTTTTTCACCAATGCTTGCATGGACCGGCACATCTTCGGCATCGAGATGGACGCCGAGCAAATGCAGGGCTTCAACCCAGTGCTCATCTTGTTGTTGCTGCCGCCGATCACGCTCCTATGGCGACACTTGAACAATAAGGGCTTGCACATTCGCCCGACTGACAAGATGATCGTTGGCTTCATTTTAACGGGAGTGTGCATGGGTTTGATGGCGTTCGCGGCCTGGATGGCCGGAGCGGCGGATCTGCGGCCCGGCATCGTGAATACCGCCAGGGATAAACAAGCGTCCTTCCGCTTGGAAAGCTCCCAGCCGTTGACCTTCGACGGTGACGTCAAGATGACGGCAATTGCTCCCAACGTCATCACGGCCACCTTGACCACGAAGGAAACGACACCGGATGGCAAAATCAAGACTGATAGAAACACGCTGACGATCACTGGCTCCGCGCTGCTCAAGTTAGCGGCCAATGAGGAACAAACGCAAGTTCGAATCGACGGCTCCATCACCAAGATCGAATTGACACCGGCCGGCGGAGAAACGGCTATTTTCAGCGAAGGCCCGGCCACGGTAACGCTGACAGGGAGCAAGGAAGATTTGAACATCAGCGAACGCTGGTTCGTGGCTCCTGACAGGCAAGTGACGGTGTGGTGGCTGGTAGTGGCCTATATCATCATCACCGTCGCCGAAATCTTGATTTCCGTGACCGGCTTGGAGTTGGCCTACTCCGCCGCCCCGCAGCACATGACCGGCTTCGTGACGGCTTGCTGGCTGCTGACGGTGGCGCTGGCCAATTTGCTCATCAATGCACCGATCACCCGTCTTTATCCGGTGATGCAGCCGATGGCTTACTTCGCCATGCTGACGGTGACGATAGCCGTCGTATCGGTGGCGTTCGTGATCGTGGCTAAACGCTTCAACAGTTCGGCGGGACATGAACCGGCGCCCGAGGCCAGTTAAAAACTAGCAAGAATCATTTGAATCGTTGTGTCTGATTAGCGACGCTTCTCCGAAGCGTCGCTAATCGAATCCATTAGCGAATGTGTCATTCCCATGACCCGTTATCAAAGCTGGATGTTGACCGACGTGGCCAATGGCATCTGGATGGAGAATTTCTCCGTCGGCAATGATGGGCCGCGCTTGGGGACCACGCACGATTGGTCGATGCGCAAGCGGACGTTGCACGGCGGGTTGCGCGACGGCGTCGAGGTCGTCGAGGTGCATAACGGCGTGCTATCGTTCTCGGTGTTGCCCACGCGTGGCATGGGGTTGTGGCGCGGCGAGTATCGCGGCAGCTCGCTGGGTTGGCGGGCGCCGGTGCTGGGGCCGGTCCATCCGCGTTTCGTCAACGTGACGGAGCGCGGCGGTCTCGGCTGGCTGGCCGGCTTCGATGAATGGTTGTGCCGCTGCGGTCTGGCCTGGAATGGGCCGCCCGGTGAGGATGTCTTCACCGACGCCCACGGACACACGCACCGCAGCCAGTTGACATTGCATGGCCGCATCGCCAATCTGCCGGCCCATCTGGTCGAGCTGCGCGTCAATCTCGATCCCCCCTATGAGTTGAGTGTCATCGGGCAGGTCGAGGAAGGGGGCTTGTTCCTGGGGCAGCTGCGCTTGACGACCACCTACACCACCGCCCCCGGCTCCAATCGGATTGTCATTCACGATGTCGTCGAGAACCGTTCGGCCCAGCCCGCCGAGCTGCAAATGTTGTATCACTGCAACATCGGCCCGCCGTTGCTCGAAGCTGGCAGCCGCATCTTGGCCCCCATCCGCGAGCTGGCCCCGCTGACCCCGCGCGCCGCCGAGGGGATCGACACGCATGAAACCTACGCCCCGCCGACCGCTGGTTTCGCCGAGCAAGTGTACGTCTATGATCTGCTGGCCGACGCACACGGCCACACGCTGGCTCTACTGACCAATGCCCGCGCTGAGCGGGGCCTGGTCTTGCGTTTCCATCGCCAGCAGTTGCCGTGCTTCATCGTGTGGAAGAACACTGGCGCCCTCGAAGACGGCTACGTCACCGGCCTGGAACCTGCGACGAATTATCCGAACTTCAAGACCTTCGAGCGCCAGCAAGGCCGGGTACCAGTGCTGCCCCCCGGCGGTCGCTGGCAAGCCACCTGGAGCATCGAGCTACACGACTCCGCCGCCAACATAGCCAAGGTGATGGCTGAGATCGCCACCCTGCAAGCCCATGCCCCCGCCCTCATCCACCGCACGCCGCAGCCGCGTTTCGCACCGGTGGAGACATGAGGAATAGATGGGTTATGCAAATCTTGCGCGGTTTGGTGAAAGGAAAACGAGATAGTTATTTTTTGACACTTCATCGACTCTGCCGCTGCTTCCGACTCGCCATGCGAAACGATGAATTCCAAATATCCCGCCAATCACAAAATGTGCATAATATCGCCATCCTGCACCACATACGTCTTCCCTTCCAACCGATAGACACCGTGGGCCTTGGCTTCCTTCATGGAGCCGACCTTGCGGAAATCGTCGTAGCTGACCACTTCGGCGCGGACGAACTGTTTGGCCAAGTCGGTGTGAATCTGGCCAGCGCCGGCCACGGCATCCGCTCCTTGGTTCAGCGGCCAGGCCCGGCATTCGTCTTCCCCCACGGTGAAGAACACGATCCGGCCCATCGCGTGGAAAATGGCGCGGATCACGTCGCCAGCCACGAACCCTTCCACTCCCAGGTCGTGCATGAACGCTTGTCGGTCTTCCTCGGCCAGCTCGCTTAACTCAAGCTCCAGCTTGGCGGGGGCTTGAATCGCCGTCGGCGCCAGTCGCAGCAGGTCATCGGGCAATGGCTGGCCAATACGGTCATCGCCGATGTTCACGAGCACCAGCTCCGGCTTCAGGGTTAACAGTTGAAAGCTGCGGATCGCTTTTTCTTCATCCTCTTTCAAGCCGAGCGTGGCGGCGTATTGATTGTTCTCGAAGGCTGTTTCGATTCGTTTCAACAGTGCCAATTCGTGTTCATCGAGTTCGCGCTGTTTGGCCTGTTTCGGCTTCTTGAGCTGGTCTTCCAGCCGGCTGATGCGATTAGTGACAATTTCCAGATCGGCAAAGAGCAACTCTTCCCGGAAGCGGCGCAGCTCATCCGCCAGGTTGCCACCGCCATAGCCGTTGAGCACGATCACCAGCCCCTCCGCCTCGCGCATGATCGCCAAGCGGCGTGGGTTGTCCCGGCGTTCGTCGGGGAGTAGTCCCGGCGTGTCGAGCAATTCCAACGTGGCGTAGGTCGTTTTCTTAGGATGAAAATGTTGCGACAGCCAATCGAGCCGGTCGTCGGGGACCTTGGCCGAGCCGATTTGCCCGCGCTGAATGGCCGCCGGGTCTGGCTTGACCCCCGTGAGCCAGTGAAAGACCGTGCTCTTGCCGCAGCCGGAGAATCCCGCGATGCCGATTTTCATGAATGACGACCTGTTGCCTCAAACCGGTCTCTGGGAGACCGGATGTTAAACTTTGAATTTTTCCCTTCCGGTCCTCCAGGGACCGGCTGGGGTTTGGTTATTACTACCCCTTAATGACACCAATCGGTCGCATCCGGGCGACCTTGCGTGACAGGCCGGCGAGGTGGACGACTTCGACGACCTCATCGACATCTTTGTATGCCTTGGGCTGCTCCTCGGCCAAGCCGCGATGGCTCTGGGCACGGGCGATGATCCCTTTGGCGGCCAACTCCTTGTCGATGCGGCGGCCAGCGGCTTCCTTGACCGAAGCGGTTCGGCTCATGGCGCGGCCTGCGCCGTGGCAGGTGGTACCGAAGGTCTTGGCCATGCTCCCTGGTTGGCCGACCAGCACCCAACTGGCCCGCCCCATGTCTCCGGGGATGATCACCGGCTGGCCAATTTTGCGATACATGTCTGGCACTTCGGGATGCTCCGGCGGAAAGGCCCGCGTCGCCCCCTTGCGGTGGACCCAGACCTTCTTGAGTTTGCCGTTGATCAGATGCTCCTCGAATTTGGCGATGTTGTGGCACACGTCATAGATGAGGTTCATTTGCATCTCTTGCCATTTGCGGCCCATGACCGTTGCAAAAACCTCGCGGGCCTGGTGCATGAGCAATTGCCGATTGCACCAGGCGAAGTTCGCCGCCGCCCGCATGGCGCCGATGTAATGTTCCCCTTCCGGGCTATTCACCGGGGCACACACCAATTGTCGATCCGGTAGCACGATGCCATACTTTTGCGGCACGTTGCGCAGGATGCGTAGGGAATCATCGCACACCTGATACCCCAAGCCGCGCGAGCCGCTGTGAATCATGACGCAAACCAGGTCCTTTTCCAGCCCCATGACGCGGGCCGCTTCCTCGTCGAAAATGTGATCGACGATTTGCACTTCCAGGAAATGGTTGCCCGAACCGAGCGTGCCGCACTGTTCGGCGCCGCGCAGCTTGGCCCGGTCGCTGACCAAATCGGGATCGGCCCCATCGAGCCGCCCCTTCGCTTCGGTGTAATCGATGTCGCGCTGCGTGGCCAAGCCGCGTGGCAACAGCGCCCGCGACCCCTCGGCCAACAGCTGATCCAGCTCCTTCCCCTTGAAGCGATAGCGCCCCGACTTCCCCGCCCCCGTCGGAATCTTGCGAAACAGCTCATCGATCAAGGTATGAATATGTGGTTTCACATCGCGGTAGAACAGATTGGACCGCATCAGGCGGACGCCGCAGTTAATATCGTACCCCACGCCGCCAGGGGAAATCACGCCCCCCTCGTCCGGGTCGGTGGCGCAGACGCCGCCGATGCAGAAGCCATAGCCCCAGTGGATGTCCGGCATGGCCAGGCTGGCCATCTGGATGCCGGGCAGGAACGCGACATTGGCCACCTGTTCTGGGGCCTGGTCTTGCTTGAGCTGCTCCAGCAAGCGGTCGTTGGCGAAGATCAAACCATCGACGCGCATCCCCGGCTTGTAACTCTTCGGAATCCGCCAGCAGCATTCATCAACCTGCTCCAGCGGGCCGTGGTAGATGTCTTTTGCCATTGGTCCCTAATCCTTTAACCAAACGTTAGCGACGCTTCGCAGAAGCGTTGCCCCACACGGACGCTTCTACGAAGCATCGCTAATCGTGGGGATTCATGGTATGTGCGGTATGCCGTTGGTTAAATATCCACGATCACCTCCGCCAGCCAGCCGTCAGCGGTTGGCTCGACACGCAGGCCGTGGTAGGTGATGGCCTTCACTTCATGGCCGAGACGATGGCGGGCGGGGTCGAGCGGTTCCCCCCAGGCGGTGCCGGTTAGGCTAGTATCTGTCACTTGGACCTCGAAGCGGCCAAACAGCAAATGCTCCGTGTCCCAGCGGAATAGCAGTTCATTGAGCCAGTCGAACAGCAGATACTCGCGGTCGTCGCTGGTCAGCGCGACCGTCACCGCTTGCTTCGGCTGGACATCGGCCAAGTTATCGACAATGGCCGAAAATAGGGCCAGCGCTGCCTCGACAAACAACGTATCGAGGTCGGCCGCCCGCACGCGCAGGCCCAAGTCCGCCGTGTGATCGAAAGTCTCGTACATGAGGATTATTATAGGAGATGCGCTGGCGGTGGGATGGGTTCGGCATCAAACATAATGATGAACGATGAACGATGGCTTTCACATGCATCGTTCATCATTCATCGTTCGTTTCACTCCACCTCCGCGACCGGGTGCAGCGCCCGGCCTTGGCGGTCGTAGAAGGCGCCGTGCAGTAAAAAGATCGATTCGACGTTGAGGCTCAGCGTTTGCAACAAGCGGCATAGTTGCTGAAAGGCGTGTTGGCCCAGACGTCGGCCCAGCAAGGCGCGCAGATGTTCGGCGCACAGATCAATTTCCAGGACGGACCCCGATTGCCGGGGAAAGGTGGTGAAGCGCACCGTGCCGAGCGTGCCGCAGACCGCGCAGCGGTGTTTCTCCGTGCGCATGACGAGGGGTTCCGCCTCCCCCTGAGCTAAGGCTTCCTGGCAATTCGGGCAATAGGGTCGGCCCGCGATCCGGTCCCAGTGGCGCTCTCCTTCCCGGCAGTTCAGACACGGCTCGGAAATTCCCCCATAGTTCGGCAGCAGGCGCAGACTGTTCATAAGCTCCCTCTGTTCCAGCATAATGCGGCACCCCTTTTTTCCCGAAGCGATGGTGACCAACCAGTCGGCAGTTTTGGGTATCGGTTTTCCTGTCTCTCGTTCGTTATCCATTTTGTGCCGCTCGATTATATTCAGTAGTAACCCGTAGCGAACAAGCAGAGAATTCCTCTTGGCGAAACCGGCGAAACAAGGGATAGTAGCGCGCGTTTGCCACGGGAACGACCGACAATACGTGGTATCACCTCAGCCGCAGGCGCAATCATCGGAAACACGAATCGTTCCAGAGACGAACGGAAAAAATTGTCCTCTCCATTTTAACTGGCAGACGGACACCCTATCGCCAAAAATTTCTCAACTGGAACAGGAAGGAGATCATTCATGAGGAAATCAATGGCCGGTAAGCAATTCCTGTGCGGCGCCGCAGTGGTAGCCTTGGGAAGCTGGCTGATGATGTCCGGGTTGTCGCAAGCGCTGGCCGCCCCTCGTAAGTCCGACTCGGTGGTGAAGATCAACGCCACGGCCAGCCGGCCGACCGCCAATGGCCAACAGGTTGTCATGATCTATCTGACCATCGATCCCGGCTGGCATCTATACGCTAATCCGGTCGGCCATGAAGATATGGAAGAGATGCAAACGACGTTGACCGTGAAGAACGCTCCCGCCCAAGTTTACTACCCTCCTGGCAAGATGTACAAGGACAAGCGTATCGACGCGGAATTCCGTATCTACGAGGGCAAAGTGACCATCCAAGCGGTCGTCCAGCGCGCCGCCGGCAGCAGCCAGCCGCTCGAATTGTTCCTCAAAATGAATGCCTGTGATGACGAAAAGTGCCTCCTGCCTGCCACGGTGAAAGTGACAGTCCCATAAGGAACGATGATCGATGAACGATGAACGATGAATGGCCTCGTTCCGCCTTTCTACTTCATCGTTCATCGTTTATCATTCATCATTCCTCATCACCTTCCTTGGAGCGACTGCCATGATTCGCACCCAAACGTTCCGCTTGTTCGCCGTTTGGTGTCTGCTGGTTCTCTGGGTCGGACTGGCTCCGGCCATCCGCGCCGCGGACGCCGACGACAAGCAGAAGAAACACCCGCCCAATCGACTGGCCCAGGAAAGCAGCCCCTATCTACTGCAACATGCTCATAATCCCGTGCATTGGTATCCGTGGGGGCCGGAAGCGTTCGCCAAGGCCAAGAAGGAAGGAAAGCTCGTCTTCCTGTCCATCGGCTACAGCTCGTGCTTCTGGTGTCACGTCATGGAGCGTGAATCCTTCTCCGATGAGGAGATGGCCAAGTTTCTCAATGAACATTTCGTGTGTATCAAGGTGGACCGCGAGGAACGCCCCGACATCGACCAAATTTACATGACCGCCTTGAACGTGCTGGGTCAGCAAGGGGGTTGGCCCTTGTCCATGTTCCTGACGGCGGACGGCAAGCCCATCGTCGGCGGCACCTACTGGCCGTTGAAAGACCGTGAGATCGACGGCCAAAAGGTACACGGCTTCCAGAGCATCACCAAAATCGTTTACGATCTTTACCAAGACAAACCCAAAGAAGTGCGCCAACAAGCCGACCGCCTAGCCGATGCCGCCAACGACGCCTTGAGCCGGACGCTGCGCGGCATCGCCTTGGTTCCGCTCGACCGTGCCTTGGTCGATGAAGCGGTTGACGACTTGCGCGGCCGCTTTGATCCCGACCACGGTGGCTTCGGCAGCAAGGCCCGCCAGTTCAAGGGGGCCAAATTCCCCACGCCGCCGTACTTGCAACTGCTGCAACACGAGGCAGCCCGCACCCAGTCGAAGGAATTGGCCCACATGGTCACGACCACTCTCGACCGTATGGCCCAAGGCGGCATCCATGATCATCTGGGGGGCGGCTTCCATCGCTACAGCACCGAACGCACCTGGACCGTGCCGCACTTTGAGAAGATGCTCTACGACAACGCCCAGCTTGTGGAAATTTATGCCGAGGCGTATCGCCAGACCAAGAAGCCGTTGTACCAACAGGTCGTGCGTGAAACCTTGGCGTTCGTCGAGCGCGAGCTGACTTCCCCCGAAGGGGGCTTCTATTCCGCACTGGACGCCGAGACGGATGCGGAAGAAGGACGCTTCTACGTCTGGACCGATTCAGAGCTGAAAGACGCCTTGAACCAAGACGAATTGGCCCTGGTAAGAAAAGTGTATGGCGTCGAAAAAGGGGTCAACTTCGAGGGGAAATATCATATCCTGACGACACCGAAATCCCTAGCCGATGTCGCCCAGGACATGAACTTGAAGGAAGAGGAATTGCGCTCCCGCGTCACCGACGTGCGGCGGAAACTCTTCTTGGCGCGGGCCAAACGTGAACGCCCCTTCTTGGATACCAAGATACTGACGGCCTGGAACGGCCAGATGATCGCCGGTTACGCGGTGGCTGGTCAAGTGCTGAACGAGCCGAACTACCTGAACGCCGCCCGCCGCGGCGCCGATTTCATCTTGAAGAAGCTACGCACTGAGGATGGCCGACTGTCGCGCAGTTACAGCGCGCGTCCCGGCCAGAAACCGGAAGCCCGCCTCAACGGCTACCTCGACGACTATGCCTTTCTCATCCAAGGTTTGTTGTGTCTGCACGATGCCACCAGAGAACCACGCTGGCTCGATGAAGCGAAAACCTTGACTGATGTGATGGTGAAACATTTCCACGATGACAAGCAAGGGGGCTTTTATTACACCGCGCACGATCATGAGGAACTGTTCGCCCGCGCCAAGGACCAATACGACGGCGCGCAACCCGCCGGCAACAGCGTCGCCGCTCGCAACCTGGTTCGCTTGTGGCGCAAGACCGGCGATGACCAGTACCGCGCCTTGGCTGAGAAGACCTTCAAGACTTTCACCGCCACCATGAAGCTCAGCCCCATCAGCCTGACGACGATGGCCGACGCGCTGGCGTTGTATTTGGAGGAACAAAAGTAAGGGGCTGTTGGAAATCGAAACATAGCAAGCGGGGGACGTACTTCATGGCGCGAGACGGCGCCAGCGAACGTACGTCCCCTGTTTTCTTTCCCGGCTTGTTTCAAGGCAAGCGGGGGAGTTGGTCTCGATGCGAGACGGTGCCAGAGAACTTACGTTCCGCGCTCGCCCTGAACTTTCCCCTGCGTCACGGTGTCTCCTACTGAGATGGAATGACAAGTTTTGGGGATTATACTTGATGTGAATATGAAAATCCGGTTGAAAGGCGAATGGTATATTACAAGTGGAGAGCCCCCGATCATGGTCGAGCAACTGATGCCGGTAGTCGATCCTGGAACAACTTCTGACGTTACCACATCCAAACAACCTTCACAACCCATTGTCATCGCCGCCGCTGACTTGGAGCGGGTGTTGGAACTGTACCAAGAAGGGCAATGCTTGCAAGCCTATCGCTCGGCCGAGCAGTTGGGACCGTTGCCGGCCTGGCGCGGCGCGGCGGCGCGGATCGTCGCGGGGCGGTTGGCCATCAACGTGGGAGCGCCCAAGCTGGCCAACTGGCATCACGCCAAGGCCTGGCGCGAACACCCCACCGATCCAGAGGCTTGTTACTACTATGCCCGCTGGGTACTGGAGCGGCGCGGGCTACTGTCGGCCTGGAAGTTCTTGGCCGAGCAAGGGGACTTGCCCCATGCTCCTGAACCGATTCGCGCCGATTGGTTCGCCTTCCGCGCCTGCGTGGCGGGCCGGTTGCGCGACTTCGATACCGCCGAGGCGTGGCTGTCCCGTGCCGAGGAACTGGCGGGGGATCGTCCCTGGATTTGCATCGAGCGCTGTTCGTTGTTCGAGTTCGAGGACCGCTATGAGGAAGCGCTGGCGGCGGCGCGGCGGGCATTGGAGCTGCGCCCCTGGTACCGTCCCGGCTTGCAAGCCGTGGCCCACGTCCTGCAATTGCTCGACCGCGACCGCGAGGCTCTCGATTTGCTCACTGAGGCGGCGCGGCACATCGAAAACGGTCTCATCGTCGCCCAAATCGCCTACATCCAATCCGAGTTGGAGATGTATGAGCAAGCACGACAGAGCTACGAGCGCTACGCCGAACTATCTCCGCTATTGGAAAAGGAAGTGGAGGAATGGTTGAATGGCCGCCGGGCTGACATGGCTTATCACTGCGGTGACATTCCTCAAGCCATCGACTGGGCCAAGAAGGCGAATAATCCTTTTCAAACCAAGGTCGCCGAGAACCTGGCCCAAGATGGTAGTGGCCAGCGCGTGTTGCTGCCGGTCGGCTTCGTGCGTCAACATCACCAAACGTGCGCGCCGGCCACACTGTCCGCCATTAGTCGCTTCTGGTCGATGTCAGTGGATCATCTAGAAGTGGTGCAAGAGATTTGCTACGACGGCACTCCCGACCACCACGAACGCCGCTGGGCCGAGCAAAACGGCTGGATGGCGCGGGAGTTCACGTTGACTTGGGCTAGTGCCGTGGCCTTGCTGGATCGCGGCGTGCCTTTCACACTCACTACGGTCGAGCCGATGTCAGCTCATTTACAAGCAGTGATCGGTTACGACGCACGGCGGGGAACCCTGCTGATCCGCGATCCGTTCGAACGGCACTCCGGTGAGTTCCTGGCCGAGCCGATGTTGGAACGCTATCGCTCCACTGGCCCACGCGGCATGGTGCTGACACCGCAAGCCCGCGCCGACCTGCTCGACGGTATCGAGCTGCTGGACGCGTCGCTGTACGACCAACTGCACCAGCTGCAAGTCGCGCTGAAGGAACACGACCGCGACCGGGCCGCGACCGCCTACAACGCCTTGCGCGAGTCAGCCCCGGATCATCGTTTGACACTGCAAGCACGGCGTTTGCTGGCGATGTATGACAACAACACGACCGAGCTGCTGGCTTGCCTGGAACAGCTGTTGGAAAAGTATCCAAAAGATGTCAATCTGCAACTGTCCAAGGTCAATTGCCTGCGTGAGCTGGCCCGGCGTGAGGAACGGCTGGTCTTGCTGCGGGAGATTTGCGACAAGCCCGATTCCGACCCGTTCTGTTGGCAGCAGTATGCCCAGGAGCTGAGCGCGGATGCCCGCGAACATGTCAAGACCACGCGCTGGCTGCGCCGCTGCATTCACTGCCGACCTTTGAACGGCTGGAACTATCATTATCTGGCCAATGTCTGGTGGGACCTGCGCCGTTTTCACGACGCCTTGCCCCTCTATCGCTTCGCCGCCTGCCTGGAAGACAAGGACGAACGGCTGGCCCGGTCCTATTTCTCAGCGTCACGTTACTTGAACCAAACCGGAGAAGCCTTGGCGTTACTGCGCAATCGCTTCAGTCGCTTCGGAACGCGGTCCAGCAATCCAGCCCGGACCTTGTTTTGGGCCTACAGCCAACTGGAGGACATGACGCAAGCCTTTGCGGTGTTGGACGAGGCGCTCCGGCTGCGGCCTGACGATGGCGAGCTACTGCTGTACGCCGCCGACATGCACGGCAATCATGGAGATTACGACCGCGCCGCCGAACTGTTGCAAGCCGCCGCTGGTCGCTGCCAGCGCACGATCTGGCTGCGCACGGCGGCCACGTTGGCTTCCTATCAAGGGGAGTCGGCGCGAGCGTTGGAGTTGTGGCGGCAGATTATCGAGGTCGAGCCGTTGGCCTTGGATGCCCACCGTGCCATTGCCATGTTGCTGGCGGAAGCGTCTGGCGACCGTTCCGTGGCCCAAGCCCATTTGCAAGAGTATTGCGTCCGGTTTCCCTACAACTACGCGCTGCACCAAGCCTGGATCGAATGGCTGCGTGACGATGGCCCCGCTGCCGCCGAGCCGGTCATTCGACACTTGCTGGACATTCACCCCGCCGATGCCTGGGCGCGCCGTGAGCTGGCCTGGATGTTGGGCCAGCAAGGGCGGCTGGCAGAAGCGTTCACCGAGGCGGAAACCGCGCGGGGCCTGGACCCGCACCATCCCTCACTGTTCAACGTGCTGGCCATGCTGTACCTGCGGGCCGGCCAGCGCCAGGCGGCGCTGGCAGCGTACCGCGAAGGCATTCGCTTGTCGGCGGATAATGATTTCGCCATCGCCGGCTTGATCAGCATCTGTGACGATTGGAACGAACGCAAGGAGGCTTTGGCTTTCGTCGAGGGAGAACTGGTGCGCCAAGTGATTTTCGGCGATGGCTTGCTGGCCTTTCGTTCCCATGCCAGTCACACGCTCGACACCGCGGAGCTTCTCACCTCGCTACGTCAAGCGTTGACGGCCCGCCCTGACTTGTGGCACGCCTGGTCGGCGGTAATTTGTCAGCTAACCGACATGGAACGGCTCGACGAAGCCTGGGAGCTGGCCCAACAAGCGACAGCGCGCTTCCCGCTGTTACCACGCCTGTGGCTCGATCTGGCTCTGGTTTGCCGGGCGCGCCAGGACCGTTCCGGTGAGATCGACGCTTTGCAACACGCCCTGCAAATCAATCCGGGTTGGGGGCTGGCCATCCGGCAACTATCCGAAGTGTACGAACGGGACAACGAGCTGGATCAGGCCCATGAGTTGTTGCGACAGGCCGTGGCTCGCTCTCCCTTAGACCCCTACAACCAAGGCTACCTGGCCGACATCGAATGGCGGCTGGGACATCAAGATGCCGCACTACAGCGCCTCCAGCATACCTTGCGTCTCGATCCAAGTTACGAATGGGCCTGGCGCACTCTGCGGATTTGGGCCGAGGAACGGCAACAGCCAGAACTGCCGCGCCGCTTCGCCCACCAGCGGACCGAACAGCGTCCAGGAGAAGCGCGCTCTTGGCTCATGATGGCCGAGACTCTCACTCAACCGGAGGAACAGGCGGAACGGTTAGCGGCTCTGGAACGGGTCTTGGAGCTGAATCCCCGCCATATCGAGGTCCATGATCAAAAAGCCGAACTGCTCGCCTGGCAGGAACGCTATGATGAAGCACTGGCGGCGTGTCAAGCTACTGTCTGGGATTCGCGCCAACCCTTGTTATTGCGCGGCCGGATGGCCTGGATCGAGGCCCAGCGCGGCAATCTGGACGAAGCCATCGCGCGGATGCGCGCCACCGTCGAGGAAGACCCGAATTATCTCTGGGGCTGGCAGAACTTGGCCGAGTGGCTGCGTGAAGTCGGTCCCGATGACGCCTATCGGGAAGCGGCGGAACACCTGGTCCGCCTAGCCCCCGGCAATCCGGTCAACTACGTCCATCTTGGGGAGGCCCAGGAACGACTCGGCGACCGCGCCGCGACCTTGGAGAATATCCAACAAGCCTTCGCTCTCGATCCCCAATACACCTACACGGGCCTGCGACTGTTTGACATGCAAATGGAAGATGAGAACATTGAGGCCGCCGGCCAGACGTTGGCCGTGCTGCAAGAACATGACAACGATCCTTATGTCATGGGCCGCGCGGCGCGACTCGCCGTGACGCGCGAAAACCAAAGTGACGCCGAGGAAGTTTTGCGGACCTTGTGCGTTTCCCCCTGTGACTCGGATTGGCCCCTCAACCAGGCTGCCCGTTTCATGAGGCAGGCCGGCTGGGGAGCGCAAGTTGGGGCGATCTTGTGTCAAGCTTTAGAGAGTGAGGCGGTTCATCCGCAAGTGGCCAGCTTGTGGATCGAACACCTGGCAGCCCAGCAAGAATGGTCGAGCGGCGCGGAGTGGCTCGATCGTTTGCAACCACGCGGCGAATTAGGGCGGCGGGCCTTGATCACGTTCCTTGAGGAATTGGGCAAGGCCCATCAACGGGATTGGATTCAACGAACGCTGCGCCGCCATGACCAACGACTACGCGAGGATACCTACTTGTGGGGGACGGTGGGGTTCGCCTTGTCTACTTGCAACGCGCACCAACAGGTCATCCGCTGGATGGCTGACTGGCCTGACCGAGACGGCCTGCAACCCTGGATGCTCATTAACTTGGCCCTGTCCCTGCACGGCGCCGGCAAGGAAGAAGAAGCGTACCGTGTCAGCCAACGCGCCTTGCAATTGACTCCCGACCATACCACGCGCTATCACCATCTGTGGTTGGCCGCCGTGGAAATCTTACGAACTGACATTGCCTCGGCGAAGGACCGGCTCGCGCAGGCCGAATACCAAGAGTGTGACGCTTCCCATCGTTTCTTGCATGTGCTGGTGGAGGCGGCCATATCGGTCGCCTGCGCCGATCCCCAGGAGCGACATGCTGCGTTCACATTGGCTCGGGAAGACTTGGCGATGGCCGCGGAGGAGTGCTCCCCCATGCTGGATGATCGGCTGGCGCTGACACACATCTATCGACGCATCATCCGTTTCCTCGCCCGCGCCACCGGCGGTACTGGGCCGCTGATGTGGAGCTTGTACCGCTCAGTCTTCCCGCTGTTGCCGAAGACTGAGTGAGAGGACATTCTGTCCGCCTTGGGCACCATCGTTTCGCATGGACCAACGCAGCACCTGTGCAAAACGATTCTCTTGCCAACAAGCCTTTCTTGCTTGCTATTGACATTAAATGACGTGATTCGCATGACGTTGACAAGCGTGCAGCGCTGAATCTTGCCATTCCCAGTGGAAATTCCGTCGGCAACCACTACAATCGGCTGCGGTCATTTTGTGCAGCACACGAAGGAGTTTCCCTCATGGCCGGCAAGCCGAAAGTCTTCGTCACGCGCGTTCTGCCGAACGTCGGCATGAAACTAATTCAAGAACATTGTGACGCCGAGGTCTGGCCAGACCCGTTGCCGCCGCCGTATGATCTCATCCAGCGAAAGGTCGCGGATTGTGATGGTTTGGTGTCGTTGCTGACGGATCGTATCGACGCGCCGCTGCTGGATGCCGCCCCCAGGTTGAAGGTGGTCAGCAATTTCGCGGTTGGCTTCAACAACATCGACATCCCTGCCGCCACCGCGCGCGGCGTCGCCGTTGGCAACACCCCCGGCGTGCTCACCGACGCCACGGCGGACATGGCTTTTTGTCTGCTCATCGCCGCCGCCCGCCGCGTGGTGGAAGGGCATCAATACACGCTGTCGGGCCAATGGAAGACCTGGGAACCGTTGGGGCATCTAGGACAAGATTTGGCTGGCCGGACCATCGGCATCATCGGCATGGGGCGGATCGGCTACGCGATGGCTCAACGCTGTCATGGCGGCTGGGGCATGCGAGTGCTCTATCACGACGTGTATCGCAATGAAAAAGCGGAACAACAGTTCGCCGCTCGGCAGGTGGACCTCGACACGTTGCTGCGGGAATCGGATTTCGTCTCGGTCCATACCGACTTGAACGACCAGACGCGCGGCATGTTCAACGCCGAGACGTTTCGCAAGATGAAACCAACGGCGGTATTCGTCAACAGCGCGCGCGGTCCCTTGGTGGACCAGAAAGCACTTCACGACGCCTTGAAAAACGGCGTCATCTTCGCCGCCGGCTTGGATGTGACTGATCCCGAACCGCCTGATCCGAACGATCCGTTATTGCGGTTACCGAACGTGGTCATTGCCCCGCACATCGCCAGCGCCACCGTCGGCACCCGGAACGCGATGGCGGAGATCTGCGCCAAGAACCTCATCGCCGGCGTCACTGGCCAGCCCTTGCCAGCTTGGGTCAATCCCGAAGTCGCCAGCCAACGCCGCCAGTGAGAGTCTATTCCGCTTCGCCCCTCGGTAGCGGGATGAGGAGGTGAGGAGGTGAGAACGGGAATTCCCCCAAGCCAGTCGCGGAGCAACCGGACCTTGTCTCCTCATCCCTTCACTCCCTCATCCCCTCAACACCATTGGAAAGGGGTAGAAGATGTCTTCCCCGGCAAGTTCTCGCGTGGCGGTGTACACGGGCGTCTTCGATCCGGTGCATCTAGGTCATTTGGATGTCATCCGGCGCGGCAGCACCATTTTCGACCGGCTGGTCGTTGGCGTTGGCCTCAATCCCGACAAGACCACCTTTTTCACCACGGAGGAGCGCGTGCAGCTGGTTCGCTTCGTGGTGGCGCCGTTTCGGAACGTCGAGGTGCTACCGTTTCATGGCTTGGCCGTGCGCTTTGTCCGCGAGGTGGGCGCGCGCGTCATGCTGCGCGGGTTACGGACGCTGAGCGACATGGAGTATGAATTTACCATGTCGCTAACGAACTTGGCCCTGGACTCGGAAATCGAAACCGTCTTTTTGATGGCCAAGGAGGAATACTCGCACATCAGTAGCTCGTTGATTCGGCAAATCGCCGTGTTTGGCGGTGAACTCGACAAGTTCGTCCCGCCGGAGGTGAAAGCGGCCTTGCTCGACCGCATTCAAAGGCGGCAGGGTTGACGTCAGGTTTTCCGCCGTCGGAGTGTCACCTGCCAGGGACGCGCGACGGCCGCCACTTCCCAGGCGGGGGTCAAGGCAAAGGCACGCTGATGGGAAACGGCGATCTTGGCGTCCACCTCTCCCCGGTGCCCGTGCCAGCCATATCGGAGCGTGAGCGGTTGCTTGCCCTGGAAGACGTAGCCTTCCCGCAGACAGAAGGCAGGGGACATCCAACCGTCGTCGCGCACGTGCCAGGGGGTCGGATGGCGCGGATTGGTGGGATGATCAAACCAGGTGATCCCTTCCCAGTCGGTGCCGGAGATTGGCCCGCTGTAATCCATCCAGCGCGCCGACTGGGCGAAGTTGTCTGGCTCGCCGACCTGTCCTTCACTGCCGCGCAGCCGACCGCCGCCGTAGTGGGCGCTCAGACTGGCCGCCACGCGCAGACCGAGAAAGCCGAAATTGGTCTGGCCCAACGGCAGCTGCTCGACGGTCGGTGTGAATGTGGTTTGCACTTCGAGCCAGCTTTCACCGTTGGCGAGCGGACGATAGACGGCGATTAGCTGTTGATGCAAGAGTTTGCTTTTGTGGGCGTCGAACCAGCCGAGGTTCACTACCATGCCCGCCTCGTCGGCGCCGTCCTGGTAGTGAACCCACGCTTCTTGCCGGATGTGTTGCGCCCCGCCGCGTTCCTCCCAAAAATTGACACCCCCCACATCCCGATGCCCCCACCATAAGGAGCGGTGATGATCATGATTGGGCGCGGCAGGATGCCCCATGCGTGTCAGCGACCGGCCGCTGGGACCGATCAGCGGAAAGAAAAAGGGACGCGGATACCGGCTACTGGCATGCCAGCGCAGCTTCTCGACTCCTTCCACTTGCAACGACACCTGATCATCCGGTTGCGGCACCACTTGCACGCCTGGTACTTGGAACGGCATGGCATATCCTCATAATCGACAAGTTCCTGAAAAATGACCACTTAACGAGCGGCAGCGGCCAACTCACCCATTTTTTGCTATCCATCTCCGCCAGAATGGAGATAATGAATCCGTCGTGCTTGAATTCTTTGGCCGTGATCCAGGGAACCATCGACCCAGGATTCGCGTCTAATCCACGACGTTCACACCAGCGTTCGCAGTCCGTCATTGAGGGGTTCATCCATGAAAAGATTACTCGGTTGCGTCCTTACCATTATGCTCGTTGGCATGGTATTTCCGACCTTGGCGAAAGACAAGAAAAAAGACGCCGAAGCCATCAAGGAAGCGCTGCAGGAAGTCCAAGAGCTGATCGGTAACTGGAAAGCCAGCGGCTCGCCGCAACGAGCGGGAGATAAGGGGGATTGGAATGAGACCATTGAATGGAGTTGGCGTTTCAAAGGAGATGATGCCTGGATGACCATGACCATCCAGGACGGCAAGTATTATAAGAGCGGCGAACTCCGCTTCTTGCCTGACGATGACGAATACCAGCTGACCATGACCACGGTGAATGATGAAAAGCAAGTCTTCAGCGGCGAATTCAAGAATGGCTATCTGATTTTCGAGCGTGTCGATCCCAAGACCAAGGAAACCCAGCGGATCATGATGAACACCGCCGCCGATGGGGCGCGCTTCATCTACCGCTACGCTTTCAAGCCGCAGGGACGCACCATCTTTTCGCAAGATTACATGGTCGCGGCCACTAAGGAAGGCATCTCCCTGGGCACCAAGGCCACCAAGAAAGGCCCCGAATGCGTGGTCAGCGGCGGCACGGGAACCTCGACCGTCAGCTACATGGGCAAGACCTACTACGTCTGCTGCTCCGGCTGCCGCGACGAGTTCAACGCCAATCCGAAGAAATACGTCGATGAATTCGAGGCCAAACAGAAGGCCAAGAAGTAATTGATGCCGTCAATCCAATCAACGAACGGGGAGCGAACGCTCCCCGTTTTCATCATGTGGCAATTAGTTCGCCGCTGGTTGGCACGCTAAACGAGATAAGTTATTTCCGTTCCACTAATGGTGACACCGAGCGCACATCCGGTCCGGTGTAGCGTGCCCGTGGGCGGATGAGGCGATTGTGGGCCAACTGTTCAATCACATGAGCGCTCCAACCCGTGACACGCGACATGACGAAAATGGGCGTGTACAACGGCACTTCCAATCCCATCGCGTGATACAAGCGCCCCGCAGGCCAATCCAAGTTGGGCAGCAAGTTCTTTTCCTGTTCAAGAATCTTCTCGATAATCTCCGCTGTTTCTTCCCACTGCATCTGTCCGGTCGCTTGGGCTGCCTGGCGGGCATATTCCTTCAAGATACCAGCGCGAATATCCCCTTTTTTGTACACGCGATGGCCGAAGCCCATGATCCGTTCCTTGCGGGCCAGGGCGTCTCGAAGCCATTGCTCCGCCGTGCTTGGTCCACCGGCGGCGCGGAGTAGGTCCATCACCTTTTCATTCGCTCCACCGTGCAAGCGCCCTTTGAGAGCGCCAATGGCTGCCACGATACTGGAATGCAAGTCCGATTCCGTCGAGCAAACGACGCGGGCCGTGAATGTCGAAGCGTTGAACTCATGTTCGGCATAGAGGATCAGCGACACATCCAAAGCCTTGACGTTCATGGCGCTATCTTCTTGGCCGCGCAGCATATACAGGAAATTGGCGGCCAAGCTCAAGTCCGGGCGCGGCGCGACAGGCGACTGCCCGTTACGAAAGCGGTATTGAGCGGCGACAGCGACCGGGATTTGGGCCAACAGACGCTCCGCCTTGCGGATGTTGGCGGGGAGGCTATTGTCATTGACATCGGAATCGAAATGGGCCAGGACGCTGACGGCGCTACGCAGCGCGTCCATCGGCGGCGTCTCCTGGGGAATCGTTTGCAAGAGCTGGAGCAGTGGCGCCGGCAGCTGGCGTGACGCGGCTTGGCGCTGGCGGAAGTCGGCCAGCTGCGAAGCCGTTGGTAGCTCGCCGTGCAGCAGCAGATACGCCGTCTCGTCGAAACTGGCCTTGTCCACCAATTCGCCCACGGGGTAGCCACGATAGCGCAAGCCCCCTTCGATGGTGGAGATGGCCGTCTCGCCGGCAATGACTCCCTCCAAACCGGGAGAATATATTTCCGCGGTGCTCATGACACTACTTCCTCACTGAAAATACTTCCGATCTCTCTCTTCATAGCCTTGATAACCGAGTAGCTCGTACAACTCCGCCCGCGTCAGCATTTGGTCCAACTGAGAACGCGCGTGGCCTTCTTGACGAATAACTGTCAAAACTTTCTCGGCGGCCCGCAAGGCCACGCGCAGCGTCGTGACGGGGTACAATACCATACAATAGCCCATATCCGCCAGGGTACGCACATCCAGGGGAGGACTTTTACCGAACTCGGTCAGGTTGGCTAACAACGGAGCGGGAACCGTCTTGGCGAAGGCGGCAAACTCCGCCACCGTTTCCAACGCTTCGGGGAAAATAGCATCGGCCCCCGCTTCCAGATAGAGTTGCGCGCGGCGCACGGCATCATCGAAGCCGGTCACGCCGGGCGCGTCGGTGCGGGCGATGATCACGAAATCGGGGTCGCGCCTGGCCGCCACCGCCGCGCGAATCTTGGCGGCCATCACCGGCGGCTCGACGAGCTGCTTGCCAGACAGGTGGCCGCAACGCTTAGGCAGCTGTTGATCCTCCAAATGGATCCCGGCCACCCCCGCCGCCTCGAATAAGTGAACCGTTCGTTCCACGTTCAAGGCCTCGCCAAAGCCGGTGTCGGCGTCACAGAGCAAAGGCAAAGTCGTGGCCTGCGTGATGGCTTGGGCAGCCGCGACGAACTCCGATAGTGTCAACAAGCCGACATCGGGCAAGCCATGCGAAGCGGACAAGGCCGCCCCAGACAGATACACCGCCGGGAAGCCCAGCCGCTCAGCCATGCGTGCCACGAGTGGGTTGAAGACGCCAGGAATTTGAAGGGTTTCCCTGGCCCATGCGTCTCGCAAGCGCCGGCCCGGTGAAGAGGACGAGAGCACAACGATTCTCCTTGCGTCGTGAAACTTCATGCCAGAAGGGGCAAAGGGATTGCTTTCTCCTTCTCATATATGAGGAGCCGGCGCATCACGGCGAGTGGTTCGGCCTTTGCAGCAACCCTTTCAAAACAGCGGGGAAAACATCCCAAGTCGCCTGGTAGGTCGCCTCCAGGGGCGCCGGTACATAGGTCTCCGGCCGCAGAAACAGCGGCATGTCCGGCAGCACGTCGCCCACGCCCACCGCTTCCACGTAAGCCGTTCGCACCGGCCCCGCGTCGTAGGCTGCCAACAGCAGCGGCTTGTCGGCCGGCGGCGCGAAGTCCTCGTCCTGGAAATTCTCCCAGAGCGCCCGATGAAAGCCATGCGGATCGCGCGGCCCAGGAGGAAAAAGATCAATTACCAGCAGATGAATACCGTGCAAAATCAGCTCCGCCAGTTTTTCCACAAAGGAGCGGAAATCGGCCCGACTCCCCTTGTTGCCCGGCGAGATAATCTCGATGACGGCGACGACGTCACCGTGCCGATGCCGCACGGTCAGGCGATTGGCCCTGCCGGCGTAAACCTCGGCTTCACTGCGCCGGATCAAACGTGTTTGCGGCGGCATCGTCGCCACGGCCAAGCCGCCGCCCGAGCTTGGTTCCACGGTTGCTGCTGGCGTCAGCTTCAAAGTCAGGACGTCGGGAATAGGGCCTTGAATGCGTTGGTCCACCAAGGCGAAATATTCCGGTGGCAAAACCCCCGTGTTCAGGGCGTTGCTCAAGTTGATAGTCCAGGCTTGGTGGAAGTGGTGAAACAATCCCGCATCGACGCGGGTCCAGTCATGAATCGGCATGGTTTTTCCTCCAGCAACTTGGCCTCCTTTGGATTATACCTGGCTACCCTATTCAGTGCCTGGCTTACTTGTCGAACTCCCCCGCGTCGTAACGCTTCCAGAAATCTTCCGCCTTGATGAAATCTCCCCTGTCGAGGGCAATCGCTTGCAAGCTCTTCATACCACGCAGCACTTCCATGCCTTTGTCGATGTAGCGCGGCGAAAAATGGATCTTTTCCAGTTTCATCCCCACTAGCGGCGTCAAATCGTGTAGCCCTTTACAGCCAGCGATATTCAAAGAAGTGAGCGGCAGCCCTTGTAGCGGTGACAGGTCCTTGAGCTGGTCGCAAGAATAGATGCTCAGTGTGGTGAGCGGCATGTCGCGCAGCGGCTCCAGATCCCGAATCGCCGAACCAGGCACGCTCAAATAGGTCAAGGGCATGTCCCGCAAGGGGGTCAAATCGTGAATCTTCTCACAATTGGTCATTTCCAATGAGGTTAGTTTCATGCCTCGCAACGGCGTCAGGTCCTCGATGTTTCGGCAGCTGTGGAAATTCAAAGTTGTCAGGGGCATGCCCTGCAACGGCGCCAGGTTTCGAATCTGCGAACATCCCTGGGCGATGAAGGTGGTAAGCGGCATGCCGTGCAACGGCGTCAGATCCTGGATGAAGCCACACCCGGCAATGCTCAGATGCGTCAACGGCATGCCCTGCAACGGGGTCAGGTCACGGATTTGGCCGCAGTTGTGGAGACCGAGATAGGTCAGCGCCATGCCTTGCAGCGGCACCAAATTCCTCACTTTTGGGCAGCTGTATAGATGCAGGGAAGTCAACGGCATCCCCTGAAGAGGCGTCAACTCTTCCAGTCGATCACAATTGAAAATAGCCAGGGAAGTCAACGGAATATCCCGCAAGGGGATCAGGTCTTTCACCACTTCGTGATGGGTGTCAGTGATATGCATCTTGAAGTGCCCGACTTCGTCCATGCTCAAGTTCTTGCCCGCTCCCGGCCAAGCGGCGTCGATGCGTTGCCGATAGTCCGCTAGTCGAGCTTTGCGCGCTTGCAGGTTGTCCGCCGTCTGCCGATACATCTCCTCGGCCACGGCCGTGGCTTTCTGGCGCTGAAACACGTTGGCGAAGGCCAGCAAGATTTGGACGTCATCCGGTTTGTAGCGCCAACAGAGCCGGACCAATTCCTGGGCGTCGCGGTTGTTGGGGTCTCGTTGGCGACAGAAATCAAACTCATCCCGTGCCCGCTCGATGTCCAGGAGCGCGACCAATATCTGCCCCTTCAACATGCGGGCCTCCAGATGGTTGGAATTCGATTCGACCGCCAACTGCACCCGATTCAGGGCCTCGGCGAAATCGCGCCGATTGACGGACATGCGGGCCGCTTCCAGGAAGGCGGGGATCGATTTGCTGACATGGGCGCGGTAGTCTTGAAGGGCATCCTCGGTTTGGAGCCGGCTTTGATAGTTGAGCCAGGCGCTGCCGGCCAGCACCATGAGCAGCAGCAGGGCCGCCGCTGCTGACACGGCGCTGACGGCCTTGTTGCGCTTCACCAATTTGACGGTCGTTTCCCAAGTCGTGTCCGGTTTGACGCTGACCGACCGGCCTTCCAGGAACAATTCAATGTCACCGCGCAGTCTTTCCACCGTCAGGTACCGTTCGACAGGATCGCGCGCCAACGCCTTGAGGGCGATGGCTGACAACTCCTTGGGAATCAAACCGGCCTGGAAGCGTTGCGGGGAGCGCAGTTTGGGCGGGACGATGGCCCCTTCGATCACCCGTTTTAATACTTCTTTCGTTCCCCCTTTTGGGTCCACGGGGGGTTGCAAGGTGAGCATCTCATAGAGAATCGCTCCCAAGGAGTAAATGTCGCAGCGTTCGTCCAACTCCGCCACTTTGCCCAGCGCTTGCTCCGGCGGCATGTAGGCGGGAGTTCCCAAGACCGTGCCATCCCGGGTGAGGTCCGAATCCAAGAGTCGATCCGTGATCAACTCAGGCGAACCATTTTGAGTTGGATAAGTAGATGTCTTTACTTGCGCCACGGAAAGGTCGGCGGGCTGTTCCGCGTGCCAGGGCGGGGCGTCCTGGCCGAATACTTTGGCCAGTCCCCAATCCATGACGTACACTTCGCCAAAACTACCCAGCATGATGTTGGCGGGCTTCAAGTCCCGATGCACCACGCAGCGTGAATGCGCGTAGGCCAAGGCGTTGCAGATATTCACGAAGATGGTCAACAAGCGCGTGAGCGTATATTCCTGTTCCACTTCTGGCGTCCGCTGGCGCAGGGCTTTGAGCACTTGAGCCAGACTGCGGCCCCGCACCATCTTCATGGAAAAGAATAACTGTTGCCGGCCATCGACTCCCAGCTCATGGATGGGCACGATGTTCGGATGTTCGAGTTGGCCGGTGATTTGCGCCTCTTCGACGAAACGAATTTTGTGGCGTGCGTCGGCTTGATTAAGCAGGTACTTGATAGCCACTTCGCGGCGAATGTCACAATCGACGGCCCGACAGATGGCCCCCATGCCGCCGCGGGCGATCTCCCCCGCGATCACGTAACGTCGAGCATCGCCAGGAGGTCGGCTCTCCAGAATTTCACGCACCGGCCTCAGGGCCGCTGGCGGCGGATGGTCCGCGCCTGTCAGCGGCACTTCCTCCAGCGCGCCGGTCGCCGCTAACGTCACCCCTTCAAAGGGGATTACTTGCTGTAACAACAGGGTAGGCCCAACCCCATCGGCTGCCGGTGACATGGGAACGGCTGCCGGTACGGGTACGATCAACGGTTGTTTGCAGGTCGGGCAGGTGGTCTGCCGGCCTCCGAACTCTGGCTTGACCTCGAATTTCATGCCGCAGTGAGCACAAGAGAAGTGGATCATGACGGGCGTGGTCCTTTCACGAAAGATGACACCAGCGCGGATTGCGAGGAACGATCAAACCGACACCACTTGGATTATCGCTAAGTTGGTTGGGAACGCAAGCGTGGCGTTGGCTCTGGTTGGAAAGGAAGTGCATGACGAAGGGAATAATTCCATGTAGGCTGGAAGGGCATCGGGAACGGGACGCGCCAGCGCGGGACATCCTTTGCTGGCGCGTCGGGTTTGTGTGTTAGTTGATTGACATTATGTAAGAGAATCATTTACTTATTATCCGGCTGAGCGGGGCGGCGATTCGGCTGATCCGGCTGAGCGGGGCGGCGATTCGGCTGATCCGGCGCGGCAGGACGGCGCAGCGGTTGGAACGGAATGGCGCCAGGACGCGCGAAACGACTCTCGAACGGTTCTCCTACCAGGTCTTTCCAGGTTTTCTTCTGCTCGTCGGTCAGCGCTCCTTGAATTTTATCCGTGGCCTCCTTGCGGATGTCCTGCATTTTCTTGGCGAAGTCCTCACGATTGGCGGGGCGCTCTTGGAACAAGTCTCGCGTTGCTTTGGTGGATGCGTCGATGGCGTCGCTGATCTTGGTTTTCTGCTCCTCGGAGAGGTTCAATTCTTTTTGCACTTCGGCATCTTGGAAGGCTTGCAGGCCGCGTTGTTGCAATTGGATTTGCTTAATCCGTTTGAGCTGGTCTGGCGTCAGGGAATCGGCCAGCGCTTTTTGGACTAGCTCTTGATATTTCTTGAGCTGCTCGTCGGTAATCTTGAGTTCGCGGGCAATTTCGGGGTTTTGCAGCAAGTTGGCCGGATTCACCTGTCCTGGTTGGAAGGGAAGGGGGCGTTGACGCTCTTGCGCCGCAGCCGGCACGACCAACCACACGATCCCCGCCAGGGATAACGAAAAGACATAAGCGCGCAACATAACTTACCTCCGCATAATGGTTTCCAAGAATGAGAATGAAGCGACGAGCCGCAACAAATCAAACCCCGCCACACGGCCAGGGTTTCGATACGGCATCCAGGGACAGGCGCTTTTCGTGGAATTTTTTCACGATCCATCGGGAGGCAAAAAAGCCGGGCCGTGGCAAAGTCCACAGGCCCGGCCGCACTGCGCGGAGGTTGTCTCATTGATTCGGGCGGACGACGCGCGGCGCCGGCATGGGATCGTTGGCCGCCGGCGCGACGGCTTGCGGGCGGGGGACGCGCACCACGTTCCAACCGGGAGGCGTACCAGGGGGGGTAAACTCGCGCGCCTCCAGGCGGACGCCGCTTTGAATCTTCGGCATGTCCCATTTCACTTCGTTGCCGTTGGGCTGTTCAAACCACAGCTCGCGCGGCAAGAAGGTGTTTTGGTTCAGCACCAAGCGCGCCTTCTGAAAATCCACTTTGTCGGCGGCGAAGCGCGGGAAAATCTCCACATAGACATACCATTGATCTTCCTTGACCAAGCGCAGATCATAGCGGCGCTTGGCTTCCTCGGCGTTCATGCCGAACAGCAAGCCGAGAAAGCTGTCGTCGAACTGCTGCCCCTCGCGGGGAGTAGGCAGCTCGTGGATGCGAACCACCTTTTGCAAGGGACGATACTCATACAACAGATTACCATTGCATACGAATTTCTCGTACACGTTGGGGTTATTCTGTTTTTGCATGTCCAGCACGGCCAAGTTGGGGCGCAGGAAACGTGCGGTGCCGACATAAACTTCCTCGGTGCCATTGATCTTGTCTTTTTCAAAGCGCTGACACTGGGCCACCAAGGTCTGTACCCCCTTCATTTCCTGTTCCCAGCGCTGGAGCAAGTAGTCCAACCGGCTGGCAGCCGGCGCGGGGGTTCCCGGTTGTGGTTGGGCGTGCAGCGCCGCGCCGCCGACCAATCCCGTGGCAAGAGCCAACCAGCAATAACGCATACCTCTTCTCCTGATCTGTATTCCGATATGGGTCGAAGTGATGAACCGACCAAGTTCGCGAGCTGGGGAGCGCGAGCGGCCTCCTCGTCATCGAACCCCGGTTATAACATCCTAGACCAGAGCCGGGAAGACCGCTCTGCCCTTCTCGCTGGATCGAAAACGCCAACCCACCGCTTCAGCTGTAAAACTGGCAAGGTTTGACAAGATGGCGATGAAATTCTCGGCGATAAGAAACGGGACATGCGGAAAACCGTGTGGAACCCACGGCCAATAAGGTCGCCAGGCCTGGAAGGGAACGCTTTCGACGGGGGTAGCGATCTGTCACCAAGGGCTGATGCTTTGATGCTTCCCCCAGCCATCTCGCCGCTTGACGGTAGTGACCGCTTCTTGCTACGCTGAAGAAAATTCAGTTTCCCAAGACCAAGGAGCGTGCCCCGATGTCTTCCTCCAACCTTCCTTCACCACCTGTGTCAACCCCGCTCATCCTGGAACCGGGGGATAAGTTGACGCGTGCGGAGTTCGAGCGCCGCTACGAGGCCATGCCACAGCTCAAAAAAGCGGAGTTGATCGAAGGAGTCGTGTATATGCCCTCCCCTGTTCGTCATCATCGGCACAGTCGGCCCCATTTTCAGCTGATCACCTGGATGGGCACCTATGAAGCCGCCACGCCCGGCGTGCAAGGGGGGGACAACGGCACCACTCGGCTCGATCTGGACAACGAGCCGCAACCTGATGCGTATCTACTCATTGATCCGGCCTGTGGCGGCCAAGCGCGGATCAGTGAAGATGATTATGTCGAGAATGCCCCCGAGCTGGTGGCGGAAGTGGCTTCCAGCAGCGCCAGTTTCGACTTGCACACCAAGTTAAACGTCTATCGTCGCAATGGGGTGCGTGAATACTTGGTCTGGCGGGTGCTGGATCAGCAGATCGACTGGTTTGTGCTGGAGTCCGGTCAGTATCGGCCCCTAAACGCCGATGCCGAGGGCGTCTTGCGCAGTGAGCACTTTCCCGGTCTGTGGCTGGATGCCGCCGCTCTGCCGCGTGGCGACATGCTCCAAGTGCTGGCCGTGGTGCAGCAAGGCTTAGCCAGTCCCGAACATGCCGCCTTCGTCCAACGTTTGCAAGTGCCACCGGCACACCCCTAGAGCAGATGGCCAACGAATGCGAACGGATGACCAACCATTCGGAAGCAGCGTTGATCCGCACACGCAGTCGGCGTAGCGTGGCTCCGCGGGCTATTCTCCCAAATCGGCCGCGAATTGCGTGCGTGGATCATGAAGACCATTCGAAGTATTTTGGGAATACCCGCGAGTGTATGTCATCCGTGGGCGAACCGCTCTAAACTCCGCTGAATGAATCCACCACACACTGGGGCAGTATGAGACCGATACCTCATTGCCAGCGGAACACACCGAGGACGTTCGAGAAATCATCCGTCCACAAGGGGGCGTGCGGATCTCCTGTCAGTGGCTGCCAACGTGGGTTCCTCGGCAGATCGCCCAAGTCCGCTTCCTGACGGGCCATGATTACCCACTGCGACGGTGTCTTGCCCATCTTTCGTTCCTCCGCAGTGACTTCCAGCTCGCCGCGGCTGTGGCAAAGCAGCCGCTCATGGGCGGCCAGGTTCGCGAGCACTGGCTTCAAGTCCAGATAGCGATTCGAGATGTTGAACGCCAAGATGCCATCAGGGGCCAGTTTCTCCAAGTACAGTTGCAAGGCCTGCAGCGTGATCAGATGCACCGGCACCGAGTCGGAACTAAAGGCGTCCAGAACCATCAGGTCGTAATACTGATCGGGTGCCTCGCGCAGCCGCAAGCGGGCATCTCCCAGCACGATGTCAATGGTGGCGCCCCGCTGGCGTGCGTCGGCGAGATAGGTAAAGTAACGGGGGTCCTCGGCGACCCGCTTCATCGCTGGATCGATTTCATAATAGGTCCAGTCCTGACCCGGCAAGGCATAGGCGGCCAAGGAGCCGACCCCCAGTCCGGTGACAGCAACATGCCGATTTTGGCGTTCGGGTCGTTTCTGGAACGTGGTGAAGACTTCCCCGATCGGCCCACTGCGATGGAAATAGGAGAGCGGCAATTCACGCTTGGTCGCATCCAGGCTTTGGACGCCGTGCATGGTGCCGCCATGTACCAAGCGGCGTAGTTGGTTGTCCGTGTCATCCGTGATGCGCACCAGGCCGAAGAAATTGCGTTCCCAATGCACGGTCTTACCTTCCAGGTCCAGAATGGCGATAGGCAAGCCAATGGCGGCAAGGCATAGGGCCAAGCGCAGCGGAGAGCTGGCCGCGAGATAACATGAGCTGATCAATACGCCGAGCACCGGCACGCCAATCAACGCGGTGGGCTTCCACACCACGAAGATACCCACGGTCAACAGCCCCATGAGCATTGGCACGCCGGCGTCCAGCCCGTATTGCCAGCGCGGCGCCGGCGCGCGGCGTGGCAGCAACAGCGTGGCCAGGATCAGCATCAAGGGATATTCCGCCACGCCAACTTGTGAAAACAGCAGCGGCGCGGACAGCGTGTTGAATAGTCCCCCCAACACGCCGCCAATCGACAGCCAGATATAAAACTCAGTCAGGTGGCGCGGCGGCGGCCGATCCTGGGCCAGCTCGCCATGACAGAACATGGCGATCACGAAGAACGCCAACAGGTGGACCGGGATTAATTGCCAGCGCGGATTCGCGCCGGCGAGCAAGAACAGGGCCAAGGCCAGGATCACCGCCAAGGGCAGAGCCAAGACCAGCCACTGATGCGGCAGCGGCGGCCGGCTGGCAAACACCAGAATGAACGAAAATAGGTACAACGCCAATGGCATCACCCACAACAGCGGAATGGCCGCGATGTCCGTCGTGATGTACAGCGTCACCCCCAGCATCAGACTCGACGGCACGAAGGCCAGAGCGACCCAGCGCAAACGTCTTCCCCATGTCAAGGGTCGAGCGTCCAAGACGGACGGCGAAGCAGGCATGACGGCATCGGTCCATTCGCTCTCGGCACTTTGGGCTGTCGGCTCTGGGTGGGGGATGGTGGCCTTTGGATTCTTGGCCCCCGCCCCCCGCCAGACACAATAGGCGCAGATCATGATCAGCAGCACCAACACGCCATAACCGGCGGTCCAGAGCCAACTCTGTCGCTCCAGGCCAAAGCTCGGCTCCAGAAGCAGCGGGTAACTCAACAGTGCCAACATACTGCCGAGATTGCTGGCGGAGTACAGAAAATAGGGATCGCGCCCGGCGGGGTGGCCCGTGCCGGCGAACCACTTCTGCAAAAGAGGCGCCGAGGTGGACACGACAAAAAAAGGCAAACCGACGGACAGCGTCAGCACCAACAGCACCCAAGCAATCGGATTGGACTCCGTCGGTAGCATGGCGATGGCGTTAGTGGAGATGGCAACTGGTAGCACGACCAGCGGCAGAAGTAGGATGACGATGTGCAAAACCGCTTGCCGGCGCACGCCGAACCACGTGGTGGTCCCGTGGGCGTACAAGTAACCGGCCAGCAGGGTTGCCTGGAAGAAGACCATGCACGTGTTCCACACCGAGGGCGTGCCGCCTAGTAGGGGCAAGATCATCTTGGCGACCATCGGTTGCATGCAGAACAGTAACGCCGCGCTGACAAACAGCGTGCTGGCAAACAGTAGATACATATCATCCTCGCTGGTTGTACTCTGATCCGATGAAAGTATGGGACAGGCACCGGAAGGCGTTGACGGGATGGATCATGCCGCAGTGCCTCGTCCAAAGCACTCCGCTCTTCATCCCAACACTGCTTCCACGACATGACCATGCACATCCGTCAGCCGGAAGTCACGCCCCTGGAAGCGGAAGGTCAAGCGTTGGTGGTCGATGCCGAGCAGGTGCAGGACGGTGGCTTGGAAATCGTGGACGTGAACCGGATTCTCGGCGACGTTGTGGCCAAACTCGTCGGAGGCGCCGTGAGTGGTGCCGGCTCGGATGCCGCCGCCGGCCAGCCAGATGGTGAAGGCGTAGGGGTGATGATCGCGGCCCCAATTTTTCACATCCTCGATCTTGCCTTGCAGGAACGGCGTCCGGCCAAATTCGCCCCCCCAGATGACGAGGGTGTCTTCCAACATGCCGCGCTGTTTCAAGTCCTGGACCAAAGCCGCCGATGGCGCATCGACATCTTGACACTGGATTTTCAGTTGCGAATTGAGGTTGCGGTGCTGGTCCCAGCCGGCGTGCATGAGCTGAATGAAGCGGACGCCGCGCTCGGCCAACCGGCGGGCGATGAGACAGTTGTACGCGAACGAACCGCGCCGCTGCACGTCGGGGCCGTACCTGTCAAGGATGTGTTTCGGTTCTTGTGTTAGGTCGGTCAACTCCGGCACGCTGGTTTGCATGCGATAAGCCATTTCATATTGCGCGATGCGCGTGGCGATTTCCGGGTCGCCGAACTCACGCAGGGTCAATTCGTTCATGCGGGCCAGGTCATCGAGGAGCACGCGGCGGACCTCGCGGCTCATGCCGTTGGGGTTGGACAGGTACAGCACCGGATCGCCGCTGCCCCGAAATTTGACTCCTTGATATTTCGATGGCAGAAAGCCGCTGCCCCAATAAAAATCATAAAAGATTTGGCCGCACGACGCTTCCTTGTCACGCGAAGTCATCACCACAAAGGAGGGGAGTTCTTGCGTCTCGCTCCCCAAGCCGTAGGTGAGCCAAGCCCCCATGCTGGGACGACCTGCTTGCTCAGCCCCGGTAAGGAAAAAGGTGATGGCGGGCGCGTGGTTGACCTGTTCGGTGTGCATCGACTTGATGAAACACAAGTCATCGGCCAGCGCCGCCGTGCGCGGCAGGAAATCGCACACCCAGGCCCCGGATTGACCATGTTGGGCAAACTTCGTGATATTCGGCAGACAAGGCTTCGAGGTCTGGCCGCTGGTCATGGTGCTGAGCCGCCGCCCCCCTTGAATTTCCGGCGGAATCTCCTTGCCGTGCCACGCGGTCAGCTTCGGTTTGTAATCGAACAGATCCACATGCGTCGGCGCGCCATTCTGAAACAAATAGATGACGCGCTTGGCCTTGGCGGCGAAGTGCGGCAACCCCGGCATCTCCTTCTGGTTCGATGTGGCCGCCATGCCATCCTGGCGCAACAGCGTCGCCAACGCCGCCGTGCCGAGACCCAGGACCGACCGACCAAAGAATTGCCGGCGCGTGAAAAGAGCTTGTCGTTGCAAGAGTGGGTTCATGGTGTGAATTTTTGTCGTTTTCTCAGGTCCAATGTTCAGGCAAAATCAGCATGATCCCAAATCAACCAACCATCGGTTCACCCAGGGAGAGCGGCCGCGTGCGTGAACCAAGTTCATTCTCAGTATGAACCAAAGTCAGGTACCGTACAATGGAAAAACACCGTCGAAAACATCCGCGTCGGTCCCTACCCGCGAACGCAATCATGACGCATGGATCAAACGAACATGAACAATCATCATGAGGATCATGAGAGCATCCGACCTTCAATTAGAAAGAGCGCATCCATGAGACAGGCCGATCATGGTTTGTTGGTACTGGATAAGCCCAGCGGGATGACATCGCGCGCGGTGGTGGATCGGGCGCAGCGCTGGTTCCCGCGCCGGACGCGGCTGGGACACACGGGAACACTCGATCCTTTGGCCACGGGGGTGCTGGTGCTGTGCGTAGGATCGGCCACGCGTTTGACGGAGTATGTCCAGGCCATGAATAAGGTCTATCGCACACGGTTGCGCCTGGGGGTGCGGAGCGACACGGAGGACGCGGACGGCGTCGTCACCGAAGTAGCCGGCGCTCAGCCACCAACGGAAGGCGAGGTGGATCGCTGTTTGCGCGCCTTCGAGGGAATCATCGAACAAGTCCCGCCAGCCTTTTCCGCCGCCAAAGTGTCCGGCCAGCGCGCTTACGAGCTGGCGCGGCGGGGGCGGGAAGTGGAGCTTGCCGCTCGCCCAGTGCATATCCAGCGCATCACGCGTTGGGCGTATGCTTATCCACTGCTGGAATTGGAAGTGCATTGCGGCAAAGGTACCTACATCCGCGCGCTGGCCCGCGACTTGGGAAATCGTCTCGGTTGCGGGGCACTGGTCGAAATCTTGCGCCGGGAACGAGTGGGACCCTTCACCGCCGCCGACGCAGTGGTGCTAGACGCGGATGCCGCCACGGCACGCGCCCAGCTATTGCCATTGGAAGCAGCGGTGTGCGAATTGCCGCGCGTGGACGTGTCTCCCACTCAGGGAGAGAAACTGCGTCATGGACAGAGCGTCTCTTTGACCACGCTCCGTTTGGATCAAGCCGCGCTAACGGCGGATACGGAATGGGCGGTATTTCTAGAATCGGGTCCCTTGATCGCGGTGTCGCGCGTGGATCAGCGGAAGGGACTACTTGTGCCAGTCAAAGTGCTGCCAACGTGAAGAAACTCTAATGATGCGAACGTGGTGAGTTTTGATCCGTGGGCTGGTTGGTGGGATGCCGCGCGGTTTCCTCTTGCTGCTGTTCCAAGCAGTGTTCATATCCTAAATGGCGGGCAAAGCGCATGGCACGCCACAAGGCATACCATTGTTGTCGAATCTGATCTTGCGATCGGCGGGGTCGGGTACCATCCATTGTTCCATCCTTCCATCACAGAATGTTCATAATTTCCCATTGCTTCACTCCATGATTACTGCTCCCTTGCTTAGTAAGAGGTCGCTCGGCGTATCGCGCCTCTATCCAATTATACGATGGAAGAGAGGGCAAAGATTGGCGAAAAACAGAGGGAGTTTAGAAATTCCGATGGTGAATCTGGCGAAGAGGATTAAGATGCGAGTTGGCGCGGGCCGATGAGGGGAATTTAGGGAATCCTCATCATACCACGGATTGGGAGATAGATATGGCCGAACATGCCCATGCGGCATTGCTGGAATTACAAGATCGTTTGACCAACGCGGATGCCAACATCTATTTACAGGTGGCGTCCGAGTGGGCTGAGCTGGCGCGCCAAAATGCGACCACCCTTGACCAAGTGATCGATTGGTTGCACCACTCCGACACGCCCTTGCGTAAGCTGGCGGCGTTGATCCTGTGGGACACCGGACCCATCACGGAGGAGGTCATTTACGCTCTTGAAGATGCCCTCGAAGACCCCAGCGCGGAAGTGCGTCAACTGGTGGCTTGGGTGCTCAATGACATCGATCCGCCCCAGCCTTGCGCCCAGGCGGCGTGAATAGAGGATTCGATTGCCGGCTCACGGGAGAATCGTCCTTCCCGGGTAATACGACTACTGTTTCCTTTGTTCCCGTACAACCGGCCTACACCCCTTGTCTAATCCAATGGAAGAATCAATATGATACGGCATGCGCGATGGCTGACACTGGCGATCCTCGTGAGCACGACGGGCTGGGGGCGGGCGGGGCCGCCGCCGGCGCGGGAGATCGTGGAGAAGGCCATTCAAGCGCATGGGGGCGCGTTTCGCTTGAACGCGCTGCGTCAACAAATCATCACCGTCAAAGGGGAGATTGTCTCTTTTGGGGTTCCCGTGCCGTTCGAGGGGGAACGCACCTATCGCTTGCCAAACCAGGCTCGGTGGAGCTTTCGCCTAGGCGCCAATCCAGCGGCCCCCCCCATCGTGCTGGTTTTAGATGATGACTCGGGTTGGCGCTCCAGCGGCGGCATGGTGAAGGAACTCACCAAGGAAGAACTTCAAGAAGCGCGGGCCGAGACATACGCCGTCTGGCTCACCACGCTGTTGCCATTACGCGACCGGGCCTTTCAATTGGAATCGTTGCCGGAAACCAAGGTCAACGACCGTCCTGCTTGGGGCATCAAGGTGTCGCGCCCGGATCGCCCCGATGTCAAATTATTTTTCGATCAGCACACCCACTTGCTCGTTCAGCTGGAACGCCGTGCCCCGGAAAAAGGAGTGGAAGTGACCAAGACTATCTTGTTCGACGACTACAAAGAGTTCGGCGGCGTTCAACTGGCGATTCGGCAAATCGACCGTACCGACGGCAAGACTAACGCCGAACTCGCCATTCTCAGTTACCGCTTTCCCAACGCCCTCGATGACAAGGTGTTCACCAAGCCATGAAGGAGAGCCGGGTTACTCATTCACGCTTCAGTGTCACCAAGGCGATGCTGCCGCCAGCGGGAGACTTGAATTCCCCGGGACGTTCGTTGCCGAACACGTTGACACAGATGCGTAAGCTGTCCCCTTTCAGCTCGTAGATGCCTTCGATGACAGCGTCTTGTTGTGCGCCGCCGACGATTTTCAAATCCAGACAGGGGGGCGTGGTGCTGGGATCGAGCTGGAAGGCAATCTTGGCATATTCCTTCTTGACAGCGTCGTTTCCTTCCAGGGTGGCGACGTTATCCTTGAACACCAAGGCGAACTTGTACTTGTTGCTCACGTCATTACCGTTGAAGTGCAACACTTGCACCACCCAGCGGCCCTGCAAGGCGTTCAAGTCTTTCTTAGCCGCGTCCTCGGCGCAAACGCCGTTGACCAGGACACCGCCCAGTACCAAGGCAAGGAACCATTTCATGGCAATTCTCCTGTTGAGATGGACGCCCGATTCTATAGAGAATGGACATTGCATCATAGGGAAAAATTCGCGCGTTCGCGCTACCTCCTTGTTTTATTGTATCTGAACCCATGTATAATAATGGTAAGGTATTTATTACCTTCTTGAGGTAGATCGATCCGCGCGAGTGGTCACCGCGCGAACCGATGCATCTCGGAATAGCTATGGTGTTCCTCGCGCCCAAAGGGGTTCTCATGGACAATATCACCATCGCGCGGCGATTGTTGGATCATGCCCGTTCGCTGGACGCGGAACAAGTGAATCGCTATCGTTTGCGGGCCTATCGCCGGGCGGCGGAGGCGCTGTGGACCCTGCATCAGCCGGTGGCGGAAATCGTCGCCGCGAAAGGGCGTAAGGGGCTGGAAGCGCTGCCGGGCATCGGCAGTCATATCTCTTACATCATCGATGGCTTGGTGCGTACCGGAGAATTTTGTACCATACACTCGGAGAAACCGGAGGGAGGATGCGACGATGCCGCGGCGCGTGCGTGCCTTGCTGGAAATGATTCGCTTTAGCCACACCATTTTCGCGCTACCGTTCGCGCTACTCAGCGCCGCGCTCGCCTGGCAAAAACCATACGCCTTTCAACGGCTGCAACTTCTCGGCATCGTAATGGGCATGGTCTTCGCTCGCGGCGCGGCCATGGCGTTCAATCGCTTGGCCGACCGCCACTTCGATGCCGCCAATCCCCGCACCGTCAACCGCCATCTGCCATCGGGCCAACTCAGCGTCGCGGCCGTGTGGACGTTCATGCTGGTCTGCGCCCTTAGCTTTGTGTTGTCCACTGTAATCTTCCTGGCGGCGGAACCGGCCAATCCCTGGCCGCTGTATCTCGCTGGGCCGGTGTTGGTGTTCATCTGTGCCTATTCGTACACCAAGCGGTTCACGGCCTTGTCGCATTTCTGGTTGGGGGCGTCGCTGCTGCTCGCCCCGGTCGCGGCCTGGATCGCCATTCGCGGGCCAGTGGACCTGGAAACCCCCTTCGTGCTGGGGCTGGCGGTGCTGTTCTGGGTAGCGGGTTTCGACATCATTTACGCGTGTCAGGATGTGGAATTTGATCGGTCGGCGCGGTTGGCCAGCGTGCCGGCCTGGCTGGGAGTGCCAGTCGCCTTGCGCATAGCTCAAGTGTGTCATCTGTTGATGGTGGCGATGTTGGTCCTCTTGTATGTCATCGCCGCGCCCTTGCAAGGAATGGTCTATGCCCTGGGCGTCGCCGCCATCGCCGGTTTGCTGATCTATGAGCATTGGCTGGTGCGGCCCGACGACCTGAGCCGGGTCAATCAAGCCTTCTTTCACGTCAATGGGATCATCAGCGTCGGGTTACTGTTGATCGTGCTGGTGCAACTGGCCTTGCCGTGGTAGCCGCTCGCCCCGGTCGCGGCGCAGGAATTCGCGCAAACTCTCCAACGGACATTGATCGAAAACATCCGCCGGTGTTCCCTGCGCGCCGATCCGCCCTTGCTCCAAAAAGACAACTCGGTCGGCGATGTCGCGGGCGAAGTTCATGTCATGGGTCACAAGCAACATGGTCATGCCGTCATGGAAAGCCAAGTCGCGGACGACGCGGAAGACCTCGTTGGTCAACACCGGATCCAAGGCGGAGGTGGCTTCATCGAACAGCACCACGTCGGGATTCATGGCCAGGGTGCGGGCAATGGCAACGCGCTGTTGCTGTCCTCCCGACAAGGTCAACGGATCGTCAGCCTTCTTTTCCCACAGTCCGACCTTGTGCAACATGTGTTCGGCGATGGCGCGGGCCTCGGCGACGGGCTTTTTGAGGACATGGCGCGGCCCGGCCATGACGTTGTGCAAGACGTTCAGGTGCGGGAACAAGTTGAATTGCTGAAACACCATGCCGACTTTCTGGCGCAGTCGCTGGGCCTGCCGCTGCTCGGCGCCGTTGAGCGGGCGGTTATCGTCCCGCCCCACGCTGACCACCGCGCCGCGCAGCAGCACTTGACCTTCCTGATACGTTTCCAGCAGATTCAAGCAGCGCAACAACGTCGATTTGCCGCAACCATTGGGGCCGATGAGGACCACCACCTCCGCTGGCCGTACTGACAAATCGATGCCACGGAGGACTTCGCGCTGGCCGAACCGCTTGCGTAGTCCCTGGATTTCCAAGATGGCGCCGTGATTGGCGGTTGGCATTCTATGATGGGGTTCCATGTCGGGTTCTCATAGCTCATGGGTTCAAAAATTCGGCGCGCGAAACGTCGCCGATTCACGCTCGCAAGTCGGCGCGAACCGGGAAATCCCTTCCGTCCAGCACGATCCTTGGCATCCGAATGTTTTACACTCCCTGAATCCCGCGCGATCCTGCTCGTTATATCAAATCCGCCAACCATGACGGAAGTGCTAACCATGCGTCCCATCGCGGCGTTCCGTCTTTGGCAAACTCTAGCCGTGCTAACGAGCAAGCACGATTTGTCGTTTGCCTTTCTGGAGATTGACCAAATAGGGAAGCAAAAGGGGGTTGGACCTGGCCTCTGCGTCCGATGAGGGAAATAGAGTGCAAGTGGACAACGACGCGCGCCCGTGATCAGGAAGATGACCGGGCGGCGCGTCTTCTCTTTCGATACCGAGAAGGGCCCTGTTCACCATGAAAAAGATGTACATTATAGCGATCTTTAGTCTGATCGCGTTGGGTTGGTCCGTGAAAGAAGCGCAGGCCTTGCGTCCCATCGGCGGTTGGTTCGGCGGCAAGTGTTGCAAGTGCAATTGCCGGCGCGGTGGCTGCCGTGGTTGCCGGAACAGCTGCTGCTATCAGTATTCCGTCTGCTGCTGTCCCTACAATGCGTTCAGTCCGATTTGTTGTGGCAACGTCTGCTGCAAGGGCTGCTGCCCGCAACCGTGCTGCCCGCAACCGTGCTGCTGTGATCCGTGCTGCTGCGATCCGTGCTGCACCAGCTGCGTCGGTTGCGATTCGTGCAGTTTGGGCAATTTGCCGGCGCCCCACCATCACGGCGGCAACACGTCGGCCAGTCCCATGCCGAATGACAATGGCAATGAACTACCCACGGGGCCAGCCCCCAGCGCGGTTCCCAGCATGATGAATGGCACGATGGGGTATGCTCCGGCGTCGCCAATGCCCGGCTATCCGGTCTATCAGGGTGTGGCCATGCCGGTGGCCTACCGGCCGGCTTACTACGGTGCGCCGCATGGCTACGTCAATACGCCCTACAATTACGCCCATAACACGTTGCGTCCCGTTGGTTACTGGCCGAACCCCTACGCCGCCACGCAGATGGGGTATGGCGCACCGCGTATGGGCTATGGCTATGGTCAGGCTCCCATGGGTTACGGCGCTCCCGTTCAGCCAGCCTATGGCGTGGGCTACTCCGGCTATCCGACCATGCCGACCATGCCCATGGGCGGCGCTCCGTCCTACTGGTACGGACAGTAACAAGACAAGATCATGTCTCCTACTCACAAGTTAGCTCTAATCACGGGGGGGCCTTCATGGCCCCCTTGTTCGTTGCGCGACGCTTCGTCGCTGGTTTGCCCGCTAAACTCTTACGCAAGCCATTACTTTTCCCCGTGGCGCTTCTTGCCATCCTTGCCGGGGCGAGCGGCTTCGAGCATGGCGGCGGCTTCGCGGCGCGTCGTTTCGCCACGAGCCGCGCCACGCAGCATGATGGCCA
This sequence comes from Gemmataceae bacterium, assembly GCA_046297495.1. GTDB lineage: Bacteria > Planctomycetota > Planctomycetia > Gemmatales > Gemmataceae > JBKBIP01. The sequence continues at coordinate 52,561 of JBKBIP010000017.1, read as the reverse complement.
ATTCCTCCACGCGGTTCGTTTCATCCAGCCTCTCGATGGTCGTGACCGTGCGTTGACCGCGCCGCGTCTTGCGGATGGTCCATTGATGGGCGGCATGACTGGCCACCTGCGGTAAATGGGTGACACAGATGACTTGATGCGTCTGCCCCAAGACCGCTAATTTCCGCCCTAGCACATCCCCCAGCCGCCCGCCGACGTTGGCGTCGATCTCGTCAAAGACCAGGGTGCCGACCGGATCATGGGCGGCCAGCACTGTCTTCAGGGCCAGCATGGCGCGCGACAGCTCGCCGCCAGACGCCACCTTGCGCAGTGGACGAAACGGCTCTCCTCGATTGGCCGCCAGCATCAGCTCCAACTGTTCGGTCCCGTCGGCGGGAATGTCCGAAGTCACCGGATCATCGCCAAGCGGCGCCGGCTCCAAGACCGCTTCCAGCCGGGCCTCGGGCATGTTTAATTCGCTCAATTCCCGCTGAGTTTCTTGGGCCAATTGCTTCGCCGCTCGCTGCCGCTCCCGACTCAGCTCCGCCGCGGTTTGCCGCAGTTGAGCAAAGGCTACGTGTATCTCCTGGAGCAAGGCGGTGCTGTCATCTTCTTGACGCTGAAGCTGGGCCTCCCGTTCGTCGAGGCTGGCGCGATAGTCCATCAGCTGGTCGATGGATTGGCCATACTTCGTCTCCAGGCGCCGGAGCAGTCGCAGACGCTCCTCGACTTGCTCCAACCGAGCGGGGTCGGCTTCCCAGTGCTGCTGCTGGGCACGCAAGGTCTCGACCAAGTCCTGAATTTCGGAAATCACCGTCTCGAAGCGGCGGGCCACGTCTTGCAAGACTGGGTCAATGGCCTGCCAATGACCGGCCTCGCGGGCCAGCTTTCCTAATTCCTCCACTATGGAACCATCGTCGTCATACAATTTTCCACAACAGGTCGCGGCGAAACTTTGCAAGGCCTGAGCATGGGTCAATCGTTCCCGTTCTTGGCTTAGCTCCGCCAACTCGCCGGAACGTAACTGGGCGGCGTCGAGTTCCGCGCGCTCGAAGCGCAGCAAGGCCAGCTCGCGTTGCCGCTCGTGCCGGGCCGCCGTCAGCTCCGCCAATTGGCGCCGCCGCGCCCGCAAGTGATCGGCTTGCCGTTGATACTTCTCCCGTAGTTCATCGAGACCACCGAAAGCGTCGAGCAGCTGCAATTGATACCCCGGCTGCAACAGCGATTGCGACTCGCGCTGGCCATGAATATCGACCAGCACACCCCCCAGCTGGCGCAGCGTGCCAACCGCCACGGGTTGATCGTTGACATACGCATAGCTGCGACCAGCGCGCGTCAGCCGCCGGGACAGGATCAGTTGGTCATCATCCAGCGGGGCATTCAGCAACGCCTCGACTGCCTGGCGCGGCTCCGGCCGGGTCAGCTCGAAGCGGCCGCTGACGCGCAATTCCTCGGCCCCTTGGCGAATGTCGTCGGTGGAGGCCCGTTCTCCCAGCAGTAATGCCAAGGCCGAGAGCAGCAACGTCTTGCCCGCCCCCGTCTCGCCACTCCAGGCACAGAACGCCGGTTGTAGCTCGACGTGGAGGTCTTCGATGAGGGCCAGATTCCGCACCGTTAATTCCCGCAACATGCTTTTCTCCCTTCCTTTTTGCCGCGTATCATTTTACTCTTGAGAAAGCGTCAGCGCAATCACAGCTTCTAGGTTGTCAGGGAGAGAGACATGAGTGTTGACGAACGGGTCCACCTGCAAATCGAGCTGCTGCGTTCGCCAAGCCCCGACGTGCGTTCCAACGCGGCCAGCGCCTTGGCAGAGATTGGCCCGGCGGCGCGGCTGGCAGTCCCTAGCCTGATCGAGGCGTTGCGGGACCCCGATGAGATTGTCCGCGAATGGGCGTGCTACGCGCTGGCGGCCATTGGTCCCGACGCAGCGGCGGCGGTGCCGGCCTTGATCGAAGCCATGCAAGAGTTGGAAGTACCCATCTGCGAATGGAGTGTCCATGCCTTGGGGGCCATCGGACCCGCGGCCGCCGTCGCCGTGCCCATGCTGCGACTGGCCCTGCACCACAAAAATGGCGTCATTCGAGCCAACGCCGCCGACGCCCTGCGTGGCATCGGCCCCGTCGCCGCTGAAGCCGTTCCCACCTTGGCCTTGGTCCTGCAAGACTCGGACATGGTGGTACGGCACAATGCCGCTCATGCTCTGGGGGAAATCGGCGCACGCGCCGACATCGCGGTTCCCGCCTTGATCGAGGCCTTGCGCGAGCCGGATCGAGAGCTGCGCATGTTGGCGGCGGATGCCTTGGGCAAGTTTGGCCCGGAAGCCGCCGCCGCCGTGCCGGCGCTGCGTGACTTGTTAATCGAAGATCAGCAAAGCGTGCGCCTCCGGGTTTATGTGGCCCGCGCTCTGGGCCGTATCGGTCCCCGCGTCGATGGCGTCATCGCCGCCTTGATCGAAGCCCTCGAAGACCCCGATGAGGGAGTGTGGGTGCTGGCGGCCAGCACGCTGGGCCGGTTCGGTCCCGCCGCCGCCCCCGCCGTCCCCGCCCTGAGCAACGCGCTGCATGACCCGCAAGCCGACGTGCGCATCGTCGCCGCCAGCGCCTTGATGAAGATCGATCCGAGCACGCAAGCGATCATCCCCACGCTCATCGATGCCCTGAAAAACAAAGACGAAGGGGTGCGTCTGTTGGCGGTCGGGGCTCTGGGAGAGGTCGGCCCGGAAGCGAAAGTCGCCGTCCCCGCTCTGATCGAAGCCCTGGATGAGCCGGACGAACTGGTCCGCGTCAGTGTTGCCACCGCCCTCGGTCAAATCGGTCCCGCCGCCCAAGAAGCCCTCCCCGCGTTACGCCAAACCTTGGCTGACTCCAGCGCGGAAGTCCATCAAGCCGTGAAACAAGCTCTCGAAAGCATCCAAGGCACCAGCGCCGGCTAATTTCAGGGCGGGACTTCCATTCGATGTTTGCTTCCCGCCTGGCAACGGAGCGAAATGCTCTTTCCTATTTAGTGTATATATGTATAAAATAAGCAGGTGGAGTGGTGGATCGTTGTTTCATTGTTCCATTTCACTCCACCCCCCTTTCGCGGATGACAACGGATAGATGTGGAATGAAAGAGGGAGCCGCCGTGGCGGATTCAGCGCTTTGAGATATGATCTCGGCACGCAAGAAAATCACAAAAACACGCAGCGCGCGAGTGGGGTACTTGCGCGCTGTGTACTCGGTAGCATCTTTCCTGTTTGGCTGTTTTTCTGACGCTGCGGCGGGCGCCGGTTCCTCTTCACGGTAGGGGTCAGCCCCGCTGCGCGCCGGTCATCCCCCCAATGGATCAGGCAATTTCTATTGATCGTTGTTCTCCCTATATTCCATTATGTGATGTGCGAGGAGTATTATCAGCCTTACCGGGTTCATCCAACGGATTATTCTACGCATCATGCTGTTATTGAGCTGTACTGGCCTGGCTCGTGGTTTTGACGAGGGGCCGTTGTTCACGGAATTGGGGTTCGAGCTGTTCGCCGGCGAACGTGTCGGGCTGGTGGGGCCGAACGGCGTCGGCAAGACCACCTTGTTGCGGCTGTTGGCCGGCCTCGATCCGCCCGATCAGGGGGAGGTGCGGTTGCACGCCGGGGCGCGGGTGGCGCTGCTTCAACAGCAGCCCGACTTCGTGCCGGGCCGGTCGCTGTTCGACGAGGCCCGCGCCGCGCTCGATGCCTTCATCGCCGCCCACGATGACATGATTCGGACAGCGGAAGCCCTGGCCCACGCGTCCGACGATCATGAACGCAAGACCTTGGCCGCCCGCTATGATCGGCTGAACGAGCTGCTGCGCCATCACGATGCTTACCATCTCGATCATCGCGTGGAGCATATCTTGACTGGCTTGGGCTTGCTGCCGGAGGACTTTCCGCGCCCCGTCGAAACCTTCAGCGGCGGTCAACAGAGCCGGTTGATGTTGGCCAAGCTGCTGTTGGCGGCGCCGGATGTGCTGCTCTTGGACGAACCGAGCAACCATTTGGACATCGGGGCGACGCAATGGCTGGAGGAATACCTGGTCGTCCAGCCGCAAGCCATGCTGATCGTCAGCCACGACCGCTATTTCCTCGACCGCGTGGTGACCAAGGTATTCGAGCTAAACGCCGGCAAGCTGACAGCGTATCCCGGCAACTATCAAACCTACTGGCGGCTGCGCCAGGAGCGCTACGAACAGCAGCTCAAGACCTGGGAAACGCAGAACGAGTATATTCTCAAGCAAGAAGAGTACATTCGCCGCGTCCACTACGGTCAATTGCACAAGCAAGCCCAGTCGCGCAAGAAAGCGTTGGAGCGGATCGAGCGCGTGGAACGGCCCACCCTCATCGAAGGACCGCGCATGCACTTCAGCGCGGTGCGGCGTTCCGGCGACGTGGTGCTGCAAGTGGATGATTTAAGCAAATCTTACGACCGGCCGCTGTTTCGGGATTTGAGTTTCTCTCTGTTGCGTGGCAAACGGCTCGGCATCCTGGGACCGAATGGCAGCGGCAAGACGACGCTGCTACGCATCCTGATGGGAGAGGAGGCTCCTGACGCCGGCACGGTGCAGCGCGGCCATCTGGTCGAGTTTGGGTACTATGATCAGCACCTGAAAGCCTTGCCGGATGATTTGCCAGTGTTTCAGGCGATTCGGCCCCCCCATACCACCTGGGTTGATCAGCAGTTTCGCGATTTGCTGGGCCGCTTCGGTCTGACCGGCGATCAGGTGAATCAGCGCGTCGGTGATCTGAGCGGCGGCGAGCGCAGCCGGGCCGCCCTAGCCAAATTGGTCGCCTTGGGGGTCAACGTCTTGGTCCTGGACGAACCGACGAACCATCTCGACCTGTGGGCCTGCGATGCCCTGGAGCAAGCGTTGCAACAGTATGCAGGAACAGTGATCGTCGTCAGCCACGACCGCTATTTCCTCAACCGCGTCGTTGATCAACTCATTATGCTGGACGGTGACGGACGCTGCCATGTCATTCACGGCAACTACGACACCTATGAGCGGATGCGCGCCCTGCAAGCGCCGGCTCGCGCCACCGCCCCCGCCGAGGAAAAGCCCGCTCCGGCGTCCGTCGCGGACGCCACGCCGCGCCGCCGCAAACGCCGCTTCCCTTATCGCAAGGTCGAGGACCTGGAAGCCGAGATCGCCCTGGTCGAAATGCGCCTGGCCGAGCTAGAGCAGCAGCTTGCCTCCCCCGATCTCTACCGCGACGGCGACAAGGTCAAGGAAACCACCCGCGTCTTCGAGGAAACAAAGACCACCTTGCAGCAGTTATACGAGCATTGGGAAGAAGCAGTGGAATTGAATTAAGGGAATATGACACTTCTATAGTGAACTAATGTGTGCTGAAAGTGGGGTTACGGAGATGGATCGTTTCGCGCAGGCGGGGCGGCCGAGGGTCGTTTGGTTCTCCGGTTCACGCCGCCTACGGGGGCAGGGGATTTTGCCTCGCCCGCCGCTTTCCCCTAAAATCCCTCTGCTTGACTCCCGATTAGTCCCTGTTAGAATAAACTCGGAGAGTTCCCACAACCGAACGACCTCAGGAAGCCGCGGCGATGAAATGTCAGAAATGTACCAAGGCGGCCACGTTGCACATCACGGAAATCCTCAGCGATAGTCAGTTCGAGGAACTGCACTTGTGTGAGGAGTGTGCTCATAAGTATTTATATGAGCCGCAACCGAAGTCGGGCAGCGCGAAGAGCAGCGAAGTCATCCAACTGGAGGAAGGAGATGAAATCGCCAGCCTCAACCAGCGGGAGTGCCCGTTGTGCGGGATCAAATTCGTGGAATTTCGCAATTCGGGACGGCTCGGCTGTCCGCACGATTACGAGGTGTTTCGCCAGGAATTAACCCCGCTACTGGAAAACATCCACGGCGACACCCATCATACGGGCAAGACGCCGCAACGCTTGCCGCACAACAAGCAAATGCAGTCGGAATTGTTGCAGCTTCGCAAGCAATTGAATCAGGCCGTCAACAAGGAAGACTACGAGGAAGCAGCTCGTCTCCGCGACCGCATTCGCCAGCTGGAACATAGTTGAGGGATTCTTTCCCTGTTGGGAAATTCAGGATGCGAGCGGCCGCGGCACACGCTCCCAGAAGAGCATGGCCGTGGCGAAGCATCCGCCGCGGAGGGACGAGGCTTGAAGTGTCAAAACTGCTCTAACCCGGCCACGGTACACTTGACTGACATTGTCAACAAGCAGAAGAAAGAACTGCATCTGTGCCAGGCATGCGCCGAGCAGCAACACTTGTTACACCATCAAGAGCTGAATCTTCCGGCGATCCTGCAAACGCTGATTGGTCAATACGTCGGTCAAAACAGCGACGAATTGGCACGCCTGACTTGTCCAGCTTGCGGGATCAAGTACATGGAGTTTCGTGCCGAAGGCCGTTTGGGATGCCCTCACGATTATGAGGTATTCCGGGTGGGATTGGTGCCGCTCTTGGCGCGCATCCATCGCGCCGAACGACACCGGGGCAAAGTGCCACGCCATCACGCCCAAGCCGTGGCGCGGCAAGCGGAGTTACTAAAACTGCGACAACATCTGCGCGAGGCGGTCGAGACCGAACAGTATGAGGAAGCGGCCCGCTTGCGCGATTTGCTTCGACAAAAGGAAGCCACGGATGAATCTGGATAACCTGACTCATACCAGTGGCGAATGGTTGCGCGGCACCGGCCCCGAGTCTGACATCGTCATCTCCAGCCGGATTCGTCTAGCGCGTAACCTGGCCGCTTTTCCATTCACCAATCGAGCCAGTCACCATCAGCGCGGCGAAATCGAGAGCTTGATCCGCGAGCGCGTCGCCATGCTGGAACTCGAACCGAGGTTGCAATACCTGAACTTACCCGGCCTATCCCTCTTGGATCGGCAGTTCCTGGTGGAACGGCAATTGATCAGTCGAGAATTGGCCACCGCCGAGGGACCGCGTGGCGTGGCCCTGGGACAGACCGAGACCGTGAGTCTGATGGTCAATGAGGAAGACCACTTGCGCCTCCAAGTGATGCGCAGCGGCTTGGCCCTCGATCAAGCCTGGCAGGACATCGACCGCGTCGATGATCTGTTGGAGCAGCGCGTCACCTACGCCTTCAGCGAGGAATTCGGCTACCTGACCGCTTGTCCCACGAATGTCGGCACCGGCATGAGGGCTAGCGTCATGTTGCACTTGCCAGCTTTGGTCTTGACCAAGCAGATCGAAAAAGTCTTCCGCGCCTTGCAAAAGATCAATCTAGCCGTGCGCGGCTTGTACGGTGAAGGAAGCCGGGCTTCGGGGGATTTTTATCAGATCTCTAATCAAGTCACCTTGGGCAAGAGCGAAACCACCATCTTGACCGAGATCCGCGAGGTCATCCCGCAAATCATCACCTACGAGCGCCAGGCGCGTCAGACCCTGGTGCAAGAGCGCCGCCAATTCCTACAAGACCGCGTCTCGCGCGCCTATGGAACGCTCTGCTCCGCGACGATGATGACTTCAGAGGAAACAATGGATTTGCTGTCCAGCGTGCGTTTGGGAATTAACCTGAACCTGTTGGAAGATTTGAACATTCCCACGGTCAACGAGTTGTTCATCCACACCCAGCCGGCGCATTTGCAGAAGCTGATGGGCACCCCGCTCGATGGCGAGGAGCGCAACGCCGCCCGCGCCCGCTACCTGCGCACCCGGCTGCGCGAAGTCGGCACGCATCCCAATTGAAAGTGACGCGCTTCAGAAAAGATCCCTTTCCGAGCGCGCAGCACCAGCAAGTGCAAATTCGACCCCAAATTTTTGCATCTTTTTCCGCTTCACCACCATCTAACTGGATGGAGACGGAAGCAAAGTCATTTCGGCAGTCTCCAGACGACGACATGTGCCATTTCCGCATGGGGGGCGTTGGCTGGTGTGATCCGGTCAATTCGTGTAACTGATTTTCTATTCATAATATCGGTTGTTCCAGTCAGCGCCGCTTCGGTTGGGAAGGAGAAGAGGCATACGACTTGCTAGGCCAACGCTCATGAGACTGCTTGAAAATGATTCCGAGGGAAAATCCGGCGAGCGGCGGGATTGATCCCCGCCGTGAGGACGTCCGGCGGGGATCAATCCCGCCGCCCAGACTCTGAGAAGCAGGATACAGAAAACGATTTCCAGAGAGGAGCGTTCATTCATGGACTTCAATCGCTTCACGGAAAAGGTGCAAGAGGCGGTGCAGGGGGCGCAACGCTTGGCGCTGCGCTTTGGCAACCCACAGCTCGATGTGGAACACCTGCTATTGGCTTTGTTGGATCAGGAAGGGGGACTGGTCCCGGCGATTCTCAACAAGGCAGGAGTGGCCGTCGAGGCGCTCAAGCTGCGCGTGCAGCGCGAGATTGAACGGCTCCCCAAGGTCAGCGGCGGCGAACCGCAGGTCGCCGGCCGGTTGATTCAGTTGTTGACCGTGCAAGCGGAGAAAGAGGCCCAGGCTTTTCGAGATGAGTTAATCTCCGTCGAACACTTGCTGCTTGCCCTAACGGATGACAAAGGGGCAGCGGGGAAAATCCTGGGTGAGTTCGGCGTCAGCCGGGAGCGCCTGATGCGCGCCCTACAGGAAGTGCGTGGTCATCAGCGTGTCACGAATCCCAATCCCGAAGCCACCTATCAAGCCCTGGAACGCTACGGCCGCGATTTGACCCAATTGGCAACCACTGGCAAGCTCGATCCGGTCATTGGCCGTGACGACGAGATTCGCCGCGTGATTCAGGTCTTGTCGCGCCGCACCAAGAACAACCCGGTCCTCATCGGCGAGCCGGGCACGGGGAAGACGGCCATTGTCGAGGGGTTGGCCCAGCGCATCGTGCGCGGCGACGTGCCCGAAGGACTCAAGAGCAAGCGCATCATTGCCCTGGACATGGGGGCGTTGATCGCGGGAGCCAAATATCGCGGCGAGTTCGAGGAGCGGCTCAAGGCGGTCTTGAAAGAGATTCAAGAATCCCAAGGAGAAATCATTCTCTTTATCGACGAACTGCACACCGTCGTCGGCGCGGGCAAGGCGGAAGGGGCGATGGATGCCGGCAACTTGCTCAAGCCGATGCTGGCGCGCGGCGAGCTACACTGCATCGGCGCCACCACCTTGGACGAATACCGCAAACACGTCGAGAAAGACGCGGCCTTGGAACGGCGCTTCCAGCCGGTGCTGGTCGATCAGCCTTCGGTGGAAGACACTATCTCCATCCTGCGCGGCTTGAAGGACCGCTATGAAGTGCATCATGGCGTGCGCATCAAGGATGCCGCGTTGGTGGCGGCGGCGGTGTTGTCCAATCGTTACATCTCCGATCGTTTCTTGCCCGACAAGGCCATTGACCTGGTGGATGAAGCAGCGGCCAAGCTACGCACCGAGATTGACTCCATGCCGACGGAGCTGGATGAAATCTCGCGGCGCGTCATGCAGCTGGAGATCGAGCGCGAGGCGCTGCGCAAGGAAACCGACCCCGCCTCCCGCGAACGCTTGCAAAAGCTGGAGAAGGAGTTGGCCAACCTGAAGGAACAAGCCGACGCCCTCAAGGCTCAATGGCAAGCGGAGAAGAACACCGTTCAAAACCTGCGCCAGCTCCGCGAACAGATCGAACAAACCAAGCTCGACATCGAGCAGGCCGAGCGGCAATACGACCTCAACCGGGCCGCCGAGCTAAAGTACGGTGTCTTGCTGGAGCTGGAACGCAAGCTCAAGGCGATGGAGGATCAACTGGCCCAAGACGAGAAAACCGGCGTGGCGCGTCTCATCAAGGAAGAAGTGGATGAAGAGGACATCGCCGAAGTCGTCAGCCGCTGGACCGGCATTCCGGTGTCCAAGCTGCTCGAAGGGGAGATTCAAAAACTGCTCCACCTGGAAGACGAGTTGCACAAGCGCGTCATTGGCCAGGACGAGGCGGTGACGGCAGTGGCCGAGGCGGTGGTGCGGGCGCGTTCGGGCTTGAAAGATCCGAATCGCCCCATCGGTTCGTTCATCTTCCTGGGGCCTACCGGTGTCGGTAAGACCGAGCTGGCCCGCGCCCTGGCGGAGACACTTTTTGACGACGAACGGGCCATGGTGCGCATCGACATGTCGGAGTACCAGGAAAAGCACACCGTCGCCCGGCTCATCGGCGCGCCCCCCGGCTACGTCGGCTTCGAGGAAGGGGGCCAGCTCACCGAGGCGGTGCGGCGCAAGCCGTTCAGCGTGATCCTGTTCGACGAAATCGAAAAGGCCCATCATGATGTCTTCAACGTGCTGCTGCAAATCCTGGATGACGGCCGGCTGACTGACGGCCAGGGGCGGACGGTGGATTTCAAGAATACCATCGTCATCATGACCTCGAACATCGGCAGCCATCGCATCCTGGAATATCGCGGCAGCTACGAAGGGAGCACCTATGAGCGGATGAAGGAAACGGTCATGGAGGAGATGCGCCGGCACTTCCGGCCCGAATTCCTCAATCGCGTGGATGAGATCATCGTCTTCCACGCCTTGACGGAGGAGCATTTGAAGGCCATCGTCGTCATCCAGTTGCGCCGTCTGCAACAGCGCTTGGCTGAGCGGCACATCACGCTGGAGCTGACCGACGCGGCCAAGTCGTACTTGGTCCAGATCGGTTTCGACCCCGCGTATGGCGCGCGTCCCTTGAAGCGCGTTCTGCAACGAGAGCTGGAAACCGAGTTGGGCCGGCGCTTGCTCAAGGGAGACATCCGCGATGGCCAAACCGTCGTGGTGGACTATGACGAAAGCAGCCGTGGCTTGACGTTCACCGCCCAAACCCACGAGCCAGCGGCGGTGAAGTAAAGGTAATAACTCGGAGAAGAGTTCCTTTCGGGATTCATCGGGTCGCGCTCGGGGTCGATGCGCAGCGCGGACCGACGAATCGGAAGGGGAGATACCGTATAATTCTTCAGATAAGGGAAAGAAAACTGTTTGTGAGGGAAAGGAGGTTTGTCATGAACCTGATACAACGTCCAACCGATTTGATCTCGCAGATGCGCGGTGAAATGGATCGGCTGTTCCAACGCTTTCAAGGAAATCTGTTCGGCGATGGCGGGTGGCCTATCGCGGGTCAGGTCTGGGCCCCGCAAGTGGACCTGGAGGAAACCGACAAGAGTTTCATCGTCAAGGTCGATTTGCCCGGCGTCGAGCCGAAAGAGGTTGAGGTGACCTTCCAGGATGGCGCTTTGATTCTGCAAGGCGAAAAGAAGTTGGAGCGCGAGGAAAGCAAAAAGAATTATCATGTTACCGAACGCTTCGTCGGCAAGTTTTATCGCTCCATCCCGCTGCCCAGCGGTATCGACGCGGACCAGATTCAAGCCTCTTCCGCGAACGGCGTGCTGACCGTCACCGTGCCCAAACGTCCGGACGCCCAACCCAAGAAAATTCCCATTCGGTCGTAAGCGACTCGTCAAAGGGGTGACTCCGCTGGATGGGGGGCATGGATGGATCGGCTCGCGGCCAGTGAGTGCCGCGTGGCGTGGTCCATCCATGCTCTTTTTTCCACACCAACAAAAAGGCGAAAAAGCCCCCATGTTGAATAATTATTCGCCAAAGCTGTATGAAGCGTCTGTTCTCTCAATTGGATGACGTCGCGTCTTATCCTATCTAAAACCTGTATTTCCAATTCGTTACGATCACTCATTCAGCCAGCGACTCGGCGGCGCGAGAGTTGCGTTTCCCTTCTTGTTTTGGAAGCCGAGCAACGACCATCTTTTCGCCGAAGACGTGGGACGGCGAACGACAATGGGGGGGGCGATCCTGCACCCAAGAGTCGTAGGGGATAAGGTGGAGGGAGTTCGTGCGTCTAACGGTTCAGGAGATATCTTATGCGTATTCGTCAACTCCTCACAATTACTCTGGGCGTGGGGGCGTGGCTCGCGTGGCTGCCGCTCGCTTCGGCCCAGCAGCAATTTCCCATTCCCGTGCTGAGCAGCGTGATGCCGCCAGGTGGCAAGCTCGGCTCAACAGTGGAAGTCACCCTGACGGGGAATCACTTGGATGAGGTGACAGCTTTGTACTTTAGCCAGCCCGACATCAAGGCCGAGCGCATCCCGGATCCGCCGCCGCCGGATAATGTCAAGACGCCGCCACCGCCGGGGCCGGTCAAGTTCAAAGTGACCATTCCCGCCAACACGCCTCTTGGCTATCACGATGTGCGCGTCATCGGCAAATGGGGCATCAGCAACCCGCGCGTCTTCGCGGTTGACGACCTCAACGAGATCATGGAAACGGAGCCGAACAGTGACGTACCCCAAGCGGAATCGGTCGAAATCAACACGATCATCAATGGTGTCATCGATAACCGCGTGGATGTCGATTATTTCACGTTCACCGGCAGGAAGGGGCAGAAGATCATCGTTCACTGCGCTGCCTCCAGCATTGACAGCAGATTGACTCCGCAGCTGGAGTTGTTCGACGCCCGTGATCGCCTGCTGGCCCACAACCGCAATTACCGCGACCGCGACGCCATGATGTACGCCGTCTTACCGGCGGACGGCGACTATTACGTGCGTCTGAGCGAATACACCTACCAGAACGGCAGCGCGGAATACTTCTATCGGTTGAGCATCTCAGAAAGACCGTGGATTGACGCGGCCTATCCGCCAGTCGTCGAGCCAGGCAAACCCGCCACGCTGACCTTGATTGGTCATAACCTACCCGGCGGCCAACCGGATGCCAGCCTGCGCACGGCGAATGGCGCCGTGCTGGAAAAGGCCACAGTGAAAATCACGCCGCCCAAGGGGGCCATGAACGAGCAGCTGGTCTATCAAGACACCGCCTTGCCCCATTTAGGGGGGCTGGACGGCTTTGAATACCGGGTGCAGAACGCCGCCGGTACTTCCAATGCCGTGCTGCTGACCTACGCAGCCGCTCCATTGGTCCTCGATAACGAGAAAAATCTCAGCCCCGAAACCGCCCAACGCATCAGCGTTCCTGGCGAATTGTGCGGCCGAATCGAGCGCCGCCGCGACCGAGACTGGTACGTCTTCTCGGCCAAGCAAGGGGAAGTGTATCGGATCGAGGCCTACGCGGATCGGCTGGGATCGCCGGTGGACCTGTCCTTCATGCTACGCCGCGTGGACAATCAGCAAGTGATCGGCGAGTATGTCGATCATCCCGACATCCCCCCGCGCATCGGCCCATTGTACACCTTCACCGCCGATCCCAAGGCCCGCTTCGTCGTGCCGGCGGACGGCGATTATGAGCTGCTCGTGCAGAGTAACACCAGCTATTCGCGGGCCGGGCCGCACTTCATCTATCATCTGAGCATTCAGCCGGAACAACCCGATTTTCGGTTGCTGGTGGTGGGCAACCATGAACTGAGTGCCACCGGCTTAACATTGCGACAGGGAGGCAGCCAAGCCATCCAGGTCGTGTGCCTGCGCGACGGCGGCTTCGACGGCGAAGTGACTCTGACAGTGGAAGGATTGCCGAAAGGGATCACCTGCCCGCCGCAGACGCTGGGACCGAAATTGCGCGACACTTATGTGGTGCTCACCGCCGCCGCCAACGCGCCCAACTGGGACGGAGCCATTCGCATCAAGGGAACGGCGTCGATCAACGGCAAGCCCGTGACGCAAGAAGCCCGGACGGCGTGCCTGGTCTGGCCGATTGCCAACGTCAACATCGCGGCCATCAGCCGCTTGTCCCGGTCGCTGTGCCTGGCCGTGCGCGAGAAAGGGCCGTTCATCCTCCAGGCGAAACAGACGCAGTTCGCCGTTCCGTTGGGGGGGACGCTAGAGGTTCCGCTAACGATCCATCGCCAGATGGCGGAGTTCAAGGCGCCGGTGCAAATCACGCGCCTGAGCGCTCCCACCCAGACCAACGGCATTCCTCTGAACATTCAGGCAGTGACCATCGCCGCTAACCAGTCATCCGCGAATGTACGCTTGACGGTCCCCGCCAACGCACAACCAGGCAACTTCAACCTGGTGCTGCAAGGCAATGGACAATTCCAATTCGCCAAGGAACCCAAGGGGAAGCCGACCAACATCCGCGCCATCGAATACGCTCCGCCCATTGCCGTGACAGTCTATAATCAAGTTGCGGAGCTTAGCACGACGACGCCGAAGGTGACGGTCGCCGCCGGCAAGGAAGCGGCGCTGACGGTGCAGCTGAAACGCCTGCATGATTACAAGGGGGAATTTCAGGTCCAGCTGGTGTTGCCGTCAGGTTTTGCCGGCGTGAGCGCGGCGGCAACCAAGATCGCCCCGAACGCCAACGACATCAAGTTGACCCTGAAAGTCGCCGCCAACGCCAAGCCAGCCAGCAATCCCAATGTGATCGTCCGAGCCACGGCGCGCGTCGGTAATGTCACCTTCACCCATGACTTACCCATGGCAGTGACGATCACGGCGGGGAATTGATAGTGGTTGAGATGTTTGCTCTGTCGATGCATCGGTTCGCGCCGCAGTGTCAGAAACCAGCGTGAATCGATGAATCCCGATGATTTCGTATTGTCAGGTTTCTTACTTTTGAGGCAATTGCCCCGCAGCGGCCTCATCGATCAACCAGCGTAGCTCGCCAGGTTGCGGTTGAATGAGCTGCGCTGGCAAGCGCTGCGGATCGAAGGAGCCGTGTATTACCTCGTTGAGCACTTGAGCCTTGTCCGCGCCCGCGACCAGAAAGGCCACGAGCCGCGCCTGATTGATCATGGGCGCGGTCAGCGTGAGGCGGTACATGTCCTGCTCGGCGACATAGACATCCACCACCCAGCGGCGTTGCTCTGTCAAGACGGGAGTGCCGGGAAACAGCGACGCCGTGTGACCATTGTCCCCCAGTCCCAAATACACCAAGTCGAGCGTGGGAGCTTCTTTGTCAAAGTATGCCCGCAGCACTTGTTCGTATTGCTCGGCGGCTTGGGCGGGTTGATCCGCCATCATCATGGGATGGATTTGTTCCGCCGGGATAGGGACGTGCTGCAATAACGTCTCGCGGGCCATGCGGTAGTTGCTGCGTGGATCATCGGGCGACACGTAGCGTTCATCCCCCCAGAAGACGTGGATTTTATCCCACGGCGCTTGCGCGCGGAAGGGCGGGGACGCCAAGACCGCGAACAAGCGCTTGGGCGTGTGACCGCCGGAAAGGGCCACGCTGAAGCGGCCTCGGCTGGTCGCGGCTAGTTGGGCTTGCTCGACGAACAATTCCGCCGCCGCCCGGCTGATGCCTTCCAAATCAGGATAGCGTTGTATCTTCATGGCTTCTCCCCCTCACCTCCCGCCAAGGGGAGAGAAAGGCTTTGACAATAAACTCTCACTGCACCTGCACCATGGGCGGAACCCAAATCCGGCCGTCGCGGGCCAACAGCAGGTCGGAAGCCGTCGGTCCAAAAGTACCGGCGGCATAGTTGGGAAAGTTCGTGGGCCGCACCGCTTGCCATCCTTGCAAGATCGGCTCCACCAAAGCCCAAGCCGCTTCGACTTGATCAGCGCGCATGAACAAGGTGGCGTCGTTGCGCATCACATCGAGCAATAGCGTTTCGTAAGCCTCCGGCGAGGGCGTGGCGGCGAAGGCCTCTTGATAGCGGAAGCGCATGTTCACCGGCCCCAAGCGCAGCGCCGGCCCCGGCTGCTTGGCCTGGAAACTCAAATAGATGCCTTCATACGGCTGAATGGCGATGGTCAAGATGTTGGGCCACCAGTTCTCGGCAGCCGAGGCGGGAAAGGCCCGGTGCGGGACCGGCTTGAACAGAATCGACACTTCGGACACCTTGGCCGGCAGCCGTTTGCCAGTGCGCAGATAGAACGGCACGTCCTGCCAGCGCCAGTTGTCCACGAACAGCTTCACGGCAGCGAACGTCTCCGTGGCGGAGTGCGGGTCCACGTCCGGCTCGGAGCGATAACCCGGCACGCGCTGTTCATGGATAATGCCGGGACCGTATTGTCCCCTTACTGTTACTAAATCAAGCTGATCGGCGGGAATGGGGCGGATGGCATGGATGACATCCATCTTCTTGTTGCGAATCTCCTCCGCCGCGAAGGAGACAATCGGCTCCATGGCGATGAGGGTCAGCACTTGCAGCAAATGATTCTGCACCATGTCGCGCAGGGCGCCAGCATGATCGTAGTAGCCGCCGCGATGTTCCACGCCGACTTCCTCGGCGACGGTGATTTGCACATGGTCGATGTAGCGGCGGTTCCAGATCGGCTCGAACAAGGCGTTGGCGAACCGAAAGGCGAGGATGTTTTGCACCGTTTCCTTGCCCAGATAGTGATCGATGCGAAAGATTTGCGATTCCTGAAACGCGGTCGTCAGCATTTGGTTCAGCTCCCGCGCGGAGCGCAGGTCGCGGCCAAAGGGCTTTTCGACGACGATGCGCGCGTGTTCCCGATCTTGAGCGAGCCGCGCTTGGCCAAGCTGTCGCGTCACCATCTCGATGAGTGTGGGGGAGATCGCCAGATAGAAAATGTGATGGGCTTGTGTTTTCCAGGTGTCATCGAGATGGGCCAAGCGTTCGGCGAGGGCGGCGAAGGCTTGGGCGTCGTCAAAATCGGCGACCATGTAGCTGAGACGGCCGGCGAACGCTGACCACGCGGCGGGATCCACCGGTCCACTGCGCGAGAACTGGTTGATCCCTTCGAGCAAGTGCTGGCGGAAGGTGTCATCGTTCAGGTCACGCCGATCGACGCCGATGATGGCGCAATTCTCGGGGAGCCAGCGGTCCAGGTAAAGGTTGTACAGCGCTGGCGCCAATTTGCGCCACGCCAAGTCGCCGCCAGCGCCAAAGATAACCACGACGGTCGGCTGGGGATGACTGGTGTTGTTCACGACTGCTCCTCGCCCAGGAATTTAATGGATGATAAGATGTCAAGTTGCTATCGAGATGCGCCTCCCATACTAAACAGGGTATGGAGACCTAGCGGAATGGACAAGGCGGCGGACACATTCGCCGCTCCCCTTCCTCGCAAAACGGGTTCCAATGACCGGCTCTTGGTTGCGAATGGGCCGCCACTGGCGTTACAATAACCATCAACCCCAAGCACGACTTTGGGTGACTCCTGGAGGCGGAACTTTGCGGCTCACGATGCGAGGCGGTCATGCAAAGCATTCAAAATTTCTATGTCGCGCCCACTGCGGTTGTCCTGGGAGATATTGACTTGTCAGCCGGTGTCAATATCTGGTACGGCAGCGTGGTGCGCGGCGACTTGGCCCGCATCACGATGGGTCCCCGCGTGAACATTCAGGATGGTTCCATTGTGCATACGGATCACAACATCCCCCAAGTGATCGAAGAGGGGGTAGTCGTGGGTCATGCGGCGGTCTTGCACGGCCGGTTCATCGGCCGCGATTCCCTCATCGGCATCGGCGCCCGGCTGCTGAGCGGTAGCGAGATCGGCGAGGGCTGTGTGATCGCTGCTGGCGCCGTGGTGACGGAGAACCGGCGCATTCCAGCGCATTCCGTGGTCATGGGGATTCCCGGGAAAGTAGTGCGTCAGGTTACGCCCGAGGAAATCGAACGCACCCGCCGCATCTGCGCCGGTTACTTGGAGCTTGCCCAGCGCTACGCGCGTGGCGGTTTCCCACCCCCCTGGACCCGATGACGGAAGTGAGCGCGTGCAATTCCCCCTGTCCTATCATCGTGTCATCGAGGTACTTTTTCGTGAGTGAGACATCAGCCGACCTGTCATCGCGTCAACCCACCGCCAGCGTCACGCCCAAGCAGCCGGCCGCCGCCACCGAGGCGGAGCAACGCGCCGAGCGCCGCGCGCATATCGAGGCCAAACAAGAATGGGTCGCCCAATGGTTGCGGGAGCGGGATTGCGAGCGTTTGCTGGTCTTGGAACCGGCGAACGTGGCTTGGCTCAGCGGTCTGTCCGTCGCGGATATTCTCGATCCCGATACTGAGCCGGGTGTGTGGT
This sequence comes from Gemmataceae bacterium, assembly GCA_046297495.1. Classification (GTDB taxonomy): domain Bacteria; phylum Planctomycetota; class Planctomycetia; order Gemmatales; family Gemmataceae; genus JBKBIP01. Next base: position 34,741 of record JBKBIP010000017.1, on the reverse strand, counting down.
TCAGCGCGGCGGATCGTTGGCTGGTCTGTTCCAATGTCGATTCCCAGTGGTTCTTCGACCGCGAGCTGTCCGGCATGGGTTTTCGCCTCAAGGAATGGTCGTGGGAACAGGGGCGAGGAGGGATGTTACGTCTGCTATGTCAAGACAAAAAGACCGCTTGTGACCGTCCTTTGAGCGAATGTATCGCCGTGGGGGACGCATTGCGACTGGCGCGGCGGCGTTTGTCGGTGTATGAATGTGGCCGCTATCGTTCCTTGGGACATGGTCTAAGCCATGCCTTGGAAGCGACGTGCCGCAGCATCACGCCAGAAATGACGGAGCAGGAAGCAGCCGCTCAATTGTGCCATCGCTTGGCCCGGCGGGGGATGATGCCGTTGGCTATCGGTGTGCATAATCAGGACAACGGCCAGCGTTATCGCCGTCCCGGTTGCTCGGCGCAGCCTGTCGGCGCGGTCTGCCAACTGACCGCCACGGCCCGCAAGTATGGCCTGTGCGCCACGGCCAGCCGCATGGTCAGTTTCGGCCCGCCGCCGGACCAGGTACGTCATGACTTTGACGCTGCCTGCCGGGTCACGGCCACCTACATCGCCAGCACTTGGCCGGATTCGGTGCCGGAACGCATTTTCCAAGCCGGCCAGCGCGTCTATCAAGTGACCAAGCATGAATTTGAATGGCGTCTCAGTCCACCGGGTTTCGTCACGGGTTGGGCGCCGGTCGAGCTGCCGTTGCTGCCGCACACCGAAGAGCTGCTTCAGAATGACTGGGCCTTGACCTGGCAAGCGCGCGTGGGGGTGGCCGTCAGCTGCGATACGTTCCTGATCACGGCCAACGGTCCCAAGTTGCTGACACCAACGGAACACTGGCCCCTCAAGCGCATTCGTATCCAAGGGGCCACCATGATTCGGCCCAGTATCTTGCAACGGTGAGCAAACGCCGAGCCACATCTTCCCGATTTGGAGTATAAATGGATCGTTGCGCGGGGAGTGATCACGGGCGCGAAACGATAAGTTATCTCACAACGCAACATGTCGGAGTCATGCCATGTGGCAGGGAGTGCGCTCATGGACTCAGGAACTTGGCCGCGGGTTGTCGCACTTGCTTTATCCGGCTCTCTGTGCGGCGTGTGAGCAACCGTTGTCCGCCGGTACGCTCTATTTCTGCGCGCAGTGCCGTCATGCCTTGATCACTGACCGTTTCGCCACTTGCCCGCGCTGCGCCGGCACGGTCGGGCCGTTCACCGATCAGGCCACCGATTGCCTGCATTGTCGCGGCGCGGCCTTTTCCTTTGAAAAAGTCCTGCGGTTGGGTCCTTACGAGGATTTGCTGCGCGAGTTGATAATCCGCCTGAAATATCCCGCTGGCGAGATGCTGGCGGAAGTGCTGGGGCGCCTGTGGGCGGAACACGCCGAGCAGCGGTTACGCTCCGTGCAAGCCGCTGTCGTGGTTCCGATTCCCTTGCACTGGCGGCGGCGCTGGGAGCGCGGTTTTAACCAGAGCGCGATCCTGGCCCATAGTCTGGCGCGGCGCCTCGGTTTGCCGTGCCGACCGAACTGGTTGCGCCGCACTCGGTACACGGCCAAACAGACATTGGGATCGCTGGCCGAGCGCCGCGACAACGTGCGCGGCGCGTTTCGCGCGGTTCCTGGTTCTCACGGGAAAGACCAAGCAGTGTTGCTGGTGGATGACGTGATGACAACCGGTAGCACGGTCGATGCCGCCGCGCGCGCTTTGCGCCAAGCCGGCGCTCGCCGCGTCGTCGTGGCCGTGTTGGCGCGGGCCACGGGATAGCGGGAGCAAACCGACGCATCAACGGATGGTCTTCTAATCCTCGCTCACGATGCGCGGCCTCGGGATGGGGTTGGGGTCCATGTCGAGAAACAAACCGCCGCTTTCATACAGATTGTCCCCCACCTCAGCGCTCCAGAGAATCTGCAACAGGAATTGAAAAGAGACATCCCCCTCGCTTGGTCGCGGAATGGCGACACGCACCTTCTGTCCTTGCAAACGATGGGTTCCCAGCAAACGCATCCCCGTCAGTGATATGTCACGACTAAGCAACCGCAACACACGCCGGTCTTCGGTTTCCACGAAGATCGGCTGAATGAGTTCGATCCGGTTGCGGCCGCGGCGCTCGACAACCACATTGCCAGCGCGATATTGCTGAATCAGCTGACGCACAGCGGCTTTGATGGCTTGCTGCTGATGGAGTTCCTTTCGCACTCGATCGCGCAATTTCACGGCGCGATTACTTTTCAGATAATACCGTCCCTGACGAAGCCGGACGCACGGTTGGATCAAGGATAGAACCGATTCCCACAATTTTTCATCCAAACCCACCCGTGCCAGCTCGTCACGGATTTCGCGGGTTCGGACATATCCTTGCTGCTGGGCCTTGCGCAACACGGTGTTAGCTACTTCCTGCAACAACTCAGAGTTCATGCGTTCCCTTCCACCCTGGGCGCATTGCTGAATTCGGACAAGTCATGAATCATCTAATTCCTCTTGTGGATTTTGTCCAAGGCATTCCTGGCGGCCTGAGCGACGAATGCTTCCTTGTGCTTGGTGACTTCCGTGAGCATGGGAACGGCGGGCATGGCTTCCGGTCCGATTTCCCCCAAGGCGAAGACGACAGCCATGAGCACGCTATCATCAGGGTCACGCAGTGCGTCGATCAGGTCCGCCAAGCGGGATTTGGCCTTGGGACCGATCAGACCCAATGTCTGAGCGGCGTTGCTGCGGACGTAGGCTTGCGGGTGCTTCAACATGAGACAGAGCATGGCCACATGCCGATCCGTGAAGCCGTTTTTCATCTCTCCCAATGCCATCGCCGCCGTGCCGGCCACCATGAATTCCTTGTCCTCCAAGGCCTCGATCAGCGGCTCGATCTGCGATTGCGCTTGTTCGCCCACCAGGGCCAAGATGCGAGCCGCATGGACGCGCACCTCCACGTTGGGGTCTTTCAACATCTTGCTAATGGGTGACAAGGTCGTATCGTTGACCACCGCCTTATTGCTGAGCTGCAACAAGAAAAGCCGGCCATACATGCTGACGGTCTTGTCGGGATCGGAGACGGAGCCTTGCATGGTGCGGAGGAGGGGTTCGAGATCGTTGGGATTGAGCGCCTGCGCCAAAATGCTGATCGCTAGCACGGCTTCCAGACGTACTTGGGCGCAAGGGTCCCGATACTGCCCGACGGCCACGCTCGTCAACGCCGCCAAGGCGCGCGAGTCCGCCCCTTTCTCCTTATCGACGCCAATCGCTCCCAGGGCAAAAGCCGCCGCCTTGCGGATTTCCCAAGAGCCGCGATCGCGGATGGTGTACTGCGCCAAGCGCGGAATGGCGGCCTTGGCGTCCGGGCCGATTCGTCCCAGGGCCATCGCCGCCTGGAACCGGGCAATGGCCTGAGAATCGTTAAGCATGGTCATCAGCCCGCCAATTCCTTTTTCCTTGTCCCAATCATTCAAGCCAATATGGCCGATGGCGATGGCGGCATTGACGCGCAAGCCGGCGTCGGGATTCGATAAATTACCAATCAGAATCGCACCGGCTTTTTGCGCCGCCGGGCCAAACAGCTGTAGAGTTTGAATGGCTTTTTCTCGAACCCCTGGATCGGGATGTTGGGCCTCCTGCATCCATTGCGCCAGGGTTTTGCCCATGATGGTGGAATCTTCCATTTGGGCCTGGGAGGGCACATTCATCCAGAACCAGAGAGCGAGCGACATGAACAGGATGTGACGGAAGCGCATGACATTGCCTCCTTTTGGATAGGTCTTCCCCCATTATGTATAGAGCATACCAGCGCCGCGCCGCTCTCCGCAATTTAGAAAACGGGCAAATCGCCTCTGGCCCTTGTTGTTGTCGTTACAAAGCGTAGGCCGGGCACAATGTGCAGGGGCACTGCCGAACCCTAATTCTCCGCTTGGGAGCATGGTGTTTTCATGGCGCGTGGAATAAGCGCGTGCGTGAAACGATGAATCCGCACGGCCCCGGTTGCTCAAGGAATGGGTTGCAGGGGACGCGGCAGGCTGTACCAAGCCTGAGCGCAAACTTCCATCTCTTCCGCGTCGAGACGCAGATCCGTGGCGGCCAAGGTGGCATCCAACTGTTCGGGGCGGCTGGCTCCGATGATGGCGGCCGTGATCCCAGGCTGGGCCAACACCCAAGCGACTGCCGCCGACGCCAGCGACCGGCTCCGCTGGCGCATGAAGTCTTGCAAAGTCCGCACGACTTCGAGCTGGGCTTCGTGCCAGTAGCGTTTGCGGTACAACTCGCCGGTAATGCCCAGCGTGAAGCGCGCTCCCGCTTCGGGGGCATCCAATGATTGATATTTACCTGTCAGAAAACCGCCGGCCAGCGGATTGTAAACGATCACTCCCAACCCCTGATCCCGGCACAAGGGCAACAACTCGCTTTCAATCTCGCGGTGCAGCAGATTATAACGGGGCTGGACGCAGTCGAAGCGACTCCAGCCGTGCCGGGCGCTAATGCCGAGCGACAAAGCCACTTGCCAGGCCGGATAATTGGAACAACCGATGTAGCGAACCTTGCCAGCGCGAACCAGATCATCGAAGGCTTGCAAGGTTTCCTCCGCTGGGGTGTCTGGGTCGGGCTGATGCGTTTGATACAGGTCGATGTAATCGGTGCGCAGGCGGCGTAAGCTGTCCTCCACCGCCTTGAGGATGTGCCGGCGGGACAATCCTTCGTCAAAAGGAGCCGGTCCCATCTTGCCACGGCATTTGGTGGCCAGGATGAAACGATCCCGGCGTCCGTGCAGCCACTGGCCGATGATTTCCTCGGTTCGTCCCGCCGTCTCCAAGGTCGGGGGAACGGGATAGACATCCGCCGTGTCGATGAAGTTGACCCCGGCCTCCGTGGCCTTGTCGAGAATGGCGAATGATGTGGCTTCGTCACATTGATGACCAAACGTCATGGTGCCGAGACAAAGTTCGGATACTTTTAATCCCGTGCGGCCCAACCGGCGGAACTGCATACGCTATCCCCTCTCGCGGTGCCAGGGCTCTCGGTTCGCGTGGGCGGCTTGCGCGCGCGAACCGATGAATCCCGTGCCATGTCTTATCTTATGTCACCCTTTATCGAGTCTTGCCCTTTCTAACGATACACTTCATGGCATTTATCGCAGCTTTGATTGAGAGCGCGCAGGGCGGCATAGCCGGCTTTACCGTCCTTGGCTTTGACGGCTTGGCCCAGCTCCAAGGCACTTTGGCTCATTTGGTCACACAGGGCTTTCCATTCTTCTGGCTTCATGGTCGGCGTGTACAGCTTGGTCAGCTCGCCCGCCACGGCGGTTTGATAAGCCAGAAACACCAACTGATCATCCATCGCCTTATCGGGCAAGGCTTTCCCCTTGCGTCCGGTGGACACCAAGAGCAACAGGGTACGCTCGAAATCCAGCCCCCCTTTTTGCACTTGCTCAAAGGGGCGCATGAGTTCGTCCAGCTCCATCAGCTTGGCGTAATCGACTTTGGCCAAAGGAGCCGGCTGCCCCTTCGCTGATGTCAAGAGGGCGGCATTTTTCTTGGCGGCGTCGAATTGGCCGGCTTGGAGGTCCGCCGCCACTTGGAGGGCCAGGGGCTGAACGGCCGCCACCTGTCCAGCATTGTCCCCCTTGGCGGTGTATTGGGCGCACGCCGCCAGCATCAGCGCCGCCACGCGCGCCTTGGTGACGGCCAGTTTTTGTTCCTTGGCGTCCGCCTTGGGCAGGTCGTCGAGCGTGGTTCGCAGCAGCCGAGCGGTATGTTGGACCAGCAGCTCGAAGTCGTTGGCCGGCAAGACGGGAGCGGCCGGTTGGGCGTCCGCCGCCGTGCCGTGATCCGTTCCCCGCCACGCCACCAGCCCCACGACCAGCAGGGCCAACCCCGCCAGTCCCACCGGAAGTTTGTGAGTCATGCGAGTGTCTCCAAAAAGTCAAGGGCGCCGCGGTGGCGGACCAAGGCGGCGCCGGGAATGATTCGGCGGGGCGTTAATCCCGGAATTTCTGATGACAACGGCTGCACGCGATGGTCAATTTATAGACCACGGAGTGCGCGGCGCCCCCTTCCTTGCGTTTCGTCGTGCCTACCAGCTCAATACCCAGCTGGCGCATGGCCTCGGCGTTTTCCATCCACAGTTTCTGACTCTCTTCGGGATCGTAGCCCTTGATCAGCTCGCCGGTGACAGCGGATTGATAAGCCATCCAGATTAAGTCGTCATTCAAAAGATCGCCGGGCAATTCCCCCTTGATGGCGGTCATTTTCTTCAGGGTGCCGTCAATTCCCAGTCCCCCCGCCGAGGTGAAGGCGAATTGATGCATGACGTCGCTAATATCCGATTTAGAGGCTTTCATCAGCGAGCCAGTGGGGAACTTGGCCGCCGCGTTGGCTTTGAGGGTGGTCAAAGCAGCGGCTTGCTGGCGGGCGTCATCGAGCTTGCCGGCGCGGATGGTGTCGGCCAACTTCAAAGCGGCATCGCACAACGTAGCGCGTAGTTCGGCGTCGGGTCCCTGGGTGTACCGCGCGTAGGCGGCGATCATCACGGCTTGGGTGCGTGCCTTGGACAGAGCCGCTTTATTCGGATTGCCCTTCAAGGCGTCTTGAATGATGGACACCTCACGCTCGAGAATCTTGTTGAAGTCCGTCGTGTCTATCGGAATGCCGCTTCCGGGAGCGTCCGCGGCCGTCGTGGAGTCGCCGCTGGTCCCTAGCCAAATTCCCACGGCGAGCATTCCCACAACGAGACAGCTGATGCGCGCGAGCCGAAGCATGTATTTCTCCTTGGAAATGGGATGTTAAGAGGCCCGTTCGGCGAATGGGCAAACTTCCAAGCGTTCGTCAATCATACGCGGTAACTCTTCCTTGGCAAGAGATTAGTCGTCATCCTCAAACACTTGGTTCCGAACTTCCCGCCCGCGGTGGAACAGAGTGCGCGCTGCACAGTCCACCATCGCCATGCGGAACGCGCGTGGAATCAGCCAACTGCCCATTGCATTTGCTTCCCCGCCACAATAAAACAAAGTAGATACCACACGCTCGCGGCTCGTGTCGCCCAACGTTGAGTTCCCATTTGAATGTCATTATCTCATCGGCGGTTCTAGTTGGACCATGACGGTGTCGAAAAAGTGGCTTGAAAATGGAACTATCGTTTGGCCTGTAGCGACGAAGCTACGAAACAATCATAAAAATCGAGCGCTCGCCTGTTGCCAGAACGTGATGGGTGTGTTAGAAAAGCGTTCGGCTTGGCGTGGTGCCTCAGTACCAATCTCGACCAGGGGCATGTTTTCCCGTTACTCTGATAGAACGTAGCTCCGTTCAAGGACGCAAACCAGACCGTGAACTCCCCATTCGGGGAAGGGTCAGGGAGGGCCGGTTGTTTGTTTGCAACAACTCGACCCAAGACAAAACAACCTATCACGGCGAGCAACCATCTCGGAGAACGCTAAGACACGTTCCCTGTTTCAGGCGGGCGCTGGGGGGGACCACGCGGTTCCCAACTGTGCGGCTTCTTTGTCTTCTCTGGGTCTAACAGCGTAAGGAAAGTTAGAGACATGCCGGCCAAAATTTTTATCGAACGCATGATGCACCGCAGCAGTATTGCGGTCCACGGCGAATCCGCTGCCAGCTACGCTTTGTTAAAGCTCATTCCCGCTGGCGGGGGCGGCGGCGCGCCACTCGGGTTGAACCTGGCGTTAGCGCTGGATGTCAGCGGGTCGATGTATGAGGAAGATGGTACTGGAATCAGCCGCATCAACCGCATTCAGCAGGCGGCGCTGGCAGCCATCGAAAAACTCAAACCCGATGACACGATGGCCATCATCGCCTTTGCCAACGGCGGCCAATTGGCCCTGCCGTCCACGCCCTTATCGGAAAAAGACAAAATTGTTGATGTCATCCAGCGCATTGATCGCATCCACGACGACCCCGGCGGCACCACGATGGATGAGGGCATCCACCTGGGGCTGACCGAAGTGGAAAAACTGATCAAGCCAGGTCGCCTCTCCCAAGTCGTGGTGTTGACCGACGGCGAAACCTCCGGCGAACAGATGTGCCGGCAATTGGCTCAAGAAGCCGCCAAAAAGAAAATCCGCTTGACCATGATGGGAGTCGGCACCGAATGGAACGCCACCTTGATCAAGGACCTGGCGAAAATGAGCGAAGGCAGCTGGCATTACATTGACGTGAACCAGGCCGAGGAAGCCCAGCGCGTCTTCCTGGAAGAGTTTGAACAGCTGGCGGCCACTGGTTTCTTGGATGTGGAATTGCACATCCGCCCCACCAAAGACGTCAAGATCAAGCGCGTTCGCCAAGTGGTGCCGGAAATCCGCGAACTCAAGTGCGAGGAGCCGGAAGAACGCCATCTGGTCGCTGGCTTGGGAACCCTGGAACGGGATAATCCCACGCGCTACATCTTGGACATGAGCTTGCCCAAACGTCCCGATGGTAAATTCGTCATCGCACAGCTCGAAGTCACTTTCGATCCGGGCAGCGGTCAGCGGGAATCGTCCGGCATGTTGCCGTTGGAGATGGTCTACACGTCGGCGGGGCACGGCTACATCAACGCCGAGGTCGCCAAGCACATTGACGAAGTGCAAATCTACGAACTGAACGCGAATTTGCAGAAGGCCATCGCCACCAACGACACGCAGCAAGCGCAAGCCGTGGCGGAACAGATCGTCAAGAAGGGGGAACTCATGGGACCGCGCGCCGCCAAGAAGACCATGCTCGCCAAGCAAGTCGTGCATGAGATCAATTTCGGTGGGCGCGTCTCGAAGAAGACGCAGCTAGCGGTCGATGACGCGGCGCGGGTGGCCGAGGAAATGCCTGTCTAAGGATGGCGCTTTCATGGGGTATGGTGTGGATATTGCTTGCGGCGACCGGCACGTTGGCGGATAGCCGCAAGGTGTTGCTTCCAGGGGATTTCTCAGCATTCCCGGAAGCCCAAGGTCGAGAGGGAAGAAATAACCATGCTGAAGTGTCCTTTTTGTGGCTATGATAACGAAGACGGCGCCTTGTTCTGCGAACAGTGCAAGTCTGATCTGGCGGGAGTGGAATCGGCTCCAGCGGCTCCCGTGGCGGATGTTCCCTTGGCCGCTCCCGCCGAAGAGAATCCAATGATCGCGGAAGCGGTTCCACTCGAACCGATGGCGGAAGTGCCAGTGGCGGATGTCAATTTAACTCCCATCGCGGAAGCGGAACCGGTCGCCGAACCCGCACCGTGGGAAGCGGCGCCGGTCGCCGAGGCCGAACCGGTCGCCGAAGTGGCGCCGGTCGCGGAGGCCGAACCGGTCGCCGAAGCGGCGCCGGTCGCGGAGGCCGAACCGGTCGCCGAAGCGGCGCCCGTTGCGGAGGCCCCGCCAGCGGCTCCTGCACCACCCCCAGCGGCGCCGGCCCCTGCGCCGGCCGCCGAAGCGGTGGAAGGGCAGCTGCCGCCAGGCGCCGCGCCGCGCTTGGTTGTGATGCGCGGACAAAAGATCAACGCCGAGTACCCCGTTTACGAGGGGCATAATTTCGTGGGCCGCGCCGATGAAAAACCCGTGGACATCGATCTGGAGGACCAAGAACCCCCAGATCGCGTGTGGTCCTCGCGCCAACACGCATTAATCACGTTTGAGAACAACGTCCTGGCCATTGAAGACTTGAATAGCTCTAATGGCACGTTCGTCAATCGGACGAGAGTGTATCCAGGGCAAAAACGAACTCTGAACGTGAACGATGTCATCCAAATCGGCACGGTGCAGTTGAAAGTCGTCATCTAAATCCCAACGGGTCGATGGCTTGGCACGCGCCAACAGCAGGTGCCGAGCCATCGACCCTTCCCGCCTAAATAGTGTCAGGCACTAGACAAACCAACCCGGGAACGCCTACCAGTGCCTTTCCAGGTGACTTCGGGCAAGGATTCAACCATGGCCCAAACCTGCTCCAAGTGCTCGCGCGTCAATCCAGTAGAGGCAGTCTATTGCTATTTCGATGGCGCGGCGTTGAATGGTCATGCCGGAAGTGGCGGTAGCCTGATCATCACCGGAACGCAACCTTTTCCACAACAATTCGTGTTTCCCTCTGGCCGCGCGTGCGGCAACTTCGATCAACTGGCCATTGCCTGTCAGGAAAACTGGGCCGAAGCGTTGGACATTCTCCAACAGGGTTATTTGGAGATGTTTCTCGCCAATCTGGGCCGCGCCGATCTGGCGCAAGCAGCTCGGCAAGCCAAAAGTTATCCCGATCGGGATCGCGGTTTGGATCAACTGCTGGCCCAGCTGCCGAGCGACGCCTTGCCGCAACCGACCTTGCGCGTCGAACCAACGGAAATCAACCTGGGCCAGATGCGGATTGGCGAGGAACGCAAAGTCGAAGTCGTGCTGCGCAACACCGGCGCGCGGTTGCTGTACGGCGCCGTGCTCTGTGACAATTCCCCTTGGTTGTCGCTGGGCGAATCGTCCGGGAGTCCGCGCAAATTATTTCAATTCGCCACCGAGCAAACCATCACGCTGCACATTCGCGGCCAAGGATTGCGCGCTTCCACGAAACCGTTGGAAGGGATGTTGGTGGTGGAGTCGAACGGGGGGATGGAATCCGTTTTGGTCCGCGTCGTCGTCCCCGTGAAAACCTTTCCGAACGGCGTACTGGCTGGGGCCACGACGCCGCGTCAAATCGCCGAGAAAGCCAAGTCGAATCCCAAGGAAGCGGTGCGGCTGTTTGAAAGTGGAGCGGTGGAGAAATGGTACCAAGACAACGGCTGGACCTACCCGGTGCCCGGTCCTTCCGCGTCCGGCTTGGCGGCGATCCAACAATTCTTTGAAGCCTTGGGCTTGACCAGGCCCCCCAAGGTCGAAGTGAGCCATCAAGCGCTGCAATTCGTGGGGAATCCGGGGCAACGCTTGGAACAAATCGTGCAAGTGAGGACCCCCGAAAAGCGGCCGGTTTATGCTTCCGCGCGGTGCAACAAAGATTGGATCCAGGTGGGGCAAACGCAGATCAGCGGGCGCAAAGCCAGCATTCCGCTCGCCATTGCCGCCGTGCCGGATCGACCCGGTGAAATCCTAAACGCCAAGGTCGTCATTACCGCGAACGGTAATCAGCAATTTCACCTTCCGGTCTCCTTGCAGATTAGTGGTCAGGCTGCTATCAACCCTTTCGCGGCCTTGGAGATCGAGGAGGTTCCTGCCGTCTCTCCCGTGACAGCCGCGGCAGACATCGCGCCGCGCGACTATCGAGCGGCTCCCCCCGTGGCGCCATTGGTGGCGCCGGCGCCATTGGCACCAGCCCCGGCTCCGGAAGCGGTGACGCCCCGCCTGGTCCACACACCTTTCTGGGTCCACTTATTGGCGCCGGTTCTGCTCGCGTTCACCCTGTTCGTGGTGTTCCTGCGCGATTGGTTGGTCGATCCTACCGCTGCCCCGCCGTTTGATCCCAGTCAAAGCACGCTGCGTGCGGATACCGAACCGCCCATCGCCATTCGCTTCCATGAACGAATCGAACGCAACGATTTCCGCGATCAGTTCTTCCACCAACCCACCATGCGCTTTGGACTGGTGATGCTGCGCGAACGGGACCCGCGCCAATCGAGCAACTACAAGCAATTGACTTTCGATGACAAAGGGAGAAGCAATAATACCTGTCTGCGGATTGACGGCCAGGATATTCTGTTTGGCACCAACCCGCCGGGCCGTTGGCTGGTCCAGAAAGAAGCCGTGGCCACGGGGCCTTTTGCCGATCTGGTGGGCGCGCACGCCGTGTGGAGCGCCGATGCCAGCAACACCATCGTGGTGACGCAGACCGTGCAGCTGGTGCCCGGCGAGCAAAGCGGTTTATTGGACACCGCTCTAGTCCGCTATCAAATCGAGAACCGCGACGAGAAACCACGCCGCGTGGGGCTGCGCTTCATGCTGGATACCTACATCGGTGCCAACGACGGCGTGCCGTTCATGCTGCCCGGCGCCAAAGGATTGAATAATACGTCCGCCGATTTCAACCAACCCGCCGCTATTCCTGATTTCATTCAAGCGTTGGAACGAGAAGATTTGAAAGACCCCGGCACCATCGCCCATTTGCAGCTGAAACTCGGCGGCCGCTTTGAAGCTCCCAGCCGCGTCACGCTGGGCGCCTGGCCGAATGAACGAATCGACGGTAGGAAACGCTGCTTGGCGGCCAACACCCTTTGGGAAGTTCCCGTGCATAACATGGACATTTTGCACCAAATCGACCGGAAAGCGAATAAACAGCAGGTGGCCGAGATCGATTCCGCCGTGGTGATTTATTGGAACGAACGGCCGTTGCCGCCCGGCGAGACACGGCTCATGGGCTTCACGTATGGCTTGGGAAGCGTTTCCGCCGACGACGGCGGGAAGCTGGCGCTGACGGTGGGCGGCTCATTCGTGCCCGGCGGCGAGTTCACGTTGACTGCTTATGTTCATGAACCCGTGGCCAAGCAAACCGTGACCCTGAACGTGCCGGAGGGCTTCCGCCTGATCTCCGGCTCGGCCACGCAAGCGGTTCCAGCTCTCGCCCAGAATGCCGCCAGCCGAAACAGCCCGGTTACTTGGCGCATCCAGGCCCCTAAGCAAAGCGGGACGTTCGAGCTGCGCGTCGATTCGAGCACCAACGTGTCGCGCGTGCAAACCGTGCGCATCCGGGACCGGGGGATATTTGATTAAGCGTGTCAGGACAATATAATGTCATTTCGGTTGTTCATCCATTATTGTGCCTTCTGTGGCGGCTGGGCGGCATTTTTCGGCTGGGTGCTGGGCCGATTGGCGTCCGTTCCAGGTTTTCACCCAGTATTCAACTCCACCATCAAAGGGATCTTTCTGGGCATGATGGTGGCCTTCGGTTTGGGGCTGGTGGATGCGTTATGGAACCTGGGATGGCGGCAACCCGTCCAAATAGTGTCGCGCGTGGCCGTCGCGGTTTTGGTTGGCTCCATCGGCGGTTTGACCGGTGCCTTGGTCGGCTCCCTCTTGTATAGCCTGATTCCCTGGGACATCTTCATCATCCTGGGTTGGACGCTGACCGGATTACTCATCGGGGCCTCGGTGGGGATGTTCGACATCCTGAGCAATGTCCTCCGCGACGAAAACATGGGCGGCTCGCTGCGCAAGGTCGTGAATGGTGTCATCGGTGGGACCATGGGTGGGCTGCTGGGGGGCGTGCTCTCGGTGTTGCTGCGTGGCTTTTGGATGAACATTTTTCATGACAAATCCAGTGACATGCTGTGGAGTCCGAGCGCCATGGGTTTCGTGGCCTTGGGCATGTGCATTGGCCTGTTCATCGGCCTGGCGCAAGTCATCCTCAAGGAAGCCTGGTTGCGCGTCGAAAGCGGCTTTCGGCCGGGTCGGGAAATGATCCTGTCCAAGCCGGAAACGACCATTGGCCGAGCGGAGTCGTGCGACTTGGGGCTGTTCGGCGATCCCGACATCGAACGCCTCCATGCCCGCATCGTGCGCCGGAATAATGGCTATGTCCTCGAAGATGCCGGCTTCACCACCGGCACTTTGCTGAACGGCCAGCGCATCCACGAGCCAGTCCCCTTGCGGCTGGGAGACGCCATCCAAGTAGGCCGGAGTGTATTGCGCTTCGGCGAGCGAAAAAAATCCAGCTAGGCGTCAGGCCAACATGAGCCAGTATCGAGCGGCGATCCAGCGGCGCGTTTCTCGCCGCAATCTTCGATATTCGGAATCACGATTTTCTTGACGAGGAAGGAGATTTATATAAAAATAACTGACGAAATCGACTCGCAACAACCCGATCGCGCCACCGCCATTCGGCGGAATGAAAAGGTTGATTTTGTTGGCACCGCTTCAGCAAACGTGTTATCCTGACTTTAATGACTTTCTAATCTCCCGGTTCACGGGAAGCAACCGCGCCCGCTTCCGTGGCTTGCCGGTTGAAGTTGCGGGGACCCAGACATGGCACAGACTTGCACCAAATGCTCGCGGATCAACCCCGAGGATGCCGTTTTTTGCTATTATGATGGCAGCGCCTTGAATGGTCATGCCAGCGCCAACGGCGGCGTCATCACCAGCGGTTCACAGACATTCAATAATCAATTTATCTTCCCCAATGGTCAAGCGTGCCGCAGCTTCGATCAATTGGCGTTGGCTTGTCAGCAAAACTGGTCGGACGCCTTGAACCTGCTCCAGCAAGGCTATCTGGAGACGTTTTTGGTCGGCTTGGGGCGGGCGGACTTGGGCATGGCGGCGCGCGAGGCGGCCCGCTATCCCGACCGCGACCGCGGCCTCGATCAATTCATGGATAAATTGCCGACCGACGTACTCAAACCCCCCCAGCTGGCCGTAGAACCCACTGAAGTCAACTTGGGCCAAATCAAGGTCGGGGAAGATCGCAAGTTGGAAATTCATCTGGAAAACAAGGGGATGCGCCTGTTGTACGGCTCGCTCACCTGTGAGAATACCCCCTGGCTGTCCTTCAACGACACCCCCGGCGCCGGGCAAAAGCTCTTCCAATTCGGCAAGGAACAGACCATCACCGTGTATGTCTGCGGCAAACAGCTGCGGGCCAGCAGCAAACCACTGGAAGGGCGGATCGTCGTCGAATCCAACGGCGGCACCATCCCCATCGTCATTCGAGCCGAGGTGCCCGCCAAGGCTTTCCCCGAAGGGGTGTTGGCCGGCGCCAAGAGTCCCCGTCAGGCCGCCGAGAAGGCCAAGGCTTCCCCCAAGGAGGCGGCGGCGTACTTCGAGAACGGCGCCGTGGCCCAATGGTACAAAGACAATGGCTGGACCTATCCGGTGCGCGGCCCGGCGGCGTCCGGCTTGGGGGCGGTGCAGCAATTCTTCGAAGCCCTGGGTTTGACCCCGCCCCCCAAGGTCGAAGTCAGTGAAAAAGCCATCAGCTTATCTGGCAACGTCGGCGACCATCTGCGCCATGCCATCGAAGTGAAATCCCAAGAAAAACGGCCGGTGTACGCGCATGGCGTCTGCGATCAACCCTGGCTCGAAGTCGGCAAGGCCCGTCTCAATGGCCGGATCGCCACCATTCCGCTCGTCATTCCGACGGTCCCGAACAAGCCCAGCCAAACGCTGACCGCCAAGCTCAAGATCATGGCGAACGGCAATCAGCGTTTTGTCATCCCGGTGACATTGCAAGTCGGCCATAACTTGAATTTCTTCGAGGAACCCGCCGCCCCCGCCGTGGACACCGCCCCCGCCGTCGCGGATGCACTGACCTTCACGGTGGACCCGGCGCCCCCCAGCGCTCCGACCCCCGCCTCGGAACCGGTCATCAGCGTCCCGTCGGTGCGTCGCCGGCCGTCCGCGACCGGTACCTTCCCCTGGAAGCACGCCGTCCCGGCCGCCTTGCTGCTCTTGGCTTTACTAGGCGTCTTGATTTGGGATTTGGTGAAACCGTCCGATTCTTACGTGCAGGGGCGCGGCGATCCGCGCGATCCCACTCAGGTAACGGGCATTCAAGCCAAACACGACCGCGACCTCATCGCCGTTGATTTCAGTGATCGCATGCGCTTTGGCATCGTACTTCTGGATCAATACGACCCAGAAAACCCCCAAGCAAACAAAAAGCTGACGCGTGAACGGGATGGTGGTACCAACAATACCCTGATTACTGTTGACGGGCATGAGTGTTTATTCGGCCAGCAGCCGTTGGTTTGGAAGAAAAACGAACGGGGCCGAGACATGAAACGGATCGAAATTCGTTCTTCCAAGGATACCAAAGTGCGTGCGTGGCGATCCGTCATGGTCCATCCGGAATTCAAGGTGGAAGTGGAACAAATCGTGCGCATCGTCGTGGGGGAACAGACACGCGAGTACGATACCTGCTTGGTCGAATACATCATCCGCAATGAAAGTAACGCGCCGCACAACGTCGCGCTGCGCGTCCTGATCGACACGTTGATCGGCGATAACGACGGCACGCCGTTCTTGGTGGCCGGGCAAGAGGGGCTAGTCGATGATATGGCCCTATTCGAGAAAACGGAGGACATTCCCGATTTCATTCAAGCCTTGGAAAGTTCCGACCTGAAAAACCCGGGGACCATCGCACAAATGGGCCTGAAGATCGCGGGCTATGAATCCCCCAGTAAGCTGTGGCTGTGCCGCTGGCCAGGAAATAGCGAACTGAAAACCTTTGATCCTGTTTCCATGCGCAAGGGACCGAAACCAGATTCGTGCGTGGTCTTGTTTTGGCCGGAAGTGCGCATGGAGCCGCGCTCGGAACGCCGCTTGGCGTTCACCTATGGTCTGGGCAAGGTATCCAGCACGGGCGGGGCGGGGCAATTGGGATTGACCGCGCTCGGGTCGTTGTCGCCGGGTCGCACGTTTAACGTGGTTGCTTACGTCAAGAACCCGCAAGACGGCCAAGAGGTGGAGTTGAAACTTCCCGCCGGGATGTCGTTCGACAACGGCCAAACTGCCAAAAAGAAAGTCGCCCAGGGGGGAGACTATACCCAAGTCTCTTGGAAAGTGAAGGCGGCCAGCGCGGGCGAGTATTCGATTAGCGCGGTGTTACTGGGGCCTGGCGGCGGCACCACGGAATCCTTCACCATCCAGGTGAATCCGTCCAGCTTGTTCCAGTAAAGTGTCGTGTTGCTTGGCGGTGGGCGCCCTTTGATGGTATGAGGTAAGTCTCCACAATGTCATTCAAACTCTTTGTGTATTATTGTGCCTTGTTCGGCGCCTGGGCGGCTTTCCTAGCGTGGGCGTTCGCGCAATTCGTGGTCATCCCTTACGTGCCGGCGGGAATGCTGTCCACGGCCGTCATCGCCGGCGTCATGGGGTTGTTTTTGGGCATTGGCATTGGCAGCGTGGATGCCTACTTGAATGCCACTGGCGCCCAACGCTTCGCCCGCGTCGGTCTCAGTGTCGCGGTTGGCCTGGTCGGCGGCATGATCAGCGGCTTGTTCGGCGCTTTGATCTTTGAATACGTCGTGTCGGTGCGTTCATTCGGTTGGGTCCTCGTCGGGATGACCATCGGCATCGCCATTGGCATGTTCGACATGGTGCGCGCTTTCACGACAGGACAAGGACAGCGCTATGCCATTCGCAAGGTCCTCTATGGCTTGATCGGCGGCACCGTGGGCGGCCTGGTCGGCGGCGTCCTCTTCGACCTGCTCGATTTCGTCGGCATTCGGGGTTACTTGCCGCGCAGCACGCTGGCCACCAACCTCGTCATTTTAGGAGCCTGCATCGGGCTGTTGATCGGCTTGGCGCAGATCATCGCCAAGGAAGCCTGGCTGCGCGTCGAAGCGGGTTTCCGGCCAGGGCGCGACTTGATCTTGTCCAAGCCCGAGTTCGTCATTGGCCGGGCCGAGGGTTGCGATCTGGGCATCTTCGGCGATAATGCCGTGGAAAAGAAACACGCCCGCATCCTTAACAAAAATAATCGTTTCATCCTGGAGGATTTGAACACCCCCAGCGGCACCTTCATCAACGACGAACGCATCTCCGGTCCAACCCCGCTCCGGTCTGGTGACATGATTCGGCTTGGTAAGAATGTGCTGCGGTTCGAGGAGCGGCAAAAACGAAAATAGTCTCGCCGAAGTAATGGCCTCATTGTCGTACTCCAGCGGAGTTTGAGAACGTCAGAAGTCCCCGCTGTTCGCGGTTGGTTCCTGAAGTGCCCTTGGATTCGCCTTACATTTGAGAGACACCAATGCCTCAGGTTAGTCGTTGCCCGCATTGTCAAAAATCGATTCAAATCCCGGATAAGGTGATTGGTAAACAAGTCCGCTGTCCGGGCTGTAAGAAACCGTTCACTGCCGAGGTCAAGGGGCGCGAGCCAGCCGCTGCCGCCGTGGGCAGCGCGGCGGCGGGAGTGGCGGCGACCTCAGCGGCCGCCGCGACGGCGTCCGCTGCCAGCACCGAGACGACCCGCCCCAAGTCAAGCGACAGCATCGACCTGTTTGAATCGTCATCGTCCGCGGCGACGTCGGGAACTCCCTCGAATTGCCCGGCGTGCAGCGCGGAGTTGTTGCCGGGAGCCGTGGCCTGCATGGACTGCGGCTACATGTTGCAGACTGAAGCCGACGAGGCCCCCGCTGGCACGCCGAGCCTGTGCCCCAACCCGGCGTGCGGCGTGGCCAATTCTCCCACGGATCGCAACTGTCAGCGTTGCGGTACGCCGTTGCCCATCGCTTCCGGCACCGTCTTGCACGACCGCTATCGCATCGAACGGCAGCTGGCGGTGGGGGGCTTCGGCGCCGTATATCTCGCCACGGATATCAAGAGCAACGACCGTCCTGTGGCCGTCAAGGAAATGATCTGTCCCGATCCCCAGGAATTCGCCATCCGTCTCAATTTCTTCCGCCGGGAGTCGGAAATCCTGCGCTCGCTCGAATCGGTCGCCATCGTGCCGCGCGTCTATGATTTCATCGAGGAAGGACAGAAAGCCCACTTGGTGTTGGAATTCATCAAGGGGCAGGACCTGCTCAAAATCATGGAGAATGACGATAATAAGCCATTCCCCATCGAGCGGGTGATCGAATGGGGCAAAAGCATTTGCGATGTGTTGTCCCACATGCATGGGCAAAATCCGCCCCTCGTGCATCGGGACTTAAAGCCTGACAACATCATGTTGCTCGAGGATGAAACGACGATCAAGATGATCGACTTCGGCACCGCCCGCGACATCGGCCGCATGGGAAGCAAGGAACGCTTGGCCGCCAAAACCCGTGTCTTCACCGAAGGCTACGCTCCCCCGGAACAGATCATCGGCAAACCAGAGCCGCGCAGCGACCTCTTCGCCTTAGCGGGAACGCTGTACCATCTGGTGACCGGCAAATCCCCCGAAGGCTTCCACACGGCGGTGGAGATCGAGGAACAGCTCTCGGCCGGCAATGGCGCAATTCCCGCGGAATATCGCTGGTTCTTTGAACTCATCAAAATCAACTTGGCCGAGGATTGCAACGACCGCTACTTCACTGCCGAGGAATTCAAGGCGGACCTGGAAAAGAAGACCGTCACCAAGGAAAAGACCTGTCCCAAATGTAAAACGGTGAACAAGGTACGTGAACCATACTGCACCAAGTGCGCGGAAGGTTTAACGGACGCCAAGTTAATCTGCCACCATTGCGGCAAGATCAACCGGATGGGCAGCCGCTGCTGTATTTATTGCGGCAACCGTCTGCGCTGATCGCACGCTGGCGCCCGGGAAAAAATTCGTTGGGAAGAGATGGTTTGGCGCAGACAAGGACGAGCCGGCGCGAAACGATACATCACCAGCCCATTACCACTCATGTTGACCACTAGCTGAGAGACCACAACAAGAATCATGGCATCCAATCCTTCGCACCCGTCAAGCAGCTCTGGGCAATCCTCGATGCTGGCTCGTTTACGCGGCATGATCCATTCGGCAGAGGGAGCCGACAATGCGACCGACTCGGCCGCACCGAACCAACCCGAAGGGGCCGCCGTTCCCGAAGCAATTCCCGTGGCGACGCCTCCAGGCAACACGGCCGCTCCGGTTGCCATCCCGGTGACGGCGGAAGCGGCCCCCGTGGCGGAAGCCGTCGCGAACGACTCGCCCGCCGTGATGGCCGAGACCCCTCCCGCCGCCGTGGCGGAAGCCGCGCCGGCTTCGCCCGCCGTGTCCGAAGCGCCTGCCGTTCCGCAACACTGCCCGATTTGCAGCGCGGTGCGTCAGGATTCCCAACCTTATTGCATGGATTGTGGCTTTCTCTTCCCCGCCACGGCCGCGACCGGGGGAACCGCGACGCCTCAGTCGAACGCCGCACCGGAGGCCGGTACGATGGTCAAGGGCCGTTACCTGATCGGGGAAATGATTTGGGAGCGCGAAGGGGTTTGCCGGTATCGGGGACAGGATCGTGACACGGCAACTCCCGTCGTCATCCTGCGCGGACCGGCTCCTGCCCCCATCGAGGAAGTGGAAGAGATCGAGGAAGTGGCGGAAATGGTGGCTGACGACGACAATGAGGACATCCTGCCCGATTTCGATATGCCGTCGGCCACCCCGGAATTGGTCGCCGAAGCAGCGGAATCCGCCTGGCCCAACGTGGCCTGGGAACGCGAGCTACTGACTCAGGCCCAGCACCCCGCGCTGCCGCGCATTCTCGATTCCTGCGTCGAAAATGGCTTTGACTACCTCATCGAAGAGGTTCCCGCCGGGCAAGTCCTGTGGGATGCCTGGGACGATCCGACGGCCGATTCCCGCCAACGCTACGGCTGGCTCAAACAAATCGCCGAGGGCTTGAAACAACTGCACGCGCACGGCGCCATTCTGGAAGCGCTGCGGCCGGACCTGATCACGATTCGGGAAGACGGTCAAGCGGTAGTCAATGATTTGAGCGACTTGCTCCCCTTGCCGTTGCCCCCCCATCCCCCGTTGCGGGCGTCGCTGTACACGCCCCCCGATTTGATCCTCAACAGCGCCACCGCCGATGCCCGCGCCGCGCTCTATAGCTTCGGGGCCACCGTGTACTCGCTCAACATGGGACGGGAGCTAACTGAGATGGATTTCGAGCGTCAAGGGGTGCCCAAGCCGTTCATCGCCCGTTTCCCCGATGTCCACCCCTTGTTGGCGCGCTTGCTGTTCAAGACCTTCCATCGGGAAGTGGCTGCCCGCTTTCCCACGGACGAAGCCGCCAAGCAAGACGCCACCGGTTTCAGTGAATTGATCCGGGCTTTGGAAGTCTGCCAACAGTCGCTGGATCATGTCCGCTTGGAAATGGCCTCCTGGACCACCACAGGCATCGTCCGTACCGGCAACGAGGATGCTTTCGGCGTGATGCACGTCGCCGAGTCCAACCAGGACGATTTCCGGGAATATGCCTTGGTGCTGCTGGCGGATGGCATGGGCGGCTACGAGGCCGGAGAGATCGCCTCGGTGCTGGCCATCCAAACGTTGCGCAAGTATCTGCTGCAACAAGAGATGTTCTCCGCTCTCGCCGGTGGTCCGCCGCCCGCGCCGGAAAAATGCAACATCGAGGACATCAAGAAAGTTCTCTTGGCTGCCCTCAAGGAAGCGAACAAGGTGGTCTACGAAGCCCCGCAAAAAGGGATCGGACGGCGTGGCATGGGCTGCACCGCTGAAGTCGTCTATATCGACGGCTATAACATTGTCATCGGTCATGTCGGTGACAGCCGGACCTATCTGTTGAGCGGCGGCCACATCAAGCAGTTGACGCGCGATCAAACCTTGGTGAATCGTCTCGTGGAATTGGGGCAGCTCACGCCCGAGGAAGCGGAGACCCATCCACGACGCTCGGAATTGCAACAGGCCATCGGCGGTCGTCCCTTCGTGGAACCAGATGTGTATCACGCCCCGATCAAGGCGGGGGATTGGGTCTTGGTTTGCTCGGACGGTCTGACCAACCATGTGAAAAATGACGAGCTGCGCGAGATGTTGCAGCTGGAAGCCGGCTCCGCGCAGATCGCCGCACGGCGTCTGGTCAACTTGGTCAACATGTACGGCGCCACGGACAATTCCACTGTGGTCGTGGTGCGAGCCACTTGAGTCGGTTTGAACACTTCTCGGCGAGCGGGGGGGCGGATGCCTCCCCGTGATGTTTTTCCACGTATTGCTCCGGTCCGAAAGCAACTCCGCGCCGCGACCGTTAGAGTGGTTGCGTCTTTCCCCCACTCCCTAACGGTCACGGCTTGGACAATCTGGGTTGTCGGCGGCATTTATCACTCTCCGGCACTAAAAAATGATCCTCCGTTTGCCGGACGCGCCAGCAACGGCTCGCGCGCTTTCCTCTTCTTTCCCCCTTCTTTCGTGGTTTGAAAGAAGCGGTCGTAAAACTTACAACACGCAGAGTGACGGCGGCAGTGGTGCTGCCGGCTGGAGCAATCCTTAACTTCGTTCCACACCGATTCTTAGACGCGGACTTGAAGAAAAATTGCCGCTCCAGGTCGGCCTTGGCTCAACTTTTGCGGTAAACTTGCGACGGACCTGTCATCTTGGAGCTTGAGCAACTCCGCGCGTTCTCCCTATCCGACGCCCCTTTCGGAGGCCTGAGGGCATGGCTCGCCGCCAATCGCTGGTCTTGATTCTGGCCGGAGTGCTGGCTTGTACCGGCGCATCGTACCGCACCACCAACTTCGTCGTCGAGGCCGCCACGCCGCAGATCGCGCAGCAAGTCGGCCAACTGGCGGAGCGCTATCGCCGCGAGAAGGCGCTGGAGTGGCTGGGGCAGGAGATGCCCCCTTGGCCGCAACCTTGTCCGCTACGTGTCACCGTGACCATGGGAGGCGCCGGCGGCGCCACGTCGTTCGCGTTCGATCCGCGCGGCGGCCCGGTGTTGAGCCAGCAGATGCAGATTGAAGGTTCCCTGGAACGGGTGTTGAACAGCGTCCTACCCCATGAAGTGACTCATACCGTTTTCGCCTTTCACTTCCGCCGACCCGTGCCCCGTTGGGCGGATGAAGGGGGGGCCGTCCTGTCCGAGGATGACGCCGAACGGACTCGGCACGATCGCTTGTGCCGGCAAATCCTGAACACACCGGGGCGAGCCATGCCGTTGCGCCGCTTGTTCGCCTTGAAGGAATATCCCAGCGATGTGATGGCCCTGTATGCCCAAGGTTTTTCGGTGACGAGTTTCTTGGTGGGCAACAGCGACCGGCAGACGTTCTTGCGTTTCGTCGGCCACGGCATGGCATATGGTTGGGACAGCGCTGCCCAGCACTACTACCGCTATCGCAACGTCGAGGAATTGGAGCAAGCCTGGCTGGATCACATGCGCCGCACCAAGCAGGCCCCAGTCGACTTGGCCCACAACACCCAGCCCGGGGCGCAACCCGCCGCCGGCTTGGCCTTGAACACGCGTCCTTCGGCCCCCGCCGCCAATCCCGCGATGGCACGCCACACCTTGCCGCCGGCGCAACCCGTGCTGGCGCCGCCACAACCGATCATTCGCGGCCAATCTCCCGATGAGGACACTGTCGGCAGTTGGGCGCGGGAGCCAAGGTCACAACCGGATTACCTGCCGCCGTATGCGCCGCCCCCCGCGGGCTACACGTCCGGCTCCGTCGTGGCGCCCCCGCCCGCGCCTCCAGCTTGGGAACCCGCCTCGGCCGGCCCGCCCCCCACGGTGCGTCTGGGACCGCCGCAATACGTCCCTCCGCCCCCCATGCCATCTCCAGCCCCCTCAGCGCGCCCCTTAACAATGTCGCCGATTGGTTATCCGTATCCGTGACCGCGTGGCATAGGCCCTGACTTTGCTTGGGATTGAGGTTCCCGGGCAGGAAGTATTCCACCGAGCACGCCGCGCGAGCAAGTGCCTACCTACTACCAAGCACGCCGCTTGAAACCCACGAAAACTAACCATCATGGTCATTAGGAGCGATCCTGATGGGGTTGGCTTGCTGATCGCCGCCCCCTTTTCATTCCACGTCCGATCAACTCTTGCCCCACTAGGGGGGTGGGGTGGAATGGAAGAATGAAACAATCATTTTGTGGATGGAGAAGGAAGAAAGCTGGGACATCGGCTTCTCTATTATTCTACCTTTCTCGTCGCCGCCGTGCCTAAGACCAGGATTCCCCAACATCAGCCACCGGGAGAAAGGGGAACGCCATTCGAGTGCCGTTTCCTATAATCACCCTGCGGGTGGTCTGGCTTGGTGGTAGTCCGGTGTCCCGGTTCGCGGTCGGGGCCAACTTTCCAGAAAGGAAAAGCACCATGAACGAACAACAACGGCTGGATCAGTTGTGCATCAATACTATTCGCACGTTGTCGATGGATGCGGTGCAGGCGGCCAACTCCGGGCATCCGGGAACGCCGATGGCCATGGCGCCGGTGGCCTATTGCTTGTGGAACCACTTTCTGCGCTTCGATCCCGAAGACCCGATTTGGCCCAATCGCGACCGCTTCGTGCTGTCGGCGGGTCATGCGTCGATGCTGTTGTATTCGCTGCTGCACCTGACCGGCGTGAAGGCGGTCAACGCTGATTACGAGCAGATCGGCAAGCCGTCGGTGACGCTCGATGACATCAAGCACTTTCGCCAGCTGGACAGCAAGTGTCCCGGCCATCCCGAATATCGCTGGACCAGCGGCGTCGAGACGACGACGGGGCCGCTAGGACAAGGAGTGGCCACGAGCGTCGGCATGGCCATCGCTGGCAAGTGGTTGGCCGAGCACTTCAACAAGCCCGGTTTCGAGTTGTTCAATTTCAACGTCTATGCCTTGGCCGGCGACGGCTGCATGATGGAAGGGATCAGCAACGAGGCCGCGTCGCTGGCGGGGCACCTGGGCTTGTCCAACCTGTGCTGGATTTATGACAACAACCACATCACTATCGAGGGGCACACCGCCTTGACGTTTAGCGACGACGTGGCGGCACGTTTCATCGCTTACGGCTGGAACGTCACCCGCGTCGGCGACGCCAACGATCAAGACATGCTGGAGCGGGCCATTCGCGTGTTCCTGAATTGCGCCGACCGGCCCACACTGATCATCGTCGATAGTCACATCGCCTACGGCGCCCCCAACAAGCAGGATACCAGCGCCGCCCATGGTGAGCCGCTGGGAGAAGAAGAGATTTGCCTGACGAAACGGAACTACGGTTGGCCGGAGGACGCTAAGTTTCTGGTGCCGCCGGAAGTGCCACGTCACTTCGCCGACAACCTAGGCCAGCGCGGCTTGCAACTGCGCACGGCCTGGACGGCCCTGTTTGACAAGTACAAGGCGGAGTATCCCCAGCTGGCCGACCATCTGCACCGCATCCAGACCCGGCAACTGCCGGAAGGTTGGGACAAGGACATGCCCACGTTTCCCACCGATGCCAAAGGTCTGGCCACGCGCGAATCATCGGGCAAGGTGCTCAATATCGTGGCCCAAAACGTGCCGTGGTTGCTCGGCGGGGCGGCGGACCTGTTCCCCTCGACCAAGACGCGACTGACCTTCGCGGGGGCTGGCGATTTCGAGGCCGGCAGCTATAGCGGGCGCAACTTCCACTTCGGCATCCGGGAACACGCGATGGGGGCGATTCTCAATGGCATGTCGTTGGTTAAGGTCCGGCCTTACGGTTCCGGGTTCCTGATCTTCAGCGACTATGGCCGAGCACCGATTCGCCTGGCCGCCTTGATGGAACTGCCAGTGATCTACATTTTTACCCACGATTCCATCGGTCTCGGCGAGGACGGTCCCACGCATCAGCCGGTGGAGCAGCTCGCGTCGCTGCGGGCCATTCCAGGCTTGTTGACGATTCGCCCCTGCGATGCCAACGAAGTGGTCGAAGCCTGGCGCGTCATCATGCAATTGCATCATCAACCGGCGGCCTTGATCCTCAGTCGGCAGGCGCTGCCGACGTTGGACCGGAGCAAGTACGCTCCTGCCAAGGGACTATCCAAAGGAGCCTACGTATTGGCTGACGCGCCGGGGGGAAAACCGGACGTGTTGCTCCTGGCGACGGGCAGCGAGGTAGCCCTGTGCGTGCAGGCTTACGAGCGGCTTACCGCCGAGGGAATCCGCGCTCGCGTGGTCAGTATGCCGTGCTGGGAGCTGTTTCACCAGCAGCCGTTGCCGTTCCAGCACGCCATCATCCCGCCGCACATCAAAGCCCGCGTGGCGGTCGAGCAAGCATCGGAGTTCGGCTGGGAACGCTACGTTGGCCTAACGGGCGCCACCATCGCCATGCGCACCTTTGGCGCCTCGGCCCCATTGAAGGAGCTGCTCAAGAAATTCGGCTTCACGGTGGATAACATCGTCGCCGCCGCCAAGCAGCAATTGGAGTTGGCGCAGTCGTAGAGAGTGCCGTGGTTGGCGACGCTTCGTGGAAGCGTCGCTAACCTTCCCGTATTGTTACTTCGGGCCGGCTTGGGTTGTTTTTTGAGACGTGATTCGTCCTGTTCCTGGATAATCCCATCGCTTCATGACGCGGGAGAATGCGGCAATGCCTCGAAAACTTGCTGGATGGACGTTGTTGATCGTGCTCGGCGTGGTCACGACTAGCCGAGGGGACGAAGCGAAGCCGCGCTCGGCGTTGGCGGCGCTGCAACCTTTCCACGACCTGATCGGCAGCTGGCGCGGCACAGGCGTTCCCGAAGGGCCGGGCGCGGACAAACAGCGTGACTTCTGGTCCGAGACGCACGCTTGGGAATGGCGCTTCCAGGGGGACGACGCTTGGCTGACTGTCAGCGTGCGCGATGGCAAGTATTGGACACAAGGAGAGCTACGCTACCTACCGGACCAGGATCAATACCAGCTCATCCTCCGCACGCCGGAGAAAAAGACCAAGACCTACACCGGCCAGCTGGATAAGCGCGTCCTGACGTTGGACGCCAAAGACGCCGCCACCGGAGAGGTTGAGCGCGTGGTGATCTCCTTGTTGCACAGCAACCGTTTCCTGTACCGCCAGGAACGCAAGCCGGCGGATCGGCCTCGCTTCGTGCGGCTTTATCAAGTCGGCGTCACCAAAGAAGGGGTCCCCTTCGCCACCGGCGGCGGTCAGCCGGAGTGCATCGTCAGCGGTGGTTTGGGGACGATGCCAGTGACGTACAAAGGACAAACTTATTACGTCTGCTGCGGTGGCTGCCGAGACGCCTTCAATGACGAGCCGGAAAAATTCATCCAAGAATATGAGGCGAAACAGCGGGAGAAGTAAGCTCGCCGCTGGCTCGTTCGCTCAACGACACTACCACGCCAACCATGCCGGCAACGGTCGGGAATAGAACGCCACCAAGCCATTCAAGCTGGCGAAGAAGAATACCGCAGTCAGGAGATTAAACGCCAAGGTCGCCGCGGTCCACAAAGGGAGCAAGCGCTTGGGCCGCAGGGAAAAGGTGGCCACCACGCCGACCCCTTGCAGAAAAAAGAACATGAGCTGATACCCCTGGAAGCGTCCCACGGCGATGCCAAACAGGTACTCATGAATCAAAGCGGAGATCACGAAGATCAGCACGGTGGCCCGCACTGGCGCGCGCAACCCGCCAAACTGCTTGAAAACATTCTCATAATAAAATTGACCAGCGGGACGATTGTAGCGACGCCAGAATTCCGCCGGTGTCGGGGCCACAAGCGGGTTGTCCATGTAGTTCAAAGTGACTCCACCCATTAGCCGCCAAAGCGAAACGATCACGTCGGCTGCCGGGAACAGCATCAAAAAATAAGTGACGACCTTGGCTATGTGTTCGATCAGGAAAGGGAATGGCTGCCAATCCACGTAGAACATGGCGGTGAATACCGTCATCCCCAGCACCAAGCGCGGCAACGCCTGACTCAAACGGCGGATGTTTTCTCCATGGCTCGGCCGTGGTTCGCCGTCGAGCTTGCGATGCACCAAGGCGAAATAATTGGGCAGAAACACGAAAAAGGAGCGCAGGGAGGGGCAAAAGCCTTTGCGCGCGCCTAAGTGCAGATCATAGAGCTTGAAAAGCAACGTCACCGCTGTCATCGAGGCGACAAAACGCAGCAAGGATTGCTCGACGGGTAGCAGCAAAGGGGAGAGCAGAATCAGCAGGCACAGCAGAACCAACACGCCGCGCCGTTTCCAGCTATTGAGATTCAGCGCCGGGAAAAACGCGGCCGCCGCCATGTAAGCCGGAGCCACGGCCAACGCCAGATAGGAAATCATCATGGAACTCCGCAATGCCGCTATCCTCCTGAACGTCTCACGCCGCGTGAAAACGTCGTTTCAGGTACATGCTTCATAACATTCATGTCTTTCACGATCCAATTCGGACATCCCGGATTTAGGTGCGATAACACATTCCAACCGCTGGTGAATGACAAACGGTGGTAAAGAGTACCTATCCGTCCGCCGGTTTCGCAAAGCACCACGGAGCACCATCGCCGCCTCGCGTTCCTAACCGATAAATCTTTCTTAATCCTCATCATTTCTTTTTCATCCCATTACCGCAACGCAAAAACGCGCGCCAATTGCGCGATTTCGATAACTTTACACCAATTTTGACGATTGTAGCAGGGGGAGCGCTTACCAGTGACAGTTCCGCGATGGTTCCATGAGTGGAACCCTCCTCGGGAAAGTGTGTTACCGCGTTTCTGGCATCCTTTTCGGCGTGTATCCTGTCCCCCAACACCGCGCGATTATCAAACGGGTGTGGTATATTATAACGAAAAGATGAACGATCTGAACTTCACGCGGGCAGATGGCTCATGGATTGAACCAATCGATGGAAAATACCACGATCAGCCGCGACGCCCACGATCTCCCCACAAGGAGCCATTCAAAGACAAGTGCGGGACCGGCGACCTGCTTTACCTGTCGTGGGAATGTTTCAGGAGGATTCGATGGCATGACAGTGACAACTACCTATTTGCAAATGCTTGCTCGCCCCGAACCAGTCGTGTCGCGGCCGCCGAGGGAAGGTCTTGCGGTGGTCCATGCCCGGAAGCCGACTGTGGCCTACTATCGGTTTCTCTACGACGCCGTGGGGCGGGATTACGACTGGACCAGTCGCAAGAAGCTCTCGGATGCCGAGCTGGCCCCCCTCTTGAGCGATCCTCGGCTCGAAATTCATGTCTTGCTGGTTGATGGCGTCCCGGCTGGTTTTGCCGAGTTGGATCGACGGGTCGAAGGAGAGATCGAACTGGTCCAGTTTGGTCTACTGCCGGACTTCATCGGCCAAGGCTTGGGCCGCTATTTCCTGCGCTGGACCATCGATAAAGCGTGGAGCTACAACCCCCGGCGTTTCTGGCTGCATACCTGCACCAACGACCACCCGGCGGCCTTGCCGAACTATTTGAAGGCTGGTTTCGTCATTTACAAGGAAGAGGTCAAGGAACAGGAATGAAACGACGCTCGATGCCCACCGCCCCTTCTTGATCCTGCTCACGCCGTCCCAGCACCGCATCATGGTTGAGAGCGCGTCAATTCTCGCTGGCGTTGCTGTTCCTTCAGTTTGATCATGGCCGTCAGCAAGGCGTTAGTTGGCGTGGCGCGGCCGTGCTGTTGGCCCAGCCGGGCGACGGCGCCGTTCATGCTGTCGATCTCGGTGCGGCCCCGGCGGTCCAGGTCGCGCAGCATCGACGGATAGTGATGCGCCGTCGCCGGCACCATGCCATTATCGAAGACCTGCTCGTAATCCTCCGGGTTGGTCCAAAACAGCGGAATGCCATGTGCCTGACAAACAGCGAAAGCCTCGCGGATGATGGCGCTCATAGCCTGGCGCGTCGGCGGATGAGCGGCCAACTCGCCGTAGGTCAGCCGCAGCAACGCCCCCAGCGGATTGAGAGCGCAGTTATACATGAGCTTGGCCCACAGGTAGGCCAGGTATTGATCGGTGGCCCGCGCCGGCACGCCGGCGGCGTCCAGCGCCTGCGCCAGCCGGTCAGCGTCTGGCATGAGTTCCGTCTCGCCGTGATGTGGCCCCAGACGCAGGGCGTCAGCGTGAACCGTAACCGTGACATGACCAGGCTGCATCTCGGCTCCGGTGATGATCCGTGCCCCCAGCACGCGCTCCGGGCCGAACGCCATACTGAGCGCCTCGACATTGCCATGACCATTTTGAATGCTCACCAGCCAGGTACACGGCCCGACCAGCGACCGGCATGCCGCAATCGCCGCCGCCGTGTCATACGTCTTGACGGTCAACAGGATGACATTCCAGTCGTTCGCGGTAATCTCCTCGGCGCGCTCGAACAGGCGTAGGCCGTGAATGTGGTGCTCCCCCCACAGCCCGTCGATGCGCAAGCCGTGATCGCGGATGGCCCGCAGATGCTCTCCCCGTCCCAACAATGCCACTTCATGCCCCGCCTGGCCCAATAATCCGCCGATGGCTGATCCCAACGCCCCAGCTCCGAAGATCAAGAATTTACGTGGTTCAAGAGGAGGCATAAGCAATCCAAAAGTCAGAGATCAGAAGCCGGTGCGAACCGATGAATCCCCAATCGCTGAAGCACACCTTCAGAAATCGAGTGGCATGTATTATCAACTCTTCCAAGGATACCTTAAGAAACTATCCGAAAACCTCTGCTCTGAAAATAGTGGGACCCGATGCATCGGTTCGCGCGCGAGTCCTCAAGCGTGAACCGATGAATCTTTTTTGTGGTCTTTCGTGTTCATGGTTTCTGGGTGCCGCATGGCAGCATGACAATTCTCTCAGCACATCGGGGAAGACCGGCTGCTTGCTCGCCGCGCGGAACGCCGTACAATGGGGGGACAAGTGCTTTCCCCGCCGTGTATTGGCAGGGGGATGTCCTCCTTTTTCGTGAGTGTTCATGGCTGCCGCTGATAATATCGGAGCATCGGGTATCACGCCAGGACAAACGGCGCTGCGAGCGGCGCAGGTGTTAGTCGTCAGCAGCGTCATGTTCACCTTCATTTCGTATTGGCGCACGGCGGCGGTGGTGCTGTGCGATTTGGCCAGCACAGCCTACTTCATCGGCGGCATCGTCGAGCAGGCCATCGGCCCAGCCGCGCCGTGGTTCATCGTCGCCGTCATGGTGTTCAGCTATGCCGTGCGTTCGGTGTATATCGAGAGCTGCACGCTGTTCGTGCGCGGCGGCGTCTATCGAGTGGTGCGCGAGGCCCTGGGTCGGTTTTGGGCCAAGATCGCCGTCTCGGCGCTGATGTTCGACTATATCTTGACCGGCCCCATTGGTGGTGTGGCGGCGGGGCAGTACGTCATTGGATTGGCGTTGAATACCTTGGCCATCGTCGATCCGCACTTTCAGATGAGCGCTAGTGCCGCCAGCGGGGTGCAGCGCTGGGGATCGGTGGTTATCGCGGTCGGCATCACCCTGTATTTCTTTCGGCAAAATGTGCTGGGCATCCGCGAATCGAGTGACAAGGCCGTCAAGATCATGATCGCCACCACTGTCATGGCTGTGATTATGTTCAGCTGGTGCGGCCTGACGTTGCTGCTGCGCCCGGCCAGCCAGCTTAACGACGTGCCCATAACGCCGGAATTGACCAAGAAAGTCGATTACGTGGACGGCGTGCAAGTGCCCAAGATCGACCAGGCCACCGGCCAGCAGCAAGACCCGCTCGGCTTTCTTCCGTACCTGTTGCCGAGTTCCGTCGTTGAGCACCTGCGCCAGCCGGTCAGCTGGCTCAGTCTGATCGGTGTCATTGGCTTGTTCATCGCCTTTGGTCATTCCATCCTGGCCATGAGCGGCGAGGAGACGTTGGCCCAAGTGTACCGCGAGATCGAATCCCCCAAGCTGCACAACTTCCGCAAGGCCGCCTTCATCATCTTCATCTTTAGTTTGCTGTTCACCGGCGGCATCTCGTTCCTGGCGGTGATGATCATTCCCAATGACGTGCGCATGACGGTATATTCCGATAATCTCATCAGCGGTTTGGCCTTGAACGTGGTCGGGCCGATGTGGGCCAAGTTGTTCCTCAGCGCCTTCGTCACTCTGGTCGGTTTCCTCATCCTGTCCGGCTCGGTCAACACGGCCCTGATCGGCGCCAACGGCGTGCTCAGCCGGGTGGCCGAAGACGGTGTGCTCGATGAGGGGTTCCTGAAGCCGCATCCCTTGTACGGCACGAGCTACCGCATTCTGTACCTGGTGACCGGCTTGCAGCTGTTCACTATCCTCATCAGCCGGGGGCACATGGTCTTGCTGGGCGAGGCGTACGCGTTTGGCGTGGTGTGGAGCTTCGTTTTTCAGGCCATGGCCATGACAGTGCTGCGCTTCAAGAATCCGAAGCCGCGCGACTATCGCGTGCCATTGAATCTGCGGCTCGGTTCGGTGGAAATCCCGTTCGGCCTGATCACCGTATTGATGATTCTGTTGATCACGGCCACGTTGAACTATTTCACGAAAGAAGTGGCGGCCATCGGCGGCACGCTGTTCACCATCCTATTTTTCATCCTGTTCACCATCTCCGAGCGCCGCAACCAGCGCAAGCTCCAGGGCCGGCCGGTGGAGCACCTGGAGGAATTTCACCGCGATCTAGTCGAATCCGTGTCGCCGGATCAGTTACGCTTGACTCGCCCCTATCGCCGCTTGGTGGCTCTGCGCTCGACGCAAACGCTGTACATCCTGGAAAAGATTTTGGCCGAGAATGACCCCGTGACCACGGATGTCATTGTCTTGACAGCGAAACGGATCGGCTCGGATAGCGTGACCAAGGAAGGATTCAATCTGGACCGTTTCGACCGTCACTTACTGACGAATATAGTTCACTGCGCGGAGAAAGCCGGCCAGGAAGTCCATCCGCTGATCGTGCCGACGAACAATCCGTTTTACGCCATCGCCCGCGCCGCCAAGGATTTGCAGGTACAAGAGATCGTGTTGGGGGAATCGAGCCACTACACTCCTTCGGAACGGTTGCATCCACTCAATCAATACTGGAATAATCTGCATCTAGGCCAACCGGCGCCCCTGTCGATTCGCGTCGTCGGCCGGAACCACGACATGCGCTTCGACATCGCGGGGGGCCGGCATGTGCCGACCGTGATCGACCGGCTGGCGCATTCCGTCCAAGAGCTGCGTCAAGCCGGCGTCGGCGTGCGCCGCGTCCTCTTGGTCCATGAAGGGACTGCCGCCAGCAGCGGTTTGTTTCGCGGCGTGCTGACTATGCTCGACGCCCATGTCGAGTTGTCCATCGCCTGTCTGCCGTCAGGGGAAGTGGACGGCGCGTTGTCCCCGGAAGTGGCGCAAGACCAACGCGAAGCGGAGCGGTTGGGCCGGATGCTGACGATCCATCGACTCTCGCCTGACCAGTTCACGACGCAGTTGGCCCAGCTGGCCAGCGATGGTAACTATGATCTGCTCATCGCCCCCATCCAGCCGAGCGCTTGGCCGATTGTCTCGACATCCCTGGACGTGGCGTATCTGTTCCAACACGCCCCCTGTCCGGTGCTGCTGGCCGCGCCCCGCGCCCGCCAAGGCGGGAGAGAGGTGTCCAACGCACTATGACGGTTTCATCACCATAGGAGAACCTCATGATCCTTGATCAATTCCATCTCGCGGGCAAAGTCGCTTTGGTGACGGGAGCTAGTCGCGGCTTGGGACAGGCAATGGCCATTGGGTTGGCCGAGGCTGGGGCGGACATCGCCTGCCTGTCCCGCACCGGCAACAACGAGGCCACGCAAGAGCGCGTCGAAACATTGGGCCGAAAGTTTCTCAGCATGAAGGCGGACCTGGGGGACCCGGCCCAACGCAGCGGCGTGGTCGATCAGGTGGTGCGCCACTTCGGCCAAATCGATATTTTGGTCAACAACGCCGGCAGCGGCACGCGCCATCCGCCAGAGGTTTTCCCCATGAACGAATGGCTGCACACCATCGAAGTGCATTTGAATGCCGCCTTCGACTTGTCACAGCAAGCGGCCCAGCACCTGTTGCCGCGCGGCCGGGGGAAGATCATCAACATCGGCTCGATCATGTGTTACGAAGCGGGCCTGAATATCCCCGCCTATTCCGCCGCCAAGCACGGCATCGCCGGCTTGACCAAGGCGCTGGCCGTCGCCTGGTCGAGCCAAGGGATTAACGTCAACTGCATCGCGCCAGGTTATTTCGAGACCGACATGGCGACATCCCTGAAAAATCATCCCGTGCGTGGGCCGCAAATCCTCGAACGCATCCCGATGGGCCGCTGGGGGCAGCCGCCGGAGCTAGCCGGGTTGTGCGTTTTTCTCGCCTCGGAGGCCAGCAATTACATGCACGGCAGCGTCGTCGTGATTGATGGCGGCTGGTTGGCGCGGTGAGCAAGCAAAAGCCCATTCCGCCGCTAGTTATCCCAACCTCAAAGTGAATGGTCTCGCCTCTGTTTCGTCCGTATAATCGCGCTGAAGAATTTTAGGTCACGAGGAAGACTCCCCATGCACGAATCACCGCGCGACGAATTGTTACGTATCAACCAGCGCTTGCTGGACAGCATCTCCCAAGGCGATTGGGCTACCTACCAGGAATTGTGCGATCCGACGCTGACCGCCTTCGAGCCGGAAGCGGTCGGTCAATTGGTCGAAGGGATGACCTTTCATCGGTTTTACTTCAACCTGGGGGGTGTCAAAGGTCCCAATCAGACCACCATGTGCGCGCCGCACGTGCGCATCCTGGGTGATGTGGCGGTCATTGCTTACACCCGCGTCCTACAACGCTTGCAGGACGGCGTTCCGATCAGTCAAGCGTTCAGCGAAACGCGCGTCTGGCAGCGTCAAAACGGTGCCTGGAAACATGTGCATTTCCACCGCACGCCGTTGCGCTCGCAATGACATGTAGACGACTATTTTCTGAAATTCGCGGCAAAAAATCGGGAAAATGGTTGCATCCGCCGCGTTCATTCGTCACAATAGCAACCATTGGGGAAGATACTACGCGCTTGGCTGCTGCACCAAGTTTATTGTGAAAGGAGATGAACGACATGTGGAACGTCTTTCGCTGGACTATCCTGGTCGCCGTGATTTTTACCTTCCTATTCCTCGAACTGTTTGAGACTTCCGCAGACGCGGCGCAAAGACGGCGCAATAATCGCCGCCGTCCAAACATCCAAAATCTGCCCAAGCCCGTTCTTGTCTATAAGGATTTTCAGGTGCGCATAGCCGATGATGTCAAGGTTCGCGCCATGCAACCGCTGGAGACTTATGACGAAAAAGGAAACATCAAGAAATATACCTCCGAAGAACTCCGCGAACTCAAAGGGAGCGACGCACGCTTGCCAGGCTACGCGGCCTCGTTCAACGAACTGGGGTCGGGACATGTCGTACGCGTTTATCTAACCATGGAAAAACCTGGCCCCAACGGCACCACCACCAAGGTATCCGCTGGCACCGCCGAAGGCATCATTGCCAACATTACCACCGGCAGCCTAACCTTGCGCATGCAGGGGGTGGGGCTGCAACTGGCCCTGCCCAGCCCCACCCCCTGGGTGTCCCGCAACGGCCCCACCCTCCTGGCCGCCTACCCCTTCCAG
>JBKBIP010000016.1:0-122549 GCA_046297495.1 Gemmataceae bacterium | reverse complement strand
GTCAGTATGGGGGCGGTGTGCGGTCTGGGTCTGCGTTGGAGGGGGCTGTGTGCCTTCTCCCCTCCCCCCCCCCCGCTAAACGCTAATTCCTGATTTCCGAGTGGCGAGCCGACGGCTCACCCGCTAAACTCGGACTATTACTCCCGGATTCCTAACTCATGCGGGGAATGATTCATCATGAAACGCTGTCTTGCCATTGCCACTTTGTTGAGCGTGTTGCTGTCGGGGCTGCTCGTGCCGTTGCCGGCCCAGCGGACCGGGAGTTTACAGCCGCGCGTGTTCGCTATCCGAGATGCTCGGGTCGTGACTGAAGCGGGGCACGCACTGCCCAAGGCCACCGTTGTCATCCGTGACGGGCTGATTGAAACCGTGGGGGCGGACGTCACGGTTCCGCCCGATGCCTTGGTGATTGATGGCAAAGGCTTGACGGTCTATCCCGGATTCGTCGATGCCGTCAGCCATTGGGGGTTTGACAATGCCTTGCGGCGCTCCGAGACGGGGGCGCCCGCGCCGGAAGATTATGCCAGCGAGGCCCTGGCCGCCACCAAGCCAGACAATCGCAAGGGCTTGACGCCGGAATTTTTGGTCGCCTCGGCTCTGAAGCCGGACGCCGCCCAGGCCGACGCCTGGCGCAAGCTCGGTTTCACGGCCCACTTGGTCGCACCGGAGGGGGGCATCCTGACCGGGCAAAGCGCCTTGGTGAGCATGAACGACGCGCCGCCGCGCGAGGCGGTGCTGCGAGCGCCAGTGGCCCAACATGCCGCGTTCCGTGGCGTTCCTGGCCTGGGCTATCCACGGTCGCTCATGGGGATCATCGCCCACACTCGGCAAACGCTGCTCGATGCTGGTCACTATCAGCGCCTGTGGGATGCTTATGAAAAGAACGGGGGCCTCGGCCCGCGCCCGCCGCTCGATCCCGCCCTGGCCGAGCTGAACCCCATTCTGCAACGGCATATTCCCGTCATCTTCGAGGCGGATACCAAGGACGCCATCCATCGCGCCCTCGATTTCGCCCAGGAATTTAACCTGCGTCCCATCATCTATGGCGGCAATCAAGCGTGGAAAGTCGCGGATCGGCTCAAGGCGGAGAACGTGCCGGTGATTCTGCGGCTCGATTGGACAGAGCCGGTTCCCGAACGGGAAAAGCTACTTCCCCAACGGGTTCAGGAAGACAACAAACGCAAGCTCAACGAGGAAATCCGCACCGCCGTCATCTTGCACCAGCAAGGGATTCCATTCACGTTCAGCGGCGCTGGCCTGGACAAGCCGGAAAAGTTCCGCGACCGACTGCGGAAAGTCATCGCCGAAGGGCTGCCCGCCGACGCCGCCCTGAAGGCACTGACACTGGATGCCGCCCGCATCTTGGGAAGCGAGCCGTTGCTGGGCCGCCTCGCCGCTGGCCGGCCCGCTCATCTGATTGTCACCGAAGGCGACTTCCACGACGCCAAGAGCAAGTTGTGCTATGTCTTTGTCGATGGCGTGCGCTACGAATACGCCCAACCCTCGAAAACCCCGGCGAGCGGGGACCGTAAGGCCCCTGGTGACGCTCCCAAAAAAGAAGAAGAGAAACCCAAGACAGATGACAAACCTAAGACTGACGACCCGAAAAAGAAAGAGGTCAAGGAACAACCGACCGAGCTGGAATCCGACCGTGTGCCGAAATTACACACTGGCGGCAATGTCCTGATCCGCGGCGCCACCGTGTTGACCGTGACCAATGGCACGCGGAAGATGGACATTCTCGTCAAGGACGGCAAGATCGCCGAGCTGGGACCGAACCTGAACGCGCCGGCCAGCATCGCCGTCATTGACGCCGCGGGGATGTTCGTCATGCCCGGCATCATCGACACGCACAGCCATTTCTCCATCTCCGGCGGCGTCAATGAGTTTTCCCTATCCGTCGTGCCGGAAGTGCGCGTGCGCGATGTCATCAACAGCGACGATTTGCAAATCTATCGCGCTCTGGCCGGCGGCGTGACCACGGCACGCCTCCTGCACGGCAGCGCCAACGTCATTGGCGGTCAGGATGCTGTCATCAAATTGAAATACGGCGAACCGGCGAGCAAGTTGATTGTCACCGACGGGCCGCGCGGCGTCAAGTTCGCGCTGGGAGAGAACGTCAAGCGCACCGACGGCCGCTTCCCCAACACTCGCTTGGGAGTCGAGGCCGTATTGATCCGCGCTTTCAGCGAGGCCCAAGCCTACCAGCGGATGTGGGAGCAATATGAGAAAGACAACGCCGCTGGAAAAAAGGTCGTGGAGCCGCGCCGCGACTTGCGCCTGGAAGCGCTGGCCGACGTGCTGCGCGGCGACTTGCTGATTCATTGTCATTGCTATCGCGCCGATGAAATCCTCATGCTGCTGCGCGTGGCCGAGCGCTATGGTGTCAAGATCAAGTCATTGCAACATGTCCTGGAAGGATACAAGATCGCCCCGGAGATTGCCGCCCACGGGGCCAGTTGCAGCCTCTTCGCCGACTGGTGGGCGTACAAGATCGAGGCCTTCGACGCCATTCCCTACGCCGCCGCCCTGTTGCACGAAGCGGGGGCGTTGGTCTGCTTCAAGTCAGATAGCAACGAGCTGGTCCGGCACATGTATCAGGAAGCGGCCAAAGCGATCAAGTACGGCGGCGTGAGCGAGACGGAAGCCCTGAAAACCATCACGCTCAATGGCGCCAAGCAGCTCGGCTTGGAGCAGCGCATCGGCAGCATCGAGATCGGCAAGGACGCGGACTTGGCCATCTTCAACGGCCACCCACTCAACAGTTACAGCCGGGTGGAAATGACGTTGGTGGAAGGGGAAATTTATTTTCAGCGCGGCGACAAACTCACGCCCGCGCCCTTCGCCGCCGCTGGCCCAACGCCGCCGAACAACAGCTTCACGATTATTCCACGCAACGATACCGCCTATTTGCTGGAAAATGTCACCGTGCATCCCGTGACTGGCCCGGCGATCAAAAACGGCGCGGTGCTGATCGTAAACGATAAGATTCAGCGCATCGTCGATCTGGACCAAGTCGCTGACTATCGAGTGCCACAAGGTGCTGCTTCGGTCGATTGCCGCGGCCTGCACCTGTACCCCGGCATGATCGACGCGGCCACGGTGCTAGGGCTGACGGAGCTAGGCTCGGCCCGTGAGACGCAGGATTTCCGCGAAGGGGGAGACTTCCAACCCGACTTGCGGGCCAGCGTCGCCGTCAATCCTGATTCCGAGCTAATCCCGGTGACGCGGGCCAATGGCGTGACCACGGTGGTCACCCGGCCCACTGGCTCGATCATCGCTGGCCAGAGCGCGCTCATCAACCTGGCCGGGTGGGTGCCGGCGGAAATGGCTGTGGTCGATCCGCTGGCCCTAAACGTCGAGTTCCCCACGGAACATCCGGTCTTCACCGGCAATCCAGTGACACCTGTGATTGGCCGCGCCTTGGCCCGCAAGCAGCGCGAGGACAAGGTGCGCCGCTTAAAGGAGCTATTCCAGCAAGCCTTGGCCTACGACGAGGCCCGCCAGCTCGATCCGAGCCGGCCGCTCAATCCACGCCTGGCCGCTCTGGTACCCTACGCGCGCGGCCAGAAGGTGGTGGTCATCGAAGCCAATCGCCAACCAGCCATCGAGGAAGCGATCAAACTGGCTGATGAATTGCAATTGAAATGGATTCTCAGCGGCGCCATCGACGCCTGGAAAGTCATGGACGAGCTGAAAAAACGGGACGTGCCCGTCATTCTTGGTGCTGTCATGACCATGCCGCAGGAAAGTTTCGATCCCTACGACGCGCCGTATGCTTGCGCCGCCAAGCTGCACCAGGCCGGCATCCGTTTCTGCATCCGTTCCGAGGGGGACAGCAACGCCCGCAATCTTCCGTATGAAGCGGCGATGGCGGTCTCCTATGACCTGCCGCCGGAAGAGGGGCTGAAGGCTGTCACCATCTACCCGGCCCAGATTCTCGGCGTGGCCGACCAGCTCGGCAGCATCGAAACCGGCAAACGCGCCAACCTGGTGCTGACCAACGGTGACATCCTGCAAGCATCAACACAAGTGAAAGCCCTATTCATCGACGGTAAACCCCTCGAACCCACCAGCAAACAAACCCGCCTGTATGAGCGTTATCAGCAACGCTTGAAGGAAGTTCGTTCCGGAAAAGCCCCATTGGGCATTGATGTTAGTGGGCAGTAGGCAGTTTAGCGAAACGAGCCACAGGCGAGCTTGACAATCGTTACAAGGAGCACCTATGAGCCGAGCCGCGACCGAGTACCGTTACGAGAAGTTGACCTGGCCGGAGATCAACGACGCCATCGAGATGGGCAAAGTGTGCGTCGTGCCGTGCGGGGCCGTCGAGCAGCACGGGCCGCATCTGCCGTTGGACGTGGACCTCATCTGTCCCACCGAGATCGCACGCGGCGCTGGCAAGCAGATTCCCGACAAGATGCTGGTGCTGCCCACCGTCTGTTACGGCTACACCGGGCATGTCATGGATTTTCCCGGCACCATCAACAACGATTTTGAACACTTCATGCACCATGTCTTGGATATTACCAAGTCTCTTGCCTATCACGGTTTCAAGAAGATCGTGCTGCTCAATGGGCACGGCTCCAACATGCCGAATCTTGATCTGGTGGCCCGGCGCACCAACTTGGAAACCGACGCCGAGTGCATCCTGGCCGCCTGGTGGCAGCTGCTGACAGTCGATAAGGAATTCTTACCCCGCTGGCGGCAGAGCAAATTCCCCGGCGGCTGCGCCCATGCCTGCGAATTGGAGACATCCTTGTATCTCTATCTCGACGGCGACAACGTGCGCAAGGACCAGATCAAAAGCGGCGTCATTAGCTTCAATGAGGAAAACAGCCCCTTCAACTACGTGGACCTGTTCGGCCACGGCCCCGCCACGATCATTTCCTGGACCAGCAGCTATTCGGAAACCGGCGTGCTGGGGGAGGCCGAACTGGCCAGCGCCGAAAAAGGCCAACAAGCCTACGAGGAGGCCGTCAAGCAATTGACGCGCTTCGTGACCTGGTTCAAGGACCGTCCCCCCGACCCACGCCGCGACCGCCACCGCCAACCGCCCACCATGCCCATCCCCTGGGGCCAACGACCGCTTCGGAAGGACTGAGGGTGAAGCGGCTGCTGGGAAAATGGTACGGTAACGATTCACCTTCCGCTGACCGCTTCTGATCACGGCAATTGATCCAAAATCCGCAGCACCCCTTCCAAGGCGCTGCGGTTGCGGCGTAGGTCCCAGGCGGTCAGCCATTGTTCACTGTCCTTCTTCAAGCCCCAATCCGCGCGCAATCGTTTCTCGAAGTCCGGCATGTGGGCGGCGCCGTAGAAGATGCCGATCTTTTTCTTCCCCTGGGCCAATTCCTTCTGGAACACCTTCATGGCCGCCTGGTTGCGGTCGCTGATCAAGATGGTGTTAATGGTCTGTCCCAAGCCGCCGTCGGGGGAATCCAGCGTCTCGAACTGTTGGGCCAACATGATCTTCAGCTTGGCCGGCCCCCTGGGATCGAGCAGCAGGGTGAGGAAGTCATCCTCCAGATCCACCACTGGCGCTGGCTTGTCTGGCATTTCCCGTCGCTGCAAATTGTATTGGCGCAGCAGGTCGGCGGTGATGCTCAGCATCAGCGTCACTTCGTCGTCGCCGCGTTCGCGCATGATCTTGGCCATCTCCTCCGGGGACAGGTCGGCGTGGACGAAATTCTTCTTGGTGTAGTCGATGTGATCCATCTGCCCTTCCAGGTCCAACACCGACTTGGCGAGCTGTTGCAGCAGGGCAAGGGGGTTGTCACTCTTTTGGCCGCGTTTGGGAACCTCCATTCCCTTGGGAGCGACCAGCTCATAAAGCAGAACGTCATATTGTTCAAAGTGTTTGTTCAGCTTCTCATAGTAGTCCCGGTCGCCGATGTGGACCACGCCGATCAGGTCCACCACCACGCCTCCTTCTCCCTTGGCCGGCACGTAGCGGGTGATGGTGGTTTGCAGAGCGATGGGTTCTTTCTGATCATTACGCAGCAGGCGCAGGAACTTGCTGGGTTCCGGTTTGGGGAGCGGCGCGAGCGGCGCTTGGGCCAAGGCTGGTTGCCCCACGAATAACAGACCGATCAGCAAACCCAGAAGGCGCGATGTGTTTCTCATCTTGGGATACCTCATGGCAAAGGAACGGCACGGCGCCGCGGAATCAGGGAAGCGGTGCTGACGAGTTATTCGTGCGGCACGGAGCGAGATTTAGAAAACGCCGAATCATCACTTCCCGATGGGGCTGGTGGATTCAGCGTTTCGCGTGGGCGGGCGCGGGGGCGCGAACCGCTGAATCACGCTTCCACGACATCGGGAAGTTAGGGTTCGACATTTCCTTAATTCCGGTGTCCGCCGAAGAAACCGGCGCGATACAGGAAATACAGCAGCGTCAACACGCTGGTCAAGGTGGCGGCCACGTAGGTCATGGCGGCGGCGTTCAGCACACGGGCAACCTCGGCCTCTTCACGGGGAGAGATCAAGCCGCCCTGGACCAAAGCTAGCCGCGCCCGGCGACTGGCATCGAACTCCACGGGCAAATTGACGAGCTGGAAGAGCACGGTCAACGAAAAGGCGGCGATCCCCAGGTAGATCAAACCGGCCAATTGCATGAAGAAACCGGCCAAGATCAACACCCACGACAAGTTACTGCCGATACTGGCCAAAGGAACCAAGCCGTTGCGCACCACGAGCAGCGGATAGCGCGTGGCGTCTTGCAAGGCGTGGCCGGCTTCGTGGGCGGCGATACCCAGCGCCGCCAACGAGCGCGCCGAGTACACGCCAGGACTTAGACGCAAAACCCGCTCTCCCGGCACGTAATGATCGGAAAGAAAACCCTCGACTGGCTCGACGCGCACGCCACGCACGCCAGCGGTATCCAGCATGTGGGCCGCCGTCTGGGCGCCGGTGAAGCCGCTACTGGCTGGAATTTGGCTGGCATGATGGTAGGCACTATGCACGCGCCACTGCGCCCACATGGCCAACAAGATGGCGGGAGCCAGAAAGAGGAAATACATCGGATCGAAAAACATCATCCGGTCCTTTCTCTTCTTCGGCGATAAAACCCTCTTTCACAACCTATCCCTATTTTAGAGGGATCATGCCCAGAAAGGGATTCCAACAAGCCGAAACGCCCCCTCGGCGGGAACCGCGTGGCGCCCACCTTCGATTGAGAAGCAATCCAGGACCGGCTAGAAGAGACAAGTGGCGATTCAGAACGCTTGCTTGGTGAAGTGCGTCAAGGCCGCGTTCACGTCTGGGACCATGGCGAAAGGAATCACCATCGAGGGGGTGGAACTCGCCAATTTCGTGGTGAGTAACACCTCCGCCACCAACGGGGACAAGCCGCAGAGCAACAATTGGCCGTCTTGTTCCCGGACATAACGGCGAAAGCGCAACAACATCGCCAGCCCGGAGCTGGTGACGAATTTCACCTGCTGAAGGTCCAGCGCAATCTTCAATGGGGAAGGCGCGCTGGCCACGGCCTCTTGCAGCTCTTGCAAGACGGTGTCCGTCAAGTCCTCACCGCGCAATTCTTGCTCGGTCAAGGTGATGACTAATACCTCACCTTCCAGCTGACATTTCAGGTGAGTAGGGGATGTAAGTGACATGGTAGGCCCTCAACTGCTGGAATTCCGAATACGGATCAATCATCTTTCTAAGATACACCCTCCCACACGTTAATTGCCATGTAATCTTGCAAAAAAAAATCTCAGTATCTTGTTCTTGACTCCAGCCCGGATGATCCGCTCGTGGACCGGATTTCTCATCCAGCCTGCTAACTTCCTGACTAAGATAATGTCACTGCTCCGATAGGCCGGCGGTGGGCAGGGTGATCAAGCCGTGTCCCGTTTCGATGTCGTGTCCGGGAGGGCCAAGGTCGATGGCGTGACGTTGCAGGGCGGCGCGCGTCTGGGCGGCGGTCCAGTGGGGATGGCGCGACCACCACAGGGCGGCCAGGGCGGCGGCTTGTGGGGCAGCGGCGGAGGTACCGCTGAACGGGCGCGGCCGCCAGACGCTGGGGAAGGGAACCACGCCGACGAAATCCGGCTTCGGCGTCGCCGCGCCGCCGCACGAGCTATACGACATGCGCTCCCCTGCCGCGTCCACCGCGCCGACGGCGACGACATGCTCTCCATCCGCCGGAAACGCGATGCTCCCCGCGCTGTGACGATAGGTCAGATGCCCCCCCAGAACAACCAGGTGAAAGGGGCCTGGT
The DNA here is from genome assembly GCA_046297495.1 of Gemmataceae bacterium. Classification (GTDB taxonomy): domain Bacteria; phylum Planctomycetota; class Planctomycetia; order Gemmatales; family Gemmataceae; genus JBKBIP01. The sequence continues at coordinate 114,325 of JBKBIP010000016.1, read as the reverse complement.
GGGCCGGAAACCAGCTTCACACGCACGCGGTAGCAACGGCTGGCTTGTGGTTGGAAGCGGGCCGCGGCGCAGTAATGTTGTCCGGGACACACAGCGGACGCTTGCGCCACGCGCTCGCCGCTGTCGTCGTCCTGTACCACCACCTGATAGCGGGCCTCGGAGTTCCAGTACAATTCGACGGAGAGACGCTGGTTGTCCCAGGGATATACCTTATTGTCAATGATGCCATCATGCCAATCGTGATAGCCTTGGCCGTTGTCGCGGAATCGGCCGTGCCAATGGCGTTGGGCGGTGTTGCCGGCGCTGGCGAAGAACAGCACATCTGCTGGCTCGTCTCCCGTGCCGAGAATGCCCCGTAGCTCCTGATGGATATGCCCCCCCCCCGCGCCGTCGCTCCAGCTGGGAATGATGACGGAACAGGATAACACACGGGCGCCCTGTTCCTTGGCCCAGCGAACCGCCTTGAGGAATTGTGCGGGGTTGTTCGGCTCCCAAGCCGCCAGCAGCAACTCCGCCTCGGGGGCCAGGGCGTGCAGAATCTCGCCGCACAGGATACCGTGTTGGCTGTCTTTTCCTTCGAGTTGGCCGTCAAAGCGAAAGGATTGTGTCCGTACCTTGGCTGGCAAAGTCTTGCCCAGGTGCGCGCGATAGCCGCGAAAGCCCGAATCGAGCAGGGCGATCTTAACCCCTTGGCCGCGAAAACCGGCTTCATGCCAGCGGTCCACGCCCAGACGCTGCAACAGCTGCTGCCGGAGTAGCGCGGCGTTTTCCTCGGCGGGCATCTCGCAGCCGAGCAAATGCGGATCGGGGGTGGTATCTTTCTGGCGCACCTGTTCCGGGATGCCATCCGGCATGGGCGCGGCGTTAGACGGATCCGCGCACCGCCCCCCCCAAGTCCACCAGCTGCCCCAGGCGATCAAGACGAGGATAGCGCAAGTCTTTTTCATGAGTTGTCACATCAAGAGTGTATTGCTTGCGTTTGCTGATAATTTGGTCGCGGGATCGGTCTTGGGACGAAAGACCGTCTCCCAATCCTACCCGCACTTCCGCGCCGGGGCGGGGGGGAGCGGGTGTTCCGGCACGGAATAGCTATCCCGGAGGTCGCCAGGATCGGCACAAGTCGTATATTTTCCGATGAGCGGTGAGCGCAAGAACCTATCTGACACCTGGCGAGTGGGGGGCCGTTAGGCCCTCTGGTGGCTGGCCCAAAACGGAAAATCGACACCTTCGGGAGAAACATCATGGCGGTTCATCCATGGGCGGGCCAGCCGGCCCCTGCCGAATTGCTAATCGACGTGGCCGAATTGGAGCGCGACTATTATCAGCGGCAGCCGGATGTCGGCGATCCTCGGCAGCGAGTCAGTTTCGGCACCAGCGGCCATCGCGGCACGTCGTTGGACGGCTCGTTCACCGAGGCGCACATCCTGGCTATCACCCAAGCCATCTGCGAGTACCGCCAGCAGCAGGGGATCGACGGCCCCTTGTTCATGGGGATGGACACGCACGCCCTGTCCGCGCCGGCCCAACGCAGCGCCCTGGAAGTGCTGGCCGCTCACGGCGTCGAGACCGTCATTCAACACAATGACGGTGTCACCCCAACACCGGTCGTATCGCACGCCATCTTGGGCTACAATCGCGGCCGGAAAGAACATCGGGCCGATGGTATTGTCATCACTCCGTCCCACAATCCACCCGCCGACGGCGGCTTCAAGTACAACCCGCCCAACGGCGGCCCGGCCGACACTGATGTGACACAACAGATCCAAGACCGGGCCAACGAACTGCTCCGCGCCGGCAACCGCGCCGTGCGCCGCCGCCCTTACGAGCAAGCCCTCCAAGCCCCGACCACGCACCCCCATGATTTCATCCAGCCGTATGTCGCCGATTTAAGACATATCATCGACATGGACTGCGTCCGCCAAGCGGGTTTGAAGCTCGGCGTCGATCCGTTGGGCGGTTCCAGCCTGCCCTATTGGGAACCGATTCGGGAGATGTACGGCCTCAACCTCACCGTGGTGAACCAAACCATCGACCCCCGTTTCGCCTTCATGAGCGTCGATCACGATGGCCAAATTCGCATGGATTGCTCCAGCGTCTATGCCATGACGCGCTTGGTTGGGCTGAAGGATCAATATGATGTGGCGTTCGGCAATGACCCCGATTCGGATCGGCATGGCATCGTCACGCCATCGGCGGGCTTGCTCAATCCGAATCACTATCTGGCGGTGGCAATTCGCTATCTGTTCACGCACCGGCCGCGCTGGCCCGCTGGCGCCGCCATCGGCAAGACGTTGGTGAGCAGCGGCATCATCGACCGCGTGGTCCAGCAGCTCGGCCGCAAGCTCGCCGAGGTGCCCGTGGGTTTCAAATGGTTCGTCGATGGGTTGTTCACCGGCGCCTATGGTTTCGGCGGCGAGGAAAGCGCCGGGGCCAGCTTCCTGCGCTTGGATGGCACCGTCTGGACAACAGACAAGGACGGCATCATCATGGACCTACTGGCCGCCGAGATCACAGCCCGGACGGGCAAAGACCCCGGCCAGCATTTTCAGGAGCTGGCCGAGCAATTCGGCCTGCCGCTGTACACACGTATTGACCAACCAGCGACACCAGAAGAAAAGAACATTCTCAAGAAGTTATCACCAGAAGCGGTCGCCGCCGCGACTCTGGCTGGCGAACCGATCCTGGCCAAGCTGACGCGCGCTCCGGGCAATAATGCCCCTATCGGCGGGCTGAAAGTGGTCGCCGCCAACGGCTGGTTCGCTGCCCGCCCCTCTGGCACCGAGAACATTTACAAGATTTACGCCGAGAGCTTCCGTGATCCGGCCCACCTGGACGCCATCGTCGCCGAAGCCCGCCAGATCGTGAACCAGGCGCTGGGCGCCACGCACTGATGGTAAAATTCAGGGAGAGGTTGGATATAATCGGGATAGGTGGAATATGAATCGAAAATCCATGAATCCGTCACGGATGGATGATAGCTTGACAGAAAGACATAGTTATGCCAGATAACTTGTATTTTCCTTCCGAAGATCAACCGTCCCAACGTCGTTCACAACGCCCTTTCTTCGCCACGCCGTTGGGTATTGCCTTGGCCTTAGCGGTGTTGGCGGCGGCGCTGCTTTGGCGTTTCTGGCCGATTTGGCCGTTTGATGATGGCGCCCTGCACGACCGCGATTTCGAGCACAAACCCGTCGTTGCGCGGGGCGCCTTGTCCGACATCGAACAGTCTACCATCGAATTGTTCGAGAAACGCGCTCCCAGCGTGGTGTACATCACGACCACGCGCGTGCAGCGCAACCTGCTGGGCCCCTTGTTCACGCAAGAGATTCCCGAAGGAACCGGCTCCGGTTTCGTCTGGGACGCCGCCAAGGGGTACATCGTCACCAACTTTCACGTGATTCAAAACGCCGACACGGCCACGGTTACATTGGCCGACGGTAGCTCGTACCCCGCCAGCCTGGTCGGCTCGGCCCCGGATCAAGATTTGGCGGTGTTGAAGATCAAGGTTCCTTCGGGTCGGAAGCTTCAGGAAATCCCGGTCGGGACTTCGCAAAAATTGAAAGTCGGCCAAAGCGTGTATGCCATCGGCAATCCCTTTGGCCTGGATCAAACATTGACGACAGGCATCATCAGCGCCTTGAACCGGGAGATTCAATCGGTGACGCGCCGGCCCATCACTGGCGTCATCCAGACCGACGCCGCCATCAATCCCGGCAATTCCGGCGGCCCGTTGCTCGACAGCGCCGGCTTGCTCATCGGTGTCAACACGGCCATCTACAGCCCGTCCGGCGCCAACGCCGGCATCGGCTTCGCCATTCCCGTGGACTCGGTCAATCGCGTCGTCACGGAAATCATTCGGCACGGCGGGGTGTCGCGCCCCGGTTTGGGGGTGCAGATCGTGGATGATCGGATCAGTCGGCGGGTGGGCATCCCCAAGGGCGTGCTGGTGCGCGAGGTACAACCCGGCAGCGCCGCCGAACGGGCCGGCCTGCGCGGCACCATCGTCAACATGCGGCAAGAAATCGCCCAGCTGGGGGACGTCATCGTGGCCATCGATGGTCAAGACGTGAATGGGGCTGACGACTTGCTGCGTCTGCTGTCGCAAAAGCGTGTCGGCGACACGGTAACCGTGAGCGTGCTCCGCAATGGGCAACCGCTGGACTTGCGAGTGACATTGCAGGAAATCGGATAAGCCGCGGCACGCTTCCCCGCGGGGCGCCGTTAAACATTTCTGTCACGACGCCACATACACTCCCAATTTCGGCCAGCGAAACCAGCGTTCCTTACGGGGTTTGAGGGCGTCGTGCAAGGCGTCGCTGAAGTCCCGCACCGAGGCGAAGCGGTCGTCGCGGTCGCGGGCCAACCCCTTGCGCAGCACTTCATCGAGCGCCTCTGGCAGCTGGGGATTGCGTTGCGAAGCGGGAATATAGACTCGTCCCGGCAGCTGGCCGGTCAACAACTCGTAAATTATCGTGGACACAGCGAACAGATCGGAACGTTGATCGACCGGCAGGCCATAGCGCTGTTCCGGCGCGCTGTAATCGATGGTAGCCGCCATCCAACCCCGATCCGTCGAGGATTGCGTATCCACGGAAGGAACCGCCAAGCCGAAGTCGGTGATCTTGATGCTGCCATCGTCGCCGCAGAGGACGTTTTCCGGCTTCAGGTCCAAATGCAAGATGCCGCGTTCGTGGATGTAAGCCAAGGCATTCAAGATGGCCGCCATCACCGGCATGGCTTTGTCAACAGGCCACGGTTCACCGGCTTTCATCAGACCGTGTAGATTCGTACCGGCCACGAATTCCATAATCAGGAAAAAGTGGCCGTCCACCTGCCCACAATCATGGATGGCCACCACGTTAGGATGGGTCAAGGCGGCCATGAGCCGCGATTCACGCTGAAACGCCAGCATCGGGGCTTGGGTCGTCCGCGGGCCGAGGAATTTAATGGCCACCGGCCGTTGCAAGTTGACTTGCACGGCGCGATACACTTCCCCCATGCCCCCTTCGCCGATCATTTCGAGTAATTCATAGCCGGGAATCTGGGGGGGATAGCCGGAGGAAGGAGGGGGGTCTGTGTTCACCATACGCAATCATCTCGTTTAGAAAACGCCGATTCATTACTTCCCGATGGGGATGGTGGATTCAGCGGTTGGCGTGGGAGGTCGCGTGCGTAAAACGATGAAGCCCCTGGCAACGAAATCGGGATGTTATTTTTCGACAGTTCCTTAGCAAGCCAGTCATACCATATAATTTCTACGAAAATTCACTGTAATGGTTCTCCAGGAATCGTGGCAAGAGTAAGAAATCATCCTTGGATGGGCGCGCCACGGGAGAACGACCTCTGAAGTCTAGCATAAAAAAAGCCTCAACGGTGGACTCGTTATCTCTCTCATCATCCACTCCCGCCCCCGCTCTTCCCCGCAACGTCAAAGTGCTGGGCTGGGCCAGTTGTCTCAATGACATCGCCAGCGAGATGATGTATCCGCTATCGCGACCGGAAGAACATGGATAAGCTCCAAACAAAAAACGGGCCGCTCCGGTTCGGAACGGCCCGCCGCGGGAAAAGCGCTCTTCTCTGTCCCGCGTGGTTTAGCGGCGGAAGGGAAACTGCGTGCCCTGGATCGGTGGCCGCTGGTTGATATTCGGGTTACGCAAGCTGGAGTACGGATGGCCAATCGGCGGGCGGTGCGGCTGAGGTCCCCACACGGGCGGTCGGCCGGTGTGCGGATGGCCAATCGGCGAATCCGCGAACGGAAGTACGCAGATCGGCGGGGGCGGGTACACCGGCAGCCAGACGCGCTCCACGACCGGGACATACTTGCGGCAAATCGGGTCCCATCTCCAAGTGGTTCGCGTTTGCCAAGCCGCGGAAGCCTCCGCCGTGTTCAAGCCCAGAGCGATGGCCACTACCGCCACCATGCCGATCATCATCTTCTTCATCATATGTCTCCTTTGTGATATCCTGATGTCTTTTTGTGTCGATCTCTTTCCTCTGCTTGGGGAACGGCCCAGCGAGCCGAACTTGCGCGGCATCGGAAGAAAAGACCTGCCAGTCTTTTTTTCCGCTGCCGTGCGTCCCTTTCCGCCGCCGGAAGGATATAATGAGATGACATTATGGGACGGGAACGCTCCGCCGGGGGGAAGTTCACTCATGCCTTGGAGGATATGCCCGTGTCTCGTTCGTTAGCGCGTTGGCAAGCCATTATCTTGGGCTTGATTGTGTGTCTGGCCGTAGGGCTAGGCGGTGTTGGCCTATTCGCCATCGGCAGCAAGCAATGGCTCTGGCAGGGCACTTTCCATGTCCAAGTCGGTTTTCCGAACATTCAAGGGGTCGAGGTCGGCTCGCGGGTGCGGGTGCGTGGTGAATATGCCGGCGAAGTGGTGCGGGTGATCCGTCCCACCCAACCGGGTGACATGATGATGCTGTGCCTGCGGCTCGACGGCGACTTGCGCGACGCTATTCGCCAAGACGCCAGCGCCCAAATCCTCAGTGAGGGGATGCTCGGCGGCAAGGTCGTGGAAATCGATCCCGGCAGCGCCTCCGCACCCCCCATCGCGGAAAATGCCCTCATCGCTTCCAAACCCACCAACAACTTGAGCGATGCTGTTGATCAACTGACACAATTGGTCGAGGATGCCCGCGGCGGTCGGGGCACCTTGGGTAAACTGCTGACCGAAGACGAGGCCTACCATGAGCTTGTGCAGCTACTGCGCCAGAGCCAAGGGACGATGGCTTCGGTACAGCAGAATGTCAATTCGGTGAAGGACGTGCCGCTCATCGGCAGCTTGTTCCGCGACCCCAAGGACACCCTGTTGCGTCTAGATTGCGAGTGCAACCGCAAATGGTTCGCCGAGGAAGACCTGTTCACGCCGGGCCGGGCCGCGCTGACTAGCTCTGGCAAACAACGCCTCGACGCCATCGCCCCCTGGATCAACGGCCTCAAGCACAAAGGCTCCGAGGTCGTGATCGTCGCCTACGCCAGCCCCAACTACGAAGCCAACCACGCCCAGCGCCTGACCGAGCAGCAGAGCGCGGCGGTGCTTAGCTACCTGGTGGACAACCACGACATCAAGAACATGGGCTGGGGCGGCCTGCTGACACGCAAGGCGACCCCCCTAGGCTGGGGCACCAAACCGCTGGTGCAACCCAAACCCGACGGCGCCCCCGACGCCCGTGTCGAGGTCCTGGTCTTCGTGCCGCAGGAGTAAACATCGAATTTATGTGAGGATTTCCACCATACCTGTCGAATCTGTCAAAGAGGAAGCCCGCCACTTAATGGATCAATTACCGGACGATGCGACCTGGGATGACTTGATGTATGAAATCTACGTTCGTCAAGCCATCGCGGCCGGCTTGAAAGACATACAGGCTGGTCGAATGGTTTCCGTCGAGGAAGTCCGCCGGCAATTGGGGTTGGCGACATGAGCCATCATTGGAGACTCCAGAAACATGAATCGCGAAACTCCGTTATTACCACATCGCCTGGAATTGCGCGATACCGCGACAGGCGCGGCCGTGGGCTACGTGATTCCCAAACAGGAATATGATGATGCGCTAAGCGAGAAGGAACGACGGGAGCTGGAATTGGAACAGGAAGTCCAACATCTAAAGACCATGATGCGACAATTGGTGGACGAACGCGACCAGTTGCGCCAACAAGTACGGCATCTGGAAACTACCTTGGAGCAGACCAGGAGGCTAGAAGTGGAGCCGTATCTCAAAGCGCTTTACGTTTTAACCAAAGACCCGAACGTATCTTTCTCCGAGGATGAATTGCGCCAAATCGAATCTGCCAAACGACGCGTGATTATCCCATAATCCCCCGCCTTCTTGTTATGGAAAGCCAATGACTCCACTCCCTTCCCCTCAACCGCGGTTGGTGCTTCTGCTGTATCACTTTTGCCGGTTGCAGCTGCCGGGGGTGCAACTGGGGCGAGAGGCGTTCGAGCGGCACTTGCGGCGGACGTTCGCGCTGTATCAGGTCAAGGAACTGGCCGTCACCTGGGATGCCTATTTGGAAAACCTGTATCCCACCGATTGGTACGTGGCGTCGGCTTGTCTGGATGGCAATTCCCAAGCCTGGGAAGCGCTGTTCGCGGCCCGCACTGGCCGGAGCGATTGTCTATTGATCGACGCGCTGCGGGCGCGGGCGGTACGGCTCTATCCACGCGACGAGGAACGCCAGGACAACGCGGTGACGGAGTTTTGGAGTCATCTGATCATCTCCGAAACCGACGGCTCATTGCCGGTGCTGGCCCGTTACGATGGACAACGGCCCCTGGTCCCCTGGCTGATTCGCGTCTTTCAGAACTGGCACATTTCCCAGCTGCGCGGCCAGGGGGGTATGCAAGCGTTGCCGGATGATGACTTGTCATTGCCGTTACCGCCGCCGACCGCCGACCGCTGGCACGATGTCTTCGCCGAGTCGGCCCGCGCCTGGTTACAAGAGTTGGCCGACAACGATTTGCTGCTGCTCGGCTTGCGCTGGCGCTACCGCATGAGTCAGCGGGAAGTCGCTCAGCTGCTGGGAGTCCACGAAGGAACCATTTCCCGCCAAACTACTAATCTGCGCGACCGCTGCCTGGAGTCCGTGACCGAGCAGCTGCGCGCCGCCGGCTGGTTGGGGGAGGACCTGATGGAGCTGCTGCAAAATGAAATGCCCGCCGTGCTCACCGATGAGCCGCGCCTCTCCGCCGATCATCTTGCCACCTTGCTGGCCGAACGCCAGCGGCAAGGGAAGAAGGAGAAGAAGCGCCCTGCGGACGAATCGGCCGCCAATCGCTAGGATTAAGTAGGGAAAAATCGGCACAATCGCTTGGCGAGCAAGGGGGCATTAATCCTCCGGTGCAGGGGCACGACCAGAGGGCAAACATTCCCCCGCTCACCGGATGCCGCCTTAAGCGGATCACTCAGGATGAGACTACCCACTTCGGTGGATCGACGTAGCGCATGGCAATATCACCTTCGCAACCATCTTCTCTGGATGCGCCGCTGCCGGGAATCGTGGGAAGCAGCCCGGCCATGCGTGAAGTGTATCGACTGACCCGCTTGGTGGCGCCGACGCGGGCCAGCGTGTTGCTCGTCGGTGAAACTGGCACCGGCAAGGAACTGATCGCCCGTTCCATCCATCGCCTCAGCCCGCGCGCGGATGGCCCTTATGTGCGCGTCAACTGCGGTGCCCTCAGTGAAAGCCTGTTGGAAAGCGAGTTGTTCGGCCACATCAAGGGGGCCTTTACTGGGGCCGTCGATAACAAGACGGGACGCTTCGAGGCGGCCCACGGCGGCACCATCTTCCTCGATGAAATCTCCAGTATGAGTTACAAGTTGCAGGTCAAGCTGCTGCGCGTCCTGCAAGAACGGGAATTCGAGCGCGTCGGCGAAAGCAAGACCATCCGCGTCGATGCCCGCGTCATCGCCGCCACCAACCAATTGTTGGAAGACGAGATCGAAGCGGGCCGATTCCGCGATGACCTCTATTACCGGCTCAACGTCGTGCCCATCTACTTGCCGCCGTTGCGCGAGCGGCGCGCGGACATCCCCCCCCTGACCCGCTACTTCTTGGAGCGCTACTGCGAGGAGAACCACCGCGAGCCGCCGGAGCTAACGCCCGACATCCTCAAAGCCTTGCAAGATTACGATTGGCCCGGCAACGTCCGCGAGCTGGAGAATTACATCGAACGGGCCGTGGTGCTGTCTCATGGCCAAGCGCTGACTCTGGATTATCTATTTCCGCCGGGCCGTAGTCAGCGCCGCTTGCGCCCCGCCGGCGCCCGTTCCGGCGACCTGCTCGGCCTGATCGAGCAGCTGGTCCGCGTCGGCATCCAGTCGTTGTCCCCCGACGAAGGCAAACTCTACGAACGCATCGTCGGCGGCGTGGAACGGGAGCTGATCGAACAGGTCATGGTGATGTGCGACCGCGTCCAAGTCAAAGCCGCCCAACGTCTCGGCATCAACCGCAACACGCTGCACAAAAAGGTCAGCGAATTCACCCAAGGCCCCAACAACGGCAACCCCACGACCAACGACGAGACCGTTTAGGGCGCGATCCCAAAAGGGAAGCGGCGGAATCATGACACCCATCGCCATCCACCACATCCAATTAGACGAACGCGGCGGGGCGTGGATTGACGACACTAACATCAAGGTCGTTGAAGTAGTCCTGGACCATCTCACCTACGGTTGGAGCGCCCCCGAGATCCGTCATCAGCACGACGATCGTTTAACCCTGTCGCAAATCCACGCGGCCCTAGCGTATTATCCTGCAATCTCGCCTTGTAACCAATCCGCCAAAATCCTACAAACCAGCAACGGTTGTTCCTGCCGGGGGAAGTCGCGGCAGGGGGGTCCCAGGTCACGAGGAAAAATTTTCCATTCCACCCATGCTCACCATTCAACCTGCCATGGGGAAACCAGCTGTGAGCCGCCGCGCTTGGCTGGCGTTGGCGCTGCTGTTGTCCATTAACTTGTTCAACTACATCGACCGTTACGTGTTGGCGGCGGTCGAGGAACCCGTGCAGCGCGAAGTCATCCGCGATGATGTCAATGGCATGGCCAAGTTCGGCTGGCTAGCGACGTCGTTCCTGGTGGTGTACATGGTGATTGCCCCGATTTTCGGTTGGCTGGGGGACCGTTTCTCGCGCTGGTGGCTGATCGGTATTGGCGTGATCATCTGGAGCTTGGCCAGCGGCGCATCCGGCATGGCCGAGCTGTTCATCGTCTTGCTGATCACCCGCTGTTTCGTGGGGTTCGGCGAAGGGGCCTATGGGCCGGTGGCGCCGACCGTTATCTCCGATATGTTCCCCGTCGCCTCGCGCGGCAAGGTAATGGCGTTGTTTTATCTGGCCATTCCGGTAGGCAGCTCGTTGGGGTTCGCGCTCGGCACGCTGATGATGAGTTGGGTCGATTGGCGCTGGGCGTTTTATGCGGTCGTGCCGCCGGGGATCGCGCTGGGCGTGATCTGTTTCTGGATGCGCGAGCCGCCGCGCGGCCAAGCGGATGCGACGATCGTTCACCGCGCCGCCCGCTGGGCGGATTATCGCACGATCTTGCGCACGCCGTCGTATGTACTGGATACCGTGGGCATGACGGCCATGACGTTCGCCATCGGCGGTTTGGCGTGGTGGATGCCGGCCTATCTGACCGCCCGGCAAGTCGATGATTTATTCGGCATGGCGCCGGGGATTGTCTTTGGCCTGATCACGGCCTTGGCGGGGTTGACTGCTACCTTGTCCGGCGGCTTGGCAGGGGATTGGCTGCGCAAGTATCATGGCGGCTCGTACTTCCTCGTGTCCGGCGCGGCCATGCTGATTGCCTTTCCGATGATTCTACTGGTCGTGAAATCCCCGTTCCCCGTGGCCTGGATTTTTCTGTTCCTGTCCGTCTTTTGCATCTTCTTCAATACGGGGCCGACCAACACCATCCTCGCCAATGTCACGCATCCAGCGGTACGGGGTTCCGCTTTCGCCCTGAACATCTTCCTCATTCACGCCTTCGGCGACGCGATTTCACCGTTCGTCATTGGCGCGGTGGCGGACACCATCGCCAATCCGATGCGGGGGGAAGGGGTGGCGGATCACGTGGCCAAGGCCGCCGGCCTGGATGGTGGTTTTATCTTGGTCTCCGTGTTGGTGCTGGTGGGTGGAGCGGCGTGGTTGTATGGGGCGCGGTACTTGCAACGGGACACGGAGCTGGCCCCGACCCGGCTCGATGAAACCACGGCCTGAAATGAACACCGGCGCCGCCCATGTCGCGACACGGACGGCGCCGTTCGTGGTCCCAAGACGGAATGGAAAAAAGACTGCGGCGGCGAATCGTTAATTGTCCGGCAGGATCTTTTTCAGGTCGCCCACGATCTTGGCGATGTCGGCTTCCTTCAACTCGCCCTTCTTGAAGGCATAGTTGGCCGCCACCTTGCGCTTGTTGTACAGCACCACGGTGACATCGGCGTCCTTGGCAACTTTGTATTGGGGAGGACCGGAAGGATTGTCGATGCTGAGAACGATGTCTTTCAGCCCTTCCTTCGCGGCAAGTGATTTGAGCTTATCTTCGAGGTCTTCATCGTCAGAGCAGAAGACAACAAAGCTGCCCATGCGGCAAGAGGAATTGTCAGCGGTGGCGGCGTCGATCTTCTTGACCAGACTGGTCAAGGGGTCGCTGATTTCGCGCGCGAAGATCATAGCGACTGGATTGGCGCCGTTCTTTCAGACCAGGCAACGTTTTTGCCCAGCGTCGGACCCCGTGACGTTCAACGGATTGAACGCGCCGGGAATCGTTTGTCCGACCTGGGGCCCCGATTTCAACTCATCCGCGACGAGGGTGCCACCTAAAAACAGCACCATCGTCAGGGATGACCCCATGACGATACGATTGGTCATCGTTAAACCTACCTCCTAGTGTGTGGAAAATTACTTGGGACCACCAGCTATCTTATGGGCATAGACGAACGGATCGCAAGTTTATTTGCGCGTTTTTCATGGATTGCGAAGAAAGCAGCAATTCGTTGGTATGGGTGGGACGCTGCGTTCTAGCCCGAACCTGATCGGCGCGGCGCGGGTCTTCCCTTCGGAAAGGGGGAAATGTACGCAAATTTCACCTTGCAAGGAGTCGGCGGTCTCCCTATACTCACCCATTCCACGCAATTGCCGTCGCTAGCGTAGCTCAACGGTAGAGCTCTGGTTTTGTAAACCAGTGGTTGTGGGTTCGAATCCCACCGCTAGCTTCCCGGAGAACGAGCCAACGATTATAATTATCCCTAATATATCAGTTGTGCCGATTCGTCTCGAATGCTCGGAATGACGAGGGGCGGGGGACAATGGTTTTCTGTGATTCCGGTCGGGCAGGTGGCCGAGCGGCCAATGGCACCAGACTGTAAATCTGGCGTACTTCGTACTACGGGGGTTCGAATCCCTCCCTGCCCAATGGCAGACCCGCGGGTGTAGCTCAATGGTAGAGCATCGGTCTTCCAAACCGAGTACGAGGGTTCGATTCCCTTCACCCGCTTGGTTCGGTTGATGAATTGTTTCGCACCGACTGGCAATTTCGAGCGTGAAACGATAAATCAATAGGACGGAATGAGGTGGATAAATGAGAATGAATTGCTGCTGTAGCTCAGTCGGTAGAGCACTTCATTGGTAATGAAGAGGTCATGGGTTCAACTCCCATCAGCAGCTCTCGGAAATTGTTTAGGATATTTTTCACCACCCTTAACCTCTTGGTTTCCCACCAGGGGCCTAATTCGTAAGAATGCGGAGGAGCGATGGCTAAGGACGTCTTTGAGCGAACCAAGCCGCACGTCAACGTCGGTACAATCGGCCACATCGACCACGGCAAGACCACGTTGACGGCAGCACTCGTGATGCGGTCGGCAGCGAAATTCAAGCCGGATTTGAAAGTCAAAACCTATAAGGAAATCGCTAAGGGTGGGACCGAACGCGATGACCTCAAGACCGTCACCATCGCGGTGGCCCACGTTGAATATGAGACGGCGAATCGTCACTACGCCCATATCGACTGTCCCGGCCACGCCGACTATATTAAGAACATGATCACCGGCGCCGCCCAGATGGACGGCGCCATCTTGGTGGTGGCCGCCAACGACGGCCCCATGCCGCAGACGCGCGAGCACATCCTCCTGGCCCGCCAAGTGGGCGTGCCGCGCATCGTGGTGTTTCTGAACAAGATCGACACCGTCGATGACCCGGAATTGATCGAGTTGGTGGAGTTGGAGCTGCGCGAGCTGCTGACCAAGTATGAGTTCCCCGGCGATGAAATTCCCATCGTCCGCGGTAGCGCTCTGCCTGCCATGCTCTCCGCCGGCAAGGACGACGCCGCTGGCAAGTGCATCGACGACTTGCTCGAAGCTCTCGATTCCTACATCCCCACGCCGGAGCGGGCCGAGGACAAGCCGTTCCTGATGTCGGTCGAGGACGTCTTCTCCATCAAGGGGCGCGGCACTGTCGCCACGGGCCGGATCGAGCGCGGCAAGGTCAAGGTCGGCGACGATGTGGAAATCGTCGGCTTGATGAAACAATCCAAGAAAACCGTCGTCACCGGTGTAGAAATGTTCAACAAGACCTTGGACTATGGCATCGCTGGCGATAACGTCGGCGTGTTGTTGCGCGGCGTCGAACGCAATGACATCGAGCGCGGTCAGGTGCTGGCCAAGCCCGGCTCCATCACGCCGCACACCAAGTTCGAGGCGCAAGTCTATGTGCTGACGAAGGACGAAGGGGGCCGGCACACGCCGTTCTTCTCCGGCTATCGGCCGCAGTTCTACTTCCGCACCACAGACGTCACCGGCTCCTGCACCCTGCCGCAAGGAGTGGAGATGTGCATGCCCGGCGACAACGTGAAGATGACCGTGGAGTTGTTGCCCGAATCGCCAATCGCTATGGAGGAAAACCTGCGTTTCGCCATCCGCGAAGGGGGTCGCACCGTCGGTTCCGGCGTCGTCACCAAGATTCTGGAGTAGGAAGATCGGCATCCTATTTCGTTGAATATCAGGATTCATCGATTCACACGAACCTTATGTCCGTGAGTCGATGAATCCCACCGTCAATCCATGACGGAAGCATTCGATTATTCCGGGAGCGGAAGCAATGCGTGAACATGTGTGGTTGGAATGTACCGTGTGTGGCGCCCGCAATTATCGGACGCAAAAGGAGACCCGCGGCGCTCACCGTCTGGAACTCAAGAAATTCTGCCGCAAGGAACGCAAGCACACCGTTCACAAAGAATCGCGGAAGAAATAGTGCTTAGTAATCGTTGACATGGTGTCTGTCGGACGAACCATAGGCGAGAATGGCTTGCGTGAACATCCGTTAGTGATTGAACGCCACTATGCCCGGCTATTGGCATTGCTAAGCACTAACAACTAAGCACTATGCTAGGGGTGTAGCTCAATTTGGTAGAGCACCGGTCTCCAAAACCGGCGGTTGAGCGTTCGAGTCGCTCCGCCCCTGTTGGAAAGCGACATGCGGAGCCAAACTGGGGACGATATCTCATCAACTGGACAATGAGGTTGGTTTCTATTTCATCCCAAGGAAAGGGGAAGACGAGTGCTGCCCCAATCAACAGCTCGTCCTAATTCGCGGACAGGAACTACTATGGCCGTTGCCGTGAAAAACAAAACTGAAACCACTCCGCCTTCCAAGCTGAGCAATCAACTGCCGATTGCCAGTTTGTTGGGGGTGTGCTTCCTCCTTGGCAGCATCGGCGTGGTCTTCTATGCGATCCCCAAATTGTGGTGGTCGGTGATTCACCCCGTCACGGGGCTACCGTTTATCGATGCCACGTTGTTGCTCCTGCTCATGGGAGCGGCAGTAGGCGGCCTGGGCTGGTTGGGCATGCGATTGCTGGCGCCCCTCTCCCAGCCTGGACTTCGAGCAGGTATTTTCTCGGGCAGCGTGGGAGTGGTGCTGATCGCACTGTTGACAATCTGGGTGGGTTCCCTCTTGCAAGGACTGGGGATTGCCGGCTTGGTCGGCATGGTGGCCGTGGGGTTCGCCTTGTTGGCCGGCGCCTGGATCTATTTCCAGCGCTCCAGCACCGAACAACGCCTGATCGCCTTCGAGGAGCAAGGTTGGTTCACGGTCAAAGCCTACAAGCGCTCCCAAGGCTTGCAGGTCCGTCGGGCAACGATTTTGGCTATTTTGTTACTGGGCGGCAGCGGGATTTACACGTTGATCGCCCGCTACCTGCTACGCATGGGGACGGCCCATTGGGAAGTGACGATCCCGTTCACCGACGGCGTGACCTGGGTGCTCTTGCCCAACGTGCAATATAGCTTGCCGTTGATTCTCATTGGCTTGACCTTGTGGCTGGCGTTTCGCATCGTGAATTTTCCGCCGTTCGCCGATTTCCTGATCGCCACCGAAGCCGAGATGCGAAAGGTCTCCTGGACAACTCGCAAACGCCTGGTCCAGGATACCATCGTTGTGTTGGTCATGGTCATGGTGATGGCAATCTTCCTGTTTGGCGTGGATCGGATTTGGTATGAAGGGTTGCAACTGGTAGGTGTGTTGGATCGGCCCGATCAGAAGAATCCGGAAAAGGTGATCGGCTCGAAGTATTGAGCCGTTTTTTCCCAACGATAACCGAGGTGAATTCGCTTCTGGGGATAGGTGCCGCGTGAGTATGCCTGACGAACTGCCGGATACGGAATCGGTTGCCACGCCTACCGACGAATCCATATCGTCCGCGACAGAAGCGGTGCGCGTGGCGACGAAAACTCCAGACGTGTCCGCCGCGTTGCCGGAAACTCCAGAGGCTGCCATTCCTCCACCCGCGTTGGCTTCTTCGGAATCCGAGATGCCAGAACCGGAACCCGACGCCCCGGAACCAGAAGCTACCGCGCCGGCAATCGCCGACGATTCCGCTCCTGAGCCGATCCTGGCAGAGCGGACGCCACCCGAAGCCGGTGTCCCGCCGCCTGGTGAGGAAGTGGAAGCCACCGGTCAAGAAGATGCCCCCAGCCCGGCGGCGGCCGAATCCGCCCCGGAAGCGGATGAACCTGCTCCCACCAAAACGCGCAAGGAGAAGACCAAGAAGGAAGCCGCGAAAAGCAAGACCCCGGAAGCGGATGAACCGCCGAGCGCAACCCCCAAGGAACCCGCCGAACCCGACAGCGCGGCGCCAGCTGATAACAAGCAATGGTACGTCGTCAAAGTGCAGAGCGGGCGCGAGGATTCCATCAAGGAAGCCATCGAACGCCGGGTGAAGATCGAAGGGCTGGAGGAGTTTTTTGGTCAAATCATCGTCCCCGTGGAACGTGTGACGGAAATGCGCAGAGGACAGCGTGTCGTCAAGGAAAAGAAGCTCTATCCCGGCTATTTGATGGTCAACGTGGAGTACAACGACCGCATCCTGTACCTGTTCCGCGAGACGTCCGGGGTCGGCGATTTCGTCGGCGGCAGCGTGCATCACGCCCCGCCCCCCATGGCGCCGGCCGATGTGGAACGCATGTTGCGCAAGCAAGGCAGCAAAGAGGTCCACGAGCGTCCCTCAACGATCAAGCCTGCCTTCGACAAAGGGGATCAGGTCAAAGTCAAGGACGGCATGTTCGCCGGCATGGAGGGGGAGGTCAAGGATATTTTGGAAGCGAAGAACTCGGTCAAGGTCGAGTTGACCATCTTTGGTCGCCCCGTCCCGGTCGAGCTGGAGTATTGGCAAGTAGAACACGCGTAACGGCTATCGTGAGACGGCGCCAGCCAGGACCGTCGGGAGGACAGGGCCTGGGCCGGGACCGCCGGTTCATGATAGCCGCGTTTATTCGGCAAATGAGGAAGCAACATGGCGAAACAGGTCACCGCCCAAATCCGCTTGCAAGTCACCGGCGGGCAAGCGACCCCCGCCCCGCCGGTCGGCCCCGCGCTGGGTCAACATGGCGTCAACATCGGTCTCTTCGTGAGCCAGTTCAACGACCGCACCAAGGAGATGCGCGGCATCACGGTGCCGGTGGTCATCACGGTGTATTCCGACCGCAGCTTTGAGTTCATTGTCAAAAGCCCCCCGGCAGCCGTGCTCATCAAGCAGGCGGCGGGCATCCCCATGGAAAAGAAGAAGGGGGGAGATGTCATCCCCAGCGAGGAAAAGACCAAACGCAGCGGCAAATACAAGGGCTTCAAGATTTCCGCCCAACAGGTGCGCGACATCGCTCAGCGGAAATTGCAAGACCTCAACGCCCGCGACGTGGACCACGCCACCCGCATCGTCGCCGGCACCGCCCGCAGCATGGGCATCGCCATCGAGGACTAAGAAACGATCCGATCCGAAAATGGGCGTGCGGCGGCCGTCAGGCTCCCGGCTGTCACAAGCTGCCAGGGACCTGACAAGCCCGTTCGCCGGTTTGTAGAAAGATGAAGTGTCATGGCCAAGAAAACCACCGCGGGCGGTGAAGCCGCTCCTTCCACTCCCAAAACTGACCAGCCCCAGGCCGCGGAACCCGCCAAGGCCAAGAAAGGTAAAGGACCGAAGTCCGGCGAAGCGCCTGCCACGCCGCCTATTCCCGCCGCGCCGACCGCGGTAGCGGAACCGACGCGGAAGAAAAACAAACGGCCCGGCAGCGCCCCGTATCGCGGCAAGAAGCTGCGCAGCCAAATGCGCCAACAGCGTCAGAAATTGGCCAAGGAAGGAACCGTCCCCTTGCCGCGCGCCATTGGCTTGCTCAAACAGTTCAAACGCGCCAAATTCGACGAGACGGTGGAAATTCACATGAACCTTGGCATCGACACTACGCAATCCGATCAATTGGTGCGCGGTAGCGTGTCGTTGCCGCACGGCATCGGCAAATCGGTGCGCGTGTTGGTCTTTTGTCAGGGAGACAACGTCGCCAAAGCCCTGGAAGCGGGGGCCGACTACGCTGGCAGCGACGAATACATCAAGAAAATCCAGCAAGACAGCTGGTTGGATTTCGATGTCGCCTTGGCCACCCAAGACATGATGGGGCAGGTCAGCCGGCTCGGCAAAATCCTCGGCCCGCGCGGCTTGATGCCCACTCCCAAGGCGGGCACGGTCGTCCCGGCGGGAGGCGACGTGGCTGCCGCCGTGCGCGAGTTCAAGGCCGGCAAGGTCGAATATCGCTCCGACAAATCGGGAAATGTTCATGCCGGCGTCGGTAAATTGAGCTTCACCGATGACAAGCTAGTGGAAAACATCACCACCTTCGTCGATACCATCCGAGCCGTCAAACCGTCGGGTGTGCGCGGCAATTACATCAGGAGCATCACCGTATCCGCCACGATGGGACCCGGCATTCCCGTGACGGTTTAGTATCTCTGTCAATCTTTGCGCGGGCGGGGGATTTATCGGTTCGCGCTCGCTAGCGTGCGAACCGATGAATTGATCCTGTCACTAAGAACAGGTTGCCAACAACATGAGCAAGTATATCAAAGCAATGGAAATGAACGCCCTGAAAGACACCTTTGGGGAAGTGCGCGACTTGGTCGTGCTCCACATGGACGGCGTAGATTGCATCACGGATAATCAGGTGCGTTTGACGTTGCGCAAGAAAAACATTCGCTTGCAACGCGTGAAAAACAGCCTCACGCGCAAAGTCTTCGGCGACATGCGGATCGAGATCAATCCGACCTATTGGTCGGGTCCCACGGTGTTGGCGTGGGGGGCTTCCAGTCTCGCCGAACTGAGCCGCGAGTTGGACACGCTGTTCAAGAAGACCGACAAAGCCAAGGATAAAGTCAAATTCAAATGCGCCTTGGTCGAGGGGCAGGAAATTCCCTTTGACAAGGCCTTGACGATGCCGACGCGTGAGGAGGCCATCGCCAAGGTCATCGCTATGGCCTTGGCGCCAGCCAGCCGGCTACTCAGCCAGATCACCGGTCCCGCTGCCACCATCGCCGGCCAGATCAAGAGCATCGGCGAGGAAAAACCCGCGGCGGAAGCCGTACCCGCCGAAGCGCAGTGATTGCGTTTCTGGATCCAGCGTTTCGCGCAGTTTTTCGATTATCCGCGCGAAACGCTAAATCCAGGGAATAAAAATCAGCAACCCGAACCCGTGGACCTGAGGGCAGGTCTTACCTGATACCGAATCACGCTATTACGCACGCCGCTGCTTTGCTTCAGGCAGCTTTGCTTAGAGAAAGGATCGTTGACATGGCTGAAGGTAATGGTCGCCAATGGGCGCCCGAAATCGTGGAACTGGGCGACAAAATTGTGGCACTGACGGTCGCCAAGGCTGTCGAACTTAGTGAATACATGGAAGAAGTCCACAAGATCAAACCCGCCGCCGGAGCCGTGGCCGTCGCCGCGATGCCGGGGATGGGTGGTCCCGCCGCCGAAGCGCCCAAGGAAGAACAGACCGAGTTCACGGTCATCTTGGAAGGGTTCGACGCGGCTAAAAAAATCAACGTCATCAAGGTGGTCCGCGAGATCACCGGCTTGGGTTTGAAGGAAGCCAAGGACTTGGTCGAGGGCGCCCCGAAGCCCGTCAAGGAAAACGTCAGCAAAGAGGACGCCGACAAGATCAAGAAGCAACTGGAAGATGGCGGCGCGAAAGTGACCGTGAAATAATAGTTGCAATGTGATTGAGGTTTTGTTTATAATAGCTGGTTGGTGCGCGACACCAAGAACCGGAAAGATTGCTTGTGGGGGGTGGATCAGAGAATCGGGGGACCATCCAAATCGGTTGGTTGCTTCTCTTTTCTTCCCTTGCAAACTCCAGCATGACCCAACATACCCATAAACCGAGCCGTGACTGTCAGGAAACGGAAGTCCCGCCGTGTTCCTTGCGGTCACGGCTCGCGCCGTTGGTATGAGCGTGGCTGCTGGCGCGCCGCGGAATGGGGGCTGCCATTCTCGCGTGCCCGAATTATTTTCAAGCGGAGTAGAGGCGCGGTGACGGCCCGGCTGGTGGGTTCGGATGTCCCCGCCGGGACCGGCAGAGCATCACGTGTGGTCGAAACGGTGGAATCAACGTGCCACGCGTCCATCAATCCTCCATTCCTCGACTGTCCCACGGCGCCAAGCGCCGCGTGGCAGTGGTATTCGCGCGGGGCACGGAGTGTATGCACAGGGCCATTCCCCCGATGGAACCATCCCTGGCCCATCCCTGGCGGGGAAGTGAACGTATTGTTTCCCAGAACTTAGTACCAAGGTGATCGGTGGGTCAGCGGCTTGTGCCGTTGGCTCCCGATCACCTTGTCCACTTGAACAACAGTCCTGAAAGCCCAAGGCGGGAGCACGAGCCATGCCTATTTGCGCGCAGCGAACGATTGTACCCAAGGAAGTCCGCAACTTCGGTCGGTTCGGCGACCATATCGAGGCGCCGGACCTAACGGATGTGCAGACCAAATCCTACGATCGCTTTCTCCAACTTGACGTCCCCCCAGACCAACGTACTCCGACCGGCTTGGAAGGGGTGTTGCGGGAAATCTTCCCCATCGAAAGCTATGACAAGAGCTTGAGTTTGGACTACCTGCGCTATGAGCTTGGCAAGCCGCGCTATGGGCCGGACGAGTGCCGACAGCTGCGCCTGACTTACGGCCGACCGTTCAAGGTGTGGTTGCGCCTGAACAAGGAACAACCCGTCGAGGAAGAAGTGTATCTCGGCGACATGCCTATCATGATCGGCGGCGGCGAGTTCATCATCAACGGCGCCGAGCGCGTCGTCGTCAGCCAATTGCACCGTTCGCCGGGCGTCGATTTCGTGGTCGAGACCGAGGCCAGCGAGCGTAAGCTACACAGCTGCCGGATCATCCCCGAACGGGGCAGCTGGATTGAGATCAACGTCACCAAGAAAGACACCTTGGGGGTGCGCATCGATCAAAGCGGCAAGTTCTCGGCCATGACGCTGCTGCGGGCCATGGACCCAGCCTATTCCAGCGACGACGACATCCTGCGCGCCTTCTTCGGTAGCGAGGTTCTGATGGTCAAGGTCGATCCCGCCCAGCGCGGCAAGCTGGAAGGACAACGCGCCGTCGGTGATGTCATCGACCCGGAGACCGGCGAACTATACCTGGAAAGCGGCAACGTCTTCACCAAGGAGATCGTGGACCGTCTCATCACTTCCCCCGTGAAGGAAGTCGCGCTGCTGGGCAAAGTCAAGGACGAGCTGATCTTGAAATCGCTGGAGGAAGACCCGACCAACACTCACGAGGAGGCCCTGCTGCGGATTTATCAGCGCTTGCGTCCTGGCAATCCGCCGCAGCTCGAAAAGGCCAAGGAGCTGTTTCGAGAGAAATTCCAGGATCCCAACCGCTATCGGCTGGGTAAAGTGGGCCGTTTCCGCATCAATCGCAAGTTTGATCAGGACATCCCGGAAACGGAAATGACGCTGCACTCGTTGGATTACCTCAACGC
Source organism: Gemmataceae bacterium (assembly GCA_046297495.1). Taxonomy (GTDB): domain Bacteria; phylum Planctomycetota; class Planctomycetia; order Gemmatales; family Gemmataceae; genus JBKBIP01. The sequence goes on along the minus strand of JBKBIP010000016.1, from coordinate 92,509 downwards.
CATTCGCTACATTTTGCTCTTGCGCGACAACCAAGGGCATGTGGATGACATCGATCACCTGGGTAACCGCCGGCTGCGCACCATCGACGAGCTAGCCGCCGACGAGCTGCGCAAGGGCTTTCTCAAGCTGCGCCGCACCGTGCAAGAGCGCATGAGCATCCGCGACCAGCAAGACATGACGCCGCGCACGCTGATCAATCCCAAAAGCGTGTCCGCCGCCATCGAGTATTTCTTTGGTCGCGGCGAATTGAGCCAGGTGGTGGACCAAACCAATCCCTTGTCTCAATTGACTCATGAGCGTCGTTTGAGCGCCTTGGGACCGGGAGGCCTGAACCGCAAACGGGCCGGCTTCGAGGTGCGTGACGTCCATATTTCCCACTATGGCCGCATCTGCCCCATCGAAACGCCGGAAGGGACCAACATCGGCTTGATCTCCAGCTTGAGCATCTACGCGGGGGTGGACGAATACGGCTTCCTGATCACGCCCTACCGCAAGCTAGAGAATCGTAAATTGTCGGAGGAAGTCTTCTGGCTCCGCGCCGACGAGGAGAACAACGCCTTCATCGCCCCCGCCGACACTCCCAGTGACAACGGCAAGATCAACGCGGACAAAGTCATCGCCCGGCACGGCGGCGACTTCGGTTACATCAGCGCCGACAAGGTACAATACATCGACATTTCCCCCAAGCAAATGGTGGGTGTGTCGGCGGGCCTCATCCCCTTCCTGGAACATGACGACGCCAACCGCGCCTTGATGGGTTCCAACATGCAGCGCCAAGCCGTGCCGCTGTTGATCACCGAACCGCCGCTGGTCTCCACCGGCCTCGAACGGGAAGTGGCCCAGAACAGCGGCATGGTGGTGCGGGCCGAACGCGCGGGCACCGTCACCTACGTCGATGCCGAGCGTGTCCGCGTGGATGATCGTGAATATGAGCTACGCAAGTTCGTCGGCCTGAATGAACGAACCTGCTTGAATCAAAAACCGGTTGTCCAGGTCGGCCAAAAAGTGAAGAAAGGTCAGGTCATCGCCGATGGCGCCGGCACCTATCAGGGAGAGCTGGCTTTGGGTCGTAATGTCCTGGTCGCCTTTATGTCCTGGGACGGCTACAACTTCGAGGATGCCATCATCATCAGCGAGAGGCTGGCTCAAGAGGACACCTATACCTCGATCCACATCGAGGAGTTCGAGATCGAGATTCGAGAAACCAAGCTGGGCAAGGAGGAATTCACCCGCGACATTCCCAATGTATCCCCCAAGGCCCTGGCGAACTTGGATGAATACGGCGTGGTATGCGTCGGCACCTACGTTCGTCCCGGCGACATCCTAGTTGGCAAGGTATCTCCCAAGTCGCGCAGCGAGCTGACGCCCGAAGAGAAATTGCTCCATGCCATCTTCGGTCGGGCGGGGGAGGACGTGAAGAACGACAGCCTGGATGTGCCGTCCGGCGTCGAAGGCATCGTCATCCATACGCAGCGTTTCAGCCGGCGTGCCAGCATGTCGGAGGAGGAACGCAAGGCGATGGACAAGGAGCAAAAGGAGATCGAAACCCAATACGCCAAGAAGATCGCCGACCAATTCCGCGCCTTCGCGGCGGAAATGGCCGCCGCCTTGGACAAGAAGGAGCTGAAGGACCCGCAGACCGGCAAAGTGCTCGGCCACGACAAAGATGACAAAGCCGTGGCGGAACAAGCCGCCACCATCGTCGGCGGCATGGCGCACCCGGCGTTTCTGGATCGTTTCGACATCCGCAGTCCCGACAAGAAGAAAAGCTGCGCCGAGATTTGCACGCGCCACCACGAACGCCTCCAATTTCACTTGGACGAGCGGGAACGCAAGCTCAACTCCCTGAAGCGCGGCGACGAGCTGCCCAGCGGTGTGCAGCAGATGGTGAAAGTCTATGTCGCCACCAAGCGGCAGATTTCGGTCGGTGACAAGATGGCGGGGCGGCACGGCAACAAGGGAGTCATCTCTAAGATTTTGCCGGTCGAGGACATGCCCTTCTTGGCCGACGGCACCCCCGTGGACATCCTGCTCAATCCGTTGGGGGTCCCCAGCCGCATGAACGTCGGTCAGATTCTCGAAACTCACCTAGGCTGGACGGCGGCGGTGCTGGGCTTCAAGGCCATCACCCCCGTCTTCGACGGCGCCTCCGAGGAAGAGCTGCACCGGCTGTTCGAGGAAGCCAACCAGAAGGTCCGCCAGCGTCGCGAGACGCTCAAACAAAACAAACAGCCACTCAGTCCCGATGAGTTGGATGTGGAAATGCCCCTCAGCGGCAAGGCCACCCTATATGACGGCCGCACCGGCGAGGCGTTCGAGCAACCGGTGACCGTCGGCTACATCTACATGCTCAAGTTGCATCACCTGGTCGATGACAAGGTCCATGCCCGCGCCACGGGGCCGTACTCGCTCATCACGCAACAGCCGTTGGGCGGCAAGGCGCGGTTCGGCGGCCAGCGCTTCGGCGAGATGGAAGTATGGGCCTTGGAAGCCTACGGCGCCGCCTACATCTTGCAGGAACTGCTCACCGTCAAATCGGACGACGTCGAAGGGCGAACCAAAATTTACGAATCGATGGTCAAAGGCGAAAACACCCTAGAAGCTGGCACCCCTGCCAGCTTTGAGGTGTTGACCAACGAAATTCGCGGTCTGGCGTTGAACATGCAGCTGGAGCGAAAGCGAATCTAAAGGATTTAAGATTTAAGATTTAAGATTTAAGATTTAAGATTTAAGATTTGAAATGTGAGATGTAATTCGTTGTTCGGGTTATTCCCATGAATGCCGAGGAAATGAAATGGCGCACTAAGGAATTCGCCAAGCGCGTGATTCACCTGTGCCGTCATTTGCCGGACACGCAGGAATGTCGGCTCATTCGCAATCAGTTGTTTCGCTGTGGAACATCGGTGGGAGCCAATTATCGGGCTGCCTGTCGCGGTCGATCTCGCGCGGATTTCATAGCGAAATTGGGCATTGTCTTGGAGGAAGCGGATGAGGCACTTTATTGGTTGGAATTGATCGCTGAGACGGAAATCATGGACAGAGATCGTTTAACCTCTCTCATGGATGAGGTTAATCAACTGATTTCTATTTTGGTAGCCAGCCTAAATACGGCAAAAGATCCCAAATAGTGTAAGTGAGAATGCGAAATGATATTACAGAATTACTATGAAATGATTTTCGTCGCACGAACATCATTACCACAATCACAAGATAGCCCTTACTGAAATCCGAAATCTGAAATCCGAAATCCACCTACCCTGATCCCCAATCCGGAGGGCCTATGAGCACTGGTGAAGTAAATTATGACCGCATCAACGACTATGACGCGGTTCGGATCAGTCTGGCCAGCCCCCACGACATTCGTAGCTGGTCCTTCGGGGAAGTCAAAAAGCCGGAGACGATCAACTATCGCACCTATCGTCCCGAAAAGGACGGCCTCTTCTGCGAGCGCATCTTCGGTCCCGAAAAAGACTGGGAGTGCGCCTGCGGCAAGTATCGCGGCATGAAATACAAAGGCATGGTCTGCGACCGTTGCGGCGTCAAGGTGGCGCATAGCCGCGTCCGCCGCAAGCGCATGGGGCACATCGAATTGGCTGCCCCCGTCGTCCATATCTGGTTCTTCAAGGCCATGCCCAGCCGCTTAGGCACCTTGCTGGACATGAAAACCACCAGTTTGGAAAAGATCATCTATTTCCAAGATTACGTGGTGATCGACCCCGGCGAATGTCCCCTGCTCAAATTGAGCGAGAAGCAAATCATCTCGGAAGAGGATTTCCGCAAGGCACGCGAGAAGGAAGAAGAATGCCGGCGCACTCACGGCGAAGCGTTCAAGCCGTTCGAGGCCGAAATGGGGGCCGAGGCCATTAAGAAGCTCTTGGAACGCCTTGACTTGGTCAAACTCTCCAAGGAATTGCGTAGCGAGTTGGTGGAGCTGAACGCCAAGGAAAAGCCATCCAAACAACGGTTGCGCGACATCACCAAACGACTCAAAGTGGTCGAAGCACTGCGGGACAGCGGCTTGGGCGGTCCTCAGAACAAGCCAGAATGGATGGTGCTGACCTGCATCCCGGTCATCCCACCCGACCTGCGCCCGCTGGTGCTGCTCGATTCGGGCAACTTCGCCACCAGCGACTTGAACGACCTGTACCGCCGCATCATCAACCGCAACAACCGCCTCAAGAAGCTGGTAGACCTTAACGCTCCCGAGGTCATCATCCGCAACGAAAAGCGCATGTTGCAGCAGTCGGTCGATGCCCTGTTCGACAACAACCGCTGCAAACGGCCGGTGCTCGGCTCCAGCAATCGGCCGTTGAAGTCGCTTACCGACATGATCAAAGGGAAGCAAGGGCGCTTCCGCGAAAACCTGCTCGGCAAACGCGTCGATTACTCGGCCCGGTCAGTGATCGTTGTCGGTCCGGAATTGAAACTACATCAGTGCGGTCTGCCCAAGAAGATCGCCCTGGAGCTGTTCCAACCGTTCATCATTCGTCGGCTGAAGGAGCTAGGACACGCCGATACCATCAAATCGGCCAAGAAGATGCTGGAACGCAAGGATGAACAAGTATGGGACATCCTGGAGGAAGTGACCAAGAACCACCCGGTCTTGCTCAACCGGGCGCCGACGTTGCACCGCATGGGCATCCAGGCGTTCGAGCCGGTGCTGATTGAAGGGAACGCCATTCACATTCACCCCCTGGTCTGCAAGGGCTTCAATGCCGACTTCGACGGCGACCAGATGGCCGTTCACCTGCCGCTGTCCATCGAAGCCCAGGTGGAAGCCACCGTGCTGATGATGGCCACCAACAACATCTTCAGCCCGGCCAATGGACAGCCGATTATCAGCCCCAGCCAAGACATCGTCATGGGCTGCTACTACCTCACCGCCACCCGCGGCGAGGCCGGCCACGGCTTCGAACTGGGTGAGGGGAAGGTCTTTTCCGACCCGAACGACCCCTACCACCTGCCCTGTTTCAGCAGTCCGAAGGAAGTATTTCTGGCGCACGCCGAGAAGAAAATCGGTACCCACACCCGTGTCAAGGTCCGCTTGCCGATTGAGAAGAAATTCATCTCCGAGGTCCGCTTCGAGAAAGACAAGACGCGAATCGAAGAATTGCCGCGCAATCCAAATGGCCTCGTCGCCACGACGGTGGGCCGGGTGTTGTTCAACGACATCCTCAATCCACGGATGGCGTTCTACGATCTGCCCATGACCGGCAAACACCTCAGCCGCATCATCGCCGACTGTTACCAACAATTGGGACGCCGGGAAACCATTGATTTGCTCGACCGCATGAAAGACTTGGGCTTCCGCGAATCGACGCGCAGCGGTTTGAGCTTCGCCACCGACGATTTGAAGACACCAGCCAACAAGGAAGCGGTGCTCCGCGACACGGAAAAGGATGTCGAGAAAATCCAAAAGCAGTTTCTACGCGGCATCATCACGGAAGGAGAACGCTACAACAAAATCATCGACTTGTGGACTCATGCCCGCGACGAGATTACCAAGCAGATGATGTTCGATTTGGCGCACGATACCCGCGAGGGACGGCCCTACTTGAATCCCATCTATTTGATGGCTCACTCCGGCGCACGCGGCGGCGTCGAACAGATTCGCCAGCTCGCCGGGATGCGCGGCTTGATGGCCAAGCCGTCGGGTCAGATCATCGAGACCCCCATCAAAGCCAATTTTCGCGAGGGCTTGAGCGTGCTGGAATACTTCAGCTCCACGCACGGCGCCCGCAAGGGCTTGGCCGACACCGCTCTCAAGACGGCGGACTCCGGCTACTTGACGCGCAAGCTGGCCGACGTGGCCCAAAACGTCGTGGTCACCACGCATGATTGTGGCACCACCCAGGGAATCACCAAAGGCGTGGTGTATAAGGGAGAGGAAATCGAGAAACCGTTGAGCGAATCGATTCGCGGACGTGTCAGCCGCAACAACATCGCCACCATCACTGGCGACATGATCGTGCGCGAAAATGAGATGATCACTTGGGACCAGGCGCGCCGTATCGAAGCGATGGGGCTGGACAAGATCGTCGTGCGCAGCCCCATGACCTGCCAAGCGCCGCTGGGCGTGTGCCGCTTGTGCTATGGCATGGACCTGTCCACCGGAGCGCTGGTGGAGGAAGGCATGGCGGTCGGCATCATCGCCGCCCAATCCATCGGTGAACCAGGCACGCAGCTGACCATGCGGACGTTCCACATCGGCGGCGTGGCCATCCGCAAGGGACCGGAAGAAAGCCAGATCAAGGCTAAGAAAGCGGGCACCGTCCGTCTGGAACGCATCAACGCCGTGCTCAACGATCAGAATCAGCTCGTGGCCCTGACACGCAACGGCGAGATCACCATTCTCGGCCCGAAAGACCGCATTTTGGAAGGCTTCTCGATCCCCAACGGCGCGACTCTGTACGTCAAGGACGGCGAGCAGGTGCAACCCGGTCAGATGTTGTGCAAATGGGACCCACACATGATCCCCATCCTGGCTGAGGTCGGCGGCAAGGTCCGCTTCGACGATATTGTCGAGGGGGAGACCTTGCGCAAGGAACGAGATCAGCTGAGCGGCAATGAACGCTGGGTCATCCCCGAACACAAGGGGGACTTGCACCCGCAAATCGTCATCGAAGATGACCGGGGACAGAGCTTGGCCTACTATTACATCCCTGAAAAAGCCCACCTGGAGGTGCGCGAGGGACAACAGGTGACAGCTGGTAGCCTATTGGCCAAGACGCCGCGTGAGGTCGGCGGCACGCAAGACATCACCGGCGGTCTGCCGCGTGTCACGGAAATCTTCGAGGCGCGCCGGCCGCGTGAACCCGCAGTCATGGCTGAGATCGCCGGCGTCGTCCGCTTGGGCGAGAAACGCAAAGGCAAGCGCTCAATGATCGTCCAGGCGGTGGACAGCGAAGGTCGGCCCACCGGCGAGGAACGGGAACATTTGGTGCCACACGGCAAGCACCTCCGCGTCCACACCGGCGACTATGTCAAGGAAGGACAGGCCCTGGTCGATGGCCCGCTCGTCCCTCATGACATCCTGCGCATCAGTGGCATCGAGGAGGTGCAGCGCTATCTCGTCCAGGAAGTGCAGAGCGTCTATCGCAGCCAGCGTGTGGACATCGATGACAAGCACCTTGAAATCATTATCTCGCAGATGCTGCGCAAGGTGAAAGTGGAGTCGGTGGGAGATACCGGGTTGCTGCCCGACTTGCTCATCGACAAGTTCCAGTTCTTCGACATCAACCAACGCCTCAAGCAGTGCGTAAAGATCAAGGACCCTGGGGACTCCACCTATGAGCCGGGGAAGATCGTGTCCCGCGAGGCCTACGAGGACATCAAGGCCGCTCTCGAAGCCGAAGGCCAACGACCTCCGACCTGGGAAGCTCCGCAACCCGCCACATGCAGCACGCAACTGCTGGGCATCACCAAGGCGGCCGTGCAATCGGACAGCTTTATCTCGGCGGCCAGTTTCCAGGAGACCACCAAGGTCCTCACGGAAGCGGCGTTGGCGGGCAAGGTGGATAAGCTCGTGGGGCTGAAGGAGAACGTGATCCTCGGCCATCTGGTCCCGGCGGGAACTGGCTTCCACATGCACCAGGAAGCCGAAGTGCGACTGTTGGCGCCGCAACCAATCTTGGAGGAAAGCGACAGCGCCGAGGTCCCGCAACCGTCCACGACCGACACGTTGGAACCGGCCGGCATGTCGTGAACGCGGGACCGCCGACTCGAACCCGCGTAATCATCCGCGCGCCGGCTCAATCCCCCTCGATTCTTGGCGAATGGAGGGGGATTTTGTCTTGACAGTCCGAAATCATGCGGTCTTTTGGAAGATGGGTAGAATGTCAAGGAAAGAGACCCCGCGGCATGAGCGATTTCGATAGTCTGTGGAAAGACATCTTGGACGTCTATTTCTCGGAATTCCTGGATTCCTGGCCTTCTTCTTCCCGGCCATCCACGCCGCCATCGCTTGGTCGCGCGGCCACGAGATGTTGGACAAGGAGTTGCAGCTATCTCTAAGATTTATCATTTCGTGCAGGCTCCCATCCGCCAGCGCGAAACGATAAATCCACCAACAAGAGATACGTCAAATCGAAGAGGAGAAGCAGATGCCGTACATGACATCTACCGAACGCATGTGGACCGATAAGTATCTGCAAGAAGGCTTGGCGAAAGGCCGACAGGAAGGCCAACTGGAGGCGCTGCGAGAAGGTGTCGCGGTGGCCTTGGAGCTGAAGTTCGGCGCGGCCGGGTTACAAATGGTGGCCGCGTTAGCATCCATCACCAAACCGGACAAGCTGCACACGTTGTTGCGAGCCATCAAGACCGCTCAATCGCTGGATGAGTTGTACTCGCCCCTGAATTCGTGATACGTGCGTGTCGCAACGATGGGTGGATGGACCTGCCACGCGACCGGGGCGGAATAGCGCAAAGCAAAAATCTCCGAAAAAGGGTTTGCTTCACGGGTAGTTGTGGCGGAAAATGCATGGTAATTTTGGAAGCACCGAGAGGATAGGTCCCCGTTGAGCACCTGCTGGTTGGCTGGCGGTGTGGACTTATCCAGGGAGTGGATGGTATTTCGGTCTCTTGGCCGAATGCTTCCGAAACATTCCGAGGCTGATATATGGCAGATTTCATCCTGCGTACTGGCTGTCGATCCGTTCAAGGGCTGCGTCCGAACAACGAAGATCGATTCTTGGTGGATGCCGCTCTGAACGTCTTCATGGTGGCGGACGGCATGGGGGGGCAGGAAAGAGGGGAACAAGCCAGTGGCATGGCCGTTGAGATCGTTCCCCAAATCTTACACAAGAGCTTGGCGGCCCATGATCCGGTGGCCCCCGCGCTGCGGAAAGCCTTGGCGGAGGCCAATCAGGCCATTGTGCACGCCAGCCAAAATCAACCCCCGGGTCGGCGCATGGGCACCACGGCGGTCGTCGCCGTGGAACAGCAAGGACAGGTTTACGTCACAGGGTTGGGGGACAGCCGCGCTTATCTCATCCGCGGTGATCGAGTCGAGCAGCTGACAGTGGATCATTCCGTGGCGCAAGCCCTGGTGGCCAAAGGGGTCTTCACGCCTGAGGAAGCCCGGCAAAGCCCGCTGAGCAACGTGTTGCACAAATTCTTGGGCTGCGCCGAGATGAGCGAGGATGCGGAAGTCCGTCCCTTCACGCCCGCCGCCGGCGACCGCTTGCTCTTGGCCAGTGATGGCTTGACCAACCATGTCTCGGATGAAGATTTATGCCAGGGTATCCAACAGTATCCAGACCCTCAATCCCTGGCCGATCATTTGGTGAATTTAGCCCTGGAACGCGGCTCCCGCGACAACGTGACGTGCGTGGTGGTGGCTTTCGAGCAGGAATAGCTTGCTCGGTAAGCAAATGACCCCGACGGGATTCGAACCCGTGTCGCGGCCTTGAAAGGGCCGTGTCCTAGGCCTCTAGACGACGGGGCCAGTCAGAGGATTTTCTTATCATAGAAACACCCCTTGCTTTTGACAACCCAGACCCGCGGCTGGTTCAGGGTTTTTCGGAGGCGGTGACAAGTTTCGGCGGTCATGCTCCACTGTCTTTCTTCTTGCGACTTCGCAACTTCGGCTGTTGACGCTGTTTCACGGTACCGCCCAGCTCGGCTGCGATCTCCGCCACCGGTCGTCAATGAGCTGGCCGATGTCCCAGTAAAGGCGTGCAAGTTCGGCGTTCACCGCCAACACGGCGCGCGTCTGAGCCGACTGGATACGGCTTTTGACATCGGCGAGCAAGGCCGTGAAATCGGCATGGCCGACGATAGGTTGACGCTTTCTATTTGTCATGATGTCGCTTTTCACCAAAGGCCTGACGGCCCCTGCTCGCCTTGGAATCCGCCTCACAACAAATGCTTCCGCTTCCGTAACACCCATTCCGCGCTGATCAGCAACAGCGCCAGGGCGAAGATTAGGGAGTGGTTCCACAGCAGCCACGGTGGGCGGGGGGTGTTCAGCGAGACGCGGACGCCGGCGGGGAGGTCGTCCAGGAATCGGTCGGCTTCGGTCAGTAGATAGAATTGGCCGCCGGTTTGTTGGGCGGCGCGTTCCATGTCGGATTGGTTCATGCGCAGCTTTTCCATCTCGCCGGGGGGGGCGAGGACTTGACACTCGGCCCACGGCTTGACGCCGCCGACCAGCGGTGAGCTAAGCCAGAAGCGATAGCCCCCTTCCGGAGTGCGCGTGAGCAGGGCCTCGTAGGTGGCCCGGCTTCCTTCCAGCTTGGTGAGCTGCAGGGTTTGCACCTCGGTTTCCTGGGGGAGGCCCTGGCTCTTATCCTGGAGAGAACGGCGCTCGACCACCACTTTGACCGGCACGTCGTCTCCCGGCGGCGGCGAGTCGTCAGGAAAGCGCACGGTCACGCGGATCGGCTCGCCGCGCCGATAGGGAGTCTGCCGATCCAGCCGCAGCTCGGTGCGCCCCGACCGGCTGCGAGCCAGGTAGCGCACCACCTGAATCCAAAATTGATTGAAGTGCAGCTCGTCCTCGCGGAAGCGCCAGCGCCAGGTTTCATCAAAACCCAGGAACAAACAGCGGCCATTGCCGACGAAATGTTGCACGGCCAAGGGATGCTCCTTGATGGCGCCAGGAGTCCGCTCCGGCGCGACGGCCTCGCGGCGCGGATGCACGGCCAGCACCTCCGCCGCTGGTTGGGTGCGATACCCTTCCGACCACCAGAACATCTCCGCCAATTTCTCCCAAGTGGCGGCGTTCTCCGCCTCGTCGGAGCTGAAGCGAAAGACCGGATGCAGCCGGCCCAACGGCGTCAGGCGGGGACGATAGCTCTCGGTGATTTCCTGGCCGCGCCGCGGTTCCCCCCCTTCCAGGATGATCGGTAGCACGTCTTCCAACGGCGTGTTCCGGTAGTCGTGTGGGTTGTGCTGTTCCCCCGCGATTAGCACCATGCCGCCGCCGCGCTCCTTCACGAACTCGGCCAGGTGTTGCAAGTTCTTGTCACCGATCTTGGGATGTTTCGGGGACACATCGCCGAGAATGATCACGTCGAACTGATTCAGCTCCGCCTTGGGCGGGAAATCGAGCCGGGCGCTGCGATCTTGGGCAACGTAATCATCGTCGGCGTCGAGCAGAAGCACTTGCAAGGCGATGGTCTTGTTGCGTTGGTCCTCGGCGCTTTCCCGTTCCAGCAACGTCTTGAGGAAACGGAACTCGTAGCGCGGATAACCTTCGACATACAAGACCTTCATCAGCTTGGCGTCGCGTACCAGGATGGTGCGCTCCAGGCGGTTATTGGTGGCGGGCTGGGCCTCGTCGGGTTGCACGGGCACTTCGATGATGAAGGTTTTCTCCCCCGGCTCGGAGGGTTGATGGCGCAAGCGGACCTTCACCGGCCGCCCGCGCGGATCGACGGTCACCATCTCACGGGCCAATTCCTTCAGCGTGCCGCTGGGGGTCTTCTCATATAAAATCACCGGTACGGTCAGTTGCGTATAGCCCTGGCCGGTCAAGCGGGCCTCGAACACCAGCCGATCATTGACATATACTGCGTCATCGACTTGCAAATCGTGCAGGATCAAATCTCGTTCCTCGTGGGCCTCGCCGACACCGATGAAGAACAAAGGGACTCCCTTCTGAGCGGCATAGCGCGACACCGAGACGACATCTTCCCCTTCCGTGGTGACGCCGTCGGTCAAGGTCAGAATGGCCGTCAGCGACGAGCCGCGCCGTTCATTGAGGACGTGGCGAATGGCATCGCCGAGCCGAGTTTCCATGCCCGTCGCTTGCAAATCCTTGATCGCCTCGGCCGCCGCCGCGCAGTCGCTGGGTTCGGCCAAGTCAGCGATGCGGGCGCGGCTGCTGGAGAACCGATAGATATGAAGCTTGAACTTGCGCTCCGTCAGCAGCGTCCGTAGCCAGTGGGCATCCGAGCGTGTCAGCAGCGTTTGAATCAATTGCAGCCGTTGCGGCTCGGACACGGTGGACGATTGTGACAGCAACGCCACGGCCTCGCGTAGCTCCGGATCGCGGTAGTTGTCCACGGCGCTCATGCTCTGGGAATCATCGATGAGAATGACCAGGTCCGGCCAACCTTGACGCTCGATCCACAAATGAAGCCGCGGCAACAGCACCACCAGAGCCAGCAACACCAAGAAACAGCGCAAACCCGCCAGCAACAAGCGATAGCCCAAGGACGCCGTCGCCCCCTCGAACCAATACACGACGCCGACCAAACCGATGGACGCCAGCGCCAATAACCCCGCCAGCCACATGTCTTGCGTGGGGTTGCCAAGCAGGTACGGTTGATATTCCAGCCGCCACCGGCTCCCTTCCCCTGGCACCGGTTCGGGTACATCCAGGGCACGTTCGATCCCTGCCCGCGCGCTATCAGGAAGAAAACCGAGGAAATCGCGGCTATACGCATCATGCACCAACACCACGGCCAAGACCACGAACAAGCTGGCCGCTGTCACCCCCACGACCAGCGGCAGGACCCATCCCGACGCCGGCGCGGTGCCGCTGGCCGCGCTGTAGTGCCCGAACTTCCAGGCCAACACGACTTCGAGCAGCAGCAACACGAACAGGGCCAGCAGCAAATAGCGGGCAATGACAGCACCGCCGCCGCGTACCGTGGCTTCCGACGTTTCGTGGTGGGAGGCGGCCTGACGGACGACTTGATGCCAATCGGTCACGATTTGGAAATCCCACCCTGGATAGGCACTCCGTAATTCATCCGGGTTGGCCCGGCTCAAGTCGCTCTCAGATGACAATTGCGAGTCGATAGCAGTCGGCACGTTGACTGCGAAGACATACTCGCGCGGATCGAGGCCGATAGTGGCGCGGTACAAGCCGCTCTGATCGGTCTCGGCGAAGCGCCAGACGGCCGCGTCGTCGGTGATTTGCGTGGCGGTCGTGCTGATCCGTTTGTCGGGGGTCTCGATGGTGACATCCAAGCCACCGCTCCCCTGCGGGAGATGTTCCTCCCACAGGTCCCCCACCGTCGCCGCTTGTTCGCGCAGCCGGTTGGCGACCATGAGATGCAATAGTTCCTGCATCAAGGGGGGGAAGCTCGGCAGCTTGGGCCAAGGGGTCCAATCGGCGTTGACCGTCGTGGTGATGAGCGCCACCCGCCCCCGATAGCGCGGCCACTCGATGATGGCGGGGTCCCCTACTGGCAAATCGGCAGCGTTGGCTCCGCCGACCCCCGGCCGTGACGCGTTCGGCAGGTAGGTCAGGACCTTGCGCGCCGTGGCGCGGGGCGGCAGCTCGGCGCGGATGTACTGATAGAACGGAACCCCCTGCAAGATGGCCTTGTCAATGTCATCCGTGAACGCGGCCAGCGGCGCTTGCTGGTAACTGGCTTCGTCGGCGAAGAGGGTGAAATAGCGCTGCTCCGGGGCGCGCTGCACACCCAGCAATCGCGCTGGCAAGATGCCTTGTGGGTTGCGCTCGGAGAAGGCCAAACGGTTGTACGCTTCCAAGTCGGTTTGCGGACCGAGACAGATCACCACGCCGCCGCCTTGCTTGAGGAAGGTTTCCAGCCGGCGCGCCTCGGCTCCGCTCAGCCGCGCCACATCGCACAAGAACACGCAATCATAGCCTGACAAATCCCCCACGCTGGCGTCAGCGAATTGCGATTCGCTGAGCACGCGCGGCCGGGCGGGGACGTTGCGCGGAGCGGGGCTGGCGTGGTAGGGATTCAGGGCGTCGTACAAATACTCGGCGGCTTGGTCGTACAGCTTGGCGGCGGGTTTGCCGTTGACGAGCAGCACCGGCACCTCATCCTTGACCGTCACCACCACCGCGCGTTGGTCGTCCAGTTCCAGGGCGTCCCCGTCCAAGCGGGCTTGGAGGACGTAATCCCCCGGCGTGGTGAACTTGTGCTCGAAGCTGACGGTGACACCATGACGCCCCGGCGGCACGCTGATGAGCTGCTGGCCGGCGCCGCGCAAGGTCAACGGCGGCTCGTTCGGGGCGGCGCGGCACTTCCCCACCAGCAGATCGAGTCGGGCTTGGCGTGGTTGCTCACCACCATAGTTGTGAACAGTCACGGCAATTGGCGTCGGGGTGGCGGTGGTGGCCAGCGGTACTCCCAGGCGTATTTGTGTCACGGCCAAGTTGACGATGCCATCGGCGCCGACATCGACGAGCACCGTCGTCCCCCGCCGTTGGATACGCTCCAGCGTTTCCAGCATCTCGCTGGAGCGGCCCGCCGTCCAGGTGGCCCGTTGCAGGTCGGTCAGAAAATAGACCTCGCGGGCGTCGTACTTGCTCGGCGAGCGGCGCAGCATGTCGTCGATCATGTTGAGGGTCGCCGTCACGTCGGCGTTGCCGTGCGGCAAGCGTAGCTGGCGGACCTCCTCGGCCACCTTGGCGGCGGAGTCGGACGGTTCGGCGACGATGCGCTGCGCTGGGTCCGCCATGAGGATGACACTAAAGCCGTCGCCGCTGGGAGAGTCGCGCAGGATATCCAGGGCCTGTTCGCGCGCCTTCTCGAACGCCGCCTGGTCGCCGACCTGCGCGGCCATGCTGAGCGAGCCATCGATCACCAGGATTTTGTGCGTGCGCTGACTACCCAGCGACGCCGCCAAGACCTGACTGGGAAATAGCTTGGCCCATATCGCCTCGGCCCACGGCAAGACGCTGGCCATCGCCGCCACCAACAGCAGCAAAATCGCCGCCCGCACCAGCAGCAACACGAGCTGTTCCAAGCGCATCCGCCGCACGTTCTGCTTCTGCGCCGCCAACAGAAAGCGCATGGCCGCCCATGGGACAATGCGATAACGCTTGCGGTTGAGCAAATGAATGATGATCGGCACCGACACCGCCGCCCCCGCCGTCAACAAGGCAGCCCACGGCGCGGCGAACAAAAAGGCGAAGACGGGTATGAAGGTGGCGATCACGGAGTTGGTCTCCTGATGAAGGGCTGATCGGTATGGAATTTTCTCGCTTTAGGGTCACGGTGACGATTTCCAGGATTTAACGCTTCGCGCGGAAAAGCGCCAGCCAGCGCGAAACGATGAATCCCAAGGGGAGCAACTTTGCCGAAATCACTCCAAGTGCATCGCCTCGATTCACCTTCTCTCTACCGCCTCACCAACCGATGGGCCAGATAGCTGGACAATGCCACTGACAAATTACTATCGGTGCGGAGCTGCACATAATCCATATTCTGTATTCGGCAGCCGTGTTGCAACTCCGAAATGAATGCTTGTATCTCCTTCAAATAACTTTGGCGCAGGGAGCGCGGATCAGTCAGCAGCTCCGGCCACTGTTCCAGGCCGCGAAACAACGTCGCTTCCTGAAAAGGAAAATCCAGCTCCGCCGGGTCCAAAATGTGAAAGACGACCACCTCATGCTTGTTGTAGCGCAGGTGATGGAAGCCCGACAGGAGATGAGGTACCTCATCGAACATGTCGCTGAGAATGATAATCAACGCCCGGCGGTTGATGCGCTCGGCCAATTCGTGAAACAGCGGGCCGAGATTGGTCTTGCGGGCGCCGGCCCCCTGATTCATCACCTGGATCAAATCCTTCAGACGCGACGGTTGGCTAAGCGGACGTAGGAACTGCCGCACCTGGTCATCGAATGTCACCAAACCGACGCTATCTTGCTGATTGAGCGTCAAATAGGCCAGGGCCGCCGCGATCATGCAGGCGTAGTCGTACTTGCTGACCTCCCCCGAACGATACTGCATCGATTCGCTGACATCGAGTAGCAACCAACAAACCAGGTTCGTTTCTTCCTCGTACTGTTTCAGATAATAGCGCCCCGTCCGGCCAAAGACCTTCCAGTCGATGTGGCGAATGTCGTCGCCGGGGACATACTCGCGGTGTTGGGCGAATTCGACGGAGAAGCCGTGATAGGGGCTTTTGTGCATCCCCGACAAATACCCTTCCACCAGCAAGCGAGCCTGCAATTCGAGACTGCCAACCTTGGCCAATGTCAACGGATCGAGATAGCGTTGCGGGTCGTTCATGAGGTGGTCCTTTTCGCAACGATAAACGATGAACGAATTCATTCATCGCTCATCGTTTCTATTTCAATGTTTCCTCATTGGGATCGCGCGGGATGAGCGTGGCCAGGCGCTGCACGATGTCATCGGGCTTGATCCCCTCGGCCTCGGCGTTGAAATTGGTGATGATGCGATGGCGCAGCACCGGAGCGGCGACGGCGCGGATGTCCTCGCACGAGACGTAGTAGCGGCCGCGCAGCACGGCGCGGGCCTTGGCGCCGAGCACCAAGAACTGCGAAGCGCGCGGGCCGGCTCCCCAGGTGACATAATCGCGGATGAAATCGGGCACCTCCCCCTTTTCCTTGCGCGTCAGCCGGGTGAACTTCATGGCATAGCGAATGACATACGGCGCTACCGGCACCTTGCGGACAATGTCTTGCATCTCCAAAATGTCCGTGGCCGACAGCACGCGCTCGACCTGCGGTTGATGCGTAGCGGTGGTGGCCTCGACGATGCGAAATTCCTCTTCTTCGTCGGGATAATCCACCTTGATATGGAACATGAAACGATCTTGCTGCGCTTCGGGGAGCGGATAGGTCCCTTCCTGTTCGATGGGGTTCTGCGTGGCCAGCACGAAGAACGGATCGGGCAGGCGGTGGCGCGTGCCACCGACGGTGACCTGTCGCTCTTGCATGGCTTCGAGCAGGGCGGCTTGCGTCTTGGGGGGCGTGCGGTTGATCTCGTCAGCCAGGATGACGTTGGCGAACAACGGGCCGTGTAGGAATTTGAAAATGCGGTGGCCGGTCGCTTTGTCCTCTTGCAAGACTTCGGTGCCGGTGATGTCGGACGGCATCAAGTCAGGAGTGAACTGAATCCGGCTAAAGCTGAGATTCATGGAATCGGCCAAGGTGCGAATCATCAGCGTCTTGGCCAACCCCGGCACCCCCACCAGCAAGCAATGGCCGCGCGCGAAAATGGCGATAAGCAATTCCTCCATCACCCGTTCCTGGCCGACGATCACTTTTTGACACTCGCGCATCAGACGTTGATAGCCGTCGTTGAGCCGTTCGATGGCCGCCAGGTCCCCCTCGATGCGCGGCCAGTTCTCGCCCGGCGACACGCTGGGGACTTCGGGTTCCTGGATGACATCGATCTCCTCGACATCTTCGCCGGACAGCCAGACGCCGCAGCCGCACAGCCGCCGGCCCCCCGCTGGCACTTGCACGACCAATCCGCAATTGTGACATAAAACCGATGGCATGGATGCAATATCCCGTGAGTGGTGATTCCTGGTCTCACGCGCGTATCCCAATATCCGCGCGAATCGATGAATCCAAATGATTAGTGCTCAGCTAGCGCGGATGCCCCACGCCGTCTCGCCCAGAATGACCACGATGTACCCCGCGCCGACTTGCACGGCGACTTGTCGGCCCGTCGCGGTGAAATTCAGGCGTTGCACGAGCCGACCCGTGGCAGGTTCGAGGCACAGCAGGCTGATTTTCCGGTCGGCGCGGGCGGCTTGACAACCTTGCTGAAACTGCCGCCATTCGCTGGCCCAGGAATCAACCAGCCGGCCTTGCGACAAGCGCAAGAGCGCCTGGGCCGCCAAGCGTCGCAGGACGAAATCGTAATCCACGCTCCCGGCGCTGTGATCGGGGAAGGCCAGCACGTAATCCCCCAAGAGCGTGACGCGCCACTGACTGCCCCAACCGGCGAGCGGGGCGGTCCACAAGCGTTCGCCGCTATCGAGCGCGTAAGCCGTCAATCGGTCGCCAGCGACCAGGTAAACCGCCTGGTCGTCGAGGGCGGCGCGAGCCGCGTCGATGGGGCGCGAGCCGGCGAACACGGCATCGGGCCACAGGAGTTGGCCGGTCGCCGCGTCGAGCCGGCGCAGCTCACCGCCGTAATTGCGACTGGCCAAGAGCACTAATTTATCCGCGTGGGCCAACAGCCGTGGCGGAGCGCCAGTCAGGCTGGCCGGGCCAGGTACCTGGTAGGCCCACGGCTCCACCGCCGTCGCGCCTGGAAATCCGACGATACGCTGTCTCTCTGTGACAACGCAATAGCGATCCGCGACGGCGACCGGCGGCCCCAGCCAGGAAGACGATGATTCTCGCCAGGGGAGCGCGCCTTTCTCGACATCCAGCGTCCAGCGCTGTCCCAAGCCAGTTTGCGCCACCAAGGCGCCGGATGGGAGCGCGTAGCTCTCGTGCCAGTGGCCGCCCGGAGGCAATGGCCCCACGCGTGCCGCCGGCGCCCAGAACGCGCGCCCGGCTCCAGTGCGTGGATTCACGACCAACAGCCGCCGGTTTCCGTGCATGCAGACCACGCCGGCAGCCGTCAGTTGGAAATGGCCGAACTCTTCTCCAGCCATTCTCTCAATCGCGAAGGGGAGGAGGTCCGAAAGTTCCATTTTCCACAGCTCTCGGCCATCGCGCCAATGCAAACACCGCATCGCTTCCGCGCCGGCGACGACAAGCATATCCCCTTGGCTGCCGGCCCAAGAGACCGCGTGCCGCAATGACTGGCGCCAGCGTTCCCGCCCGGTGTCCACGGCGCGGCAAATTAACTCCTCCCCCTGAACGCACAGGAACGCATCGAGGGGACTAGTGGTGGTCACGGAGAGATGCCAGGCTGGCCTCGACTCGGCCAGCGCTTGTTGCCAGCCGCGGCGCAACGGCAACCGCCAGGCGGTTGATGGACTGGTAGCGGAAGGCGCTGCTGTCACGCTGAGCGGATCGAGAGGATTTAGGGGAGAAGGATTCACCGTTCCCGCGTGGGGGTGCAAGAGGCGATGTGCCCATTGCGCCGCTGGTCGCATGCGGTCATCGTCGAACATCCAGCCTTGGCGTAAGGTCTCATCGGCCAGGATGCGGCGCGCGACATCCTCGGCCCGCGCGGGGCGTCCAGCTTCTTGCCACAGTTCCGCCAACTGCCGCAGCGCCTGCAAGCGTGGCGTCGAGGGTAATTCCGCCGCCGCCGCTCGTTCCAGCAACGCTGCCGCTGCCCCCCATTGTTTCTCGGCCCGTTCGCGCGCCGCCCACTGGAGGAACCAGTCGTGGCGTTGGCGCTGGGCCATTGATGACAATCCCACATCATTACCCGAATCATTGGCGGCCAGCCGAATGCACTCGGCCCAAGCGGATAATGCGGGGTCATGCTCGCCAGCGCTGGCCCGCGCCAGCCCCAGGCGATATTGGTTCCAGGCGGAACGCGGTTCCAGTTGGGCGTCGCGCCGCCGCTCCTCCAACAAGCGAGCGGCGGGTGAGTAAATGTACAAATCGCTAGCGCCGGCGCTGATCAGATAGCCATCGGCGTAAATCAGATTCCCCGACCGGAAGTGACGCAATTGGGTGAAATCGATGTCGATAGGCTGGCCGTCGTCGATCCGCACGACGCGCAAGCCCTTCACGGTCGGCCAGAAGACCCAATCCCCTGCGAGGAAGCCGCGTCCCAAGGTGGGCAAATCGCCGCCGTCCTCGGGTTGCAGCCAGCCGATGTCCTCGGCGCCGCTAGCCGCCGCCACGGCACGAATGCCACGTGGTTTGCTATCGGTGGTGAAAACCAGCCGGCCGCGCGCCACCCCCAACAGTTGCGCGACTTCCACCGGCTTGCTTTCCCACTGCAAGCGTCCGGTGTCACCATCAAGACAAAAAATGCGGTCGCTGTCCGCTGGCGCCACGAAGAGCCGACCCTCGGCATGGATGCAGGGGGCCAGATCGCGCGGCGATGGCAAGGCATTGTCCGTCCGTGCGCCGCGACTGGGATAGCGAAACGTCCAGGCCGGTTGGCCGTCGTGTCGATCCACCGCCGCCACCATCCCGGAATGCGAGCCGTAAACGACGAGCGGCCCCGCCAGCGTCAACAGCTGGTGCCGCCGCTGCGGGGATTCCTGGGCGGGCCAGGCCGGCTCCTGGCACACATCTTGCCGCCAGAGGCGCCGTCCGGTGTCCGCATCCAGACAATCAATGGCAGTCACGGCGGCCCCGGTATCGAGAAAGTGCGTCACCGCGACGTAGAGCCGCCCTTGTTCGACGAGGGGGGCCCCCTCGAAAATGAATGGCGGCTCGTCCGCTTGGGTCCGCGCGGGCACTTGCCAGCGCAACGGCGCGGCGGCGGCGAGGTCCAGACAAACGAGAAAACTGGAACCCACCTCGCGCTGGTCGGCGATGACCTGAGCGCCCAGCCGCGCGTACACCCGCTGATCCGCCACGGTCAGCGTATAGCGAATGTCGCTCCGAACGGGGGTGCTCACGTCGAGCTTGGGGCCGCGATAATCAGCGCTCATATCGAAAACCATCGTCCGCTGGCCGGTGTGCAGATCATAAGCCACCACCTGGAGCGCGTCGGCGAACACCACCTTCCCTTGGCTGACAACGGGATGATAAGCTAAGGCGCGGGCCGCTTCCAAGTACGACGGCTCCGGCTCGACGCGGCGCGGCGGATCATCCACTTTGATGAGCACCTCGGCGAAACGCTCCATGTGCCCATCCAGCCGAACGTGACGGGGGAACGGATCGAACCCTGCTAAGTTGGGCGCGGCTTCGATGATCCAGGAACGGGACGCGTCCCCGGCGAACGTCGGCCAATCGGTGAGCGGAGCGCTGGGGCTTTTTCCTTGGGTTCGTTGGTCGAGCAGCGCTTGCAGGATGGCAGCGAGATTGCCGGTTTGACCGACCAAATGCCCTTGAGCCGCCGCGTGCAGACGGCGGAAAGCGGCCAGCTCGATGGCGGCCCGGGGCGTCTCCCCTCGAAAGAGCAGGGCCAAAATTTGCTTGGCGCGCGGCAAAGCGGGCGCGCGGCGCGGATCGGGATAGAGCAAATCCCGGCCCGAAGCTGGCGCGGGTTGGTCCGGCTCCTGGACGGCTTCACTAGCGGGGCGGGCCAGATAACGCCACCAGCGTTCCGCTTCCGTGAACTCGCCCCGTTCAAAAGCCAGATCACCCAATAAATCGAGCGCCGCTTCCGCTGGCCGGCTACAGAAAAACCGCTCAACCAGCCGGCGCAGGGCGGCGTGGTCGCGCTGACGGGTGGCCTCGTCGAACAGTGGCCGGGCCTGCTCATCGACCCGTTGGCGATAGAGAGCCAAAGCCTCCGGCGGCAGAGCGGCCAGCCGTTGCTGACACAGCCGCCGCACGGACAGATAGTGGCCATCGCCAGTCCTGGCCAACGCCGAACCGGATTGATCCACAAGATTTTGGTATTCCTGAATGGCCTCGGCCCATTGTCCCTGCTCGGCCAATTGCTGGGCATTGTCGAGACGATTGGCCACCAAGCGGGCCTGCGCTTGCCATTGGTCTGGCAAGCTAGCACCGTTGAGCGGCTCACGGAACGGCGGCGGCGCGGCTGGTTCTTGAGCGACAAGGATAGCGCTATGCAACAGCAAGACCGTCATCCCAAGCGTCATTCGCCGCGCGAACGTCATCTCCATTCCTCCAAGGGATCGGAATACAATTTCTTCATTATAGGGTAAGCAAGAAGGCGTTCCTAGTACCAGGAAGCGAAAGCCGAGTGTGGGGGAGAAGATGTCATGAAACTGGGTTTGATCAATTCGGCCTGGATCCAAGTGGGGCAAGATACCGCTTGGGCATCCGCCTCACCACGGAAACGCGCGTAGCTCTGAGAGAAGCCTTGCTGGATGAGTGAGGATGAGGTTTTTAATGGATCACTTCACACTGAGGGAATAGGGTCCATGCGAAACGATTCATCCAACCGCATATAATAAAGAGCATTCGCCGCGTTTTGGGACGCGCGGCGTCACGAAGGATTGTCAACGGTTGATCTCATGTCCAACCCCATCCCCCCCGCACAACCTGGCGCCCCGCCGCCGGCGGAGAAGGTGAAGCAGTTTCCGGCGGCGCCGGGCGTGTATTTGATGAAGGACGTCCAGGGGCGAGTGTTGTATGTCGGCAAGGCCAAGAACCTGCGCAACCGAGCTGGCCATTATTTCACCAAGGCGGCGGCAGAAGACTTGCGCACCGCCGACTTGGTGAAGCTCATCGCCGATATCGATTACATCGAAGCGGAATCCGAAGTGGATGCCTTGCTCCTGGAAGCGCGGTTGGTCAAGGATATTCAGCCGCGTTTCAATGTCGAGCTGAAGGATGACAAGTCGTTCCCCTACCTGCAAATCCGCATCCGCGAGGACTTCCCGCGCGTGGAGTTCACGCGCTCGCCGCGGCGCCAGGGGGTGAAACTGTATGGTCCGTTCACCAGTGCCAAGAGTTTGCGCTACGCCATGCAGGTGTTGCAGCGCATCTTTCAATTTCGCACCTGCACGTTGGACATCCGCGCGGACGACCCACGCTGGCGCTGGTTCCGCCCCTGTCTGCTGCACAGCATCCGACAATGCACCGCCCCCTGTAACTTCCGGGTGACGAAGGAAGAGTATCGCAAGCAAATCCGCTCCCTGCGCATGGTGCTGGAAGGGAAAAAAGACAAGCTCATCGCCGAGATGGAACACGAGATGCAAGCCGCCAGCGCTGCCTTGCAGTTCGAGAAGGCGGCCCGCTTGCGCGACGACATCAAGGCGTTGCGAAACTTGGGACTGCGTGGTGAGGTGGATCGCGACGTGCAGCCGGAAGTCTTCCCGATTGAACCGAAAAAGGGATTGGCGGGCCTGCGTAAAATCCTAGGGCTGGCCAAGATGCCACGCACCATCGAGGGGATCGACATTGCCCACCTAGGGGGAAGTGAAACCGTGGCATCGTTGGTGTCGTTCATCGACGGCTTGCCGTTCAAGCCGGGCTATCGCCGCTACCGCATCCAGACGGTCGCGGGGGTAGACGATTTCGCCTCGATCCGGGAAGTGGTGACCCGCCGATTTCGCCGACTGGTTCAGGAGGAGACGGTCTTTCCCGACATTCTGCTCATCGACGGCGGCAAGGGGCAGCTCAACGCCGCCCTGGACGCCTTCGGCGTTCTGGGGATCGAGCCTCCTTGCTTGATCTCGCTGGCCAAGCGCGAGGAGGAAATCTATCGCCCCGGTGAGGCCGGGCCGTTGCGTCTCAGCCGCCACGCCGCCGCCCTGCGCCTGCTGCAATACATCCGCGACGAGGCCCACCGCTTCGCGCAACACTATCACCACATCCTGCGCCGCAGGCGCTTGACCGAAGAAATCATTCCCAAGCGGAAGAAAAAGCCGGAGTGATCCTATTCTTGCTTCAGCGTTTCACGCCGGAGGCCGCCTTGTCGGCGCGAAACAATGAAGCAGCACGGACTTGATGATCTTGTTTCCTATGCTTAACCATGATGATGGTTCCACGAAACGTCATTCCATGTTGATGGGACACCAAGAAATTATTCGAAAAGGTAATTTCTGGTTTACCTCCCCGTCCTTGATAAGGGGGGAGAGGATTTCGGATAGTTTTCAAGGACTGAATCCATGTCGCCAGCACGCTATGTCGTCGGAATTGATTTGGGCACGACCAATTGTTCTCTGGCGTATGTCAATGGCAGCGCCGGGGCGGATCATGCACAACTGGTCCAGTTTCCGATTCCGCAAGTAGTGCAACCGGGGATCGTCGAGCCGCGGCCGCTGTTGCCATCGTTTCTCTATCTCCCCGGAGCGAACGAGCTGCCGGCGGGGAGCTTGAAATTACCCTGGGACGCCCAGCGCGATTACGCCGTTGGGGAATTTGCCCGCACGTTCGGTACGCAAGTTCCCACGCGGCTCATCGCCTCCGCCAAGTCCTGGCTATGTCATCCCGGCATTGACCGCCGAGGGGCCGTGCTGCCGTGGAAGGCGCCGGAGGGAGTGCGCAAGATGTCCCCCTTGGAGGCCAGTACGGCCTATCTCAAACACCTGTGCGAGGCCTGGAACCACACTATCGCGGCGGACGACAAGAAAAGCCGGCTGGAGAAACAGGATATTATCTTGACCGTGCCGGCGTCGTTCGACGCGGCGGCCCGCGAGCTGACTGTCGAGGCCGCCCGCGCCGCGGGGTTGGAAAACATCACCTTGTTGGAGGAACCGCAGGCGGCGTTTTATGCCTGGATCGAAAGCACCGGCGAGGATTGGCGAAAGCAGGTGCAAGTCGGCGATGCCGTGCTCGTGTGCGACATTGGCGGCGGCACCACCGACTTGACGTTGATCGCCGTCAGCGAGGACGCCGGACAGTTGACTCTGACCCGGGTGGCGGTCGGCGATCACATCTTGCTCGGCGGCGACAACATGGACCTGGCCTTGGCCCACGCCGCTGCCAAGAAATTCGCCGACAAGGGGATTAAACTCGATGCCGGCCAGATGCACATGCTCTGGCACAGCTGCCGCTTGGCCAAGGAAACCCTCTGTACCGAAGCCAAGGCCAAGAGCGCCCCAGTGACGGTTTTGGGACGTGGTAGCAAGGTCATCGGCGGCACCCTCAAGGGGGAGCTGACGCGGGCGGAGGTCGAAAGCGTGCTGGTCGAGGGCTTCTTCCCTGAATGTCCGCCCGATGCCGAGCCGAAGCGACAGCGGGCCGTCGGCTTGCAGGAGCTGGGCCTCCCCTATGCCGCTGACCCAGCCATTACCCGCCACCTAGCCTATTTCCTGCACCGCCAAGCCGAAGCCCTGGCCCAGCGGACGCAGGGGACGGGGCATCCGACGGCCATCCTGTTCAATGGCGGTGTGTTCAAGGCCGAGATGTTGCGGCAGCGTTTGGCGACTGTTCTAAATCAATGGGGAGCGGTGGCGAAAGCGGGACCCGTCAAGGACTTGCACGGCAACGACCTCGACTTGGCCGTGGCCCGCGGGGCCGCGTACTACGGCCTGGTGCGGCGCGGTCGAGGGGTGCGCATCCGCGGCGGCACGGCCCGGACCTACTATGTGGGCATCGAAACGTCCCTGCCAGCCGTCCCCGGCGCTCCGCCGCCGATCAAAGCGTTGTGCGTCGTCCCCTTTGGCATGGAGGAAGGGACGGAAACCGATGTCCCCGGCGTGGAATTGGGCCTCGTGGTCGGCGCGCCAGCGGAATTTCGCTTTCTCGGCTCCACGACACGGCGCGAGGACGCCGTCGGCACTCTGCTGGAAGATTGGCAGGATGATGTCGAGGAACTCAGCCCCTTGGCAACCACCCTGCAAGCGGATGGGCAAGAAGGGCAAACCGTGCCGGTCCACCTGCACAGCCGAGTCAGCGAAGTCGGCACGTTGGAGCTATCCTGCATCAGCCGGGATGGCAAACAACGCTGGAAGTTGGAATTTAACGTCCGCGAGCAGAAGGAATGAGCGAAGAATTAAGGTTCATGCTCTTGCCGGAGGTGGGGAAGTGATTTAGAAAGGAAAGGCGAGCGTCGCAGCGCCAGCGCGACGCTCGTCGGATTTGACGCATATTCACACAGAAAGATAATTTGCTTATGTCATCGACTTCGCTCTCTTCGCCACCGCGTTCATCCCGCCCCTTGGCCAGCAGCTTAGCCGTGGTGGCTGGTTTGTTGCGTCTGCTGCCGCATCCGCCGAATTTCACGCCGGTCGGGGCGTTGGGACTGTTCGCCGGCGCGCGGCTGGCGGGTGGGCGGGCGTTCGCCTTGCCGCTGTTGGTCATGGCGGTTTCCGACGTGTTGTTGTCACTCATTTTCGGCTATCCGCTCTGGCACGCGGGATTGCCCTGGGTCTATGCCAGTATTCTGATCAATGTTGGCATCGGCCGATGGTTACGGCATACGGAATCTCCCTGGCTGATCGGTTCGGCCAGTTTGCTGGCCAGTGCGCAGTTCTTCGTGCTGACGAATTTCGGCGTGTGGGCGACCGGGGGGTTGTATCCACCGACAGTGGCTGGGCTGATGACCTGCTACACCCTGGCCATTCCGTTCTTTGGCTGGACGTTGCTGGGGGATGTGTGTTACTCGGCGGTCTTCTTCGGGGCACACGCTTGGTTGTCACGCACGCAGTTTCCGGCGGAACGGGTCAAGGAGATGTCTCTTTCTTATGATGATGTCGGATAACAGAACCACGAGCTAAGCCGTCACCACGCGACCGGCTTGGGTTTTTGAATCGTTGCTTACCTTCGAGATTCCACCCATGAAATTCGCAGCCATCATCGAGTACATTCAGGACAGGGACAAAATCCAAAGCATCCGGCCCACGCACCGGCAGTACCTGGCCAGCTTGAAGGACAAGGGGCAGTTGGTGGCGTCGGGGCCGTTCACTGACGACAGCGGCGCCTTAATCATCTACGAGGCAAATTCCATCGAGGAAGCGGAAGCTATTTTGAAAGGGGATCCGTTTTGCCAGCATGGCATCTTCATGTCGTGGAAGATTCGCCCTTGGAATCCCGTGATGGCCAATCATTCCCTGTTGCCCGCCTGAGAGACTATTTGAAATTATTTCCGGAACTCAGGAACCCAGGAGTGGACCCATGCCAGCCTTGCTTGACTTATTCCGCGCGCAATTTAAGGTCATCGAAAGTCAACGCATCGGCCAGCCGTTGTTCTTTCGCTATCTGTTGCAAGGCGTGCTGCCAGCCGAGAAACAGGGGACCGTCGCGGCGCTGGCGGAAGTGGCGGCGTTGATCGGTGAAACGGTGGGCAAGCCAGCGGACACGGTTTTCACGCTGGTTTCGTCTGAGAAAGGCCCAGAGCAGACGACTCTGACTTTGCGCTTTGCCAACGGCGCCACGGCCTTGATCACCGAGGTTCACGGCCAACCCAAAGCCCCGCCGGGAGTGGAATCGATGATCGTCGGCAGCAAGGGGGCCATCTATTCGTACTATGATGGGGCTTACTCGTTTAGCTGGGAAGATATCTCTTCGTCACTGAGTCCAGGACACCCCAAGCTCATCTCCGCCATCGAAGCATCACGCAAGAACGGCGGCCAGTTGACGCCAATTCCGCCGCTGCCAGCCGATGGAGAGCCGCCCACACCGCCGAAAACCGACGCGCCGCGCGCCAAAAAGTACGGCGTGCTGCTGGTCACGGGGAGTCACACGCATCAGGAAAATTACGGCGCCTCCTTCGCCGCTGATCCGCGGTGCCAGGTGATTGCCGTCACGGATGAGCCGAACATCGACAAGCGCCGTCGGGAGTTGAACGAACGCTTGGCGGACACCTTGGGTGTCCCGTACATGGCGAATCTGGCCGAGGCCCTGAAACGAAAAGACGTAGATATTGTCAGCATCTGCGCCCCGCCGGAACGCCGAGCACGGATCATCGTGCAATGCGCCGCGGCGGGAAAACATCTATACCTAGACAAGTCGCTATGCCCGCGATTGGATGAAGCCGATGCCATCGCGGAGGCAGTGCGCAAGGCCGGCGTCCGCAGCCACATGTTCAGCTTCATCCCGCAACCGTGGGCGCAAGAAGCGAAACAGCTGGTGCGAAGCGGCAAGCTCGGCACGTTGCTGGCCGTCCATGCCGATGCCTTCTTCGCCAAGGGGTACCCCGGCACCGCCAAACTTGGCGCCCCGCGTCAGGAAGAATATCCGCCCCAGCGCCACCAACTGGTCGAAGCCAAGCGGGAATTCGACAACGTCGGTGTCTATCCGATCACGTTCATTCGTTGGCTCACGGGCCACCAGTTTCACACCATTTACGGCGTCACCGGCAACTATTTCTTCAAGGAACACCAGCGGCACAACGTCGAGGATTTCGGCTTGCTCAGCGGGCGTCTCGATAATGACTTGCCGGTGACAATAGCCGCCGGTCGCTTTGGTTGGACCACGCATCCCGCCGCCGGTGTCAATCGGGTGATCCTGGTGGGGAGCGAACGTACCGCCATCGTCGATTTCAATCGGCCGCGCCTGGAAGTCTATGCCCATGAAAAGCCGTGGGTGCCCCCCAGCATTCACCCGGAAGACCCGATGGGGTTCTGGTCAAGCACCCAAGACGAGGTGCATACGTTGCCGAAAACCACCTGGCTTCCCTTCGGCGCTGCCGCTCGGAGTGACACGAGCTATTTCGTCGATTGCCTGGACGCTGGCCAAGACAGTGACATCAGCGCCAGCGCGGCCGCCCACGCCGCCGAAGTCCTACTCGCCACCTACCGTTCCGCCGCCACTGGCCAGGTGGTGACGTTGCCGCTGCCGCGCAAGTGAACGTGGGGTTTTCCAGCGGGGTTCCATGCCACTGAAGAAAATAGGTGTGGACGCCGACTCTTTCACGTTTATTCACGGATTCCCGAAAATCGCCATCTAGCTGCTTGACAACGCCGCGCGGCGACGGTACAAAAATAGGTGATAAAGAGGGTAATTCCCGCCACTATGCTCATATTCCGATGAGCACTCTTACTCGACCTGCCGAACCCAATTTGTTCGGCTACCGCCTATCCCGAAGGAGAGGCGGACCGGTTTTTCCACGATACGTAGTCTGTGTGTGGTTGCGGTCTGACGGGGAATTATCCCAAGATCGCATCATACGTTTCTAACTGAGGTGATGGCACATGATGTCCCTCAGACTCGTGCGGAATTGCGCGGTTGGGCTGGCTCTTTGGTTTCTCTCCCCCTATCTCCTGGCGGATGATGCGAAACCCCAAGAAGAAACGGGGCCGAACGCGAACGTCAGCTATTATCAGCATATTCGACCGATTTTTCAGGCTCACTGCCAAGGTTGCCATCAGCCCGCCAAGGATCGCGGCGATTACATCATGACCGACTTCGCCAAGCTCTTGGCGGGAGGGGCGTCCGATAAGCCGGCCATCATTCCCGGCCATCCGGAAAAAAGCTACCTCGTCGAACTCATCACCCCGGTCAACGGCAAGGCCTCGATGCCGCAAGGGAAGGCACCGCTCTTCTCGGCGGACATCGACTTGATCCAGCGCTGGATCGCGCAAGGGGCCAAGGATGATACGCCGATCAATGCCCGCGCCCGCTATGACATGGATCATCCGCCGGTTTATTCTCGGCAGCCGGTGGTCACGGCGTTGGACTACGCGCCGGATGGCCAGCTGCTCGCCGTCGCCGGTTTCCATGAAGTGTTGCTCTTGAATCCTGCCACTGGCGCCTTGCAAGGCCGGTTGGTCGGCTTGTCCGAGCGCATCGAGTCGGTGCGTTTCTCTCCCGATGGCAAACTGTTGGCCGTCGCGGGGGGGCTGCCAGGACGCATGGGGGAGATTCAAGTGTGGGACGTGGCCAAACACCGCTTGAAACTTTCCGTGCCCACGACCTATGACACCGTCTATGGCGCGAGCTGGTCGCCCGATGGCAGCAAGATCGCCTATGGCGGCGCCGACAACCTGGTGCGGGCCATCGATGCCGAGACGGGCGAGCAAGTGTTGCAGATGGGATCGCATAATGACTGGGTGCTGGACACGGTGTTCTCCGCCGATGGATCGCATCTGGTCTCGGTCAGCCGGGACATGACCATGAAGTTGACCGAGGTGGCCACGCAGCGCTTCGTCGATAATGTCACTTCGATTACCCCCGGCGCGCTCAAGGGCGGAATGCAAACCGTGACCCGCCATCCCCAACGCGATGAGGTCGTGGTCGGCGGCTCGGACGGCGTGCCGAAGGTGTATCGCATTCATCGTCAAACGGCCCGGCGCATTGGCGATGACGCCAACTTGATCCGCAAGCTGCCAGCCATGAAGGGGCGCGTGTTCAGCGTGGCTGTCAGCCCCGATGGCAAGCGCATCGTCGCTGGCGGCGGCCTGGATGGCAGCGGGCAGGTGTTCATCTATTCCTTTGAATTCGATACGCAGATGCCGGCACGCATCAAGGCCATCGAATCGAAGACCGTCCGCGACCGCACGCCAGCGGAAGTAAAGGAGCTGGAGGATTATCGCAATCAACATCCCGCTGAAGTGATTCGGACCGAAGTGCCTACGGCGACCATCTACGGCGTGACGATTCGGCCCGATGGCAAGATGGTCGCCGCCGCCGGTAGCGACGGCCTGGTGCGCCTGATCGATTCCCTTTCCGGGGAAGTCGTCCAAGAATTCCCGCCAGCGCCGCTGACAATCCCCGAACCGACCCCAGCCGATCCGAAGCAAGTGGTGACGGGAAATTTCATCCGTGACGTCAATCCGATCCTGTCACGCATGGGTTGCAATCAGGGAACCTGCCACGGCTCCGCCCAAGGCAAGAATGGCTTTAAGCTGTCCTTGCGTGGTTATGATCCGCTGTTCGACGTGCGGGCCTTCACCGATGAGCAGAAATCCCGCCGCGTCAATATCGCGTCTCCCGATGATAGCTTGATGCTACTCAAGGCAACCGGGGCCGTCCCGCACGTCGGCGGCCAGTTGACCAAGCCCGGCGAACTCTACTATGAGATCATTCGCGCCTGGATCGCCCAGGGGGCCAAGCTCGACCTATCCACGCCGCGCGTCGTGAAGGTGGAAGTCACGCCAGTCAATCCAGTCATCGAGCGGATCGACGCCACGCAGGCCATGAAGGTGACGGCTACCTACGCCGACGGCGCGACGCGTGATGTCACGCGCGAAGCCTTTATCGAAAGCGGTAACTCCGAAGTAGCTACCGCCAACCGGGATGGAGTGATGAAAGCCATCCGTCGCGGCGAAGCGCCCGTGTTGGTCCGCTATGAAGGGGCCTATGCGGCCACGACCGTGACCGTCATGGGGAACCGCGACGGCTTCATTTGGCAAGACCCGCCCATCTTCAACAAGATCGACGAATGGACCGCCGCCAAGTGGAAACGGATGAAGATTCAGCCGTCGGACCTGTGTACTGATGCCGAGTTCATCCGCCGGGTCTATCTGGACCTGACGGGGCTTCCCCCCACGGCGGATGCGGTTCGTCAGTTCCTGACCGACCCGCGCGACAGCCGCCTCAAACGGGATGAGCTGGTGGATCAACTGGTCGGCGGCAAGGAATACATTGAACATTGGACCAACAAATGGGCCGACCTGCTGCAAGTCAACCGTAAGTTCCTCGGTCCGCAGGGGGCCGCCGCCTTCCGCGCCTGGATTCGCCAGGAAGTGGCCGACAATACCCCGTATGATGAGTTCGTGCGGAAAATTCTGACGGCGTCGGGATCCAACCTCGACAACCCGGCGGCCTCCTATTACAAGGTCTTGCGTCAGCCCGATGACATCATGGAGAACACGACGCACCTCTTCTTGGCAGTGCGTTTCAACTGCAACAAATGCCATGACCACCCGTTCGAGCGTTGGACGCAAGATCACTATTACGAAACAGCGGCCTTCTTCGCCCGCATTGACCTGAAGGCCGACCCCAAGAGCGGCAATCAGCAAATCGGCGCTACCGCCGTCGAACGGGGCAAGCCGTTGTACGAGATCATCGCCGACAAGCCCCAAGGGGAGATGACCCACCAACGCACCGGCGCTGTCGCGCCACCGAAGTTCCCCTTCGAGTGTGATTACAAGGTACCGAAGAAAGAGAGCGCGGCGGACCATTCCCGCCGTGAGCAGTTCGCCGCCTGGCTGACTTCGCCGCACAATCCGTACTTCGCCAAGAGCTATGTCAATCGCTTGTGGGGTTACTTGTTCGGCGTTGGCATCATTGATCCGATTGACGACATCCGCGCCGGCAATCCACCCACCAACCCGGAATTGCTCAACTATCTGACTCAAGAATTCGTGCAAAGCGGTTTCGACACGCGGCACGTCATCCGGCTGATTTGCAAGTCGAGAACCTATCAGTTGTCCATCGCCACGAACGAATGGAACGAAGACGACCGCATTAACTACTCACACGCCTTGCCGCGCCGCTTGCCGGCGGAAGTGTTGCTCGACGCCATCAACACCGTCACCGGCTCGCAATCGCGCTTCCCCGGCGTGCCAGCGGGAACGCGAGCGGCGGAACTGCCCGATTCCGGTGTGGAGCTGCCCAGCGGCTTCCTCGGCACCTTTGGCCGACCGCCCCGCGAAAGCTCTTGCGAGTGCGAGCGCATCAACACCTTGCAGCTTGGCCCCGTCATGGCCTTGGTCAATGGTCCGACACTGGCCGAGGCTATCGCCGATCCCAAGAACGACATCGCCAAGCTAGTGGCTACCGAGAAGGATGACGCCAAGCTAGTCAACGAGCTGTTCTTGCGCATCCTCAATCGCCCGGCGACCCCCGCCGAGATCCAGGCGGCCCTGGACATTCTGGAACAAATCGACGAGGACCATCAAAAACTCACGCAAGCGCTGAAGGAGCGCGAAGCCTTCGTCGCCCAGATCACTCCCAAGCTGGAACAACAGCGGCAAGCGACGATTGCCCAAGCCAAGAAGGAATTGGCCGACTATGAACAGGAGATCGCCCCTCGGCTGGCCCAACAGGAGCAACAGCGCCAGGCCCTCATTCAGCAGCGTGACAATGAGTTAAAGCAATACGAGGCCACACTGCCGGAGCAACTGGCGAAATGGGCGGCCAAACAAAACACCGCCATCCACTGGACCCCGCTCGATGCCGTGAGCTTGCAAGCCAGCAACAAGGCCAAGCTGGAAAAACAGAATGACTTGTCCATCCTGGCTTCGGGGCCGAACGGCAAGGGCTTCTATACCATCGTGGCTCACACCGATTTGCAAGGGATCACCGGCATCCGCCTCGAAGTGCTGCCGGACCCATCATTACCCCGTAACGGGCCGGGCCGAGCCGGCGACGGCAACTTCGTGCTCAACGAGTTCATCCTGGAAGCCGCCCCGCTCCAGGACCCGAAGAACATCGCCAAGGTGGAGCTACACAAACCGCTGGCCGACTTCACCCAGCAGAATTTCAATGTCGCCCAGTTGCTCGATGGCGTCCTGGCTCAGAACAACGGCTGGGCCATCGCCGGCGCGACCGGCTTGGTTCACTGGGTCACGTTCGAGGCCAAGCAACCCATCGGCCACCAAAGCGGTACCGTGTTGACGTTCAAGCTGTATCATCAGTTTAATCAGGACGATTTCATGCTGGGCCGATTCCGCCTCTCCGTGACGACGGCTCAACAGCCGGTGGGCTTGAGCTTGCCGGAAGACCTATTGGCGATCCTGAAAGTGCCAGAGGAACAACGGACCGATGAACAAAAGGCGGATTTGCTAAAATACTATCGCACCATCGATCCAGAATTAGGCAAGCGCCAGCAAGCCTTGGCCGACAGCCGGAAGCCATTGCCCATTGATCCAAAGCTCAAGGAGCTGCGCGACCATCTGGCCGAGGTCAGCCAACCACTGCCGGAAGATCGCTTGCTGGTCCAATTGCGTCAAGATGTGGCAATGAGCAACCAGCAAAAAGCCAACGAACGCCTGACCGCCGCCCAGGACATCGCCTGGGCGCTGATCAACAGCCCGGCGTTTTTGTTTAATCGGTAGTGATCAGCTGCTGAAAGCCGACTACCGACCGCAAATGGATTCCGCGTGAGAAACGGAGTATCATCTTCTTCTGGTACGTGATCTTGGTTTCTTGGCTTCGGAAGCCCATGCTTCCTTGGAGCAGGATTTAATTGAAATCAAACGAATGTTATCAGGATTCATTCAAAAACTAAAATCGGACCATTAACAACAGACCGCTGAAAGCTGACCGCTAAAAGGAGACCTCCCCATGCTCATTATCCCCGGATTGCGTGGCAAGGACTTGTGTGATTCCCACCTGACTATGAGCCGGCGCGATTTGTTGCGCGTGGGCGGCTCGGGGTTGTTGGGTCTCAGCCTGGGTGGCATGTTCCAGCTGCAAGCCCGCGCCGCCGAGGCGCACACGGGGGGTGGTCCCGGCTGGGGCAAGGCCAAGAGCATCATCATGATCTTCCTGCAAGGCGGCCCCAGCCATCTCGACTTGTGGGACCCCAAGGAGAATGTCCCTGATAATGTCCGCAGTATCTTTTCGCCGATCTCCACCAAGCTCCCCGGCATCAAATTCTGCGAGACGCTGCCGAGGCTGGCGCAGGTGAACGATAAATTCACCATGATTCGCTCGATGAGCTACACTCCCAACGGCTTGTTTAACCACACTGCCGCCATCTACCAGATGATGACCGGCTACACGACGGACAAGGTCAGTCCGTCCGGCCAGTTGGAAC
Source organism: Gemmataceae bacterium (assembly GCA_046297495.1). Classification (GTDB taxonomy): domain Bacteria; phylum Planctomycetota; class Planctomycetia; order Gemmatales; family Gemmataceae; genus JBKBIP01. The sequence continues at coordinate 58,720 of JBKBIP010000016.1, read as the reverse complement.
CACCTGATCCGCGTGATTATCCAAACTTTGGCTCCAACATCATCCGCATTAAGCCGCAGACGGCGCCGATGCTGCCCTTCGTCATGCTCCCCCGGCCATTGCAAGAGAGCAACGTCGTCGGCAAGGGGGGAACCGCCGGCTTCCTAGGGAAAGCGTATGATCCCTACACGCTGTACCCCGACGGCGATGACATGGATATGAACAAGATGGAACGTATCCGGGTCGATGATTTGAAGCTGCGCCCGGAAGTGTTCGCCACTCGCTTGGAACGGCGGGCCAAGCTGCGCGACGCCATCAACGCCGGGATGCCAACGATTGACAAGGCCGTGGCGGATTACAGTCTCGATGATTATTATGATCGTGCCTTGAACTTGGTGCTATCGGGCCGAGCACGCGACGCCTTCGATCTCAAGCAAGAAGCCCCCAAGACGCGCGATCGCTATGGCCGAAACACCTTCGGCCAAAGCTGCTTGCTGGCCCGGCGCTTGGTCGAGGCGGGAACCCGCGTGGTTGAAGTGGTTTGGCCCAAGGTCGCCAACTCCGACAACCACTCTTGGGATCATCACGTTGGGTTGTCGCAACGCATGAAGAACCAATCGGCGCCGATGCTGGACGGCGGCTTGTCGGCCCTGATCGCCGACCTGGACGAGCGCGGCTTGCTGGATGAAACGCTGGTGGTGGCCATCGGTGAATTCGGCCGGTCGCCGCAGAAGGGGGTCAGTACTTCCGGCAACAGCAACAGCGCCGACGGCCGCGATCACTGGCCCTATTGCTATACCTCGGTCATCGCCGGCGCCGGCATCAAACGCGGCTACGTTCACGGCGAATCGGACAAGACCGGCTCCAGCCCGCGCAAGAATCCCGTGCATCCCGGCGAGCTGCTGGCTACCATCTATCACAGCTTCGGCATCGATCCCGAAACCATCGTGTACAACCACCTCAACCAGCCGCGCGAGCTGGTCAAGGCGCAAGCGGTGACGACGTTGTTCGCGTGAGCGCGAATAGGTGGATTCATCGATTCACGCTCGTTTCCGAGCGTGAATCGATGAATTCTGGGAACCCATTTTATCTATCCATCTCATTTCTCTCCCCCTCCCGAACCTTCTCTCCCCGCCTCCTCCAGCGCCCCGAATTCCGGCGTCCGCGGGCAGCCGGCGTCGAGGTAGGCTTGCAGCAGGATTTGGGCGGCGACTTTGTCGCGGCGTTGCTTGCGCTGCTTGTGCGTCAAACCAGCGGACCAGAGGGCTTGCTCGGCCTCGACGGTGGTGAAACGCTCATCCCAAAAGATGACTGGCAAGCGCGTGACCTCAGCCAGCCATTGGCCGAAGGCGCGGGCCGCGCAGGCTTTGGGTCCCTCCCGGCCGTCGAGATGGATTGGTAAGCCAACGATGATCCAATCGATTTGTTCGGCGGCGACCAGCTGGCAGAAATAGTCGGCGTCGCGGGCCGGATCACGGCGTTGATACATGGCCAAGGGAAAGGCAATGGCGCTCTCGGCCGCGCTGACGGCCAAGCCAATGCGCACGTCACCGAAATCAACCCCCAGCAATCGCCCTTTTGGTGTCACAAAAACTTCTCCAATCCGACTTGATTCAGGCGTTCGACGATTTGTTTAATGGCGTTTTCGTCGCGGCGGTCGGCCACCAAGGTCACGTCGCCATCCTGGATGATGAGCAGATTCTCCACTCCCAAGGTGGCGATCAGGTGCTGTGGGTCGGAAACGATAACACAGTCTTGGGTGTTGACGCCGTAATGGGTGGCCTGAATCGTGTTGCCGTGGGGGTCCTGGGGATGGAGCCGTTCCAGGGCTAGCCAGCTGCCGACATCATCCCAGCGAAACGGCGCGTGCAGCACAAGCACTTCCGAGGCCTTTTCCATCACCGCATAGTCAATGCTGATCCGATCCAGCCGTTCGTATTCTTGGCGCAGCACGTCCGCGCGCTGCGGTGACTCCCAGGCGTCGGCGATGCGCTGCACGGCGGCGAACAGGGCCGGCTGCTGGTCCCGCAAGGCTGTCATGATGGTGGCCACCTTCCAGACGAAAATGCCGCTGTTCCAGTAATACTCCCCGGACGCGAGGAACTGCTCGGCGATATCGGGCTTTGGTTTCTCGCGGAAACCTTTGACACGATGCACCGTCACCCCTTGGCGGCGCTCCAGCTCCGGGCCCCGCTGGATGTAGCCGTAGCCGGTCGCGGGGAAGGTCGGTGGAATGCCGAAGGTGATCAGGGCGTTGGGGTAAGCATCAGCGGCTTGCTCGGCGGCATAGACGGCTCGGCGAAACTCCTGCGTCGGTTCAATGACATGATCGGCGGGCATCACCAGCATGGTCGCGTGCGGGTCGCGGCGAGCGATCAATGCTGCCCCCAAGCCGATGCACGCCGCCGTATCTCGGCCAAACGGTTCACCGATGATTTGATCCGCCGGCACGTCGGGCAACTGGCGAGTGGTTTCGTCGGCGTAGCGGGCACCGGTGATGACCCACGTTTGCCCCGCCGGCGCCTGGGCCTCGATGCGGTCCCAGGTCATTTGCAGTAACGAACGGTCGCCGGTAAGCGTCAAGAATTGTTTGGGACGCCGTTGCCGGCTGCGCGGCCAAAAGCGCGTTCCGCCCCCTCCCGCCATAATCAGCGCGTGCGGCATGAGTTCCTCCCTGAGAACGAGTGATGTTGAGGAAATGATATAGCAAACCAGACCAATTGTTAATTGCAGTCGGAAGCGGTCGGAATGATGAATCGTTTCGCGCGGCCATCCGACTCCGAGCGCAAGAAGATTGAACAAATCGCTTGCCAGCAGCTTTCTCCCCGGTCGCGTGGCAGGTCCATCCGCCAGTCGATGCACCGCCACAGATTGAGAATCTCCGCCCGGCTGGCGCCATGCTTGAGTCAATCACGCTTTCATCGCGACCGGCTCCGGCAGGACTTCGACCGCCGCCGCGCGTTGCCGCAACGGTCGCAGCACCAACAACGCCAGCAGGGCCGCCACCGCATCCAAGGCAATCATGATGGCAAACACCAGTGTCCAGGCCTTGGTGGTCGATCCCAACCAAGAACTCGAATGAGCATGCAAGTCCGTCAATCCCGCCACCACCAACGCCGACACTCCCTTAGCGGTGTACAACCAACCGTAGTTGGCGGTGGCGAATTGGCGCCCGAACATGTCGCCGCTGACCGCTGGGAACAAACTGAATACCGCTCCCCAGCCGAAAAAGGCAATCCCCGACATGAGCACGAACATCATCGGCTCATGAATGTAGAGAATCAGCAGCAACAAGGCGCTCCCCTCCAAGGCGAAGGCCAGGAAGATGGCCAACTCCCGACCAATATGGTCGGAGATCCAGCCAAACACCGGCCGCGTTAGTCCCCCCATGATGCGGTCGAGGATCATGGCCAGCGACAAGGCGGCAGCAATCTCATAACCCAAGAGATAAATGGGAATCTCGGCGATGGCAAAATCCTCCGCCAGGGAAGCAATGACGCCAATCATCAACAGGCCGGGGATCGCGCCCAGAACCATCATGACATAAAGTAGCCAAAACGCGGGGGCGCGGAGCATTTCCTGGGGCGTGTAGTCACGGCGCGTTTGCAGCACCTTCGGTTGAATCGGAGCGGGCACTTCCCCAGCCCGGGGAAACCGCACGATCAACCCGGCTAAGACAATAATGAGTCCTTGGACGAGACCGAACCAGATCAAGGCCGCCTCGTAACCGTGCTGCTGGATGGTCCAGCGGATCGGGATGACCGTGGCCGCCGAGCCAGCGCCAAACGCCGCCGCCGTGAGACCGGACGCCAAGCCGCGCCGGTCGGGAAACCATTTCAAGGCACTTCCCATGCTGAGACCATAGACGATGCCCGAACCGCAACCGGCAAACACTTGCGCCAGATTCACGACCATCAGCGACGAGGTGTGAGCAATCATCACCCAACCCAACCCCGCCAAGATACCGCCGCCGATCAATAACTTGCGCGGACCGAAACGATCGGCGATGTATCCTTCCAAAGGAACCAACCAGGTTTGGGCGGAGATAAAGAAGATGAACAGGGAGCTTTGAATCTCCGCTTTCGACCAACCGTGGTGATTGTGCAACGGCGTGACAAACAATGTCCACGAATATTGAAAGTTCGCCACCGACACCATGCCAATGATGCCGGCGATTAATTGCATCCAGCGGTTGCGGAAGATGGAACTGGGAACCGTTGGCGTCGGGTCAGTCATATTCAAATTCATGGGTTGATCCAGAGGTTAGGAATGCTCCATTCAGCGGACTTTACAGGTAGGACCTTGATTTCGTCATCGGGCAGTGGGAGGATGAGGTCCAAGAAGAAACCACGGTAAGAGCCTCTTCAGTCCCGACAGGGGCGACAGTCCATAGCCAGGGGCGTCAGCCCCTGGAGAGAGTGTCAGCTAGATTCTACGATCTTTTCCCAAAACGAGGGACGAAGCAAGTAGTTTTTCCAAAACCTTAGATCGAGTCTATAATATGTCAATCCAGGATTTCGATTTGTCGTTAAACTATCTGCCCCGCTTGCCGCGGCGCCGGGATGTCGGCATCGGCTGCGTGGGGGCCGGCTTCATCATGCGCGATTGTCATTTAGTTGCCTATCGGCAGGCGGGTTTCAATCCAGTGGCGATTGCTTCCCGTGACCCGGCCAAGGCCAGCATGGTCGCCGACATGCACGGCATCCCGCGCTGTCACGCCACCATTGCCGAGCTGCTGGCCGACCCGGCGGTGGAAGTTCTGGACATCGCCGTGCCTCCCGATGTTCAGCCGGAGGTCATCCGAGCGGCGGTCCAGCACCGCGACCACATCCGCGGCATCCTGGCCCAAAAACCACTGGCCATGAGCTACCGCGCGGCCCAGGAGTGCGTCACCCTGTGCGCCCAGGCGGGCATCGCGTTGGCAGTCAATCAGAACATGCGCTATGATCAATCCGTGCGTGCTCTCAAAGATATTCTCCAGCGCGGCTGGCTAGGAGAGCCGGTGCTCGGCACCATCGAGATGCGGGCCATTCCGCATTGGATGCCGTGGAGCGAAAAATTGCCATCTCTTTCGACTTTCGTGATGAGCATTCATCACCTGGATACATTCCGTTACTGGTTCGGCACGCCGGAGCGTGTCCTGGCCAGCACCTGCCCCGATCCGCGCACCCGGTTTCCGCACCGCGACGGCATCAACCTGTACATTCTGGAATACGACAATGGTTGCCGAGCGTCCGCTTGGGATGATGTCTGGACCGGCCCGGCCCGCGAAGGAGCGGAGAGCGACATTTACATTCGCTGGCGGGTCGAAGGAACCGACGGCCTGACGCGGGGAACCATCGGCTGGCCCAGCTATCCCGCCAAGACCCCCAGCACCCTCGATTTCACCACCAAGCACCGGCCCGGCTACTGGTTGCAACCGCGCTGGCCGGAAGCCTGGTTTCCCGACGCCTTCGCCGGCACAATGGCCCAGCTGCTCCGCGCCTTGGAAGATGGCGCCGAGCCGGAGATCAGCGGCCGCGACAATCTGGAGACCATCGCCCTGTGCGAAGCCACCCTCGCCGCCGCCACGGAACATCGGGTGACGACGGTAAGTGAGTTTATGAAATGATGGGGAGAAACAAGGCCAGATACCAAGGAAACACCGAGTAGAGATAATCGATGCTTTTTGCTATACTAAATCCATAAATGATATTGGGATTTAGAATCGGTCCCTAGCGGAGACCGAGTGTGTGAACCGTCCTGATCGTAAAGGATGCCAACTTTGCCGGACGAACTACTTCCACCGGATTTGCCCCCGGATGCCGACGCGCCGACCAACGGCGATCATTACGAGCCGCTGAACATCGAAGACGAACTGAAGCATAGTTATCTCAACTATGCCATGAGTGTGCTCATCAGCCGGGCCTTGCCGGACGTGCGCGACGGCCTGAAACCGTCGCAGCGCCGCATCTTGCTGGCCATGAATGACTTGGGGCTGAGTCCCAATTCCGCGACGAGCAAATGTGCCGGCATCATCGGCGAGACGATGAAACGCTACCACCCGCACGGCGACCAGTCGATCTACATGACGCTGGTGCGCATGGCTCAGGATTGGGTCATGCGCCATCCGCTCATCCATCCGCAAGGGAATTTCGGCTCCATCGCCGGGTTGCCGCCAGCGGCCCATCGTTACACCGAAGCCCGCTTGTCCACCGTCGCCGCCGAGCTGCTCGAGGACCTGGAGCGTGACACGGTCGATTTCATCGACAATTATGATGGCAAGTACCGCGAGCCGCTGGTCTTGCCCTGCAAGTTTCCGAACTTGCTCATCAATGGTTCCGATGGCATCGCGGTTGGCATGGCCACCGAGATTCCGCCGCACAACCTGCGCGAGGTGTGCGATGCCACCATTCGCATCATCGATGACCCCGAGGTAACCATCGAAGAATTGATGAAGATCATCCCCGGCCCTGATTTCCCAACCGGCAACATCATCTGCGGCCGTGACGGCATTTATGAAGGCTACACGACCGGACGCGGTAAGATCAGCATTCGGGCGCGGGCCGACATCCGTGAGGAAGGGAACAAGGCACAAATCATTGTCACTGAAGTTCCTTTCCAGCAGACGCGCAATCGCCTGGCCGAGCTGATCGGCGATTTGGTGAAGGAAGAACGGATCAAGGACATCTCCGCCATCCGCGATGAGAGCAGCGCCCGGGGGGGCGAGCCTGTGCGGCTCGTCATTGACCTAAAGCGCGGCGCCGACCCGCATTTGGTGCTAAATCAACTGTATCAATACTCTCCCCTGCAAAAAACGGTCAGCATCATCTTGCTGGCCCTGGTCGATGGCCGGCCGCGTTTGTTGACGCTCAAGCAAATGCTGGAAGAGTTCTTGCGCCATCGCGTGCAGGTCATCCGCCGGCGCACCGAGTTCTTGCTGCGCGAGGCCAAGCGGCGCGGCCATGTCCTCGAAGGACAGCTAATCGCCATCTCCTCGCTCGATGAAGTCATCGCCGTTTGCCGGCAGTCGCCGAGCCGGGCCGAGGCCAAGGTCCGCTTGCAGAACATGGAGGTGGCTGCCGCCGTGTTGGGCCGCGCGCTCGGCGACGAGCACTTCGCTGCCCTGCAACGAGAGATCGGCGTTCACGCGGTCTATCACATGACCGAAGCCCAAGCCGAGGCTGTCGTGCGCATGCAGCTGGGTCAATTGGCCGCCCTGGAACGGGACGAGATTCTCAAGGAATACCACGAGCTGCGCGAGCGCATCATCAGTTATGAAACCCTGCTCGGCAGCGAGGCCAACATTTTGGCGGTGATTCGTCAAGATTTGATCGAACTGCGCGACAAGTTCGGCGACGACCGCCGCACGCAGATCATCGACGCCGTGGGCCGGGTCAGTTACGAGGATTTGATCGCCGAGGAAGACAATGCCATCACACTAAGCCATCACGGCTACATCAAGCGGCTGCCGCTGAACACGTATCGCAGCCAGCACCGCGGCGGCAAGGGGGTCTCCGGCGGCGCCACGCGCGAGGACGATTTCATCGAGCATTTCTTCATCGCCTCGACTCATGCGTACTTGCTCTGCTTCACCGATTGGGGGCAAGTGTATTGGCTCAAGGTGTATGACATTCCCCAGATGGGCCGCACCAGCGCCGGGCGGGCGATTGCTAATGTCCTGTCCCTGCGTGAGGGGGAGAAGATCACCAGTGTCATCCCAGTGCGCCGCTTCGAGGCCGACCATTACCTGCTAATGGCCACGCGCCGCGGCCTGGTGAAGAAGACAGCCCTGGAGGACTACAGCCGGCCCAAGAGCGGCGGCATCATCGGCATCAATCTAGAGGAAGGGGATACCCTTATCGGCGTGGTCCTGACCCAGCCGGGTGATGAAATCGTCCTCTGCACCCGCCAAGGCATGGCCATCCGCTTCGACGAGGGACAAGCCCGCGCCATGGGCCGCAACACCAGGGGGGTCAAGGGTATCTCCTTGCAAGAAGGGGATGAGGTCGTTGGCGTGGTCGTCACCGATCCATTGGGCTATTTGCTGACGGTATGTGAGAACGGCTACGGCAAACGCACCCCCTTCGGTGCCAACGTGGTCAGTGAGGAAGGGGAAGGGGAAGTCGAGGAAGCGGAGGAACCCGCCGAGGAGGAAGCCGTCGCCGAGGAAGGGGACGAACCCCGCGACCGCTCGGCCATGCGCTACCGCAAGCAGCGCCGCGGCGGCAAAGGGTTGCGCGACATCCGCGCCACTGAACGCAACGGCCCAGTGGTCGGCGTGGTCTCCGTGCGCGATGGCGACGACATCATGCTCATGACGATCCAGGGCATGGTCAATCGCACCCATGTCGATGAGATTCGCGTCGTGGGCCGCAACACCCAAGGGGTCCGCATCATGGACCTACGCGAGGATGACAAGATCGCTTCCATCGCTAAGGTGGTCAAGGAAGAGGAAGAAGAAGGGGAAACCAGCGCGAGCAGCACCGAAACACCCACGGAGCAGAACCCGAAGTAGCGGAAGCGCACGCCCACAATCCAGGAGAACCACATGCTCCCCCGGACCTCACCACTGCTTTGCGCCGCCGCCCGTTTCAGCCTGTTCGACTCCACGTAACGGATGGTTTTTCCTATGATATTTGCCATCCGGAATTGGTGCTGTTAGGAAAACGATCTCGGATCATCGGTGTCACGCAAGGGGACGACGCGGAATTGCTGTAATCGGTGCGTGACCATTGATTTCATCCATGTCACACGCCTGGAACCGATGGCTGCGCCTCGAGTACCAACCATTGAACCTCGGACGCTTCTCCGAAGCGTCGCTAACTCGATGAATTCACACCATGAATGTACTTCTCACTGGCGGTTATGGATGTATCGGCAGTTGGATCGCACGCAATCTGTTGGAGCGCGGCGACCGTGTCTGGATTTATGACTTGAAGGAGACGCCGCACCGGTTGCGCTTGATTCTCGATGAGGATCAGGTCCGGCAAGTGCGTTTCGTTCCTGGCGATGTCACGGATTTGACTGGCTTGCGCCAAGCCCTGGACCAACACCAGATCACGCACATCGTTCACCTAGCCGGGCTGCAAGTGCCGGTGTGCCGGGCCGACCCGCTGCTGGGGGCCAAGGTGAACGTGCTCGGCACCCTGGCGGTCTTCGAGGCGGCCCGGTTGGCGCAGGGGCAGGTCCAGCGGCTTGTCTATGCCAGCTCCGCCGCCGTCTTCGGCCCCCCCGACGACTATCCCGCTGATCATCCGATCTCCGACGACGTGCTGCTGCGGCCGACGACGCACTATGGTTACTTCAAATGCTGCAACGAAGGGAACGCCCGCGTCTATTATCTCGATCACGGCTTATCCAGCATTGGCTTGCGCCCGTGGACAGTGTACGGGGTGGGGCGTGACTTTGGCATGACCAGTGAGCCGACCAAGGCGATCAAGTCGCTGGCCCTGGAGCGACCATATCACATCACCTACGGCGGCTGGCAAGATTTGCAATATGTCGATGACGTGGCCAAGATCTTCGTGCGCTGCCTGGAAGCACCGTATCAGGGGGCGAAGGCGTATAATGTGCGCGGCGACGTGGTGGATTTGCCCACCTTTCATCAAGCCCTGCGTGAAGTCGAACCCCAAGCCGCCCAGCTAATCACACATGGCGACCGGCAAATCGCCATCGCCTACAATCTCGACGACAGCGCCTTGCAGCGCGACCTCGGCCCGCTGCCGCGCACCTCACTGGTGGAAGGCATCCGCCGTACCTTGACCCAGTTCCGCGAGCTGCGTTCCCAAGGCCGGCTCGACACCGCCGACCTCGACGGCTGACGACGATCAGCCTCTTGCGACGCGCCCCGCGACATGGTATCACGAATGGACCGACTCGGAGGGGTGGCAGAGTGGCCGATTGCACCGGTCTTGAAAACCGGCGACACGCAAGTGTCCGAGGGTTCGAATCCCTCCCCCTCCGCTCTCTGCTGGTGTTTCGGTGATTTTCGACATTTCCCATACTCACCTCGTGGGCAACGTTTTCTCAGCAGCTGCTTGGCTATTTCCACGAGAGGAACCGGCGTGCGGCGCGGCTTGACGAATCCCGGCAATGCCTGGCTGCCAGGCAAAATGGGGGAAGTGTGATACTGGGCGTCAGCGTGCCAAACAAGGCAAGAATCCTTGGTGTCGTCCCCACATCCGCGCTAGATTTGTTTTGCCGTTGTTCGTACAATCCAATGCCACTGAATGGAAGCGCAAGGTATGCTCAGGAGTTCCGTCCCCGTCATGAGCACCGATTCCGTCGCTTGCCTGCTGGCCGACCTGGAAAAACGCCAGGTATTGGAGGCGGTGCAGCTTGAAGAATTGAAACAAGAAGGGTGCGACTGTTTTCCACACGCGCGCGACCTGGCCGAGCATCTAGTGGAGCGCGGCTGGGTCGCCAGGGAACAGATCGACCCCCTACTGTTGGAATCGATTGGTCCTGGCTCCGTGCTGGGTTCCTATCAGGTGCTGGAACCGCTTGGCCGAGGGGGGATGGGCAAAGTCTATAAAGCCCGTCATGGTCACCTGCACCGGCTGGCGGCGGTCAAAATCCTGCACGCCGCCGACGACGAGCGAGCTGTGCGGCGCTTCCAGCGGGAAGCGCGGGCGGCCGCGCGACTGGCGCATCCGCATGTCGTGGCGGTGTACGATTTCGGCGTGTTCGGCCCCTTGCACTATCTCATCATGGAGTACGTCGAGGGGACCGATTGGCAGCGTCTGGTGGAGCAAGTGGGGCCACTGCCGATTTGGCAAGCCTGTGACTATGTCCGGCAAGCCGCGCGGGGACTGCACTATCTGCATACGCAAGGGTTAGTTCATCGGGACATCAAGCCCAGTAATCTCATGATCACGGCCAGCGCGGCGGTGGTGAAGATTCTTGATCTGGGACTGGTGCATCGCTATCGTTTCATTGAAAGTGCTCCCAGCCAAGATGCTGTGACGCGAGCAGGAGATTTGCTGGGTTCCCCAGATTACCTGGCCCCTGAACAGGCGCTGGACGCGCAAAACGTCGATCCTCGAGCCGACATTTACAGTTTGGGATGCACGCTGTATTTCTTGTTGACAGGCCAGGCGCCTTTTCCCGAAGGTTCCCTGGGACAAAAATTGCTTTGGCACCAGTCCGCCGAGCCGCGCCCCGTCGCCCAAGCGCGGGACGACATGCCGGACGGACTGACCGAGATCCTACGGCGCATGCTGGCAAAAAATCGAGATGACCGTTTTTCGAGCGCGGCGGAGGTTGCCGATGCCCTGCAACCGTTCGGTGAGCCGAGGCTCCGCCTGCACCGGCCTGGCCTCGAAACGGACGCCCCTATTAATACTCGGACCTTTCCGAAACGCGAGTGGCTTTTCTTGGTCATCGGCTGGCTTTTGATTGGCGCCGCCGTTAGCTTGGGTCTAAGTTATTCCCTGTTTGCTCGGCCTTCTCGTCATGCCAGCCGCTCGGAAACCGTTCAACCCACGACGTTGGTTCATGCGGGACCGGCGCTGCCAACGCTGCCCCCGACTGCCACCCGCCCCCCAACGACCACGGGCGGTTGGGTTCCCTTGCTCAACGGTCATAACTTGGATGGTTGGGAAAGCTGGCTAGACAAGCCACGTGGCGGCGCGGCGCCGTTGGGACGTAATCAGGACCCCTGGCAAGTGTTTCGCGTCGTCCAGGAAGACGGGCAGCCAGCGCTGCGCATCTCCGGCGAGATTCCCGGCGCCTTGACGACGACGCGAACGTATGACAACTATCATCTAAAGCTAGAATTCAAGTGGGGGCTGTTGCGTTGGCCCCCTTTGGAGATAGGACCACGTCGCGGCGGACTGATTTATCATGGCGTTGAACCGTTGACTGCCGCTGAACATTTCTGGATGCGCGGTCTGGAATATGCCGTGATCGAAGGCCGGTGCGGCGGCCTCGAACTTCCCCCCGATGGCCGGCTGACCGTGGAGGTTCATGGCCAACTGATTGGGGATTTTGCGTCCGCCGGCCAGCAACCGGCGCTGATCCAGGCACACCCCAAGGGGCAGCGGTTCGTGGCGCCGTTGGCCGTGGCGCCGCGCGTGCTGCCCCGGCAACGGGCGGAACAACCGACGGGAGAATGGAACACCTTGGAAGTATTCAGCGTTAACGGCGTCATCGTTCACCGGCTGAACGGCCAAGTGTGCTTAATGGCGACCGAAGCGAGACAGTGGATCGGTTTGGAGAATCAGGCGGTGCAAAACGGGAAGATTCAATTAAAATCAGCCGGAACGGAATGGTTCGTCCGCGACATGGCCCTCCGCCCCTTGAAGCAACTACCTGCCGAGATCGCGAGCGACTGGAACGAGCGAAATCCCAACGGCTCTTCGGCAAAGAGGAATTTGACAATAGACTGACGCCCGCTCCGTTCGCCGCTTGGACCCTGGCATTGAGGAACACCAATGGAGTCAGCCGCTTGTCCGCAAACGGTCGCGGATGCCGTCGTGCAGCGGTTGCGCGACCATGACGTGGCCCATGTGTTTGGCTATCCGGGCGGCCAGCTCACGCCGTTGTACGACGCCCTGTGCCGCGAGCCAGCGATTCGCCACGTCTTGGCCCGCGACGAGCAAGCGGCGGCGTTCATGGCGGACGGCTACGCGCGGGCCACCGGCAAGCCGGGCGTGTGCTTGGCGGTGTGCGGACCGGGGGTGCTCAATGCCGCCACTCCCTTGGCCACCGCCTTCACCGATTCGATTCCCTTATTGCTCATCAGCGGTCAAGTCCCGGTGTTGGGGCGTGGTCCCCGTTCCGGCTATTACCACGAAAACGACCAGCTTCACGCGTGCACGAGCTTCACCAAATGGCGCTGTCATATCGATGACCCCCGCGGCCTGATCACCGAGCTGGATCGCGCCTTTCGTGCTCTGACCGAGCGTCGGCCCGGCCCGGTGTTGGTGGAAGTCCCGCTCGATGTGCAGCGTACACCGTTTCCCCATCTGGAAATGCCGCCGCTGCCGCCGACGTTGCCCCCCCTCGCTCCCCGTCCTTCGGACATCACGGAATTGGTGGAGTTGATCGCTGGTTGGAAAAGGCCAGTGCTGCTGGCCGGCGGCGGCGTGCTCAGCGCCGGCGCCTGCGGGCTGTTGGCGCAATTGGCCGAGCGGCTGGGAGCGCCGGTGTTGACAACCTTGATGGGCAAGAGCGCTTTCCCCGGGGACCATCCTCTGGCAGCCGGTTTACCCTGGCACCAGGCGACGTCCGACCTGACCAACATGGAACCGCTGCTGTCCCCGGCGCTGGCGGAGGCGGATGCCATGCTGGCTATCGGCTGTCGCTTTACGCAGGCCGCCACTGGCAGTTGGGTGATGAAACCGCCGCCGCAGCTGGTGCATATCGACATCGACGGCGCGGAGATTGGCCGGCACTACGCCGTCACGCTGGGCATCCAAGCCGACGCCGCCGAGGCGCTGCGTGCCTTGCTAGCCGCGTTGCCTGAAGCGCCACGCCTGCCGTGGCATACACCAGTGCCTCTACCGCGCTGGCGCTTGCGGGGGCTGGAGCTGCTGGACACGATGCGTCCCCTGTTGCCGCGCGACGCCATTATCGTCGGCGACATCACGCGCCTGACCTACATGATGCTGGCGCAATTTCCCATTTATGAACCGCGCTCCTTCCTGCACCCCGCCGGCTTTGTGTCGATGGGCTTCGGCCTCCCCGCCGCGCTGGGGGCCAAACTCGCTTTTCCTCAGCGCCCTGTCGTGACCATCATGGGGGACGGCTGCTTCCAGATGACCGGCATGGAGCTGGCCACTGCCGTCCAAGAAAAGTTGCCCGTCATTGTCATTCTCATGAACGACAGCAGTTTGACCTTGATCAAGGCCATCCAACAGCGCCGCTACGAAGGGCGCTATTTTGGCGTCGATCTACGCAACCCCGATTTCGGTCTGTTCGCCCAAGCCTTCGGCGTGCGCTACTGGCGCGCCGCTTCCGATCCGGAATTCGCCACCGCCCTGCGCCAAGCGCTGGATGGCGGTGAATCGGGGTTGATAGAAGTGCAAGTGGGCGACCGCATCGATTAGCGGTTGTCCCAGAAGTTTCCCCTCTCCCCTGTTGGGAAAGCTGCGGAAACAGTCCGTCGCTACCGAGCTGAATGACATCACGACTGCGGCGCGGGTTCGATGATGGCGGTCATCGAGCCTTTGCAGCGGGGGATCAGTTTGTCGGGGCCGAAGGCGTGAATTTGTTCTTGCTTCAGCTCGGCGTGTTCCTTGGTCGTGGTCAGAACGATGACTCGGCCATTGGTGTGAACCTCCCACGCCATTTGCAGCCCCTTTTCGCGCGGATGGCCGAACAACTGCTGCAACATGCCGATGACGTACTCAAAACTGTGGTCGTCATCGTTGAGCAGTATCACGTTGTAGGGCGGCTGGCGCTTGGTTTTTTGCTCTTCTTGCTCTTTGAGTCGTCGTGAGGTTTTGGGAAGTGTGATCGTCTCGCTCATGTTGGCTGCACCCCCACCTTGGTCGTATCGCTCCTGATACTCCTGAACATTATACACCAGCCTGTCGAGTGATCTCCAGAAAAAGAGTATAAGAATCTTCCGCCCACCATTGAGAGAATGAATCCGGCCCACGCGGCAACTGGCGCCAGCCTTCCTGTCGGCCTTTCGCCAAGCCTTCTTGCAGATACTTGTCGGCCCCCCATGCGTTCAGTGGATGTCATGTATGGCATCTGCTTCTTTTCGATTTGACGTATCTCTTGCCAGCAGCTTTCCTCGAACTCGCGCGGCAGGTCCATCAACCAATCAATGAACCGCCACAGATTCAAAATCTCTTGCCGACTGGCGCCGTGTTCATATAGGCATCGGATCACTCGGTCCTGTCACGTCGTTGGCGCGGCGGCTGAGGACCGGCCGAAACAAACCAGGGTCAGGTCGTCGAATTGGTGCCGGCCTAAGGAATGCTGCTTGACGGCTTGTACCAGACGTTCCCCCAGCCGGGCGGCAGTGAACGGCCCGCCCCGCGCGGCGTTGTGGATGCCTTCGATGCCAAATGCCTGATGGTCGGTATTCTCGGCATCGGTCACGCCATCGGTATAGAGGATGATACTATCGCCTGGCGCCAGTTGCACCATCGCGGCGTTGTATTCATATCCTTCCATCACCCCCAAGGGCAAGCCGCCGGCCTCGTTGGACATGGCCTCTTCCAGCACTTGCTGGTCGTGACGGTACACCAGCGGAATCATGTGGCCGGCGTTGATGAACGTCACGCGATGCGTGGCGGGGTCGATCAAGGCGGTCGCCAAGGTCACGAAGCGGTCGAGCAAGCCTGCTTGCAGCAGCAGGTCGTTCAGCCGCGAGACAGCGGCGGCGGGGTCAGCCTCGGTCAACATGCAGAAACGCCCCTCGGCGCTGAGCTTGGCCATCAGCAAGGCCGCCGACACCCCCTTGCCAGATACGTCCCCCAGCATGACGCCGAGGCGGTTTTGCGACAGCGGAATGAAATCGTAGTAATCTCCTCCCACTTGATACGCCGATTCGTAGTGGGCGAAAAACTCATAACCGGCCAAGTCGGGCAGGCGATGCGGCAAGAAGCCGCGCTGCACCTCGCGGGCCAGCTCCAGGTCGCGTTGGAATCGTTCGCGGGCCAGCAAATCGGTGTGCAGCTTGGCGTTCTCCAAGGCGATGGCCGCCTGGTTGGCGACGGCAACGAGCAGCTTCAAGTCGTCTTTGGTGAATTTCTTGCTCCGATCCTGCGTGTCCAAATTGATGACGCCGAAGGCATTCCCATCCACGGTACACAGCGGCGCGCACATCACGGAACGGATGCGAAAATCGGCGATGCTTTGCGACAAGCCAAAGCGGCTGTCGGTGCTGGCATCCTCGCTGAGAAACGCTTCCGTCGTTTCCAGGCACTGCTTGACGATGCTGCGACTGAAGCGGACGCTGGTTTCGGCGTTGGGGCGGCGGGTCTTGATCAGCTTGGGAATGAGCCGGCCGGAGTTACCGTCTTGCAAGATCAGGAAGCAACGGTCGGCCTGGCGAAACAATTGGAAGAGGCTGTCGGCGATCTTAGGTAACAGCGAATCGAGTTCGAGCGTGCGGCTGAGGTTGGCGCTGATCTCCAGCAAGGCGGCCAGCTTTTCCGCCGGCTGCGTGTGCATCTCCTGGTTGGCGCTGAGTCGGCTAATCGCTGCTTCCAAGGTGGTGGTGCTGTTGCTCTCCTCATCCTCCATTTCCTCGCGCCGCAGCGCGGGGGGCAAGGGGAGCAAAGGGGGAGCCGACTCGAAAAACCCGATCTCCACCTCGCAAATCTTGATTTTATCCGCGTCGCCCAGCGGCGTGCGCGTCGTGATAGGTTGGTTATTCAACTCGGTGCCGTTGCGGCTACCGCGATCTTCGAGGAAATACTTGTTCCCCACCCGCACGATCTGCGCGTGCTCCCGACTGACCGCGTGTCCGGCAATGACCACGTCACATTCGGGATTCCGGCCCAAAATCACACGTTCTTTGGTAATCGAAAAGCGTTCGCCCCGGTTCGGGCCGCTGAGCACCTGCAACATAGCCATGGAAGTTGCCACCTTAGAGCTGGCCTGGGGGGAGAGAATCCGATCAGGCCGTTCCGACAAGCCCATTTTTTGAAGGATGGTGGAGAAAGCCTCGATGCACTTTTTTCCGCCACTATCCCAAACCATTCACGAATCGGATACATTTTAACACCCAACGCGCGGCAGTGGCAAGGAGTCCGCGGTGGGTTTCGGGGTACGAGCTTCCCAGGGAACGGAAGAACCCATTCTGAAAACGTCAACGTATCTTCGCCAATACCAAAATCGTGATCCATAAGAGACTGATGCGTTCGGAGATGATAGTATTGGCTGCGATCCGTCGCAGTTGGAGCTTGTACAATGAGAGCGGAGGCAATCCCATGTATCGCGCGGTTCCATGCCAAACAATCCTTGTACTGATTTCCTGCTGCGCGCTGCTGGCGCCGGTGTGGGGGGCGGAGGTTGTCTGGACCGATGGCAGCCGGTCCGAGGGGAAATTGGCCTGGAATGAGGGCCGATTGCAAATCGTGCCTCCCGCAGGTCAAACGCGACCGCTCCGCGACGCGCAGCGCATACAGTGGAGCACAGCGCCATTCCCCGCTCGCGTGGGGAAGCAGCAATGCCAGCTGATCAGTGGGGAGCGTTGGTTCGGCCAGCTCCTCCGTTTGGATGAGGAAACCGTCGTCTTTCGGCCTAGCTGGGGGAATGCCGTGCGCCTGCCGCGTCTCAGTGTCGCGGCCGTGGTCCAAGCGCGGGGGGGGGATTTGCTCCCTTTTGTGGGCCAAGAAGATGAGGTTTGTCTGAAGGAAGGAGATCAGCTCTTCGGCCAATTGCTCCGCGCTGACGCGAACACGGTGACGTTGCGCGGCCGTTTCGGTGAACAAGTTTTTTCCTGGGACGAGCTGCGCGGCCTGCGGGCGCGGCCCCGATCCGTGCCCGCTCGTTCTCTCAGCGGGCAGCAGGTGCGCGTGCGGCTGTACACCGGCCATCCCCGTCATGACGAGCTAATCGGCGTGGTCCGCGGCTGGGACGAACGCCATTTGCACCTGGAGCACGCCTGGCTCGGCCAGCTGGCTATCGAACGGCAACGGCTGCACGAGCTGCGTTGGCTGGGGGACGGGCAGCGCATCGCGTGGGACGATTGGCCGCACCATCTCGGCCAAGATGTGCAAGCCGACTGGCAGCCTCCCCACCCGGAAGGAACCACGCTGCGCCGGACCTTCACACTGTCGGCCCTGTCCACCGCCGCCGTGCTCCGCTTGACCGTGAGCCATCTCGCCGGCCCGCGCGATTCGCCGCGCGTCGCTCAAGCCCTGGCACGCGGCGCGGGGCGGACGCAGGTGGTGTTAAACGGCCAGGTAGTCGATTACCTCAATCGTTTTGTGGAACGATCTATTGCCGATCCCCGTCCCATTCATGTACCCTTGCCCGCAGCGCTGCTGCGCGTGGGAGAGAACACCTTGGAAATACGCCTGACAGCAGATTCAGTTGGCCGGTATCCGAATTGCGTGGTGTCTGATCTGGTGGTAGAGATCACGAGTTAATCCCTGGAGATTCCTATGTTGCGATGTCTTCCCCTGTTGCTGATCTTGGCGGCTCCCGTGGCGGCGCGGGCTGACGCCTTTGATAACTACATCAATCCGGTGCTGGCCAAGGTGCCGGGCGCCGCTGGGGTTCAAGAAATCAAGCAATTGACAGCGGCGGACGTGGTGGATAATGACCGCGTGCTGCCCAACATCACGGCCGGTTTCGTGGTGGTGCAAACCAATGACGGCCGCTGGAGCAAGCTGCTGGTGCAGATGGCCCGCCGCAAGGTCAACGATGACTTGCAAGTGCCCGTTTTGCTCATCGACCGCTTCGTCACCTACCGCGAAGGGACGGAACGCCAAGTGCAAGCATCGGGCGGCAATGTCTTCCTGTACAACGGCTTCCAGTTCAGTCTCGACATGGGGCACGTCGTCCCCAATGACTTGGGGGGAGACCTGCGTTTCGTCGCCGCTGACGGCAAGACCTACCTGGAAGCCATCGGCAAGGCCAAAATGTACCTGCTGACCCAGCCGCTGCCGGAAGCCAAGGGGACGAAATCGAGCAAGTTGGTCATCGGCGAGAGCTTCGATCCCAGCTATTTCAACGGCACCTACAAGCTCCACGACGACGGCCGCCGCTCCGGCACCTTGACGCTTCAGGTCGAGGATGACGGCAGCGTGACCGGCTCCTATTATTCCGACCGCGATGGCCGAAAGTATGAAGTGTATGGCCGAACCTTGAACTCCCCGCGTCACGCCATTCAGTTCACCGTCAAATTCCCGCAGACCGAGCAGGTATTTTATGGCATGTTGTTCACCGGCGACGGTAAAGCCCTAGCTGGCTCCTCGAAGCTGCAAGACCGCGAAGCCGGCTTCTACGCGATGCGGGTGGAGGAGGAATGAGACGTTCATAGCTAAAAAAGTCAGTCCCGTTGTTCCCGCCGCGTGAAATGATACATCAACACGTAGGAGAATCCGTTCGCCAAGACAGGGAGAGACCGCACGCATGGTTCCGAACATCTTCGATTTGACGGGCAAAACGGCGCTGGTGACAGGAGGGAGCAAAGGATTGGGGAAAGCGATGGCGCGGGGGTTGGTCGAGGCTGGCGCGGACATCGTGATTTCCAGCCGGCATGAGGACGAGCTGCAAGCCGCCTTGGCCGACATGCTTCGCGGGACCGACCGCAAGGGGCATTATATTGTCGCGGACATGAGCCAACGGGCCGAAGTCGAGCAACTGGCCCGCACGGCTCTGGAGCGCATGGGACATATCGACATCTTGATCAACAACGCGGGCACTAACGTCCCGCAGCCCATCGATCAAATCCGCGATGAGGATTGGGACCGGGTCATGGAAATCAATCTCCATTCGATCATGATTCTGACCCGCGCCGTGGTGCCGAGGATGAAGGAACGCCGCTGGGGGCGGATCATCCACATTTCGTCGATCATGGCGCTGGCGTCGAACAATGGCCGGAGTTTGTACTCGGCCACCAAGGCTGCCTTGGTAGGGATGACCCGCGCCGGCGCACTCGATTTGGGGGACTACGGCATCACCGTCAACGCCATCGCGCCGGGGCCGTTTCTCACCGACCTGCCCGGACGCCTACTCTCTGAAGAGGAAAAACAGCGCTTTGCCCGCATGACGGCCCTCAATCGTTGGGGGGATCCGAAGGAGCTAGTCGGCCCCGCCCTGCTGCTGGCCAGCGACGCCGGTAGCTACATCACGGGGGAAACTTTGGTGGTGGATGGCGGCTATTTGGCGCGCTGAGAGTCGTCCTACCCCGGCGCGGCACCTAGAAACCACGAAAAGGGAAGACGGCCAACAAGATTCAGCGGTTCGCGCACGAGGCGTTATGTCCGACGGCAAAAAAACGTAAATGAGGGCTTGACTTCGTTACTTTTCGTTCCATTTTTCATTCCATTCCACCTCCACCCCCCCTTCTCGTGCGGTGTGCCTCAGAAAAAATCCGAGTCACAATAGAAAATGACGCGGTTTGGCACAGAGTATGCGAGGGGGCAATGTCGATATGAAATTTTGTTCAGATAAGAAGAAGGAAGTCCCAAGTTTTTGTTCCTCATCAACTTGAGATTCAGAAGGGAGTGCAGAAAACCCAAATTATTATACCAAGATAAAAGACGGATGACCTCAATCGAGAACGCGAACCGATGAATCAGGTCCCACTATGTTCCGAGCAGGCCGAACGCGCTAAATGGTCATTTGTTGTCGGTGCTCGGCTTCGGCCCGGTGATAGCGGCGCAGCATGAGGTAAGTTTCCAAGGCCTCGATGAGGAAAACGCCCAGCACCAGCCAATGCAGATTATGGATCAACCACATACCAGCAGCCGCCAGTGGGCGGTCGGCGAGGGCGGCAGGGTCGGGCAGCGGCAGCCACATTCGGCTGAACAGCAAGGCCACCAGCACCAGCAATCCGACTCCTTGACACATCAGGTAGCCGCGCCGCGTCAGGTGAAGCAGACCGTACACTTTCAAACGGACCGGAGACATGGTGAGGTTCCCATATTCCCCTGATGGCTTATAAGCCGCTGCGCCAGTCGCTGCCGGCGGTCATGCCGCCATCCACCCAGAGCACTTGGCCGGTCACGAAATCGGAGGCCCGCGACGCCAGGTACAAGGCGGCGCCGGCCAACTCTTCCGGCTCTCCCCAACGGCCCAATGGCGTGCGGTGGATGATCCAATCGCTCCGCTGATCGTTTTGGACCCCGGCGGTCAACTCCGTGCGGAAGAACCCAGGGGCAATGCCGTTGACTTGGATATTGCAGTTCGCCCATTCGACCGCCAACAAGCGCGTCAGCCCCAATAAGCCGGTTTTGGCCGCCGTGTAGGCGATAGTGGTCGGCAGTCCCCAGGCGGTGGTCAGACTCAGAATGTTGATGATCTTGCCGCGGCGCAGCTCCTTCATGATCTGGCCGCACGCCTGGGAGAGGAAAAACGCTCCTTTCAGGTTGACGTTGAGGACCGTGTCCCAGGCTTCCTCCGTGTATTCGGCGGCGGGCATGCGTTGATTGAGACCGGCGTTGTTGATGAGGATGTCGAGCCGGCCTAGCTCTTGTTGAATGGTGGCTGGGGCTTGGCGCACGGCGGCCAGATCGGCCATGTCGAGCGACAGCGGCAGGACGCGCTGGCCGGTATAGGTCTGGATGGCGTCGGCCACCGGCTTCAAGGTGTCCAAATGACGCCCGGTAATCACCACATCGGCGCCGGCCCCCGCCAGCGCCTCGGCCATCGCTCGCCCCAAGCCGCGACTGGACCCTGTCACCAAAGCGACCTGGCCGTCCAGGCGAAAACAGCGCACGGTATCGTATGCCGCCATCGTTGTGCCTTTCCGAGAGGATGCTTCTTCCGTTGGCTATGGAAATGGTTCGACCGGATTAAAACGTGCAGCCTAATCGGACTTGGGATAGAATGCAAATGAAACCCGGCGTTGGTCGTGTTCCATCCGAAAGAGGCGTTTTATGTCCCTTCTCAGTTTCATCGTATTGCTCATCATCGCGGGCGTCTGCGGCATGATCGGACAAGCGATCACGGGCTATTCGCATCGCGGTTGCCTGGCATCCATCGCCTTGGGCTTCATCGGCGCCCTGATTGGTCACATCCTCCAAGAAAAACTCGGCTTGCCCGAACCGCTACCCATCCGGGTGGGGGAAGCGACCTTCCCCGTCATCTGGTCGATCATCGGCGCGACCATTTTCGTGGCCATCATCGGCTTTCTCACCCGCGCCCGGCCGCAGCAGTGATTTGCTTCATCATAATACCACCAGGCGAGCGGGGAACAGGCATTCCGCGCTCGCCTGGTGGGAGATTGACCAGAAACTCACGCCTTGACGATCCACACCATGTCTTGGCTGTTGATTTCTCCCTTGCACCAATTGCCGCGTCCAATCGAATCGACGCGCAGACCATTCCGGCTCAAGATGGAACAGACGTATTCTTCCTCGAACGCGATGGCTGCTTCGGGAATGTCGGGATTCTCCACGCGACAGCAGTCCCACTGCAAAGGATGAATGAATTGGCGCGCGGGGGGATGCCTTGCCATGTCGGCCTTCGATTCCGGCGTCAGCAGAAAGAAACTCGCCATACATTTGCTGCCGGGCTTGAGGACGCGGGCGATTTGCGCGACGTAATTCTCCACGTCCAACGGCAACAGGTGCGTGAACACCGATGTCAGGAACACCAGATCGAAGCTGTTGTCAGCGTAAGGGAAACGGTAGTCGGCGGCTTGATAAGCGCCGGTGGGGTTGTAACCTTTGTTGTAGAGGTCCGCCAGTTGAAAGCGAAAATTCGGAAAGCGCGGCGTGATGTGTTTCTGACACCAAGTAACCCCTTTGGGCACGATGTCAAACCCCTCATAGTGGCCTTGCCGGTTCAAATACTTGGTCAACGCGCGGGCGTTCTTGCCGTTGCCGCTCCCCACGTCGAGCACCGCATGATGCGGTTGCAGGCCGTGCCGAATGAGATACTCCAAAAAGATGCGGCCAAACCTGTCGAAATCTTCGTAAGTAGTCACGCCATCAAACAGCAGCCGGCGCGGTGGCGTCAAGGCGTCCCGGCGTCCGGTCCATAGCTCCCATCGATCCTGGACAAACCAATACAGAGATTGCCACGCGGAACTGTAAATGGTCGTTTGTTTTAAGAAATTATCCCACCATGTTGGCTTCCGCCATTGGAATCGCTGGTAGAGTCGTATGACGGGAGTGCGGAAGATATGGATTCCTTGCAACATAAACGCTTCCCTTGCGTCGGGAACATCGGGAACATAAGGGGAACCAATCGTATCACTTTGCTGGAAAGGCTATACCATAGTTATACTTTCTCTGTCAACGCGGCCTTGGAATGCCTGAAGGTTCCGAATTATTACTCCGAGCACGCAGCGCAAGCAAGTGCCGTTTGCTCGCGCTGTGTGCTTGCAAAGGGGCTTTCTTCCTTCCCTTCTTTCACGATTGCAAGCCTTGTGCCTCGGCTTGGCCCCGGATGCGTTCCAGCACGCGGCGGACGCTGCGATCCGTGATGTTGAAATGATGGGCGATCTCGGTGGAGCTGTATCCCTGCATGCGCAGCTCCAGGATTTGCCGCTCGCGCGGTTTGAGATGATTCAAAAACACCTCCAACTGGTCGAGAAAGGCGTTGGTTTCCTCGGGGGTCGGTTCTCGGTCGAGAAAATCGAGCGGCGGACCGTGTGTTTCGTCTCGTTGGCCCATTTCCAGGCGGGGATCGCGCTTCTCGGCTTGGTGAAAGCGCACCTGGCGCAAGGCCTTATGCACGGTGATCCGCGCCAGCAGCTTGCACAGATCGTCCTTGTCCTCGATGTGAAACTGCCCCTCTTTGGCGCGATGGAAGAAAGTGCGAAAGACTGATTGCACCACGTCTTCGGGGTCGATGCGGCTGGCGAGGCGCTGGCTGATGCGGCCGCGGGCCAAGCCCACCAGCCGCTCCACGTAGCGATCCACGATTTGTCGGGCGGCTTCCTCGTTCCCAGCTTGCCACAGGCGCAGCAAGTCTTGATCGTCCGGTGGGTCGGTCATATGGTGAGGCTCCTTTATCAATCACGAAGATCCCGGCCGGTCAGGTGCAAGAAGACCCGTTCCAAGTTCGGCTCTTGTGTTTCCAAGCCGATCAGGTTCTCGCGTTCCTCGTGTAATGTCTTCATCAATGCCGCCAACGTCGCGGGCACGTCGGCACATTCGATTTCCAGGGTCGAGCCATCCACTTCACGGAGGTGCTGGCCGACTTTCAACCGCTCGCGCAACGACGGCGTGATCTCCGTCACGCGCACGCGGATCACGCTATCCAGCCGACGCAACAAAGCCGATACATTGTCACAGGCGATAAGCCGGCCATGATCGATGATGCCGACACGCGAGCACAATGCCTGCACTTCCTCCATGTAATGGCTGGTGTAAATGATGGTCATGCCCGCGGCATTCAGCCGGCGCACTTCCTCGAAAATGTGATTGCGCGATTGCGGATCGACGCCGGTGGTCGGTTCGTCGAGCAGCAACAAGCGCGGGCGGTGCATCAAGGACGCCCCCAGGTTCAAACGCCGCTGCATGCCGCCGGAGAATGTCTGCGCGCGGTCCTGAGCGCGATCGCGCAAGCCGACGGCGGCGAGCACGTCCGCGACCCGCTGCCGCAGTTCGGCCCCGCGCAGCCCATACAGCCGGCCGAAAAAGTCGAGATTCTCCGCCGCCGTCAGCTCGCCGTAAATGGCCAGCTCTTGCGGGACGATGCCGAGCTGGCGGCGAGCTTCCCGATCATCAGGGGAGATGGCCCGCCCTAGGAGCCGGACTTCCCCCGCGTCCGCCCGCAGCAAGCAGGACAAGATCGACAATAGCGTCGTCTTGCCGGCCCCGTTCGGCCCCAACAGGCCGAACATCTCTCCTTCCGCCACCTGAAACCGAACCCCATCCAGAGCCAGCGTGGCGCCGTAGCTCTTACGGACATCGATCACTTCCAGCACCGGCGGTGTCATCGAGGATATTTCCTGAAGATCGTGCTTCATCATCCGCCAGTCATCATAGCAAATGGCCAGGAAAAACGCACAAGCGCAACGCAGGCATATTGTCATTTCATTCCACGCCACTTGAGTGTCAAAGAACAAGCCGGTTGCAACGGAGTACGCATTGAAATGCTCATAAAGTTATAAGGGAATGGAAATCCCCTTTTATAATTAGATGTCCAAAGTCAAGAGAAAGATGTGGTAAACTTCGAAGGTTTGAAGGATGAACCCCGCCGCTCGCTAGAAAACCTAAGCGAGGAGCCTCAGAACGTGGAAATGAGGAGACTATTCCATGTCCTATCGTAATCTGGTCGAATTGCACCGTGTTCAGGCCGAGCGTCTAGGACCCCGGCCGGCCATTCGGCACAAGGTCCACGGCTTGTACCGCGACTTGTCCTGGCATGATTACTTCACGGCAGCGCGTTGTTGCGCCGCCGCCTTGATCGAGGTGGGCATCAAGCCAGGAGATCGAGTCGGCTTGCTGGCGGAGAATCGACTGGAATGGCTGATCGCGGACATGGGCTTGATGGCGGCGGGAGCGGTCAACGTGCCGCCGCACGCTCCCTTGACGGCGGCGCAAATCCAATATCAACTCGCCGACGCCGGAGTTCGCTGGTTGTTCGTCTCCACGGCCGAGCAGCTGGCCAAGGTCCAGCAGATACGCCACGATTTGCCGGACTTGCAAGGGGTGGTCGTCTTCGACGCGCACGCTGCCGGAGCTGAGGCCCGCTCCTGGCGCGGCTTCTTGCATCGAGGTCGGCAGCAATTG
Organism: Gemmataceae bacterium; assembly: GCA_046297495.1. Taxonomy (GTDB): domain Bacteria; phylum Planctomycetota; class Planctomycetia; order Gemmatales; family Gemmataceae; genus JBKBIP01. The sequence goes on along the minus strand of JBKBIP010000016.1, from coordinate 33,431 downwards.
CGCCAGCTCATCACCGAGCTAGAGCGTCGCGAAGCCGCCCTCGATGGTGACAGCCTGGCGACGATCATGTACACCTCCGGCACTACCGGCCAACCCAAGGGGGTGATGCTGACGCATGATAATCTGCTTAGCAACGCCGTCGGCACCTTGAACGCCTCTCATTGGAACCCCAACGCTTTGCAGCTCAACTGGCTGCCGTTGAGTCACATCTACGCCCGCACGGTGGATCATTACTTGTCCATCGCCGGCGGCCATACGCTGGCCTTGGCCGAGAACGCCGATACGCTGGTACTCAATCTGAAGGAAACGCAGCCGACGAATTTCAACTCCGTGCCGCGGTTCTATGAGAAGGTCCTGAATGCCGTGAGCACGGATGATCCTGCCCAGCTTGGCCGGCGCTTGCGCGGCATCTTCGGGGCGCGCATCGACTTTCTCAACTCCGGCGGGGCGCCGCTGCCGCTGGCGGTGGCCGAGGCCTTTCATCGCGCCGGCTTGTTGCTGCTGCAAGGCTACGGCCTGACCGAGAGTTCGCCGGTCATCACCTTCAACCGCAAGGATCATTACAAGCTAGGGACGGTGGGGCAGGCCATCCCCGGCGTCGAGGTGGCCATCGCCCCGGACGGCGAGGTGCTAACACGCGGCCCCCACGTGATGAAAGGGTACTGGAACAATCCCCAAGCCACCGCCGAGGCCATCCGCGACGGCTGGCTGTACACCGGCGATCTGGGCCAGCTCGATGCCGAGGGGTTTTTGACCATCACAGGTCGCAAAAAGGAGCTGCTCGTCCTATCCAATGGCAAGAAAGTAGTGCCGAACCATATCGAAGGCTTGCTGCTGGCCGACGAGTGCGTGGATCAAGTCATGGTCTGCGGTGAGGGGCGCAATTTCTTGACGGCCTTGATCGTTCCGCACTGGGACAACCTGCGTCGCGTCTTGGACCAACCGCTGCACCAGCAACCCCCGGAGACACTGGCTCAGCATCCCCAGGTGTACGAAGTACTTCAAGCCCGCCTGAACCGTGCCTTGCGCGATGTCGCCCCGTGGGAACAAGTCAAAAAATTCCTGATCCTTCCCCACCCGTTTAGCGTCGCCGCCGAGGAACTCACCGTTAGCTTGAAACTACGTCGCAACGTGGTGCTGGAACATTACGGCGCGCGGTTGGAGGAGTTGTATCGAGAGGGGTGAGAGGTGCAGGCAGTCTGATCGGATCAGCCCAAGCATTCCATCATGAAATAGAGATAGAATACCCACATCAGGAGGACAACATGGCGGAGCACGTACCCAATCCTTCCTCAATCAACCACATAAATCGCCGCGCCTTCTTGGGAGGTATGGCGGCGGCCACGCTTCCGCTCGTTCCAGGTGCGACGGGGGGTGAGCTGCTGGGGCAACAATCCATGGACCAAGGAGAGCGACTTGTTCCAGCCCTGATCATCCGTCAGCGGAACCCCAACAATCTGGAATTCCCTTTCTCTACTTTGAACCGTTTTCTCACTCCGAACGATCTATTCTTTGTGCGTACCCATTTCGAGGTGCCAGAGCTGGACGCCCAGACGTGGCGGCTCAAGGTCGAAGGGGCGGTCGAAAAGACCATCGACATCAGCTTCGACGAATTGAAAAAGATGCCGTCTCGGACGGTGACGGCGCTGTTGGAGTGTGCGGGGAATAGCCGACTCTATTTGACATCGCCGCAGCTGGGCCTCCGTTGGGAGCAAGGGGGGGTGAGTAACGCCGAGTGGACCGGCGTGCCGCTGGCGGAAGTGCTCCACCGAGCGGGGGTGAAGGACAGCGCGGTCGAGGTGGTCCTCGAAGGGGCCGACCAGGGCAAGTACGAACCGCCCGAACCGAAGACGCCGGGCATCATCTCCTACGCTCGCAGTCTGCCACTCCTGAAGGCGAAACAACCCGAAGTGCTTTTGGCGTATCAGATGAATGGCCAGGAGCTGCCCGCCGCGCATGGCTTTCCGGTGCGGGTCGTGGTGCCAGGGTGGTACGGCATGGCCTCGGTCAAGTGGTTGACACGCATCGTCGTCACGGACCGACCGTTTCAGGGTTTTTTCCAAACGTTCACCTATACCTATTGGCGGCGGCGCCACGGCCTGGCGGATTTGGTGCCCGTCACGGAAGCCCAGGTCAAGGCCCAGATCGCTCGCCCCGCCGCGTTCGAGACCGTGGCCGCGAACACGAAGTATCGGATGTTCGGAGCGGCCTGGACCGGCGAAGGGACCGTGGCGAAAGTGGCGGTCAGCGTGGATAGGGGCAAGACCTGGACAGACGCGCAGCTGCTGGACCGGCCCGTGCCATATGCCTGGCGCTTCTGGGAGTTCGAGTGGCGGACCCCCGCGCAACCCGGGCGCTACACCGTCATGGCGCGAGCGACGGACGATCAAGGCCGCGTGCAACCGATGGAGCGCGACGAGGACCGCAGGGACACCATGATCAGCCACATTCAGCCGATCCCGGTGGAAGTCCGCTGCTGATTGTTGCTTGGCGCTGGACCTGGAAACCACCTACCAAGATGCCTGTCAGCGCCGTCGCTTGGAAGAAGCACTGGGATAAGTCACCCCGCTCAGAAAGTAGCCGATCAAGCGCTTCGGGGGCGGGAGGCCTTCGGTTTGACAAGCCATCGGCTGCTTGACTGTCGCCGTTCGCCAGGTTGGCGATGATTGCTTACCGAGGGTTGACAGTCAGTGGATCACTCGGCAGAGGCCAGCACAATTGCTTCACCCAACGCGACAAACCGCCGCAGCGTAGCGACAAGCGGCGGATAAGATGGGCCACCGCCAAGGCGCGCGGGCCAACTTCCCCCAGTTCGTCGAGCAGCTCGATTTTGGCCCGCAAGTCGAGCGTGGTTTCTTGCAGTTGCTGCTGCACGGCGTCCAACTCGGCGCGGAGCACGCGCGTCTCGTGGCGCAAGGCCCGCAATTGTTCCTGGTCTTGAATCAATCCTGGCCAAGTCAGCTGGCGCCAAGTTTGGTCCGCTTGCTCAGGGAGCAAATCGAGGTCGGGATCGCAGGCATAACCGAGTTCGGCGAAGGCTTCCGCTTGGGCGTCCGCGATGCGACGCGCGACGGCGGCGGGTAGCACGAAACGCCACAGCCCCGGTTTGCCTTGCCAGAAGTGGTGTTGGAACGGCGCGTGATGGGACCGTAAGGATTGCAAGGTATTCGTGGCCGCCGCGACTTCGGGATCGTGGCGCGGTGTCTCCGCCCAACTCGCCATCAATCTCCGCAATTCCGCAACCGGGTCTTGGCACAGATCTTCGTAGCGCACGCGCTGCGCGTGGGGATCGCGCCACCACTGACAAGAAATTGATAGCAAAGCAGCCGCCCGCCGGCTAGTGGCGTACCGCGCGAACGTATCACTTGTCGGCACGGCGCCGATCAAGTTTTGTTCATTGCCGGCCTCCCTTTCCAGCCAGCGGTCGGGGACGTAGTGCAAGCAGTAGTGCAGAATGGAGATCAGCACGTCAAGTGGATGTCGGGCCAGCACGACCACGCGAAAGCCGTGCTGTGCCAACCGTTGCCGCAGGGCCGGCACGCGATGCCAATGCAGGATCATCGCGCAGCGTTCCGGCAGCGTGTCCCATTCCACGCTGGGAAAGGTATTGGGAGAGAGGCGGGTTAAATCATACGTACTGGCGAGCAAATGTTGCAGCCAGTTATTGCCGCTGCGGGGCGTGCTGATGATGGCCAGGCGCAAGGGTCGGGTCTCCTTGCTGGAAGGACAAAATCCGGTGAAAGGTGGGCTAGGTGACCGGGGGGGCGGACGCCCCCCCCGCTCGCCGATGGTACGTTTGCAAGGAATGGTCTCACATGATCCCCGCGCCGAACCCTTCGCCGCCGTCGGTCTGAGTGGCGACGGAGGTAGTATCTTGCGTCGGGGCATGCGTGCCGCGCGGGGCATGGCCAGCGTGGCTGCGATAGGCGGCGTTGGCGTTCCGGCTGACCGAGTTCAACTCGCTGATGACTTGCGTGTAGCTGTCCTCGAAATCCTCGCCGTCATAGTCGTCGTAGGTGCAGACGTAACCAGGCTGTCGGGCGCGTTCCCGTTCCTCCTGATACGCCTTGAGCACGGCGCTTTGAATCACTTCCCGGCAAGCCGAGTTGATCGGATGCGCGATGTCGGCGTGCAACTTGGCCCGACCGTCGGCGTCGCGCAAGGCCCGATTTTCATCGAGCCGTTGACCGCACTGGTTGCAGTAGCGCGATCGCAAGTGGTTCTTACAACCACATTGCGAGCAGCGGTCCGTCAGCTTGCGGCTCGGCATGGCCACGAACGAACCTTTGGTGCCTTCAATGATCTTCAAATCACGCACCACGAAGGCGTTGTCGAAGGTGACCGAGCAGAACGCTTGCAACCGCTCGTTGTTATCCTCAACCAGTTTGATGCGAACTTCGGTGATAACCACAGTTGTTCTCCTTTTTGTCTGTGGCACACTCAAAAGCAACTATGAACGACGAACACACTTGGGCGACTTCCTTGTTCCGTGTGGCGGCGCAGCGTCTGGGCCAGACGCTGGGCCTCGGTTTCATCACGGCAGAGAGCGAACAGACTGCCGCCGCTGCCGCTCAGGGCACAACCCACTGGCTGGAGTTGTTGTAGGCAATGTCGCCAGCGGGCAATCTCCGGACACACTTCCTCGGCGGCCGGCTGCAAGCGGTTGTGCAAGCAGCGGCCAATGGCTTCCACGTCTCCTCGCGTGAACGCCCGCCGCGCTGGTTCTCCTCGAAGCGGCCGGCGCGGGAGGCGAACCCGACCATACACGGCCGCCGTGGACACCTCCACCGGCGGACAGAGCAACACGAGATGCAGCGGCCGGGGCTGCGTCAAGGGCTGAACGATCTCGCCTCGGCCCGTACACCACGCCGCCGGGGTCGAGAAGAAAAAGGGCATATCACTGCCCAGCTCGGCAGCCAATTCGACCAACTGTCCCTTATTCCACTCCAGCCCCCACAATTGATTGAGGGCCATCAAGGTCGAAGCGGCATCGCTGGATCCGCCCGCCAGTCCCGCCGCCAGCGGGATGCGCTTGTGCAAGTGGATGGACGCTCCACGCCGGCAACCACTGCGACGTTGCAATAATTCCGCGGCTCGGACCACGAGATTGTCGGGGCCCACCGAGAGAGACGGATGATCACATGTCAATGAGATCTGCCCGGAAGCTTCCTCCTTGAATGTCAACGTGTCGTACAAACTGACGGCCACCATCAACGTGGCGATGTCGTGATAACCGTCGGGCCGTTTGCCCAGCACTTCCAGGTAGAGATTCACCTTGGCCGGTGCCCAGATCACCATGGAGGTCACGTGGGGACTTACCATGGCTGGTCGGGGCGGGAAAGAAGGGAACCCCCTCCGTGGGATGTTTTGGATGGAGCCTTCATACCCGGGAAAAATCCTTTTTCTGCGGGTTCGGGCCGCGGTGCGTGAATTGGCCCACTACCCCAAGGTGTCTCTCACGATGTAAGTGAGGGGATATTAACCAGGATGGCAGCTGGCGTCAAGTCGGCTCTTGGGAATGTTGGCCGTGAGGCAGGGCTTGGTGAAACACGGGCGAGACATACAAACAACAGGAGACCGATTGAATCGAGGACCACCCGACCCCACGCATCAAGACATTGTTATGACACCACCCTCCTTCGTCACGCATCTGGAAAGCGCCCTGGATGGCACCCGTTTCGAGCCGGGGCAGGTACGGACGGTGCATCAGGGGCGGCCCTTATGGGTGCGCTATGATCTGCCGGCCATTCGACAGGCCGTGAAGCCAGAGATGCTCAAGGAGCGTCCGCCGTCGCTCTGGCGCTACCGTGAGCTGCTGCCGTTGCCGATGAATGTCGAGCCAGTGACGCTAGGCGAGGGAATGTCCCCCTTGTTGCCCTGCCCACGACTGGGGGCCGAGCTGGGGTTGCCGAATCTGTGGATCAAGGACGAATCACAACTGCCCGCTGGCAGCTTCAAGAGTCGGGGTCTGGCGCTGGCGGTCAGCATGGCCCGTTATTTCGGCCTGCAGCGCCTGGCCATTCCCACGGCAGGGAACGCGGGGGGCGCCCTGGCCCTCTACGGCGCCCGCGCTGGCATGGACGTCTTCGTCTTCATGCCGGAAGACACGCCGATCATCAACCAGCTCGAAGCGTACCTGGCCGGCGCGCGGGTCTTTCTCGTCAATGGCCTGATCACCGATTGCGGCCAGATTGTCCGCGAAGGAACCGAGCGCATGGGTTGGTTCGATGTCTCCACCCTCAAGGAGCCATACCGCCTGGAGGGGAAAAAAACGATGGGTTTGGAAATCGCCGAGCAATTCGCATGGCGGCTGCCGGATGTCATTCTGTATCCCACCGGCGGCGGCACCGGACTCATCGGCATGGGGAAAGCGTTCGCCGAGCTGCGCGAGCTAGGCTGGCTGCTTAGTGAACAGCTGCCGCGTCTCATCAGTTGTCAGAGTACCGGCTGCGCTCCCATCGTGCGGGCGTTCGAGCAAGGGGAACGCTTCGCCGAGCCGTTCCCCAACGCGCGGACCATGGCCAGCGGCTTGCGCGTGCCCGCGGCGGTGGGGGATTTCATGATCCTCGATGCCGTGCGCGCCTGCGGCGGTCGGGCCATCGCTGGCCGCGAGGAGCGTATTGTCTCGTGGATGCGGCGCGTCACCCGCGCGGAGGGGATCGCCATTTGCCCAGAAACCGCCATTTGTTTCGACTGTCTGGAACAATTGCGCGACGCCGGGGACATCCAAGCGGGTGAGCAAGTGGTCGTCTTCAACACCGGCGCCGCCCAGAAATACCCCGAAGTCGTGCCGCTCTCCCTGCCCCGCTTGGACAAGGATCGGCCCGTGGCTTATGAGGAATTGGCTAACTAAACCCAACACCTTCGCTTTACCCTGAGAACAACTCCCCCATCCGGCCAGGAGGCTGCTGAACAAGGGCTAATTCGAGCCGCGACCGTTAGGGAGCGGTGGAACAATCCGCGGGCAAACCACTCCCTAATGGTCGCGGCTCGGATCAACAACCTTCTGTTTCAGCAGCTTCCCAAGCGACGAGGGGTAAAAAAAATCATCGTGGGCGAAACTTTCGCGGCGGGATGGTGTTTGTTCAAGCAGCTAGACCGAAGGTGGAATTTTCCCCTACCCAAGCGACCAGCCAACAAACATAACGGAGAAGACGGTTCTTCATCCAACCTAAACCCTCTTTATTCCTTCACATGGAATCGTTCTGAAGGAGATCGCGGATATGATTCGGAACGTATTGTTGAGTTGTGGATTGCCAACAGCGTTGGCCGTGACGGCGTTGCTGTTCGGCAACCCGGCACCGAGTTGGGCGGCCAAGAACACCCCCCAACCGGCTCAGGCCGACGCGCGCCAGGTGGCACGGTTGATCGATCAAGGCATCCAAGCCCGGCTCCAAGAGGAAAAAGTTTCTCCTTCGCCGCTGGCGGACGATGCTGAGTTCCTGCGCCGGGTGTATCTCGATCTCATCGGCGTCATTCCACCCGCCGACAAGGTGGCGGCCTTCCTCGACAGCCAGGACCCAAACAAACGGGCCAAACTGATTGATGAATTGTTGGCCGACCCACGCTTTGGCCAATTCTGGGGGGAAAACTGGAAGAATTTGTTGCTTCCCCGCGTCTCCGACAACAGACGCTTGCAGTCGAAACCGCTGCATGATTGGCTAAAGGAGGCGTTCAATCAAAACAAGCCGTGGAACCAGCTGGTCGATGAGCTGCTGACCGCTTCGGGACTCCAAACCGAGAATGGCGCGGTCACGTTCTGGTTGGCCAATCCTAGCCCGGACATGGTCACGGACCAGGTCAGCAGCCTGTTCCTAGGCGTGCAACTCCAGTGTGCCCAATGTCACAACCACCCGTTCACCGGCTGGAAGCAAGCCGAATATTGGGGCATGGCGGCATTTTTCACGAAAGTACGCATGAATGTTCGCGGCCTGAACGCAGCCGCTCGGAATGACGTGATTCCTGGTGTGAGTGAAACCGGCGCGGGCCGGCCGGCCCGGCTGCCGGAATCGGCCAAGATCGTTCCCCCCAAGTTCTTGCAAGGGGAGCAACCCAGCGTCCGCAACACCGAGCCGTATCGGCCCATTGTGTCGGCCTGGATCACTTCACCGGAAAACCCGTTCTTCGCTCGCGCCATGGTTAATCGGACCTGGGCGCACTTCTTCGGCGCTGGCTTCGTCAATCCGGTGGACGACATGCACCAGGACAACCCCGCTTCGCATCCCGAATTGCTCGACGAGTTGACCCGGCAGTTTGTGGCCAGCGGCTTCGATGTCAAACACCTGATCCGGGGCATCTGCAATAGCCAAGCCTATCAGCGAACCAGCAAACCCCTGCCGGGCAACGAGGACGCCGACGCCAACCTGTTTAGCCGAGTGGCCATCAAGGTGATGACGCCGGAACAGTTGTATGACTCGCTCGCGCAAGTGGTTGGTTTCACGCCGGCACGCAACTTCCCCGCGCGTGGCCAACAGCGGTTTGGTCCGAATGGCCCGCGCGAGCAATTCATCGCCTTCTTCTCCACCGACAGCGAAGCCAAGCCGACTGAGTACGAAGCCGGTATCCCACAGGCGCTCCGGCTGATGAACGCTCCCCAATTCAACAACGGCGGCGCGCTCTTGCAAAATGTCTTGGCCAAAAAGCTGACGCCGCCGGAAGCGGTGGAGTGGATTTACCTCAGCACCTTGTCGCGGCGTCCCACCACGGCAGAAAGTCAGCGCTTAACCGCTTATGTTGCTCAAGTCGATGATGCCCGCCAGGCATATAGTGACATCGTATGGGCAGTTTTGAATTCCAGTGAATTCACGATGAATCATTAATTCCTCTTGATGCCAAACATTCCACGTTGCCTGGGCCAAGAGGGAAAACCTCGCGGCCCATCCCCGAAAGGAGCATAAAACGATGTTTCCGTCTCGACGTGATCTGCTCAAGCTTAGCGCCGCCGGCGTGAGCGCCATTTCCTTGTCCGGTTGGATGAATGTGCTGGCCACGCGCGCCGCGCAAGCAGGGCTGAAAAAACACAAGTCGTGCATCCTGCTGTGGATGGATGGTGGCCCGACCCATAAAGACACCTTCGACCTGAAGCCAGGCACCAAGGATGCGGGCGAGTTTAAGCCGATTAAGACCTCGGTGCCGGGCATCGAGATCAGCGAGCACTTCCCGAAACTGGCCCAGCTGATGCACCACGGCGCCATTTTACGCGGCATGAGCACCGGCGAAGGCGCCCATCAGCGCGCCAAGTATTACATGCACACCGGCTACAAGGAAGGGGTCGGCGGTTTGGTGTATCCCAGCATGGGTTCCATCGTCTCCGCCGAGCTAGGCCAACCCGACTTCCCGATGCCGAATTTCGTGGCGGTCGGTTCGCGGGTCTTCGGTTCGGGCTTCCTCGGACCACGCCATCAGCCATTGGTCGTCAATGACCCGAATCGGGGCGTCGAAAACCTCAAAGCCCTGGTCAGTGACAACCAGTTCAACAACCGGGTGAGTTTGTTGGAGGAGATGGAACAAGGCTTCTTGCGTAGCTACCAAGCGCCTTCTGGCAGCGCGCACCAGACGACCTATCAACGGGCCGTCACACTGATGCAATCCAAGGAAGCGAAAGCGTTTGATCTCTCCCAGGAGCCCGCTTCGGTACGTCAAGCCTACGGCGCGACCCGCTTCGGCGACGGCTGCTTGTTAGCCCGCCGATTGGTGGAAACTGGCGTTCCGTTCGTCGAAGTTAGTTTGGGGGGCTGGGACACGCACCAAGACAACTTTGACCGCGTCAAATCGCTATCTGCCCAAGTAGACCCGGCCATGAGCGCCTTGATCACCGATCTCAAGGAACGCGGCCTTCTGGATAGCACATTGATTATTTGGATGGGGGAATTTGGCCGGACGCCGCGCATCAACACCCGTGGGCCGCGCCCTGGCCGCGACCACTATCCGCGCGCCTGGAGCACGGTGATGCTGGGTGGCGGCATCAAGGGTGGTCAAGTCATTGGCCGCACCGACGCGGAAGGGGCCGCCGTCGAAGAGCGCCCCATCACGCCACTCGATTTCATGGCGACCGTGTGCCAAATCCTTGGCATCGACTACACCAAGGAAAACATGGCCCCTGGCAATCGACCGATCCGTATCGCCGACCGCGGCGCCAAATCCATCACGGAATTGGTCTAAGCCAACGCTGCCAGACCGATTTCGCTGGCGAGGCGGTTCCCGAAAGGGAGCCGCCTCTTTTTTTCAAGTAGCTAACATTTCCAAGTTTCAGCTCGCCTTCTCCCCAGACATGCCATAGGCCACATTTTTGACCAGCTACTCATTCTTCTCGGCTTACTTACCTCAATGTGAAAAATCAAACAGCCCTGGCAATGTCGGCAGCAACGCGGCATTTGATCTTGCATCGAAACCAAGTGAAACAGTATTTAGACGCCGCTGTTCGGCACAGAACCCATTTTGATGCCGGCGGCGCGCGTAGGAAAAGCAATTCGTAGCCACATCTGCGGCGCATAGGAGCGAGGAAATGCGATCCAAGCCAGCATACTATTTTTTGCACATACCCAAAACGGGCGGAACGTCCGTGCGCTGCGCGCTCGATCAACTTTTCCATCCTGAGCAAATCTGTCCCCATTATATATGGGACACGTTGGCGCGTGCTTCTTGTGATGAACTCCAAACGTATCAATTTTTTCGTGGCCATTTCTTGAGTCTGTTGGAGGATTACTTAAACCGTCCACTCATCAAATTCGTGTTGCTTCGTGATCCCGTGGAACGAACTCTTTCTCATTATGCTCATGTGCAACGTGATTCCCAACATCCCTTGCATCATCAAGCACGGAATCAATCTCTGGATGAATGGTTGTCCGATCCGGAGATGATTCCCATGATCCAAGACTTCCAGACCAATTATTTGATCGCTCCTCAGGTAAACATCCATGAATTAGCGGCACGATTGAACGATCACCCATTGGGTACTTTATCAGTGACCATCGAAAATTTACACAACAATAGCCTGTCAATCACGGAAAAGCTGGCGAAGGCACGCGCGTATTTGCGTGGCTGCGCGGTGATTGGCCTAACGGATGATTGTCAAAAATTCATCACCGATGTGTGCGAGGTATTGAACATAACCCAAATTCCCAACATCACCCGTGAAAACATTGGCATGAATCGTCTGCAACGTCCTGCGATCAGTGAACAAACCTTGGCGCGAATCCGTCGGCTCACGCGACTGGACCAACAATTATACCTGGAAGTGAAAAATGGCATCATCACACCGAGGCAACCGGCACACTTTGGCATGAGGATTATTGGGAATCTCAAAAAATTGTATCTGACATGCGTGGGATCGTTACGAGCCAGCGCACACGTCGGCTCATAGATATTCCCTTTTGAGAATTCCAATCTAGAGGCGGCTATCTTAGGCGGAATTGATGAACAAATTTAATCTCGACTTAAACAATGTGTGCCCAGAGCGATAAAAGTGATCAAAAGCGGTCGCTGTCCATAAGGAATAATGAAATGATTTCGTACGCGCAGAATCACGAAGACGTCGTATTGAACCGAGTGTTTCAAAACCAGAGCAAAGGTTTTTATATCGACGTCGGCGCCTATCATCCCATTCATGATTCCGTGACCTATTATTTTTATCAACGCGGTTGGCAGGGTATCAATATCGAGCCGCATGTCGAGTATTACCGCGAGTTTGAACATGTCCGGCCGCGCGACATCAATCTGAACCTCGCGGTATCCAATCGCCAAGGCCCGGTTCATTTTTATCATTGTACATCCGTTCCGAATCACGAAGGAATAAACGGCCTATCCAGCGCTTCGTGGGAGAATGTGCGACGACTTACCGAGGTGGGCTGTATGTTCGAGGAACATACCGTGGAGGCCGCCACGTTGGATCAGATCTGTTCCAACCATGTGCGTTCAACTATTGATTTTCTCACCATTGACGTCGAAGGGCATGAGGGAGAGGTGTTACAGGGAATTGATTTAACACGCTGGCGGCCACGGGTTATCCTTGTCGAAGACACGGCCCCCGTGGCGATTGGAGTCAGCGCTATCCAGAATCAGTTCGAGCAGCGGGGGAAATGGGAAGACATCCTGTTCCAAGCGGATTACCAATTCGCGTTGTTTGATGGCGTTAATCGTTTCTACGTGCGTTCCGAAGAACCCGAGATGCTGTCGTTGCTACAAGCACCGGCCAACGCATTGGACAATTTTGTTCCGTATCGACAGATACTCGTTGAAGAAGCTCTGCAAAACCTGGATCGATTGGTGAATGAGCAGTATCGAGAGATTACCTCATTGAAAGAGTGCGTGGACTATTTGACAAATCGCTATGAGGTTGTCAAGGACGTGGGACCAACTTGTTTGAATTTCGCTCGAAAGGCTCAGAATATCTTCAATCGTTTTCCCAATGTGAAGTCGCGCTTGAAATATCTGGTGCCGCGATTGTTTAGCTCACTTCTGTAGTCTGACAAACTGCCATGCGCGATGACTCAAGAAGCCGGGGATACGTCCATCATCCCCGGCTTCTTATTTTTTGTCCAGGTTGGCAGTTTTCGTTTCAGAACAACTCAAAAATCGGTTCCGCCTCGATGAGCGGCAGGGGGCGGTTGTCGGGGCCGGGGAGACGAGCGTTGCGGTCGATGCCGAGGCCTTGATAAACCGTGGCGGCGATTTCGGCGGGATCGACGGGGCGGTCGCGCGGCTCGGCGCCGAGGCGGTTCGAGGAGCCGATGACCTGGCCCCCCTTGATCTTGGCGCCGGCGAAGAGCACCGACCAGCAGCCGGGCCAGTGGTCGCGGCCGCCCCGCGCGTTCATCTGCGGCGTCCGGCCAAATTCCCCCATCGCCAGCACCAGGGTATTATCCAACATGCCGCGTAAGTACAAATCTTCGAGCAGAGCGGTGTAGGCCATGTCGAACATCGGGCACAAGGTTTCCTGGTAATCGTCGAGCGTCGCCGCCAACGAGCCGCCATCGGCGTGACAATCCCAAGTGATCTCGTTGAACACCGTGTCGAACATGTTGACCGTGACGAAGCGGACGCCATGTTCCACCAACCGCCGGGCCAGCAAGCACGATTGGCCGAAGGTGTTGTGCCCATACCGGCTACGCAGGTCGGAATTTTCACTGGCGATGTCGAATGCCTTCTTGGCTTTCTCGGCGAAGATCAAGCTGAACGCTTGATTGTAAGCGGTGTCGCGTGATTGACTGTCAGTATTTGCATCTAGCTGTCTCTGCAAGTCGTCCACGGCGTCGAGCAGCTCCTTGCGGGTCTTGAGCCGAGCGGGATCGACGCCCGGCGGGGCGTTGAGGTCGCTAATCTCGAAATTATCCGCCGACGTGTCGCCACGCAGGAAGAATGGTTCGTGCCGCGAGCCGAGATAGCCCGCCCCTTGACCGTGGCTGACGCTGACGCCGGTGTTGCCGATGGGACCAGGCAGGATGACGAACGGCGGTAAACCGTTGGCCGTCCGGCCGCGCAGATGCGACACCACCGAGCCATAGTGCGGATATTCCTGGCCGCCGCGAAACAGGTAGCCGGTCTGCATCATCTGGTGGCCGGTCTCGTGAATGGCCGCCGCCTTGTGATAGACCGAGCGCACGATGCTGTAGCGATCCGCCATCTTGGCCATCAACGGGAAGTGTTCGCTGATTTGCATGCCGGTGACATTCGTTTGAATCGGCTTGAAGGGGCCGCGCACGTTGTCGGGCGCGTCCGGCTTGAGATCCCAGGTGTCCAGGTGGCTCGGCGCGCCGACCAGGAACAGCATGATACAGTTGATGCCATCGGCTTTGGCCCCCTGCGCCCCCTGAAGCTGCACCACGTCAGCCAGCGACAGCCCCACGGCCCCCGCGCTGAGAGCGCCAACGCGCAGGAAGTCCCGCCGCGTCAGACCATCGCAAAACTCCACGCCCTTCGTGCCGGAAAAGGTTAACATGTGATCCCCCCTTTGAGCCATGGATGGCGGCTCGCCTGTGGCTCGCCCGCTAAACACTGATCCCTGATCTCCTTATCCTACCGTGGCGGCGACGGCGTGCAATGGATAATTTGTAGGTGTTGCTGATATTTCTTATTCCCTCGGTGGGTCGGCGCGTGCTTCGCGCTCGATGGGCAAGAGCGGGCTGTCCATCCATGAACACTGTTCCTCAATCGGCTCGATGTGAATGGCGACTTCCAAGCCCGGCAAGGCCGCTTCGACGGCTTGTTCAATCCGGTTCGCCACCTCATGGGCCTGATGCACCGTGTAATTACCAGGAACCAGCAAATGAAAATCGGCGAAGCGATGTGCTCCCGCTTGGCGCGTGCGCAGGGCATGATAGGCCATGTCGTCGTTCAACTGGGCCTCGATGGCTCGCCGAACACGATGTTGTTCCTCGTCAGGCAGCGCGTGATCCATTAAGCCGTTGAACGAACGCACGAGCAATTTCCCCCCCGTCCAAACGATGTTGGCCGCCACCAGCAGGGCGATGATGGGGTCCAGGATGTGCCAGCCCGTCATCCAAACCACGCCAAGGCCGGCCAGCACCGCCACCGAAGTCCACACGTCCGTCATCAGGTGTTGTCCATCCGCCTCTAAGATGATGGATTCGCGCTGCCGCCCGACGCGGATCAGCAGCCGGGCCACGGCGAAATTGAGCACGGAAGCCAACCCGGCCAGGAGCACGCCAATGTCCAGGGATTGCAATTTCTCCGGGAAAAAGAGACGCGGCACGGCGGCCCACGCGATCAACCCCGCCGCCACCAGGATCAACGTCCCCTCCAAGCCGCTGGAAAAAAATTCGATCTTCTCATGGCCGTACGTGTGCGAGGCATCGACCGGCCGCGCCGCGTACATCAGCGACAGAAACGCCGTCACCGCCGCCAACAGGTTGACTAACGATTCGGCGGCGTCCGAGAGCAAGCCCACCGAATCGGTCAGCCAATAGGCCAACGTCTTCATCCCCATCGTGACCAGCGCCGCCAGGATGGACAACAGGATGGGATAATAGCGCTGCAGGAATGTCAAGAATGAGTGGTTCACTCGCCGTCCCTTGGGAAAACCATGCTGCTGGTTGGTAGGTATTGTACGGCTCCCGAAACGGCGGCAAGCAATTCTTTGAACTATCCACCTGTTTCCGAAGATTCATCGTTTCGCGTCGAGCGTCACCAGTCCGCGCGCGACGATAAATCTCCCACCCTGCTTGCGTTTTCCCGCCGAGATTGCTATGCCACATAGTAACCCGAACACGCGCCATCATCTTGATTCATGCGCCATCGAGGAACACAACCACCATGCCGGAATCCATTCAAGAGGCAATCCGCCATCACCAGGCGGGGCGCCTCGATCAAGCGGAATTGATCTATCGGCGTTTGTTGGATGAGGAACCCAATCACGCCGACGCCCTGCACTTGCTGGGGATCGTGGCCCATCAGCGCGGCCAACACCAGAAGGCGGCGCAGCTGATGAGCCGGGCCGTTGCCATTCGCCCCCACGTCGCCACCTTTCACTATAACTTGGCGGAAGCCTATCGCATGGCGGGCAACCAGGCCAAGGCGGTGGAACATGGCCAGACAGCGGTTCGCCTGCAACCCAATTCTCCCGCGGCGCACAATAACTTGGGCTTGGCCCTGCACGCCGCTGGACGGCGCGAGGAAGCAGCGCGCCATTTTCAACAAGCCGTCCAGCTCCGCCCGAATTTTGCCTTGGCGTTCAACAACCTCAGCAACGTGCTGCGTGAGCAGGGGCGGAACGACGAAGCCATCGCCGCCTTGCGTGAATGCCTACGGCTGCAACCGAACCTGCCCCATGCCCATTGCAACCTGGGGCAGATGTTGCTCGAACGCGGCGACACCGAAGAGGCGTTGCACCACTGCCAAGAAGCGATCCGGCTGCGGCCCAACTTCCCCGAAGCGCAAAACAACCTGGGCAACGTCTTGCGCGAGCTGAAACGCTTGGAGGAAGCCAAGAATTGCTATGCCCGCGCCATGCATTTGAATCCCAAGCTGGCGATGGCCTACAACAACATGGGGCAGGCACTGCAAGAGGAAGGTCAACTGGACGAAGCAATTCAGTGGTATCAGAAGGGCTTGCAGCTTGAGCCGCGCATGGCCCGGATTCACTGCAACCTGGCCAGCGCGCTCAACGCCAAGGAACGTCCTCAAGAAGCCATCGCCCGCTATCGCTTGGCCATGCAATTGCAGCCGGACTATGCCGAAGCCTACAACGGTCTTGGCTTCGTCCTGCAAGAACAGGGGGAAACGCAGGAAGCGGTGAAGCTGTACCGCGAGGCGCTGCGGCTGAAACCAGACTTTGCCGCCGCCTACGTGAACTTGGGCCAGGCGCTGGAGGAGCTTGGGGAATTGGAAGAAGCCGAACAATGCTTTCGCGCCGCCTTGGGTCATGACCCCAAGCACGCCGGCGCCTACGGCTGCTTGGCGACCATGCTGCGCGACCAGCTGCCCGAAGCGGATGTGGCCATGATGGAACAACTGCTGTCCGAAGACCGTCTCGCCGACGGCCAACGCTCGGCGCTGCATCATGGTCTTGCCCAGGTGCGGGACGCTCAGGGACAGTACACGAGCGCTGCCGAGCACATCCGCCAAGGAAACCGCCATCACTGGGAGACGCTGGTACGTTATAAACAAACGTATCATCCCAACGAACACACCAAATTTGTCGATCACCTGATCGAAGGCTTTAGCCAAACGTTCTTCGCCAAGGTCCAAGGTTGGGGACTGGAAAGCGAAGTGCCGGTCTTCATCATCGGCATGCCCCGTTCTGGCACGACGCTGTTGGAACAGGTCCTGGCCAGTCATCCGCGCATGCACGGGGCCGGCGAGCTGCGGTACGCGCGAGACGCCTATGAATCCTTGCCGAACGTCGTCGGGGTGTCGCTGCCGCCGTCATCTTGTATCCATCAATTGACGCCAGAGCATCTGCGGCAGCTGGCCCGTCCCTATCTCGAACGGTTGCTGCGCCTGAACAACGCCGCCGACCGCATTGTCGATAAGATGCCAGATAATTACTTGTATGCCGGCCTGATCGCGGCCCTGTTCCCCAAGGCACGCCTCATCCACAGCCGTCGCGACGTGCGCGACATCGCCGTCTCCTGCTGGATCACCAATTTCAAGACGATTCGCTGGGCGTGCGACCTGGAGCACATCGCCGCCCGCATCCGCGATTACCAGCGGCTCATGGATCATTGGCGGCAGGTATTGCCGATCCCCATGCTCGATATTGACTACGAAGAGACGGTAAACGATTTGGAAGGGGTCGCCCGCCAGATGGTGGATTGGGTCGGTCTGGAATGGGACCCCGCCTGCCTGGCGTTCCATGAAACCAAACGCCCCATCCGCACCGCCAGCGTCGTGCAAGTGCGCCAGCCGATTTACACGCGCTCGGTGGAACGCTGGCGGAATTACGAAGAGGCACTGCGACCATTGCTCGATCAAGTATGAACAGGTCGTTTCTTGGCTGAATCACGCCGGCCGCCCGCGCGACAATCGGTCGGGGTGAGCAACTCCGTCATCCCAATTGACGGGACTTCGTGTGTCCGTATTTTGAAGATGTCTGTTTCACGAATACAGGAGGACTTCGCTATGACCATCCGCACGCCGGAAGCGCGCCAGCTTTGCACCCAACCGGAATTGACCCTTTACTTGAACAGCCTCGCGTCCGCTGTCAAGAAGCTATCCCCAGCTCAGCTGCGCAAGAACGCGGAGCGTGCCCAAAAGCTGCGCGACAAGTATCGCCAGCTGGCGGATCGGCAACAGCGTGAAGCGCGCGGCAAGCAAGAGCCGAAAGGCCGGACTCCTTCCAAAGGCAATGAACGGACGCGGCGGAAGGAAATGCTGTTCATGGAGACGTTGGAACGCTACGAGCAAGGGCTGGCCGATGTCGAAGCGAAGGAAGCCGCGGCGGCCACGCCAGCCCCCACGGAGGCCGCCCCGACCGACCAACCCGCGCCGACCCCGCTGCCGCGCCGCGCCGCCACCAAGCCACCGGCCAAACCCGCTCGACCGGCTCGTTCCACTGCCGCCGCCAAAGGTCAAACTAATGTCAAAAAGATCAAGGTGGAATCAGCAGCCAAGCAGAGCCGCTTGACGGAAGCCGGCAAGCTGCGCAAACAAAAACACAGTTCCGCGCGCGGCCGCCGCAACCAGGCGCGAAAAGACGCGCGCTGAGACGCCATTTTTAGCCGCGAGCTATTTATTCCACGGCGTCTTTGATTCCGCTCGTGGTTCGTGCGCCACCCACGGATCGGTTATCAAGTCACCCCAACTTGCGGTTGATAAAATGAAGGAAGCCCCTCGGCCTGATTTGGGAGAGCGCGCATGGCGGAACTGACGCATTTCGATGAGCACGGCGCTAGCCGGATGGTGGATACCAGTGACAAACCGGAAACAACGCGCGCGGCGCGGGCCAGCGCCGTGGTGCGCATGGCGGAAGCGACGGCCCGGCTGATCCGCGACAAGCAACTCGCCAAGGGGGATGTCCGCGAGGTGGCCCGCCTGGCCGGCATCATGGCCGCCAAGCGAACCGGCGATTTGATTCCCCTGTGTCATCCCTTGCCCATCACCAGCGCCACGGTGGATTTCACCTTCGAGAGCGACACGACCTTGCGCATTGACGCCACGGTGCGCGTTGTGGGCCGGACGGGAGTGGAGATGGAAGCGCTCACCGCCGCCAGCGTCGCCGCCTTGACGGTTTATGACATGTGTAAAGCAGTGGATCGCGCCCTGACCATCGAGCGGATTCGGCTAGAGGAAAAAAGCGGCGGCCGGAGCGGTACTTTTCGCCGGGATGATTGACAGGTCCTATCGCGGCTGATAAAAATTCAAAATAGATTGAAAATTCAAAAATCTTTTGGCAGAGACGAACGGTTCCCCTTACCATCCCGAGCGGGAGTGCCATGAATCCTGTGTTGCAGACCCCATCAACCACGACCGCTGCTCCCACCATGCTGTTTGCTCCTCTGGCCAGCGACCTAGAGCAAGTGGAGCGCATCCTGGCCGCGACCTTGGACAGCCCCCGTCCCCATGTGCGCGAGATGGTGACGCATCTCAATCACTATCGTGGCAAGCGGCTGCGGCCGATGTTGCTCTTGCTGACGGCCCATGCCTGCGGCGGCGTGCGGCCCGTCCATCATGTCTTGGGGGCGGTCGTCGAAATGATTCACACCGCCACGCTGGTCCATGACGATGTGCTTGACGAAGCCTCCGTGCGCCGCCATGTGGCCACCGTCAATGCCTGCTGGGGGAATCAGACCAGCATCCTGTTGGGGGATTATCTGTTCACGCAATCGTTCTATTTGGCCAGTACGGTCGATGCCCGCGCTTGCCGGATCATTGGCGCGGCCACCAACCGCGTGTGCGAGGGAGAGTTGCAACAGGTTGGCGAGCGGGGCAACTTACGCCTGAGTGAAGAAGAATACCTCGCCATCATCGACGGCAAGACGGCGGAGCTAACTTCTTGTTGCTGCCGACTGGGGGCCATCTATAGCGATGCCGCCGATGAAGTGGTGGAAAACCTGGCCAACTTCGGCCGCTGGCTGGGCATGGCCTTTCAAATCGCCGATGACCTGCTGGACCTGATCGGCGAGGAACGAACCACCGGCAAATCGCTCGGCACCGACCTGGACCAGCGGAAATTGACGTTGCCGCTGATTCACGCGCTGGAGCAAACGCCCGCCGACATCGCCAACCGCATCCGACACATCCTCGACACCCCCGGCAATCATAAGCGCCAGACGCTGGTTCCCTATCTGGAAGCGAGCGCGGCCTTGTCCTACGCTCGTCAGCGAGCCGAGCAATTCGCCCAGCAAGCCCGCGATGAGCTAAAGTGCTTGCCGCCATCCCATTTCCGAGACATTCTCGAGACGCTTACGGAGCGCGTCGTGCATCGAGAGAAATAAATCTCGATTCCTGATCCGGCGTTTTCCGATTATTTGCCCAGATGTCATCCCTGGATCACGAACATTTTTTTAGTTTCAGCGGCCACTGGTTGTTGTTTTCCAATGGCGCGTTTTCCAGCAAATCGGTTTGCGCTTGCAACAGGCCGATCAGGTTGCCTTCAATGGTGGCGGAAATGTCGCGGAGCGGCAAATGGCTCAGGTGTGTCTTAGCGAAGGGGTTTTGCAGCTCGACGCCGATCTGATCCAAGCAGATCAAGGGATAAGCAACTAGCATCGTGATGAAGGGAATCAGCCAGATGTTTTCGACGCGGTGCAACAGGGCGAACGGCAAGGTCAATAAGAACAAGGTGATGAAACGCCGAATCTTGATGGCATACACGACGGGAAGCGGAGTTTTTAAGATGCGCTCGCAAGCCCCGAGATGATCGATGAGCAAGGCACGTTCCTTATCCACTTGCAGAAAGGCGAACGCATCCATCTGCAAACGGTCGCGGGCTTCGCGCAACAATCCGGCGAGCCGCAGGGCCACGAAGCTTGGCATGTGATTAACGGATGTCAGTCGCGCGGTTTCGTCCGGACCGACCAAGGCGATCACGTCCCCGGAGGGTGGCTCGCCGCGCAAGCTGCGCCGGGCGATATGCGGAAAGACCGCCGCCCAACGGACGAAGTTTTCTCGCCATTCCGGGTCCGCCGGACCGTAGGACATGGCACTGATGACAAGATTACGCGATTGATTGACGATACCGCCCCACAACTTGCGGGCTTCCCACCAACGGTCATAACCGGCATTGGTTCGCAGAATGAGAAGCAAGCCCAAGGCGGCGCCGGCGATTTCGTGCGGGGCGACTTCCAAATTGATCCGCACCTCAAACACATATTCCACTGCCCACGAAAGCACGCACACGCCAGCGGCAATGAGGCCGAAAGCGAAGACGTACCGCACTACATAAGGCGTGATAGAACCCTGGATGGCAAAAGCATCGCGCCAGAAGCCGTTGCGATCAGGTTGCACTTTCAAAACCATCTCCTCCGAGATAGGTGCGCGTTCGTGGCCGACGGCCGGTGTCAAGTTGTTTCGTGAAATGATGGAATCCACCCGCGCGACGGAACCGCCATGAGATAACAGATTGGACGAGAATGTCCAGCGCAGTCCATCGCGGGATCAGGCGACCGGGTGTTTCCAGCTGGGAAAGGGGGAGAGCACGACATTCTTGGACTTACGCCGAATCGCCTTGCCCCAGCTGACACACTCAGCCACGCCGCGTCGTGAGATGCTAGCGCAATCTTTGCGCGGCCTGGTCATTAGAGGCTTATCGGCGCCGCTGGCTCCGCTATTTAGCGCGGCTGATCAACTTGGAGAAAATGGCGAAACGGAAATGCGGTTGGTAACGATATTACTCCGGCCATCTGGTTTGCCGGAGGAATAGTTCTATTCCTCTGTTCTTTCCATCCCATTGATCTTGATGAAAGCCCGCACGTCGGACATCGGCGCGTAAAACTGGAAGTGCAAGCGGTCCGGCTCGATGGTCATAGCAGTGGCAGTAAGTTGCCGGGATGGCTCGGCTTTGACGGCGCTTTCGGATAGCATGCGGATGGAATCGAGATTGAATAAGAACTCCAGCTTGCGTTCCGGCGCCAGGCGGCCCCCAGCGGCCATGATGTCCTTGCTTAGCGCCAAGCCTTTGTCATCAGATTGACGCAGCTTCAGGGTTTGCCGCAGTGTTGCCCCATCCGAGCCGAGCAGCAGGACGACCCCCTTATCGAGCACGGCCAGGCGTAGCGTGTGCCAGTCCGCCCCGAGCCAATGGCGCAGGTTTTTTTCTTCTTCGGCGGACAGATCGGGGACGGTGACGCGCAAGTGATCGACGCGCACGCCGTCGATGGTCTCGGCTTGGGGAACGTAACTGAAGCGTGGCGGTTTGCCGTCCGGCGTGGCGCGCTGGCTGGCAGTGGTGGCGATCTCGGCCAAGTCGGCCCAGCGGGCCAGATGCGGCGCGGGATCGTCCAGGTCCAAAATGCCGATGACCGCCAAGACGCCGACTTTCTCATCCTGCTGTCCGGTGGCGTAGAGCACCGCCCGGCTTCCCTTCAAACGTTGATACATTTCATCGAAGGCCTCGATCAGTTTCTGGCGCTCGGCGGCGGGGATCACTTGCTCGACGCCGGGGGTTTGCCGCAGCACCAGGCGCAGCAACATGCGGGCGATGGTCAAGTTGCGCACTCCGTCCCCTTTGGCGGCATAGACCAGCAGCGGGTGGGCGACCGGCGGCAAGCTGTTCAAATCGGTCGCTCCGGGTCCGCCACGCAGCACGGACAAGAATTTCGTGGCCGTCCCCTCATCAGTTTGCAGGAAAGTGATGATAACATCAAAATCAATACCATCCTTGCCCAGCTTCATGCCAGCGACGATGAAACGTGTCTCCTCGACGGTTGCCAGCAGGTCTTTGGCGGCGGGTAGGTCGGCGGCATCGGCTTGACGCTGGACGTCGGTTTTCAGTCCATCCAAGAGAGCTGGCCAAAGGTTGCCAGATGTTTGCGCTCCCAACACAAAGCCGACATCGGACTGAGCCAACGCCGCGCGCTGTTGGGGACTGAGGGCCGCCGTGATGGGCTTGGCCTGAGCCACTTTCGACAGATTGGCGCTGAAGCCGATATACAAGTGCTTGTCCTTGATCAGAATCTGCCACCCATTCGCACTGGTCGCTTTTCCGGGTTTGACATCCTCTGGTTTCAGGTTGTAGTTCGCCAAGATGTCCGCGGCGTTGGTGAAGGGAACGATGAAAACGATCTGGAGAAGCTGCATCACGTCCAGGTGGGTGCCAGTCCCTTTTCCGAGGTTCGGGAGTACGATGGCCGCCGCGCCGTTTTCATCCACCCCTTTCTTGAGCTTTAAGTAATCGAACAGCATTTTGAACAAGTGGGTGGGGCGGTTTCCTTCGCGCAGGTCCATGTTGCTGGCTTCGGCGAACTGGTCGCCCCGTTGCCGCAGCTCGGCCAAGTCGCGCACCACCAAGGCCACGGCGGCATCTTCGGGAACCAAGTCGAGGGCCGCCGGCTGCTGAGCTGGCATTGCCGCTGCTCCAGCCAGCCAAAGACACAGGATCGGCAGCCATTTCGGAAACCATGTCATGAGATGGTCCTCCCAGCCTTTCATTCGCGTGGCGTTGACGGCGGTTCGGGATGCGCGATGAGCCGCGCGGAACGGTTGCGCGTGAAGTAATTCCAGGCCCATTGAATCAGAATCAGCACCCGGTTTTCGAAGCGGATGATGTACAGCAAGTGAATGAACAGCCACGCCAGCCAGGCGAGCCAGCCGGAGAAACGGCAGCAGCCCAGATCGGCGACGGCGGCGGCGCGGCCGATGGTGGCCATGCTGCCCTTGTTGTGATAGCGAAACGGCGGTGGTTCCCGGCCGCGCAGCCGCTGATCGATGACGCGAGCCACGTAGGCCCCTTGTTGAATCGCCGCCGGCGCCACGCCGGGAACCGGCTGGCCGTTGTCTTGAACAACTAGGGCCATGTCACCAATGACGAAAATCTCTGGATGACCAGGCAGCGACAAATCGGGCTGCACCTTGACCCGCCCGGCGCGATCCAGCTCCGCGCCCGTGGCTGCCGCCAGCTTTTGGCCGAGCGGCGACGCCTTGACCCCTGCCGCCCAAATGAGGGTATGCGCGGGCACCTGTTTCGCTTCACCGTCGCGTTCCACGGTCACACATTGGGGTTGCACGTCGATGACTTTGGCGTTGAGCCAGACTTCCACTCCCATTTTTTCGAGCAAATGTTTGGCCTTCGCCGACAGGTCGGGGGGATAGGGGGGCAAGACGCGCTCCATTCCCTCCACCAGGATGATACGGGCCGAGCTGGGATCAAAGGCGCGAAAATCACGGGCCAGGGTGAAATCGGCCAATTCCGCGATGGCGCCGGCCATCTCCAATCCCGTCGGCCCACCGCCAACGATCAGGAACGTGAGCAAGGCCTTGCGCCGTTCCGGGTCGGTGGTGCGTTCCGCTTCCTCGAAGGCCAGCAGCACCCGGCGGCGAATGGCCGTAGCATCCTCGATGGTTTTCAACCCCGGTGCCGCCGTCGCCCAGTTGTCATGTCCGAAATAATGGTGCGTGGCCCCCGTGGCGACGATCAACGTATCGTATGCCAAAGGACCAAAATCCGCGAGCACGCGCCGTTGAGGCACGTCGATGTCGGTCACTTCGCCCAACATCACCTGCGTGTTTTTCTGACGTTTCAGGATGGCCCGCAACGGCGTGGCGATGTTGGCTGGCGATAGCGCCCCCGTGGCCACTTGATACAACAGGGGTTGAAACAAGTGAAAATTGCGGCGATCCACCAACGTCACCTGCACGGGAGCGGAACGCAGCTTCCGCGCCGCCGTCAAGCCCCCGAAACCGCCGCCGACGATGACCACGCGCTGCGCTGGTGGGGATGTCAAGGCCCTGCTCCCTATATGTCACACGGAAAGGCCAGAACGTGAACCATCGAGTATCGTACCTTCTTGACGGGGACAAGGCCAGCGGTGGAAATTTATTCCTTACTTGCCATTGTGCTTCGGGTGGTGCTGGTGCGCAGTGTGGTGACGGGCGGCGACGCGGGCGGCGGGGTCTTGGTGGTAGTAGTCGCGTAGGATGTCGTAGAGCTGGGGATGGCGGCGTTGCATTTGCACGGGCTTGTCAAAGAAACATTCGGTGGCCACGGCGAAGAACTCCCCTTCGTTGGTGGTGCCGTACTGATCGAGCAACGTGGCCCGGCCATGCAGTGACGCCTCGATCAGTTTTTGATATTCCGACGTCATCACTTGACGCCAACGGTCGTATTGCTCCGGCGTTTCCAAAGGCGGGGTGCCGTCAATCAGGCCGTCGAGCATGTCCAGCTGATGGGCGAACTCATGGAAGACCAAGTTCCGGCCGCCGCCGGGGTGTTGGCCGTCGGCGAGCACGTCGGCCCAGGAGAGAATGACCGGCCCGCGATACCACGATTCGCCGAGATTGCCCGCCCCATCCATATGAATCAAGCCGTCCGGTCCCGGCGTGTCGCGCTCAGGCCGATAACCATACGGATAGACCAAAATCGACTGCACCCGTTGAAAGTAGTCATGCGTCAAACCCAGCACCAGCAAACACGCTTGAGCGGAGATCGTCACCTTCACTTCATCGTTGATTGGCTGTCCGCCGCAGCCCTCCCAGGTTTTCTCGGCCATGAAGATGCGCAGATCATCGCGCAATTTGGCTTGCTCGGCCTCGGTCAGATATTCATAAAGAGCGACATTTTTATGCAAATACCCTTCCCAGACGGGCGGAAAAGGGGCGGCTGTGATCCGGCGGCGTCGGCGTTGCTTGAACCAGGCAAACAGCATGGCAACCCCTCATGTCCTCTGTGGATGCCGCGCTTCGCGCGGAAATCGGAAGCGGGCGCGAACCGATCACTCCCCCAAGCATCAAATGATCCTCGACTCGGACAATGGCTCCTGCCCGATTTCAGCGATGGGGCGGCGCGTGTCCAGCGTATCCTCATGATACCGCCAATACCGCAGCGGTTGGGAGTCGAATAAATCAAACAGAAACCAGGCCAATTGATCGGTATGAACGAACGGAATGAAGGCCAAACCACGGAGCGGGTCAAGCAAGTACACATCCAGACAGTGCAATTCATCGAGAGTGTCATCGAACTGCTGTTGAGCACGCTGGGCAGCGCGGGTCGCTTCCTCTAAGGCGATCAACTCGTCGCGTTGGCAGCGGGGCTTATCCGCCAGCTGGTTGGCTCGTCTCTTGTGAAAACGTGCTTCCAGGTAATGTTCCCGTAGCGAAGCCGTGATGGATCGGATATAGGGAAGCGCCTGAACGGCCTGCTCGTGGGTCCAGGGTTGAATGGCCCGGCGACGCGATTTTGAACCATTGCGATGTCGTTTCATCATGGGAAGGCCTCACGGTTGGCGAGGAAGACAATGTCGCGCCTCCATTCGCATGATAACGTCCTTCATTAAGTTAGAGAGATTGAACCATGCGGGAGGTTCAGGTTCGGAGTCGGAAATCCGCCCAAGTCGTTAACCTTTTCCTAATGGGAAAACAGCGCCCGGGCGCGAGTTGGCACAAGTTGTTTTTGAAATTCGCATCTTTTCGCGATGGGACGTATCTAAAATAGAGGTAGTGGGCCATCCATCCGCAGTGGCGGGGGCCAAGTCCTGGTTCCCAACGCTGGATGGCGGGGAGATTCAGCGTTTCGCGCACGCGGACTTCCACGCGAAACGCTGAACCCAAGCACCGGCATGGTCGGAGCAGGGGAAGTCCTCAAACAGGAAAGTGAAACGCATCATGCTGCGCTCATGGAAAATTGGCCGGATGTTTGGCATCGACGTGTATTTGCACTGGTCGTTGTTGGTCTTGATTGGCTTTTTTGTGTTGCAACACTGGAGCGACGGCCCGGCGACCATGTTGTTCACGGGGTTGTTCATTCCTGGCATCTTTCTGTGCGTGACACTGCACGAGTTCGGCCACGCGCTGATGGCAAGGTATTACGGCATCCGCACGCGCGACATCACCTTGTATCCCATCGGCGGCGTCGCTCGGCTGGAACGCATCAGCGAGAAACCAGGGGAGGAGATCGCCATTGCCTTGGCGGGGCCAGCGGTCAATGTCGTCATCATCATCGGTATTAGTTTCGTCTTGGGGGCTCTTGGGGTGCTGGGCACCTTAATCGAATCCAACATCGAAGCCATCATGACGCCGCGCGCGGTGGATGCCTCATTCATCCCGCGCTTGTTATTTGGCTTACTTCTGGCCAATACGATTTTGGTGGTCTTCAACATGCTGCCGGTCTTTCCGATGGATGGCGGACGCGTCTTTCGCGCCTTGTTGAGCTTGGGCATGGGGCATCTGCGCGCGACGGAAGTGGCGGCGTTCATCGGTATGGTCGCGGCGGGGCTATTTGTCGTGGGGGGCCTGTTCCAGGGAATGCCGATGTTGGCTTTGATTGGCTTCTTTGTCTTTCTGGCTGGTCAGCAGGAAGTGGCCGTGGTCCGCATGAAGGCCCAGGAACAAGCCGCTGAAGCCTACGGCGCCCGTTTGACGGGGCGGCACTTCGACGCGGAACCGCTGGAGGTCATTCCCGTGGTCGAGCCAGTGCTGGACCCCGCGGCTCTACCCGCCGAACCGAATTTCTCCGGCTTCACGTGGGACCGCCGCGCCGGCGCTTGGATCGAGTGGCGTAACGGACGACCAGTGCATGTGTGCTGGGTTTCCTTGGATTGACGATTAGGGCCAGGTATTCCAGGAATTTGTCGGTACGCGCAGCAAGTTGGAAGTGGGCGCGAACCGATCAATCACAAGTAGGAGCCTGATTCCGAGCGGAATCGTCATTCTCCCCCGTGTCAAGGATATCGACATGGCCTCCGCGGACCTGCGTTCCCCCACAATGCTCGGAGTGGCCTTGGATTACCTGGCCAACGCCTTGATCGTGCTAGGGGATTGGGCCATTTTCTCCGTCAAGACGGTCGGTTGGTTGCTGCGTCGCCGGCCCAGCGCGGGAACATTGTTGCCCATCTTCTACTATGTCGGGGTGCGCAGTCTCAATGTCGTGCTGATCACCGGGATATTCATTGGCATGGTGTTGGCCGTGCAATCGTTCGCACAGTTTCATCAGCTGGGGCTGTCCTCTCGGTTGGGGGGGATCATCAATGTCTCGGTGATCCGCGAATTGGGGCCAGTCTTGGCGGCGACGATGTTGGCGGGGCGCGTCGGCAGCGCCATGGCGGCCGAGCTGGGGACCATGCACGTCACCGAGCAAATCGATGCCTTGGCTTGTCTGGGGGTCAACCCGATTCACTATTTGGTCGTACCGCGCTTTTTGGCGTGCGTGCTGCTGATTCCCCTATTGACCATCTTCGCCGACTTCATGGGGATCATGGGGGGAGCGTTGATTTGCATTGAGATTTATCATGTGGACGCCAACCTGTACTGGTTGTACTCGCGCGGCATCGGCTTGTGGGACATTTTCACCAGTTTGCTCAAATCGGTGTTTTTCGGCGGCGCCATTGCCTTGATTAGCTGTCATCGCGGCTTCAACAGCCGGGCCGGCGCAGAGGGAGTCGGCAAGGCCGCCACCGAAGCCTTCGTTTATTCCTTCATCGTCATTCTGGCGTTGGATTTCTTGCTGGGTATGTTTCTGAATCGCCTGTACGTGGAAATCTGGCCCGCCGCCGGTTCGTCGCTGCTGTGACAAATTCCCGGCGAGCGAAGGGCGTAACCCTCCGGTGAGAAGCCCAACCAGAGAACTTACGGCCTCCGCTCGCCTTCGCCTTACTTCTTGGCGCTTTTCTTCTTGCTCGACTTGGCCGACGCCTTGGCGGCGGGTTTCTTCGCTGGCTTCTTGGCGGATTTCTTCTCTTCTTTTGGCGTTTCCGGTTGTTCGGCCTTTTCTTCCTTCTTCGCCGTGCTCTTCTTCTTGCCGAAGATGGCTTCATACCCGGCGGCGAAATTCTTGGTTTCCCCCAAACCAACACGCACAATACTCACAAGCGTTCCTCCCCAGCGCACGAGATTGGATTTCCTCGGTTCATGGTTGTCTCAATGACACCACACCGGCAAACCTAGCAGCCGCTGCCGCGCGGCTCATCCTCAATAAAGGATTAGTGTAAATCGAGAAGCGTTCGCTGTCACGAGCAAGTTTTTTTCCGCCGACGGTTTTGGCGCACGCCAGCGATGGTTCGTGATTTCTGGGATTCATCGTTTCGCGCTCGCCGCCGATTCCCGGCGTGAAACGATCAATCGGATGGAGCAGACTCTGAATAATCGGGGTGGACTTTAACAATAACAACAGTCACGTCATCATGAATTGGATTGGGGGCGCAAAAATCATAAACCGCTTGGTATAGAGAGGTAAGTATATCTTGAGCGGATCGATGACGATGGGCGTGAACCAGATCAAAAACGCGCTGATTGCCAAAACGATTTCCACATGGGGAAAGGGCATCGACAAGTCCGTCCGTGAACAAAAGAAAAATTTGACCAGGCCGAAGTTGCTCGTGAATTCCGTGCGGAATCAGGATGGTTTCATCAATTCCCAGCGGCATGGCGGTACTGGGCAACATGCGCACGTCACCCGTGGTCTGGATCACATAACCCACGTGGCCGGCAGCGGCGTAAGTAAGCTGTTGGGATGGCACGTCGAGACACGCGAAGAACAACGTCACGAAATGATCCGACGAGATGTCTTCGGCAATGGCGCGATTGGCAAGAGTTAGCACTTCGCCGAGGTCCTCGCATTTTTCAACCAAAGTCCGCACCAACCGCCGCGTCTCGGCCATGATCAGGGCCGGAGCGAAGCCATGACTACTGACATCAGCGATGACGATGCCCAGTTGATTCTCCGACAACGGCAGGTAGTCAAAAAAATCACCTCCCGTCGCCGCCGCCGGCTGACAAAACCCCGCGACATCGAACCCATCCAGGACTGGAGCGGCATGGGGTAACAACCGTTGCTGAATTTGGCGCGCGATGAACATTTCTTGCTCGGCTTGTTCCGCCCGTTTGCGTTCGGTGATGTCCTGGCCGACGGCGATGATGCCGACCACCTGACCTGCCTCGCGCAGACAGTTTGCGTGCCAAATCATGATGCGTTCTTTGCCATCGGCGGTTCGCACGGGGTTTTCATAGCCCCGGCTCGGTTCCCCCGCCAAGATTTTTGTTATCTCGTTGGCAATTTGGTCGTGGATTTCCAGCGGCAAGAATAAGTCAAAGTAATCCTTGCCGATGACCGCCGCGCGATGGATGCCGAATACTCGTTCCGCCTCCGGATTGAATTCCACGATGCGGCGCTCCGGCGTCAGGACGATGATCACGCACAATGCCTGTTGCGCCAACAGGCGAAACCGCGCGTCGCTCTCTCGTAATTGGGTTTCCATGCGTTTGTGCTCCGAGATGTCGCGCATCATCGCCACGCCACCCCGGATCGTGCCGAGTTCATCGCGCAGCGGCCATGCGCTGACACTCAACCATAAGCCATTGGATACGCGAGCATGGCGCAGCCACAATTCGGCATCATGCACCGCTTCACCGTGGAGGGCCCGCGTCAGCGGCGCGTTCGGCGCCAAGAACACGGCTTCCACTTCCGGCGACAACATCGCGGTTCCCAGCAGGTCCACGTTCGGGCAACACTCGACTTCGTGGATGTCCAGCATGGCTTCCGCGGCGGCATTGAACAGCGTGATATGCCCATGCGCGTCGCAGATCAACATGCCGTCACTCATACTGTGCAAGATGACGTGCAGCATCGAAATTGGTTCCAAAACCTGCCAGTGAACGCCGGGTTCCATGATGTATTCGCTGGCTGGCGCGGCAACCGGAGATGATGGCGAATGTGAGGCTGGCGGAAGGGGATTGGCCGGAAAGGGATCGGGACGCAAGGCTTCATCCAGCGCGGGGAATGAGGGGGATGTCAACCCAGCCGTTTCGGACGAGATGGGGCGCATATACTACCTCCTTGGTGGTGGTTCCTCGCCTGGCCCAAAACCGACGAAGGACCGATACGGACGATGCGGAGTAGTTGCTTCTGAATCCATGAACGAGAAACACGATGGGACCATTCTCCTCGATTAGCTTAACGGGACAACCTGTCACGATGGCACAAAGCCCATTTTCCGTGGATGGGAAACATCCAGGGATAAATAAAATTACTTCGGCGCTGCCTGAGAATGGGTTAGAAAGGAATATGAGACAGGCGTGAATAAGAACCGCTGGAATGGACAATCCTATTTAGGCGCAGCATCTCCGCACTATTGATAAATCCACGACCAATAGTCTTCTTTCAGTGTCACCCACACGCCAAGACGGGACCGCCCCCTTGCCTGCTCATCATAGCTCTTAGCCGCTTTTCATGGCATCAGGCAAAAGATTGGGGTTAGTGGAGTTGATTAATATCCCTCCAAGTATCTCTAATCTCACTTTTCATTAGACCCAAACTAACTCATCTGAAAAGGACGTTCAAGAAAGGAGAGGAGGATTATCTTGTGCGTCGTTTCCCATTGATTAGTCTTCACATCGGCATTCTCGAAAAGTGTTTTGAGTAAAGAATAACTCTCCATAATTATAAGTAACGCCTACTACCTAGAGAATAACAGTCAAATCCCCCTGCGTCAACCGCCAGGGATGCGGAATTTTTCTTGCCGACGATCGCGCGATTTCCCTCTGCTTCACCTGGGCACGTCTGACGATATTGACATGACAGTTTATTTAACTCGCCAAACATTCACGCACATAGCGAATCCCATGCGCGATGTCGGCCAGGCGTTGTTGCTGGTCGCCGACTTCGCGTTCGATGCACAAGGGGCCGCGATAGCCGACGCGCTTCAGGGCGCGGATGAACTCCCGAATATTGACTTCCCCCTGTCCAAGCGGCACTTCGTCTCCCCAGGTGCCGGGTACCTTGGTACGGATGGCGTCCTTGACGTGAACGCTGACGATGTCGGGGGCGAGGATTTCCACGGCTCGGAGCGGGTCCCCTTTTTCATAGAGCAGCATGTTGGCCGGGTCGAAGTTCACTTTCAGATTGGGACATTTTAATTCATCTAGCGTCAAGCGCAGCAAGTCGGCGGTTTCTTGGCCCGTCTCGAAGGCGACGGTAATACCTTTGGTCTTAGCCAAGTCACTTAGTTGGGCCAGCGTGTCCAGGAAGGCTTCGCGGTCGGGGGAACCTGGCTCCGGGATAAAGCCGGCATGCAACATGATGTCGCGCAAACCGAGGTCCAGCGTCCGTTGCAAGCCCCATTGGAAGCGCTGCAAGCGTTCGGGGCGCGTGGCCGGGTCACCGAAGCCGCCGGTTTTCTGGATGGTTTGCGGCGTGGTGTAATCCTCACCGACAAAGCCGAGCATCGAGCCGACCATGCGAAAGCCAGCCGCCTTGGCGAAGTTGGGCATATCGTCTCCCTCTTCCCAATCGGCATGGTGCGGATCGCCGCAAGCAATCTGCACGATGTCGATGCCCAGCTGGTCCATGAATTTTTTCAACTCGGTGACATTCTTGACTTGCAGCGACCAGCTGCACACGCCAACCGCCAATGGCTCGATGGTGCTCGCCATGATCATTTTCCCCGCATGGATCCGGATGAAAGAAACTAGCAGCCTCCATCCTCATTCCATACCAGATTGAGGCGGAAAACCCAAGGAAAATCAAGAAATACATGAGTTTCATTTGGAGGCGCACAAGCAGATCGACAAGCCCACCGCCCAGGAGTGGAAAACCGTTAAGAAATGGTGAATGAATCCGCTTGGCGCGCAATGACACGTTGATGAAGCCAAGGAGGTCTATAAAAAGCATCCCTTGCCTGCCGGATGCGACGAAAACGGCACAGGCCATCAGGCCCCTCATTGCTTTCGTTTCGATATTCCCAGCAAGGCGACCTTGGCCTCTTGGCGGATGGTGGGGTTGGGGTCATTGGTGAGATCGCGCAAGGCGGTCAGCACTTCCTCACTAGGCGGGGCGATTTGGCCCAAGGCGTGAATCGCCGCCTGCCGGATAAACAGGTTATCGTCCTTAATGAACGGTAGCACGACGGGGACGGCTTCCCGCCCCTTTGGACCGCGACGAGCGATGCCGTAGAGGACATTGCGGCGGGTGTTGACATCCTTGCTTTCCAAGAGCTTGGCCAAGAGAGTGGCATCGACGGCGTCGAGCTGGTTCAGCGCGTTGACGGCGTAGTTGCGGACGGTGGCATTGTCATCCTTTAAGGCCATATCCACCAATGTTTGCAGCGCCGTGGCGTCCGTGACACGCATAGTCCCCAATGCCTGGGCCGCCGACCAGCGCACATACGGCTCGGCATCTTGGCAGCCTTCGAGGACGAGCGCCAGCCCTTCATTTCCCAGCCGCGCGCAGCAAGCAATGGCTGTCTGACGCACGGACACCGCTTCCGCCTTGCACAATAGCTTAAGTTTGGGAAGCAGTTCCTTGACGTCCAGCTTGGGTTGGCGATACAAGCCTTGCAAGGCTTGTTGGCGGATGCCCTCGTTCTGGTCATCCAGGGCTTGGATCAGCAACGGAATCGCCTCGGCGCCGCGGTTGTAGCTCAGGATATTGACCACGCTTTGACGGATGGACAGGTTGTCATCCCTAAGCAAGGGGGCAAGGGCCGTCATCAGTTTTTCGGCATCTCCTCGGTAGCTTTGCAAGGCCCACACGGCTTGCTGGCGGACAGCGGCATCTTTGTCTTGCAAGGCAACAATCAAGGCATCGACCGCTGGCGTGGCCTGGTTGCCCAACCGGGCCAGGGCTTGCACCGCTTGGAGGCGGATTGTCGCGTTTTTATCCTTGACCCCTGCGATCAACACGGGCAAGGCGGCTGGAACGTCGCGGTTGGCGACGGCCAGCGTGTGGGCCGCCTGAATGCGGATGGCAGCGGTTTCGTCCTTCAAGCCCTCGCGCAGGACCGCGACGGCTTCCCCAATCACCTGGTTGTCGCGCGGGGCCACCGCTTGCAACAACAAACTGGCGCTGCTGACACGTAATTGGGCATTGTCATGCTTCAGATTGTCGCGCA
>JBKBIP010000015.1:0-138592 GCA_046297495.1 Gemmataceae bacterium | reverse complement strand
CCGGGCATTGGCGTTCTCGGTGGGCGCTCCGCGCGCGCCGAGCCATCCGACGGCCTGGTGAGGAACATCCGTCGTCTCGCGGTCATGGCTACGCGAACATCAACCACGTTCCAATAACTTGGCCACGCCGCGCAACGAGCCTTCGTCGAAGAAGCTGACGGCAGCGGCGGCGTATTCGGGAAGCAGGCGATGGATCACGTCGGCGCCGCCGCCGGTGAGAAACACGCGCGCGAAGTGCTCTCCCAGGCCCAAATTCTGGACGGCTTGGCGGTGATGGTGTCGTAACGCTTGCAGCAGGGCGGCCAGCAGGTCGAGGCGGTCGCTGGCCAACGTCAGATCACGGAAAGCGGCCCGGTGTGCCTCGATCTCCAGGCGGTCTCCTCCCAAGTAGGGCGGGTCTAGCGTCACCCGCGTCGGATGGCCCAGGGCTTGGGGAATGGTCTGTTCGTAAAATTCTTCTTCTGTCTGGTCCCGAAAACACAGATCGCGCAGCCAGCAGAGCGCCCCCCCGCCCACCGGGTTGTGCGTGACGTGGAGGAACTCGGGGCCGACACCCAGTAGGCGCGTGAGTCGGCGGGGGTGGGGGCGTGGTGTCTCGGCGATGGCCGACAACACTTGGGTCGTGCCGACGACGTGCAGCAAGTCGCCGCGGCGCGCGCCAGCGGCCAGCCAGGCGCTGCTGGTGTCCGCCGTGCCCAGCTTGACCGGAATGCCGGCGGGAGTGCCCAGCTCCGCTGCCACCGCCGGGCGCAGATGGCCCAGCGTGGCGCTGCCGCATTGGACCGTGGGCAGCCAGTCCGGCTCGACCTCGAAGTAGCGGCACCAACGTTCCGACCAGCGTTGATCCGTGACCGTGCCGAACAAGCCGCTGAAGCTGGCGTTGGCCGGATCGAAGGCTTTTTCCCCCGTCAGCTTCAACCCAAGCCAGCCGTTGAGGTGCAGGTAGCCGCGCACGTCACATAAGATATATGAATTCCGTGTCACTTGTTGGCGGAAACAGGTCGCGGAGATGCCGCCAGGAAGCGGTAAATTGCCAACCGTGGCCAGGAACTCGTCGCCGACGGTCTGCCAGACGTGGCGAGCGGCGGGGCGTGCCCGGCGGTCCAGGTGCGTCCAGACGGGAGCGAGGGGTTGGTCGCGCGCGTCCAGCAGCACCAGCGCCGGCATCATGCAGGACAGACCAATTGCCGCCACTTCTGGATAACGGCGTGTCGCTTGACGGGCCGCCGCCGTCAAGGCCTGCCAGACGCGCTCCGCCGGCACCTCGGCGGCGTCCGGCGTGGGATGGTCGAGGTCATAGGCAACGTGAACGGGACGTTCCAGCGGCTCCCCTTCGGTCCCCGCCAACACCGCCGCCTTGACCGAGGAGGTGCCAATGTCCAACGCCAGGATGCGCATGATGATTCTCTTATGTCAATATCCAGTGCCGGCCGTCGCGGGTCAGGAATTCGTCGGCGCGGGCCGGTCCCAGCGAGCCGACAGGGTAGGCGGCGGGCAGCGGCGCCGCGCGGTCTTCCGTGGCGGCGATCAGCGGGTCCATGATTTCCCAAGAGCGCTCGATCTCGTCGCCGCGCATGAATAACGAGGCATCGCCTGCCAAGGCGTCTTGCAACAGCCGTTCGTAAGCTTCCGGGATCGGCACATCGGCGTAAGCGTCCTGATAGTCGAAGCGCAAATCCACGGGGCGAAGCTGAACGCCGGCCTGATCCGGCACCTTGCTTTGAAAATTCAGGCGAATCCCCTCGCACGGTTGCAGGCACAGCGTCAGCCGATTGCACTGCAAGGTCGCCCCGGGCGGCAACGGGAACATCAAATGCGGCGGGCAGCGAAATTGGATAGTCACTTCAGTGACACGGCGAGACATGCATTTGCCGGAACGCAAGTAGATCGGCACCCCTTGCCAGCGCCAGTTGTTGATGAATAGCCGAACCGCCGCGAACGTGGGGGTCGTCGAATCGGCGGCCACCCCCTTTTCCGAGTGATAGCCCTCGTATTGTCCGGTGACGACGTTGTCAGCGGCCTCGGCGGCGGTGTACACCGGGATGGCATCCAGGACCTTCATTTTTTCATTGCGCAGCGGGTCGGCAGCGAATCGGGCCGGCGGCTCCATCGTCGCCAGCGTGAGCACTTGCAACAGGTGGCTTTGCAGCATGTCGCGCAGCACGCCGGCGCGGTCGTAGTAGGGGCCGCGCGAACCGACCGGCACCGCTTCCGCCACCGTGATTTGCACGTGATCGATGAAATTGTGATTCCACACCGGCTCGAACAGCGTGTTGGCGAAGCGAAAGATCAAAATGTTCTGCACTGTCTCCTTGCCCAAGTAATGGTCAATGCGATAGAGCTGCTCCTCGCGGAAATGCTGGTGCAGCGTTCGATTGAGCTGGCGGGCCGAATGCCAATCCCGACCAAATGGTTTTTCGATGATCAGCCGCCGCCAGCCGGTCTCCTCGCGGCTCATGCCGGTTTCGTCCAACTGGGCGGCGATACCGGCGTACAAGTCAGGACTGACCGAAAGATAATACAGCCGATTCCCCCCCGCCGAACCTTCCTGTTCCGTCAGCCAATCCCGTAGCCGTGTCAAGCCGTTGGCCTGAGAAGCATCCGCCGCCAGGTAGAAAATATGCGGCGCGAACTCGGCCCAGCGCTGATGTTCCTTCTCCGGCGCCTGCTCCCGGAGCGAGCTGGCCAGATGAGCGCGGAATTGGTCGTGATTCATGGCGGAACGCGCCACGCCGACGATGCGAAAGTCGCCGTTGAGTCGGCCTTTATCAAATAGCCGATACAAAGCCGGCACCAGCTTGCGCGCCGTCAAATCACCGGAAGCGCCAAAGATGACGATGCTGAGGGATGAGGCGGTGGTATTCATCAAATGATTCTCCTCGGCACGTTGCCCACGTGCCCCACGGACTTGGCGGAACAACCGACGAATTCCTTCCTTCTCCTGTACAATATAGGAGAAGGTCGGCGGCAGTGTGCGCGTGGTTCCCAAAGAAAGAGCGAGGCCCCTTTATGCACCGGTTGCGAATCGCTTGGTTAGTGGTGTTGGTGGGCAGCTTGGTGGGGTTGTATGTGGTGTTGCGCGACTTCGGGCTGGCATGTGTCCGGCCAGTGCCGAGCGGGGATCAGGAAATCGCCTGGCTGAATCCGGCCAATGCACGCCCAACGTGGGAGCGCATCATCACCGGCTTGCAGCACTTGCGGACGGAACATCCCGACCTGCGGCTCGACCTGCGCCACGCCTATCCCCCTCAGACGGCCGCCGTGCCGGAAGTGGCCCTGTGGCTCGACGGCTCCCCGCGCAAGCTCTGGATTCGCTGGTACAAGCTGACCAGTCAAACACCGGCGACTTACTGGCTCGACAAGTTGGCGCGGCGCGACCCGCCGCCGTTGGCCATGCTCGGCGGCGGCAGCAGCGACCGGGCCTTGGAACTGGCCAACGCCTTGGCGGAACATGACGATTGGGGGGAGTATCCCGCTCCCTTGCTGTTGCTGACCACGGCCACCGCCGACCAAGTCGCGGCGCGGGGCGATGCCCAAGTCCATCTCACGACGAGCTTACATGAAAGCGACACAGCTACCCGCACGGACCTGATGCATCTATATCCGCGGCGTACGTTTCGCTTTTGCTTCACGAATAACCAAATGGTCCAGGCCATGACCGATTTCATCTGGTCGCGGCCCGAATTGCGTCCCTTGGGCAGCACCGCCGCGCCGCTGGGGGCCGTGCCGCACCTGGTTCATGGCGACATTCTCGGCGTCTGGGGTTGGCTGGCGGCGGGCCCCGAGGCCGTGCCGCCTGCTTATTACGCCGCCGTCTGGCTGGACGATCCTTATTCGATTGATTTGTCCAATAGCTTCGACAAGGCAATCCGCACAAAAACCGCTGGCTTGGCCCAGGTGCAGTTTTATCAGATCATGCACAGCATCGGCGGTTACGCGACCCCCAATTCCGTCGAAGCCATGAAGGCTCACGAGCTGATCCAGACCATGGCCTGCCTGCCGTTGCAGCGCTCATTGCTCATCCTGCCAGCCGTGGATCGCCCCGCCCGCCGCTTCTTGCGCACGCTCTACGCCTTGAACCCGGACCTCGTGCGTCAGCTGGTGGTTGTCAATGGCGATGCCATCAGCTTCAACACGATCTATCGGGACCGGGACTTTGCCTGGAATATCATGGATTTGCCGGTACCGCTGGTCTTCTTTTGCCATCGCAATCCGGTCCAATGGTCATCCGCCGCGGTGGGTCCTGACGAAGGACTGCCGGCCAGCGCCACGGATGATGTGTTGCTGTACGCGGATATTTTCCAGAATATCTTGGAAGCTGCCTACCAGCGACCGGCGGGCGGCGGACAACTCCGCTTGGTCGCCAACGCCGACGAGCTGCGGCGGGGCTTGCGGTCCTTGTCCACGCCCATCTTCACCGACGACGGCAATCGGCGCAGCGGCACCGGCGAATACGTGGTTTGGCTCCAGCCTTGTTTCGACGAGGGGCGTAATTATCCCTGCGCCGTGCTGCGCATCTTTCGGCGGCAGCTCTCCGCCGATGATCGTCGCGCCGAGGACAGTTGGGAAATGGTATGTCCCCCCATGACCATCGATTACAAATTCAGTGGCGAGCGTATGCGCCACGAACCGTTGATGGAATAAGCCCTGAAAGGGGGACCGTTCATAGCCAATTGTAGGGTAGGCCTTGGCCCACCCTACGGAACAACCAAATTCCGTGGGGCGCGTTGGCAACGTGCCGAATGGGTCTGACAGCCCCCGCTTGCCAGGAGCACCTCTCATGACTGCGGCCGAGCGCCGGGAAACCTGGAAATATATTCGCGGTCTGGCACCGCCGGTGGCCACGTTGCTCTTGTTGGTCGGCTGGTTATCGTGGATGCTCTACAACCAATCCAACATCTGGCGGAAGACCGACCAGCTCAATCTGCGGGAATGGATCAATGAAGCAGTGGTCTTTCGCAAGCCGTTGCCGGAGCTGGTCAAGGAATATCTGGATTTGGACCACAAACTCGCCGCCCAGCACCAGGAGCTAGACCAGAAGCTGCGCGACCAAGTGGACATTCCGACCGAGTTGTACATCGCGGTTTCCGAGCTAACCTCGCGGCGCAACGACAAGGCCCTGGAAATCCGCGAACACCTGCGTTCCTTGGGGACGCCGACCGTGATGTACCAAGGACAATTGCCCTTGTTTCCCGTGATCTATCGCCTGGAAGTCCAGTTGGACCAAGACGACGCCGCGCCGGCCGGACGACCGGACGATCACACGCTTCCTTTAGTGTGGGATTCCAACTTGCCTCGCCAGATGCCTGATGACGGGGGGATCGATAGCTACTATCTGCCCGGCCCAGATGGCACAGACCTGCCAGCCCAAATCTACATGGAATATCAATTGCACACCTTCAACCGCCAGCAAGAAACCGAGCAGCTGCAACGGGCCACCGTGCTCACGGTCAGCTTCTTGACCTTGGCCGCCGTGCTCGTGACAGGCTTATGGGCGTATTTTCTCTTCCAGCGCGAACGGCAACGCGCCATGCAACGGCTGCTGGCCAAACAACAGATCGAACAGGCCGAGAAGCTGGCTTTGGAGAATGAATTACGCCGTCAGGACGCGGAGCTCAAACAAGAGGAAATCGAACGGCAATTGTTGCAACAACAGCTCGCCACCCAGGTCGCCGAGCGTCAGACGTTGGAATTGAAGTCGCAACTGTTCGCCAGTATCGGCATCATGGCCGGCTCCTACGCGCACAACATCAAGAACTTGCTGGTTCGGCCCAACGATTTGCTGCGCCGCTGTCTCGAAGCGGACGGTTTGTCCCACGAACAAGACCAGATGTTACAGGAAGTCCAACAGACGCTAGGCACGGTCACGGAGCGTTTGCAGCAGATCCTGCACACGGTCCGCCGCGACCCCAGCCAGCCCGAACGAACCACGCTCGATCTGAACGACCTCTTGCGCGAGCTGCACCGCACCTGGGGCGAGCTAGCCCGCGACAAATGGAAATTGAATTTAGTGCTGGACCTTGGTGATGAGCCATTGTCGCTCATGGCCGACCGTTCGCACTTGCAGCAAGCCATCGAAAACTTGCTGTTCAATGCCCGTGACGCCACCTTCGAGATGCGCAATCATCTGCGAGAACAGGCCCGCAAAGCCCCGGAGCGCGACGCCGCCGCCCGCCGGCAAGCGATGATCGACGCCGCCGCCTGGACCGGGGAAGTGATTCTGCGCGGCCGCCGCCAAGATCAGGCCATCGTTCTGGAAGTGCAAGACAATGGCATCGGCATGACGGAGGACACGCGGCGCCGCTGTACCGAGACCC
Source organism: Gemmataceae bacterium (assembly GCA_046297495.1). Lineage (GTDB taxonomy): Bacteria > Planctomycetota > Planctomycetia > Gemmatales > Gemmataceae > JBKBIP01. The sequence continues at coordinate 132,275 of JBKBIP010000015.1, read as the reverse complement.
ATTTCACCACCAAGAGCGGCAACGCCCTCTACCACGGCCACAGCGCCGGCATGGGCCTGGGCTTGTCGTTCGTCCTGGTCATCCTCGACCACCACGGCGCCGAGCTGGACATCGAGTCCGAACCGCTGCGCGGCGCCCGGTTTCGCGTTCGCTTCCCAGCGGGTGCGCCGGAATCAACGAAACGCAACCACGGTTAAGGACCGATGAACCTCGTGCCCCGGTTTCCTTGTTCCCAGGCAGCAGCCCAGCAACGAGAAGGCCCAATCTTCATCGTTCATCGTTCATCGCTAAACGAGGCATCCGCCCGCCTCATGATCCAAGTTGGAATAATCGGCTTCTCTGGCGGGTTTGCTCTCTTCTGGTCGCATCTTTCGCTATTGATTGATTCCATTTTTCTTTGTTAGATGAAAGGAGGTTTGGAGAGCATGGGGAAACAACGGGAAGTGCGAGGTTCAGAGCGATCCCGAACGCTGGGCGATGATTTCTCACTTCCATATCTTTTTCCCTATTGGAAAGAACGACTTTCGGACGGAACCGCTCGCGCTGGCTCTTGGGGAAGCTGGCGATCCACAACGTCTTGATAACAAACACCATCAATCGCTCTTCCCCCGTCAAATTTGGAAGGAGTGATGATCGTGCGCCGAGTGGTCGTTACGGGTTTGGGAGTCGTGGCTCCCAACGGAGTCGGTAAAGAATCCTTTTGGTCGGCGTGCTTGAACGGCACCAGCGGCGTGGGTCCGGTGCGCGGCTTTGATGCGTCAGAGCATCCCGTCAAGATCGCCGCCGAGGTCCAGGACTTCGATGTGATGCCGTATTTGCCGCACGAGCAGCGCAAGTCGGTCAAGATCATGGGACGCGCGGCCCGTTTTGGGCTGGGGGCGGCGTGTCTGGCCGTGCAAGACAGCGGCTTGGAGCTGAGCCGCGAGGACGAGGACCGCGTCGGCGTGGTCATGGGAACCGGCGTTATCCCGATGGACCTGCCCGAGCTGGCGCCGCTGCTCATGGAAGCCTGCAATGGCCACGGCACGCTGCAAACCACCTGTCTCGGACAAAAAGGGGATGGGGCGCTGTTCCCGCTGTGGATTTTGAAGTATTTGCCCAATATGGTGGCCACGCACATTTCGCTGGCCCTGAACATTCAAGGACCGAATAGCACGATCACGACCGCCTGCGTCGCCGGCACCCAAGCCGTCGGCGAGGCGTTCCGTCTGATCGCACGCGATGATGCCGACGTGGTACTGGCTGGTGGGGCGGACAGTCGCATCGATCCGTTGCTGATGTTGGCGTATTCGGCGATGGGGGCGTTGAGTCGTTCGGAGCGACCGCCGACCGAAGTGTCGCGCCCCTTTGATCGGCTGCGCGACGGCTTCGTGCTCGGCGAAGGGGCGGGGGTGTTGGTCCTGGAAGAATTGGAACACGCCCGCCGCCGCGGCGCAGAGATTTACGCCGAGGTGCTCGGCTTCGGTTCCAGCTTCGACGCCTATTCGGTGACCAAGCCGCACCCCGAAGGCAAAGGGGCGGCGCGGGCCATCCAGGCCGCCTTGCGAGAGGCCCGCATCGATCCCCATGATGTCGATTACATCAACGCCCACGGCACCAGCACGCGGCTTAATGACATGATGGAGACCCAGGCCGTCAAGCGCGTCTTCGGCGAGGGGGCGCGGACGATTCCGCTGTCGTCGATCAAGTCGATGGTCGGCCATCTGATTGGCGCCGCCGGCGCGGTGGAAGCGGTGGCCTTGGCGCTGACGTTGCACCACGGCGCTTTGCCGCCCACCATCAATCTCACCTCTCCCGACCCGGAATGCGATCTCGATTATGTCCCCAACACCGCCCGCGAAGTGCCGGTGCGTACCGCCGTCTCGACCAGCTTCGGCTTCGGCGGCCAGAATGGCGCGCTGGTGATGCGCGGGTTATAAGTGACCGACCCATACCCCAGCCGATCCCTTGGGGAGCGGATTTCGGCCCCCCCAAGGCGCCGGCTTGGGGTTCTTCTCACATCATGATGCGCGGCGCCGCCGCCAGCGCGTCCAACCTATTCCCAGTCCTCCCAGTCCCCACAACACCAGCGCGGACGGCTCCGGTGTCTGATGAATGACACCGACCGCGTCCAGATCGAAGCCGCTGCTGGCGAAGTCGGTCGGCCAAGGATCGTTGATCGGATTCCCTTGCGAATCGAGACGTCGATATTGCGGATCGAGGGAACCGACCACGTCGATGATGCGCACGTGCGTGATCGCATGGACATCGAGTAGCGGCGACACGCCGACTAAATCTTGCAAGTCGAAGGGGGTTCCTTCCCGAGCGGGAAATTTCCCCGCCAAGTTGTGAATAGCCGTCGGATCAATCCCGTCGGCGTTGCTGAGCTGCGTGGCGGTCTGCGTGAGGGACACCGAGGGGAAGCGGAAAAAATCGACGCCGTTCGAGCTGACCTCGACAAAGGCCAGTTCACCAAAGATCAAGCCATTGAAGCCAAAACCATTCTCAAAAACGGCGAAGTCCGGGCCAGGGCCGTTGTAGATGGGGCTGGCGAACGTCAAGGTGATCCAGCCGCCATCCCCCAAACTGACCACATCGAAAGTGCCCCCCGGCGCGCCCAGGGCATTGGCTGCCGACCCAAAGCTGGCGAGTGGGCTGGCTGGATTGGCAATATCTTGCGGCCCGCGCACCAACTCGGCCACCCCCGTCGCCCAGCCGACGAAGGCGGGATCGTTGGCCGGAATCCCCGACGCCGCGTAGGGGCCTGCCCAAGTCCATCCCGCCAACGCCAACCACGCCATGCCCACGCCGATGAAACGTACCTTCATCGCCTGACTCCCCTTGACTTTGATGGCGGACAACGGAATGACGGCAGAGATTCATCGATTCGCGCCCGTTGGCGAGCACAAACCGATGAATCCACCCGCGCCCATTCGAGACGGACGTTCCTTGTCCCAACAAAGTCAATCAGTGATATGGATAGGAAAATGTTTCGCCGGGCTGAACCGCGCGGCCCTGACGACATGACCGGAGACGCCGCCCCGCGACGTCCTCATGGCAGGTAGGTCTTCTGGCTCGTGGCAGCGACACGCGTCTTCCCAGCTCTCTCCCAGAGCCAGTGACGTGGCTGGTGCCGCCTGGGGCCAAGACCCCCTGCCACTCACAGCGGCGCGACCGCGGCGGATTTTCACCGCCTTCCCTTGACACCTGCGGCGACGCATGATGCCGGGAATCGGATTTCTGTCAAGAGCGAATCACCCGCCCCGCGCCTGACGCCAGGCCCGGATGGCGGCGGCGTCCGTGACGCGATCGCGGTCGTGCAGCGCGCGGAGTTGCTGGAGTTGCTCCGCGGGCGCTAGCTGGAACAGACGTTGAAACGTGAGGTGGGGAACGTCCGGCTGTGCCAACTGGCCGTCGAGAACCTCGGCGAGATAAATGACGCGATCGCCGGTATCCATTGTGGCTTCGACGCGACACTCCAGCCAACCGAGTGCGTCGGCCAAGAGCGGGCTGCCCGTGCCACCTGGATGCCAGTCCAGACCGGCCAGCTTGTCCACGTCCCGCCCGGTGGCAATGCCGAAATGCCACACCCAAGCGAGGTGCTCCTCGCGCAGCAGGTGCATGGCAAAGGCTTGGCTGCGTTCGATGAGTTCGCACGTGAAATGATGTTTGGCCAATCCCACGAGCACCCGCGGCAGCTCGTCCACGATCGACGCCGAGCTGACAAAGGTTGCCACCAAGCCGCCGTGTCTCGCGTCCGCCGCCGCTGTGATGATCCATAATTCCCGGTCCAAACGCTTGAGGACCGCGCTGCTCGCGGAGGGGTTCATGGTTTTTTCCTGTCCACGTGAGTCAGCGTTTCGCGCGCCTGCCAGCCTACGCGAAACGCTGACTCCACTATCTCCATCGGGACGTGCTGGACCGGCGTTTCATTGCATCTGGCAAAACTTGTTGATGTTGGCATTGCGGCCGATCACCAACACGAACTGCTCATCGCCGAAGACGTGATCCGGCGGCGGCATCAGCTCCCAGCGTTCCCCCAGCGCTTCCTTGACGCCGATCACCATGAGGCCGAAACGGCGCGGTAGACCCGCCTCAGCCAGCGTCTTGCCCGCCAGGCTCGCCGGCACCACGGTTTCCACGATGCTATAATCCGGATCGAATTGAAACGATTCCAGCACGTTGGGCAACGTCATCTGATCGGCAGTCTGCACGGCGATTTCCATTTCGGGGAAGATCACGCGCGACACCCCCAACTTGCTGAGGATACGGCCATGCTCGCGGGAGATGCCTTTGACATAGACGTTGTGGACCTTCAAATCGATCACATGCAGAGCGGCCAAGATGCTTTTTTCGATACTCTCCCCCAACGAAATGAACACGCCGTCCGCCGTATCCAGCATGAGCTGCTCCAACACAGCGCGATCGGTGACGTCGGCCACAATCGCTTCGTGAATTTGGTCCTTGACGGCTTCGACTTGGCGCTCGTCCAGGTCCACCCCCGTCACCCGGCAGCCGTTTTGCGCCAGGCGCAGCGCCAGCGTTTGGCCAAACGATCCCAACCCCAACACAATGAAGCGTTTGACTTTCATCCTCGTTGGTTCCTCAACCGATCAACACTTCTTGCTTGGCGTATTGCAGCTTGGCGTCGCGCTCGCCCCGCGAGACGGCCAACAACACCGAAATCGGTCCCAAGCGTCCGGCGAACATCAGCAGCATCAAGAACAATTTGCTCCCATCCGAAAGGGTGGGAGTGATGCCCAAACTCAAGCCGACCGTACCCAGAGCGGATACCACCTCGAAGGCCGCGTCCAAGAAGAACTCGTGGGCTTGCGGTCCGGTGCCGCCGAGCAACGCTTCGCCAGCGACCAAGATGCCGGCCATTCCCACGATGGCAAACACCACGAACAGCAAGATCGTGAGGATGGCGCGCTCCACGGTCGCGCGCGCGATGGAACGGCGAAAGAGGATGACTTGCCCATGCCCCAACAGCCGATGCCAGGCCAGCAGCGCCAGCACGCCGAAGGTCGATACTTTCGAGCCGCCCGCCGTCGAGCACGGCCCGCCGCCGACGAACATCCACAAGATCATGATAAACAACGTGGCGCTGGTGAACCGCTCGATGGGGACCGTGTTGAAACCGGCGGTGCGAGTGGTGACGGATTGAAACAAGGCCACCAGAGGGCGTCGATACCACGGCATGTCCGCCAACCCATGATGCCATTCCAACACCAAGATGAGCAACGCCCCCACTACGATGAAACTGGCGGTGACGATCAACACCAGCTTGGTCGTCGGCTGCCAGCCATCCCAGCCGCGAGCCAGGGCGGCTCGATAAGTCTCCCCCGGCTCGCGGCGCGGCCAATGGCGGCCCAGGTCGGTCAAGACGGGAAAGCCGATGCCCCCCACGACGATCAGCAACATGATGATGATATTCACCCAGGCATCCCCTTGATAGCGCACCAGGCTGTCATCGTAGAGGCCGAAGCCGGCGTTGCAGAACGCGGAAACGGAGTGAAAGGTCGCTTGCCACAGGGCTTGGCCGGCGGGCTGTCCTTCCCCGAGGAAGCGCGGCATCAGGGCCGCGACGCCCACCGCCTCGAACGCCAGCGTGACGCCGATGACGCGCACAAGGACCCGCGCCAGGCGCTCGGACGGTTTGACTCCCAAGGTCTCGCTGATGGTGGCAAATTGGCGCAGGCTGGCGTGGCCGGTCAAGGCCAAGGCGGTGAACGTGGTCAGCGTCATGATGCCGATGCCGCCGAATTGAAACAACAGCAGGATGACCCCCTGCCCGAAGGGGGAAAAGGCCTGTCCCGTGGAACGCACCGTCAATCCGGTGACGCACACCGCGCTGGTGGAGGTGAACAACGCATCGATCAGGCGGATCGGCTCCGCAGCCGGCGCCCGCGCGATCGGCAGGCTCAGCACGACGCCGCCGAGCACGATGACGGACAGATACCAACCAAACAAGGCACGAGCCGGATACCGGGCCATCGACCCGGCATACTTCAACATGGAGCAAGTCCCCAACAACCAAGGCGAGTTTTCCTCACCATAGAAAAGTCGGCGGCGATTGACCAGGGAAAATGGTCGGGAAGGAGTCGCTATTCCTACTCAGGTGTTTCTCCGACAAAGAAGAACCACACTCCGAATCTGTCTGATCAGCCCCGAAGGGGCGGCAGAGAATGCGACAGACGGTGTTTCTCTAGAATCGCGCGGCGCAAAATCCGGTGCAGCAAATCGCCGCATCCGATAGCACGGAAGAGAACTTGCCGCCAGAAATACACAAACCGCAAGAGATTATGCCTTCTCTTGCGGCTCGGTGCAACGTGATGCAAGATTGTCAATTGGGCGCTACAGGACTTGAACCTGTGACCCCCAGCGTGTCGAGCTGGTGCTCTAGCCAACTGAGCTAAGCGCCCGGTGTCATGGATTTACCTTAGATCGTGCCGTGGGCATCGTCAAGGGCAAAGAACGACGCCCGGTGTTCGCAGCGAGCGGGGGACGCCCGGCGCGTCGGTGGCGTATTCGCTACCCGGCACGTGAGGGCGCGGTGGCTTCGACAAAGGCCCGCGCTTGGTCCAGCAATTCTCTTGCTTCCTCGGCATCAGGTTGCCAGCCGGCGAATTGGATCAAATCACAGCGGCGCAGCAGCGCTTGCAGCCGTTCGTGTGTCGCGCTGTCCCAAGGGGGTGTCGCCAGCATGGCCAGCAGCTCCTCGGTGGTGCGGACCTCGGCGGATATTTGGAAGCCACGCTCCAAGTAACGACGTAACATGGCCAGCAATTCCGGGGCCACGACCGCTGAGCCTGGCTTCTGATCGGCCAGGCGCCGCAAGTGGGCCAGCGCTTCGGCGTCCGGCGCGGGGGGCGGCGGTGGACGCAAGCGCCAGCGGCGCCAACCGACCGCGACCAGCCCCGCCGCCAGCAGCCCCGCCCCCATGGCGAGCAGCCAGGCAACGGGCCGCGCCGGTGTCGGGGGGAGCGTCTCGATGCCGGTGATGTCGCGAGCCAAGCTGACATCCGGTCGCGGAATCTGGGTCGTTACCGCGACCGTCACTGCTGGCAAGGTGACTTGCTCATTATTCCATTCGATCTGATGGAGCGGTAAGCTCACCTCCTGGCCCGGCAGCCACGGTTCCAGCGTGAACGTCTGCTGCCAGCGCTGCCGACCGTCGGGGAGGGTTTCCAGCGTGGGGGGCTGGGCTGTCACCCGCCAAGCCGGCGATTTGCTCATGTCTCTCAAGGCGGACACTTGCAACGGGGCTGAGCCTTCGATCGTCAGCGTCAGGCGCAACGAGCCGGACAGCTCCACTTGCCGCCGATCCAAGTGTAAGCGGACGGTGCTGCCCTTTTGGGTGGTTGCTTGCCAATGATAGGGTTCCGCCCAGACCGTGACGGGCCTGAGCAGTAGCAGCAAGACAACCAAAAACCAACGTGGTGACATCATGGGGATCATTGCACAAGTGCTCGCCGATAGCTCGCGCGCTACACGGGGGGCTACTCTCTTTTCAAGCGTCCCTGACGAGTTTCAAAAAACCGCATCAGGGCGTCGAGGTGTCCCCCTTCGGTCGAGGTGTCGATCAGATCGATGCGGGCCGAGCGCAGCAATTGCCGCAGAGAGGCTCGGCGCTGCTGGGCTTGGTCGGCATAGGCTTGGCGCACGGCGGCGGCGGACGTGTCCAGCAGCCAATGTCGGCCCGTTTCCGCGTCCACCACTTCCAGCAGGCCGACAGGGGGCAGCTCCTCTTCGCGCGGGTCGCTGATATGCACGGCAATCAGGTCGTGCCGCCGGGCCGCGCGCCGCAGGGGGCGTTCGTAGTCATGGTCCAGAAAATCGCTAATCAGAAACACAATGGCCCGCCGCCGTTGCACGCGATTGAGATAATCCAGCGCCTGGGCCAAGTGCGTGCGGCGTTGGCCAGGGGGATAGCCGAGCACCTCGCGGATGATGCGCAAGATGTGTTGTGTGCTTTTGCGCGGCGGCAGGTACAGTTCCACATGATCGCTAAAGGCAAGTAAACCCACCTTGTCATTGTTGCCGTAAGCGCTGAAGGCCAGCAACGCGGCGATCTCGGCGGCGATTTCGCGCTTGGGCTGGCGCTGGGTGCCGAACTGCTGGCTGCCGCTGACATCCAGAGCCAACATCACCGTCAATTCCCGTTCCTCGATGTAGCGCTTGATGAACGGGTGCCCCATGCGGGCCGTCACGTTCCAATCAATGCGGCGCACATCGTCGCCGGGCTGATATTCGCGCACCTCCTCGAAGGCCATTCCGGTCCCCTTGAAGACGCTATGATAGGCCCCCCCCAGCAAATCCTCCACGGCCCGCCGGGCGCGAATCTGCAAACGACGAATCTGGCGAGATAATTGTGGAGAAATCATCAGCTTTCAGATTTTAGAAGTCCGTGTTTAGCGGGCGCGCCACCGGCTCGCATTCCCCCTGGGAGTTTCTTACCATTATATTACTCCCGGCACGAAAGCATGGGGGCCGGATTTCCAATCCGGCCTTTTTCCTCTCTACTAAACTTCCTCTTCCGTCCACGACTCAACGTGGGACAATAAACTCCACCATCGCCATTTTCGCGCAGCAACGTAACATCATGCCACGACAGCCGTGCCAGATCGTTCGAGGTCATACCGTTCCGCCTCGGAACCCCCGGGGGCGGCGCGAAGGGTTCACGACCGGCACGGCGGCGGCGGCGGCGGCCAAGGCGGCGTGCCTGGTACTGCTCGACCGGGGCTGGCCGGAGACGGTGACCATTCAGCTCCCCATCCCGCGTGTGTTGGAAATCCGCATCAACACGTTGGAATGGATAGAGGATACCGCCCGCGGCGGCGTCGTCAAGGATGCCGGCGATGATCCCGATGTGACCCACGGCGCGGAGATTTTCGCCACGGTGCGGCGCGTGGCCGAGCCGGGGATTCACCTGCGCGGCGGCGCGGGGGTCGGCGTGATCACGCGGCGCGGTCTGGAATTACCAGTCGGCAGCCCAGCCATCAACCCGGTGCCGCAGCGCATGATCCGCCAGGCGGTCGCCGATGTGCTGGGAAGCGATCATCCCGATCCCGGCGTCGAAGTCACCCTCAGCGTGCCCAACGGCGCGGAGCTGGCCCAGCGAACTTTCAATGCTCGCTTGGGCATCGTCGGCGGCATCTCCATCTTGGGAACCACCGGCATTGTCCGGGCCATGTCCACGGCGGCTTGGCGGGCGTCGGTGGTGCAGGCCATTGATGTGGCTGCCGCCAATCATCTGGAGCACATCGTCTTGACCACCGGCGGCCGCAGTGAGACCTTCGCCCGCCAGCTCTATCCCGACTTACCGGAAATGGCCTTCGTGCAAATGGGGATTTTCACGGGCGTCTGCCTGAAACGGGCGGCGGAACGAGGCGTGCCGCGCGTGACCTTGGGCGTGATGATCGGCAAGCTCTCGAAGATCGCTGCCGGCAAGATGCAAACCCACGTGGCGGGGAATCAGGTCGATTGTGCCTTTCTCAGTCAGGTCGCCCGCGCGCTCCAGGCCCCAGCAGCGCTGGCCGACGCCATCGCCGCCGCCCACACGGCCCGGCATGTGCAAGAGCTGGTCGAGGAAGCCGGCTGGACCGATTTCTTTCGCCAGCTATGTGCCTTGGCCGCGGAACAATGCGCGGCCCACGCTGCTGGCCAGCTCCACGTTCATGTCATTCTTTTTGATTTTGACGGAAACATACTGGGTCAAGCTGAAAGCGCGCGCTGATTTCGGCGTAAGGCAGCGGTGGGCCATCAATGAAACGTCCGTGCCGCAGCTTCCGCTCATTTCAGCGCACCGCTTCGAGGATGCGATAATCGTACATCCAATCGTCCCCACTCTGATCGCTGAGAACCGCGATGCGTCCGGTGGTGAGAAACGCCAACTTGAGAATCTCCCACTGTTCGTCGCTGAGCACGCCTTGCTGAGAAGTAACGCCCCCTTCCTCCCAGACAATCGACACACTCTTTCCACCCCCCATCTCATAGTTCCCCAGGCGCGTGATCCGGCCATAGTGCCATTCAAACTTCGCGCCTGCTTTCTCGGCCTGCGCCGCTTCGAGCGCCTCCGCACCGTCACCGCGTAGTTGTTGGTTCTTGGTGGATTTTTGCTTTGCCATGAATGGCTCCTTTTGGAATTGGTTCATTTATTGTTCGACTTATGCCGCGTGAGCAGGAATGTACATTGTAGGAAATCGGCTTTGGAGGAGCAGAGATCGGCCCCCTACTTTCCCAAAAAATCGCTTACCTTTCGCGCCTCGGCATAATCCGCGCATCTCAGCGCGAACGCAAGAACGGCGCAAAGCGCTGGCGGGCTGAGGCTATCCGCGCCCTAGAAGCGGAACGTCACGGAGAATCCCTTCCCGGATCGTCGATGAACATAGAGAGTCTCGTGACAAGAATGTCTCGATCCCATCGTGAACCCCCTCATCCGCATCCCGATTGAGGCGTTCACCTGTGGAGTATTCTCGCAATGGAGTGCAGAAATGTATAGAAGTTGTCTAAGCGCCGTCGTCTTGCTGGTTGTCACCGCGCCGTGGTGCGCCGCGCAGTCACCGGCTGGTTACTACCCGCACCCCGGCTATGGGCCAGCCCCTGTCCATCCCATGTACGGCCAACCCGCACCCAGTTGGCCATCGCCGATGTATCACCCGCCGATGATGCACGGTCATCCCGGTGCCGTTTATCCGGCGCCGCATCCTCATGCTTATGCACCGATGTATCACGTGCCGCAAACGATGCCCGCGCCTCGACCGCCGATGCCACGTCCGCAATACCAACCCCCCGCGGGAACACCGCCACCTTCCCCGACGCCCTACGCCCAGACCCTTTTCCCCGTGGCTCCCATGATGGTCGGCCCGGCACCCAAGGCGCCGCAGGCCCCGCCGCCGCCGCCGCGGGAGTTGTCCTCTCCCATGCCGACGTTATTGCCGCTGTCCCACAAATGTCAAGCGTTCCTCGCGCCGCTCAAGCAAAAGCTCGGCACAGTTTCCCTTGCCAAAGTCGTTGGCTCAGCCAGCCAAGACGCCGCCGCCGAGGAAGCGTGTGAGACGCCGGACACACTGACGACGGAGCCGCCTAGTTCCGCCCAGCCTTTCTTGAAATTACCAGCAGAGGCGCTATCCTGTTCCGATGGCTGTGAGCAAGCGTGGCAGGCGCCTTGTTGCGTGTGTTGTGATCCCCTCTGTGGTCCGCCAGGTAAAATCTGGGCGCGCGGGGAATACTTGCTGTGGTGGCTCAAAGGGAGTCCACTGCCCCCGCTAGTGACTCTGAGCGTGGACGGCACGCCCCGCGAGGAGGCAGGAGTGCTTGGCCAACCCGGAACCCGCGTTCTCTTCGGAAACGAACGCGTCAATGACGACGAGCGCTCCGGCGGCAGATTCACCATCGGCGGCTGGTTGGACAAACGGCAAAAATTCGGCCTGGAAGGGAGCTTCTTCTTTCTGGAGAATGGCTCCGCCAATTTTCTGGCCAATTCACCAGGAAGCCCCATCCTGGCGCGGCCCTTCTTCAACACGCAATTGAATCAACAAGATTCCCAACTGGTTTCCTTCCCCGATTTGCTGTCCGGCGCCGTGAGCGTGCGGGCCAACACCGCCAACTTCCTGGGAGCGGGGGCGCTCTTCCGCGCCAATATCTGCCGCGGTTGTTGCTATCGTGTCGATGTGTTGGGCGGCTACCGGTTCCTGCAACTGGATGAGGAAATTGATATTGACGAGTCATTGACTGTCACCACCGTCAATCCCATCATCCCCGTCGGAACGCGCTTCCTGGTCGCGGATGGATTCAACACGGACAACCAATTTCATGGCGGCGATCTGGGGATTGCCATTGAATTACGGCGCGGCCGTTGGTTCTTGGACCTGACCGGCAAGTGCGCGCTGGGGGCGACGGTCAGCACGGCGGAAGTTCAGGGGAATACCCTGGTCATTCTTCCCGACGGCACCCAAACCGCCAACGTGGGCGGCTTGTTGGGACAGAATAGTAACATTGGCCGTTATCATCGCAACCACTTCGCCGTGGTGCCGGAGGTGAACGTCAACGTTGGCGTGCAAGCCACCAAACACCTGCGGGCTTTCGCGGGTTACACCTTCCTGTACTGGAGCGATGTGGCCCGCGCCGGAGACCAAATCGATTTGCGGGTGAATCCGACACAAATCCCGCCCGGCACACTGGTTGGCCCCGCCGAGCCGCGTTTTGAATTTCGCTCCAGCGACTTTTGGGCCCAAGGCTTCAGCGGCGGCTTGGAGTTCCGTTATTAATCGGTAATAGAGCGCCGACAGGTAACGCAACTCGGTGCAATACACCAAGTCAAAGGGCAGGATTCGGCACCACGAATCCTGCCCTTTTATGTTGAATCGTCCAGCACTTCGCGTTTTCATTCCACCATGTCACTCCATTGCCCCGGCAGGAAAGTTCCGCCGAGTACGCCGTGCCAGCAAAGGGCGGCACTCGCGGGCGCGGCGTGCTCAGAGGGATGGGCTTTCGCGCCACGGCAGTACCGCGCCGCAGTCCGCCGGATGATAACAGGGACCAAACGTAGGGCGGATGCCTCGGTCGCGCACGCGGCCCTGAACGCGAACCGAGGCATCCAGCCACCGTCATCGTTCGATCGCGCAGGACATGGAAACAGTCTTGGGAATGTTTCTTCGGGTAAAACGCGATACAGGGACTCCCTCGGATCGCGGCGGGATGGCGTGATCCAAGGGAACCCCTGATTTTGGCACGGGGATCGGTTTCTACTCGGAAATGTTAATGCGGCCGGCTTTTTCGATGGTCAGTTGGCCGGTGTGGCGTTGATAGGAGATCTTCTTAGCACGGATTTCCTCGGGCCGGTCGCCGGGGTTCTTGACGCGGTAGAGCGTGGCCAGGTTGCCGCCGACTCCTTCAAAGATGATGAGCTGCTTGCTGTCATCGTATTTGATGATGTCGGCTCGGCCCCAAAATTCACGGGCTTGCACGATGGCCTTGCGGTGGGCTTCCATCTGTTGATGGGTGACGCCGTTGTTGTCCTTGCTGCTATACACCTTGAGTTGCTCACAGCGCATATACAACCCGTCCGGGGGTAGGCGGTCGATGTCGATCACGGCGTCCGGATTGTCGGAAGGCACCTGCACGACTTCGACATTGTCATAGAAAATGGCGATGCGCGTGTTGTTGTTGGCGAACATGCGCCCCAAATAGGTGACGCGCGTTAGCTTCAGCTCCTGTTCCACCTTGGCGGAGGCGGAGCTGGCCGGTGGGCTGGGTTGGGGGGCGGCCGCGCCGCGCGGGTCGCCGAGTCGCGTTTGCTTGTCCCCCATCTGCATGATGCGGACCACGCCCGGACCTGGCGCGATCACGATGCCTTCCTGATTGTCCAGGGATAGCTCATGCGAATCGATCCGGCTATAGCGGACGAAGTTGCCCTCTTCCCATTGGCTGTCTTCGATGCGCACACTCTTGTCACAAACGACTTTTTCCACCTTGGTCGGTTCCTCCCCCTGGTTTCCCCCACCCTTGAGGGAAACCAGGCGGTTGAGGAACACTTGCATGGTCTGGCAGGCCAGGCGCGCGTTGTCCTGTTCGGCCTGGATGCCGCCGAAGAACTGCGCGTCTTTGCCGTTGAAGAACATATTGCGGTTCCAGTGAATGGTAATGTCGCGCGGTTGATCGAGCTGCTTGCCTTGAAACGTGGTGCTGCTGAGCATGCGCATGGCGCCGTGGCCGTTCACCCAGACCTGATTGTCCTTTTGGTCGATGTTGATTTCTGGTCCGAGAATCGACATCTTGTCAAAGTGAACCTCGGCCAAATTGCCGGTCACGAGCAAGACGTGCCCTTCGGGGTAGTGAGTTAGCTGCATGGTCTGGCCGCGAATATCGACCCCTCGTTCCTCGTGATGAACCGCCTCTTGGCGCACGCGCACCGTCCCCTCGCACCACACCTTGTCGAGTTCGTTCCGCTTGTCCATCCGGCGAATGTACACTTCCACCAATCGAGCGGACAGGTCGATGGGACTTTTCGATGACATGGAATCACTCGTCAACAAGGAGCGGTTGGGAAGCGTGTCCTTTCGCTCTTGGCCGCGCGTTTCCGAGACGACGGCTACCGGGCTGGCGGCTTGATCGGACGCTTCCTCGGCGCCGATGGCGTTGTCCAGGTTGGTCGGCGATACTTGATCGGGCAGCTGGCCGTGCAAGTGGGGAGCATCCTTGAACCACACGATCAAGCGCTCCGTGTCGTGAATGTGCAGATCGGGAGCGCGCGCAAGGACGTGCCCGCGGGCATCAATATGATGCGGTCTCCGTTCGGACTTTGAGGGAGTCGTCGCGGCAATGGCGGTGCCGTTCTCCAGCCAGACTTTCAACAGGTCCGCTTGCAGGAGCTGGCCGGTTTCTTTGTCGTGAAAAGTGCCTGTTCCTTTGAGGACCAGCAATTCCAAGTCGCCCTCATAGCCGAATTCCAACGCTTCGGACCAGCTGGCGTGTAGCGTCTTGCGCTGGGTGGCTTGGTCCAGCATCTCGATGCGGCCTGGCCCCTTGGCCGTGGCCCGCTGGCCTTTCCCCGCGCCGAGGCCCGCCAGGATTAGCTCCCGGGCGTAAATCTCATTGGTATCCTTGATGGCCATCATTTCCGGCGTGCCGCGCAAAATGCTGGTGTGCGTGCGGGCGTCATACCAAAGCTCATTGCCAGTGGCGACCAGCGATTCTGCATCGGATGTCAACACCACCTGGCTGCCCGTGGCATGCGCGGTTTCAATTTCGAGCTGCACCGCCCGGTCATCGGTCTTCTGGGCATTGGCTTTCTGGGAGTCATCGGCCTTGCGGCGAAACTGCAAGGTCAGATGGTCGCAATTGAGCTGATCGCAGGGGCCAGGCAGTCCGCCGATCACATGTTGCCGGGTCACGGAGATTTGATTCGGACGTTGGCCAGGATGCCGTGAAATATCGAACTGGGCGCGATCGGTCCGCACGTCGTATTCAAAGGGTCCTTGCGTCGTGATCACGATTTGCGATCGGTCGGCGTTTTCATGGTTAGTCGCGCCTTCGGCGACAGCCCGTTCCACGTCATCCAGGGAACGGGGCACTTCGGCCGCGGCAGGCGCCATCGGTTGTGATCGACCGCCGGACAAGAATCCCGAGCGGGCGTCCACCCACAAGTGCATATCCACGTCCGAGCGCAGCACGACGCGTTCCACGCCGGTGAAGGCCGGCGCCTTGGCATGGCGCACGGGCGGCTTACCGTCCTTGGCCAAGGCGGGATCGGTGGACAAATACACGTCCATGCCCGTCGCCGTCACCGTGGTGGGTTTGGGCTTGGTCTGCATGTCGATGATTTGGACCACTTCGCGCGTCCAGATGCGTTTCAGCGCTTCTTGATAATAGACCGGCCCCGGCGTGAATAAGGACATATCATCATCGCGGCCCAGCGTGCGGCGGTTGTTCACGATACTGACCCCCGCGACGTGGCCATGCCGCTTGTTGTCCTTGGCCTGGTCGCGATCTTGCACCAGCTCGGCGCCGATGATCCGGCGATTGCCCATGTCAGCGGAGTTGCTGATCGGACGATCAAATGTCAAATAGGCCAAGTCGCTGCGCAGGCTGTTGATTTCGGGCGGGTTGGCGGGGTTATTCTCGTCTTCGTTGAACAGCGCCAAGCTAAAGGGGGCCAGCTTGACCCGGCCGTCCGGTTCGATGACGAACAGGTCCGCCGCCAACACGATGCCGCGCGTTTGGACTTCAAGCTTGATCGTGCGTTTCAGTTCGGGACAATTCTCGCCGAACGCCAGCCGCAGTTTTTGATCGGCGATGTTTTCCTGGCGAGGCGGCGGAACGAAGGAATCATCCAGCTGGCGTTCGGCGTATTCCGCGGGTAGTTGCGGCAAACCATCCACGTTGCCGAAGAACCGCGCATAAACCGCGTACGCAGTGCAGGAGACGGCACAGCCTAACAAGAGCAGTAGCAATCGCTTGGGAGTCCACACAGTATTGAGCCTCTTCTCAGGGTCTGTTCGGATCATGCGCGGCGAGCGGCGGGGTGGAAGTCCCCCTTACTCGGCACAGGGGGAGGATCGGAGGGCGAATGTCCTCCGTTGGCCCGTTGGTCGCTGCCGCTGCTCAGCCAGCGCCGAGCTTCTCCCGGTGAAACTCGGCCACGATCTGGGACCACTTACCTTGACATCCCAGAATCATTTCAATCGTCTCGCGCACGGCGCCGCGTCCGCCCGGCGCCTGAGTGACGTAATGGGCGACATCCTTGACTTCGGGGCAGGCGTCGGCGACGGCCACGGCCAGCCCGCAGGCCCGCAAGGCCGGCACGTCGGGCAGATCGTCGCCGATGTAACAAACCCGCGCCGCGGGAAGCTGACACCGCTGGAGGACATCCGCCAGCGCGGGGAGCTTGGCGCTGGCCCCTTGCACGAGGGGATCGATGTCCAGCTCCGCCGCCCGCGCTTGCACCAGCGACGAGGTTCGGCCCGTGATGATGGCGGCGCGTTTGCCGGCTTGGCTCCAGATTTTCAATCCCGAACCATCCCGCACGAAAAATGACTTAATCTCGACATCATTATCCGCGTAGATGATCCGTCCATCCGTCAGCACGCCATCGACATCCAGCACGAGCAAATCGATGCTCGCGCAGCGTTCCTTGAGGGTCTGGCGCGGCGCGGGGGACGTTGTCATCGTTTTCCCTCAAACTGGCACACGACACGGCACGGCGTCATGCCACGCGCGCCACAGCCTCGACTTCCTCGGCGGACACCAGGCCGATCAAATCGGTGATGTCCAGAACGCCCATGGGCCGCCCTTGGCCATCGACGACGGGCAGCTCGCTGATCTTGCGACACCGCATCACTTCTACGGCGTCCATCAAGCGCGTCTCCGGCGGCACGGTGATCGGGTTGCTCGTCATCACGTCCCGAATCGGCAGATCCAGCGCGTCGTCGCGGCGTTGCTCAAAGAGGCGCGCCAAATCGCTGTCGGTGAACAGACCGCGCAGCTTGCCGGCGTCATCGATCAACAGGACGGCGCCGGTGCGCCGGCCGCGCCGGCTCACTTGGGCGAATACTTCGCGAACGGTTTGCGTCTCATAAGCCAAGCGCAATTCGTGACCGCGACGCATCACCGCATCAACGCGCAGCAACTTGCGGCCCAAACTGCCAGCGGGATGATAGCGGGCGAAATCTTCCTGGCGGAAGTCGCGCATCCGGCTCAGCACGAAGGCCAAGGCGTCGCCAATGGCGATCATGGCGGTGGTGCTGGCGCTGGGGGCCAAGCCGAGCGGGCACACTTCCTCCAACGGTCCATACACCAAAGCCACATCCGCTTGCTGGGCCAAGGTGCCCTGGGCGTTTCCCGTGAGGGCCACCAAGGCATGCGCCAGTTGCCGCAGCGGTCCCAGCAGCCGTACCACTTCCTCGCTCTCGCCGCTATGGGACAGAATGAGGGCCACGTCGCTGGGATGCACCATACCCAAATCACCATGCACCGCGCGGGTGGCATCCAACACGTAAGCGCGGGTGCCGGTCGAATTGAGCGTTCCCGTGATCTTCTGGGCAATATCGGCGGATTTGCCCGTTCCGGTCAGCGCCACGCGCCCCGGACAGCGTAGCAGCAAATCCACCACATCGATAAAGCGTTGGTCGAGCCGTTGGGCGACTTGCTCCAGGGCGGCGGCTTCGGCACGGACAATCTGCCGCGCGTAAGCCAAGCGGTCCAGTTCCGCCGGGGCCGTGTTGGGGTGATGTACTTGCAGGGTCATGAGCGTATCCTTGCTCATCCAGGTTGGTTGGACGGCTTCCCGCCATCTCGGTTCCACCGGGCGGGTCGAGACCCGTGGGAATAGCGGGACTATACCGGCGCCGCCAGGATTTGCAACCGCAGGAAGACGAGCCGTCCGATACCAACATCGGCAGCCCATCCCGGAGAAGTCAATAATCCCCGCCTTCCACGACTAGGCAAACTGGAAAGTCGGACGAGAAATAGCGATTAGAGAACATGGAGAGGGCGAGTCGGGGCAAGCAGGGAGCATTTCCATCTGCACCGGGGGGTGCGCGGGTCGGGGACGAGCCGCCACCCACGCCATTCTTTTTGGCGAGTTCCTTAATCTTTGCTGGAAGTCAGGTCCGATGTACTAAGGGAAACAGGCAATCACTCCAGGAGGGCGAAGGTTCCATCAGCATCCGCCTGATGGAACCATCAGGCTGGCGCCTGGCCCCCACGCCGCCATCCGACTGCGGTTTTCGCGCGTCGTGGGCTGACATCCCCCCCGCGCCATGGCGCCAGCCTGATTGCTGTTATCCTGGCCCCGCCAGCGCCAACCAACGAACGCCAGCCCGCCGCGCCAACTGGCGCGGTGGGCTGGTTGTGTCACGTCGATCGTGAACCCATCCATTTCCCGGATCGTTGCATGATACGCCCAATACAGCCTATTGATGGTCCCTATGTGATCCGCTCAGGGTCTCCGTTGGCAAATGCCGCTGTTTCCCTTTATGCTACAGTATGAGAGAAAATCACACCACGTCCGCGGGAGTGGCGGGGTTCGTTCATCGCGGCACGCGAGCGCGGAACAGGGACCATGGAGCACAACGATGAGTTGGCAAGTCCTGGTAGACTTGGCCGGCGAACCGTCGGATGCCGTTGCTCCCTCCGACGTGGGGGACCGGCTACACCAAGCGGTCCAGGCCGTCGCGCCGGAACAGCGTGGCGCGGTGTTGGCGTCGTTAGCGCGCCATCTGCTGGACAAGGAAGCGACGGCGGCCCGGCTGTTTGAGTTGTTAGCGGAAGGGGACCAAGCGTCGCGGGAGCTGGCCATCGAGTTGGCCGTCCAGTGGCCCCATCCCTTGGCGCAAACGCTGATCCCGCTTGTTTGGGCTTTCTTGCTGGATACGCGCTTACGACCAGCGGCGCGGCTGGCGACCGTGGCAGTGTTGCTGGCCGCTCATTCCGGGCAACCCGCCGCTCAGCGCAAATTGATTGACGACCTCATACGCGGCTTGGACAAGAATGAGGCCATCGAGCTGCTGTTGGAGCTGGAACGGCGCGTGGGAACGCTGCCGGTGTTGATCGAGCGGCGCGAACGCTTGGAACGCAAAGTCCGCATGCGCTGTCCGCGTTGTGCTGTGCAATTGCGCCGGCCCGACATGATTCGCCATCTGTGGGAGGCGCATCGCTTGTTGCTCATCGGCGGCAAAGTGCGCGAGCCGTGGTCGATGGTGGAAGAGTGGTTGATGCACATGACTCCGGAAACGCAGGCCGATGTCTGGCCGCGCTGCCGGGAGCTGGCGCTGCGCGATGATCCCGACGAAGGACTGTTGCGTTTGGAACAGCGGTTGTTGGCCTATGGTCACGCCGACGCGGAGGCGGATCGGCACGTGCGGAAGGTCGCCCACCAACGCGGCGCCGTGCTGTGCCCGCGCTGCTACGCCCTGGTCCCGACGCCCCCGGAGCAGCGCGTTCATCCGCTGATCCCCGCGCGCGGCCGTCTCGCGGACGATGGCTATGTCGTCGAGGTGTCGGAGAACGGCTGGTGGCCGCGGCTGGTGCTCGAAACGCCCCGGGGCGTGGTCTATCGCGGCCCGGAATCCGAACGGTTGCTGACGCGGCGCGGCGCCCAATTCTTTTTGCCGGCTCCCTTTGTCTTGGTCGCTGTGCTAGGAGCTGGCCTCCTGTCCCCTTGGCCCCAGGTGGCTGTCCCGTTGGTGGTCGTGTTGTTGCTGGCGGCATTGTTGACGTACGGCGCCGTCGCCCTGATTTGGCCGCTGCTTCGTTCCCCACTGGAGCGGGCCATCGACTATGCGTGGGGGCGGCTGGTGCCGCGCTTGCATGATCCCGCCTTCGACGTCCGGGATGCCGCCTTCGCCGCGCGCCTGGCCCTCGGCAGCGTGCAGCGCGGCCAAGTGCAACGGCGCCAGCGCGTGTTGAATCACCTGGCTCACGAAACCGAAAAAGCCGCGTTGGCTGGGGGTTGTCCCATCGGGTATTTGGCGGCCTTGTCTCGCCTGATGGTCGAGGACGCCGCGCGGAGCGGAAGCGATCCGGTAATGCTCGTCGTCCATCAGCTCGAACGGGTGTTGAAGCAGCAATTGCCGATGTCCTTCGCGGAACATTTCTTGATGGAATGGGAAAGCACGATGTGGACCGCTGGCAACTTGGCTCGGTTGCGCGTGCTGTTGCTGGAGCGCGCTTTCGCCGCCGGTTTGCGCACCGCGGATTTGGTGACGCGCGGACGTCAAACGCGACCGCTCGGCGAGGTGTTGGGCATCGAGAACTTGGAGCTGCTGGCGCAACTGGAAATGCTGCACCAGCTGCGGCCAGCAGCTCCTTGGGAGAAATACGGCAAGGCCCTGACGGTGTTTGAAGTGGCGGAACACGCGGACCTGGGAACGCGTTTGCTCGGACAGTATCCTGACCTGTTGCTGGCGGAGTCCCCACCCGAAGACGCCACGCGCTCCGTGTTGGTGATTTGCTCCTCGGGAGTGGTGTTTCAGGAGCAACTATTTCGGGAGATGCCCCCTTCCGTCGTGATCCAAAAGCGCCTCGACTCCCCGCCAGCGGGCTATGAAATCGTCATCGGCACACTGCATTTTCCCTTTCCGCGCCAGCCCACGCTTCTGGCCCGCAAGCTGGAAGGCTGGTTGCAGTTTTTCTTCAAGGAATTTCAACCCAACGTCCCCGCCCTTCCCGTTTTGGATGAAGCGCCGGTCACGGCCAGTTTCTCGCTTTCCGAGGAGCTACAATGTCCCGACTGCCAAACTCGTTTTCGAGGCAAGGTGGGCACAGGCGTGCTCGTGGAGTAAAAGAAAGATTCAGGCCAGGACGGTGCTTCTTCTTCTGCCGCCCTTTCAGGGCTATGTAGGCAGATCATTCCCCCTCCAGGGGCTGTCGCCCCTGGCTATGAACAGTCGCCCCTAGGGGGCTAGTTAGAAAGGGAGTATGCTCATGCATATCATCTGTTCTAATATTATCGGCATCCCCTAGGGGGCTAGTTAGAAAGGGAGTATGCTCATGCATATCATCTGTTCTAATATTATCGGCATCCCCTAGGGGGCTAGTTAGAAAGAGAGTATGCTCATGGCTGGTCCCCAAGGCAATATTCAGGAGGCGCGGCGCGAGCAGGGACTCACGTTGCGCGTGATGGGTTGGGCGCGCATGGCCCAGGGATTGGCGCTGCGGCGTCATGTCGAGCGCTGTTTGACGGAAAACGTCGTGGACGTGAAGGTGGACCTCCGCCACTGTGAGTACATGGACAGTACCTTCCTAGGGACCTTGATGTTCCTCTGGAAGACCGTCGGCCAACGGGGGACGTTCCAGCTGGTTTCCCCTTCACCGTCCTGTCTCAAACTCCTGTGCCAGGTGGCGTTGGATGATGTCATTCCCCAGATATACGAAGACGAAACGAATGCCGGGGCTTGGGAGGAGGTGCCTTGCGGGATGGAACCCGGCGAATCCTTGCAACGCCATGTGGTGGAAGCCCATGAAGAATTGGCCGAGCAGCCCGGCCCCGCTGGCGCGGTCTTTCGAGACATCGTCCAGGATTTGAAACAGGACCTGGAACGGCGCCAACAGCGCAAGGAGTGACAACGCGGGAGGGCAACCCGGTTGGGCAGGCGCGCCCACGCGGCGCCGCCCCGGTCAACATGATTTCCCATGCTGTTGACAGCGTGTCATTAACTCCGGGTACACCGAGCCATTGACCAAACCGCCGAATTGGCCGATCTCGCTCGCTTCATTCTCGAAATGGTTCCACCAATGGGCCCCTTCCCGGAACCAGGTGACGGCGCCCACCACGGGCAGGTACAGGTCGCCGAGCCGGAGCGCTTGCCAGGTATGGCCAATTTCGTGAGCGATCACTTCGCTGCAACTGGCCAAACTCGGCCCGCCCGCATCCAGGCGGCGGCGCGGATCGCCGATCCGCCCGCCGATCACTTCCAGGGGATGTTGGCGCGACGCCGGCTCGCGCATTTGCTCGCGCACCACCTGCTCGGCGAAATCCCAGCCGATGACCACGACCTCAGGCGTCCAGGTGATGCACATGCCCCGCCACAAGATAGGCCAGCGGCTGTCGGCATCGCGGCGGTGCGTGGCGTACACCTGGATGACGCGCCAGGCAGTTTCCACCCTGGCCTTGCCGTGGACGCGAAAACAGGGACTCCCGCCGATCCGCCGCAACCAGCGGGACAACAGTTGATTGACCATCAAGAGGTAGAAAAGACAGGCCGCGCGAACACTTCCGCGCGGCGCCCTGGCTCACGATTCTTGTTCAAAACGCACGATTTTCTCGACACGGCGGGCGTGGCGGCCCCCCTCGAAGTCCGTCTGCAACCAGATGCGCACCATGCGCTCCATCAGCTCCTCACCCAATAAATCGGCGGACAAGCAGAGAACATTCGCATCGTTATGGCGCCGGCTCATCTCGGCGGTGATGGCGTCATGACACAAAGCGGCGCGCACGCCCCGCACCTTGTTGGCGGCGATGCACATGCCGATGCCGCTGCCGCAGATCAAGATGCCGCGCTGCACCCGCCCTTCGCTGACAGCGCGGGCCACCTTGAAGGCGAAATCCGGATAATCGACGCTATCGCTGCTCGACGGTCCCACGTCCAACACCTCATGGTCGAGCAGGGTCAGAAAGGACTGCAAGCGCCGTTTGACGTCGAAACCGCGATGATCACTGCCAATGGCTATTTTCATGCTACTGAAGCTCCGCGACGAGCTGTTCGATGTGCCGCAACAGCTGCTGGGCGCAGGCGCGATACACGTCCGCGTCGCCGCCGATAGGGTCGGCAATATCATGACCATCCGGGCACAGCAAGCGCGGCGGCGCGACATGGGGAAAGCGGGCCCGTACCGCCTCGCCATGTCCTCGGGTCATGGTGATGAGAAAGTCGGCCTGGGCTGCCAGTTCGCCAGCCAACGGTCGGCTGGCGTGCCCGGTCAGCTCAGCCCCTAATTCTTGGACGGCGGCCGCGGCCTCGGGGGCGGCCTGGTCTCCCACCGCGGCGGCCATTCCCGCCGACAACACCAGGAAGCCGCGCTGCGGCAACTCTTCGATCGTACATTGCAAGCGTCGCGCCAACAACATCTTACACAGAGCCTCGGCCATCGGGCTGCGGCACGTATTTCCCGTGCAGACGAAGACCACCAGGCAAACCGTTTGCTGAGCCACTTCCTCGGTGGACAGCACCCCTTCGCTCACCATCCGCCAGCTCGTGCCGTTGACCGCCACGACGGTATTCGGCTGATCGTAAACAGGTGGGCCAGCATCGATGGCCAAGGCGATGTCCGCGCCGCAGGCCTGGAGCACCATTTCCAGGCTGCTGGGAGTCTCTCCCGGCGCTGCCGCGCGGCGGGCCAGGACCATCGGGGCGGGCAGGAAGCGCAACAAGCTCGCCAGGATGACTTGTTCGGGGCTGGTTAAATATAGCTTGCTATCGGGGCATAAGTGGCGCCGCACCGCAGTCGGCAGTCGGCTCAGCAGCCCTTCCCCCACGCCGTTGGCGAACACCAAGGTCATGGGTCCCGGCCAGCAGCGCCGCGCCAAGCGCCGGCCCAACGTGCTCATGTCCCACACCCAATCCAGGGCGTGCCCCACCGTCGGAACGGCGAGGGTCAACGGCTCGTCCGTCCCCGCTGCCAGGCGTGCCACCGCCGTCGGAGCCAACACGCTCCCCGCCGCGACATAGCCGGTTTCGGTCGGCACGGCCACCACCGCTCCCTCCAGCACTGCGGTCGCCGTCCGTTGGATGATTTCCGCCGCGTCGTGGTCATCACGCCAGGTGAGAATGTCCGCCATGATGTTACTGCTTTCCCTTGCACTCTGGATTGGGGGGAATCACTCCGCGTGGCGTCGTCTCCTGACGAACGGCACCGCAAGACATTGGAACACCAAACAGGAATTGACTAGCGCGGCAATTTTATTCTACGCGCCGGTGGCGCGCACGTCCACCCGCGCGGACGCGGATGAAAAGATGAAAAGGGGACGCGACTCGAATTTGCTTGACAGTTGAGCGTGGCGCCATCCGACAGCCATCGAATTCGAGTCGCGTCCCCTTTTCTCGGACAAGAATTGGCTTTTTTCTATTGACAACGGCCCTGAAGCCGGCCAATCTGAGGAGGTGGGAGCAGCATTATTGCCCAGCCCACCTTAAACCCGCCTTGCCGTTCGCGCTGGAGGGGGACGGCGCGAGCCACCGCCAAGCAACCAACCGCCTCGATCACGCCCACGAGGATGGGACCATACGAATTCCTATCTACTATCATCCTGCCACCTTGGGGGGAGTGGATTGCCATGTTGGATTTCATCACCGGAAGAACGTCGGATTGCACGGGCGGGACGCGCCGTGAGTTTCTGCGCATCGGCGGCTTGTCGGCCTTGGGCTTGACCTTGCCGGGGTTCCTGCGGCTGAAGCAGCTCGCCGCCGACGCGAATCCAGCCGGCAAGACGGTCAACTGCATCCTGATGTGGATGCAAGGGGGGCCCAGCCATCACGAGACCTTCGATCCCAAGCCCGACGCGCCGGCCGAGGTGCGCGGCGAATTCAACACCATCCCGACCACGTTGCCGGGGATTCGCATCTCCGAACACCTGCCGCACCTGGCCCAGCAGACCGATAAGTACAGCATCATTCGCGGCCACAATCCGCAGAACGGCAGCCACGGCGTCGCCGATCACCTCATGATGACCGGCCACAAATTCAACGCCTCGCTGCCGTTTCCGTGCTTCGGTTCGGTGATCGCCAAGGAGCGGGGTTATCCGAATGGCATTTTCCCGTTCGTGCAGCTGGGGCGGTTCATCGACCGGCGTTTCAACGGCGGCATCGCGGGCTTCTTGGGAGACCAATACAACCCCTTTGAAATTCACGAAGACCCCAACGCGCCGAGCTTCAAGGTGCGCGATCTGAGCTTGGCCAACGACG
This sequence comes from Gemmataceae bacterium, assembly GCA_046297495.1. Lineage (GTDB taxonomy): Bacteria > Planctomycetota > Planctomycetia > Gemmatales > Gemmataceae > JBKBIP01. The sequence continues at coordinate 107,391 of JBKBIP010000015.1, read as the reverse complement.
CCGAACGCTCTCGGCTGGAACGGCGCTATCACATGCTGGCCGAGCTGGACCGCTATCAGAAGAACATCGAGGAAAGCTCGCAATCGGTGCAAGCCCGCGATGTCTTCTATGAAAAGGCTCATGGCCTGATCACCTCCCCCGCCGCCAAGAAAGCATTCAACCTGGAGGAAGAACCCGACCGGCTGCGGGAACGCTATGGCCGGAGTCAGTTCGGCCAATCGTGCTTGCTGGCCCGGCGGCTGATCGAAGCCGGTGTCCATTTCGTGACCGTGACGGATGGCGGCTGGGACACGCACCAGAACAACTTCCGCACCTTGAAGGAACGCAAGCTGCCGATCCTCGATCAGGCCTATGCCGCCTTGCTGCAAGACCTGCACGATCGCGGCTTGCTGGACAACACGTTGGTGGTATGGTTCGGTGACTTTGGCCGGACGCCGAAGATCAACCCCTCGGCGGGGCGCGATCACTGGGCGACGGCGGGAGTGGCCTGCATGGGGGGCGGCGGCGTCCGTACCGGCGAAGTCGTCGGCGCCACCAATGCCTTGGGAGAATATGTCATCAACGACCCGGCGACGCCGCAAGATTTGGCCGCCACCATTTACCACACCCTCGGCGTGCCGCTGCACACCTGGTATCGCGCGCAAGATGGCCGACCGATTGAGTTGGTGCCGCAAGGCAAGCCCATTCGCCAGCTGGTCGGCTGAGCTGGCGGTCTCCCCGGAAGGTTCGGACTGTTCGCTCTTGATGCGGAATGGATTGGCGCGGGGGGCTGTGGACCCGCGCCAATCCAGCCATCGAAAATCAACGCCGTTTCGCGCGCTATTTTCTTGCCAGAGACGAAATCCCCATCATAATATCTATGCGTTGTGGGTTACTCACGGGCGGGGGGGGTCGATCACACCTTGTTTCTCCGCCACGTTTCGAGTTTTTCTTGTTAACCTCCCAGAAGGAGAATTGCATGAGAACGCACGCACGTTGGTGGATGATGAGTTCCGCCGTGGTGGCTTTGGCCGTGCTGCTGTGGGCCAGCAACAGCAACCTTCAAGCGGATGATGAAGCGGAAATGCGCGCCGCCGTCCTGAAATTAGCTTCGGCGATTGAAAAAGGGGACGCCGCCGCCGTGAAGAAGCAATCCGCGGACATCGCCAAGAAATACGAGGAAGTGGAAGACATTATGTACATCATGGCCCTGCGTCGGGTCACGGCGGCCGGCAAGGTCACGGGAGGCATCGGCGTTGGCGACAAGCCGGGGGAGATCACTCCCGATGGCATCGAGCGCGTGATCATCGAATTTGGCAAAGCCGCTCCCAACGCGCAAGATTTGGCGAAAAATGAACAAGCCCTGCTGCGCGCGGCCTACATCTCCGCCGCCATCGGCGAGATCAGCAAGCACCAAGCCCCCAGCAAGCGCAAGGCGGATTGGATCAAGTGGTCGGATGAGATGGCCAAGGAGAGCATCGCTCTGGCCGAGGCCATCAAGAAGAAGGACCCGGGCGCCGTCAACAAGGCCGCCTTCAAGCTCGACGGCACCTGCGCCGCCTGCCACAGCGTCTTCCGGCAGTAACGAACTTCCGAAAAAGGCGCGCGGGGGGCGTTAAGCCCGCTGGTTGGGGCGAGATACTGGGGGTCTGACGGCCCCCGCTCGCCTTCTCGGATAATTTCACGTATTTCTTATCCCCCCTTTATTCTTGTCATAGCTGCTACAGGTGGTTCGGCCCGGTTGCTCGAACTGGCACGAATGTAAAAATAGAGAAACCACCGCCTGTAATTTCTTATTATCCAGTTATAATGAACAGCGTCCCATCACTGGGGCGTAATGACATGAGGGCGTAACCAAGGCGGCCCCAGCGGCCACGAATGCCCGTTCCCATCTATCGCCTTGCGCCAGTAGGAAAGGAACCATCGTGAAGACCAGCCGACAAGTGGCAGCGCGCGCGGCGCTCGGCATTGTATGGACGCTGGCCTGTCTGGCAGCTCAACCAGCCACCGCTCCGCCTGCCCAGGAGCCGTCCGCGCCGCGCGCCGCGGGGGAGATGGAGTTGCTCCCGAAACTACCCGCGGACGTTCTCCGCGAATTTCAAAAATTGCTCGACGAGCGGGATCGCCTGCGCGCGCTGCTCGAAGCCGTGTCCAAACCGCGCGTGCCCAATGAATGCAGGTTGACGGGGCGGGTGGTCGGCGATGTCGTGCGGGTGCAAGCCACCTTCCACATCGTGACGGAGGAAGCGCGGGAACTTATCGCTTTGGGGTGTCACAAAGCGCGGCCCATCGCGGCGCGCTTCGACGACGGCCAGCTGCCCATCTTGTTGCCGCCGGGGGACGATGGGTTCCTGGTGCGCCTGGAAAAGAAAGATCACCCATACACCGTGATCCTGGACATGGAAGTCCCTGTATTCGTGCGCGACCAGCAACGCGGCTTTGAATTGAGCTTGCCACGCGCGGCGGTGACATTATTGGAAGCCTTTGATGGGCCAGACGCCGTTCAAGATGTGCGCATCAAGTTCCGGGAACGCGAACAGCTGGATGCGAAGTTTCGGGAACGGGAACAGGTGGAAACCGCTGTCTCGCTCCGCGCACGCAATCCCCAACGCCGCGCGTTGGCCTTGGGTCCCACGGATCGGCTGGAGATCAGCTGGCGCGGTCCAACCCCTCAGCAGCCCGATCAACCGCTGGTGGACTCCCAAGGCGAGATCGATGTGCTGGTGGAGGAGAATCAAATCACGACCACGGCCCGCTTGACTTTGAAAACGTTGCGCGGTCAAACCGATGTTTGGAAAATTTACGCTCCCACTCAGGCCATCGTGGAGCTGCCCAACCAGCAATATGCGACGGTTGTTCCCCCGACCGACGCCAAGAACCCCGTCTGGACGGTCCAGCTCACCGAACCGGGTAGTGGGCCGCTGACCGTGCATATTCGTCAACGCCAAATGCGCAACGGTCAACGACTGGCCGTGGGGCCGTATTTCGTCCTGAACGCATTTCGCCAACAAGGCCGAATCTTGATTAAAGCACCGGCTGACGTGCGCGTGCGCGTCACGCCGCGCGGCGAAATCATTCCCATGCCGGTGCCGGAAGCCCAACGTCCGGAATCCGGCACGTCTGTCATGTATCACTATTTCAATCTTCCCAACGTGGTCCGGGCCGCGCCGCCGCCCCCGCTTGTGGAGCTGGACGTGGAAAAACTCCAAGGCGTCTTGCAATCGCGCCTCGTTCATCATCTCCAGCTCACCTCGGAAGGGTGGTTGATTCGCACGGATATTCACATCACGCCGGTTCGGATGATCGTGGATCGCTTGGAAGTGGAAGTCCCGAACAACCTGCGTCAGATTCGAGCGGAGCCGGCGACCTTGGTGGAAAGCGTCGAGCTGCTGGAACCGGAGAAGGGAGCGGCCCGAGCGCTCATCAAACTGGCGCAGGCGCAAGGCGGGCCATTCGTCTCACCGGAGAAAGCGGAATTCCGCGTGACGTTGCACGGCTTGGTGGCGATGGCGGACGACGTACAAGATGCCATCTTGTTGTTGCCCCAGCCACGCAACACCTTGGATCAAGGGGGGGAGTTCCACATCCATTTGCCGGAGGGCTGGGAAATGTCCCACGTCGCGTGGGAGCCACGTATGCCCTTGACGAACACCGGGCAAGGAGCCTGGCGATTCGATCAGGCTCCTACCCATGTCGATTTAGGCTGGCGTCAACATCGCCTCGACTTGTCGGTGGACACGAGCATGGATGTCTCCCTCAACCTGGAAGCGGCTCAAGCTCATGTGCGTTGCCGCTTCCGCTTTCCGCGCGAACGACTCCGGCAACTACGGGTTCATATGCCCGGCTTGGCCCGCGAGCGTTTGCCCATCGTGCAGGGGGGGGTGTTGGTCCCTCAAGCCGACCTGATCGGTATTCTCGAGCTGGACGACGCCGCGTTTCAAAAACGGGAAGTCACGCTGGAATACTGGTTCGATCTGCCGGCCGCCGACTCGCGAGTTGCTCAGCGTGACTTCGTTGTGCCGCTGTTTTGGTGCGCGGATGCCACGCAAACGCTCACGCAGGTCCGCGTGTGGAGCGACCCCGGCGTCAAGCCGGTTCTGGCCAGTCGGGTGTGGGAAATTCGGCCCCCCGAAATTGTTCCCGGACGGGACCGGCTCCCTTCCCTGGTCATGCGGGCCACCGGCACCGACCTACCCTTGGTCATCGCCTTGACGGAATCGGCTCTGGCGCCGTTGGCCGCGATTGCCGTGGACCGCGTGTTGGTTCAAGTGTTCGTTCGGGAGAACGGCGAACAAGAGTATCGCACCCGCTTTCTCATCAACAAGCTGACCACCCGGACGCTCGACCTGGAACTACCCACGCGCGGCGGGACCATCTCCAGCTTAAACCTCGACTTACGGTTGGACGGCCACATTCCCAACATGGAACCCTTGGATGACCATGTTCCACCCAACGACCGGGGGCACCTGGTCCGTTTGCGGATGCCACAGCCGGAAAGCCATCAATATCCGATGGTACTCGATGTTTATTACGTGATCACACCAGGGATTGGCGCCGCGAACAGCGGCGGCTTGCTGTCGCGGATGTCGTTTTGGACTTCGTTTCAACCGCCCCAACTGCGTGGCAACGTCTTTCTGGGACGGGTACGCTGGCAGGTGGAGCTACCTGGCAATTGGGTGGCGTTTGAACAGGGGAGAGGAACGACCGTGGAGCAACAATGGGGACTGCGCGGTTGGTTGCCTGCTCCGAGGGCGTCCGCCAGCCATGATGATTTGGAGCGCTGGTTCTCCGGTAGTACCGCTGGCAATCCGAACCGACCTAGCTTGGTTTGTTGGCAAACTACTTTGCAACCATTGTCGATCATGCACGTACCGCAGCAGGTTTGGTTGCTGCTCTGTTCCTTGGTGGTGCTGACTGTCGGCTTGCTCTTGTACTACGCCCCTCTCTCACGCGCGCAGTTCTGGTGCATTCTGGCGGTGCTGGGACTGACGGGAATCACTCTGGGTGTCTGGTGGCCGTCCTTCTTGCCCTTGATCGTCTATGGCAGTCAGCCCGGTATTCTAATTTTAGCGCTGGTATTGGGTATCCAATGGATGTTACAGCAACGGTACCGGCGCCAATTGATCTTCATGCCCGGCTTCAGCCGCGTGCGTTCGGGATCATCCGTGACCAGAGGCAGCAGTAAAGTGCGGATACGTGGCGAACCGTCCACGGTGGACGCCGTTCCCCCCCCCGCGGGAGCGAGTTGATTGCATGGTGGATCCACCTGGGACGGCTTGGATGAGGGACGTTTCGCGTCCGAGTGTTCGACCGCTACCCCAGCCATGCATCGCTGGAACCGTCCGCCCCAGTAGGACTGCTTTCCCTGAGGGACATTGCTGATGCGCTTCGTTCCCAACTACCAAACCTATTGGAACCTGACTCGCGGCGGCGTGATGGCTGGGCTGGTGCTTGGCGTCCTGAGTGGGACACTGCTGGTCAGCGGCGCGGAGAAGCCACGCCTGTCGGCGCCGGACGCGAAGACCACGACGTCGCCGGTGCCCATCCAATGGGTTCCCTTGGCGCCGGACCAAGTGGCCAAGCGATTGGCGGAGCTGCACCAGGGGACGCTCCGCCAGATACCCCGCGCCTATTTTGAGGACTTGGTCGCCCAAGCCGCGCAGGCAATCGCTCAGCGCCCGATTCCCCCCTGTCTGGTCGAATCCCACTATCGCGCCGTTCTCGAAGATCAGGCCTTGGTGGGCAAGAGTGGTGTTTGGAAGATCGTCCATACCGATCCCAAGCCGGGGCTATTGGGTTTGCAGTCCATGAATCTGGCCATTCGGCAAGCGCGTTGGGCGGATAGCCGAGACGCGGTCTTGGGGAACCTGGATGGCTCCGGCCCTGCGCTGCTGGTCGAAACTCCGGGGGAACACACCCTGAACCTGGAATGGTCCGCGCGCGGGACGCAGCATCCAAGCGGCCTCCATTTTGAGCTGAAGGTTTCCCCTACCGCCGTCGCCACCTTGGAGCTGGACTTGCCCGCCGACCGTGTGGTCATTGTGTCCGAGGAAATGGCGCTGCTCACGGGGCCGTTTCCCGCGGAGCAAGCGGAGCGGCGCTTATGGCGCGTCAGTTTCGCCGGCCAGTCGCAGCTCTTGTTGACCATTCGCCAGGCGGGCGGCCCCCATCGAACCAATCCCTTGCTGTTGGCCCAGTCGCATAGTCGCATGGATTTGTCACCCGGACAAGTCGAAGTCGAGGTGGACATCGATTTGGAAATCGTCCAAGGTTTCGTGGATCGCTTGATTTGTCGCGTGGACCCGACGTTGCGCCCCTACGCGGTGATGATTCCCAATTTGGAAGCCTGGGAATTGCAAAGCGGGAAAGGAAACACCCCCGCCACGGTCCTCATTCGACTGAGTGATCCAATCCACGAAGGCGAGCGTCAGACACTGCAAATTCGGTGCTTGGGTACGTTGGCGGCGAATCGTCTCTGGACCTGTCCCGAAATCCAGGTGGCGGATGCCGTCCAGCGTGGTGAAACCATTCAACTGCGCGTCCATCCGGCCATTCAACTTGAGGACTGGCAAAGCGGCACCTTCCGCTTCGTGGAGACACCTGCCGGCGCTAACGGTTCCACCAGCTCCAGTGGCACAGTCCCTTGGCAGGTGATCCCCTTACGCGCGGGACTGGTACCCACCACCGGCGCCCGACGACCTTCAGCGCTGATCAAAACGCCTGGTCCCGAATTCAAGGTCCATCAGTATACCTGGTGGCAAATCGACCCCGATGGCTCCACCTTGACCGCGATGATCGCTTATGAGCTGTTGCAGGGCCGATTGTTTCAGCTCGCCGTGCAGTTACCCGCCAATTGGCAGGTCGAGGGAGTCGAGACGACCCCCAAGGATTTGTTGGTTAGCTGGTCCGTGACACGGGATGGCAACAAGAATGTTTTGATCGCCGATCTGTCACACTCGTTGACTCCTTCCGCTGATGGCTGGCAACGCTTGCACTTACGCCTGCGCCCTACCACACCCTTGGAAATGACTTCCGGCGCGGCGGCCATTCCCGATGTGATTCCCTTGGGAGCACGGTCGCGGGAAGGGGCCTTGGCCATTACCTTGCCCCCCTTGTTGCGTGCCGTTGTCCAATCCTCCGTGCCGGTCTCCGCCCCGAGCGCCGCCCAGCAATGGCAAGCGGACCCGGCCCATCCGCTCCGCAATCCGCCTTGGGAAGATATGCTTCCCGATCACCTGATGCTGTATCATGGTCAGATCGTGGCGGGAACGGTGCGGTTGCGGCCACGTCCCCTGCGGATCGCTTCGCGTTGTCAAAGCCAGATCGTCCTAGCTTCGGGCCGGGCCTCGGCGCTGATCCGCTTGGAATTGCAGCCCGAAGGGGGGATTCTGCAATCCGTCGATTTCCTCACGACCATTCCCGTCAACGGCGTCTGGAATTGGAAGACCATTCGAGGGACGAATCGCGTCGTCGAAACGCAACGTTTGCAAACACGAGAAGCGGTCGGGCATTTGGCCTTGTTGGCGGCGGGTACGCCGTTGCACGCGGCGTCCTTATCCGGCGCGCTGCCTTATCAAGGTAGTTGGTGGCGTTTGGTCCTGGATCGGCCGCTGCGCGAACGTCTGGATTTAGAAGTCACTTTGGATCTGGGGGAACCAAGTACCCTGACGACTCCCTCGGCCTTGTTGACGCCGTTGGCCGGGACCATGCCCTTGGACGCCGCCGTGTTCACCATGGCCAGTCAGCTGACACCCACTCCGAACGGAGAAGAACGGCGCTGGGAAGTCCCGCTCATCACGGTTCCCGGGGCCGAACGCATGGAAGGAGAGGTAACGCTCTACCTGGCGGGAACCGACTTGGTGCAAGTGGACACCACCGGCCTCAGCGCGGCGGAACCGGGGGCCTCGTGGCGAACATATCGTTACGGTCACCCGCCGTTGCGGTTGGCGCTGCGGGGCCGCTCCCCGCAAGCGGATCGCTCCGCCGAGACCGTCGCCGACGCGGCGTGGCTAACGGTGTATGTGGAACCCAATGGCCGGTTGCTGCACCATTTCCGCTTTCACGTGTGGAACTGGCGGCAAGGGAATTTACCCGTCCTCTTACCCGCCGGCGCTACTCCCGTGTCCGCGCGCGTGGACGGACGTTGGACGAATGAGCTGGAATTGGTTGCCGCGCTGGATGGCTCCGATGGTCCGACAGTCCTCTTTGAGGTACCGACGCTCCTGGGTACGCGCCGCCATTCCTTCGAGCTGATTTATACCACGAACCAACCACTCGGCACCCTCTGGACGCACCTGCAAGCACCGGTCCCGAAACTCCCGGTTCAAACCCTGTCTTTCCGGCGTACCTGGCGTCTGCCGCCGGATATCACGCCGGTCACGGAGATGGGCTTGGTGCGTCTGCCCTCCGGCAGCCGAAGCACGAAGCGATCGCTCCCCATGGACCCCCGCGCGCTTTGGTCCGGCTGGTTCGGGGATACTGCGTCCGTCACCGCGGACACCACCGGGCAAACCCGCCAACAGCAACTGCTCGCGCAAGCGCTGTCCGCCCTGCGCCAGCAACGAGACAACCACGATGACTGGACGTTGGGACAGGTTTTAAGTCAATTGGCGCTGGAGTATCTGGAAAACCAAGTGCCGCTGGTGGTGGATGTTTGGAGCTTGCAAGCGGAAGGCATTGGCCCGATGACTCGCCTTCTGCTCAAGGATTGGACCCCGCCCACCTTGTCACCCACCCGCCCCCCGCGCGGGATGGTGGACAGCGTGCCCGGTCCGTGGGACGCCTTGCAGCTGGTCTGCGTGCTGACTCCTTCCACTCCCTTGCTGACGACACGCAGACAACTGGAATCTTGGCAACACGCGGGACTGACCCAAGAAAACCTCTTCTCCATTCATCAAGCCGTGGCCGAAGCGGCCGCCAAGGGACATGACCGTTCGGGCCGGTTTCGCACGGTGTTGGCTTGGTTGCCCGTTGGGGAAGAGGCTGGGGTAGCACTCGATGGCCCCATGCCGCCCACGAATGGGTCGCTCGTTCCCGATGGTTTCGGGGTGGATTGGACGGAATGGGAACCGGTCGCCGGCGCCGAACACCCCGATCTCTTATGGGTGGTTCGCCACGATGCCTTGGTGGCCTTGGGAATCATTTGGGCGGGCGTCTTGCTGCTCATCGCCGACCGCTTTCGCCGCACGGCCAATCGCTGGCGTTGGCAATTGCTGCTGGTCTGGCTCGTGGTCGGCGGCTTGGCAATGCTGTGGCTGCCGACTTCCCTCCAGCCGTTGTTTTGGTGGCCAACGCTGGCGGGGCTGCTCGTCGCTTTGATCCGTTGCCTGCGCCATCAACGGCGTTCCTCCTCTGAGACGGTGCATCGATTCAAGAATGAAAAACCGGTTGTGGCGGGCGTCTTGCTGCTCGCCGGTGGCGCCTGGGGAATATCCTCATGCCGCATGTTCCCAGCCGTGGTGCAAGCGGCGGACGCTCCGCCCACCACGGTGTATCTGACACGCGATGAACACGGTGACACGGTTCTGGCGCCGACTGCCCTCATCGAGCAGCTCGAAACATTCATTCAGCAACGGCGGATCACCACCCAAGACGCTGTCTTGGTAAGCGGCGCGTACCGTGGCGAAGTGGTGGGCAACACGGCGCGTCTCACCGCGAGGTACAAAGTCTATTCCTTCGTGGAGCGAGCCACTTTGCACTTGCCGCTGGCCGGCGTGCAATTGGAATCCCCGTTGTTGGATGGTGCTCCGACCGTCGTGCGTGCCTTGCCCAAAGCCACCGAAGGCTACACGCTGACCATCAAGGGGACGGGATTTCACGACCTGGAGCTGCCCATGAGCGTGCCGCTCCCCCTGGCCGCCGACGGCCAGGAATTGCGCTGCACCATCCCGGACCTGCCCACCAGCCGCTTGCACCTGTTGCTGCCGGCCGACGCGCGCAACCTGCTGTTGCCGGGATGTCGGGGCACTCATATGACGGCGCACCAAAACGCCGGCGCTCAGCAACCGGCGGGGACGTTGTTGACCGCCGACTTGGGACGTACTTCCGCCCTGTCGGTGCGCTGGTGGCGGGAAGAACGCTCGTCGCAGCCGGATGACCTCCAGGTCGAGGAAGCGTATTTGTGGCAGCTCCATCCGACGGCGTCACGCCTGGTGGGATTATTACGTTACGAGTCACCCCAGAGCACCCTCATGCGACTGGAAGTGGAGATTCCCCCCAATCTGGAAGTGCGCAACGTGGAAGCCGTCGTTTCCGGCGTGGTGGCCGACAATTCGCTGACTCGTTTAAGCCAATGGGAAGTGCTACCGCTGGAAGGAAAGCAGGTGTTACGACTCCGCTTTCAGCGTCCCGTGACTAGCCGGTTGCAAGTCACCTTGGAGCTGGTTCCCAATCAGCCCTTGGGGGAAGATGTGGTGTTACCGTTTCCGACTCCCCTAAAGGTATCCTCCAGTCGCAGGTTGTTGGCCTACCAAGTGGAAGACATGGAAGCCACCATCCAAGTCGCTCGCGCCATGATCGGCGTCGAACGCTCCAGTATGCCGGAAACCTTCGAGCAACTCTTGGGGCGTCCCTGGCGTCTGGCGCGGCAAAAAGATTTGGGAGTCCCCGAAAATGCTTTCTGGGGAACGCGGGGCGGCGTCCCCTTTTTGCGCCTCCAACTGCGACAAGCGCCGCAACGGCCACGCGCAGAACAGATCGTCTCCTGGAAAGTGGGGACGAAGCAAGCGGATGTCATGGCGACGGCGCGGGTCCACGACTTACGAGGGTCCCTGGTGGAGTGGGAAGTGCCCGCCGCCGTGAACCTCATCGCCGTTCAAGGCGCCAATGTGCGTTATTGGTCCCGTACCGGATCGACGGTTCAGGTTTGGTTGCAGCGACCAGCCAGCGCCGCCACCTTGGAATTGACCGGCTGGCTGCCACGCGGCGCCAAGGATGCCCAGCGCTTCCGCTTACTCCCTTTACCGCTACGCGTGGCGCGCGATCCGCAAACGGTGGTTCAGGTAACGGCTCATCCGGGCTTGGTCATCCAGCCGATCCAGGTGACGAACTTGCAAGCGGAAACCGACGTCCCCCACCCGGAATCGGATTGGACCTTCCAGACCTCCTCGCCCACTTATCAGGGAACCTTTCAGGTCGCGCCGGCCCCCGCCAGCGCGGAAGCGGGGTTGCTGACGTTCGCCGAAGTCCGCGATCAAACACTGACCTGCGTGACCACGCTCGTGTATCCGATTCCACGCGGGGAGCTGCGCAATCTCACGCTCAGCCTGCGGAACTGGGCCGGGGGCGAAGTGCGACTCCAAGCGAATCACGTGGCTCAGCAGTGGGAATTTCAGAGAGCCGGCACTCGGTACTGGGTTCTGGACCTGCATCCCGGCGTCACCGACTCCTACCGGCTGACACTAACGGTGCATCTCCCGTTGGATAGCACGTACGAAGTGACCATGCCGGATGTGCAATTGGAAGGCATCAATCATGAGCCTGTGCAGGTCGCACGCTGGCTGGCCGCGGCGGGTTCGGCATTGGAAGCCGACGCCGTGCAGGGACTGCGGGAAGTCGCCGAGCCAGCAGCCACGCTCGCGCGCTGGCCCGGAGAGCTGGCCCGCTGGCGCCGCGTGGGGGGCACGGTCTGGCAAGTCATGGATACGGATTGGCGCTTGCGCTTGCGCCCGTCCTTGCCAGGTCGAGCCGCTCCTTCCGTCCAAGTGCTCCTCACCGAACAGACTCTCACCGTGATCGATGGCCAACGGTGGCTGCACGAGGCGAGTTATTGGCTCCACCATGAATCGGGCGCCGATTTAGTGGTCACGTTGCCCGCCAATGCCGATGTGGTGTCCGTGATCATCGATGGGAGTCCCACGCCCCCCTTGCAAGCGGAACAGGATCGGCTGTGGCTCCCCTTGCCGGGCCGGGCCGGCGCGCGCCTGCTCCAGTTACGGTGGGTGTTCCCCGAAGGGAGTGCGCCCTTGAGTCGGCCCATCTTGGAAGTCCCCCAGCTCGACAGCGTGACGAGTGGTCCGGTGTTGTGGTCGGTTTACGTGCCGACGGGATTCCTGGCCCGCGCGGAATCCGATGCCTGGAGCATGGAATCGTATCCACACCAGTCCATCGCCGCCATCACCGACCCTAAGCAAGACTTGTTCCGCGCCAACGCCGCGGGGCAAGAATTACGCCGTGCTCAAGCACAATTGAACCTAATGGCTTTTCTACTGGCGCAAGTGCGTGATCGGCGCGACTTTTCTTCGGTATCTCAACTGGTTGCGACGCGGAATCGCTTTGAACGATACTGTCGGCAAGCGGAATACCGTCTCGCATTGGAAGACGCTCCGGTCATGGACAGCGGACCCCAAGGGCAGCCATTGCCACAGTGGTTGCACGAGTTGCGTCAACGCTGGCAAGAGCTGACGCGAAGCTCCGCTGTCGAAGAGCTGTTGGCCGAATCCAAAGAATGGGTGTCCCCGTCGGACGAGGCGCGAGCGCCTGCCAGCGTCACGCCCGACATCCAGGGTTTCAGCATGGAACCGCTTCCCGTGCAGGGAACGCTGCAACAGTGGTATTCGCCCACTGGAAGCACGGTGCCCCGCGTCAGCTTGATGGCCCAGGAGGAGCGTCAAACCAGGGAGAATCGCACGCGCTCCATCATTCTGATCGGGTTGGTGTTGGTCATCTGGATTCTGGCGTTCTTCCCGCGCGCGTTGGTCTGGCCGGAACAACTCGCCCTGCTCGGCGTGCTGGGCTTGGTGCTGTTTGGCTCGGGCTGGGGGCTTCTGTTCGGGCTTCTCCCCGTGGTGTGGTTGACCGCGCGCTTGACGCGCTGGCGGCGCAAATCCCGACTGGGGAGAGTGACGCCCACGGCGCCCATCGGTTAGCGCGCGATCGACATGTCTGGTTCACTGGCGATCAGGTCCCACAGTTTGACCGTCCGATCCCAACCGGAGCTTGCCAGTGTGTTACCATCCGGGGAGAAGGCGACCGCGCAAACCGTGTATTTGTGTCCCTTGAATGACTTCCATTCGCGCCCTGTCCCCATGTCCCACAGACGAACCGTGGTGTCCCCGCCGCCGCTGGCCAGCATCCGACTATCCGGGGCAAAGGCCAGCGCCCGGACTTCCTTGGCATGTCCCTGAAGCGTGCGGCGGAGCTGCCACGTCTGGGCGTCCCAGAGCTTCACCGTGCCGTCGCGGCTGCCACTAGCCAGCCAGGCGCCATCGGGGGAGAACACGACCGCGTTGACTTCCTTGACATGGCCTTGTAGCGTGACTTGTTCACGTCTCTGAGCCACGTCCCAGATTCTGACGGTATGATCGGCGCTCGCGGTGGCCAGCCAGACGCCGTCGGGAGAAAAGGATACATCCTTGACCTTCTTGCGGTGTCCCAGCAAGTGGACGATCTCCGCTCCCGTGACGGCGTCCCAGAGTCTCAGTCCGGCGTCCGGCTGTGGGTCGCGGGAGTAACCGGCGGAGGCCAACAGCCGGCCATCGGGGGAGAACGCCACGGCATCGACTTCCATTCTCTGCTTGGGCAACGTGAGTAGTTCCGTATGGCTGGATAGGTTCCAAATTTTGATGAATCTGTCCTCGCTGCCAGTGGCCAGAAGAGACCCGTCCGCGCGAAACGCCAAGGAGCGAATTCTGCGCTTGTGGTTCATCCGCGCTGTCTGGGGGACGCCGGTATGAAGATCCCAGAGATACACCGGACTATCCCAACCAGCAGCCGCCAGCATCGCCCCTTCGGGAGCAAATGCCAGGTCTAACACCGGCCCTGCGCCGCAGGTGAAGACTTGGCGCGCTTGCGTGATGCGGGGCGGCAGCAACAACGGCGTGAAACGGGGGTTGTTGATGTCGGCCACGGCATAGCTACCTTCGGCCACTTCAATCGACTGGCCATCGATTTTACGGGTCATTTGCACGCGGCCTTCCTCCAGCTCCACGCGCGTCACCTGCGTGGAAGCGGCGGCGACGCGGAACGGGCGCCCCAGCACGCGGATGATGGCGTGCGGCGTGGTCATGACCAGCGGCTGGTCGTCGATTGGGTCGCTGACATTGGCATTGACAAAGCCGGTGGCCAGGAACAGGTGCTTGCCAATGTCCGCCAAGGTGGCGCCACCGTCTTGCAATAGACAGATCGTCGTTTCCGTGCTCAGCTCGACGCGCGTACCGTCGGGATAGCGCACGACCGCGTAACTCCCCTCTCCCCCGGTGCAAACTTCCTGCCCCGAGAACAGGGACTGTCCCGATTGAGCCAGGACCGTCTCGCCGGCGCCGGTGACGACGCGGACTTCGCCTTGCACTTCCTCCAGCGCGGCGATAGCCTTCGACCCGCCCAGGGCGGCGGGGGGTGGCGACACGATGCCAACCAGCGCCAACAGCACGGTGGCCGCCAACCCCGACCACAACACCGCCCGCGTGAAGCGGCGGAACGCCGACCCCGGCAGACCATCGAACGCCAGCGGCCGCCGGCGCGCGGCGGCGGGCGGGCGGGCCTCAGGGGTGGTTGTTTGGCAGATGCGCTGCGCGCCGGACCATTCCCGGAAGGACGCCTCGGAACAAGCCAGCCACATCAGCTGGTTCGCTAATTCCGGCTCCTGCTTGAGCCGTTCTTCCAAGGCCCGCGCCGCGGCCGGGTCGAGTTCGCCGTCGAGGTAGGCTTGTAACGCCTCGGTTTCATGGCTGTGGGTCATGATTCCTCCTCTAGCGCCAGGCGGCGTTCGACGCATTTACGCAGCGCCGCCTTGATGCGCTTCACTTGGGCGTAAACGGACTGCACGCTCCGGCCAATCCGCTTGGCCAATTCCCCCACTCCCGACACCGAACCATCGTAGCGCATGGCGATCAAGCGGCGACTCTTGGGGGGCAACCGCTCCAAGCAAGTGAGCAAGGCCAAATGCTGTTCCGATGCTGGATGGAGCTTCTCGATGCGCTCTGCCGCCTCGGCCAAGCGCCGCAGCAATTCGGGATCGAGCGGCTGCTCCCGGCGCGAGGTCCGGCGATATACCAAAATCCGGCGCCGGGCAATCTCGCGCGCCCAGGGTAGAAAACCAGCTTCATCGCGCAATTGCGCGATCGACTCCGTCACTACCACCGAGACATTTTGCAAAATATCCTCGGCGTCGTCGTGATTGCGGACGCACGCATAGATATAGCCATACAGGGCCGTGCGATGCTGCATGAGAAGACGTGCCACTACCGCCTGAGAAATGCGTTCCTCGGGCATCGGCCCATTCCCTGGAATCGTCCGGGCGGATGAATCATCGGAGAAGCTTCGGGAAGACGACTCTGAAGGTATAGGCTGCCACAGCGCCGGTTTAGGCATTTTTTTCGGCCCATTTCCAGGTGATTGAGATGAATCGCGGCAACCCGGCATCGAAACGCACGGTGCCTGGATGCATCGTTTCGCGTGGTCGCTCGCGTGCGCGAAACGATGCATCCGCCCTCATTACTCCGACGAACCGAAGCAATACAAATGCCCCATCGTGCGGAGATAGATTTTGCCATCGACCAAGGCGGGGGTGGCGAAGATCTCCTCGTCGAAGCGCACGCGCGACAGGACCTCCCATTCGCCGGTGGCGCTGAGGACCACCAAGTTGCCGCGCTGGCTGCTCAGGTACACCTTGCCATCCCCCACGACCGGCGAGCTGTAATAGTCGCCGCTGCCGCCGGGGATGCGCTCCTCCTTGATGGGCTTGCCGGTGCGCGTGTCGAGCGTCGTCAGAATGCCGCCGTTCTTGGCCAGAAATAAGACATTCTCATGGCACAGCGGCGACGGAATGACCGGCAGATAGCGGCGCTGTTCCCATGACACATGCGAGTCGGTCACGTCCCCCTTGCCCCCTGGCTTGATCGCCACCAGGCGGTTGCGCGCCGAATCGAAGACGCGGCGCATGAATTCATATTCGGCGCGGGTGGCGTGGCCATCCTTGTCACGGTCGATCATGCTGTAGCGCTGCTTGAGTGGGCCGTCGGGCAGCTCCTCTTTCTCCAGCGTGCCATTTTGGTTGGCGTCGTGGCGTTTGAGCATTTCGTCAAAGGGGGGCACGTCGAAACGGTCATTGTCGTCTCCCCCGGATGTCCAACCCGCCGCGTACAACGTGCCATCCGGGCCGATGGTGGGGGTCATGTGAACGGCGCGGGCCATGCCGTGGACGGTCCAGATTTCCTTCCCCGATGCCAGGTCGTAGCCAACGACGCGCAAGCTGCCCGAGATGACTACTTGCTTTTGGCCGTTCACTTCCCAGATGACCGGCGTGGCGTAGCCGACCGGGAACTCGGCGCGATCCACTTTCCAGACTTCTTTCCCTGTCCGTTTGTTGACGGCGAGGAGGAACGAATCGATGTCATGATCCTGATTGAGCAAGACCCAATCATCCACGATGATCGGCGAGCTGCCGGCGCCCAGGTCATTCTTGAACGGCCCCATCGGCACATGCCAGAGCAATTTCCCGTTCATGTCGTGGCACAACAAACCACTGGAACCGAAGAAGCTCACCACGCGCTCGCCGTCGGTGGCCGGCGTGGCTTGGGCATAGCTGCCGATGGCATGAATGGTTTCCAGCTGTTCGTAAGGGGCCTCCGCCTCCCACACGATCTTGCCGGTCGCGCGGTCGAGACCCAGCGTGAGCAGCTGCTTGTCGCGCACCGCGGTCAGGAAGATGCGGTTGTCGTGAACGACCGGCGAGGAATGGCCGGGAGGCAAAGCGACTTTCCACAGGACGTTCTGGTCCGGGCCGATCTGCGCGGGCAGCTTGTGGGCGCCGACCGCCTGCCCCGCGGCGTTGGGTCCGCGAAACTGCGACCAGTTCCCCCCCCAACCCTCAGCGGCAAGCGTCAAAGCCACGACCATGGGAAAGACAAAAAGAAGTCGTTTCATCATGCGGTTCTCTTGAAAAAGCGCGTGTTTGGCGAGTCGAAAAGCGGCGTGGGCGCGATAGGGAAAGGATAAAGGATGCCATCCAGCAAGTAAAGGGAATTGAGCTTGCGTGAGGCATTCCTCTGGATTCGATGATTGCATATATGCGTAGGATTCATCGTTTCGCGCTCCGCGCGCAAAACGATGAATCCTTCACATGACCTCTCTGTGTCACCGTTTGGTTCCCGTTTTCTTCAACGGTTGAAACAGCTCCGGTTCGCACTGGAGCATCTCGACTTCCGCGGCGGTCAGGGCGCGGTTGAGCAACGCCAATTCGTCCAGTAGGCCCACGTAGTTGATGGCCGTGTAGATGCCAGCCTTGTCCACGTCCCAGTTCATGGCGATGGCTCGGTCCTTGACCTCCCCCGCCAGCTTGCCATCGACATAGAAGGCGACGCGGGCATTGGGCTTGCCGCTGTCCAGATTCTCCCACGTGATGACGATGTGATGCCAGTCGCCGGCCCGGAACGGCACCTTGGGCACGCGCACCATGGGGGCTTGGGGATCGTCCTCGGGGATGGGCTTTTGTCCCTCGGTCAAGGCGGGGAACGCGCCCATGCGCATGTCGCGCGGTTTGGCGTTGTTGAAGTCGAACCACAACGCGCCGTCGTGGGCGCCTTTCTCGGTGATCTGAATGGGATCGCAAAACGTCGTTTTGAGCTGCTGGTTGGGATCAAGGTTGATCCACATGGACATGGTGCCATCCCAGCCCCCCTTGTGGTAGGCAAGGTTCCCCTTCAGCGGAAAGAAAATCCGGCCATTGTCGGGCAGCACGTCCACCGGCGCCAAGGCGCCCCCCGCGATGCCCTGGTCCTTGGCAATGCGAAAGACCTTGGCGTCGAAGCCGTTCTCGAAGCGGTAGGTGGCCGGCTTTCCCGGAACGCCGGTGCGCGTGGACGGCGTCAGCGCGCCGCCGCCGAAGTCGCCGCGCACCGCTTCATCGAAGGAAGCGTAAAACGTGACTGCCTGGCGAATGGCGTCCGCATCCGCCGCGACCAGCGCCGCCGGCCCCCAAGCCATTCCGCACGCGATACAACCAATGGTGATAAGCCGCTGCCAATACATGAGTGATCCTCCTGTGCTAACTGTCCAGGAATGATCTTACTCTCTCCGCGCAGGGAAACCCATTGGAATTCGGCCCCATAAAAAAAGACACCGGCGACGTTGCGGCGTCGCCGGCGGGGTCGTGAGGAATTTGGAATTGGGTCGGGGTAGGAGGCCGTTATGTGCTCCGGCCACTGGAGGATATTGGGAAAGTTGCTCGTTGTCTCATGCTTGATTTCCCACTGGCCGCCGGATAGTGACTCCCCATCGCAGCGTTGGGTTTAGTTGGGATATTGTTGCGAATTTCACCACCACTCTTCCGTCCCGTAATGCCAAAACGTAGGAGCAACTGGCGTGCCAGACAGCGAAACAAAAACGAAGCAATTTCGCAAGTTGTTTTATATTTGAAACTTAAGTGAGAAATGATATTGGGGATGATTTCGTCGAGGAGCGTGATTTTGCAAATTTTGCCGAACCGATGGGGCAGCGATTGTAAGAATGTTAACACATTTTTCACCAGCGCGCCGGGGCCGCACTTCGTTCCATCCCAACCACACCATTCGTCGCCGCGAAATTTTCACCGAAGAACCCTTGCCAAACGTGATTCCTCCTGATAATACTTGGTAATACCGGAGTATAACCTTGTCGAATCCTTGGCGTTGCTGATCCACTACGGGGGTGGGAGACAGCGCCCGGGGAAGATTTTTTAGGAAAGGGGAACATCGATGCTCATTCGCACGAAACAGCGCCAACGCCGCAAGGGACAGGCTTTGATCGAGTACTCCTTGCTGGTGGCGGGGATCGCCTTGGTTTGCGTGTTGGCCGTGGCCGTCCTGGGTCACAAGACCAGCGACGCCATCGGGATCATGGCCGCGATCATGCCCGGCGCCCATGCCGAGGACAACGCCCCCATCAAGCATCAGGAAGGAGTCCTGCCAACAACCACAGATGCGGATGGAAACATCATCCTAGACTCGACAGCCATGGTCGCCCCGGGCGGCCTTGATCGGTATCAAGGTTTGCTCGGTCCTGGCGGCGCCGAGAATCTGATCGTCGATTAATTGTCTGGGAAAAGCCATCGGCGCGCAGGGGGGCCGACGCTCTTCTGCGCGCCGATCCATCCCCGGCTCATGGCCCCTTGGTGATCCGCAAGCCGCGCGCGATCCGCTCCACATCTTGGCGCAGCTGGTCTTGGTCGGCGGGGAGCAGGCGGGCGGCGAGGATGGCTCCGCCCTTTTCTTGCTTGACGATGTAATACTCCAATCGCTGCCGGACGCCGTTGATCTCGACATCCAGCGCGAAGCGCTCCAGCCCCGGCGGCGCGGACGGAACGGGCTTCGGCATCTCCGTCGCGAAGATCTTGGCCTTCTGCTTCTCCAAAAACCCCTTGGCTTCGGCTAGGAATTGCACGCCGCCAGGAACGCGCTGAAGCGGCTCCAAGGTGATGAGTAAACCGCTGCCGCGCGATTCATCCAAGGTGATCTGCCGACCGCCGACGCTGCCGATCCGCCAGCGGCGCGGGTGTGTCAGCCGCACCCCCAAATCGGGATGCTCGTACAGCATGAGGGTATTGTCATCATTCGGTTCCAGCGCCACGCCGCGCAGGGCCGCATCCTCCAGGTCGGGACAGCGCACGTTCACTTGGCGCGTCAGCACGAAACGCCCCTCCAGCCGGCCGGTTTCCTTGCCGTCCTTGTCCAGCAATACATGAACGCCGTTCAGGTACAAATAACTGATGTGATTCGATTCCAGATCAAAGAAGAAATAGCCGTCGAGCATTTGCTTGTTGGGGCCGTCCTCATTCACGCCGCGCACGGTGCCTGCCAAGGTGATGCGGGCGTAGCGCCGACCGCCTAACGTGGTGACTTGTTCCAGCCGGCAGGTCACGTTTCCTTCCTCGATGCGGTCGAGATCGGTTAGCTCTTGAACGGCGGCGGTGGCGGCGGGCCAATCCGCGCCGGGACGCACCGCCGGCGCTGGCAACAAGCCGCTCAGCGCCGGGGTGAAGACATCGGTGCGGACGAGATCGAGTTCCCCCCACGTCATCGCCCCATCGGGAGAAAAAGCCACTTCGGTTTGGCCATGGCGCAGCACGACCAAGCGGCGCACCTCGGCACGCAAGCTGCTTTTCTGCGCTTGGCCGTCGATTTTACGCTCGAAGTCGATGCGCCGATAGATGCGCGCGGTCTTGCGCGGCTTCCCCTCGGCAGTCAGGGCCAGGATGCGTTCGTCGTATTCGATGGCGCTGCTGCCGTGCAGGGGGACGGTCTTGTTCCCCTGCTGGCCCATGTCCGCGGGCAGCGTCAAGGTGCCGGACAGCTCGACGCGGTTGCTGACGTGATACTGGGTCCCTTCGGGATGAGTCTCGCGCAGCGGAAATTCCTGGGCCGTCCCCCAGCTCGCCAGGACGAGTAAGGTGGCCGGTCCCCCAGCCAGGCGCCGCATGGTGCTTGTCATTGCCCCTTCTCCTGTCCGTTGTGCTCACGAAAAAGACATCTACGTATGCCGGTGTCCATGTTGATTGTAACGTGCTGGCGCCTGGCTGGGATGAGCAACGGCACGAGAAATGGACGGATTTCACCGTGGGCAGCTGTCAAGATTCATCGAGGCGCAACATGAGGCGTGGGCGCAAACTCGAGCACATGCGCAAACGGCGGACCTTGCAATTTTGTACCTTTTTAGTGTAAATTTAAACAGGTTTGAGCTACCAAAGCGCGGCAATCCGAGCAATGGGAAATCAACGACCCAAAACCAAATATATTCACAAATAATTTTACGATAAACACTTACGACATTTCAACACAAGCAAGAGACATTTACACCTCGATTTTTCGGTGCTTGGTCCGAAGTTTGCAGGTACTTCATACGTCTCTGATAAAGGGTGAATGAAAAACATGAAACGGCGGGACAACCGGTGAGCAGGAGCCATGAGGCTCCTGAGAACGCCCTGTGCGGGGAACCGCACGCTGCCATGCTTGCCAGGATTGGCCTGGCCAACGCAACGAGCCTGTTTATCGCGCTGTTTTCATCAGAGTGGATTTACCCAAAGGTGACATATCGCGACACGCTCGGAAATGGAATCGCAAAAATGGCTTGAAAATCGGTTCCGAGCCGAACCTAACTACCATCATCGGGCATCTAATCATTAGGTGGAACTAAACTATATCGGCGAATTCGAGAGTAAATCTTCATTTTTTTGACAACCAGAATCACGATTTTACGTATTACCTATAGGGGAAAAGCGCGACGAACTTGGAGGCTCGTCCCCTTTTTCCCAAGCGAACAGAGAAACGATGGCCCCTGGCGTGAGAACGTGTCTGACGGATTCACGCCCAACCCAACCACTGGCCCACCCGCGAACGGCCCGTGGGAAAAAAGGAGTGAGTACGGTGAATAACTTCATCATCCCCGCATTGAAAGAGTTGACGGATCAACAA
Source organism: Gemmataceae bacterium (assembly GCA_046297495.1). GTDB lineage: Bacteria > Planctomycetota > Planctomycetia > Gemmatales > Gemmataceae > JBKBIP01. Next base: position 86,029 of record JBKBIP010000015.1, on the reverse strand, counting down.
GTCCGGTACACACCCCCGGCGCGCCGCTTAGAGCAACTGGCGCGCGCCGAGGGCTTACTGTCCGAAATCGAACCGGAAAAGCTGTATCCGTATCAGTTCGTGTGTTATCGGATCACCGAGTTCCGTCCCGACTCGTACCCCGATCTGCTGATGCGCGGCGCCGATGTGCGCCACGACCTGTATTTGTTGATGGCCGAGCTGGCCCGTTCCGTGCCGGCCGTGCCGGTGGAGGAGTTCAGCGAGCCGGTGTTGACGTTGGACGAAATCAGCAAACAACTCAACGTCTCCACCAAAACCATCAGCCGATGGCGGGAAAGCGATCTGATCATCGGGCGCACGGTGCTGCGCAATGGCCGTCGGCAGTTGGGCTTTCCGCAATCGCTGGTCAATCGCTTTTTGGCGGATCATCCGGGGCGCGTGGGACGCGCCAGCCGCTTCACGCAGCTGAGCGAGGAAGAAAAAGAAGACATCCTGCGCCGGGCCGAACGCATGGTGCGCGTCGGCTGCGGCAGCTTGACCGAAATCAGCCGGCGCATCGCCCGCCGGCTGGGACGTTCGCCGGAAACCATCCGCTACACGATCAAGAATTTTGATCGCGAACATCCCGAACAAGCGTTGTTCCCCACGGCCAGCGGGCCGTTGGACGACGCCACGAAAATGAGCATCTATAACTCCTATCGAAGGGGGGTATCCGTGGAACTTCTAGCCAAACGCTATCATCGCACCCGGACCTCCGTGTATCGCGTGATCAATGAGGTCCGCGCCCAGCGCTTGCTGAGCGCGCCGATCGATTACATTTATCATCCGTCGTTTGACGATCCGGCCCTGGCCAGCGTGATTCTGGCGGAGATGCCCGACGCGGAAGCTTACGAAACCCAGCGCCGACAAATGAAGGCGCCCAAGGATGTGCCCGCCGAGCTGACTTCCTTGTACGAATATCCGTTGCTGAACAAGGACCAGGAACAACACCTGTTCCGCAAGATGAATTACTTGAAGCATCAGGCCAGCTTACTGCGGGCGCGGATGACGACTCCCGACGGCGAAGTGGACATGACGCGGGTGCGCAGCCACGACCTGGATCGCGTCGAGGAATTGCTGAACGAGGCCAATGAGGTCAAGGAACGGCTCATCAACGCCAATATGCGGCTGGTGGCGTCCATCGCCAAGCGCCATGCCACCTACGCCGACAATTTGTTCGAGCTGCTTTCCGATGGCAACATGTCCTTGATCCGAGCGGTGGAGAAGTTCGATTTCAGCCGCGGTTTCAAGTTCAGCACTTACGCCAGCTGGGCCATCATGAAGAACTTCGCCCGCAGCATCCCGGATGAGAAATATCACCGCGAACGCTACCTGACCGGCCATGAGGAGTTCTTCGAGGACGCCGCCGACACGCGCAGCAACGAGCTGGAGTGCCTGGCCAAACAGGAACAAGCGAGCGAGCGCATCCACCGCTTGCTGGACAGCCTCGACCCGCGCGAGCGCGAGATCATTCGGATGCGGGCGGGTCTGGACAATTACTCCGAAGGAATGACCTTGGAGGAAATTGGCCAGCAGCTGGGCATCACCAAGGAGCGCGTCCGCCAACTCAATGTCCGGGCCATGAGCAAGATGAAACAACTGGCCCGCCAACAAAGCGATCTGATGTAACCTTCCTTCCCAGGAAAAAACCGGAGCGGGAGTCGATTGCCCTTGTAGAGGCAGTTGACTCCCGCTCTCGTTTTTTTAAAAAAAAGGGGACAGGAGTCGATTGTCATTACAGGGACATTTGAACGGTCGCCTCTACGGGGCTGAGCCGCCCCTCGCGAGCGCGGCGTGCTCGGGGGAGTGATCATTGCCATAGGCGATGGATCAATTTATTTCATGTTTGTAGTTGAAAGGGGGGGGGGAGGGGGGTGGGGTGGAATGGAACAATGAAAGGAACATGAAAAAGTCTCGGTTCTTAGTATACCTATATATACTATGACTGGCAAGTGCAATCGGCCGGAGGGCCGGGGTTGGGCATGGACGCGAAGCCTCTGCTGGCGGCCTGGCAGGTATTCGCTTGGCTCGCCATCGCCCCGGGACGAGGAATCATGAAACCCAGTGGTTGACAGAAGCCCCAAAACAAGGCAAAACATATAGAGAATGTGTTGCGTCGTCAGCGTCCCGCCCGCCGCAATGGTTATCCGTGCCGGTTGGAGAGAACCATCCCGCCGCCAGCGGATGAAGAGAAGGGCCATCCCGCCCACACGCCACCGAAACTGACGGATAAAGCTGACTTATTGAACTCTTACTGGTAGCGATCCCCCTATTGTCCCCGGTGATCCAGCGTATCGCCGCCGAGGCCCCGTGTCATGGCCGCCAATGTTCCCCGTCAATCGATGGATGCGCAAGCGTTCTTGGCGAATCTACGTCAAAGCGGCTTGCTCGATGAGGAACAACTCCGCGCCGTAGCCAAACAGCTGCCCGAAGGCAATCGGGCCAAAGTCTTCGCGCGGGCCTTGGTCGAGCAAGGGCTGCTCACCAAGTTTCAGGCGGAATTACTGCTGGCGGGTCGCACGCAAGGGTTCTTCCTCGGCCAATATCGCATCCTCGATCAGCTGGGGCGCGGCGGCATGGGGCGCGTCTTCAAGGCGGAACACCGCACCATGAGACGCGTGGTGGCCTTGAAAGTCCTGTCTTCCACCTTGGTCAAGACCGACAAGGCTCGACAATTGTTCCAACGCGAGGTTCGGGCCGCCGCGCGCCTAGTGCATCCGAACATCGTGACGGCCTACGACGCCAACCAGATCGACAACCGCTACTATCTGGTGATGGAGTTCGTGGATGGGCCGAACTTGGATGAATTGGTCCGCAAGAATGGGCCGTTGCCCGTCGAGCTGGCCTGCGACTTCATCCGCCAAGCGGCGCTGGGGTTGCAGTTCGCCCATGAACAAGGCATGGTCCATCGGGACATCAAGCCGGCGAACTTGCTCGTCCAATCGCCAACCAACGGCGCCGGCTCGTCCTACGTGGTGAAAATCCTCGACTTCGGCTTGGCCCGACTGCACGCGCGCAGCGCCGGACCACAAGGGCCGGGAGACTCGATTGTCACGGCGGAAAACACGGTCATGGGGACGCCAGACTATCTCTCCCCCGAACAAGCGCGCAGCCTACATGATGTGGACATTCGCTCGGATTTATACAGCTTGGGCTGCACGTTCTATTTTCTGCTGACTGGCAAGGTGCCGTTTCCCGGTGGCACCACGATGGAGAAGCTGATTCGCCACACCACCGACGAGCCGATTCCGCTGGAGCAGCTACGCCATGAAGTGACACCGCCGGTGGCCGCCATCGTGCGCCGACTAATGAGCAAGCATCCCGACGGCCGGTTCCAGACCCCCGGTGAGCTGGCGGCGGCCCTGATCCCCTTCGCGGAGCAACCCGCCGCCACTCCCATCGCCACGGCGGTGCCGGTGGCCACGGCGGTGCCGGTGGCCACGCAAGCGCAAGCCGTGCCGCTGGCGGAAAGCCTGCCGACCCCTAGCTTCGCCACCTCCCCGCAAGCGATTGACGACGATGAGGCCGTTATTGGCACTCTGCCCATCGATTTTTCCAACACCCTTTCTTCCGTCGGCATGGAATCGGTTCGGCTGACCCGCGCCGTCTATCACGAACGCCAAAAGCGCATGTGGGGGGCGGTGGCGCTGGCGATCCTGCTTGTCGCCGGCGCTGTCGGCGGCTTGTTTTGGCTGGTGCAATAAGGCTTCCGCCTTCCGCTCACCGCTGGCTCGCCGCTAAACGGTGTGCCGCCTACGGGTCATTGTCCACTGCTCGCAAAAACGCTCGCACTTCGCTGACAGCGAGGCAATAGCTGGCCAGTTGTTGCGGAGCGTCGCGGCCGCTGGTCAGGGCGACGAGCTGGCCGCCGTCGTTGAGGACGGGCGCGCCGCCGTCGCGGGAATGGAGCGGCAATTGGGCCAGGACCACCAACGGATCGGGCTTCTCCTTGGTCTGCTCCAAGTTGGCGGGAACCAGCTGGCGCACCACGCCCGCGCTATAGACCCACACCGCCTCGATGCCATTGGGATTGCCGATGCAGTGCAGCGCTTCGCCGGGAACGGGGCTGGTCTGGGCCAACGGCAGAGGGACCACGTCCGGAGGCACCGACTCTAGCTCGATCAAGGCCAGATTGCGCCGCTCATCCGTGGCGATGACTCGTCCCGTGACGGTGTGGCCGCGTTCCCGCAACGTCGTCCGGTGATCCTTGTAATAATCATACGCCACGATGACTTGCCCTTGCCGACGAACCGGGAAGGTCGCTTCGATGGTGGCGTTGGGGCCAACGACATGTTTGCACGTAAGCAGCCATTTCCGCTGACGGTCCACGAGCCAGCCGGTGGCCCGCGTGCTGGCGGTGGCCGTCTGGATCAGGGCGACGGAGCGCAGCCCCTGACGATAGACTTCCGGCCCGGCGGCGGGAGCCGGGGGAGTGGGCGGTGCCGGGTCGATCTCGAAACCCGCTTGGGCCAGCATGTGTCGCACTTCGCGGACATCGATGCAGACGCAGGCCAGAGGGGTTTGCCAACGAACCGCCGCCGCCACGCCGACGACCTCTCCCCGATCATTGACCATTGGTCCGCCGCTGTCGCCGGGGAGAATGGGGGATTGCGTCACCACCACGCGCGCCCCCTTGGCCAGCTTCATCCCTTGCCAGAAATAGCCCTCTGGCGTGTCATACACCTGCCGCACCACGCCGCGGGCATGGACCCACAGCGCCTCGCCGTCGCCGCGCTGCCCCACGGAATGCACCGTCTCCCCCGCGGCCGCGCCGCCACGCGCCAGCGGCAGAGCCACGGCATCATCCGGCAACGCTTCCGCCTCGATCAGCGCCAGGTCCCGCTTCGGATCGCGATGCATTACCTTGCCCTGGACGCAACGCCGCTCCGCGCGCAAGGCGTCGCGCTGGTCGAGATAATAGCGCCGCTCCGTCATCAGTTGGCCGTCCACGCGAACTGGAAAGAACAGCTCGACGCGCTGGGCATCGCCGACGATGTGATAATTGGTGATCAGCAACCGGCGCTCGGCCGCCACGATCCAGGCCGTCCCCTTATTCTTGCTGGGAGTGATGACCCAAGCCGTCCCGCGCAGCAGGTCCCGGTAGAGGCGCGGGCCGGCGCTGGGCTTCGGAGCCGGGGCGGGATCGATCAGGGCCAAGGCCAGACCGGACACGGCAATTGTCAACAACAGGGTGACGCGCAAAGCCATCATCGGGGTTTCTCTTCCCTATCAGGTTTTTCCATCCCCCTTGTAGAGCGATTTGAGCGTAAGAATCGATGTGGCGCGGCTCGATTTTCTGGGACTTTCGCTAATCTATCCGAAGCGAACAATCCGCGCAACGCACACGCTTTCATCCGGTCATCAGGGATTTTTGGGTATGGTGGATAAACCTGGTGGATTATAGTGAAGTATGATTCTCCTGGATACGTGTATGGGCCACAAGCCACTTTCACAAGTGGGGAACTCAGCGAAGAGACCACATCATGAAACTGCCGACTTGGTTATTCCGACAACGGCCACGCAAGACATCCGCCGCATCTCGACCAGCCCAGCCGCGCGGCCAACGCTGGCGTTATCTTCCTTTGGTGGAGGGGTTGGAAGACCGCTTGGTGTTGGATACGCTGTTCTGGACGGGAGCGACGGGATTGGCGGATTGGACCGCCGCTGTCGCCGGCACCACGAACTGGAGCTTGAACGCCGACGGCAGCGATTCGACGGCGGTGATTCAAGATGGCGACGACTTGGTGTTCAACACGGTCGCCACGGTTCCTGGCAATTTCACCAGCACCAACGACGGCGTCATCACCGTGGTGAATACCATCACGTTCGAGGGGAACGGCAGCTATTTGATCAACGGCAGCGGCTTCACGCTGGACGCGGGCATCACCTCGAACAGCTCCAACGGCACGACCAACACAATCAACAATGCCATCACCCTGGGCGCGGCGCAGACCTTCACCGTGACCACCGCTGGGGAGACGGTCGTACTGGATAACTCCATCGACTTGGATGGGAATAACCTGGCCTTCGACGGGGCGGGGACGCTGCGCATCGACGCCGCCATCAGCGGCAGCGGCGACTTGACCCAGAGCGGCACCGGCAGTACCGAACTCAACGGCGCCAACAGCTTCACCGGTGCGGTGAACATCAACGCCGGCAGCGTCATCGTCGGCGACGATGCCGGCTTGGGCAACGGCGCCAATCAGGTCACGGTGGCCGACGGCGCGGCCTTGGGTCTACAAAACAATGCTGGCCAGGTCGTATCCATCGTCAATCCTTTGTCCATCACGGGCGCAGGGGGGGTCAACGGCGGGGCCTTGTTCAATGCCGACAATTCTCTCGTGACCTACGGCGGCCCCATCGACTTGCAAGGTAACACGACCTTCTTCGGCGGCACCTCGAACACCGCGGCGTTGACCATCACTGGCCCCATTTCGGGGACTGGCGCGCTGAACCTGGACGGCACCAACGACGCCCAGATCATCTTGGCCAATCCCAACCTGGTTCCCAACAACTTCGTGGGGGATACCACGGTCGAGACCGGGGTCGCCGTCACGCTGAACAACGGGGACGTGGCTATTCCCGGCAACCTGATCATCCAAACCGGCGCTTCCGTCACCTTGGCTCAGAACAACCAAATCGCCGACACCGGGGCCGTGACGGTCGATGGCCTGCTGGACATGACGGGCATCACCGAAACCATCTTCGGGTTGTCCGGCAACGGCACCGTGGACATCGAACAGGGACAGTTGACCATCGACAACAACATCGCCTTCCCCTTCGAGTTCGATGGCACGATCATCGGCGCCAACGGCAACCTGCGCAAGACCGGCAGCGGCGAGTTCACCCTCAACGGCGACAACACCTATTCGGGGATCACCGAGATTGACAACGGCACGCTGCTCATCAACGGCACCACGAGCAGCAGCACGTTTCAAATCTCCAATGGCACGCTCGGCGGCGGCGTGGGAGCGACGGCCGGCACCATCGGCCCCATCAACGCCACCGGCGGCTTCATCGCGCCGGGCAACACCGGCCTCGATTTCCTGGGCATCCTCAACGTCGAGGGAGACAGCACCTTCAATCAATTCACCGTGTTCGTCGCCGAGCTGGGGGGCACGATCCCCGGCACGGAGATGGATCAATTGAATGTCACCGGTATCCTGGATTTGGGCACCGCCGTCCTGCAAGCCAATTTCGTGAACAACTTCAACCCCAACGTGGGAGACGTCTTCACGATCATTCAAACGACGGGGGGCGTCACCGGCATTTTCAACGGCTTGAACGAAGGAGACATCCTCAATGTCGGTGGCCGAGCGATGCGCATTTCCTATCTGAATAACAACGTGACGTTGGAAGCGGTCCAGGTCGAGACCCAGACCACCCTCGATCCGGGTTTCCCCAATCCCTCGACGCAAGGCCAACTGGTCATCTTCCAGGCCACGGTCACTTCCACCTTCGCGGTGCCGACCGGCATCGTGGAATTCTTCGCCGGGGCTATGCTGCTAGGCAGCGCCATTCTGAATGAGAACGGCGTGGCCACCTTCACCACGACCAATCTGCCCTCCGGCACGCTCAGTATCACCGCTCGCTACCTGGAGTCGGAAAATTTCGCCGCCAGCACCTCCGCTCCCCAGATTCAAACCGTGATCCCCGCGGTGCCGGCGGCCAGCCCCATCTTTGCCGTCGGAGCCGGACCCGGTGGCGCGCCGAACGTCAATGTTTATGACGCCTCTGGCCAGCTGATCGCCAGCTTCCTGGCCTTCGACGCGGGCTTCCGCGGCGGCGTGACGGTGGCGGTCGGCGACGTGAACGGCGACGGCGTCAATGACATCATCGTGGGAGCGGGACCGGGAGCCAATCCCCATGTACGGGTTTTCTCCGGCGTGAACTTCACGCCGTTGGAAGGCGCGTTGGGAAGTTTCTTCGCCTTCGACGCCGGTTTTCGCGGCGGTGTCAACGTCGCGGCGGGGGATGTCAACGGCGACGGCTTCGCCGACATCATCGTGGGAGCGGGACCGGGGGCCAATCCCCATGTCGTGGTCTTCAGCGGCCAGACGGGGGCGCTGCTGGCCTCCTTCTTCGCTTACGACGCCGGCTTCCGAGGGGGCGTCCACGTGGCGGCGGGGCCGGTGCTGGGCAATGGCCGCGCCCAAATCATCACCGGCGCCGGCGCGGGGGCCAATCCCGATGTCCGCGTCTTCGACATCCTGATCAGCCTCTCGCCGTTGTTTAATTTCATGGCTTATGACATCGGTTTCCGAGGGGGCGTCTTCGTCGCGGTGGGGGATGTGGATGGCAATGGCATCGCCGACATCATCACCGGCGCCGGCGCGGGGGCCAATCCCGATGTCCGCATCTTCGACGGCGGCGGCAATTTCCAGCGGCAATTGTTCCCCTTCGCCATGAGCTTTCGCGGCGGCGTGCGCGTCGCCACCGTGGATCGCGGCGACGGCATCGCCCGCATCGTCGCCGGCGCGGGGCCAGGAGCGGAACCGCACATCACCACCTTCGATGGCCTGACGCTGAATCTCATTGACAGCTTCTTCGCCTTCGACGAAGCCTTCCGGGGAGGCGTGTTCACCGGCTGAACGAGGAACGAGGAATGAGGAATATCTCGGTTAGGGCTTGGCAGGAGGTTCATCGTTGCCTTCGCGTGGGAAATCTTTTGGCAACCGGAATCCCACTGATTATATTGAAAGATGCCCGGTAATTTATAGATCTGATTGGTTCTCGCTCGTCGAAATGAGGTGCGCATGCGCGCCCAACTCTCTCCCTTGACTGGTGGACCGGCGGTGGTTCTGCACAAGGATTTGACGCTCGTGGGGCGACGGGAGGACTGCGACTTCCGCATTGATCACAAGAGCATTTCCAAGCTGCATTGCGTCATCGTCAAGACTGATGGCATGCTCTTGCTGCGCGACTTAGGTAGCACCAACGGCACGCGCGTCAATGGTCAGCGCATCCGCCGGGCCGCCTTACTGGCCAACGACCAACTGAGCATCGCTGGCTTTGAATATCGCGTCGAATTCGGCCCCGGCGAAGCGGCTGCCGTGGAGGACCACACGCAACAGATGGACGCCAAGGACGTGGGCGAGCTGTTGCGGCGTCTCAGCTCCCAGGGGGCGAAGGAAAATAATGGCGCTGCGCCGCCGTTGAACGTGAAGCCCAACCTCTTGCCCGACGTGTATGAAAATGACGAGAAGCCACCCCTTCGATGACGTCCCATGACCATATCCAGCGCGCCGCAAGTAGGGGACCAGGTTCCCGATTTGGAGTTCCGCCGCCCCGATGACACGCCAGCGCGCTTGTCGGAATTTTGCGATCGGCCGTTGCTGCTGATCTTCCTGCGTCATCTGGCCTGAATGGCTTGCCGCGTGCACCTCGGCGAGGTGCTGGAACACCAAGCGGAAATCGACCGGCTGGGGGGCCGCGTGCTGGCGGTTAGCTTCACGCCCCCCGCCAAGGCCGCCGCTTATCTACGCCATTACCCCCTGCCGTGCGACGTGGTGACCGACCCAGACATGACCGCCTATCGCCTCTTGGGTTTGGGCCGGACCTCTTGGCTCTCCATCCTGTCGCCGCGCAGCCTGTTCGACTACACCAAAATGCTGTTCCGAGGGGGCAAGGTGCAAAAGCCCCTCGACGAAGAGGATTTCCTGCAGCTCGGCGGCGATTTCGTCCTCGATCCGCAACGCCGTCTCCTCTACGCCTACCGCAGCGCCACCGCCACCGACCGCCCCGCCGTGGCCGACTTGCTGCACGCCCTGCGGACCAGCGGCAGCGCTGCCGTCCCATGAATCCAGCCCCCCGCTCGCTGCAATCCTATCCAAATCCCCTCTCCAGGGCGGCGACATACCTTGAGATAAGGACCGCCGTGAGGTTTAGTTGCTTTTCATTGTTCCATTCCACCTCACCCCCCTATTGCCCTCAAACAAGTGTTTGAAGTGGAATGAAACCGCCCTCACTCTATTATTATAGTTGAGTGAAACAGACCTCAATCGAGAACAATACCAGGCCCAGAACCATCCACAAGGTTTGACCCCATCATGGCCATTGACATTCAAGTACCGTCCGTTGGTGAATCGATCACGGAAGGCATCGTCTCACGTTGGTTGAAGCCGGACGGCGCCACCGTCCGCGAGGATGAACCGTTGTTAGAGCTGGAGACGGATAAGGCGACGACGGAAATCCCCGCGCCGGCGAGCGGCCAGCTGCGCATCACGGTTCCCGAAGGAGAAACGGTGGCCATCGGCGCCGTCGTGGGGACTATCGATCCTGCGCCGGCAGCGGAGAAACCCGCCGCGCGGCCGCCGAAGCGTGCCGCCGAGGCCGACGCCGCGTCTCCCGCCTCATCCACCGCGCCGCCGCTCTCCCCCGCCGCGCGCCGGCTGGCGGCCGCCAAGAATATCGACGTGCGCCGCTTGGCCGATAGTGGGCAGGGGGGCCGCATCACCAAGGAGGACGTGCTCGCCTATCTGGAACGCTCCCAGCCCAAAGCGGACCAGCCGGAGCCAGCTAAGCCGGAGCCAGAACGGACGCCCGCCCCCGCCCCCTGGACACCGCCGCCGCCGGGGCTGGACGCCGAGACACGCTCACCCGCCGAGACCAGCCCGCGTGAGACGCGCCAGCGCATGACCGGCATTCGTCAGCGCATCGCCGAACGGCTGGTCGCCGCCCAACATACCACGGCCACGCTGACCACGTTCAACGAAATCGACATGAGCGCCGTCATCGACTGGCGCCAGCGGCACAAGCAGCGGTTCCAGGACCAGCACGGCGTCGCGCTCGGCTTCATGTCCTTCTTCGTCCGGGCCAGCATCGAGGCCCTGAAGGCGTTTCCGCTGGTGAACGCCCGCATCGACGGCCCAGACATCGTCCAGCATCACTATTATCATATCGGTGTCGCGGTCAGCACGGAGCGCGGCTTGCTGGTGCCGGTGCTGCGCGATGCCGACCGCCTGAACTTCGCCGCCATCGAGCGCACCCTCGCCGAGTTGGCCGCCAAGGCCCGCCAAGGCAAGATTAGCGTCGATGACTTGCAGGGTGGAACCTTCACCATCACCAACGGCGGCATCTTTGGCTCGCTGCTCTCGACCCCCATTCTCAACACGCCCCAGACCGGCATCCTGGGCATGCACGCCATCCACAAGCGCCCCGTCGTGGTCCAAGACCGAATCGTGATTCGCCCCATGATGTACGTGGCCCTCTCCTACGACCACCGCCTCATCGATGGCCGAGAAGCCGTGCTGTTCCTGGTCCGCATCAAGGAGTGCATCGAGAACCCCGAACGGCTATTACTGGAGATATGAGCGGTGAAGCGTCTATAACCTGTGTCATTTTGCAGGTGTGGACTGCCCGACCAGTCAGCAAGACCCAGTGTAGTCGATAGGGGCGGGACAGTGAATAGTTGACGGATGCTTCACCGGGGTATGGCATCCGTGCCATACTCTGGCCACCCTGCCGCTTCAAAACGGAAGAACCTTTAATTATGTGGCAACCTCACGCCCCGTGATAGTCAATATCCTTTACCTCCAGGGCGTGTTTCTGGATGAATTCGCGGCGGGGTTCGACTTTCTCGCCCATGAGGACGCGGAACATCTCGTCGGCTTTGAGGGCATCTTCGAGTTGGACTTGCAGGAGGGTGCGCTTGGCGGGGTCGAGGGTGGTTTCCCACAACTCCTCGCCGTCCATTTCCCCTAGCCCCTTGAAGCGGGTGATGGTCAGGCCGCGTTCGCCGAGCTTACGGATCTCACTGACCAGGTCGCGCAGGTGGGGCAGCTGGTGGCGGCGGTCGCCCGTCTCCAGGAAGAAGCGCGGCAGCGGCTCGCGGCCGGCGATGCGCGGCGCGGGCACCAGGTCATGGGGGTCGAGGTGGAAGGAACGTAGCTTCTCCAGACCGCGATTGACGCCGCGCACCTCGTGCAGCTCTTGCACTGAGAAGGCCTTGGCGTGGCTATTGCCGTTGGTGGCGCCGCTTTCCTCGTCGGGAACCACCAGGTCTTGACCCAGACTCTGTTGCTGTTCGACGCGGAAGCGCTCCACCTCTTCCAGACTGAAGAACCAATGTTCATGGCCGCCGAGTAGCGCCCGGTAAGCGGGCAGCTTGCCGTCCTTGAGCTGGTGCAGGAAATTGGCAATGGTGATGCCGCGCCGCTCCAGGATGACGAGCGCGCCCTCCAATTCATCCAGGACGGCGAGCAGTTCCTTGAGCCGATCCCCTTCGTAGAGGGCCGGTTCCGCGCCGGCCGGCGCGTCCCGTGGAACGGCCGACAAGCGGGTGCCATCGAGACCGCGCTCCATCAGCTCGCGGGCCATCTCCTCGGCGGTCTGCACATAGCGGAAGTTCTTCTTCTGCGTCACCTTGAACAACGGCGGCCGGGCCACGAAGACGTAGCCCCCCTCGATTAGCTTTTGCATCTGGCGATAGAAGAATGTCAGCAGCAAGGTGCGGATGTGCTGACCGTCCACGTCGGCGTCGGTCAGCAGCACGATCTTGCCGTAGCGGCGCTTGGAGACATCCTCGGCGTTGCCGATGTCGATGCCGACGGCGGAGATCAGGTTGCAGATCTCCTCATTGCTGAGCACTTTTTCCGGGCGGGCCTTCTCGACGTTGAGCACCTTGCCGCGCAGAGGCAAAATGGCCTGGACCATGCGATTGCGGCCATTGTCGGCCGAGCCGCCGGCGGATCCACCTTCGACGATGAACAGCTCCGATTCGTCCCGGTCGCGGCTGGTGCAATCCATGAGCTTGCCGGGCAGGCCGTTGCCGCTGAGGATGTTCTTACGTTCCTTGAGGGCCTTCTTGGCCTTGGCCGCCGCCTCGCGGGCTTCCGCCGCCAAGATGACTTTCTTCATGATCTTCTGAGCATCCTTGGGGTTTTCCTCCAAGTACGTGCTCAGCAATTCGTTGACGACACTGGCGACAATCCCTTCCACTTCGGGATTGTTGAGGCGGATTTTCGTTTGGGCCTCCAACTGCGGTTCGGGGACGTACACGCTGATGATGGTGGTCAACCCTTCGCGGAAGTCCTCGCCGATGGGGGTCAGGTCCGCCTTGAAGAGATTTTCCTTGTTGCCGTAAGTGTTCAAGGTGCGCGTCAGGGCGGCGCGGAAGCCGCTCAGGTGCGTGCCGCCGACCGAGTTGTAGGCGTTGTTGGCGTAGCAGCGCACGCGCTCCTCGTCGGAGGTGGTGTACTGCATGGCCACCTCGACGCGCACGTGATCGACGGTCTTTTCCAGGTAAATGGGCTTGTGCAATACTTCCTCGGAGCGATTCAGGTACTCGACGAACTCGGCAATGCCGCCGTCATACTTGAACATCTCCTCCTTGCCGGTACGCTCATCCGTGAGCTTGATCCCCAGTCCCTTGTTGAGGAAAGCCAGCTCGCGCAGGCGCACCTCCAGCGTATCGTAGTCGAAGGTGGCGTCGTGGAAGATTTCCGGGTCGGGGTGGAAGGTGATCTTGGTGCCGGACCGCCCGCCGGCGGCGGCGCCGATGTCCTTGACCTCGGTGATCGGCTTGCCGCGCTCGTACTCCTGGACATAGACACGCCCATTGCGGCGCACCTCGGCCTCGACCCAGTCGCTCAACGCGGTGACGGCCTTGGTGCCAATGCCGTGCAGACCAGCGGACACCTTATACGTGCTCTTGTCGAACTTGGCGCCGGCTCCCACCGTGGTCATGACGACTTCCAACGTGGGGCGTTTGGCCTCCGGGTGTTCTTCGACGGGAATTCCCCGGCCATCGTCCCCCACGGAGACGCTGCCATCGACGTTGATCTTGACATGAATGGTCCTGCAATGACCTGCCAGGGCCTCGTCCACGCTGTTATACACCAACTCATACACCAGATGATGTAAACCACTGGAAGCGACGTTGCCGATATACATGCCGGGCCGCTGCCGGATGTGGGCCGTGTCGCGGAAGATTTGCACATTCTCCGCGTCGTATTCCTCGGCAACGTCATAAACACTCGGTTGAAGGGGAGTCTGCTCTTCAGTCACTAACGCAACGTGTTCTTCATTCATGAGTTCTATCCTTTAGCGGTGCTGCTCGGAAAACCACCGAGCATGGATTCATCGTTTCACGCGGGCGGCTCCCGCGCGAAACGATGAATCTAAAAGTAACATTTTCATCTACCACGTTCCCGCGCGGAAACGCAGGTCGCGGATTGACAGGCGCGGCAACTGTCGTCGCAGCTCATCCAACAGACGACGTTTATGGAAGTGGGCCAGCTCCTGCATCAACACGGCATTGGCGACCTGCACTTCTAGGATGCCGCGCTTGATGGAGCCCAACCGTGTCTGCCGGGCGTGGTCCACGCCGACGGCGACGGCCCACGCTTCCTCCAATTGCAATCGTTCCTGACGCCGACCCCAGCCCCGCGCCGCGAACAACCGGCTCAGGACTTCCCCCACCAGCTCGGGGCCAGCGGGGTTGGTGTTCGCGCGCTGGTTAGGAGATCGCGGCATGACAGCACCGAAAATCAAGTGTCATGGTTCAACGGCGCGGCTTAGCGGGCGAACCAGCGGTGCGCCACCATCTACGTCAACGGCATGACCACATACGAATAATCACTGCCCGCACGAAACAGCGCCGGGCTGTTGCCATCAACTAGCTCCAACGTCAATTGCATATCAGCATCCAGGATGCGCAACATGTCGATGAGGTAATGCGGATCAAAACTGATTTCGATCTCCTTGCCATCGTGCGCGATGGGCACCTCGACGCGCGACCGGCCCGTCTCGGCGCCTCGCGCTTGCATGGTCAGCTTGTCCTTGGCGAAAGTGAACACCACGCGCCGTGTTTCCTCGTCGATCATGATGGCGGCTTGGCGGACGCCAACGAGGAAGGGGCCGACCGTCAGCGCTATCTTAGTGGTCTGTTTCTTGGGGAAGACCTCCCGATAATTCGGGAAGCGTCCTTCCACCAGCCGACTGTAGATTAAGGCCCGGTCGGTTTGGAACAGGGCCTCGTTGGGACGCAAGCTAACGCGCACCGCTTCCTCGGCATCTTGCAAGACGCGCTCCAACAAGGTCATGGCCTTGGTGGGCACGACATGCGTTTGTCCCGACGTGGCATGGCCGCCATGCGCCGCGGCTGGTCCCTCGGCCACCGCCAAGCGCCGGCCATCGGTGGCCACTAGTCGGGCTTTCTGGTCCTCCAACTCCCACAGCACGCCAGTCATGGCGTAGCGGGCGCTCTCCTTGGCAGTGGCGAAGACGGTGCGCCGAGCCATCTCGCGCAATGGCCCTGCCGCGATTTCATGGTGTTGCGCGTTGTCAAAGGTTGGAATATCAGGGAAGTTGGCCGGATCATCACTCGGCATCTCAAACTCATTGAATTGCCCACGCACTATGCAAGCCGTCTCGCTGGCCTCGATCGCCAGCTCATCATCAGGACTTTCGCGGAGAATGGCAATCAACCGGGCTGCTGGAAGGATGGCCTCCCCCGTTTCTTCAACCGTGAGGCCGCGGATCTCCATGCGGATGCCTAGCTCCAAGTCCGTGGCCATGAGCGTGCAGCGATCCATGTCAACAATGGCTTTCAGGTTGCGCAGGATCGGTTTCACGTCCTTCGTCGCCACCGCCGCGCTGGCCAATTGGCATGCCGACAATAACCCTTCCCGATTGCAACGAGCCTTCATGATGGTTCCTTTGAGAGATGAAAAGGGTACTTGAGAGGCAATAAAAAGAATTACTCTTAATCTTTTCATCGGTAGCAGTAGAAACTAGCTACCGTGTTTTTGTTGCTCAAATACCCAAAGATGCCATTTCTCCTTAAAAATTTAGGCGTTAGGGGGATAGTTGCAATGTGGAAAAGCCGTTAGTTGTCTGATAGTTCTCTGTCGAAAGTCGTTCGTGAAATCGTCTCACCTGGTATTCCTTGGCGTTCTGGCTGAAATCATCAACGGTCGTTCACGGAATGTCGTAAATCTGGTGACAGGTTTTCCACCAGCTCGTGAACTTGGCTTTTCCGTCATTCGTCACGTCAGGGCGGCTTGTAATTCGCGGACCACTCCCGCTACTATGTCATCTTCCGTCAATCCGTTCTCAACCTTCTGGCAAGCGTGCAGGACCGTGGCATGATCGCGGTCGCCGAAATACGTTCCGATCTGCTCCAGCGATAGTTCGGTGAGCTGGCGGGCCAAATACATGCTGATTTGGCGAGGAAGTAGCACGTCGCGGGAACGCCGGACGGAGCGTATTTCGCGGAGGGGCACCTGGAAATAGTCACTAACCCGCTGCACGATGCGTTCGATCGTGGGCCGGTTGGCTTCCACTTCGTTGTCAAAATGACATCGCACGGCGGCCAGGTCGAGCGGCTGGTGACGACTCAGGGCGTCCAGACGCGCGATGGCCCCTTGCAGTTGTCGGCCGCCGCCGTTTAGATGTTGGGCCAACCATTGGAGGATGTCCGCCCCCACGGCCAGTTGCCGACGTTGGGCGAACTCGCGCAACAACACATACCGGCTCGGCGCAGCCAACGGCTGGATGCCCACCACCAAACCGGCGGCCAAGCGGCTGGTCAACCGAGCGGGCAAGTGGGTGAGCTGGCCCGGGCCGACCAAGGCGGTCGCCACCACGACTTGCCGCCGAGCGAGCAATGTATCGATCAATCGCACCACGGTTTCCGCCGCTTGTGGCGCGAGCTGGTGCAGGTCTTCCACGATCAGCACATCGGCTTGCTCGTTCGTCTGTTCGGTATCCGTGAGGTCCTCGTTCAGCCCCCCTTGCCAATTCACCGCGCGAAACGAGGCTGCCGTTCGGATTCGCACGCTCCACGTGGGAGTCTGCTTGTCGAGTTCAGCGGCCAAGGCGGAAACCAGATGCGTCTTGCCACAACCAGGGGGGCCGTGCAAGAACAAAGGGTTGTCGAGTGAGCGGAAACTATCGGCACTGGCGGCGGCGACCACCTGCTGGACCGCCCCCCACGCCAAACGGTTTTCCGGCGTCGGTATCAGGCGCGCGAAGGTCAAGGATTCCACCCGCCCCCGGCCACACGACCAGGAAAAACCAGATTTCATGGATGTTGATACTCGCACTCACGGACAAAAGAAATTTGGTGTTATTTTACTCGAAAACCGCTTCAGGGTAAAGTGCATTCAGCATGATATAAGTATTTGAAAATTAAAGATTTGTGTCATCAAATTCACGTGGGGAAAGCGGCTGGGGCGGCACCTCAAAACGATCAGGACAAGACACCGGATTAGTATATTTAAGTGCAATACCAGCATAATCTTACGGCAACGCCCATTCTTCCGAAGCAGGAGACTCCGTGGGTTGGCAACGAGCGGCCATGCGGGCTGGCAGGCTCCACAGCGACGTAAAGCCCTGGGCCCAGCGGCTATCGAACCAGTCCCAGTTGCTCAGGTTGGCGATGCGGGTGTCGTACAACCCGTGGGGGCTGCGACGGCCCAGCACGGCGGCGTTTCCCTTGTACAACTTCAAACGCACTTCCCCGGTGACGAATTGCTGCGTCTGATCGAAGAACTGTTGCAGGGAGCGGCGCAAGTCCGTGAACCAGTGCCCCATGTACACCAAATAAGCGTAGCGCTGGCTGAGGGAATCCCCCAGCTGGGCCAAATCCCGGCTTTGCACCAGGCTTTCCAGGTCGCGGTGAGCCAATAAGAGCAAGAGGGCCGCCGGCGCCTCGTAAAATTCCCGGCTCTTGATGCCAAAGAGCCGATCCTCAATGATGTCGCTCCGACCAATGCCATGTTCTCCCCCCAACCGGGTTAGTTCGCGGACGAGGGGGATGGGGTCCATCGGTTCGCCATTGAGACTGCACGGCACCCCTTCCTGAAAACCGATGATGATAACCGCTGGTTCATCGGGGGTCTCTTCCGGGGCGCGGGTCAGGATGTACATTTCCGGCGGTGGGTCTTCCCAGGCATCGACCAGGTCATGCACATACAGCGACACCCCCCAGAGATTACGGTCGCTGGAGATGGGTCGGCCGCGCGGTTTCTCAATCTCCACGCGCCAGCGGCGCGCGTAGTCAATTTTGTCTTCCAGGGTGCGCAGGTTCCATTCGCGCACGGGGGCCAGCACCTTCAGGTTGGGATTTTGCGCCGCGATGGCCGCCTCCATGCGCACCTGGTCATTTCCCTTGCTGGCGGCGCTGTGGGCCACGTGCGTACAATTCTCCACGTGGGCCGCCCGCACCAACTCTTGAGCGATCAGATAGCGAGCCAGGGCCGAGCCGAGAAAGCAGCCGGTTTGAT
Organism: Gemmataceae bacterium; assembly: GCA_046297495.1. Taxonomy (GTDB): domain Bacteria; phylum Planctomycetota; class Planctomycetia; order Gemmatales; family Gemmataceae; genus JBKBIP01. The sequence goes on along the minus strand of JBKBIP010000015.1, from coordinate 67,781 downwards.
AAATGGCGTTCGCCCGCAGTACCGGCCAGGCGAAATGGCGCAGAAACACATCGCGCCGGTCGATGACCTGAGCCGCGCTGGCGCCCAGGTCTAGGGCTAGCTCGCCGAGCGCTTCCATGTTGACTTCCTGGCCCAAGTTGATCGACAGGGCAATGACCTCATAGCCCCGTTCATGGGTCAACCAGTGCAGGGCCAGCCGCGATTCCAGGTCGCCGTTGAACGCCAGGATAATTCGCCGCACGCGCACCCTTTCACAAGAAGACAAGATATTCCCATAATATACAGTAGTGGAAAAGCGACGCGGGACAAGTGACATTTATGTGCAATATAACTGGTTTAGCGGGCGAGCCACAGGCGAGCCAGGTGAAAGGAGCACTCCGATGGCCCATCCCCATTCCCCCCGTTTCTTGCGGCTGGTTCAAGATGCCAAGACACGCATCGCTGAATTGACCGTAGACCAAGTCAAGGAGAAATTGGATCGCGGCGAGCCGTTTTGTCTCGTCGATGTCCGCGAGGAGAGCGAATGGGCCAAGGACCATCTGCCCGGCGCGATCCATTTGGGCAAAGGCATCCTCGAACGCGACGTCGAACAGCGCATTCCCGACCCGGAGACGGAAATCGTCTTGTACTGTGGTGGCGGCTACCGCTCCGCCCTGGCCGCCGATAACCTGCGCAAGATGGGCTACACGCGCGTCTTTTCGATGGACGGCGGCATCCGCGGCTGGCGCGACCAGGGCTACCCGTTGACATCGTAAGCCAACCGTCAGCGCGACAGCCCAATCCCCTGGCGGAGCAGCTCCCGCACGCGAGCGGCGTCCACCTCTTCCAGGTTCGGCACCACCAAATCGGCCCCGGCTTGGCGCAGGCTTGCCGCCGGATGATGTCCCACGAACGTCACGGCGATGCACGTCATGCCGGCGGCCTTGGCGGCTTCCACCCCCGCCACGGCATCCTCGATCACCAGACAATGCGCCGGCGCCAGCGTCAATTTCCGCGCCGCCAGCTGAAATACCTGAGGATCGGGCTTGCCACGTTGGGTGTCCTCCATCGCGACGACTGCCGCGAAGTAATCCGCCACCCCCGTCAGCTCGAGAATCAAATCAAGATTGGCGCGGGGCGCGCTGGAGCCGATGGCTTGTCGCCAACCCTCCTGGCGCAGTCCCTCCAGCAAGGGGCGAACGCCTGGCAATAGCTCCACTCCTTGCCGGGCCGCCTCGCGATACAGGGTCTCCTTGTGGTCTCCCAATTCCGCCACTTCGACGTCACTCAGCTGGTCGCCGAACAACAGCCGGAGGATTTCCGGGTTGCGCCGGCCGAACGTGGCGTGAAAATCCGCCCGACTAAAGGGCAACCCCCGCTCCTGGGCCAAGCGCATCCAGGCTTGAAAGTGCAGCTCGGCGGTATCTACCAAGGTCCCATCCACGTCCCAAATCACGGCCTGCGAGTTAGTCATGCTAAAGTCACCTAAATGGCTCGATCCCGTCTGAGTTCAGCGCATATTCGTCCCCTGTTGCTCCGCTACGAACTATCAGCCCGAAAAACAATGGCTGGCGCTGGTCTCAGGTGTTATATAAGAAACCACGTCACAAACGGAAATCAGCCCTCACCACAAGTGATCATACAGCCGTTCATGGGGAAGGTCCCTCGGCGCAATCATTTCTGACGTTTCTCGGTTTATCCCAATTTGAAGCATCGAGCCGTCCTGAACCCATGAATGCGCTTCGATCAGTCGGGCTTGCTTCTAAGGGCCGAGTCGGGTATATCCCACAAGCGCCGCTGTGGAGTGCAGCGGGGAGCGCTGCTCCAGCCACTCTTCCCGCCACGGAGGCTGTCTCGTGTTTGTCGCGTGTTCGACGTTGTGTTTCGGCAAGTATCCGCTCGATCAGGCCTTGCGTTCGATCAGCGAATTGGAGTTTCACAAGGTCGATGTGGCCATCGTCGAGGGGAGCAAGCAGTTGCGCCCGTCGGAAGTGGTCGCCGACGTGAATCGGGCCGCCCAGCGTTTGCGGCTCGGTTCCGGTCTGATGCCGGGGGCCTTCACCGTGGACATTGCCGCTCGGGATGCCGGGGAATACGAGCGGCAGCTGCGGGGAGTGTGCCGGCTGGCCCGCCTGGCGATGGTGCCGCTGATCAGCATCACGGCCGCCTCCTCCGGCAGCGGGTTGGATGCGGAAATCGCGCGCCTGAAACGTCTGTCCGCCTTGGCGGTGGCCGAGGGGGTCTTGCTCACCGTCGAAACGCGTATCGGTACTTTGACCGAACACCCCGCGACTGCCGTGGAAATGTGCCAGCGCGTGCCGGAGCTGGGTTTGACGCTCGATCCGAGTCATTACATCGCGGGGCCGAATCAGAACAAGAATTTTGACAGCGTGTTCCCGTTCGTGCGTCATGTTCGCCTGCGTGACACCGGCTTAGGCGCCGATCAGTTTCAAGTCCGCGTCGGTCAAGGCGAGATTGAGTACGGCCGGATCATCAACGGCCTGGCGCGCCATCGGTATGACCGCCTACTGACCGTGGATATTCGTGACATCCCCGATGCCCCCTTCGCCATTCCGCCTGAAGTCCGCAAGTTAAAATATCTGTTGGAAAGCCTGATATGAGGCGACCTGTCCCCCCCGGCAAGGGCGTCCAGGCGGTCTCAACACAAGCTCCGGTCATTACGTCGCTTGGGTTTGACAGCCGCGATCCGTCCGCACAACAGCGCTTGGAATCCGACAAATAACTTCCCGATGTCGTCGCGCGGCGATTCATTGTTTCGCGCACACGCTCACCCCACGCGAGAGGATCCTTTCCGCATCGCAATCGAACCGTTATTTTTCAGCAGTTTCTTTAGGAGGGGCCGAGGCGCTGGCCTCTGGCTTGCGAGCGGATACGGTGGCGCGGATTACTGAAAACCAATCGTTTATGCCGTAAACATGGGCGGAACGGGTTGCGCTGGCAACTTCCGTCGTGAGCGATTCGGATTTTTTTGCCATTAACTTCATTTTCGATATTCAACCACCCCCCATCGATTGCCGATAAGAGTATTCGGAAAGTTCCTCAGAAGCCATACACCTGTCAAGACCATCAGCGGCCGCAAAACAAGTCTGCCGGCGCGATGGCAGCGAAGCGTAGTTCTCACGTAACAGGAGACCCCCCATGAAATACGGGTTGCTCAGCTCATGGACGGCAATGCTGGTGGGCACGGGCTTGGCGATCGCGCAAAACCCGGCACCGCTGCAGCCGCTGCCGGTGGCGCCTTCCGCGCGACCGCTGTCGCAGGCGCCGACTTCCAAACCAATACTGAAGGGAACCATCCTGCACCACTTCCGGGCGCCGACGGTGGACGGGTTCCCCGACGGCGCGCCGCCCGTGCCGGACTACCCGGCGCGGTTACCCGCGACGTACCTGCCGGCCACCATTCAACAAACCAGCGCTGTTGGCATGGCGCCTCAGGCGGGCGTGGTGCCGGCGATGTACGGACCGGAAGCGGACGACATCCAACCGACCAGCACGTTCTCCGCGGCCGCCAGCGCGGGGGCGATGATGACGGCTCCCGGACAGGGGCCGGTCGTGATGGAAGGCGCGATGCCCTATGAAAATTACGGCGCCGCGCCCGAGACGGCCGTCTTCAACGCGCTCGCCTGGAATCAGTACACGGTCTGGGTCAACGGCGAATATCTGTTGTGGAAAGTCAGCAATCCCCGCGTGCCGCTGGTCAATCTCAACCGATCGGGAGTGGTGCCCATCTCCACCAATCAGACCATCATCGATCAGGCGGGGACGGTCAGCAGTAATCTGGTATTTGATAACGAGTTAAACGTCGCGGTCGGCATTGTGTCCGGCGTGCCGGGGGGCCAGACGTTGGAGTATGAATTCCAACCCGGCTTTCGCGTCCAGACCGGCCTCTGGTTCGACCCGTGGAAGAATTTAGGCGTGGAGCTTGGCTTCATGTACTTGGGGCAAAAGGATGTCACGTACACGAGCCAAACTTCGCAGTTCACCGGCACCAGTTTCGACACGGGATTGACGAATGAGATCACGCTGATCCCGGTGGCGGGTTCCTTATTCACCGAGAATGTCTCGACGGTGTTGCCGGTCGTTTTCCAAGCGTTGCCTGGTTCGGCGGTGGTGCTCAGCGGTAAAGCGCAAACGCGGCTGTATGGCTTGGAAGCCAACGCCCGTACCGGTGACTATGGCGTACCGGGGTTGTTCTTTGATTTTCTGGCTGGCTTCCGCTTCATCAATTTTGATGAAGCATTGATTCAGTCGGAACGCGTGATCCTGAATACGCAGTTCGCCAGCAACCAGCCACCGACGACCGTCAATGGCAACACGGAATTCCCTGCCGAGTTGATTCCCTTTAACCTGGACATCCTCTTGAACGATTCGATCAAGACACGCAACCAATTTTACGGTGGCCAAGTCGGCACGCAGGTAGAAGGATGGGTCGGGCGATTCTTCTTTGGCGGCATAGTTAAAGTAGCGGCTGGCCACATGCATCAGTCGGTGGATCTGCTCGGCTTCAACAACATCAATAGCGATGGGGGCCTGTTCGTGCAAGCGATTGACAATGGCCGCCACACGCGGGCTCGGGCCGCTTGGTTAACGGAGTTCACCATCAAGGGGGGCGCCCAAATTGGTCCTGCCCGCGCTTGGATTGGCTATAATTGGCTGTACATCAGCAATGTGGCTCGCGCGGGGCAGCAAATCGTCTTCTCCGAAACCCAGACGTCCCTCCGGGTCGGTGAAACCTCGGTGCCCGTCAACGTCCTCAGCCCCGGCTTTCGCTTCACCGACAACAATCTCTGGATCAACGGTCTGAACTTTGGCGCGGAGCTCCGCTTCTGAGCCATGATGCCTGGCGAAGCGAGCGGGGGCGTTCGTCCCCTTGGTGAAGGGAATCACCGGGGGCCTGACGGACCCGCTCGCCACTTGATCTAACCGCGCGGCCGCTGAGATTTATCGGCTCGCGCACGAGGTCAACCGCCTAATACGAAACGATCCATCCGAAGAACGAATAAAACCCAGAGTGGATTCGTCCATATCAAACAGACATACCCGATCACGGGAAACCATGAACAAGGAGAGGACTCCGTCTCATCAGAGTCCTTTATGAAGCTCAGGGGGTGAAACGCTCCTTGGGCTTTTTTTTGCGCGCGCCGGTGGCGCGCTAAACAGGTCTGATCGTCGCTAGGAACAACCAAAACCACGGCGCCGCCGGGCCGACGAGGGCCATGAGCCAGGCGGCGCCACGGTTGGGCACGAGGTTTCCCAGGCCTCATGCACCGTTTTCCGACGCCCATTCTCCGAGTGACCTCTCTGGACCAGTTTCCATCAGAAACCACTTGCCAGGCCCCGGAAAACGGTCGATCCGCTCGCGCGCGGCGAGCCAGGGAGTCCCCTTGAGCAGAAGGGTGGAGCTGGCCCGCGTTGCCGCGCCCTCAAGCCGCCCCGACTCCCGTTGACACCGATCAATTCATGCACACCACCTTTCTGAAACGACGACAGGGAAAGAGGTCCGGCGAACGGGGGCCGTTAGGCCCTTGGTGAAGAGTCGTCTAGTCCCCACTCGCGCCGCTATCCCTTCAGATTATGCCCTATGGGGAACGGCCTGCTAGTGAACAGATCGAAACTCCCCGCGAAGTCGGGCGCGGGAAGACGGGTCCTAACGGCTGGGCGGGGTGCTCCGGCAGATGGACTTGATTCTTGCGTTCCCCTCGGCATAATCCGCAACCTGATTGGATGAGTGGAGTTAGGAACGGCAACAGTCGCAGGTTGGGCAAGCCGATACAAAAGATGACCGGCCCATCCATTCGCGCCGGTGGCCCCATCGAGGAGCACAGGGAATGAAGGTATTTCGCGGCCTGGGAATCATGGCGCTGGTTTGGGGACTGAGTCCGTCAGCTGCGCAAGCTAGTGGCAAATGGTCGTTCGGCCTCAATATCGACGTGCCGGGTTGTGGCTATTACCGCCCGTATCGGCCGCCGTGTTACTATGGCCCGCGTTACATTTATCGGCCTTATTATCCTGTGGTGGTTCCCGCTCCAGTGTACGTGCAACCGGCCCCCGTGGTCGTGCAACAGCCAGCTACTGTCGTGCAGCCGCTCTATCAGCCGCCGACGTACCTCGCTCCCGAACCGACGCCGCTGCCGTCCACGCCGCTCCCCGCCCCGACGCCACTGCACGCGCCGACGCCGTTGGCCCCTGTCAGTCGGCAGGGGGATGTGAACCGCTATTTGGCCGATCTATCGAGCACGGAAGAAGGGACGCGTTTTCAAAGTGCGACCCAGCTGGGCCGGATGCGGGTGGAACAAGCCATCGACCCACTGGCCGCCACGCTGGCTGGCGATCACAGCCCCGCCGTCCGCGAAGCCGCCGCCCGTGCCCTTGGTCTGATCGGCTCGCCACGCGCTCTGCCCGCGCTGCAACAAGCTAGCCGCCACGACGCCGACCGCGACGTCCGCAAGAGTGCCGAGTTCGCCCTGGAAATCATTGAATCACGCCGCTGAACGTCTTGACCCATCGTTTCGCGTGGGATGTCTGAACGTCAGCGCGAAACGAGCCATTATTCGAATCATTGATTCTTTACTTCCATCCCAATATCACGATCACCGGCGCGGCGGGCTTGAAATTGCCATCGACGACGAGTTTGTTGGTCAGCAGCGATTTGCGGATATTTTGGGGGTCTTCTTCGTCGAGGAATTCATCGACCGGCAAGACAGCGTCGAAGACCTTGGTGCCATAGTGCATCGGCAAGATGTATTTACTGGGTTTCAGCTGTTGCACGACCTCCTTGGCCTCGCTGCCGTTGAGGGTGTACACGCCCCCCACGGGAATCATCAACACATCAACCGGGCCGATGGCCTTGAGCTGATGGGGGGTCAATTCGTGCCCCAAGTCACCGAGATGGACGAAACGCATGCCATCCGCTTCCACGATGAACACGGCGTTTTTGCCCCGTTCCATGCCCTGGGACAAATCGTGATACACCCCCACGGTGCGAATGCGCACGTCTCGAAACTTTTCATCGATGTCATTCCATTCCTCGCGGCGACGCTCGATTTTCAGCCCCTGAAACACTTTCACCTTGTCGGCGTTCTCGATGGCGCTCATCTGGGTGTGGTCATTGTGAAAATGGCTGATCAACACCACGTCGGCCTTCACGGTCTTGCGGCCATAGGCATCGATGGCGTGCGGATCGAACACGACGCGCGTCCCCTGGCTGGTTTCCAGCTCGAAGAACGACTGTCCATGCCAACGAATAGTCACTTCCTTGGTTTCGGCGGCGGCTGGGATGGCCGTAACCAGAATGGCAACCAGCAGACTAGTAAACCAGCGCGGCATGAGGAACCTCCGTTGGGACCAGGAATTCCCTGTTATGATAACGGCGCGAGTCTTGTCAGGGCAAGCGAACTCGTGGAGTATAAACACCACAGGTCAGGGGTCGTCGGTGGCGACTCCTGACCTGTGAATCATGCCATCTTCGATTTTGTCTTATTATTCGTTCAGTTCATGAATCAGTGGTTCGAGCATCTTGGTGTTGCGTTCGATGGCCAGGACGATGGTGCGTTCCTCGATGCCGTCGGCGGAGGCGGCCACGGCGGGGATGATTTGCCGGCTGTCGGGCAAGCTGAAACGCATGGTGAAGGTGCCGTCGGGGCGCAGCTTGACTGGTTCTCCTTGCAACGTGACGCGGGCGCTTGGCTCGGTGGCGCCGTACACGATCAGCTCGGCGTCGATCTGGAACCAAAACTTGCGGGCTTTGCCGGGGGGATAGGCGCCGGAGCCGAAGCTGGTAACGGCGGGGGAACCGAGCGGGCGGCGGAGGCGTTCCTCGAATAGCTGCTTGAGTTCCAGACTGCTGGCGTTAGGGTCGAAGCCGGCGGACATGGCGTAAATGCGCTCGGCCTTCTGGAGGTCGATGTCGGCCCAGTTCTCATCGATGACATCGCTGACGCCAGCGCGGGGGGTGGTGACGACGTTGGAACGGGCCAGGACGTAAAAGCGGCCACTACGAGCCAGATAGCCGATGTCCACGCGGAAGGAGCGGGGCGGCTCGCTGACTTCGATATACCAATTGTTGCAGCCGCCGTGGATGTCGATGTCGCGGAGGATGGATTCGGCGGTGCTGCTGATCTCTTGGGCGCTGACGTCGAGCAGGCGCAGGATGGGGCGGGCGCCGTGCCAGTCCTGTCCCAAGGCCGCTTCCGCACGCTGGATGGCTTGCCGGGTCAGCTCCCAGTAGGCGTGCAACCAATACGGATCGCGCACCATGACGACGATGCGATCCTTGCCGTAGCCTGTGGGGAGATGCTTAGGCACCTTGGCGGACAAGTCCTTGGTGGGGACGCCGACATCATACTTACTGCGTTCGACTTGTTCCTCGGCACTCGCGGCAGTGCCGGACGTGTTGCGCGCCGCGGCGATTTGCGTGCGGGGCCGAGCGGCTTTGGCCGACTTCGAGGGGATGCTGGCCAAGGTTTCGATCAGTTCCTCTTTGCGCATCGCGTGCCACCCACGGATGCCTTTTTGTCGGGCCATGTCCGCCAACGTCTTTTTCGTGCAGGCCCGCAACTGGTCACTGGTCATACATTTCAACTCCGTCGGCACCTGCGTGAGACAGGCACAAGATAATAGGAAAAAGAAGAGCGTCCTGCCGCGACACCGATTTCCCGGCGGTCCGTTCCAGGAAGGACTTCGACTTAGAACATGTCCAGTGCGCAGCGTCACCGTCGAGACGAGCACCGGGGGAGGCAGCTGGAGGTATGTGAGGCTGAATAGGACGGTCTAGGACCCTGGGACAGAACGGGTTGGGTGAAAAAAGGCAAGCCATTCTCTTTAAGCGGTTGCCTCCGTGTTTGGCTGTTGGTCTAAAACCTTGTTGGGTTGTGTGGCACAGCTAAGCCCCGTGGTGGATCACTTCGCATCCCAGGATCGGGATGATTTTACTTTGGCTACTCCCCCTAACCCGCTTCGCTTGCTCATCATAAACGATGAATGATCCGTTGTCAACTATAATTCTCGTGGAAAACGTGGTTTACGTTCGTTGGAATAGGCAAACTTGGTGGATCGTCCCGGGTTGCTCTTTCCAATCCAAGCGTCGGGTTCGTGGAAAATGGAGCAAACGGATCGATTAGGATGATAAGGAGTTATGCGAAAATTTATCCGGGGACTGAAAAGTTGCGCGAATATAGTTGACTTTCGAGCGCGGGTTCCGAGAATACCCCCGCACGGCTTGCCAAGCACGAACGCACCACCAACCAATTGATGCGTCCATCCTCACCCAAGGGTTTGGGAGGAGGTCCCATGCAGCGCGGCCCTCTTTCTCCCCGGGAAATGGGACTCTACATGAGTCTGGCCCAAGTGGGGTTGGAAATGGTGGTGCCGGTAGGGATCGGGATTGCCTTGGATTACTACCTGAGTTGGACCCCGTGGGGGGTCGTCGTCGGCGCCGTGCTGGGCTTGGTGGTCGGCATTGTCCACCTGATAGCCATTACCAACCGCTACAACCACGACGGTTCCAACCAACCACGGCAGGATTCCAGGTGAAAGCGCGACTGGGACCTTTGTTTTTAGGGTCATTGACCGCCTGGGTGGTGACTATCTACCCGGCTCGCTGGCTATTCGGCGATCAAGCCGTGCTATTCGGCACGGTGGCCGCCGTGCTGTGCTTGGTACCCGCCGCCCTGACCCTCTGGTGGGCGGGGCGAGTCGATGCTCGGCAACCAGAGCTGGCCTTGTTGGTGGTGTTGGGGGGCATGGGCATGCGCATGATCGTGGTGTTGGGGAGTGGTTTGGCGCTGGCCCTCAGCGCGCCGAATTTTCGTCAGCCGGCCTTTTGGTTGTGGCTCTTAGGTTTTTACCTCTTCACCTTGGCGCTGGAGATCGGCCTGATGGTGTCGGCGCGAGCCGCCAGCGGCGAGGACTCGAATTTCGTGCAATAAGTCGGAAACGCACTTTATGACACAGGATCAGCAAATCGACGAGCACCAACGGACCGGGCGCTGGTCCGTGCCATTGGCGGTGGGGCTGGCGCTCATGGGCATGACAGTGCCGCTGGCATGGGGCGCGCCGCCGCTCCCCCACGATTCCGCCGCCGAAACCACGCCGCATGCCGAGCACCACGACGCGAAGAAACACGCCGAGAAAAAAGTTGATCCCTTTGAGCATGTGGATGATTGGGGGGAGTGGCATGGTCCCATGCACACCTACATACCGTTGCCGAAAATTCGTGTCTTTGGTATCACCCTGCTGCAAGTCACCAAGTACATGATCTTGCAGCTGGTCGCCGCCGGGCTGATCATTGCCATTTATGTTCCCTTGGCCAGACGCCTGCGAACCGGCGAACCGCCGCGCGGCCGCTGGGATAACACGTTTGAAGTGCTGCTCACCTTCATCCGGGATCAAGTGGCCCGGCCCAACATCGGCGAACATGACGCCGACAAGTACGTTCCCTTCCTGTGGACCTTGTTCTTATACGTCTTGTTCTGCAACTTGCTCGGCATGATTCCGCTGGCGGGGTCGCCAACCGCCAGCATCTATGTCACCGGCGGCTTGGCTTTGGTCGCCTTCTTCGCCATCCACGGGGCGGCCATCGCCAAGATGGGCTTCGTGCATTATTTCGAGTCCCAGTGGCCGCACATGGACATCCCCTTTGGCATGGGCTACGTCATCAAGCCGTTGATCTTCGGCATCGAAATGGTGGGGCACGTGCTGAAATGCTTCGTGTTAGCCGTGCGCTTGTTCGCCAATATGTTGGCAGGGCATACCGTACTGTCCATGATTTTGTTATTTATTGTCATGGCGGGCAACACCGGCTTCGGGTTGTGGGCCAGCATCACGTTCGCCAGTGTGCTGGGCGTGGTGGCTCTTAGTTTGTTGGAATTGTTCGTGGCGTTCTTGCAAGCGTACATCTTTGTCTTTTTGACCTCCCTGTTCATGGGGATGACGCTACACCCTGAACATTAAGAAACGATCCGGAAAAGGGAGCGGGGGCTGTGCGGCCCTCGGTGTTGACGAGGCACCAGGGGCCTAACGACCCCCGCTTGCCGGTTCTCGGCGGATTTTTTTGGTGATACGTAAAGCAGGAGTAATTGATTCCATGAAAGCACTGCAAATCGTTTGTCTAGTGATGGTCGTGCTGTTGCTGATGGCCAGTCCCGCGCTGGCGCAGGAGACAGTCCAATATCCCAATACCGTGGTGCTGTCCGGGGCCGCTGTCGGCGCGGGGCTGGGGGCGGCCCTCACGATCATCGGCGCGGGCTGGGGTTTTGGTCGGATCGGTTCCTCGGCTTTGGAGAGTATGGCCCGCCAACCCGAGGTGGCTGGCCGTATTCAAACCGCCATGCTGATCATCGCCGCCCTGCTCGAAGGGGCGACCTTCTTCAGCTTGATCGTTTGTATCTTGATGGCGTTAGGAGCGGGGACTCCTTTCTAAGCGGGACGGTATCGGCTCGGTGGATTCATTGCTGCGCGCGGCCTACTGTTTGTCCGCGCGCAGCAATGAATCCCCTGGTGCGGTGACAGATAGATACTAGATATTGGTTTCATCCCCTCTTGGTCGAGGTCGTCATGAGTTGGTGGCGGATCACATTACTGTTGAATAGTTCCTGGTTGTGGCTGTTCAGTGTGGCCCACTATGCGTTGGCCGCCAGCGCGGAGGGGGAAGGCGCCGAGCGCCGCGGCATGATGGACCTGGCCCTCGACACCACCCTCTGGACCATCGTGGTGTTCCTGTTGCTGTTGTTCATCCTCCGCAAATACGCCTGGGGGCCGATGCTCGAAGGCTTGCAGCGGCGCGAGGAAAACATCAAGGCGGCCATCGAGGACGCCCGCCGCGCCCGCGAAGAGGCGGCCAACCTGCGCGCGCATCTCGACGAGGAAAAGGCCAAGATGGGGGCGCAAGTGCGCCAGGCCATCGACGAGGCCCGCGAGGACGCCCAACGCTTGAAGGAAGATTTCATCACCCAAGCCCGCGCCGAAATCCAAATCGAGCGCGACCGCCTGCGCCGCGAGATGGAAGTGGCCCGCGACCAAGCCCTACAAGAATTGTGGAACCAGGCGGCCCAAGTCGCCACGTTGATTTCCACCAAAGCCGTGCATCGGCAACTATCCGAGGAAGATCATCGCGTGTTGGTCGATGACGCCATCCAAGAACTGCGACAAGCGGGCCTGAAGCGGAATCAACAATACAAGAATTTACAGTAATGAGTGACAACAGCGAACCTCTCCGACTGGAAACCACTTCGGATGTCACCGGCCAGCGCATCGCGCGCGTCTATGCCGAGGCACTCCTCCAAGCCGCTGAGAACAAGGGACAGGCGGACGAAGTGCAAGACGAGCTGGAAGCGCTCATCCGCGATGTCTTTCAGCGCGATCCCACCTATCGCCGGCTCGTGCAAAGCGACGTGATGAACCGCGACCGGGGAGAAGCCTTGATCCGCAAGGTGTTCCAGGGGCGGATCAACGATCTCTTGTTCAATTTCTTTTTGGTGCTCAACAAACGCGGCCGCTTCGAGCTGCTGCAAACGATAGCCGCCGAATATCGGGCGCTGCGCGATGAACGCGCTCACCGTCGCCGCGTGCTGGTCACGTCCGCCGTGCCGCTGCCCGACGAGCAACGCGCGCGCATCGTGGAAACCTTGCGCTCGGTGATGTTTCGGCAACCCGTCGTGGACTACGCCGTCGATCCCAGCTTGCTCGGCGGGCTGGTGATCAAGGGGGGGGATTTTCTCTTTGACGGTTCGGTGCGGACCCGCATCGAACATCTGTGCAATGACATAATGGCGAGAAGTAGCTATGAGATTCAAAGTCGACGAGATCGTTTCAGTTCTGGCTGAGGAAATTCAGCAATACCGCGAGGAGTTGCAGGTCGAGGAAGTCGGCCGGGTGTTGGAGGTCGGCGACGGCATCGCCCGCGTCTATGGACTCACGGGCGTCATGGCCGGCGAGATGGTCGAGTTCAAGCGCACCGGCGTCAAGGGGGTGGCCTTCAACCTGGAGGAAAACTCCGTCGGTATCATCATCTTGGGGGATTATCTGCAAATCTCCGAAGGAGACGATGTCAGCACCACCGGCGAGCTGCTGCGCGTGCCGGTCGGTGACGCCCTGATTGGCCGGGTAGTCAATCCGCTGGGGGAGCCGCTGGACGGCAAAGGGCCAATTGTCACCCACCTGAGCCGCCCCATCGAGACCGCCGCCCCCGGCGTGGCCGAGCGCCAGCCGGTGAACCAGCCCTTGCAGACCGGCTTGAAAGCCATCGACTCGATGACTCCCATCGGACGCGGCCAACGCGAGCTAATCATCGGCGACCGCCGTACCGGCAAGACGGCCATCGCGCTGGACGCCATCCTCAATCAGCGCGAGGAAAACGTTATCTGCGTCTATGTCGCCGTCGGCCAAAAAGAATCGACGGTGGCGCAAGTAGTCGAAAACCTGCGCCGCTATGGCGCGATGGATTATACCATTGTCGTCGTCGCCTCCTCCGCCGACGCCGCCCCGCTGCAATACATCGCCCCCTACGCCGGCTGTGCGATGGCCGAGTATTACATGTATGAACAGGGGCGCGATACGCTGTGCATCTACGACGACTTGAGCAAACAGGCCGCCTCCTACCGCCAGCTGTCCCTCTTGATGCGCCGCCCGCCAGGGCGTGAAGCATATCCGGGCGACATCTTCTATGCCCACTCGCGCTTGCTGGAACGCTCCGCCAAGCTGGCCGAGCGCTGGGTCATCGTGCCCGACGGCGCCGACGAGAGCCAAGTCACCGACGATTGGAGCGTCGTTCGCAAGGAAGACAATTCGCCGGTAGTCTTCATTGGCCCCTTGGAGAAGGAACACGCCCTCAAGAAGGTGTTGCCGCAGCATCCCGGCCATAAGCTGGCTAAGGTCGCCAACACCGGCGGCTCGTTGACCGCTTTGCCGATCATTGAAACGCTGGAGGGAGAAGTATCCGCGTACATTCCGACCAATGTGATTTCGATCACCGACGGCCAGATTTACTTGCAACCGGACCTGTTCTTCGCGGGTGTCCGCCCGGCCATTGACGTGGGCATTAGCGTGTCGCGCGTCGGCGGCAAGGCCCAAATCCCGGCCATGAAACAGATCGCCGGCAGCTTGCGCCTCGACCTGGCCGCCTTCCGCGAGCTGGAGGCGTTCGCCCAACTCGGCACCGAATTGGACAAGGCCACGCAAGCCCAGCTCGACCGCGGCTACCGCATGGTCGAAATCCTCAAACAGCCGCAGTTCAAGCCGATGCACGTGGTCGATCAGGTCATGATCATCTACGCCGGCACCAAGGGCTTCCTCGACAAAGTGCCGGTCAAACAAGTATCCGCCTGGGAAGACCAATTCCTGCGCTACATGCGCGAACAGAAACCGGAAGTACGCAAGCTGTTGATCCAGGAACGCAAGCTGACGCCGGAGATTGAGCAACAACTAAAGTCGGCTATCGAGTTCTTCCAGCCGCAGTTCAAGGGGGAGTGATTTGGTTTTTTCGATAGCCCAGGCTTTTAAGCCTGGGAACAGTCAATGAAATCAAATAGCTTCTTGGCCTTTAGGCCATTTATTTTCCTCCTTCTGCGTATACGAACATGGGAAAAAGGCGTGAAGGTGCACGTGCCCCTTTTTATCCGGGGTAGCATCGCGGCCTTGGCGTTCGCCATTTACGATGGTCGCTGGTTCGGTTCTCGCCGACGCAACAAGCCGCAATAACAAGCAGGTATCCACTCATGGCCAAAACCCGAGCGATTGTCAAACGGCGCAAGGCGATTCGCAACATCCGCAAGATCACGCGGACGATGGAGCTGATCGCCACGGCCCGCTTCAAGCGAGCGTTGGACCGCGCCACCGAGGCGGAAGCGTTCACCAGCAAGATTACCGAGCTGGCCGCCGACATCAGCGCCAGCGCCACCAACCTTAGCCATCCGCTGCTGCACAAACGTGAGGAAGTAAAAAATAGTCTCTTGCTAGTCATCTGCTCCAATCGCGGGCTGTGCGGCGGCTACAACGCGGCCATCTTGCGCGAGGCGGCGGGGCGTGTCCGGCACCTTCAGGGAGAGACTATCCCCTTGCAATTGGAACTGTCCGGCAAGCGGGCCATCGCCTATTTCCGCTACCAGGGGGTGCCCGCGCAACAGACCTTCACGCAGTTCGAGGACAAGCCGCGCTACGACGAAGTGGAGACCATCGCCAATCGCTACCTGGCCGCCTACATCGCCGGCAAGATCGACCGGGTCGAGGTGGCCTATATGAAGTTCCTCAACGCCGCCCGGCAAACGGCGGTGGTCGAAACCTTGTTGCCGCTATCAGCGGTGGCCCCCGCTCAGCCCAGCGCCACCACGCCCGCGCGGGGACATGCGCCGATGGAGTACGAATTTCTCCCCAGTGCCGCCGACATCCTCGAAGAGATTCTGCCGGTGTCATTCAAGGTCCGGCTCTTCAAGTGCTTCCTCGACGCCGCCGTCAGCGAGCAAATCGCCCGCCGCGTGGCCATGAAAGCCGCCACCGAGAACGCCGGCGACATGATCCGCAGCTTGACCATGCAATACAACCGCGCCCGCCAAGCCCAAATTACCAAGGAGATCGCCGAGGTCATCGGCGGCGTGGAGGCGTTGAAGTAAACGAAGAACGATAAACGATGAATGATTAAATAGATGGCTCGGTATTCATCTCTCAGGTATTCGTCATTCATCACTGCTATTTAGGAGCAACTATGGCGACAGCCACTGATCATCATGTCGGTAGGATCATCCAGGTCATCGGCTCGACGTTCGACGCCGAGTTCGCAGAAGGGCATCTGCCGGAAATTTATAACGCCTTGCGCATCGATTCGGATTACAAGGGGGTGCGCCTGCGATTGACCGGCGAGGTGCAGCAACACCTGGGGGGCAATCGGGTGCGCTGCGTGGCGCTGGGTTCGACGGACGGCTTGGTGCGCGGCATGAACGTCGTCGATACCGGAGCGCCGGTGAAGGTGCCGGTTGGTAAGGAAACCTTGGGCCGAGTCTTCAACCTACTGGGGGAGCCGATTGACGGGCGCGGCCCGGTCCCGGCCAGTGAATTTCGCCCCATCCACCGCGAGCCGCCGGCCTTCGCCGAGCTGACGGCCAAGTCGGAGATGTTCGAGACCGGCATCAAGGTGATTGACTTGCTCACGCCGCTGGTGCGCGGCGGCAAGGCAGGGCTGTTCGGCGGCGCCGGCTTGGGGAAGACGGTCATCCTCACCGAGCTAATCGCTCGCATCGCCAGCCAGCACGGCGGCTACTCGGTGTTCGCCGGTGTCGGGGAACGGACCCGCGAAGGGAATGACTTGTGGCTGGAAATGCAGGAAACCGAAATCGGCAAGACCGGCCGGCATGTCATCGAGCAGTCGGTGATGGTGTTCGGCCAGATGAACGAGCCGCCGGGCGCCCGCTTGCGCGTGGCTTTGTCCGCTCTGACAATGGCCGAGTGGTTCCGCGATTCCACCGGGGCCGACACGCTGCTATTCGTCGATAACATCTTTCGCTTTTCCCAAGCTGGCTCGGAAGTGTCGGCGTTGCTGGGCCGGATGCCCAGCGCCGTCGGTTATCAACCGACCTTGGCCACCGAGATGGGGGAATTGCAAGAGCGCATCACCAGCACCAGCCGGGGGGCCATCACCAGCGTGCAGGCCGTCTATGTCCCCGCCGACGACCCCACCGACCCCGCCCCGGCCAACACCTTCGCCCACCTCGACGCCTTCATCTATCTGGAACGGAGCATTTCAGAGAAGGGGATTTACCCGGCCATCGACCCGTTGGCCTCGAACAGCAAATTGCTGGCCCCCGAATACGTCGGCGAGGAACATTATGCCGTCGCTCGCCGCGTGCAGCAAATCTTGCAGCGCTACCGCGAGCTGCAAGACATCATCGCCATTTTGGGGGTCGAGGAGCTGAGCGAGGAAGACAAGCAAGTCGTCAACCGCGCCCGCCGGATTGAACGCTTCCTGTCGCAGCCGTTCATCGTGGCCGAGGCGTTCACCAACAAGCCCGGCAAGGTCACGTCATTGGCCGACACCATCCGCAGCTTCAAGGAGCTGTGCGACGGCAAATGGGATCATCTGCCCGAAGGGGCTTTCCTCTACGTCGGGGCCATCGAGGAAGCCGAGGAACAAGCCAAGCGTATGGCAGCGGAAGGGAAGTAAATCATGGTGGACACAACCAGCCGACCATTGCAATGTGTCGTCGTGACGCCGGAACGCACGCTTCTGGATCAGACGGTGGATTTCATCGCCTTGCCGATGTATGACGGCGAGCTGGGCGTGCTGCCGGGCCGGGCAGCGCTCATCGGCCGGCTTGGCTTCGGCGAGCTGCGCACCCGGCGCGGCACCACCACCGCTCGCTTCTTCGTCGATGGCGGCTTCGCTCAGATCAAGGCCAATGTGGTCACGGTACTGACCCCCCGTGCCCTCAAGGCCGAGGAGATCGACGTCCACGCCGTCGAGCAAGCCTTGACGACGGCGGTGGCGACCGTCGCCGCCACCCCCGAAGCCCAGGACGAACGCCTCAAGTCCCAAGAACGCGCCCGCGCCCAGCTGCGCATCGCCCGGCAGGCGCGGGAAATGTGACAAACCGGAGTCGTCAGACTATCTCTGAAGTGTCAACGAATCTCCCCCGTCCCTGTGGCGGGGGTTTATCTTTCACACCCGCTCATAAATCGTCGCGATCCCTTGTCCCGCGCCGATGCACATGGTCGCTAGGCCGTAGTTGGCGCCGTAGTCCTCCATCGCCTGAATCAGGGTCGTCGAGATGCGGGCGCCGCTGGCGCCGAGGGGGTGGCCGATGGCGATGGCGCCGCCGTTGACGTTCACTTTATTCGGATCGATTTCGAGCAGCTGCATCACGGCCAACGTTTGGGCGGCGAAGGCCTCGTTGATCTCGACCAAGTCGATGTCTTTCAAATGCAGCCCGGCACGCTTCAGCGCCTTGTGCGTGGCGGGCACCGGGCCGATACCCATGACTGACGGATCGACGCCGGCCACGGCCATTGCCTTGATGCGTACCTTGGGTTTCAAGCCCAGCTCATGGGCGCGCTGCTCCGACATGATCAGCAAAGCGGCGGCCCCGGCATTCAGCGGACTGGAGTTGCCGGCGGTGACGGTCCCGCCTTCGGGCATGAACACCGGCGGCAGGGCCGACAGCGCTGCCAAACTGGTGTCCCGGCGGATGCACTGATCCTGACGCAACAGCACCTTGCGTCCTTCCTCGTCCCGGCCCCAAGTGGGGATGATCTCCCGGTCGAAGGCGCCGCTGTCGGTGGCGCGGGCGGCGCGCTCGTGGCTGCGCAAAGCGAATTCGTCCTGCTGCTGGCGGCTGATTTGGTACTTGCGGGCCAGGTTCTCGGCGGTCAGCCCCATGTTGAGCACGGCGGGGCTGTGGCGGTAGAACAAACGTGGGCTGGGATCGAAGCCGGCCTCCATCGGGATGTGGTGCATGTGCTCCACGCCGCCGGCGATTTGCACATCCTCACAGCCGGCGGCGATGCTCTGAGCCGCCTGATTGATCGCTTGCAAGCTAGAGCCGCAGTTGCGATTGACCGTCACGCCGCCCACTTCCAACGGCAGCCCGGCAATCAAGGCCGCCATGCGGGCCACGTCGTAACCCTGTTCCCCCTGTTGCTTGACGCAGCCCCAGTGGATGTCCTCCACCGCCGCCGCCGAGATACCCACGCGCTCCAGCAGGGCGGCCAGCAAATCTGCCGACAGATCATCGGCCCGCACATCCCGATAATATCCCTTCTCCGGATGCGCCCGCGCGATTGGCGTCCGCACCGCCTCAATGACCACCGCCTGGTGCATGGCTTGGCTCCTCTCGACCATTCATTCGCCGTGCAAGGTTTCAGGTCCCCCCAAAAGGCACCCTCCTTGCGTGGTTCTCCTCTGGATCATTATGCTGAACTTGTGTATCATAATAAAGAGAGACTTGTTGCCTTTCATTGTTCCATTCCACTCCACCCCCCCCTCTAATCAACGACCTGACCATGACCTGGAATGAAACCTCCCGGCCGGCTCGCCGAGGTCAAGCGCCGCCGCTCGATCGGGGCGATTCGCAGCGCATCGGCTTGGAACGGACCCGCAATTATTACCGGGAATACGCAGCCTTGCGCCGGCGGACGCTGGACGAGCTACGCCAAGCCAATCCCACGGTTCCACCCGATGAGCTGCTGCGCGGGACGCTCGCGGATGAAGAAATGACCGGCAATGGGTTGCGAACGGTAGGACAGCCGGCGCGCCCCCCCTTGCGTCCCTCCAAGCATATAGTAAGCTGAGCGCAACGAAAATGCCGTATTTCTTTTTTGGGATGACACTTCCATGAGACCATTACGATCCCCGATCTTATGTGGCTTGACATGGCTTCTCCCGCTTGGCTTCGCCGCCACCGCACCGGCGGCGGATGGCGTGTTCGCGCGCTTCCGGTTGGAGGAGCCGAAAGAAGGGACGTACTTCGTGCGGCTGGGGGGCTACATTCACAAGACCCCCTGGTATTTGCCGCGCGGCGTGGTGCCGGCGGGGGCGGATCAGCAGGGGGGGCCACGCGTGGCGGCGGGGGAGTACACCCCGTGGTTCGACCTGAAGGAATTCGCTGGCGACCGCTTGCACGGACGGATGCAGCGCGCCGGCGGGGTGGCCGAGTTTCCCAACGTGACGGCGGAGTTCGTCGTCGATCCCCCCGCCGCGCGGCGCACGGTGGTCATTGAGCTGGCCACGGCGGCGAACGAGCAAGCCATTGTCAAACGCTTCCGCGAATCGTATGGCGGAGCGTTGACCAGTTTTCTCGTCTCGCCCAACCTCAAGGAAGACGCCGACAGCTTGGAAACCGCCTCGGAGATGACGGAACGCCGTCTGCGTTGGGCCAGGGAAGCCAGCGGCGGCCAGCGGATGGCGCCGAAACAGCTCATCGTGCAAACTTCCTTCTGGGGGCCACAACGGCCAGAGCTGAACCTCAAGGAAGCGGAGGTGCTGCATCTGCTCGGCTTCAACGTGGTGGGCAATCAGCGGCCCGAGGTGCGCGAGCACTATGCTTTTCACATCCCCGGCCACACCCATGCGGTGCAGTTCGGCCCCGCTGCTACCCGCGACAGTATTGACAAGCTAATGCAAAAGCACGCCGCCGGGCAGAAAGAAAAACTGGCGCCAGGCATGCCGTTCAACTTCTCCGATGAGATCGCCGCCCGTCCCCCCATTGGCGCCAACGAGCAAGCGCTGCAGCACTTCCAGCAATGGCTGGCGGCGAAGAAGATCGATCCGAAAATCCTGGGGGTCGCCCAACTGAGCGCCGTTCGGCCCATCGAAACGCCAGTCGAGCTGAAGGAACGTCTGGCGGCCAACCCCGCCGCCGCCCGGCGGATTTTCTACTACACGTCGCGTTTCCGCCAGGAGGCCGGCACGCAGCGCATCCGCTGGCACACCGAGGCGTTCCACCGGTATTTCCCGAAGGGACCAATCACCTCGACGTTGGTGGCCGATCACCCGTATTTCGCCGGCTCGGGTCTGGGCATGGGGATGACACCGAATCCCGCCTGGGGCAACTACCCACTGGCCCTGGACTGGTTCGACTTGGCCCGCCACAAGGCCGTCGATCTCATCGGCATCGAGGATTGGATGGGGCTACAATACATGTACGGTCCCAATTTCACCTGGGAAGGGTTCCAATTGATGGGCTTCCAGGCCGCCATGTTCCGTAGCGGCAGCCGGGGGGAGCTGCCCATCATCGCCTGGATCACCCCCAGCGATGACACGAACCTGCGTCTGAAAAGCGCATCGGCCTTGTGTCAAGGGGCCAAGCATTTCTTCTACTGGACCTACGGCCCGACGGCGACCAGCACGGAGAATTACTGGTCTGATCTGCGCGGCGCCTACGATGGCGTCGTCAACATCACCCGCCAGCTGGCCGAGGCGGAGCCCATCATCGCCCCCGGCACGACCCGACCCACCCGCGTCGCCCTGCTCTACAGCATCTCCGCCGATTTGTGGCAGCCGTTCGGCTACGTCCACATGCTTGAACGCCGAGCTACTTACTTGTCGCTGATCCATCAACAATACCTGGTGGACATGCTCACCGAAGAAGACATCGAAGCGGGCCGGCTCCGGGATTACGACGTGCTCTACGCCACCGATCCCTGCGTCAGCGACAAAGCGATGGCCCAAATCGCCGCTTGGGTGAAAGCGGGTGGGCATCTGCATGGCTCCTGCGCCGCCGGCAGCCGCAACGAGTTCAACGAGGAAGTACCCGGCCTGGCCGCTGTCTTCGGCATCGAGCCGGTGACGCAGGTACAGGCGCAGCCGGGAGCGTACCACGTCCGCGGCGCGCTGAACTACATGAAATATCTGGACGAGATTCAGCTCGCCGATGCCAGTTTGAGGGTTCCACCGACTTCCCTGGGCGTCTTAGGCACTAAGGCGACACTCACGCCCAAAGGGGGCGCCGTTATCGGCAAATATCAGGACGGCAGCCCCGCCGTGGTGCGGCACACCTTCGGCAAGGGACAGTCCCTACTCTTTGGTACCTGTCCCGGCTTGACGTACATCAAGGAAGCCCGCTTCGTGCCGCGCGAGCTGAAGGAGCAATGGCCGGCGTCCGTCCGTCCGGTCATCAACGCCGTGGCGAACACCTCGGGCGCGCCCCGGCTGGTGGAGCTGTCCCATCCGGTGGTCGAGGCCGGCGTCTTCGATGCCGATAAGGGGACGGTGTTGGTGCTAGCGAATTTCACCTATCAACCCATCGCGGAACTTACCATCCGCTTGCCGCTCCCCAAAGCGATTCAGTCGGCGCGTTCGCTGAGCAAGGGACCGGTGAAGTTTGAGCTGGAGAAAGTGAACGATGCTCGCTACCCCTATCGGGTGACATGTACGGTGCCCTTGGGGTTGAATGATATAGTGGTGTTGGAGTGAAGCCTGGGACGCAAAAAGGGGACGCGACTCGAATTTACTTGGCGGGGAACGGATCGGGACGTATTCTGACAACCATCGAAATCGAGTCGCGTCCCCTTTTTGGGGCGTGGCTTAGCGCACGAACTCCCCGACGCGTTCCAAAAAGTCGGCGTTGGAAGGATACTTGGCCAGTTTCTCGACCAGCGCTTCCATGGCGGTGACAGGGGACATTTGAATGAGACTGCGGCGCAAGAGGATGATGCGTTGCAGCATCTCGGCGGGCAGGATGCGTTCTTCCTTGCGGGTGCCGGATTGGCTAATGTCCAGGGCGGGGAAGACGCGGCGGTCGGCCAGCTTGCGGTCGAGCACCAGCTCCATGTTGCCGGTCCCCTTGAACTCTTGAAAAATCACTTCGTCCATGCGCGAGCCGGTTTCGATCAAGGCCGTCCCCATGACGGTCAGCGAGCCGCCTTCCTCGAAGACGCGAGCGCTGCCGAACAGCCGCTTGGGGACTTCCAGGGCGCGGATGTCGATGCCGCCGCTCATGGTCCGGCCACTGTCGCGGACGTTTTTGTTGTAAGCGCGGGCCAAGCGCGTCAGACTGTCGAGCAGCACGAACACGGACTGGCCTTGCTCGGCCAGGCGCTTGGCTCGTTCGACCACCAATTCGGCGATGCGCACGTGGTTGGCGGAGTCGCGGTCGGAGCTGCTGGCCACGACTTCGCCGTGAATGGTGCGGCGCATCTCGGTGACCTCCTCGGGACGCTCGTCGATGAGCAGCATGATGATGTGCATTTCCGGGTGGTTGCGGGCCACGGCTTGGGCGATGTGCTGGAGCAGCACCGTCTTGCCGGTGCGCGGCGGGGCCACGATCAGGCCACGCTGCCCCTTGCCGATAGGCGTTAGCATGTCCATGACGCGCGTGGTCAAGGGTTCGGGGCCGGTTTCGAGCACGATCCGTTCGTGCGGGTCGATGGGGGTCAGGTCGTCGAAGTTGCGTTTGCGATACTGATCGGCGGCGGCCCCTTCCACCTGCTCGATGCGAGCCAAACGCGGGCCGTTGCCCCGTTTGCCCGCTTCCATCGTGCCGGCGATGAGCAACCCCTCGCGCAGACCGAGCCGTTGAATCATGGGGGCCGGCACATACGGGTCCACGGATTGGGCCGTATAGTGCCGCTGTGGGTTGCGCAGGAAGCCGAAACCCTTGGGGTGAAGTTCCAGTACGCCTTGCACCGATGCCGTCGTGGTCATAGAAAGAGTCCGTTGAGAATCGTTTCGTGACAATATAATAACACTATCGCGGGGGCGATCCGTGTTTCAGTGGTTCGCGGGGCGGCTCGACTCGCCGCGCGAATCCCTGAATCCCGCACCTCCAGATGAGGGGCGCGATTTCCTCGCGCTGTTGAGGAACGAGGAAAATGGCTCCCATTCAACACGAAAAATCAGCTTGAAATCGGAACCGCCCAGCCCCCGCGCGAGCGGCATGTGGTTCCGATGTCATAAAGATGAAGGAGATCGTGCCGCGTTGGTCGCGGACCGTCACTTGCCATCCAGCACGGTCAAGGTCTTCCGGGCTTCCAGTCGAATGGCGGGATTGGGATTGTCCTGCAATTGCTCGATGGCGGGCCGCAGCGCGGCCAAATCCATGTCTGGGTTCTTGCGGTGCAAGGTGGCGATGGCGCTCAAGGCGCCGATCGTGGTCGCGGTCACGGTGGCCTCATCGGGCGCGTCCTGCCCATCGGCTAGTGGTTTGCGGGCGCTGCGCCGCAGTTGGTCGAGATCGAGCATCTCCGCCAACAAGTCCAGCCGCGTTTGGGTGCTGCCGCGCTGGGCCAAGGCCAGTGTTGCATTATAACGGATTTCCCAGCCAGGTCCACTCTTAGTTCCGTCGGGCGGCTCCACCACCGCCGCCGCTTCCGGCTGGGAAAACCAGCTCACCAGCACCACCACCAAAATTACCACTGCCACGCCACCGATGATGACGGCGCTTTTTGCCAAGACGTCCATTACGCTTAGAGTCCTTTATTCGATTGAAAATAGGAGGTTTAGCTCGCCGTTGGCTGGCACGCTAAACAGCTAATCCGGGCGCGCTGGTTCTTGTGGGCGTGCCTGTTTCTCCACCCGGTCGGCCAAGCGGGTGCTGTCGAAGATTTTCCCCTTGTGGGCGATGTAGGCGCTTTCCACCTGGGCCACCGTCACCTGAACGCCGCGATGCCGCAACGTGGCGTAAGCCTCGACGATCAAGCGCGGCGGATTGCCGCGCAAGCGCATGCCCACGATGTCCAGAACACGCACCGGCGCGCCACTCAAAAGTCCCACCAACCAACTGCGAAACACCAAGACGAAACTAAGCAGCAAGAACCCCCCCACCATCAAGGTAGAGACGAAGACGAAAATCAGTAAGAAAAGCGCGGGTTGGTCCATGATTATCAAAACCATTCTTATTCTATTTCAATGCGATAGCTCACCAGCCACAACAGTTCCACTCGACTTTCTGGGTTTCATAATGGGCTGCTCCGAAGCGAGCCACGATTTCGAGGCCGGCTTCCGCTATCTATGTTCCCGGTACGTCTCGGCCATCATTGAACTGGAGGGGAAGCAACACCTCGAAGCGCTGCCATTTGTTGCTCATAGGTCGTCTTGCCCATGACGCGTCCTCACTCATTTTCGCCGATTTCCACCTGCGTGCCCCAGCCGGTGTCGCGGGTCAGGCGCAACAGGGTGTCTTCGATGCGTTTTTCGTCGTGCGGCGAGCGGGCGGGCCAGAAGGCGAGGGCCAACGTCGTGCTTTTGCGGAGGAAACGGTCCTCGGCCTGGGCGCATTCCACCAGCGTATCGACGACGTTCAAGCTTGGTTGGCCTTGCAGGAACAGCAACCCGCGCTGCGCCCATTCGCCGCGTTGGCCCCCTTGGTGGGTTTCTTGTTGCAACTGCGCTTCGAGCCATTGTCGGCGGTCGGCGGGGAGCTGGTCGTAGCGCTGCACGCTCTCGCCGAGATTGGCCAAGGTCCACACCCCATGCCGGCGCAGCAGCACGGTCGATTTCTCATCGCCGCTTTGGCCGCCGCTGAGGGCCATCTCGCCGAGCAGATCGGTCCCGATAGGGACGCGCATACTGGCCAACGCGGCGCTCAGAAATTGGATGTAGCGGCGCTGTTCCAGAAACGCCTTGCGCTGCTGGGCCTGCTCGCGCGCGGACAGTTGGTCTTGTTTGCCGCGTAACTCCTGCCCCGCTTGGCGGAAGTCGTCGAGCGCCTTGCGCAGCGCTTCCGCCAGGGCCAAGCCGACGCGCGGATCGGAGGCGAGGTTCTCGTCGCGCTTGAGCACTTGGGCCAGGTCGTTCGCCGCTCGCCAGCGCACGTCGAAATTGTCGCTCTGGAGGTTCTCGACCATGCGGCTCGGCCCCCCCGAACCGCCGAAGAACCACTCTGCCACATAAAACCAGCTGAATAGCAATATCCCCGTCACCACCAGCACAATCACCATCGGCACGACGAACAGTTGCACGATATGCCGGCCCGACGGCGGCAACACCGGCGGCAAGCCCGGCGGCGCGGGGGGAGTATTGTGAGGCACGTCCGAATGGGAATGCGTTTCGCTCATGGAATAGTCAATGATTCGGGTTGTGAAATCGGGTTTCGAGGTCTTAACTTGTCAACGCTTTTCCTACATTATTATAGTACGGAGTATCCCCCTCGGGCGGACATCCTCTGTTCTTCTGTTCATAGAACATT
Source organism: Gemmataceae bacterium (assembly GCA_046297495.1). Classification (GTDB taxonomy): domain Bacteria; phylum Planctomycetota; class Planctomycetia; order Gemmatales; family Gemmataceae; genus JBKBIP01. Next base: position 42,177 of record JBKBIP010000015.1, on the reverse strand, counting down.
CGTTATTGATGCCGAATAGTCACGAAAGGAGTTCCCATGCCGCCGCCTGCTCATCTCAACCTGGAGGAGATCGATTGGAACCACATCCTGGCCGACCAGGAAGCCATTCGCGCCGTCAATCCGCAGCGCTTCGAGATGGAGCAGCTGACGGCCATCGTGCTGCTCGATCCCGCCCGCCAACTCATCGCCGGCTACAAGGAGGTGCGCCCCGAGGAGTTTTGGGTGCGCGGCCACCTGCCCGATTTTCCGCTGCTGCCCGGGGTGCTGATGTGCGAGGCGGCGGCCCAGCTCAGCGGCTACTATGGCCGAACGCAACATGTCATGGGGGGGGATTTCATCGGCTTCGGCGGCCTGGAAAACGTCCGCTTTCGCGGCATCGTCCGCCCCGGCGACCGCCTCTTGCTCATTGGCAAAGGCCTCCGTCTCCACCGCCGGCAGACCCTCTTCAACGTCCAAGGTTTCGTCGGCGACAACATGGTATTCCATGCCGACGTCATCGGCGTGCCATTGCATAAAGAATAGTACATCGTTTAGCGTGCGACCCGCCGGGGAGCAATATCATGGCCACCGCGACCACCATCGACACCCTCGCCGACCTGGTTGAGCAGCTGGGCGGCATTCCGTTGCGGCGCATCCGTTATCAGCCGTATCCCGGCACCGCCACCGAAGCCGACGTCCTAAAAGCGCTGGAAGCGCCGCGCAAACGCCTGTGCGAATTGATCGACGGCGTGCTGGTGGAGAAAACCATGGGATATTCCGAATCCATTCTAGCCAGTTTTTTAATTGAGTTGCTCAATTCAGTTGTTCGCACTCGTAATTTGGGACATGTAACTTCGCCTGACGGTCCGCTTCGCCTCTGGTCGGGGCGGATTCGGCTGCCGGATGTCGCTTTTGTGTCCTGGGATCGGTTGCCCCACCGCCGCCGGCCCGAAGAGCCGATTCCCGATTTGGTTCCCGACTTGGCCGTGGAAATTCTCAGCGCCAACAACACCGCCGCCGAGATGCGCCTCAAGCGACAAGACTATTTCAGCACCGGCGTCCGGCTTGTCTGGGAAATCGACCCCGCGACCCGTACCGCGCGGGTCTATAGCGCCGTGGATACCTTCACCGAACTGCGCGAGGCCGACACGCTCGACGGCGCCCCGGTGTTGCCGGGCTTCACCCTCCCCTTGCGGCAGCTGTTCGCCGAGCTGGACCGGCAAGGATAGGAGGTCATTATCAGGACATCGTTTAGCGTGCGACCCGCCGGGGAGCACCCCTAAGCAACATGCCACCAACCACGCCCCCCACACCCGACGCCATCCCCCTGTCCTTGCCCGAAGCGGACGTGGTCTATTATCCGCATTGCTTCCCAGCCGACGAAAGCGACATGTTGATGGAAATTTTAACACAGACCATCGCCTGGCAGCAGGAACGGATCACCCTTTACGGCAGAAACATCGATGTGCCGCGGCTGGTGGCCTGGTATGGAGAGGAAGGGAAGGCTTATACCTATTCCGGCATTTTGCACCATCCCCGGCCCTGGACGCCGGAGCTGCGGGCCATCAAACAACGCCTGGAGACGGTGGCCGAAGTGGCATTCAACAGCGTGCTGCTGAACCTGTACCGCCATGAGCGCGACAGCGTGGCCTGGCACAGCGACGACGAGCCGGAGTTAGGAGTCAATCCCGTCATCGCTTCGGTCAGCTTCGGCGCCACGCGCCGCTTTCAGTTCAAGCACAAGAAGAAGCCGAAACAGCGACACGACATCGACTTGACCCACGGCAGCCTGCTGCTGATGCGCGGCCCCACGCAACACCGCTGGCTACACCAACTGCCCAAGTCGTCGCGCCCATGTGGACCAAGAATTAACCTGACGTTTCGGATAATTAACTAACAGTTTAGCGATGCTGCGGAGAAGCGTCGCGGGTATGGCGACTAATCCGTATCAAACCACCATGCAAAATCATGAAACGCTCGAACCGACTACCACTAGACACGCTGCGTTCCTACCTGCTAGAGCTACCCTTTGTCACCGAGCAGCCACCGTCGCCGTGGCGCTGGGTGGACATCTTCGGCAATGAGCGCCCGGTGGAGGTCGAGGTCGGCTTCGGCAAGGGCTTGTTTCTGACGCGCGCGGCGGCCGCCTGTCCCGATGTCAATTTTCTCGGCATCGACATCTCACGCAAGTACCAGCTGCTGGCCGCCGGGAGGTTGCACCAGCAACAATTGTCCAACGTGCGTCTGCTCAAGGCCGATGCCCGCGGGGTATTGCGTTGCCTGGTGCCGGAAGACTCGGTGCAAGCGGTGCATGTGTACTTCCCCGATCCGTGGTGGAAGAAACGGCACTGGAAGCGGCGCGTCTTCACCGAGGAGTTCGCCCGCAGCTGTGCGCGCGTGCTGCGACCGGGCGGCCAACTGCACGTTGCCACCGATGTGTCCGACTACTTTGCCATCATTCAAGAGACAGTTTCTAGTCAGACCGAACTCCGTCCCCTCCCCCCATCGCAAGCTACCGATCCTCAACATGATCTCGATTACCTAACGCACTTCGAGCGCAAGTTCCGCATCGCAGGCCGGCCGATTTATCGGGCTTGTTATGTTAAGTAATGAATATTTAAATAAATTTATAAATAGAATTTAGCAAGCAAGCTACCGGCGAGCGCCACTCTCCCTGGATTTTTGGAGGAAAAAATAAAATCCCTCTTGCTATTTGTACATTTGTACACTATCATGAAAATAGAGGGAGAAAATAATTGTCGCCGGAATGCAGTTCAACTGGGTGAAGAGTTGACTCCTTGGATTCGTGAAGGGATAACCATGTCCCGTTTTCATCCTCTGGCTTTGGCATTGGATCCGTCCTTGATCCTGCGCGCGAGCGAATTAACGCCAGACCCTTGGCAGCGGAGCTTGTTAATGTCATCGGATCGGCAAATCTTGCTAAATTGCAGCCGGCAAAGTGGCAAATCGACGGTGGTATCGGCGTTGGCCCTACACACCGCTCTGTTCCAACCCAAAGCACTGGTACTGTTACTGTCCCCCAGTCAACGGCAATCCTCGGAGATTTTCCGCAAAGTGCGCGCCGCTTACGGAGCCATTGGCCGCCCGATCGCCACCGTCTCGGAAACCGAGCATCATTTGGAATTGGTCAATGGTAGCCGCATCGTCAGTTTGCCAGGACGGGAGGGAACCATTCGCTCCTTCAGCGGCGTTACCCTGTTGGTCATCGACGAAGCTGCCCGCGTCCCGGATGACTTGTACCGTAGTGTCCGCCCGATGTTGGCGGTATCGCGGGGACGTCTTATCTGCTTGTCCACTCCCTTCGGTCAACGCGGCTTCTTCTTCGAGGAGTGGCACTCGGACGGCCCGTGGAAGAAAATTCAGATTGCCTGGCGCGACTGCCCACGCATCACCGATGACTTCATCGCCGAGGAGCTGCGCGCCTTGGGGGCAGGTTGGGTGGATCAGGAATACAACTGTCTGTTCACGGCGTTGGAGGGATTGGTGTATCCCGATTTCGCCGACTGTCTGAGTGAGGAAGAGTCCTTGCCAGCGGGGAAAGCGGTGGGAGGTATCGACTTCGGCTGGCGCAATCCCTTCGCCGCCGTCTGGGGGGTACTCGCCGACAATGATGTATTGTGGATCGGCCATGAACATTATGGCCGGGAGATGCCGTTGCATGATCACGCCCAGGCGCTACCGCGCCAGGTAACTTGGTACGCGGACCCAGCGGGCCGGACGGAGATTGAGGAACTGCGCCGGGCGGGGTTCGTGGTGCGGAGTGCCAACAATGACATTCGCCTGGGTATCGCGGCCGTCACTGCCCGACTTCGCACCGGCCGGCTCAAAGTATCGCGCCGCGGCTGTCCTCACCTGTGCGACGAAGCTCGCCGCTACCGCTACCCAACCGCCAACGAACGCCGATTTCCTGGCGAAAACCCCATTGACGAACACAACCACGCACTGGGCGCGCTGCGTTATCTGGTGAGCCGGCTGGACGCCCGCTTCATCGCTCGGCTACGCGGTGAACGTTCATCCGCTGAGGGACCCTTCGACCCCGGCGCCGGCCGCGGTTTGGACGCCGCCCGGCGCCGCCCTCCTTGTTTGGCGAGCGAGCCATAGGTGAGCACGCTTACTTGCCTTCGGCGCGTTCGCTAAACCCTTTTCTCAAACCACGATATACTAGCAATCCATTATGCGATTACTCCTTGCGAAAACCTGCTGGCGTCTGGCGCGTTGGCTGTCCCCCAAGGCGTCCCCTTTGCTTTTGGGCGGCAACGTCTGGCCCGGCTCCTCCTTCGTGGACGCCTTCCAGCGTATCCGCCAACCGACCGCCAGTGAGCTGTTGGCGGAGCTGAAGAACACCGCCTGGACCTGCGCTAGCATCAATGCCAGCGTCTGCGCGTCGTTTCCCCCCAAGCTCTACGTGGCCACGTTTCTCGGCCAAGAACGGCCCAAGTGTCTGACCAAGGCCCTGCCAGCAGGGACGGAACACTCCCTGAGAAACGCACCTCACTTGACACCCTATACCAAAGGGTCCGTCACCATCGAGGAGGTAGTCGAGCATCCCTTGCTAACCTTACTTCGTCAGGTGAACCCCGTCCACAATGCCTTCGATTTGTGGGAATTGACGACGTTATATCAAGAGGTACTCGGCAGTGCTTACTGGTATCTGCGAATGGGAGCGCTCGGCATCCCCGAACAAATTTGGATCGTGCCCGCGCAACATATTACTCCCTGGCGTGAACGGGGTTCCCCGCGGTTAGTCGATTACTACCTGTACCGCGTCGGCGGCCAGCAACAGCGCTTGGCCTCGGAGGAGGTCATCCACTTCCGTTACCCCGATCCGCGCGACCCCTACGCGGCTGGTTTCTCGCCGTTGCGGGCTGCCTTTGAGCAAGTGGCGTCCACCTCCACTTATCAGGCCGTCAAGCAAGCCATCTACGCTAATCAGGCCGTCCCCAGCGCCGTCATCTCCCCCACGGAGCCGATTAGTCCCGAAGAGCGCGACCGCTTGGAGGAACAATGGAACGTCAAGTTCCGCCAAGGAGGGTCCGGCAAAGCGTTAGTCGCGGAGTCCGGTTTGAAGGTGGACATCCTCAAGCAATCCATGGGGGACTTGGCCGCTTTGGCCGAGTATGCCGCTACCAAGGAAGACGTGGCCAATGCCTTCCATATTCCCCTGGCCTACTTGACCAAGGACACCAACTTGGCCAATCTGCAAGCCAGTTGCCAGCAGCACATGATGCTGGCCATCCGCCCCCGCCTGCGCCGCCGGGATGAGAAGCTCAATGAACGTCTGGTGCCGTTGTACGATCCCAGCGGCCGGTTATTCCTGGCTTCGGAAGACCCCGTTTCCGAATCGCAAGAACAGATACTCAAACAGCAAGAAATTGATCTGCGTCTGGGTGTCAAAACCATCAACGAGGTCCGTCAAGAACGCGGCCTACCGCCGGTTGCCTGGGGCAACGTCCCCTGGCTTCCCCTCAACTGGAAACCGACGGACAACCACCGCTCCGAACAACTCATCAGCGTGGAAAAACCTGATTAATCTTCCCAAGCTGTTCATCGAACGTCTGATTTCCAGTAACTAACAACTGAAAACTGACAACTACCAACCATCCATGCCCGACAACACCACCATCAATCCCGGCTTCCACGGCGACGTGATCGCCACGGATGACATTGCCGGAGTGAAGTACCCACGTTCCAAGATCGTCCTGGGGGATGATGGCGTCAATGACGGCGACATCAGCGCCAACAATCCCCTACCTGTCGTCGTGGCCGCGGCGCTCCCTGCCGGCGCCAACCACATTGGCGATGTGGATGTCGTGTCTCTACCTTCCTTGCCGGCGGGGACCAACACCATCGGCAAGGTGGACGTGGCGACATTGCCAGCCTTGCCCGCTGGCGGGAACGCCATTGGCAAAATCAGTCTCCAGGCCGCCACCGCGGCACTAACTGCCGGAGCCGTCAACGTCTCCAGCAGCGGTAACCATACCCTGGTCAGCGGTACCTTCGGCCAGACGGTGAGGGTGTATCGCCTGATGCTGGTGGTGGCGGAAGCAGTGACGGTTCAATTCCGGGACGGCTCTAGCAGCAACTTGACCGGCCCCCTACCTCTTCAAGCGGGGGGAGCCATCATCTTGGATTTCGACGGCGAACCCTGGTTTACCACCAGCTCCGGCAATGGTTTTGTGCTGAATCTCAGCGCCGCCGTTCAAGTTTCCGGTCGTATTTGGTACCTCAAGAGTTGAATATGAGCAGCATTTTCAATCCTGCCGCCGTGCAATTGGAGTTGATCGAGCACCAGCGCATCCTGGCCAACACGCAAACGGTGACGTTTAGCAATCTCAATGGCGATCAGGACGGCGTTTATCTGTTGGTGTGTCGATTCCGAAATGGCTCCGCTTCGGTGGCCAATTACGAGGTACGTCCCAACGGCGGGACGGCTAACCAGAGTCACGCCCGCATCGCCAGCAACGGCGGCACTCCCGCCACCAACTCCGGCGCGACCATGTGGCTGTCCGCCGCTCCGAGTAACGGCAGCACGGTGACGTTCGCTGTCATGCAGGCGGAAAAATCCGTGGCGCGCGGCTTCACGGGGGTCGCTTTCCATAGCCACGGCTTCATGGAAGTCTTCGGTTCTCATTGGAATGACACGACGAACAACATCACCAGTCTGGACGTCCGCGCCACCGTCGCCAACGGCATCGGGGCCAATTCCACGCTGACACTCTATCGAGTGAAATCCGCATGACCATTGAACTCCATGCTCTGCCATTGGGAGTACCTGGACAAGACTATGGGTTCCACGATCTTATTGCTGTTTTTCATGCAGAACATGACCACCACGGATCGTCGGCAACCGGGACAAGTGGAGCATGAGATCGACTTGACCTGGGAACCCACGCGGCCGACATCTTCGGAACCATGGTTATTCCAACATCCAACCTGGGAAGAGACATGAATCATCTAAAACAGTATTACGGCCCCACCGAGGGACCATTGGGTATTCCTTGCACCGACAAACAGGCCCGCGCCTTGGAGGAACTGCTGCGTACCTTGCCCCGCGAGGACGCCTACGCTCCCGGCAAGGCCTATATCCCTCAAGCAACGACGGAGTTACTTCCTGGCGAGCGGGCCGATGTATCCTGGATCAGTACCGAACATCCCGACCGGCAAAAGGATGTTGTCCTAGCCGCCGGCATGCGTGACGACCATTTCCAACTGAATCCGATTGTCACCTTGCAACATGCCTACTGGTTGCCGCCAGTGGGACGGTCGTTATGGCGGAAACGGATTCGCGCCGGCAGCATCCACGGCATCAAGGCCAAGACACGGTACCCGGAACGTCCGTCTTCCTGGACAAGCGCCGACTGGCCCCCTGATGTCGCATTTTTGCTGGTGCAGTCGGGACTGTTGGCCGGTAAGTCCATCGGCTTTCTACCCACCAAGGTCCGCGCTCCCACCGAAGCCGAGGTCCGCGCCCGTCCCGAATGGGCCAACGTCCGGCGGATCATCGAAGAATGGGTGCTGCTCGAGTACGCCTGCGTGTACATTCCGGCCCAGCCGCAAGCCGTGGTGGAAGCCGTTTCCAAGGGACTCCCCATCCCGCTTCCCTTTCAGAAGGCGCTCGGCTTGGAAGAGGAGCTGCGGGCCGCGACTTACTCAGCGGTCCCGTTTACTCCCTGGGAAGAAGTGCAAAAGTACATTGATCGCACTTTGGCCGCGATTCACTGGGAACAACTGGCGGATACCCTGGTCCAGCGCATCCGGGCCACGATTTGGGGGCGCGTCTGACTACCGCCTCTCGTTCATCGCTTCGTTCGCAGCCGTCAGGGAATTCTCCTTGGAGACGGACGCCGAGCCGTTAGGGGAGACTACTTCCTGGAGACGGGTTTCCTGGCATCATTTTCATCCTTGTTTCTCACGGAGGTCTGTTACCGTGTTTGTGCAGCTCACGCAAGAATATCTGGGTAATCCTCCCGGCAAACGCATTGCCGTCCACCCGGCGGACGCCCAGCAGCTCATCCAACAAGGGATCGCCGTCGCCGTGCCGGACGATCCCGTTGGTCCTGCCGTGTCTCAGGCTTTGGACTCGGCCATGACACGCTTCGGACAAGCGCTCGAATCGACCTTGACCGCGACGTTGAAACAGTTCGCCGACACTCAAGGACGCTCCCGGCGCAATGCCGTGCCGCTGTTGTTCGGCTCCGACGGAGAAGGGGACGCGCGCGGCAAGTCGTTCGGCGATTGGCTGTTGTGCGTCGCGCGCCACGATGTGAAAACGCTGGCCGACAAGTACCAATCGCATCTCACCGAATGGGACGGCAAGGCTGGCTTGACGACCAGCAGCGGCACGCAAGGAGGCTTCACCGTCCCGACCGAATTCGTGGATAAGCTGTATGTCGTGGCTGCCGAGCAAGCGGTCGTGCGACCACGGGCCACGGTCATCCCCATGAATTCGCGCTCCATCCAGGTGCCGTACCTGGACGTGACGGCCACGCCCACGGCGGGTGAGTCAGCATTGTTCGGTGGCCTGGTCGCGCGCTGGACGGAGGAAGCGGCGGCTCTGACGGAAACCGAACCTAGCTTCAAGCAAGTGGAATTGGTCGCTCACGAATTGGCCGGCTATTCGCTCATCTCGAACCAACTCCTCGCCGACAACGCCGTTGGCTTGGAAGCCATTCTGACCAAGCTGTTCGGCGGCGCGTTGGCCTGGTTCGAGGATTACGCCTTCCTGCGCGGCGACGGGGTAGCCAAGCCGTTGGGAGTGGTAGGTACCGCCACCGCCGCCGCCATCGCCGTCACGCGGGCCAGCGCCAATGCATTTTCACTGGCGGACGCGGGTACCATGCTCGGACGGCTGCTGCCCGGATGGAACCCGCGCCGCACCGTCTGGGTCATCCATCCCACGGTGTTGCAACAGTGCATCCAGATGGTTAGCTCTGCGGCGGGCGTCGGTTGGCTCCCCAACCTCACCGCCAAGGTACCCATGCAGCTGCTCGGCATTCCACTGTTGGTGAGTGAGAAGCTGGCTCCTCTCGGCACTCCCCGCGATGTCTTGTTGTGCGATTTCTCCCACTACCTGATTGGCGATCGGCAACAGGTGGAAATCGCCTTCTCCGAACATTTCAAGTTCACCAACAACCAGGGAACGTGGCGCTTCGTGGCCCGGGTCGATGGGCAACCGTGGTTGCGCGCGCCCGTCACTCTGGCCGATGCCGCCACTACCCTCAGTCCGTTCCTCTATCTCAATTAAGGAGTACCCATGAGCTTCCCGGGATTACCTTCCGAGAAGGCAGCCGTGGCTGCCGTGTTGGCCCCCGTCAATGGCAACAACGCCGCCAATAGCAGCGGCTACATCGACATGCGCCGCTTTCACGAGGCCATGTTTATCCTGGCCCTGGGAGTCATCGATGCCGTCGTGGATTTCAAGTTGCAAGAGGCCAAGGATGGTTCGGGGACCGGCGCGCAAGACTTGGCCGGCAAGGCCATCACGCAGTTCGCCGCCACCGATGACGGCAAAGTAGCCATCATCAACGTCAAAGCGGAGGAGCTGAGCGTCAATGTGGGCTTTACCCATGTCAAGGCCGTGGCCACGGTAGGTAGCGGCACCTCCTCGCTGATCGCCGTGATCGGCTTGGGATTGTCGCCGCGCTTTGCTCCCGCCAGCGATGCGGGGGATGAAGCTGTTGCCCAGATCATCAGTTAGCGCGACTTCTCCAGTGAACAGAGGGGAGAGTTCCCTCTGTTCATCGGAAATTCTCATTGCATTTGTGGATGAACCATGTCCGATTTGATTACCTTGGCCCGGGCCAAGCACAACTTGAATAATCTGGTTACCACTGCGGCCGAGGATGCTACCCTGACCGCCCTGATTAGCGCGTGCAGCCGGGCCATTGAAAACTATTGCCGCCGCCGGTTTGCTTCGCAATCCTTGGATGAACTCTATCAAACGGTTGCCAGTGATAAACTGATCTTGAATGAGTACCCTATCCTGTCCGTCAGTCGCGTGGCCACCAGTCCCACACCGGTATTACGGATCATCAATCAATCGTCCGTCAACCAGCGGGCCACGGTGGCGGTAACAGCCAATGGCTTGACACTAATTCGCGTCACCGCCGGGGAGTCATTCACGGATACCAGCATTACCTGGAACAGTCACGCCACGCTGAACGGCGTCCAGAATGCCGTCAATGCCTTGGGTGGCGGTTGGCATGCCGTCGTGGCGAGCGGTTATGAGGAATGGGCGTCCGCTGACCTACGTAGTCCGCAAGGCGCTCTCAACGCCCGTGGTGGTTATGCCGTCTTGAAAATTCATGTCCGGGAACTCAGTAATTTCGAGATCGACGCCGAACGAGGATGGTTGTTGCGTCGCGGCGGCGAACCGTTGGCTGGCAATGTGCGCGTCGTTTACACGGCTGGCTATGCCAGTATTCCCGACGACGTGCAAGAGGCCTGCGCCGTCTGGGTAGCCGCTCTCTTCTGGCAAACCAAGCGCGATCCTGGACTAATTCAAGATGCGTTGACCGGCACGCTGAGTCGTAGCTCCATCCTGGGCGGCAAAGGGGCGTTACCTTTGGTGCGCCACCTGCTCCAACCGTACCGCCGATTACCGATTACTTCCCGATAGCCGTCATGGAATTCATCAATTGCACGGTTCACATTTATCGCGGTTTCGACGCGGTCCAGCCGTACCCGTCCCCAGCGGTGGACTCCGTACTCATGGTTCGCGGTCATCTATGTCCAGAAATGCCACGCGGCCGCCAAGGCCAGGGGCAGTATCTGTATTGGACACATGTACTGATACTGCCAGATGGCACCGACGTTCGGAGTAGTTATGACAGTCAACTCAACGCTCATGATGTCAGTACCGCCGATACGGTTCTTCTATTTGATTATCCCATTATCGGCTGGAAGACGGCTTTTCTGGTGGTGATGGTCCAGCGCGTGCGCGATTTCGGACCAGGCAGTTACTTGCGGGTTTACCTGGATCGAATCCGTCCGCGCCGTATGGAGACAGGCGTTACTATCACCGGTAGCGGAGTCATGCGCGGTGGTTGGTTGGTGCCCGTGCGGGAAGGTGGCATCCTGGATGGCAGGGCCGCCGTAGAGTTCGTGGAATATCCCATTGTGTGGGAAGGTTTCGGCGGGGTATGGGCTGGTGGGAATGGGGATACGGTCCCTTCGTTTGTCGTGACTGCTCAAGGGGGACTGGTTGGTGCCGGTAGCGCTGCAATGGAGGAATAAATCATGACACTCAAAGTACCCGATGATAGCGAGCTGATATTGCTGGATGTGCTCCGTGGTAACTGGGGCGATCTGACGTTGCGACTGTATCAGAACGATCATACCCCCAGTGACGACGACACCGTGGCGGATTACGCGGAAGCGGATTTTTCTGGCTATGATGCCATTCCTTTGCTGGAAGCCAATTGGTCGGTGGCCACGACGGAAGCTGGCAAAGCAATGACATCCTATGAGGAGCAAACTTTTGAACATGACGGCGGTGCTGTCAGCAACAGCATCTACGGTTATTACGTCGTGAATGCCGCCGACGAGCTGCTCTGGGCGGAACGAGCGGCGGGAGCGCCGTTGAACATGGCGGCGGGTGGCTCGCAAATCAAGATCACGCCCAAGTTCACCTTGGCCTCGGAGTTTTGAGACATGGCCCTACCTCTGCAACCCAACGTGACGGCGCGCATTTTTCGCAACGCCAATCCCGCCGACCCATATCCGCCGGGGACGCCAGCCGCGACGGCACCGGGTTACCTGGAACCGGCGATGGTGGCAGGCCGGTTGGGTACGGCGGAGTGGCTGAAATGGACCCATATTTTGTACCTGGAACCAACGGTAGATATTCGGGACGCCTACAATTCTCAACTCGATCCGGCCCGCGCGGACACCCTGGCCGACACCGTGGAATTGCTCGATTCAGGCGGGACCAACAAGACGGCTTACTACGTGGTCTTCGTCGAACAAGTCCAACGAGGGACCCCCTTCTCGCACTTGCGGGTTTACCTGGATCGATTCGCCCCCAACGCTTGGCCGAACGACGCCATATAGAAAGGAGAGCGCATGACTACTAATGGTACTGGCCACGGCAACGGTAACGGCTGGCCGCGAATCATTCCACTCATTACGTCCCTGCTGGCCGCCCTGGTTGGTCTGGGACGATGGTTGTGGCCCTGCCTGTCCAGAAAACTACCCCAAGAACCTGAAACTCCTTCATTAGAGGAGAGGTTGACTTGTTTGGAGCGCACAGTGAATCAAATCCTGTCCCAACTACGTGAGAAGCAATCATGACGATCCGCAATCGCATCAAACAGCATGTCCGCATCCGCGCTGGCGACTTGGCGTGCCACGAGTTGAATCCGCGCGTGCATAACGACGTCCAGCGCGCGGCGCTGGCCGCCAGCTACCGGCAGATTGGTTTCTCGCGCTCCTTGTTGGCATATGAGCTGCCGGACGGACGGTTGAAGTTAATCGATGGCCACCTGCGCCGGGACATGCATCCCGATATGATCGTGGATGTCGAGGTACTCGACGTCTCTGATGAAGAAGCCCGCGCCCTACTACTTAGCATCGATCCCCTGGCGCAATTGGCCGACTATGATCAACAAGTCTTGGATCAGTTGCGCTCCCTAACGGCCACCGAGGACGACACCTTGCACAACTTGTGGCAAGCGTTGCGGCAAAGTGATCAGGAAACGCGGCAGCGCCTGTCCCAGACGTCCGCGCCTTTCCAGTCCCCCAATTTTCCCGAACAATTTTTCATTCTCATCGAATGCACCGATGAGGCGGAGCAAGTCGAACTACTCCAACGCTTTGAGGCGGAAGGATTTAAGTGTCAGGCCAAAAGCATTTGACGGAGGTACAGCGTGCGCATCACCGTGGAAACCCCCATCGAGCAGACGCCGCGCGTGGCGCAGATTCAAGGCATGTTCGATTTACCACCGGAAAAATTTAGCCGTCTGAGCTGGGATGTCGAGTTACCCTTGGACCAACAATCTTGGTCCATCGGTTTGATTGTGGGGCCGAGCGGTTGTGGTAAGTCCACTCTGGCCCGTCAGCTGTGGCCGGAAGTGGTGGGACTGGTCGAGTCGTTATGCTGGCATCCCGGCCAAAGCGTCGTCGATGATTTTCCCGCCGCGCTGTCGATCAAGACCATCGCGGAACTACTATCGGCGGTCGGTTTTTCCTCGCCGCCGGCCTGGCTGCGTCCGTTCCAGGTCCTGAGCACGGGGCAGCAGTTTCGCGTCACTTTGGCCCGGCTGTTGGCCCACGCCCTGACCACGCAACCAGCGCCGTTGCTGGTGTTCGACGAATACACCTCCGTCGTCGATCGCACGGTGGCGCGCGTCGGTAGCGCCGCCGTGGCCAAGGCCATCCGTGCCCATGCCCTCCAATTCGTGGCGGTTACATGTCATGACGACGTCGAGGATTGGCTGAACCCCGATTGGGTGTATCGTCCCGCCGAGAATCAGTTTACCTGGAGGTGTCTTCGATGCCGGCCCCCCGTCCAGCTTGACATCGTTCATTGCCAGGCACAAGCGTGGCCGCTGTTCGCACCGCATCACTATTTAAGCCAGCGACTGAATCCCAGCGCGGTTTGCTTCCTTGCCAGCTGGCTGGGACGCCCTGTTGGTTTCTCGGCTTGGTTGCCGTTCGTCGGGGCTGGTCCTCCCACGCGCCGCGAACACCGCACGGTAGTCCTGCCTGACTACCAAGGGGTAGGTATGGGCAATGCCCTATCGGCCACCATCGCGGCCATGTGGCGCGGCCTCGGCTATCGGGCCATTTCCACCACGACCCATCCCGCCTTGATCCGTTCTCGGTCGCGTTCGTCCTGTTGGCGAATGCACCGCCGGCCGTCCTTCGCCGCTGGACATGAAGGTAAGCTGCGTCATGCCACCACCCGTTTGACTGCTGGCTTTGAGTATGTTGGTCCTCCTCTGCATCCTCGCTTGGCCCGCGCATTGCATGGCAACTAACCAACCCAGATTGACTGCGGATGTCCAACATGCCATCTGTGCCTACATCCGCGCCGGAGCCTACCCGCATGTCGCCGCCGAGGCGGTGGGCATCGACGCCGACCTGTTCGCGCGCTGGCTGCGGCTGGGACTGAACCCATCGGCGCCGCGCAAGTACCGGCTCTTTCGCCAGGCGGTGCGCCAAGCCCAAGCTCAAGCACGACTCAAGGCGGAGAATGATGTCTTCTCGGCAAGTCCGCTGCACTGGCTCAAGTCCGGCCCTGGTAAACATCTACCCCGCTTCCCTGGATGGACGGCGTTCGTCAAGGCGCCGTCTGACCGTCCGGTCAACTACTTCGCCAGCGCGGAATTTCAGCAGTTGATCGCCTTGATCCGTCAGGTACTCACCCCGCACCCGGACGCCTGGCAGGCGCTGGTCGAGGCCCTGTCTCATTGGGCGACCGACGAGGTTGAGACCTGACGTTCTTAATCGAATTGTCATTTGTCATTCGTCACTTGTCACTACTTCCTCAAAGGTACCACACCATGACTTCCCTCCGGCGTCCTCGCGGCCGTGCTCGCTTGCGTTCGGGTACGGTGGTCTCCCACCCTCTGGTTGACCCGGATTACCTGGATTCCCTAACTCCGAACCTCATTTGCCCCCTTTGCCGGGGTTTACTCTATGTGGCCATGACCCGATTTGGCCCCGCTTTTCATTGTGATTGCCCCAAGCCCCGCGTTCCCCCGCGAAGGGGGGAGTGAGGGGGTGAGGGGTAAGGACAGGGGCTCCCCTCATCCCTTCTCATCTCGAATGTTGAGGACTTGGGAATAACTTCCCTTGCACGAGGACGAAAGTTCGAGTATGCACGCCGCATCCCTGAATGAATCGCGTCGGTCGTTTCGCTTTTACCGTAAGGAAGTGCGAACCATGCGGGCACGAAGTCTGCTACTGTTCTTGACGGCGTGCGCGTGCTGGCTGATAGTCAGTGCCGCGATCCGTGCCGAGCATCAGGAGACGCCCGCGCCGCTGCTCCATGCCACGCTTCCCCATCCGGTGGTCACGCCTGGTTGGGACGAAGTCGGGCACGAGTTCCACGCCGCTTGCGCTGTGCAGGACCGCAACGGCCCGTTATTGGCCGGCGATCCGCTGCTCGATCCACCGGTCGGTGGTAAACTCGGCTGGTTCAGTGCCGTGCAGGTCGGCTTGTTGGCGCCGCGCTTCAAGAATCAGTTAATCAATTTCGTGCCGCTGGAGCCGGGGTTTCTGGTCACGGTGGCCACGCCGGGGGCGGAGTTGGCCTGGACCAGCTCGCCGCAGGTGGAGGTTGGCTACCGCTTCGCCCAGGGTTGCGGCGAGGTCCTGCTCACCTATCGTTCCCTGGTCAGCGAAGGGCATCAGACGATTCCACTATACGATTTCTTCGGCCCCGGCTCGTTACGCAGTCGATTGAACGCCAACATCATCGACTTGGACTATGGTTCGCGGGAATGGGCGTTGGGGCCGGCCTGGGACATGCACTGGCGGATCGGGGTACGGCTGGCCGACATCTTCTATGATAGCCGCGCCCAGGGGGCCTTGCGCGGCGAACGGGTGGCCAACCATTACTTCGGCGTCGGCCCGCACGTGGGGCTGGAATTGGGGTATCGCTGTTGCCCGCGCTGGGGGCTGACGTGGTTTAGCCGCTTCGAGGGGGCCGTGCTCGTTGGCCGGATCGGTCAGGAATTCGAGGCCACCTTCTGGCACTTCGACACCCCGTTGCTCGGCGGGGCCACGTCTCAACACGGCACCATGACGGCCGAGGTATTGCGTCTCTTGTCGGGCCTCCGATGGTCGCCCGCCTGCACGCCATTGGTGCATTTCTCGGCGGGCTATGAATTGGAACAATGGTGGACGCTCGGCAAACTAGAAGATTCGCGCGGCGAGCTATTCACGCAGGGACTGTTCCTGCGCGTCGAGCTAGGATTTTGACACCAAGACAACACAAAGGGAAAGGGCGACAGGGCGAAATTCTCCATCGCGCCCCTTGCGATTTTGCATGGCTCGGTATATACTATTGATCTCTTGGCTTCCGCCGAAATGTATGGGGGTGTAGCTCAGTTGGGAGAGCGCGTGAATGGCATTCACGAGGTCAGGGGTTCGACCCCCCTCACCTCCACTTTACACAACTCTTTAATCTGACAAGTCTTACTTCTATCACGACAATAAAGGCACCAGCCGCGCTCAGCGGGGAAGAGATATTCCATTTCCCGGTCAGCGCGGCTGGTGTTCGTTTTTGCGGGTCGTTTATTCGTTCGTGGGGGGCGGCAGGGGGCGGATGCGCAGGTTGCGGAAGGCTTGTTCGCCGCCCTCGGCCTGCAAACCGAGGTAGGCTTGCTTATGATACTTGGCGGCGTCGCTGGTCGTGACCAGCTCGCCGTTGAGATACGCCTCCACCCGCTGGCCGCGCACCACTAGGCGATAGGTTTCCCATTCGCCAAGCGGCTTGCGTACTTGGGCCACTTTGTCCTTGTCCAGCTGGTAAGGAATGCCCCACAAGCGAGCTTGCTCGGCGTAGTCCTTGACTTGTAGCTCGATGCGCTGGCTGGGCCAACTGGCGCCCCCCGCCGCGTCTGGCGTGGCTCGGAAGAAGATGCCGCCATCCCCGCCTTGCTTGATCAGCCGAAAGTCACAGCGCAGCTCGAAATCGGGGTATTCCCGCACCGTGTAACACAGCCAGCCATTGCCGCCTTGATAATAAATGGCGCCGTCTTGCACACGGAACGGGTCTTTCCCTTTCCCCAAATACTTCCAGCCGGTCAAGTCCTTGCCGTTGAACAGGGACACGAAACCGGCCTCTTTTTCCTCCGGCGTCAGCTCCTGGGCCAGCGCGGACGACACGGAAACCATGACCGACATTGCTAAGACAATCATCAGGCCACGCACGATGAGGCTCCTTTGTGAAAATAGAGTTCAAATGGTCTCTTCTCCGGCATGGATTCACCCATTATGATGGCGCGCGTCGCCGGCCGCCATGACTAAGTTTCATCCACCATGAATAATTCCTCGGAATCCTGGTCCATCCGCGCCCGTTGGGTCGTGCCCGTCGATGAAGCGCCGCTGGCGGGGGGGATACTGACCATCCAGGGGGAGCGCATCGCGGCGGTCGAGCCAGCGGGCAGCCGGCGCGCGGACCTCGACGCCGGCAACGCGGTCATTCTACCCGGTTTCGTCAACGCGCACACCCATCTGGATCTCAGCGGTTTGGCGGGCGTCTGTCCACCCGGTCCCGATTTCACCGCCTGGCTACGAAGCGTCATCGATCAGCGCCGCCAGCAAACGCCGGCGCAGGTCCAGCAAGCCATCGCGGCGGGGATCGCGGACTGTCTGCGGCAGGGCACGACGTTGCTCGGCGACATCGCGGCGGGGGGGGAGAGCTGGCCACTGCTGGCGCGTTCCCCGCTGCGGGGAGTGGTCTTCTTCGAACTGCTGGGCTTGCCGCGCGCGCGCGCCACGGCGGCGCTGGCGGCGGCGGCGCAATGGCTGGACGCCATCGGTTCCGCCCCCACCTGCCGGCCCGGTTGGAGTCCACACGCGCCGTACAGCGTCTCACGCTTCCTGATGCGGCACGCCGCCCGGACCGCGCAAGCCCGGCGGCTGCCGCTGGCGATTCATCTGGCCGAGACGGAGGCCGAACGAGAGCTGCTGGAACACCAGGCCGGTCCCTTCGCGGATTTCCTGCGTCAAGTCGGCGTGTGGGCGCCAGCGGAATTGACACAAAGCTGGGAAGAAGTGCTTGATCTGTTGGCGCGGTCGGGCCAACCGTTGCTGCTGGCGCATGGCAATCAGGTATCCGCCGATCTGGTGCTGCCCGCCCAGGCCGCCGTCGTATACTGCCCGCGCACACACGCCGCCTTCGGCCATCCGCCGCATCCGTTTCGGGAGCTGGGGCGCCGGGGGGCACGGGTTGCGCTGGGGACCGACAGCCTGGCCTCTAACCCCGACCTGAGCATCTTGGCCGAGCTACGTTTCCTGCATGACCGGCATCCCGACGTGGCGGGAGACGAGCTGCTGCGGCTGGCCACCGTGAATGGCGCCGCGGCCCTGGGATGGGCCGATGAGACCGGCAGCTTGACGCCGGGCAAGTCGGCGGATTGGGTGGTGCTGCCACTGCCGGACGTGGACGGGGATGATCCCTACCGGCTCATCCTGGAGTCGGCGCTGCCGGTACGGCAAACGTGGATTCGCGGCCAATGCGTGTACTCCGAATGAGGAAGCCCAACGCGCATCCACGCGGCCCACGTCTTGAAAAGGAATGGTTCCGTATCTAAGACATTATTATTCCGCCCTGTTGATTTGATGAAGGGTCCAGCGAAGGACGGTTGCGAATGCCTCTGGGTTATCTCTGTCTGGTCTTGCATGCTCATTTGCCGTTCGTTCGTCATCCAGAATACGAGGATTTTCTGGAAGAGGACTGGCTGTATGAGGCCATCACGGAAACCTATATCCCGTTGTTGGAGGTCTTCGACGGCCTGGAACGGGACGGCGTCGATTGGCGCCTGACCATGTCGGTGACGCCGACGCTGGCTGCCATGCTCACCGATCCATTGTTGCAGTACCGCTACGTGCGCCATATTGACAATCTCATATCCTTGGCTGGCAAGGAGATCGAACGCACCCGCTGGATGCCGGAATTTCATCATCTGGCCCACATGTATTATCACCGCTTTCGCCGCGCCCGCGAGGTCTTTGTCCAGCAGTACGATCATAATCTGCTCAACGGTTTTCGCCGTTTCTACGACGCGGGGAAGCTGGAGCTGATCACTTGCGGCGCGACGCATGGCTTTTTGCCGTTGATGACCATTAATCGCAACGCCGTGCGCGCCCAAATCGAGATCGGCGCCCGCGAGTTTCAGCGCCACTTTGGCCGGCGCCCGCAAGGCATCTGGCTGCCGGAGTGCGGCTACGCGCCGGGGGTCGATGAGCTGTTGCGCGATGTGGGCCTTCGCTACTTTTTCTTGGACACGCATGGCGTGGTGTTCGCCGAGCCGCGGCCACGCTTTGGCGTCTATGCCCCGATCCTGTGCCCGAAGAGCGGTGTCGCCGCCCTGGCGCGCGATACGGAATCGTCGAAGCAAGTCTGGAGCGCCGTGGAAGGGTATCCCGGCGACTTCCTGTACCGTGATTTCTACCGGGACGTCGGTTTCGATCTCGATTACGAATACCTCAAGCCGCATTTGCACAAGGTTGGCATTCGTCATCATTTGGGGATCAAGTACTACAAGATCACCGGCCGGACCGACCACAAACAGCCCTATGAGCCTCGCGCGGCGCTGGACAAGGCCGCCGAGCACGCCGGCAACTTCATGTTCAATCGGGAGAAACAAGTCGAATGGTTGGCCGGCTCGATGGGGGGCCGGCCGGCGCTGATCGTCGCCCCCTACGACGCCGAGCTGTTCGGCCACTGGTGGTTCGAGGGACCGGATTTCATCGACTTTCTGCTACGCAAGATGCACTACGATCAACAAGCAGTCAAAACCATCACGATTTCGGAATATCTCGACCAGCACTCGACCATCCAAATCGCGCAACCTACGTTATCCAGCTGGGGCTACAAGGGGTATTGCGAAGTGTGGTTGGAAGGCTCCAATGATTGGGTCTATCCCCATCTGCACGAGGACGCCGAGCGCATGGTGGAGATGGCCCAGCGGTTCACCGCTCCGACGCCGCTGGAGCGCCGCGCCTTGAACCAAGCCGCCCGCGAGCTGCTGCTGGCTCAGTCCAGCGATTGGGCCTTCATCATGAAGACCGGCACCATGGTCGATTACGCCCGCCAACGCACCGAGGTCCACGTTCTCAATTTCAATCACCTGTACGAACAGCTCAAACACAACGAGATCGACGAACCCTGGCTCTCCGAAATCGAACGCCGCCACAATCTGTTCCCGGATTTGGATTATCGCGTGTATGCGTGAGGGGGGGACCGCAGGGGGAACGGCTTCGTCCTCTTTCCTGCCCAAGCCGGGCGCCTCACGAATCCGATTTCTTGAACAAATCCAAAAACCGATCCTCATACTCGGCGAATACTCCCAAGCGGTCGAGGAGCTGCTTTAGCTCGAAGGCTTTGGAGCGGTTTTGTTCGGCTTGCTGGAACAGGGTCTCGATGCGGTTGCGGTCGGCGGGGCTGAGGGTTTCTTCCTCGGCGGCTTCGGTGGGGTAGCCGACTTCCTCGACCTCTTTGGCGGCGCCGCCGAAGGTTTCCTCCACGCGGGACAACAGCTCGCCGAGCTGTTGCTCCATGATACGCGCCTGTTCCGCCAATTCCGACAGATCGACGTCCAGCCCCGCCAGTGAGGTGAAAATCTCCAACACCGCCAACGACGCCTTGGGGAAGGGCAGTTGGCTGAAAATGTGTGGCATTTCTCCCAGCAAGCAGGTTCCCCGCATGTTGTGCTCGGCCACCACCCCCAGCAAGACGCCGTTGAGGCCGGAGATATGGCCGTCTTCCAGAATTTCCAGCTCGGTCTGTTTCAGCTCTTGCAAGCTGGCGGCATCGGTGGCGGCGCCGAATACGCGCGCCGGCTGTTCAGGGTGCATTTGCGTGGCCATGGCGGCGAAGGTGAACACGCGCTCCACCCCAAGCTGCCGCGCATATTCCATGATCTGCCGGCAAAAGGTGAATTTGCCGACCGGCGCTTGCGCTTCCCCCAGCAACACGATCAGATCGTGCTGTTGCTTCGGGTCGGTCCACAGAAAGAAGCGATGCCGCGGCCGGCGCGCGGTCTGGATGATTCCATCCTTGACCTCGACGTGATTGACATCGAACAGGTCTCCCGCTTCCATCTCGGCTATCAAGTGCATGTCCAGCTTGGCCATCAAGTAATAGCCTGCGCTCAGTCCCACGTTCCCCATGCCGGGCCAAACCGCCACCAGCCAGGGATGATTCAGGGTGCTTTTGTCCGTCATGGTGCTTTCTCGACGTCTTAGTGGTGATTCCCATGTCATGATGATGCGCGGGACGATAATCCCCCGCTCCGCCGCCGCATTTCATGGTAGTCCGTGGGGGCGTGGTGTCAACAGGGGATGCGGGGCGAAGATGACTAAAAGGCTTTCCCGAAGTCGGGTGACTTCGGCTACGACGATCCATCGGCGAACCGTTCTAAATTCGCCGCCCCAATCTCCGCGATGCCATAGAATGTATCATCGAGGGCGTGTGGTCTGAAGCGATGTTTACTCTTCGGACCACGACCCAATCGCGGACCAAGTACGAAGGACGATTGCTTCATGTTTGTGGATCGTGTCATCATCTACGTCAAGGGGGGGGACGGCGGCCGGGGGTGTTCCAGCTTTCGCCGCGAGAAGTACGTGCCCAAGGGGGGGCCGGACGGCGGCGACGGCGGCGACGGCGGCAGCGTCATCGTGCAAGCCGTGGCGGGGACGGATAGCCTGGCCGATGTGGTCAATCGCAAGCACTGGCGGGCGGAGCGGGGCGGCGCGGGAATGTCGGATAATTGTCATGGCCGTCGGGGACGGGACCTGATCATTCCGGTGCCGCCGGGGACGTTGATCCTCGACCGCGACCGAGGCAACGTGCTGCGCGATTTGACCGAGGCCGGCCAGCAGGTCGTCGTGGCCCACGGCGGTCGGGGCGGGCGCGGCAACAAGGCGTTCGCCACCGCCACCAACCAGGCGCCGCGCGAGTTCCAGCCCGGCACTCCCGGCGAGGAACGCTGGATCGTCTTGGAGCTGAAAGTCATTGCCGACGCCGGCTTGATTGGGCTGCCCAACGCCGGCAAATCGACTTTGCTCAGCCGATTGTCCCGAGCCACGCCGGAAATCGCCGACTACCCATTCACCACCAAGCATCCCAACCTGGGTATGGTCACCATCGGCGGCGACCGAGCCTTTTGCCTGGCCGACTTGCCGGGGCTGATCGAAGGCGCTCACGAGGGGATCGGCTTGGGGCATGAGTTTCTCCGCCATGTGGAGCGGACGCGGGTGCTGGTTCATCTGGTAGAGCCGTTGCCGCCGGATGGCAGTGATCCGCTTGCCAATTATCAGACGATTCGCCGCGAGCTGGAGCTGCACGGCCACGGTCTTCTGGACAAGCCGGAGATCGTCGCCGTCAGCAAGGCGGAGCTGACCGGCAGCGACACGGTGCGGCAACGGCTTGCCCAGGAGCTGGGGCGCGAAGTGCTGGCCTTCTCGGCGGTCACCGGACAGGGGCTGGCGCGCTTGGTTGGCGCCATCGCCGAGAGATTGGCGAACATCCCGCTGGAGGTGAACCCATGAAGGTGGACCTGCTCGTGGACATCGGCAACAGCCGCATGAAATGGGGTATCATCGATCCTGCCGCAACCACGATCCACGGCGCCGCCTTGCCGCCTGACGATCCCGCCGCCTGGCAACGGCAGCTGGAGGCATGGGGCTTGGGGCAGCCTCTGTCTTGGGCAGTCAGCGGCGTGGCACCGTCATACCGCGATGGGCTGGTGGCCTGGCTGCGGCAGCGCGGCGACACGGTTTGGGTGGTCGAGAAAGCGAGTCAACTGCCCCTGACCGTCGGCTTGGACAAGCCGGATCACGTCGGTATCGACCGGCTGTTGGCGGCGGTGGCGGCGGCGCGGCACGGGAGACGGAGCCGGTTGCCGGCCATCATTGTCGATGCCGGCTCGGCGGTGACGGTTGATTGGGTGGACGAACAGGGGGTCTTTCGCGGCGGGGCCATCTTTCCCGGCTTGCGCTTGATGGCCAAGGCGCTGAACGATTACACCGCGCTGTTGCCCCTCGTGACCATCGAGCAGCCCCATCCGCCGCTGCCCGGCTTATCGACACCGCAAGCCATGCAAGCCGGGATATTCCATGCCGTGGTCGGCGGCATCAATACCCTGATCGCCCGCCTGAACACGCATTGCAGCCAACAACCCGCTGTGTATCTCACGGGGGGCGATGGCGAGCTGCTCCACGCCGCCATCGACGCCCCCGCGGAGCCATGGCCGGAAATGACACTAGAAGGACTACGTTTGACTATCGAGGCCCAACCGTGACGATCTCCACCGATCTGCCAACGTATGCCGCCTGTTGGACGCCTCCAGGGAGCGGCGCCATCGCCACGCTGGCGGTGCGTGGCCCGCGTGCCTGGGACATCACGCGAGCACTATTCCGCCCCGCGTCGCGCCAGCCGTTGCCGGAAACGCCGCGCGACGTGGGGCGTTTCTGGTTCGGGAAATTCGGTCCTGAAGGAATCGCTGATGACGTTGTGTTGACACTCAAGCAAGGCCAGCCGGAACCTTGGCTGGAGCTGCACGCGCACGGCGGCCGGCAAGTGGTGCGTCTGTTGCTAGAGACATTGCGTGGCCAAGGGGTGCTAGAGTGTTCCTGGCCGGAGTGGGAACGCCGCTACGACCCGTCCCGCGCGGAAGCCTTGATCGCCCTAAGTCACGCCGCCACGCCCCGCACGGCGGCCATCTTGCTAGATCAGTATCAAGGGGCGTTCGCGCGGGCATTGGCCGACATCCGGGCCGCGCTGGCGGAACAGGACGCGCGACAGGTTCGGGACTTGCTACGAACGTTGGCCGAGCGCGCGGAATTCGGCCAGCACTTGACGCGACCGTGGCGCGTGGTGGTCGCTGGCGCCCCCAACGTGGGGAAAAGTAGTCTGATCAATGCCTTGGCTGGTTATCAGCGTGCCGTCGTCTCCGCGCTTCCCGGCACCACCCGCGATGTTGTCACGACAGCCATCGCCGTCGCGGGCTGGCCGGTCGAATTGACGGATACGGCCGGCTTCCGCGAAGAGGCGGGGGACCTGGAGGGACAAGGGATCGACCTGGCCCGCCGCGCCGTAGCCAACGCCGACTGGGTGTTGTGGCTGCTCGACGGCGCGGCCGCGCCCGTGTGGCCCACGTTCTCATCCGACCGGCTACGATGGGTAATCAACAAAATCGATTTGCCATCCGCCTGGGATTGGAGCGAAGCGGGCGCCGCGCTGCGCATCTCCGCCCACACCGGCGCTGGCGTGGCCGAGCTGTGTCAAGCCATCGCCGCTTGGCTGGTGCCGCGGCCGCCCGACCCCGGCGCGGCCGTCCCCTTCACGGCGCGGCAGATTCGATTCCTTGAGGAACTTCTCAGTCAGTTAGATGACATGCCCGATGACCAACTTATTGCACACGTCCAGGCGGGGATGGGTGCTTTGGAAGAAAACGCGGCTCGTTGAACCGAGACAAGGGAAAAGCACATCATGAACTGGCTGGCCCATGTCTTGCTATCGGAACCAGACATCGAATTTCGCATGGGCAACCTATTGGCCGATGTGATCAAGGGACAGGAACGCAAAGGCCGAAGCGAGCGCTTCCTTCTGGGCGTTCGCTGTCATCAAGTGATTGACAACTTCACAGACTACCACCCGCTTGTCTGGCGCAGCCGTTCCTACCTTCGAGACGACTTCCATCATTTCACCGGCATTTTGCTGGACATTTTCCATGATCACTGCTTGGCACGCAATTGGCATCGGTTCGCCGACGTGCCGTTATCCCAATTTACCCATGCCTTGTATGCCGAGCTTCAGGAGCACATTCCGACATTGCCATCCCTGGCGGCGGAAGTGGTGGCTCGGATCATCGCCGAAGACCGCCTCGGCTCTTACCGCGAGCTAGCTGGCATTGAACAGTCATTGGCCCGGCTGTCGCGCTACCTGTCCCACCGCCTCCGCCGCCCGGTGGCCTTAGCGCCAGCAGTATGTCATTTGAAAAAGCACTATGCGGCCATCGAGGGGGATTTCCTGGAATTCTTTCCCGACCTGCGAAGCCATGTCAGCGCCTGGTGCGGGCGACAAGGGGGAAGTAGAGTTTAGGATGGCGATTGCGACTAACTCCTGCGGTTCATTCGACACTCGGCCCTTGAATCGTGAAACGTCCTTCGTAACCTTGATAGCGATTATCAAACGCAGTCGCAGTGCTTCACCGTTTCGCCAGCGTATCCCAATACTTTCTTGATACGTGATAATATGTTGCTCCATCTTCCGCCGCCACCGGATGCTTTTGCCATGCCAAGCACTCCGCCGTTTGTTCCAGGCCGCAAGCCTTGACAAGCAACAAGCCGGCCTCTTTTGGAAGCCGGCTTGGTTTCTCACACTCTCCCTTAGACCTTGATCATGTCCTTGACCGTCATGCCGCTGGGAATCATGGGCAAGACGTGTTCCTGATAGGGGACCAGGACATCGAGCAGATAGGGGCCTTTGCTGTCGAGCATTTGTTCCAGGGCGGCGTCGAGGTCCTCCTTGGCGCTGATGCGGCGGGCGCCGACGCGGAAGCCTTTGGCCATCGTCACGAAATCGGGGTACGGCTCCTCGCCTGGCCCGGCTCCCAAGTAGGTGTGGGCACGGTTGCTCTGATAGAAGCGATCCTCCCACTGCACCACCATGCCTAGGTGTTGATTGTTGAGCAGCAGCACCTTGACCGGCAGTTTTTCGCAGTAGGCGCAGGCCAATTCCTGGATGTTCATGATCAGGCTGCCGTCGCCGTCGATGTCGATGACCGTCTTGTCGGGGTGGGCCGCCTGAGCGCCAAGGGCCGAGGGCAAGCCGAAGCCCATGGACCCCAGGCCGCCGCTGGTGATCCACCGCCGCGGCGTGTTGAAGCGGAAATACTGGGCCGCCCACATCTGATGCTGGCCGACGCCGGTGGTGACAATGGTATTGTCGAGCTGGCCGCGCTCCTGGATCAGCTGCCACAGGCGCTGGATGGCGTACTGTGGCAAAATGGCGTCATCGCGGTCGATGAACCGCAACGGGTCGGTCTCGCGCCATTGTTCGATTTGGCGAATCCAGTCGGCGTGCGGCAAGGAACGGTTTTCCGTCTGGCAACCCTGTTCATCCATCAGCGCCAATAAATCTTGCAGCGCCTTGCGCACATCGGCATGAATGGGCAAATGGGCCACTTTGTTCTTGTTCAATTCTGATGGGTCGATGTCAATATGCACGATCCGGCCATGCTTGGCGAATTCGCTGACTTTGCCCGTGACGCGGTCGTCGAAGCGCACGCCCAGCGCCAAGAGCAAATCTGATTCATTGATGGCATAGTTGGCATAGGGAGTGCCGTGCATGCCGAGCATGTGCAAGCACAAAAAATGATCGCTGGGGAAGCCACCCAGTCCTTGCAGTGTCAGAGCCACCGGGATGCCAGTGCGCTCGGCAAACGTTTTCAAAAAAGGGGCCGCTTCCGAGGCGATGATGCCGCCGCCGGCGTAGATGATCGGCTTGCGGGCCTGGCGGATGTAATCGAGAATCGTTTCCAGGTCCTTGCGCTCGGCTCGGCGGTCCGGCTGGTACCCAGGCAGGTTCATGGGCGGGTCCCAATCGGGGACAATTTTGTTGTTCTGCACGTCCTTGGGGACATCGACGATGACCGGACCCGGTCGGCCGGTGCGGGCGACGTAGAACGCTTCCTTCATCACGCGCGGCAAATCCTCGGTGCGGGTCACCAGGTAATGATGCTTGGTGACGGCTCGGCAGACTTCCACGATCGGCGTTTCCTGGAAGGCGTCGGTGCCGATGACGGGAGTGCCGACCTGGCCGGTGATGGCGATGATGGGGGTCGAATCCATCTTGGCATCCGCCAAGCAGGTGACGAAGTTAGTGGCGCCGGGGCCGCTGGTGGCGACACAGACGCCGACCTGGCCGGTGCTGCGCGCGTAACCCTCGGCCGCGAACCCGCCCCCCTGTTCATGGCGCGGCAAAATCGTCCGAATTTTGTCCTTTACCCGCGTCAGGGCCTGATGAATCGGCATACTGGCCCCGCCTGGATAGGCGAAGACCACATCCACGCCGTTCCGCACCAAACATTGCACTAAAATATCCGCGCCGCTGATCAACGTCGCTTGCGAGTCTGCCATGGATGGCGATGCTCCCGAAGAAAAGTCCGAGGTCAGAAGTCCGAGGTCGGAAATCAGATTCCCGAATGAAAAGGAATCGCTGGTGCCATTCCTTTTTGAGATGCTCTTGACTCAGACCCCACGGAGAAACGAAACCACTCCTATTCAGCAAGTATAGTGCCGTGGGGCCGTGATTACAACCAGATGAGAGGTTATCGCCTCAGCACGAAAGAATATGACAAGCACTTGCGCTTGCTCGCGCGGTGTGCTCGGTGGCATCTTTTCTGTCGGAGTCAGAGGCCGTTGAACCGTGGAGGTACCGGCTTCAATCCGCGCTGCCGCGCACCACGGAAGTAGCGGCTTGCAACGCCAACGGCGGCGTGCGCGATGGCAAGGCGTCCGCCTCGAGGGGAGAGTTGGAAATGTCCGGCAGGCTGGGGAGCGTGCGATTCGTGCGCAGCACCAATAACCGCTGCACGGGGGGCGAACCGGCATCCTCTACGAATCCCCCATAGCCGAGAGACTCGGGATGATCAAAGCGGGCGCCGATGGCCACGTATTCGTTGGGGGCCAGGTCGATTTCCCAGCTCAATTCCTCGTAGCGTGCCGTGGGCCGTTGTTCCTGCCACAACCAACACGACCGATCCGGCGCCGGCAGCGGCAGCAAGGATTTCTGGCCGTGTTGCAGCCGGGGAGTGAAACGCAAGCGCGTCCGGCCATCGTCGGTCAGGGTCGGCACGATTTCCAAGGCGAATTGGGCGTTGGTCAGCTCGACATCTTGGCAATCACGGTCGGTGTGCAAGGCGAACCGGCAATTGGGGCGCGGCGGACCGATGAGCACCTTGGCCTCATTGCCGGCGTGCAAGCGCAAGCGCCGTGGATTCGGGCAACTGACATCCGAAGTCAACAAGGCTTGCAGCGGGGCCGGGGGAATGCCGATGTGAGCCACGCGAAAGCCGTTGTCTTCCAACAATGCCTTGCGCTCCAGGGCCACGATCTGCTCATCGGCGTTGGCCCATAGCTCCGCGTTGAGAAAGCGATCCCCCACGGGGCGTTCAATCACGGCCACGTCGATCTGCACCACGTCCGCCCCGTTCGGCCCCGCGCCTAGATGGCGCAGCTTATCCAGCCAGGCCGTCGTGCGCGTGGGTTTGCCGCTCATGCAACCGGCCAGCACCCCCAGCAACAACGCCGTCATCCATGCGCGGCCTTGGGACATAACACCGACATCCTTGTCTGGTGGTTGACAGTTCTTCATCGGAAGTGGAGCCTTGTAGTCCCAATCGCCGCTTGTGTCAATACCAAGAACGAAACGACCAAAAGGCCGGCGCACGCCACCGACCGATTCCCTGTGCGAATCGATGAATTTGAAAAAGAAGACATGGTACCTCTAATCTCTTTGCCGCAAATAAGCACGCACCAACCCGGCGACGCGCTCCCCTTGCTCGGTACAGTCGTTCAAGGCGACGCCGTGCAGGGCGTTGCCAGTGACGAATAGCCCCGGATGCAGGGACAGGCGTTGCTCGATCCAGGCCACGCGGTCGAGATGGCCCAGATGATATTGCGGGATGGCCCGTTGCCAGCGGATGATGTGGTGAAACACAGGGGGAGCGGCAAGGTGGAGAGCCTGTTTCAATTCCTCTCGAACAGCAGCCAATAAGCGGTCGTCCGCCCAGCTGACGACGTCCGCGCGATGCCAGCCACCGCACAACGCCCGCAACAGCACATGCCCTTCGGGAGCGCGGCCGGGATAGGTCGAGGAACACCATTGCACCCCCAGCACGTCGCGGCGCGTGCGTTGCGGCGCGATGTAGCCGAAACCATCGAGGGGCATAGGCACATCACATTGGCGATAGCCCAAGGCCACCACGGCGACCCGATTATAAGCGATACCGCCCAAACGCTCGGCTAACGGCTCATCCAGATCGGCGAGCAGGGCCGCTTGTTGATAAGCGGGACAGGCCAGCACCACGCTGTCGCTGCGCCAGTGATCCTGACCCTCCCCCCACACGAGCCACTGATTCACTGCCGGCGCGCGTTCGACGCGGCGCACGGTCACTCCACACACCGGCGACTGAGGCAAGGTATTGCTAAGGGTTTCGATGAGCACGCGCAAGCCGGCTTGGCAGGACCAGAGCTGGCCCGGACGTTGATACGGTTGTCCTTGCGCCTGGGCCTCGGCGCGGCGTTGGCGAGCGGCGCGGGCCATCCCTTTCAACACGCTGCCGTATTCCGCTTCCAGGGCGGCGACCCGCGGAAAAGCGGCACGGATGCTGAGCAGCTCCGGATCGCCGGCATGAATCCCCGTCACCAGCGCATCCGCGAGCACGTCGGCGACTTCGCGGCTGGTGCGGCGGCGCGCGAAGGCGGCCACCGATTCGTCGCTGTCAGGGGGCCGGCTGAAACGCCAGCGCTCGGCCAGCAAACTGAGCTTGCCGCGCCAGCTCAGCAAGTCAGTCCGCACAAAGGAACCCAGGCTATTCGGCAACATCCGCAACCGCCCATCCAGGAACAAATAGCGATTCTTACTGGCGGCCGCGCTGGCCATGACCAGCTGCTCCGCGAGGTTCAGATCGCGGCACAAGCTCAGGGTCGTCGGTTTCGTATCCAAAAAGCCATTGGGGCCGACTTCCACTTGGAAGCCGTCGCGGCGTTCGGTCCAAACCGTTCCGCCTGGCCTGCTGCCTTGCTCCAGCACCGTCACGGCCACATCCGGCGCCAGCCGATGCAAGCGATAGGCGACCGCCAAGCCACTGATCCCCGCCCCCACGACAACAACGTGCTTCATGGTTTCCCATTGAGATAAAGATGTTTTGCTCAGGTCCCGACCGCGCGGCGGCAACGGCGCGCGCCAGGAATCGCATGTCCCATGAACCCCGGCTAGGTTATCGCTTTTCCCCTCGCAGTTTATTATGATGACTACACGGCGATTCACCACCCAACCATTGCGCTGCTGTTCTTCGCCTGAGAAACTTCCCCGCGTCAGCCCACCGCCCGCGGAAAAGCGGGCGCGTGGAGCGAAGGCGTGTTAAGCACAAAGGATTCTTCACCATGACAATTTCGTTCAGTTGTCCGGGGTGCAATAAAGTGTACAACGTGGCGGACAACTTGGCGGGTCGCAAGGGGTCATGTAAAAAGTGCGGCACGATGTTCGTGATCCCGCAAATCGCCGCGCCGCCGTCTCCTCCCGCCTCCGACTCTGCTTTCCAGGCGGCGCCGACCAACGACTGGTCCAGCGTGGCGGACAGCTCCCCGCCGCCAGAGGATCAAAGTTCGTATGAGCCTGCCGCTGGAGGACGCAGCCGGCGCAAAGGCTCGAAGAAGCTCCTCATTGCCCTGCTGGCCGGCTTCGCCTTTCTCGGCTGCTGCCTGCTGCCGACAGCGGGCAGCTTGGTGTACTGGTTTTACTATTACGACAATCCCCTCGACCAAGCGCTGTTCTACATGCCCGAGGACAGCACCCTGTTGGCTTCGTTGGATGTAAAATCGTTCATGAACAGCGGTGTGTACAAGGAGTTGGAGAAGGAATTTCCCGACAACTTCAAGTCAAGATTTGAGGAGGAAAAGGGGCTGACCTTTGAGCAAATCGAACGAGTGACGGTAGGCGGCAACACCAGTTCAGGCGGTCAACCCGTGGTCGTGATTCGCACCCGCGAGAATGTCACGGCGGAACAGATGCTCGGCAAGATCAAAAACAGCAATTACAGCAAAACTCAGGTCGGTGGTCATACACTGCATGCGGCTGGCAACGACGCCTTTTGCGTGGTGGATGCCCGCTTGGTCGTGGCGGGCCCAACGGAAACCGTGCGCAAGGTGCTCGAACGCAACAAGACACCGGCGTTTTCCGAGAGTTTGCAAGCGGCCCTGGGTAGTGCGAAGACATCGGGGACCGCGTATGTGGCAATGGTTATTCCCTCGGAAGGGGGCGGGGCGCCATCGCTCGGCGGCCCTCTCGATTTCGACCAAATGACCAAGGGGGCCCAATGGGCCACGGTGAGCATCAACATCAGCAACGAAGTCAAAATTGATGCCGAAGTCCAGTGTAGTGACCCTCAGAAAGCCGAGGATTTGCGGAAACTCGGCGATGCCGGCTTAGTGACGGTTCGATCCACGTTGGAGAAAGGGCTGGAATCGAGCAATTCCAACGAAAAGGAACTCAGCCAAGAAATGGTAAGCATCGTCCACTCGATTAAACTGACTACGTCAGGCCCCATTCTCTATGCCACCATGAAGTTCAAGGTGACGCCGTTTATCAAAGCGTCCAAGGAAATACCGGGATTTGGCCCGCTCATTCCGGGGATGTAATGGCATCATTCGCGTTCAATGTCTTCCCACATGATGACTCGTCCAATCCAACAAGGAGTATGCACTATGGCAACCGCGACAGCTACCGTAAAGCGTATGTATATCAATGGTCAATGGCGTGAGGCTGACGATGGCCGGACGTTGGGCGTGATCAACCCGGCCACCGAAGAAGTGATCTGCGAAGTGGCATACGGTGGCCGCAAGGAGACGCGGCAAGCCGTCGAAGCCGCCGCCCAGGCCATGCCCGGTTGGATGAAACTGTCCCCGTGGGAGCGGGGCAAGATTCTCAAAAAGACCGCCGAGCTGATGCGCGAGCGCGTCGAGGCCATTGCCAAGACCTTGACCATGGAACAGGGCAAGCCGTTGGCCGAGTCGAAGGCCGAGATTCTCCATTCCGCCGACACCTTTGAATGGTTCGCCGAGGAAGGCAAACGCGCCTACGGCCAAGTGATTCCGAATAGTCAGCCGAACAAGAAACATGTGACCCTCAAGCATCCGGTCGGTGTGGTGGCGGCCATCAGTCCGTGGAACTTCCCGATCACGCTGCAATCGCGCAAGCTCGCGCCGGCCCTGGCCGTTGGCTGTACCATTGTCAGCCGGCCCGCCAGCCAGACGCCGCTCAGCTTGGTGCAGGTGTTCGAGTGCCTGATTGACGCCGGCTTGCCTGCGGGTGTCGCCAATCTGGTCATCGGTCCGGCGCAGGAGATGGCCGACGAGTTCCTCGAAAATCCGGTGGTCCGCAAGATCAGCTTCACCGGCTCCACCGAGGTCGGCAAGCAGCTCATGCGCGGCGCCGCTGACCAGATGAAACGTATCAGTCTGGAGTTGGGCGGCCATGCGCCATTCATCGTCTTTCCCGACGCCGACCCGGAGCTGGGGGCCAAGATCGCCGTCACCGGCAAGTTCCGCAACAATGGCCAAGTGTGCATCGCGCCAAGTCGATTCTATGTCCATAAGGATGTAGAAAAGAAATTCACCGAGGCCACCGTGGAATTCGCTCGCCAATTGAAGCTGGGCAACGGCCTGGAACCTGGCGTCGAGATCGGCCCCATGTTCGAGAAGAAGGCCATGCAGCAGACCATCGACTTGATCGAGGACGCCAAGGGGAGAGGCGTGAAAATCCTCACCGGCGGCAAACGCTGCGACCGTTTCGACAAAGGCTACTTCTTCGAGCCGACCGTGCTCACGGGCCTGACTCCCGACACGCGCATGATGGTGGAGGAGCCGTTCGCCCCGGTGATGCCGCTGCTCGACTTCAGCAAGATCGACGACGTGATCCGCGCCGCCAACAACACCCGCTACGGCCTGGCTGCCTACGTCTTCACCAACGACCTGAGCGTGGCCTGGAAGATGGCCGAGGGGCTGGAAGCGGGCATCATCGGCATCAACGACCCCATCCCCGCGACGCCGCAATGCCCCTTCGGTGGCATGAAAGAGTCCGGCATGGGCCGCGAGCTGGGGCACGAAGGATTGGATGCTTACTTGGAAACCAAGTACGTGTCATTTTTGCTGCGGAATGCGTGAGAGCTGTTTGTCATGGTGATTCAGCGATGCGCGCTCGAGCGCGCATCGCTGAATCCGGCGGGAGAAATAGATAAAAAGAGAACATGCCATGACCCTAGCGGAACTCGCCAAACGCCTCGAAGCGTTGGAAAAGGAAGTGGCCGAGCTACGCGCCAAGGTGACAATGCCAACGCCAGAAACGCAACGTCACTGGTGGCGAGACAATGCGGGCAAATTCGCCAATGACCCAGTATTTGAAGAGATCGTGCGCTTAGGTCGAGAATACCGGGAGTCGTTGCACCCGGATCGACAAAAGAAAAAGAAGAAAACTAGGAAGAAAGCGGATGCTGGTTCTTGACACCGATTTGCTCACCATCGTCCAGTTTCGATCTGGAACCGTCTATGAACGACTCAACGCTCGGCTGGAGTCCGCCGCGGCAACAGAGGTGATTGGTGTGTCCATCATCAGTATTGAAGAACAAATGCGTGGATGGTTATCCCTCATCGCGCGCTCAAAAACGATGGATGAACAAATTGACGCCTACAAACGCCTACATACGTTGTTTGATGATTTTCAAGTTCGCCCTATCCTCAACTTCGATGCCCGCGCCGGCGAGGAATATCAATGCCTAGTCAAACAGCGTATCCGTATTGGGACGATGGATTTGAAGATCGCCGCGATTGCGTTATCTCAGGGGGCGAAGTTGTTGTCGCGGAATTTGAGCGATTTTCGCAAGGTTCCTGGTTTGTCCGTGGAAGATTGGACAGCCGCGTGAATCACCTACCTGTTGTTGTTTTCTCCACGAGAGGATTGACGAAACCGTGAAAGAAATTGACTACGCCGCGCCACGGAGCATCGCCGAGGCGGTGGCCCTCTTGGCGGACAAGGGGGACAAGGCCCGCGTGCTCGCCGGCGGCACCGACATCATCGTGCAAGTCCGCGAAGGCCGACGGGACATCGACCTGTTCGTGGACGTGAAGGATATCCCTGAAGTCAACGAACTGACATTCGACGCCGGCCAAGGCTTGCGCTTGGGGGCGGCGGTGCCGTGCTATCGCATTTATGAGCACGCCGGCATCGCCCAAGCCTATCCCGGCTTGATCGATGCCGTGGCCATGATCGGCGGCATCCAGATTCAGAGCCGGGCCAGCGTGGGCGGGAACCTGTGCAACGCCTCCCCCGCCGCCGACTCCATCCCGCCGCTGATCGCCTATGAAGCGGTCTGTCACATTGCCGGTCCCAACGGCACGCGCGCCGTTCCGGTCGAGCAATTTTGCACGGCGCCGGGGCGCACCGTCTTGCAGCGCGGCGAGCTATTGGTGAGCTTGCGCCTGCCAGCCCCGAAGCCAGGCAGCGGCGTCCATTACCAGCGCTTCATCCCGCGCAATGAAATGGATATTGCCGTGGTCGGCGTTGGCTCGGCGGTGACACTAGATGACAGTAAAACCAAGTGTGTCGCTGCCCGCATCGCGCTGGCAGCGGTAGCGCCGACGCCGTTGCTGGTTCCCGACGCGGCGGCGGTGCTGGTCGATGGGGTCATCACCGAGGAGCTGATCCACAAGGCGGCCCAGCTGGCCCAGGCGGCGGCCCGGCCCATCAGCGACATGCGCGGCGACGCTGACTATCGCCGCCATCTGGTCGGCGTGTTGACCAAACGAACTCTCCAGGGTGCGATTCAACGAGCAAGGGGGAATTGAGCGGTGGCCAAGAAAGTTCATGTGCAAGCGACGATCAACGGCAAGGAAACCGAGTTCCTGTGCGAGCCGCGCCAAAGTCTGCTGGAAGTGCTGCGCGACGTGCTCCTGCTGACCGGCACCAAGGAAGGGTGCAACAATGGCAACTGCGGGGCGTGCAACGTGCTTCTCGATGGCCGGCTCGTCAACTCCTGCCTGGTCCTGGGGCCGGAGATTCAGGGGAAGACCGTCACGACCATCGAAGGGATCGCCACGCCGCAAGGCCTGCACCCGTTGCAGCAAACGTTCCTGGAAAACGCCGCCTTGCAGTGCGGCATCTGCACCCCCGGCTTCATCGTGGCCGCCAAGGCCCTCCTCGACCAGAATCCCCACCCCGACGAGCACCAGACCCGCCGCTTCCTGGCCGGCAATCTGTGCCGCTGCACCGGCTACGACAAGATCATCCGCGCCGTCCTCGACGCCGCGACGGTGGATGGCAAAAGAGGTTGATTCAGCCCCGAAGGGGCGGCCGTATTATTTCAGCCCCGAAGGGGCGTCCGTTCATAGCCAGGGGCGTCAGCCCCTGGAACTTCTGGCTATGGGCTGTCGCCCCTTCGGGGCTGTGATCAGGGAAAAACCATTAGCTCCCGCGTATGCTGACCATCACCCAACCTCAACCCCCCTTCCCTCTTCCCCTGCTCATCACCGGCATTAGCGGGGTGGCGGGGTACAATGCGTTTCACTATTTCCGACAATGCTTTCCGGGGCGGGTCATTGGCATTCGTTCGCCGCGGACGCCGCGACTGGTGGGGGATGGCATCGTGCCCTTAAACGCCGAGGATCGCGCGGGGATGCGCGAGTTGTTTGGCCATTATCGCTTTCGGGGGGTGCTCAACTGCGCCGGCAACTGTGCCTTGAAGTCGTGCGAGCTGGACCCGGCCATGGCGCGGCAGGCGAATGTCGCTTCCGTGGACGCGATCCGTGACAACGTGCATCGGCACGGTTGTCGTCTGGTTCATCTTTCGTCGGATCTGGTCTTCTCCGGCAAAGGGGATGGAAAATACGTCGAAACCGATCCGGTCGATCCCGTGACCATCTACGGTCAGACGATGGCGGAGGGGGAACAGCGCATCGCGGCGCGGGTTCCCGGTGCCGCCATTCTGCGCATCTCGTTGCCGATGGGGCCGAGCTTCAACCGCCATGCCGGAGCCATCGATTGGATTCAATCGCGCTTCCGCGCCCAGCGCCCCGCGACCTTGTATTACGACGAAGTGCGTTCCTGTACCTACGTCGCGGATTTGAACGAGGTGTTCGCCTTCTTTCTCACCAATGAATTGGCGGGCGTCTATCACGCCGGTGGGCCGCGCGCTCTGGCGCTGTATCAGATCGCGCAGATCGTCAATCGCGTCGGCGGTTACGAGCCGCGCTGGCTGACAGGTTGTTATCGCCACGAAGCTGGGCCCATGCCGCCCCGCGCCGGCAACGTGAGTATGCGCAGTGACAAGCTTAGCGCCGCCATGGGACGGCCGCCGTTCGCCGCGTGGCCGAGTGATGACGACCTAGTGCCCACGGATCGACACTGGCACCATCAGCGCCCCGCCGCGGAAGCAGGCTGCTGGCAACGGTTGGTCGAACACCTATATCACTATCCTTCTTACCCAGGAAAGTTCAAGCCGGTGGCGCCGTGAAAGGCCGCAGCGACCGCCACGGCTCCTCTTGGCTCATGTCGATCAGGGGCGGACCTTGAATCTTGGCCGG
Organism: Gemmataceae bacterium; assembly: GCA_046297495.1. Classification (GTDB taxonomy): domain Bacteria; phylum Planctomycetota; class Planctomycetia; order Gemmatales; family Gemmataceae; genus JBKBIP01. The sequence continues at coordinate 6,138 of JBKBIP010000015.1, read as the reverse complement.
CGACAGGATCGCCAGGAAGCGCAGCGTGTCCGTCCCGGCGTTGTAGGTGCCATGCACCACGTCCATCGGAATGTGGGCCATCTCCCCTGCGTTCAAGATGCGTTGATCGCGGTCCACCCACTGCTCGGCGGTCCCTTCCAACACGTAGATGATCTCTTCCATCTCTGGGTGGCGGTGGAACTGATGCGCCTGTCCCGGCGGCATGTGGACGCGCACCAGGAGCAGCTTGTCCGCCTCGACAATGTCCGGGCGGCACAACCAATCGTGCGGCCCCCACGGCAACTGGTCCACCTTCATTTCCTGAGCCGTCACGAAACGCGGCAAGGGCATGGTATTTCTCCTTGAAGAAGCGCATGAAAAAGGCCCTTCTTATTGGAAGGGCCAGAAAGCAAAAGTCAATGAGGAAATTCATGCTGGCTACCCGCCCCAGCGGACGCCTGCCATTGTGGCGATTTCATTGTTGCGTTTCCCCCCACACCCCCTCGGGGGGGGGGATAATGCGTTTATAGATGGAATGAAATGCCGGAAATCCTATTAGGAATTGATAATCACCAATTCCTCAACCTGCCGCATCCACGGTCGGTTGTTTGGCCAAATAGATCATCGACGCCACGACGACCCAGCCGATGTTGAGCAGACCAGCCCAGAACACCCACATCGGGCCGCCGCCGCCGAAGCCGTAGCTGTGCAAGCCGGCGCCGAGCACGAAATTGACACCGTACCAGCACATGACGATGGAGGAATAACACAGAATGGCGGCCACGGCCAAGCCGAAGTCCTTGACCCAACCGATGTAGCGCATGTGCAATGGGATCACGTAACAGACCAAGGCGATCAAGGCCCACACTTCCTTGGGGTCCCAGCCCCAGAATCGGCCCCAAGAATCCGCTGCCCACCAGCCCCCCAGGAAGGTGCCGGCGGCCAGCAACAGCACCGCGATCTGAATGGCCCGATAGGTGTATAGGGATAGCGTCTTGAGCGTGTCTGGCGAGCCTCTGCCGAACACCAGCATGATCAGCGTGATGTTGGCCAAGCCCCAAGCCAGCGTTCCGCCGGCATAGCTCGACACGATGGTCAATACGTGGATGATGAGCCAGTAGTTGCTCCGCAGCACCGGGTTCAATGGACTGATGGACGGGTCCAAGGCGAGCGGCAGCTGATCGGCCAGGACCAAGCCCAGTGTGGCCACGGCGGCCCCCGCCAAGGCGATGACACGTTTGCGATAGATCAATTCCAACACCAACGCGAAGATGGCCGACACGAACGCCACCCAAATGACCGTCTCGTACATGTTGCTGACCGGGGGGCGGCCCGAGATCATGACCCGCGCCGTGAAGCCGAAAATCTGAAACAGCAGCGACACGATGAACAGCACGAAACCGGAGACATACAAGAAACGCGACGGCACCGCCAAGTTGGCGATGAACATCACCATAGCCAGCAGCATGATGATCCAGGCCCACATGAACGGTTGCACGCGGTTGAAGGTCAGCTCTAACGGTAATGTGCTGACACCTGGATAGGGATCAACCCGGACGCCTTCGTTTTTCAGGGCGGACACGAAGGCGGCTTGCGCGCTTTCGATCTGGCTGGAGTCGTTGGCGGCGAAGGCGGCTTCCAGCTGGGCATGGGCGGCCTGAACGGCAGCGGTGGGATGCCGTTCCGCCAGCCCCGTGAACAGCGTCTGGTTGCTGACGTTGCGCACCGTGGCGAAAAATTGTTGCGCCGCTTGGGAAAACTCCTCGGCATTCCCGGCCTTGTAGGCCACTTCTAGATCGGCAAAACTGTTCAACACCTGCTCGATTTGGTCGCGGGGAACTTTCTGCCAGGCCGTCGATTCCCGGTACAACGTGGGATGCAAGGCTTCCAGGTAATCGAGGTGCAGCATCCGGTATTCGGGTTGGTCGGGATGGTAGTGGGCCATTTCGGCCTGCCGCACCTGGTCGCGCAGCTGCTCAATCAGCTGGGCATCGTTTTCTTGCAGCAACTTGTGCAGCTCCTTCAGCACCGCTTCCTGCAAGTTGAGGTTGCTTTGCTGCGCGGCGCGAATCGCTTGGGTCAAGCGGTCTCGATCCGCCTTGCTGCGAATTTGTCGCTCGACCAAGGTGAACACCATGTTGCCATCTTTGTCCGCATCCGCCTGCTGGATTTCAGCGAGAATTTGCTTGCGGCGTTCTTCCAACTTAGAGGCCAGTTCCTCGATGGCGTTTTGCCCCTGTTTGGCTTTGATTCGCTCTTGGAAGCGGCGCAGGTCCGCTTGCCGTTCGGGGCTGATGTACAGCTGCGGCTTGTCCGACAGGCGATCACGCATCAATTCTTCCCAATGCTCGCGGTTATTTTGACAGCGCTGGAGTTCGCCGATGGAGAACCACGCGCTGTAGGGGACGCGATCCAGGGCGACATAATGAAACGGATCGGGATGCTTGGAGACCCGGTTTTCGAGCTGCTCGACGACCTGCTCGATGGTGGTGTCTAGCTCCAGGGCTTTATCTTCCAGCTGTTCCCCCGTGAAGACCATGCCCCCGACGCGGACGGAGCCGACCCCCAAACGGGTCGCGAGCTTCCCCTGAACCCGGTCGAAGGCGCTCAAGCGTCCCACCACTTCTTCGGCCTTGCGTTGCTCCGGGGTCATGTACTGCGAGGCACGATCCCGATATTGCCGATGTTTCTCCTCGGCTTCCTTCAAGAGGCGGACGAGTTCCGGAGAGTTCCGCAGGTCCGCCGGCGACACATACTTGCCATGCCGCTGGGCTTCACTGAGTTCTCCGCCCGCCGGGATTTGCGTCTTGTAAATCAACTCGCGCAAGCCATGATGGTCGCACAGAATAAAGGGATAGTTTTCCCAATCGAAGGTGGCGGGACCATTGATGGTCTCGCGGCCCAATTGCCACATCAGCACCAAGGCGACCGGATCATGCTTCTCGAATTTGCTGCGTCCGGTGATGTTGCGCACGGTCTCGATGGCGGCGGTCTCGAACGGCTTGGTGCGGCCCGCTTGAACGGGCAGCTCGTGAAACGGTTTATAATCATAGGCGGGCAGGGCTAAGCGCGGGGTCTCGGCGGGCTGCTCGTAACTCGTGGTGAAAATCGGTCGGAACACCACGTAGGTGAAAGCGATGATGCAAACGCCCATCACACCCGCCAGAACTCCCAAGCCGATCAACCCAGCTTGTCGCTGTTTGCGAGTAAGCACGGTTCGTTCTCCTGCCAAATGTAAGGAACCTTATGCGGCGGCGGGGGCTGTCCCGGAACGCCGGCCGCGTGGTTTGAAGAAGTACGCTTTCATGTAAAACATACAGAAAATGCCTAGCGCCAGCATGGTCGAGCCGGCGTATTTCAACCACAAACCCGGATCGTTGCTGACCGTGAAAGTGGAGGCATTCACCGGTTTCTGCTTGTCATCAAAGCCCAACGGCGTGAAACCAGTTTGATACAGTTTGTAGCCGCCGTGATTGAGCGGCGCGTTCATGGTGATGATCCGGTCCTCGCGCTGAATGTTTTTCGCCTCATCCGTGAGCTGCACGAAGCTGGTGTAGCTGGCGGGGTTTTGCGTTCCCGGATCGACCGTCTGTTCCGCCCGGCGCAACGTGATGGCGAAATCCAGCTGCTGGGTGTAGTCGTTGAAGCCCACGCGGTAATCCTTACCGCCGACGCGCACGCGGGTCAGGCCTTGCGGCACCTTTTCCAGCCAAAACTCCTGGCTGTCCGCGCCGACAGTCAACCGGCAGCGGATGGCAGACGGCGTCGTCGGGTCCACCAAGCCGGGCACGCGATGTTGCGGGATGTAATAAGGCCCTTGGACGGCGTTGGGCACGTAATCGATGATCTTGAGCAACCCCTTCATCCGTTCCCAGATGCGCGGTCGGGGCAGCTCAGGCCGCGCTTCCCCCGATGCTTCGAAGACGAAAGCCCCTTTCTCATCGCGCGTGAAGGAGCGGAAGTACAGTTTGCCGCTCTGGTCGGTGGCGAATTGCAGGCCGCCGCGCAGGTGGGATTGATCCTGACTGTAATCGGGGGCGTGATACCACACTTGCCAGCCGTCCAAATCGGGCATCACTTTGGGCAATTGCTTCTCGCCCGGCATCGGCACCCAATGGCCGACCTCGATGAGCCGTTCCGGATTGACGCCGAAGGGGCGCGAGAAGGTCATGGCATTGACCGAGCTGCCGTCGTCGCGCACCATGAGCACATGGAGCATGGCCGGAATGGCGGGAACGTCATTGTCGGCAGGCGTGTCGGACATCTGGCGCACGACGCGCAGGCTCCATTCCGTGTCCCCGATGGGCTTGGTTTGATCCAGGTGGTCTTCCACGGCCAAGAGATGGCGTTGGCCATCACGGACCAAGGCGAGGTGCCCCTTCGCGGAAGGCGGGGGCGGCTGCAGGAATTCCCGCAGTTGGGCGGGGGTCAAAGCGCGGGCGAGAAATTCCACCTGCCCCGGGCCGAGCATCTCGGCCTGATTCCGGACGTTGAAGGCGAGCCATTTTTCGGGAAAGGCGCCGGCGCGGGCCGAGGTGATTTGAAACTTGACGGCGGGGAACGTCGGTCCCACATCCCCCTCGCGCGCGGGGCCGAACTCCTCCTGCTCGACGTGGGGATAAAACGCCAGCACTTCCAGATGGGCTTCCGCGTCCAAGCGCTTCGACCAGCCGCGCGGCCACGGATGAGCCAGCACGGACAAGAAATCGAGCAACAGGTCGGAATTCGGCTGGAAATACGCATCCGGGCGCCAGGCCAACGAACCGGGTTCAAAGCCAAATTCACGCTGCTCGCCGTTGGGCAGCTGGACGCGAATGAGAGACAGATGATTGTCCACAATCTCGGAAGTGGTGTTCGGTCCCCACCGGCTGTAGCGGGGATCCGGGGTGTCGATAACGGACATCAAGGCATCAGTCCCCCAGAAGTTCAAGACGCCGCCAGCGATCATGGTGAGCAAGCCGACGTGGGTGATCAGAAAGCCGGTTTGATGCCGCTGCCAGGGCCACCATCGTTCCACGGGCCAGCGTTGTTGCACGTACCACAAGGCCAAGCTGACCACCGCCACGCCCACCCCGACGGCGAGCAGTTGCAGCCCCAAGTTCTCGGTGATTTCGGCCACGATCAGAAAGATGAAAATGCCGGCCACGATCAGCCACGGCCACCAGTAGTTCAAGGTGGCCCGGTAGCTGGCGCCGTCAATATCGCCCCCCACCGCGTCAGGACCGCGAAAGCGGATTTTCTTGATGGCGGCGCAGGTAATGGTCGTGGCCAGCATCCCCATCAACAGCATGAACCACCAAGTTCGATAAAGCAAATCTTGGGCCACCTTGGCGCTGTACCACGATTCCAAGATGGTCCCGACCGCCAGCACGACCGCGAACAGGGACAACAAGACCACGGCCAGTTGCAGCGAGCCAAACCACTCCGCGAGCCGAACCACCACGACCCCCAGCCAAAAGCGTTCTGTGGGCGGCGCCGCCGACTTGGCCGGCGCGGCGGCCGTGGTGACATGAGCAGAGGCTTTCGACGTGATCCCCGTTTCGTCCAGCTCCGCCAGCGCGGCGGGCGGTGACGGGGGAAGAGGTATCCGATCCGGCTTGCCGTGTTTCTTTCGTGTCATGTGCCGCTCAACCGTAGTCCATGAGTGTGAGAATAGCCCGCCTGGCGGGCATCTGTCCAATAACCGTGCAGCCACCGTATTCGCGCGTGGAAGGCATTCGACCATCCACATCTATATTACGCAAGAAACGAGGGCGCGGGAGGAAGGATCGGGCATGAAGGCGCGATATTGGGAGCGTGAGGGAAGACAATTTTATGGTCTCAAACCATCAACCATCTCTACCTTCTGCCAGTTTCCCTAATTTCCGCCCGACTTGCAACTGGAATCCGCGCTTTCGAGACGGAAATTTCACGCCGCGCGTTCAGTATTTTTTCCAAGGGCTAACGCCCCTGGCTATGAACTTTGACCGTATGGGGGCCTCGCAGGCTCGACCCACCCTACACAAACTACATGAACTGATGCTTGCGAGCGCGAAACGATGAATCCAGCGCGGAAAAAGGGTGGGTGGAGTGGAATGGAACAATGAAAGGAACGAAATTTGTCATCCTGGCTTAGTATACACAAGTCCACTAAAAAAATCAATAGGAAAACAGGAGTGG
>JBKBIP010000014.1:34522-139199 GCA_046297495.1 Gemmataceae bacterium | reverse complement strand
GGGAGCGGTACACCCCGCTCCCCGACGGTCGCGGCTCGGAGTTGCTTCTTTGTTGGAGTAATAAAAAAGATGATAGGAAGGTCGAATCCCGTTTGTCAAGCAGAAAAGGGTGGAAAGCTCGTAAACGGGCCCAAAAGGGGACGCGACTCGATTTCGCTGGTTATCCGATTCCGCCCCGATCCACTCTCCATCGGCAAATACGAGTCGCGTCCCCTTTTCTTGTCACGTATGGATCGCATCGAAGGTCACGAACGCGATGGGACCGAAAATTAACACCGGCAGCCAGGCGGCCAAGGCGGGGAAGATGTAGTCATTATCTCCCAGATGTTTACAGGTGAGGCAAACCGCGAAAAAGGTGGCGGCCACGATAAGACACATGGCTGCGCTGATGAACACATTGCGGTTCTGATCGCGCAGGATGATGGATAGTCCCAGACAAACGAGGAGGATGCCCAGGACGGGGCGCGTCAGGCGCAAGTGAAACAACACGGCCATCGCCGAGGGGCGCGAGGAGACCGGCTTGCTCAATTCCTGCCGGAGGTCGCTAGTGGAGAGCAAGGTGTACCAGTTGCGTTGATTGCGCGTGACCGTGTGAAAGGTGACTTCTTGGGTGTACAGAAAGTAGTTGCCCGGATCGATCATTTCCAGAATGTCTGGGTTGTGCCAACCATCTGGCAGCTGGGCGGGCTGGGTGTTCGTCATCCACCATCCGCCGCTGCGCGGCCCCTGGCCGGGGGGAATGTAGCGCGCTTCCGCCGCGTGCAAGTGAATGATGCCCGGCGCGATCGGTTCGGGAATGGCGCAGTTGAACGGTCGCACCACCATATCCCTGCGCCGGGCCAGGCCGCCTTCAATGTGGATGCCGTTCGGTTCATAGGCCCCTTGAGCGATCAAGTCCTTGTCACCGCGGGGATCATCCCGATCATTGAGCAGATACGGCGCGATGCGTGGGATAAGGATTTCTTGATTCAACAGAGTCACGCCCAGCATGGCGCAGGCGCTTAGGAGCACCGGCCGCACCATGCGCCGCGTCGAAACTCCCGCTGATAGCAGCGGCACCAGCTCGTTGTTGCGCTGCACCCAAGCGACCGTGAACATGGCCGCCAGCAGGACCACTCCTTCGCACAGCCGGTCGAAAATCTGCGTGACGCGCGCCCCATAGAAGGTCGCTACGTGCGCCATCACATCCATGAACTTGTCGTGATTGCGCGAGAAGTCATCGATGTTGGTGAACAAATCGATGACAATATACAGACTGAGTAGACTGACCAAGCAGATCAGATAGGCTTTGATGTAGGCCACGATCAGCAAGCGATCCAATAACTTCATGCAATTCGCCTCCCTTGCGAAAGGCAGAAGGACCAAGGCGCGATGTCCGATCAGCCCCGGCCTCGGATCGAGGCGTGGGGACCGTCTCCCGTGCGACATCTGGCCCTTGCTTCCCGCGCGCCAGACAACAAACGAACCACGGCTTACCAGGTTTTGGGCCGCATGCGGATGCCGGGACGGTACGTTAGGATGTATTGCGTGATGTATTCATTGCCCGATGTGCTGGCATATTCGCCGAAACCGAGACGGCGCAGCTCGTTGATGGCCTGCAACGGCGTCCATTGTTCGTATTCCATGCGATACACGGCGGACAAGACGCCGGTGCGGTGCAAGCCGGCTCGGCAATGCAGCAAGACCGGGTGCTGAGTGGGATCGTCCATGATGGCCAAGAAGGCATCGATGGCCGGTGGCCGCTCGGGGCCAGCGCCATTCGGCGATACCAGATCGCTGGGAGAGATATGCACGTAGCGCACCCCCAGCTGGCGGCACAGCTCCGATTCCCGCACTGTGGAACTATCCAGAAAACCGTTGCGAATGTTGGGATCGGGAAACTCGTCTTGGGCATTGATGATCGTGCGAATGCCATAATGCCGCACGGCATCGGCGAAGCCGGCGGCCGTCATCTGGCCGCTACGGTACAACACGCCTGGCGTGACAACGCGAAGTCTCTTTTTGCGCCCGTAGTCGTAGCGGTAATACAGCAACGGCACGGCCAACACCAGCCAAGCGATGAACAAGCCCAAACTCCAACGCATCCACGTTTGCATTCGCTCCATCCTCCTCATCCACCGTGACCGCGCGGCGTTCCGCGTGCGGACACAGCGCGTTCTCATTCCGGTCTTCCCGGAAGCAAGCGGGCCGGATTGTGGCAGCTTTTGGGAAAAATGACAAGGCGAGTCTGGAACGGCTCTAACGGTTCCGAACCACCTCATCGGGCCGCGCCCACTGGATCACGCTGCCCTTGCTCGAAAAAGCGGAAGTCGTTATAGGCGGCGACTCGTGCCTATGCGATGGTCCCGAAAAAGAGGGAGGCGAAACGATGCGCGACCGTGGAGACTCGGCAAGTAGGAGATACTGGCGCGGCCAGGCGGTTTTGGCTCTGCTGGCTGGGCTGACCGCCAGCAGTGTGGGCATGGCGGCCCCCCCCACGGCCCCAATTCCTCCCTCGGCCCAGCACAGCGACTATCATAAGCGTGTCGTCGCCTACATCCACGGCAATATCGCCATCACCCGTGCCGAGCTGGGGGAATATCTGCTGCAACGGCAAGGGGCCGAGAAGCTCGATTTACTCCTCAACAAGCGCGTCATCGAGCACGCGTGTCGGCAGCGGGGCGTTGTGGTGACGGCCCGTGACGTGGAGGCGGCCCTGGTCGAGGACATGAGCGACATCAACGTCGATCGCGAGGCTTTTCTCACGCAGGTGCTGCGCCGCTATGGCAAGACCCTGTATGAATGGAAAGAAGATGTCATCCGCCCCCGTTTGATGCTAACCAAATTGTGTCAAGATCGGGTCCAGGTCAGCGAGCAAGAGGTGCGCGACGCCTTCGAGGCCGCCTATGGCGAAAAGGTCGAATGCCGCATGATTGTCTATCCTCTGGAGAAGGAGCAGGAAATCACGCGGATTTGGGAGAAAGTCAAACGCAATCCCGACGATTTCGAGGCCGCCGCCCAGACTCAGCCGCATCCGTACCTACGAGCCAACGGCGGAGCCATCAAACCCATCGGCCGGCATCATTCCCATCCCGAAGTGGAGCAAGTCGCCTTTCGCTTGCAACCCGGCGAGGTCAGCGAGTGCATCACCAGCGAGGAAGGGATCGCTTTTCTGAAATGTGTCCGCCGCATTCCCGCCGACGGCAACCGCTCGTTCGAGCACGAACAAGAAGCACTGCGCAAGCAAGTCTTCGACAAAAAAGTGCAAGAGCTGATTCCTGAATTGTTCCAGCAGTTACTTCAGGAAGGCGCTCCGGAGAAGACCAAAGTGGAGAACTGGGTCCATGATCCCGCCGTGTGGATTCTGGGCTACGTGTACCAAACCGAGCCGGTCACGCGCGAGGACCTGGGGGAATATCTCATCGCTCGCCAAGGGGCCGAGAAGCTCGAACTGCTCGTCAATAAGCGGATTATCGAACATGCCTGCTCCCAGCTCGGCGTGCAAGTGACCGCCAAGGAAATCGATGCCGCGCTCGACCAGGATTGCGAGCAGCTTCAGGTGGATCGGGCGACGTTCACGCAAAACATCCTCCAGCAGCACGGAAAGTCGCTGTTTGAATGGCGTGAGGATGTCATCAAGCCGCGCTTGCTACTGGCCAAGCTCTGCGAAAAGCAAGTGACCATCGCCGAGGAAGATTTGCTGCGGGCCTTCGCGGCGCGGTACGGCGAGAAGATCGATTGCCGGGTCATTCTGTTCCCACGCGGCCAGGAAAAGATCGCTTTTCGGGTCTGGGACGAAGTGCGCAACAATCCGGTGGCCTTCGACAAGGCGGCCAACTCGCAGTGCAATCCCTATCTGGCGGCGCGGGGGGGCGCCATTCAACCCGTGGGCCGGTACTCGGCCACGCCGGAGATCGAGAAGGCCGCCTTCGCCTTGCAACCGGGCGAGGTCAGCCATTTGGTCGAGACGCCGGAAGGCCCCATCATCATCAAATGCGTCCGCCGCCTTCCCCCCGAACCCAATCAATCGCTGGACGCTCACCGCGAGGCACTCAAGAAGGAAGTCTTCGCCAAGAAGGTGCAACAGGCCATCCCGACGATCTTCGACAAACTCCGCAAGGAAGCCGATCCCAAGCTGTACCTCAAGAAACAAACCGCGCAAGAAGACCTGCTGCGCGACGTCCAACGCGAGCTGGAGGAGCTAACCCCCACGCCCGGCGGGAAGAAGTGAGCCGCGGACATGATTGGATCTGTAAGAGCGATTCACTTGCCTATCCCGATGGGGTCGCACCAGGCCCACCTGGCGCGCCCTCTTCGGGGGACGTCTGTATGACATCGAATACTGCGCTCCCCATTCGACGTGCCTCAGGGCTTCTTTTCCGGGGCGCGGAGGACCACGGATAGGGTCCCCGATTCCTTGGCTTTGCCGATTGTTTCAGCCATTTCGGCCATGACCTCAACAACTATCACGACTTTTTCCGGATCACCTTCTCGTCTTTGCATTATATCAACGGCTAATACTTTCAGGTTTTGAAGGAGGATTTGTGATTTATTCATCTTGTCAGCGCGGATGGTGTGGATAAGATCCACCCGCGAGCCAGGGACGAGGAAGGCACTAACTGCTTCCGAAACTTCCACACGAATCGCCACGGCGCGATGCCCGGATTGGATGGATACATCCCCCGATTCCTCAGCCTGGGCGATGGTTTTCACCAGGTCGCAGATGAGAACGCAGCCGGTGAGGGTGTCGCCGTCGCCGCTCGCGAGGCGTCGGCCGTCGGGCGAAAACGCCACGCTACGTGAAAACACACGCGAACGCCCTTCAAGAAGACGCCGTTCCTTGCCGGTGACGGCATCCCACAGATAAAGCTTCCGGTAAGTCCCGGTGGCAAGGGTGCGGCCGTCGGGCGAAAACGCCACGGACAGCACACCATGCGGTATTTGAAGCTGACGCTGTACCTGGCCGGTCCCGGTGTCCCACAGCCGAACCGTGTGGTCGTCACTCCCCGAGGCGAGGGTTCGGCCGTCGGGCGAGAACGCCAGGGTGTACAGCCCATTTGAATGCCCATGAAGTTCCCGCGCCACCTTGTTGGTGGCGACATCCCATAGCCGGATCGATCGGTCGTAACTCCCCGAGGCGAGGGTGTGGCCATCGGGCGAAAACGCCACGGAATACACAGGCTGGGAATGCCCCTGAAGCAGCCCCCGTTCCTTGCCGGTGGCGACATCCCACAGCCGGACCGCATGGTCCCAGTTCCCCGAGGCGAGGGTGCGGCCGTCGGGCGAAAACGCTATGGACAGCACCCTGGAATGCGCCGGAAAGCTACGCTGCACCTGTCCGGTGGCAATATTCCACAACCAGATCGCGTTGTCCGAACCTCCCGAGGCGAGGGTTCGGCCGTCGGGCGAAAACGCCACGGTATGCACGGCCATATGATGCCCTTCAAGCTTGTGCAATTGCTTGTCGGTCCCGGTGTCCCACAGCCGGATCGTGCCGTCCTCGCTCGCCGAGGCGAGGGTGCGACCGTCGGGCGAAAACGCCACGGAAGTCACGACTTTCTCATGTCCCTCGAACACCTTGTCGCCCGGAGTGTAGAACGTCCGCGGCGTCCACTTGATCCCGGCCAGGTCGATCCCGCCTTCGTTCTTGGCCCACCACGCCGACCAGGCATCGCGATGCGACCAGGCATCGTCGTCGGCCGACCGCTCCGGCGCGTCCGCGCCGGCGATCACGCGAAGCATTCTTTCGACTTCCCAGGTTTCGACCGCCTGCAACTCGGCCAGCAGGTCGATGGCTACCGGGACCGCCGACTTGTCGCGGGCATGGCGGAGCAAGGCCGACGCGACGCGCCGTCGGACGTTCACGTCCTTGTCCTTCAACAGTTCGCGTACGGCGGGGAGATGCTCGACGGCGTTCGCGCGGACCAGCGCTTCCCCCGCCAGCGCCCGTCGCGTCGCATCTTGCGCGGTCACGGCCGCCACGACGGCCGGTTCCACCTTGCCGTCGCGCATCGTCACGGCCGCCAGTGACCGACACAACTCGTCAAGGTTCCGCTCGTTGACGAGCGGCGTGTATTCGAGCAAGACGGACGCCGCCCCAGCGGGTTTCATGGCGCCGATCAGCCGAACCACGGCTGGGCCTGGATTCTCACTCCCTGTGATCTGCTCGAGACATCGTTGCAATCGCCGCCTGGCCTCGAGGGAGACGTCTTGCCGCAACGCCGCCTCAATGGCCGGCTTCGCGAACGGCCCCAGCGCGGCCAGTTGTAGCATCGCTTCCTCGCGGACGGCGAAGACATCATCGTCGAGCTGGGAAATGAGTTCCGAGATGTGTTCCGCCGCCTCAACCTGCTCGCGCAGGAAGGCGACGAGGGCCGGCCCAGCGGTCTCGACGCCGAGCCTGCGCAACGCCTCCGCGTCGCGATTGGCGTCGCTGGCGAGAAACGGCGGAACGAAGAGCAGCAAGACAACCCAGGCAAGAGCAGGTCGGCGGGACATGACGGACTCCTATTGCGGCGACGACGCCCGTTCAGTGAACCAAAGAGGGTGAGGGTCGATTGCCATTGGAGTGATATTGGACTTCCGCCCCCATTTCCGCCCTCGGATGATGTTCATTCCATACCGTACCCGCATTTTCCCTTGTTCACAATGATGATTGGGACGAAACATTTCTTTTTCCAGAACAGACCTCTTCTGCCATTTGCTCGGATAGACCAAGCGGAAGCCATCCCCGTTTTCCCCTGACAAGAAAGCTTCTGCTCGCTACCATGCTAGCAGGAATCGTCGTCCCGGATGGAGCGTCTGGAATAAGTGGCAAGGGAAGGACACGACATGGCATTCCGATTCGCAGTGTTGGCCAGTGGTAGCGCGGGGAACGCGGGGTGGATTGAGGTGGATGGTTTTGGGCTGTTGCTCGATGGCGGGCTGAGGCCGCGTGAGCTGGGGCGGCGTTTGGAAGAGGTGGCCGGATCGTGGCGGCAGGCGCGGGGGGTCTTGCTCACGCACACGCATGGCGATCACTGGAACAACCGCACCTTGCGCCATCTGCGGCGTTCGCGGATTCCTCTCTATTGTCATCCCGGCCACCATGACGCTTTGCGCCATGCCAGCACCGAGTTTTCCCGGTTGTGTCAAGCGGGGCTAGTGCATGACTACGAGGAGGGCCGGGAACTCACGCTGGCCCCCTCCTTGACCTGTCAGCCCATAGCGGTCCGGCACGACAGCGGCCCGACCTTTGGCTTTCGTTTCACGGGGCCGGGGGACCTGTTCGGGCAACCGGCGCGGCTGGCCTATGTGTCGGACCTGGGTTGCTGGGACGCGGCCTTGGCGCGGGCGCTGGCCGAGGTGGACGTGCTGGCCGTGGAATTCAATCACGATGTCGAGCTGCAATACGCCAGCGGCCGGCATCCCCGGCTGATCGCCCGCGTGCTCGGCGATGAGGGGCACCTGTCCAACCAGCAAGCCGCCGCCCTGGTGCGGGAGATTGTGCGCTATTCCACACCGGGCCGACTTCGGCATGTCGTACAGCTGCACTTGAGCGGTCAGTGCAACCGGCCGAGCTTGGCCGTCGCCGCCGTGCATCAGGCGCTGGCCGACGGGGCCGACCTGCCGCGTATCCACACCGCCCACCAGGATCGCCCCGGCCCGATGTTGCGAGTCGAGACCAAAACCGGAGCCGGGCCACGCCGCCGGGCCACGCCGCACGCGACCGCCGCGCCCCGCTACGCTCGCAAGTCCAACCCTGCCCAACCGTGGCTGCCAGGACTGGAGTGATAAGCATCGCCGCCGCAGATATTCTCGATCTGCTTTCGCGCCGCAGTCGTATGAGAACGTAACCAAGCCCCGTTTTATGCAACGAGTGGTCGCAAAACCGCGGCAAAATGATGGTTGCAGTCCGAACAGGTGGGAAAGCCGGCAAATCATGGGGGAAACATGCACGGGCGGTGCCTTGCGGCTCGGGAAAAAATCCCTACTCGTTGAACATCGCAAGAGACTCGGCCCTTGACGATGGTTGGCATTCCGCCCTATGATGGGGTATATAATGTCCGCTGTTTATCCATGCCGAAGTGGCGGAATTGGCAGACGCGCCAGGTTCAGGACCTGGTTCCCGTTTAGGGAGTGGAGGTTCGAGTCCTCTCTTCGGCAGGTATGCCAGGTGTCCGAACAGACGGCACTTGCTCGGGCCGCGTGCGCGGCGAAATTTTTCCGGCTGGGGTGATGCCAGGTCGATGATTACGCCGATTGTCGTTCGGTGGTGTTGGAGTCGGACTCGGCGCGGACGTGGTGCAAGAGGCGGTCCCAGGCGGCGGGATTGGCGGGGATGGTGGCGCTGATGTGATCGAGAGCGTCCAGCAGGGCGGCGGCGCTGGAGAAGCGGTCATCAGCGGTTGTCGCCGTCCAGCGGCGCAACAGGTCCTCCAGCGCTTCGGGCAGGCGTTTGGTTTTGGTTCCTTTGCCGGCGGGGAGACGTTGCATCCAGGAGGCGGCGATCCCACCCAAGATAGCCAAATCGTGTTGCTCTTCACTTCCAGACAATGACTTATCCATCGGAAACGAGGCATCGGCTATCTCGGGGACATCCACTAGCCACTGCGGTTCGCCGAAACCACACAGCTTGACGATTCCTTCATTAGTCAACACAACGGCCTGTTCTCGTAAATGGCCATGCGTTAGCCCGGCTTGATGGGCAGTGTGCAAGCCCAAGACGGCTTGGCAGGCCAAGCGGAACCAGACGCCGGGGACGGCCACCAGCGGCGGCCAATCGGGACTCGGCAGGCCATTGACCCATTCTTGCAGCACGGCGGGGCGGCCCGCGATGTCGAGCACTTCCCAAGTGGCGGCCAGATGCGGATGTTGCACGGCCGCGGCGGCGGCGAACCGCTGGCGGAATTCATCCGGGTGAACGGCGTCCTCCAACTCCGCCTCGTTCAAATGGCGGAGCACGGCGTCTTGGCCGCGGCGCGGGTCGAAGACGCGATAGACTGTCTCGCGGGGCGTGACGCGCAGCCGGTCGATCACGCGCACGGGGCCCAGAATGAGGCCGTCCAGGTTGCCCGCTTCGATCAGGGCCAATTGATAGAGCGTCAAATGACCATCGGCCAGCAGCAAATGGCGCAACGAGCGCCGTTGCCGGCGGGCCTCGCGCAGCAGGTCGGTCAGGATGTCGGCATCCACCAACCCTAATGACTTCAATATATCGCCAAGCTGCCGGTCGCCCGGCTCCACGTTGCCAGTGAGGGAGAGGATGTCGGTGGGTTGGTGATCCGGAGCCGACACGGGGACAATTGCTGCCGCTGGTTTGTCGTTTCCGGCTTTCTGTTCGCTGCGGGCCAGCTCGCGCAGCTTGCGTTTGTACCAGGCACGCAGGTCTTCCAAATGCCGTTCCATCTCCTGACGACGTTCGGCGGCGCGGCGGCGGTCTTGGGCGATGACCTCGGCTTCCTCGGCCAGGCGTTCGGTAGTCTCGCGGTTGTGACGTTCTTGAGCCTCGATCTCCGCTTGGCGACGGTCCAGGCGGGCTTCATCCTCGGCCAACGCTTGTTTCATCTCGGCGAGCTTGCCTTGCCAATCGAGCAGTTGTTGCCGGAAAGCGGCGACGGCTAGGCGGTGTTCCTCGCGGGCGCGGCGCAAGGCGTCCTCGCGCTGGTGGACCGCTTCGACGTCTTGGCGCAGGCGGTCGCGGTGTTGTGCTAATTCATCCTGACATTGCCGGGCGTAAGCGTGCAGCTCGGCCAGGGCCTCGCGCAGTTGTTCGCGGGGGCGGTGAAGGCTATCCACCGCCCCGCGCGCCCGGTCTTCCAATTCTGGCAATTGGCGATACAATGTCAGCAGATCGTTCCGCGACAAGTCAATGGCGGCGCGGGCGCGTTCCAGCTCCTCCTCCTGTTGTCGGCGTTCGGCCAACCAGCGGACGCGCGCGGCCAGTAGCTCCTTGCGTTCGGCGGCCACGGCTCGGCCCGCTTCCTTGAGCCGTTCCACTTTTTGATGCAAGGCCGCCGCGCGGCGGTCCTCTGCCTCAGAGCGCGTGGCGATTTCGTCTTGCAGGGTTTGCGCGGCGGCCGTTAGCTGGTCCACTTCCGCGCGCCGCTGGGCTAAATCTTCCTCCACGTGCTGGCGCTGGGTCTCGAACTCGGCGTTCCGTTGGTCCCATTGCTGGGCCAGAATATCCAAATCGCGTTGTTTGGCGGCCAGCTCTTCGGCGCGGCGGCGCAACTGTTCTTGCAAGATGCGCGCCGCTTTTTCGGCTTGGTCAAAGCCTGCCTCGCGCTCGCGCAGCACGCGCCGATCCGCCTCCAAACGCTGCTGTAGCTGGGTCAGTTGTTCGGCACGTCCTTGCCACAAGGCGGTTTCCTCGGCCAGCTGGGCGGCGCGGGCGTCCAAGTCGTCGGCTTGGAGCCGCAAGCGTTCTTCTTCCTGAACCAAGGTGTCTTGGGTCTGGCGTAACTGCGATACCGCCTTGTCCATCAAGGCCGCCCGTTCCTCGAAGCGGCGGCGTTGCAGCTCGTGCAGTCGGCGTTCCGCTTCGACTTCGTGCCGGAGCTGCTCCAGTTGCCGGCTTCGTTCTTGCAGGTCGATTTCGACGGTCTCTTGGTGGGCGCGTTGCTCGGCCAACCGCTGCGCTTCCTGGCGCGTCTCCTCCCGCATGCGTTCCAAGCGGCTCCGCAATGTCGCCAACATGGCTTGCTGCCCTTCCAGGGAGGCCAAGCGTTGCCCCTGGTCTTGCTGAGCCGATTGCAATTCCGCCCGTTGCCGGGCGATGTGGCTGGCTTCCTCGGCCAACCGCGCATGCCATTCGTCTAGCTGCGTGGCTTGTTCCTCCAAGTTGCGGCTTTCGCGTTGCAATTCTTCCCAGCGCCGATCAATGTCGCGGGCGCTGGCGCGCAGGTTCTTTTCGCGCGTTTCTTGAAATTCTTGTTGGCGGTGCAGACGCACCAGATCGGCTTGATACTGCCGTTGGTCGCGCTCCAGGGCTTGACGCGCCTCGGCCAGTCGTGTTTCCCGCAGACGTAATTCCGACACTTGTTGGGACGAGCCGACGGCCGCTTGTTGGCTTTCTTGGGTCAGCTGTTGCCGTTGTTCCTCTAGTTGCTGGCGCTCTTGAGCCAGTTGCCGTTGCCGGGCCTCCAGCTCGGCTTGCCGGGCGTCCAGCTCTTGTTGGCGCGCCTGGGTTTGTTCGGCTTCGGATTCCACTTGGCGCTGCCGTTGGCGCAACCGGCGCGTGGCGCGCCGCACCGATTCCCGCAACCCAACCAAACGGTCATGCTGCTGTCGGTAGCGGTCGTGCAGGCGCTGGCGGAGGGTTTGCAGCTCTTGTTGTTGCTGCGCCAGTTCTTCTTGCCGTTGAGCCAGCGTTTGTTCTCGTTCTTCCCGGTTGCCGCGCGCGGTTGCTTCTTGGCGTTGTGGATCGTGCAAACGGCGTTGGAGTTCTTGGGCTTGTGCGATTTGCTGCTGGCATTCCCGTTCGATTTCCTCGCGGCGGCGATACCAGATGACCCGATCCGTCTCTAATTCTTGAATTTGCTCATCGAGCTGACGCTGACGGTCATCGAGTTCACGTTGCCGTTCCGCCAGGTCCTGCGCCCAATGGGATTCCAGAGGGGGAGCGGGCGGGGTCGTTGGCGCGGTGGTTCGCCGCGCCGCTTCCTGTCTTGCGGGGATGTGGACCACCAATTCGACGGAGCGGAGTTGAATGCGGTCGCCGTCGGCCACGACGGTTTGGGTAAGCGGTTGGCCATTGAGCAGAATGGGGTAAGTGACGGATAAGCGTCGCAGAATCACCGCCGAATGGGTGCGAATAAGCAGACAAAGGACAGGCGGCAGCTCGGTGCCCGGCAAGCGCCAATCGCAGCCCGGCACGCTGCCGATGAGGAAACTATCGTCGTTCATGTCCAGGAACACCGGCCGGGAAGAACCGTGGC
The DNA here is from genome assembly GCA_046297495.1 of Gemmataceae bacterium. GTDB lineage: Bacteria > Planctomycetota > Planctomycetia > Gemmatales > Gemmataceae > JBKBIP01. The sequence goes on along the minus strand of JBKBIP010000014.1, from coordinate 127,302 downwards.
GCACCTCCAGGCGCACCGAGAGCGGCTCATCATGCGCTGGCGAAGGGGAGAAGCCAGGGGAATTCGGGGGAACTTGTTCCACCATGCCGGCAACCTGCACAAATTAGGTCGTTCCATCAGGGAACGCCTCGGGCCATACGACGCCCGGCGGCTATTGGAATCGATTTCGCCGATTTTGGAAAGAGCGGTTGTCCCCCAAGGAAGGGTGTGCGGCGGGCTGCTGTTGGCGAGCGCGAGGCGATGAATCCGGCGCGGTGGAAGGGTCTATTTCCAGGGGGCTTGGTCGGCTGGAAAAGGGGGAGGTGGAGTGGAATGGAACAATGAAAGGAAGGAAACTAATCGACTTTGTATAGTATACACAAATACACTTATTCAATCAATAGGAAAGTAGGAGGAAAAGGGGATGTTTTCTCGATTTCAGGCAGCAATCCCAGTCATGACACTCCCCCGCATACCTAAACCTGCTGTTGCTGTCCCGTATCTGGCAGAGATGGATCGGTTCGCGCACGCCATGACCTCCGAGCGCGAACCGCTCCATCCCCCTTCGCCGTTGCCGAGATCGGGTACGGAAGTATTTGGAGCTTTGCCCGTTTCCCCAGCGTGAATTCTGGGTATATTGACCAACGAAGCCCTGCCCCGCGATTTTCCCCGCATTGATCTACCCCAACATGAGGCTTGCACCATGACTCCGCTGCTGGAAAAAACCGCTGTGGCCATGTCGGAATCATCCGGGGCGCGTGTGCGTTCCACCAATCTCATCGGCGGCCAGTGGGTCGAGGGGGCGGGAGCGCAAACGCGCTGGCTCCATAATCCCGCGGATAGCCGAGAGCTAATCGCCGCCGTGCGTGAGGCTTCGGCGGAACAGGTGGACGAAGCGTGCGCGATGGCGGCCCAGGCGTTTCCCGCCTGGAAAGCGACGCCCGCCCCGGATCGGGCGCGGATACTTTTTCGCTATCGGGAATTGCTCGAAGCGCATTTCACGGACTTGGCCAAGCTGGTCGTGCGGGAGAACGGCAAGTTGCTGAGCGAGGCGCGCGGTTCGGTTCGCCGGGGCTTGGACGTGGTGGAGTTCGCGTGCGGCATTCCCACGCAGCTCATGGGCAAGATTCTCCCCGATGTGTCACGCAATGTCGATAGCCATGTCATCCTGGAGCCGCTCGGCGTGGTGGTGGGGATTCCGCCGTTCAACTTTCCGGCCATGATTCCGCTGTGGATGATGCCTCTTGCCGTGGCTTGCGGCAATACCTTCATTCTGAAGCCGGCGGAGAAAGCGCCGCTCACCGCCACCCGTCTGGTCGAATTGTTCATGGAAGCAGGGTTGCCGGAAGGAGTGGCGCAAGTGGTGCAAGGGGGGAAGGAAGTCAGCGAACGGCTCATCACGCATCCGGCTGTTCAGGCGGTGTCGTTCGTTGGCTCATCGGCGGTGGCGGAGTCGGTGTATCGCGTGGCGGCGGCCCACGGCAAGCGCGTGCAAGCCCTGGGCGGGGCCAAGAATCATCTGCTGGTGCTCCCCGATGCCGATTTGGAACGGAGTCTGCCAGCCCTGATCGGCGCTTGTTTTGGTTGTGCCGGCCAACGTTGCCTGGCGGGGAGCGTGTTGGTGGCCATCGGCAGCGAGTCGGAGCAAAACGCGGTGGTGGCGGGATTCACGCAGGCCGCCCAGGAATTAACCCTGGGGGACGGCATGGACGAGCGCATCGGCATGGGGCCGGTCCTCAACAGCGAACAACAGCGCCGCATCCTGAACGCCATCGAACGGGGCATTGGGGAAGGCGCCCGGCTGATCCTCGATGGCCGGCAAGTGTCGGTGCCGACGCGGCCGCACGGCTGTTTCGTCGGCCCCACGGTGTTTGATCAGGCCACGACCGAGATGTCCATCGTGCGTGAGGAAATCTTCGGCCCGGTGGTTAGCGTGTTGCGTGCCCGTGATCTGGATGAAGCCATCACCTTGACCAATCGCAGCCGGTATGGCAACTCGGCGTCGTTGTTCACGCAATCGGGAGCGGCGGCGCGCGAATTTCGCGCCCGCGTCCAAGCGGGGATGCTCGGCCTCAATCTCGGCGTGCCGGCGCCGATGGCCTTCTTTTCCTTTGGTGGCTGGAAGGGGTCGCTGTTCGGCGACCTGCACGCGCATGGCCCCGACGCCGTCGCCTTTTACACGCGCAAGAAAGTCGTCACCGAACGCTGGTTCGGCGCCGAAGCCCCTCAGGATGGCTGGGTGTGAGCCTTGCTCTGGCCTGCCACGCCGGACGGGAGAACTTCTCGGGCTGGCGCGGCGGGTTCATCTAATTCCACCTACTCCAATCGCTCGTTTCCCGCGCGCCAGCACCTCATGCCCGGACGATATTATCTCGATGGCCGGCGACGGCGCGGGTAGCGTTGCGCGTGTCCACGATCAGGGCTGCGTGCTCGGCGATCCACGGCCAATCGTAGGCGGAATGATCGGTGACGATTAGAATACCGTCTTGGGCTTGCAGATAGTCAGGGGTTAGCGGTTGACTTTCCAGGGAGCGGGACGGCAGCCGGGGGACATGGGGATCGTTGTAGCTGACCTCGGCCCCCTTGCGTCGCAGCTGGTCGAGCAGCGCCAGCCCTGGGGATTCGCGGATGTCATCCACGTCCTTCTTGAACGCCATGCCCAGTAAGGCGATCTTGCTCCCCTTGATCGGTTTGCCGCGCTCGTTCAGGGCGTCGCCAACTTTGGCGATTACAAAATCCGGCATGGCCACGTTGATTTGACCGGCCAGTTCGATGAAGCGAGTCGTCATGCCGAACTTGCGGGCAATCCAACTCAGGTAGAACGGATCAACGGGGATGCAGTGTCCGCCCAACCCCGGTCCCGGATAAAAGGCCTGAAAGCCGAATGGCTTGGTCTTGGCCGCTTCGATGACTTCCCAGACATTGATGCCCATGCGGTCGTACAACATCTTTAATTCGTTGACCAAGGCAATGTTGACGGCGCGATAGGTATTCTCCAGAATCTTGCAGGCTTCCGCCACTTCGGGACTGGAGACGGGCACCACCTGACGCACGATTTGCCCGTACAACGCCACGGCCAGATCGAGGCTGGACGGATCGAGACCGCCGACCACCTTGGGGATGGTCGCCGTCGTGAATGTTTGGTTGCCGGGGTCTTCCCGTTCAGGGCTAAAGGCCAAGAAAAAATCGACTCCCGCGGTCAAGCCGCTCTCTTGGAGCAGCGGGAGCAGCACATCGCGCGTGGTGCCGGGGTAGGTCGTGCTTTCGAGCACGATCAACTGGCCGCGCCGCAGCCCCTGCGCGATGGAGCGACCAACGCTGATCACACAGGATAGGTCCGGCTCGCGGGTCGGGGTCAAGGGAGTTGGCACGCAGATGATGACGACGTCCATTTCACCCAAGCGCTCAAGCTGGTCGGTGGCGTCGAAGCGTCCGCCAGCGCGCATGGCAGCCACGTTCGCGTCGGGGAAATGCCGCATGTAGCTGGCCCCGCGCCGCAGGTGGTCGATTTTTTCCGAATCGACATCAAAGCCCAAGACCGAAAACTCACGATCCACGAAAGCTCGCGCCAACGGCAAGCCGACGTACCCTAGCCCAATGATGCCAATGCGGGCTTGTTGATGGACAATGGCGTTCCGCAAGGACAAAGCCGCGCCGGTGGCCGATGAATCCTCGGCAACCGCGTGCATGGCAAGCACCTGGTCACGACGAGCGGAGACGGTGTTCGTCGTGCTGGATGAAGCAGCCCAAGGGGTGGACATGTCGTAGATCCCTATTGATAAATTATCCCACAAGTTCAAACAGTCTCTAAGTCCTGAACTCCAAACTCTCGATGCCGAATCGTTGGTCCGAGCGTCGCGCGTTTCCAAGCGAGGACATCGTCAATGATGTCATCCAGGGTGTGCCGAGGGTGGTATTGGATCATGGTCTGGATGCGTCTCAGGTCGGGCACGCGCCGGCGAATGTCCTCGAAATCGGGGCCGAATACTTCCTCGTAGGGGATGTGGCGAATCTCTAAGTGGGGATCGACGCGGGCCGCCACGCGCTCGGCCAATTGCCGAATGGAGATGGGCTGATCACTCCCCAGGTTGAACACCTTACCTGCGGCCTGGGGCGTGTCCATGAGTTGGAGGATGCCGCGCACAACATCGGCGACGTGGCCGAAACAGCGGACCTGTCGGCCATCGCCATGCACCAGCAATGGCTCGCCGCGCAACGCTTGTTCGACGAAGCGCGGGAGAACCATACCGTAGCGGCCAACCTGTCGTGGGCCGACCGTGTTGAAGAACCGGCCCACGACCACGGGCAGCCCCGTCCGGCGGTGATAACTCAGGGCCAGGTAATCATCCAGGGCTTTGCCGGCGGCGTAGATCCAGCGCGTCTTGTCACTCGATCCATAGATGCCGTCATCGTCTTCGTTCAACAGTACTTTGGGGTTTTTGCCGTACACCTCGCTGGTACTGGCTAGGAACAACGGTTTGTGCCGTGCCGCCGTCAGACGCAGCACCGCTTCGGTGGCGGCGACGTTGGTGCTGACGGTGCGCTCCGGTTCTTCCAAAACCAGACGCACCCCCACCACGGCGGCCAGGTGATAGACCACGTTGGCTTCCTCGATCAACTCGGCCAGCTGCGCCTCGGCGGTCACGTCGCCGATCTCGACACGCAACTGGCGATGGTCGCGGACGGCCGCCAGATTATCGAGACTACCCGTTGAAAGGTCGTCCATGACAATGACTCGCTCACCTTGGGCCAACAGGGCCTCCACCAGATGACTACCAATAAAACCGGCGCCGCCAGTTACCAGACACGTTCGCATGAGGGGGAACTCCATAAGAGGGTTGAAAAAACGGGATTAGGTTTGGGCTTCATCCAGGCCTGGACACGCCCATCAAGTCACCATCGCCAGGTGGTCTCGCGCACGTGGACGGGAATGTAATTCATTTCGTAGGACTTGCGCAGGAAAGTCTCTTCAATCAAGGCCCGTGAGCGGACCAGGAACAGCAATAGCTGATACAGGGGCGCCAGCGGGAAAATGGCGCAGATCCACAAGTCGCGGCGCAAGTCGCGGCTGTAGAATAACACGGACAGAGCTTGAACCAGCTCAAAACCGACATAGCCAAAATAGAGTGTCACCACCATCATATCCCAGACTGCCACAGGCACGGCAAACGTGAACCAAACCACGTAAGCCCAGATGCCAATGACGCAAAAGATGTTGAACGTCCACAGTTCCAGCAGCACCATGAAGTTGCGCCAGCGAAAATTCGGGCTGCGAAAATTCGCCATGTCAATGTGCTTGCGGCAGACCAGGCGCAAGATGCTGCTCTCTTCCCAACGCAGCCGTTGTCGCATTAACGCTCTCCACGTATCGGGAACATTGGTGAAGCATTGCGCCAACGGCGCGAAGGCGATTTCGTAACCCGCCTTGCGGGCTTTCAGAGCCAAGTCGAAATCCTCGGCCAATTCTACGTCCGCCCCACAAGTACGCCGCAGCACGTCACGCCGGTACGCCCCAAACGCGCCGGAGACGATGCTCAAGATACCGAGCCGAGCCAGTAATTGCCGACCGACATAGATCGTGTTCAAGTATTCGTAAGCCTGAAACCATGTCACCAAATTGGTGAACGTGTTCCTCGCGAGCACCGTGGCGGACACCGCCCCGACCTGGGGGTCCTTCAAAGGCTGCACGATGCGCCAGATGGCCTGCTCTCCCAGGTGGGAATCGGCATCGACGAAGACAATGACTTCGCCAGTGGCGTAATTCAGGCCGAAATTCAACGCCGATGGTTTGCCACCGCGCCGCCGGCGCGACAAGACCATGATCCCCGGATGGCTGCGCGCGAAACGTCGTGCCACGTCAGCCATGCCGTCTTCCGAGCCATCATCGACGACAATCACTTCCAAACGCGGGTAACTCCTCCACAGCGAAGTCAGGGTGGCTTCGATGTTATCTGCTTCGTTGTAGCCAGCGATCACCACCGACACACTCGGACAGTAGGAGAATGTTTCTGGTTGCTCGCTGCCGCCGCGCAGCCACAGCCACGTATCCCGAACCATGTCCCAGGCGACCATGACTAATCGGCTAAGAGCGTAGCGCGGACCGTCCGCCAGCAGTAGCGCCCAGAGCAGCGCTAGCAGCTGTTCGGGATGGTGCCGCGATAGCCAATGGATCCAGTCGGTGAACACGATAGCCTCGCAGGTCTTGAAGTCGCGTCTGCTGGGCGAGGCAACGAAAACCACAACGCAAACATTGGGCAATAGATGCCAATTCCGTATCACTCCACTGACAATGCAAGCAGCGATACGGCCCGGCCAGGTACTCGAAATCGGAGCCAACCACGAGATGGCGCGTGCGGCACTTGGGACAGACCAGCCCCGCGGGCGTCTCGAAGTCACCGACCGGGCCGACATGGGCGCAGGCGAAGTGATGGATCAGCCGGTCGTTGCTCACGTGGGCGGAGCCGCAGTGCCGACAACCAGGGCGAAAGGTAGGCAAGCCCTGACAGCGCGGGCACAGCTGCACGCGGTCGAGCAGGGCGGGCTGCAACACCCCCAGCTCGCACCAGGCGTCGAGAACTTCTTCCGGAAAGGGAGTGCCAAAGGACAATGACTCCGGCATGAAGTTCGGCGCCAGCACGTCATCACGCAGCAGCACTTGGCCCAATCCCTCGAACTGACCGCCGATGCGCACACCGTCGGCGGCTAGTCGCTCTTTGTTGCGGACCGCCAAGCCAGCGAATTGGCGCTGACCGTCGGCGCTCTCTACCCCCACGACCAAATCCGCGGTTGGCAGGCGATCCATTTCTTCCACTTGCAAGCCCATTCCCCCCGCGGAAACGTCGGTTGTCAATCCGGTGAGTTGCCGCTTTGGATCGGGTCGGCCGTCTGGCAGCATGGGAATGGCCAGCAACGGCCGCCGCCAGGTCACGCGCGGCGTCTGGCGCCGATCCGAACCGGAATCAACCGGATGGGGTTGTGCGGGTTGCGAGGAATGCTCAGTCACGTTCCGCCCTTATAATGTCCGGCCGAAAGTAGGGAAGTTTCACGACACCGCCGACACGCAGCGCCATCCACTGCTTCACCTCACGGCTGGGTTCCAGTTTGACCGGCAGTAACCGTTGTCCTTCTCGATAGTGCCGTTTGAGATGTTCTGGGGCTGGTTCAAACTGATCTCCCAATTTCTTCACGCGGCAGGACAACGGTTCCGGGTACGGTTCTAGCACCAGCTCCACTTCATCCCCGGGGGCTAACAACGTGCTGGCGTCTTGCGGCAGATACAGGACGACTTCCAGCGATCCTTCTTCGAGCAAGGTCAAGATCGGCTCCCCCTTCTGGCACCGTTCTCCCACGAAATGCTGGGTCTTGACCACCAAGCCGTTAGTTGGCGCTCGAACTTGTCCTTGGTCCAAAAGTTCTTGAATGCGGGCGCGTTCCGCTTCCAGCGCTTCGATTCTGCTGAAGAATGGCAAGAGCTGTTGGTAGCCCGTTTGCTCCAAGCCAGTGCTTAACTTGTTCTTCTCCTTTAACAACTCTTCCGCTTGCTCGGCTCGTTCCTTCAATTCCACGAGCGATTCCCGGAGTTTGGCAACCAGGTGTTCATGCCCTTGGACGGCGAATTGATATTGTTGCAATTCCTGTTGCGAGATCGACCGGGTGGCCCAAAGAATCTCAGAACGCCGTAACTCGGTGCGCAATTCGTCCAAGCGGGCCTGTTCGCGCAGCAGGTTGCCCCAAGCCTGGAAATAAGTGGTCATGGTTCCTTGGGTTTGATCCAAGCCAAAAGCGGATTGCCATTTCAGTTTGGCGGTTTCCGCCTCCAGATTCGCTTGGGCCACGCGCAGGTCGTTGTTCAATTGTGCATGTCTATGGCGTAGCTCAATATTATCCACGACGAACAAAAGTTGCTCCTGCCGCACCATGTCCCCTTCACGCACCGCCAGGTAGCGCAGGTCTCCATCCCAAGGAGCGGACACCTGAATCAGATGGCCGGTAATCGTACCGTAAGCCTGGTAGCGAAAATACGCGCTCCACACGCTATAGGCCACGACGCCGCACACGCCGAGCAAAATGATCCCCACGAACCAACGCCCCTTGGGCCGCTTGGGCAAAGGAGTTGGCCGAGCCATCGGCTCCACCGGCGGGGACATCTCCGCGGGGGGGAAACCGAGAGGTTGAGCGGCGTTCCGTCGTGTCTCGGCCGAATCATATGTATGAGCAGCCGCGTCCGTTGATGAAACAGAGTGGCTCATCGTGAATGCTTCCCCCGGTTTGAATCATCCCGCCTCGCGGCGGTACGTATGCGAAACCGCTCTCACCTTGAGACACGTGCGCGAAATTTGACCTCCCCTCTGTGAAACAGGCGCGGAAACGAACCCATTTCCATCTTCCTGGCGAAAATTCGTGCTAATCCTTTTCATGCCTCTACAGTAGGTGCAAAAAATATGCCGACGTAATGGAATATGAGGGGGATACTCGATCACGTCGGCGTCAGTTCACGAACGCCCAAAACTCGGTCACAGGTTAGGAAATTAGTTCGTCGATGTCACAATCGATGTTCCTGAAGCATGAAGGACAACCCATCAACATATCTCATGGCGTTCATTTTATCACAATCATGGTGTTCCTCAAGTAGTGAGGTTGGAAACCAGTGAATCGATGCCTATATTGAGTAAAAATGCGAGGAAAAATCCGTCTATCCCTTATCTTCACGCACCTTATCCCCCATTGGAAATCGGAGTCCCCGGATTCGATTTCGCGCGGGAGCCATGATGACATCGAAACCTCTTGATCCGAGCAAACGAGAAGCATTCGGCCAACGGATGTTGGAGATGCTGAATCATGCGGCGGTCATTTTGATGACTTCGGTGGGGCATCGGACGGGATTGTTCGACGCCCTGGCCCCGCTGCGACCGTCCACCAGCGCGGAGATCGCCAGCGCGGCGGGGCTGCACGAACGCTACGTGCGCGAATGGCTGGGGGCGATGGTGACGGCGGGCATCATCGAATATGACCCGGAACGGAAGACGTATCATCTCCCCTCGGAACACGCCGCTTGGCTGACGCGCGCGGCCAGTCCGAACAACTTGGCGGTGCAGGCCCAGTTCATTCCGGTGCTGGCCATGGTGGAAGACGCGATCATCGATTGTTTCCGGCATGGCGGCGGTGTTCCCTATGCTTCCTTCAAGAATTTTCACCACGTCATGGCCGAGGAAAGCGCACAAACCGTGGTCTCGGCGTTATTGGAGCAGATCGTGCCGTTGGTGCCCGGCTTGCCGGAGCGGCTGGCGCAAGGGATCGACGTGCTCGACGTCGGTTGCGGCAGTGGTCGAGCGCTGAATCTGCTGGCCCGCGCCTTCCCGAATAGCCGATTCACGGGCTACGATCTGTCACCGGAAGCCGTGGCCGCTGGCCGAGCGGAAGCCGAGCAACAGGGCTGCCGCAATATCCAGCTGGAAGCCCGCGACGTGGCCACGATGGAAGCCAAAGCCGCCTTCGACCTGATCACCGCCTTCGACGCCATCCACGACCAAGCCCAGCCGGCCCGCGTGCTTGGCAGCATTGCCGCCGCCCTGCGTGACGACGGCACGTTCTTGATGCAGGACATCGCCACCTCCAGCCATCTGGAACGCAACTTGGATCACCCCGTCGGCCCGTATCTGTACACCGTGTCGTGCATGCATTGCATGACGGTGTCACTGGCGGCGGGCGGAGCTGGCTTAGGGGCGGCCTGGGGGGAAGAAACCGCCGTCAAGATGCTGCGCGAAGCCGGTTTCGCCAACGTGCAGGTCCAGAAATTACCGCACGACATCATCAATAACTACTACATCGCCGCCAAGCGGTGAGCATGGCTGCCCACGCCATCGACTCGCCGAGGAATCGCCGCCTGAGAGGACCTTATCCATGAAAGCCGACGAACTGCGGGCCTTGCAAGCACCGTTCAAGGAACGCTATCAACACCACCCGGACGCCGCCTTCGTTACGCTGCGGGCGCAGGGGACATTGAACCCCAACAACGTCATCTGCAAGGTGAACACCGGGTGGGCACTGGTGGAAGCGGGGCTACATCCGGCGACGGGCGGGGACGGCAACGCCGCTTGTTCGGGAAACATGTTGTTGGAAGCGCTGGCGGGGTGCGCCGGCGTCACCTTGCGGGCCGTCGCCACCGCCTTGAACATTCCCATCCGGCAAGGGACCGTGACAGCGGAGGGGGATTTGGACTTTCGCGGCACGTTGGGCGTGAGCAAGGAAGTCCCCGTCGGCTTTCAGGCCATCCGGCTGCGCTTTGACCTGGACACCGACGCCACCGCTGAGCAGCTGGCCACCCTCTTGAAATTGACCGAGCGCTATTGCGTCGTGTACCAAACCCTGCAACAACCGGGGCGGCTGTCGATGACATACACCATGCAGCCGCCCGGCGAAGACTGACCTGCCGCTCACTTGCTCCCCGGCACGGTGGTCATGGGCGTGACGGGCGCCGACGCATCGCCGGGTTTGGCCTCCTTGGTGGTGGTGGCCACGGCAGGCGCGCGCGACTTCTTCCAAGCAACCACATCTTGCGTCAGCACCTCGACCGCTTTATCGAGTTGTTTGTCGATCCCCTTGACCAGCTCATTGGGGTGTTGGGGAACCCGGATGTCGGGAATGACCCCTTCCCGTTCCATGTTGACGCCGTTGGCGGTGAACACGCCGGTGCGTGGGATGCGGAACGACGAGCCATCAATGAGGCGGATCGAGGTCGTGCCGATGACATGCGCTCCCGTCGGTTCGCCGACCAGCTTGCCGAGGCCCAGCGTACGAAACGCGTGGGGGAAAATCTCGGCGTCGCTGTAGGACCGATTGTTGATCAGCAGCACCAGCGGCTTGGTCCACTTGCGATCGTAGGAGCGCAAGACCAGCCCCTCGCCGCCGTCACGTTGGCGGAAGAAGGTATGTTCTTTGGCCCCCAAGTAGTTCAGCACTTGATCATGCGTGAAGCCGCCGCCGTTGTAGCGCACGTCCAGCACAATCGCTTCCTTGTCGAAGTTGTCGGAATACAACGCCCGCACGAATCGATCCAGGCCCGCTTCGTCCATGCTGGGGATATGGATGTAACCCAGCTTGCCGTTGCTCAGCTCAGCGACGCGCTGCGTGTTGTGCTCGACCCAGCGTTCGTACATGAGGCGTTGCGTCACGCTTCGGCTGACGGCTTGCAGCTCCAAGCGGCGATAGGCCTTGGGGTCCGCGACTTTGTCGGGCGGAGCGACATGGACCACCACGACCTCGCCGCTCTTGCTGTTTAGTAGCTGGCTCAGATTGGCCTTGTCGTCCAACTCCACGCCGTCGATGCGGACGATGACATCGCCAGGTTTCAGGTCCAAGCCGCGCTTGTCGGCGGGACCACGTTTGAGAATCTCGGTTACCTTCAAGCCGGGGCCGGAATACTTCGGGTCGAACAGCAGCCCCAAGTCGGCGGTGAATTCGTGCGGGGTGGACGCATGACCGCTGATGCCGAGGTGCGAAGCGTTCAATTCCCCCATCATCATGCTAATCAAGGCGTATAGGTCTTCCTTCATGTTCACGTGCTGGACCAGTGGCCGGTACTTGTCCCGCACGGCTTTCCAATCCACGCCGTGGAAATCGGCGTCGTAGAAGTGATCGGACAGCGCGCGCCAGCTTTGCTCGAACATCTCGGCGAATTCTTCCTCTTGATGGATGGTCATGCGCGCTCGGAAGGGGATGCGGGCCGGAGTTCCTCCCGCACCGACCTTGGCCAGGTACAGCGCGCCGGCGCCGTCACGGTAGAACAGCGCCCCCGGCAATTTGACTCCCCAGCGAAATTGCGGCGGGCGGGCGTTGCCGGAGGTGATACGTGTCAATTGGCTGCCATCGCTGTTGACCACCCACAAATCATCGCCGCCGCTGCCGTAGGAGCGAAAGGCCACCTTGGTCCCGTCCGGGGAGATGGCGCACGATTCAGCGGGGGTGGCTGTCGGTTGGCTGACGCGCAAATGCAGGTCTTCCCAATCGATGTCCTCGCTGGCTGGCGCCCCGGCCACCGCCGGTTTTTGCAAGGACTGGACGCAGACGCTGTAGTTGGAGCGGCGCTGACTGATGTAGGCCAGCTTATGCCCTTTTTGGCTCCAGGTGACACCGCCGTTGTACGTGGCGTACCGGGTGATGTTGCGCGCCTCGCCGCCGCTGGACGGGATCAGGTACAGCTCGCTGGCGAAGGAGCCATCCACGCGCGCATAGACCACCCACTTGCCGTCCGGCGACCAGTCATAATCAAAGACGCGCACGTCATCGACCAAGACCTGAACGTCGCCGCCGTCGGGGTTCATGGTCCACAACTTGCCCGCCCGCAGAAAGGCCAGACGTTTGCCATCGGGCGAGTAGCTAACGCCAAACTCGGCTTCCGGCGTGTTCGTCAACTGCGTGACCTTAAAGCGATGCGCCTTGACCAATTCGGGATGTTCGGGATCATCCTGCTCCAGGCGATACAAGTTCTCGTAACCATTGCGGTCGGAGGCGAACAGGATCGACTTGCCATCGGGTGCCCAGACGATGCCATGATCATACGCCGGGTGGTTGGTCAAGCGCGTGGCATTGCCGCCCGTGATGGGAATGAGAAACAGCTCGCCGTGAACCACGAAGGCAATGTGTTTTTCATCGGGGGACAGGGCGAATTCGGTGGCCCCTTGCGTGAACGTGGCGATGCGTTCGGGATTGGTTTTGTCGTCGGCGTGGACCTCGATGGCCAACTTGCGCGTGTCGCCGCTGCGCGTGGACAACAGCCACAGATCGAAGCCGCATTCGTACACGATCCATTCGCCGGTGCGGTTGATGCGTGCTCGGCGCACGCCGTCGTCGGTGTGGAAAGTGATCTGTTCTGGCTTGCTCTTGCTGGATAGGTCCATGCGGACGATGTTGGCCGGCGTGCCGAACAGCTCGCTGACATAATAGAGAGATTTACCATCGCCGCTGAACATGGGGGCGTTGTCTTGGCCGAGAAAATCCGTCAGCTGGCGATGATTAACGCCATCGGCTTGACAAAGCCAGATGTCGTCGTTGGATGAGCCGCGATACCCCTTGCGATACCAGGTGCCTGGCCCGCGCACGTAGGCAACGTGCTTGCCGTCGGGGGAGTAGGTCCCTTCGCGCGCCTCGGATTGCGTGATGCGTTCGACCTTGCCCCCTTCCACGGACACGCGGTACAGGTCGTAACGAGCGGGAAACTCGGCCGCGCGCAGCGACGAGAATAAAACATACTTGCCGTCGGGAGACCAGCCATTGACCACATCTGTGGCGGAATCGAACGTCAGCCGCCGCGGCCGGCCCCCTTGCACCGGAACGACATAGATATTGTAGCTGCCGTGCCGATTGGACATGAACGCCAGCTGCCGGCCATCGGGACTGAACACCGGCGAAACGTCATAATCGACATGCAGCGTCACCGGGCGAGCCACTCCGCCGATGGCTTCGACGGTCCAAATGTCCCCCCGATAGCTAAACGCGATCAACCGGCCATCGGGGGAAATATCGGGAGTTCGCCCCATCTGGATCGGTTCTTGCGCGAGGCCCGTTGCCAAAAGTAGCAAAGCCGCGACCGTGGCGAGGAAAAAGGAGTGCAATCTCGTCATGGTGGGTTATCCCTGAAGGTTATGGCATGATGAAGCTCAACGCGGCACCAGCCCGGCCAGCCGCCGCGAGATGGTTGTGCAGGAATGACGAAAGACTATGGGCTTTCTTCACACACTTTTATCATAATGCTCAGCTTACCTGGTTGAAAACCCCTTCGCCAAGAAGAATTTGGCGATGGGTTCTATTTTTACGTCCGATCTCGGCAAATGTGTGCGATATATCGGCGGCGTCATCCCGCCGGCGCCTGATTTTTTTCTGGAAATCTTGAGAACCCTATTGCTTGTCGCGGAACGCCTATCTACAATCTTCTTTACAATTTGGGTGAGTATCTTATCCAGAGTGGCTGAGGGATTAGGCCCGATGACGCCACAGCAACCGGTCTTTCTCCTGGGAAAGATGCTGGTGCTACCTCCTACCCGGTCCGGCCGGGAGAGATAAGATCGTGTGCCTGCCATGCACGCCTCTTCTTCTCTGCAACCGGAAGAGGCTTTTTTTACGCCTCTCCCCGGTCCATGTCTGGATGATGTTCACCTACGGAAAAAGTAATTTTCAAGTCCAAGCCAGTCGCGGGGCGACCGGTCGCCAGGTGACCGGCTTGGGTTTGGGATGGGTGTTAACGCTGTCCCTTGCCGTCACCAACTGGGAGGAGAGACCGTGCCTGCCGATTTCGTGCGTGGATTGAAGTGTCGCATCTGTGGTACAGCGTATCCCAAGGAGCCGCTGAATTTCTGCACCGAGGACTTTGGGCCGTTGGAAGTCGATTACGACTATGAGGCCATCGCCGAGGTCCTGAATCGTTCCAAGGTTGAGTTGCGGCCCTTCAATATGTGGCGTTACCGCGAGCTGCTGCCGATTGACGGGGAACCGACCGTTGGCGGCCAGGTGGGGGGGACGCCGTTGGTGCGGGCGGATCGCTTGGCGGCGGCGCTGGGGGTCGAGCGGTTGTGGATCAAGAATGATGCCGTCAATTTCCCCACCCTGTCGTTTAAGGATCGCGTGGTGTCGGTGGCGTTGAGCAAGGCCCGCGAGTTCGGCTTCGACACGGTGGGCTGCGCCTCGACCGGCAACCTGGCCAACAGCGTCGCCGCCAATGCCGCCGCCGCCGGCCTGAAAAGTTACATCTTCATCCCCGCCGACTTGGAACGGGCCAAGATTCTCGCCACCAGCATCTATGGCCCGAAGCTGGTCGGTGTCACCGGCACCTACGACGAAGTCAACCGCCTGTGTACGCAGGTGGCGTTCAAATATGGTTGGGGTTTCGTCAACATCAATCTGCGCCCCTTCTATGCCGAAGGTTCCAAGACGGTCGGTTTCGAGATCGCCGAGCAGCTGGGGTGGCGGACGCCGAAACATGTCGTGGTGCCGATGGCTGGCGGCAGTCTGATTGGCAAGATTCAGAAGGCGTTCCAGGAATTGGCCAAGGTCGGCTTGATCGATGATCCTTCGTGCAAGATTTACGGCGCCCAGGCCGTCGGGTGCAGTCCGATCACCACGGCCATCAAGAACGGCCAGGAAGCGCATCGCCCCGTGCGCAAACCGAACACCATTGCCAAGTCGCTGTCCATCGGCGACCCGGCGGACGGTTATTTCGCCATCAAGGTGATGAAGGAATCCGGCGGCTGGGGCGAGGACGTGAGCGACACCGAAATCGCCGAGGCCATGGCGCTGCTGGGCCGCACGGAAGGCATCTTTGCCGAAACCGCCGGTGGCGTCACCGTGGCCGTCACCAAGAAACTGATCGAGCAAGGGCGTATCCCACGCGATGAAGAGATCGTCATCTGCATCACGGGTAACGGCCTCAAAACCCAGGACGCCATCGTCGATCAGGTCGAGGAACCCGCCATCATCCGCCCGTCGCTGGAAGAGTTCGAGCCATTGGTGGAGGGGATGAAGGAACCGGCGCTGGTGTAGAAGCAAGATTCGCAGCGAGCGGGGGCGTAAGCCTTCTAGTAAGAGCCTGTCACCAGGAGGGCGACAGCCCCCCGCTCGCCAGAAAATAGAGAGATTACCGCATTGACTTTGATAGGGTGGATTCATCGATTCGCGCTCGGAAACCTGCGCGAACCGATGAATCCACCTGTTATTCCTATGGAATGTTTTGTTTCCCTGAAAGGAACTCCAATGTCCATAAAAGTTCACATCCCGACACCTATGCGGCAACACACCGAAGGCAAGGCCGTCGTCGAGGCCAGCGGCGGCAGCGTGCAGGCGGTGCTCGATGACCTGGGCCGGCAGTACCCGGAGATCACCAAGCGCGTGATGGAAAACGGGCAAGTGCGCCGCTTCATCAATCTGTATCTCAATGATGAGGACATTCGCTATTTGGACAGTCTCACCACTTCAGTCAAGGATGGCGATGAGTTGAGCATCATTCCCGCAGTCGCAGGTGGATAACATGCCCCCCTCCGAACCCAACGAAGTCCCCGAAGGGGCCGCCGTGTTCCCGTTGATTCCGGCGGAGCTGGGAGTCGATCCGCTGTTGTTGGCCGTGCTTCATGCGGTGGTGTTTTTGCAGGGGTCGAGTGAGGACGTGGTCCACGTCGCAGCGGCGGATGAGGCCCTGGAATACCTGGCCAGCTACCTGCAACGGCTCGATGGGGCGCGTTTGCGGCGCGTCCAAGAAGATTTGCAATGCCTGACGGCGTTCGCGCGGCAGGAGAAGTGGCCCAAGGAGCAAACACGGTTTTTGCGGGACTTTCTGGCCGATTTCGGTGTCGGTACGGCGACAAAGGAGGACTGAGAACATGGCCACGGCGACCATTCCGCTGCCAGGGCCGACTGCCTTCGTGCCGGAAGCGGGTAACGTCTATCGGCTGACAGTGGAACAGTATGTCCACATGGTCGAAAGGGGTGTGTTGGGGCCGGAGGATCATGTGGAACTTTTGGAAGGTTGGTTGGTCCATAAAATGTCACGCAATCCGCCACGCGATTCCACCTTGGCCCGGCTCAATCGGCTGTTGGTGCGCTCGGTGCCGGATGAGTGGGTGATTGGCAACCAATCGGCGTTGCTCCTGGCCCGCAGCGTGCCGGAGCCGGATTTCGCCATCGTGCGCGGCCCGCTGAAACGCTACGACCAACAGCACCCGCGATCAGCAGCTGTCGCTCTGTTGATCGAGGTGGCCGACTCCTCGCGCTTGACCGACCGCCGACAAAAAGGGGTATGGTACGCCGAGGCAAAGATTCCCGAATTCTGGCTGGTCAATCTGGTCGAACAAATCGTGGAAGTATATACCCAGCCGCGCGGCGGCAAGTCGCCGACGTTTCGCCAGCGCCGCGACTTCCGCAGGGAAGAAGAAGTTCCCTTGGTGCTCGGCGGCGAGGAAGTCGCTCGGTTGGCGGTGTCGAATATATGTCCTGTCGCAACGTGAAAGAGGTAGTCGATGGATTCTTCATTGGAACGCTACAGCCGGCAAATCCGCTTTCCCGGCATGAGGGAGAAGGGGCAACGCCAATTGTTGGACAGCCATGTGACCTTGTGCGGCTGTGGCGCGTTGGGGACGGTGTTGGCCAATCATCTGGTGCGGGCAGGGATCGGCCATTTGCGGTTGGTGGATCGAGATTTCATCGAAACCAGCAATCTACAACGCCAGGTGCTATTCGATGAGCACGACGTGGCCGAGAATCTGCCCAAGGCCGAGGCCGCCGCCCGCAAGCTCGCCGCCATTAACTCGTCGGTGCATGTCGAGCCGGTGGTCACGGACATCGACCGGACCAACATTCTGGAGTTGGTGAAGGACGCCGATTTGATTTTGGATGGCACCGATAATTTCGAGATTCGCTACCTGATCAACGACGCCGCCGTGAAGCTCGGCAAGCCGTGGGTCTATGGCGGTTCGGTCGGCAGCCACGGCCAGACGATGACGATTCTCCCCGGCCAGACGCCGTGCCTGCGCTGTGTCTTCGAGGCCGCCCCCGCTCCCGGCGAAGCGGGGACCTGCGAAACCGCCGGCGTCCTTGGCCCCGTCGTCAGCATCATCGCCAGCTACCAGGCCGCCGAGGCGCTGAAGATTCTCACCGGCCAAACCGACCGGATCAACCGCGAGCTGATCTACGTCGATGTCTGGGAAAACATCAGCCGGCGCATCAAGATCGCGCCCCTGTTGGGCAAGGTCGATTGCCCCTGCTGCCAACGGCGCCGCTTCGAGTGGCTGGAAGGAGACCTTGGCTCGCACACTACCAGTCTCTGTGGCCGCAACGCCGTCCAGGTAGCCCACCGCAGCCCCAGCAAGCTCAACTTCGAGGAACTGGCCCGCCACCTGGAATCCCTCGGCGATGTCAGCTACAACCGCTTCCTCCTCAAATTCACCGCCGAAAATCATGAATTCACCGTCTTCCCCGACGGCCGCGCCATCATCAAAGGGACCGACGACGTCGACAAGGCCCGGACGTTGTATGCCAAGTATATCGGGCATTGAGGGCGGTGGGCGTGGCATGGATCGGCATGGTACAGTAGATCAGAATGAGAGGTGAAATCATGATTGAAATCACTCTGACCGAAGAACAACCAAGCTATCAATGAAGCCGTAGCCGTCTGTCTAAGAAACCGCACCATCACGGTTATCATGTAGCAGAAGGATTATATGCCATCGACGCGGCACCTTTACGCGCCATGTATGAGATAGCCGAAAAAGAACATGTTGTGACAGTTGTCGCTATACTTTGGTTGCAGTGACAAATCATGTCGCGTTCGCGTTTGGCCATCGGGCGGCGTTCCCTCTCACCCTTGCACCACCGGATTGGACAGTATGCCGAGGCCGTCGATTTCGACTTCGACCATGTCTCCTCCCTTGAGGAAGACGGGCGGCTTGCGGGCGAAGCCGACGCCGGGCGGGGTGCCGGTGAAGATGATGTCGCCGGGTTGCAGCGTGAAGATTTGCGAGAGATAGGCCAGGATGTCGCCGACGCGGAAGATCATCTGGGCCGTGGAGCTATCCTGCATGGTCTCGCCGTTGAGGCGTAAACGGATGCCGAGCTGGTGCGGGTCGGGCACGTCGTCGGCGGTGACAAGGTGTGGACCGATAGGGGCGAAGGTGTCAAACGTCTTGCCGACCATCCATTGCTTGCCATCCTTCTTAAGCTGCCAATCGCGCGCCGAGACGTCGTGACCAATCGTATAGCCGGCGACATATTCCAAGGCATTTGCCGCTGACACGTTCTTGCCCGATTTGCCGATGACAATGACTAGCTCGGCTTCGTAATCGACTTCTTGACTCACCGGCGGCAGTACGATGTTGGCTCCCGGTCCCACGATGGCGGTTGCGTACTTGCTGAACAGGATCGGTTCCTTGGGAATCGGCGCGCCGCTTTCCTTGGCATGATCATGGTAATTCAGGCCAATGCATACGATCTTGGGGGGATCAGGAATGGGGGCCAGCAAGTCGGCTTGGCTGGCGGCGATTGTCACGGCATCGGCTTTTTGGACCGCTTGCCGCACCTGGGGCCAGATGCTTGGCCCCGCTTCGAGAAGCTGGCGCACGCTGGCCGGCAAGGAAGCATCGGTGCCGTGTAGATCAACGTAATCGTCCCCCTCCAAGACGGCGGCGCGGGGACCAGAGGCAGTTCGCAAGGTGGCAAGTCGCATGAGTTTTCCATTCAGGTAAGGACATCCGAGGTGGCGAGTCGTCGGCTCGCCCGCTAAACAGCGATTGACTGATCACTCCCCCTATTCCCTTTCCATCACCCGGCGATTCACCGGCTGGCCGTCCAGGGCGTAGAGGAACAGTACCAGGGCGCGCGCATCGGGGTCGTTCAGGCCCAGATTGCGAGGGCGGTGGGGATGGGCCGGGTCGCGGAAGAGCGGATCGAGATACGGGGAATACGTCTTGTCGCGGTCATGATGTTTCACCACGAGCAGCAACTCCAAGCGGCTGCCGTCGTGGAAATAGCGGGAACGGCGCGGTAGGCCGCGCAGGGTGGGGGTCTTGTAGGCACCGATCATCAAAGGGTCTTTCAACCCAATCGACAAGGTGGCGAAGCGGCCGCTCTCCTGGCCAGGAAGCGGCTCACCGCCACTATCACCGACGCCGACATTGTGAAAGAAGTTGTCGGTGTAATTCGCGCCGGAATGACATTGAATACACATCCCTTTGCCATGAAATAGCCGATAACCCCGCGCCAGCTCGCGGGCCAAGGTGCTGGTATCGTCGGGGTCGTGGCCCAAGTCGAGAACCCGGCGTCGATTCAAAGGGGTTTGCGCCAGCTGCTGCTCGTAGTCGGCGGCGGTTGGCTCGTGGGCGCCGCGTTGGCGAAGGGCTTGATCGACGCGGTCTTGCAAGGCATCCCCGGTCAAAATCGTCCGCATGTAGGTGGCCAGGGCCTTGGCGATGGCGTCCTGCGTGGGATCGGTGCCGAAGACCTGGCGAAATTGCCGCCGGTAATCGTAGTCGGGATACTCACGTAGCCGTTGCACCAAGCCCGGCCAAGCATGTTGGCGATCCGGCGCGGTTTGACGCAGCGGCGCTGTGTCCTCGATGCTCCCTTGAATCACTTCTTCCAGATCACGAACGCCGCCGTCCCAAAATTGATACTGGTTGTACACACAATTCAACAGCGTGGCAATGAACCGTTCCTTCTGAGAAAACCGAAACAATGATCCGGCAAACCCCTCCTTCGGAACATGACAGGTGGCGCAAGCCAATTTGGTGTTTGCTTCCGGCGGCAACAAGTAGCCATCATCGAAGAAGAGACGCTTGCCCAATTCCCACTTGCCGACAGTGGGGGGATTGTGAACCGGAATATACGGCGTGGGATCGTCCAGACCCAGAGGGACTTTGATGACAACCTCTTGCTCCACCGGCAAGGCCAAGGCCAACGTAGCGGCTGGCAGTGGTGGCAGACCGAGGAACACCGGCCACGGCTTGGCCTTGGTGATGGGATTCCAGAAATCGTCGAGCCGCGACCATTCCTCGGGATGGCGAACAGCGCTGACGAAGCGGATCGGCACCTCGGGTTCTTGAGACGTGGGCGTGGCTTTCATCCAGATGAGATACGGCGGCACCGTGGACGAAGCATCCGGCGTATCCTCAGCCCGAGGCAGCAAGCGGACTGGGACGAGTTGCGTCCCGCCGCGCACCGGCTGGGCCTCATAGCGGCTGGCCTTGGCGCAGCCCGACACCGTCAGCCCCAGCAGCAACCCCACCGTGCCCAGGATGCCGTATCGTCCCCTCATGATGTGTCACTTCTTCGCGGCTTGTTGCTCGGCGGCCAGTTCGACGATGCTCTGGGCGGCGTTGACCAGCCGCTCCCAGTTTTTCTCGACATATTCGGGCGGCCCCCCTTTGTTGGCCACCGCCTCGGCTACGGTGAGCGTCGCTACCATGTCAATGGCATCCCATGGACACCAGCGCTCGCACAGCGAACAGCCGATGCACCGTTCCAAATCGATGTCACAGAAGGTCTGCAAGCCGGGTTGGTCCGCGCCGGGCACCTTGTAGATGCAATCGACTGGGCAGACCTCGATGCACGCCTCGCAGCCGGTGCAACTATCCGCCCGAATGACCGCCAACTCCTTGGGTAGTTTCTTACGGGGTTTGCCTGCCGCTTTAGCCATGAGCAACCTCGTTCCGCCATTGTTTGGAAAATTCGCAGAGAAACAATTTTGTATTGGTATCGTAGCGGCTTTCGTGAGAAATTCCAGAGGGTTAGCCTTGGAGCCTAGTGCCCGATTCGCTGGCCTGAGATTCATCGGTTCGCACGAGCTACCTGCTTGCTGCACGAACCGATCAATCAACCAACCGTTACACAAACAACCGAAGGGGGCTGTTGGTATCGCTCCTTTGTGAATCCCTCATTCTTTGGAGACTCCACCATGAACCGCTTGCGCATCGGTTTAGCTCAATGTCGTCAGACGGCCTCCCTGGAAACGAACGCGCGGGTCATCTTCGAGTTTGTCGAACGAGCCGCCCGCGACGGCGTGCGGATACTCTGTTTTCCGGAAACGCAAACCGCTGGCTATCGCGTGGACATTGCCACTCCCGATCAGCCGGTCGAAGTGGCACGGCTAGAGGAGTTGCACCAGCAGCTGGCGGAATGCTGCGGCCAGCTCGGTATGGCCTGCGTCTTGGGGACCGAGATCCCTTTGGAGACGAACCCCACCCGCGGTAAACCGTACAACTCGGCGTTGGTCATCTCACCCGAAGGAACCATCCTGGGCGTGCATCACAAGACGAAATTGACGCCGCTCGATGCCGTGGCCTACTCGCCGGGACCGAGTATTGAGACGTTCGATCTGTTTGGCGTCAAAGTGGGAGTGGTCATCTGCTTCGAGGGATTTCGCTTTCCCGAAACGACCCGCGAATGCGTGCGGCAGGGCGCCCAGTTGGTGTTTCATCCGCAAAACAACACCACGCGCCCTAATGACTGGAAAATTCCGGTGCATCATTCTTTGATCGTGGCCCGCGCGGCGGAGAACACCATCTGGTTCGCGTCCTGCAACATGTGCCACGACCAACACCAGAATTGCCGATCCATGGTCGTGGCTCCCGATGGTCGCATTCACGCCCAGGCGGAGTTGAAGCAAGAAGAGCTAGTCGTTGCCGACATTGACATCGACTTGGCCACGCAAGCCATGTTCAAGTTCGACACCGACGGCTGCGTGCCCGTGCTGTTCGGCGACACCGTGCGGCGGCAGGAATATGCCGGCGTGGGGGAAGAGTAGGGCTGGATTCATCGGTTGGCGCTCGCGCCGCGCCAACCGATGAATCCAGAGACCAAGCTCATGGCGTTGCCGCGCCAACCGATTCGCTCGGCACCGTGAAATTGACGATCGATTGTTGGCCGGCGGCGACCGGGATGGTGCGTTCCTCGGTCATGGTTTCGCCGTTTTGCACCCAGCTGGCTCTGATCTGGTAGTGATACTTCTTGCCGGGAGTCAGTGGCGGCGAATGGAAGGTGCGCGTGGTGCCGGTGCTGGTCGTCTTGTAGCCGTCCACCCATACTTCAGCGTTGGTGGTCGGCAACACCATCTCCACTTGCGCGATGTTGGAGGCGGGCGTGGCGGTGGTCGTCACGGCCCCCGTCGTGCCCGTGGGACCATAGAACGAGTAGCGCACCGAGCCGGCGGGCTGCGTGACCGTCACCGGCGCGCTGGCCAGCGGCACCGAATAATAGCTGGGCACGGCATACGGCACATACACCGGCGTCGAGACATAGTACGGATAGGAATAGCCGTAGTAGTAACTGGGATAACCCCAGTAATGGACATAGGGGCGATAGTACACGGGGCGATAATACACGGGGCGATGGTAATACCCCCAATGCCAGTACGCCTGAGCGGGACGTGCATCGAGGGCCAACACGGCACAACCAAACATGGCGGCCACCACGAACAGTCGCATGCATCTCATGGCTGTAGTCCTTTCACGTGAAGATCGAGTTGACAAGCCGTTGAAAATGCGCTCCGGTGAACAGGCGGCGCGCGGTTCCCGACACCCGGCCTGGACGAAACCGCGTGCCCCCTCTTATGGATTAGTATATTCCGCAGCGCCCATTTCCTCAATCCATCGCGTGCCATCCCCCGTGGCCAAGAAGTCCACAAAATAACAAAATAAAAAAAAATTATATTGTTGGTGTATTTCACGAGAATCGCTCCTATAATGCTCCTGTGAGATTGGGATCGGGCTGACCCTCTTCTCTCTCCGATGCCAGTTAAGGGTATCGATTTTCGGGAGCGACTTTGAGGCGATGCCCCCTATAGTGGATTGATTACCGCAATGGATGTGTTTTTCAGCCATACGACTCGTTTCTCATCCGTTTTACTTCCTTGCCAACCACACATCCAAGGCGGGAACATCTTGTTTCCCCCAATCAATCCTCTGGGAAGAATGCTTGAGTTTTGCGATTTGGGCATGAAATGTGCTTGAGGGATAAGCACTTTCTCGGCAAAACTCGTCACTCAATTGAGGAACCCGATTCATGAACCAGATGACTCGCAGTCAGCAGTTCGAGGAACCACTTAGCCACAACGATAGCTTCGACGCTTACGAAACCTTTTGGGCGGTTTGTGAAAGCAACGCGAAGGCGGACGTCGTCTCCGAGGATCAACCGATCCTCATCGATCCCCTCGAAGCGGATGCGTACCAGCAATACTGGCTGCTGTCGTAGCTCCAGGCGGGGCGGACAGCGAATTTTGATAACATTCCCATTCACGGCGTCCCTTGTCAGCATGGCCGCGCGCCGGCGGACGCCGTGAATCCCTTCCGCCAGGTGAGACGGCAAGGAGGGAAGGAATGCGCCTTCTCCTCTATCATTACGAAGAATCACCTCCGTTTCTTGTCTGCCAAGTGCTTCCTCTGGCCCGTCAATTGCAAACCTTGGGGCACGTCGTCCGTATTGAGCCGGACAACAGTGGCACCACGGCGGCACTATCTCAACATGAACCATGCCTAACTTATTGGCAACGGCGCTTCGGTTTCGCGCACTGCTGCGTGCGAAATCGCACACAATTGCTCCATGATCGAGAAGTTTTGCGGGTCTTTTCCCCCGATGTGGTCCTCCTCTACGCCAGCCCCTATCGCTGGTCCATGACGCAAGCATGCCGCGAAGCGGGCGTGCCGTTGCTAACGGTGATCGATCAACCTGCCGTTCTGGCCTGTCATCAGCAAGGCGACCTCTCGATGTGGCATCCCCCCTGGCTCGTCGCCGCCATCGAACGCTGGAATTTGCGTCATAGCCAAGTCATCATCACGACCAACCGGGCGGCGCGGCAGCGGCTGCGCGGGTATCGATTGTCGGCTCTGATCCACGTCATACCGTGGGGCGTGGAACGGGAGTGGTTCGCGCCTCTGGCAGACGCCCAACGCCAGGAACTGGGCCGCGCGGTGGGCGTGACGGCCCCGCTCGTCATCGGTTTCCTTGGCCCCGTGGCCGCGCGGCCAGAGCGGGAGCTGTTGCGTCAATTGCTGCAAGCCACGTCTGCCAGAAAAGATGCGCAGTGGTTAGTGATCGGCGCTGGTCCGGCCCAAGCCTTTCTGGAACAGGCCGTGGCGAGACCGGGGGGCGCTGTTTTTCTTGACATGCCGTTGCCGCCACGCCTGGGGCCGCTGCTCCAGCTCATGGATGTGGTGGCGGCCCCCTGTGTGACGGAAGCGACGCTGACCAAGTGTCCGCTCAATATCCTGCAATGCGCTGCGGCAGGCCGAGCGCTGCTGGCCAGCGCGCGCGGCGACATCCCCTTGCTGCTGGACCGAGGCCGAGCCGGGCTATTGGTATGCGATGACGATGCGGAGACTTGGCTGAACTTGTCGCGGCGCTTGCTCGATCAACCCCGCCTGCGCCAAGAGTTGGGACAACATGCCCGCCGCTGGGTTCTCCGCCGGTTTTCCTGGCGCCGCGCCGCCCAAGCCATCGACCGCCTACTCCCCCAAGCCCTGAAACTCGCCGAACGGCGAACCACGCTGGGGGTTTGATGCAGAGACAACGGGAACGGGAACCAGTCGTGATTGAGTGGAACGGTGCCTCTTCAGCGTAAGCAACACACTCCGCGTCCTGCGCGGCGGCAGCTGGGTCGTCCATGGCCGCGACTGCCGCGCGGCTGAACGCAACCGGCTCGCCCCCGGCTTCCCCAGCGTCTCCAACGGTTTCCGAGTCGTCCTTTCCCTCAGGACTGAGTAATTTTTTGGTTATTTTACTTTTTTACGATTTGTACGGTAGCCGACGGTTGATGATGCCGGGGGTTCATCGGTTCGCGCACGCTGCCGAGTCCCCGCGAGAAACGATGAATTAGGTAGATGATTCTGAGTGCAAAATCACGCGCTGCGTCTCTTCATCGTAGTGGAACAGCTTTCCGTACCGCGCCCAACGCACGAAGGTGTTGAAGATGCGCTCGAAATTCTCATACGGCAAGCGCGTGACAATGATTTCGAGCACGAAATCTCGGTCGATCATTTGTTGCGGTTGGCGTCGCAGCACGTCATGCACATCTCGAAACAGCCGCAGACCGAGCAACTGTTCCCGCCAGAGCGCGGCGCGCTCTGGTGGCATGGCGTTGACAAAATCTCTTCCTTTCGCGGTCAAGATGACCATGTCGCTGGGGGTCTCGACAAAGCCCAGCATCTTGGCCGCCTGGACGTTGGCGATCACTCGTTCAAACTCTTGGTTGGTCCGATCGGTGATCTGAAACACATCGGACTCGCCGTCCTGCGAAGCCAGATACTCCAGCAGGGCAACGGTATCGCGGGGCAAGGCGTCGGGCAACGGTTCCATGATGCGGGAAGCGAGGCCCCTTGGCTCGGCCGTCCGTGCTTGGGGGAGTGGCGGTACGAAGATGCGGTACCAAACCGGCGTCACGATCAAGGTGAAGCAGGTGGAGCCGACCAGCCCCCAGACGATGACCGTGGCGAGGGGCCGTTGCACGTCGGAGCCGAGACCAGTTGCCAATGACGCCGGCAATAGACCGAGTATGGCGACCGAAGCCGTCATCAACCCCGGCCGCAAGCGATCCAGACGGCCTTGGACGATGGCGTTCTCCAAGGGGACGCCTTGCAAACGATAGGACGTGATCCCCTTGAACATCAAGACCGCGTCCATGATGGCAATGCCAAACAGCGTCGCGAAGCCCACCCCCGTGGAGACATTGAGGTGCATATCCCGCAGATAGAGGGCGACGGCCCCACTGGCGACGGCGAAGGGGACAGGCATCAACAGCACCAGGGCCGCCCGGATCGAACCAAAAGCCCAGTAAAGCACCAGAAAAACGATGGTGAAGGTGACGGGAATCAGCATCCGAAAGTGCTGATAGGCGCGGTCGAGATTCTCAAACATGCCCAACCATTGAACGCGGTAGCCATGCGGGACGGTGATGGTTTCCGCGAACCGTTCCGTCGCCTCCTTGACGAATCCCCCCTGGTCGCGGCCGACGATGTCGCAGCGCACGGTGATGGCCCGTTGTCCGTTGTCGCGCGCGATGATGGTCTGACCGTCGATCACTTCCACGGTCGCCACTTGTTCGAGTGGAATGGGGAGTCCATCCACCGAATAGACGGGTAAGCGGCGGATGGCGTACAGAGACCCCCGCGCCGCCGGGTCCAAGCGCGCTACGATGTCAAAGCGGCGGTCGCCATCGTACAGCGTCCCAATGGCTTCCCCCCCAATCGCCATGTTGACCAGCTGCATGACATCCTCGATTTGCACGTTGTAGCGCGCGCACAAAAGCCGATCCGGTTCGATCAACAATTGCGGCTGCGGTCCTTCTTGCTCGATGTTGACATCGGTTGCCCCCGGAATGTTGCCGAGCAACGTCACGGTGCGCCGCGCCAGATCGAGCAGGGTGTCGGCGTCGGGTCCACTAAATTCGACGGCCAAGTTCGCCGAGGTGCCGTTGGTGTCCTCGGTCACACTGTCAATGATGGGCTGGGTGAAGTTGAATTTCGTGGTGGGAAACTCCTCCCGATAGCGCTCGCCCAAGGCGGCCACCAAATCTTGCTTGTTCTGAAACTCCTTCCAGTGCGCGCGGGGCTTGGGGCCGATCATCATTTCGATGCGGCTGGGCGGGAAGGGATCGGTGCCGTCGTCGTTCCGACCGGCTTGCACCACGACGAAATCAATGTCGGGAAACGTCAACGCGAGTTCGCGAAGCCGGCGCCCGTATTCGCTGGTCTGTTCCAAGGCGGTCCCTTCCGGGAAATTGACGCGCACCCAAATGACTCCTTCGTCGAGATACGGCAAGAACTCCGTCCCCAGGCGCGGCAGTATCAGTGCCATCACGATGACCAACACGCCGATGGAGGCGGTGGCTATGATCCACCGCATTCGCAACAACCCGCGCAGCAAACGCGCGTACGCCGGTTCCACCAACCGGAGCAACGGATTTTTCCAGTCCGTGTAACCATGTCGAAACAAGACCGTGGCCAACACGGGAACGATGAACAGGGCGAACAGCAACGCTCCCAAGAGGGCGAACAAGATCGTCAAGGCCATCGGTCGGAACAGCAATCCTTCGATGCGGGTGAGGGACAGCAGAGGCAAGAACGCCACCATGATGAGTGAAACGGAGACGAATACCGGACGGTGCATATCCAGAGCCGCCGCCTGGATGATCGAGGCCATCTCGCCCGGCTCGCGCCGCTTCGCCTCTCCCAGCCGCCGAGCGATGTTTTCCGCCATGATGACCGACCCATCCACGATGATGCCAAAGTCGATGGCGCCGATCGACAATAACCCAATGGGGATGTCGATCCAGTGCATCAAAATCAAGGCGAAGAGCAACGAGAACGGGATGGTCAAGGCGACGAGAAGGGCCATCATCGGTCGGCCCAGAAAAAAGATGAGCACCAACACGACGAGGGTAATGCCCAGCGACACACTATGAGCCACGGTGTCGAAGGTGGCTTCGATCAGATGGGAGCGGTCGTAGTAGGGAACGATGCGGACCCCATCCGGCATGGCGGTTTCGTTCAGTTGCTGGACGGCTTCCTGAACGCGCCGCAAGACCTCGGAAGGGTTCTCGCCTTTGCGCATCAGCACGATGCCAGCCACGGAGGCGTCGGTGGCATCCTTGCTAAAGATGCCATTGGGTACTTGGTGGTCGATGCCGACCGTCCCCACATCCTTCAAGTAAAGGGGCGTCCCCGCGACCGATTTGATGAAAAGGTTCTCGATGTCCGAGACGGTCTCGATTTGGCCTTTTCCCCGGACCACCATGGAAGTGCCGCCCTGTCGGACGATGCTGCCGCCGCCGGCCGCGTTGTTGCGCGTGATGGCTTCCTCGATGTCATCCAGCGTGAGATCAAATTGTTGCAGCTGAGACGGATCGAAGATAATGGCGAATTGTTTTTCGTAGCCGCCGAAATTGGACACCTCGGCCACGCCTGGCACCTGCATCAGCCGTCGGATGACGACCCAATCATTGAGCGTGCGCAGCTCGATTAGGTCCACCGGCTCGTCGGCGACCAGTTGATAGCGGTAGATTTCCCCATACGCGGTTGCCAGCGCTCCCAGCTCCGGTTGGACACCTTCCGGTAACTCGAGCTCCCCCAGTCGCTCCGCCACCCGTTGCCGGGCCCAGTAGGCTTCGGTGCCTTCCTCGAACGTCATCTGCACGAGCGACAAGCCAAAGATGGTGCGCGAGCGAACCGATTCGACGCGCGGCAGACCCAGCATGGCGTTCTCGACGGGGATGGTGACTTGGCGTTCCACTTCCTCCGGCGCGCGACCGGGAAACACCGTGATGACCTGCACCATCTGGGCAGAAATGTCTGGGTAGGCGTCCACCGGCATTTGCTGGAACGACCAAACGCCGACTCCCACCACGGCTAACGTCATGATCAATACGACCCAGCGCAATCGGAAAGCCGCGGCAATTAGTATGGCAAGCATCAGTGGCCTCTTGGCTTATTCCACGTAGAAACAGCGAAGGCTGCTCAATCGAGAAGCACGATCGCTTCACGGATGTACGGTTTGAGGAGGATGGCCCCTTTGCCCAAAACGCGGTCTCCCGTCTGTAATCCCTTGAGCACTTCAATATCTGGTCCCACCGGCGCGCCGACCTCGATCTCGACGACTTGCCACTCGTTGGGAGCCAGTTCCACCAGTGCGTAATCACTACGGGCCAAATGCAACACCCCGTCTGCAGGCATGAGGAGCACCGTGCGCTCGTCCGTCCCCAAACCGACTTGGGCGAACATGCCGGGACGAACGAACCGGCTAGTGTCCGTGATGGTGAACTGCACGTGCAGCACGCGCTTTTCACTGGAGATCACCGGAGAGATCGCCGACACCTTGCCCGCGAAGGTTTGGGTCGGCTGAGCGAAGAAGCGGACTTCACAGGCCATTCCCAGTCTGACTTTGGCCGCGCGGGATTCGGGAACCTCGGCGACCACGATGTCCCAGTCGTTTCCTTCGAGCAGCTTGGCGCGCAGGATGTTCGGCTCCAGGCCGGCTTGTTGTAGTTGGCGGGCCAGGGAGGCTTCCGTGCGCCGGGCCAGTTTCAAGGCGGTCTCGGCTTCGCGCACTTCGCGATGTCCTTCGATCTGATATTCGACCAAGGCGTTGCGTTCGGCGACCAAATCCTTCAACGAGTCGGTTCCCGCCGCGACTAATTTTTCCATTTGCAGGACCACTTTGCGTTGGGCCTCGACGCGGGCCTTGGCCAGCTCACGCACGGAAACCAACTGCTCTTCTTGAAATTCGATGTCCGCCAGCGCGCTTTCCCAATCGGTGAAGAGAGCGAGTAGCTCGCCGGTGGCGAACTGCCAGTGGGAAGGGGCATCGGATGACTCCGATCGTAGGCTCGCCAACGTCCGACCTGTCACAGTCAGAATCGGCGAGCGGATGGTCCGGGCCTGGATCGGAACCACATGGAGTTTGCTATCCAACGGCGTGTCGGGACGTACCTGGATGACTCCCGGTTTGACGACCCGCACGACATCCTCAATGATGGGGGAAGGACGCTCCGCCGGGGAATCCGGGGGACTCGGCGTGAACCAGAGCAAATAGGCCAGCACGCCGCCGGCGATGGCCAGCGACACGATGATCTGAAAGCCCAGGGAAACGCGCTCCCAACGGGAAGACGAGTTGGGAGCGGACGCCGCTGGGAGAAGCATCTCTTTGGAAGAAGTAGGCTTCATCGGTCGCGGTTGCTCTTGCCGCGCGTCCCATGATGCTTGGTTGTCTGTTGGGATGTGACTCATTGGGGTGTCACCTGCTTTCCAATGGCGGCGTTGAAGCGGTAAACCGCCCGCCAATAGTTGGCTCGACTGGTTATGAACAACGAATAGGTCTCATTATATTGACGCTGAGCGTCCAACACATCGAGCAACGGCCTGGCCCCCGCTTGGTATGCCTTGTTCAAACTGTCGCGGACTTCCTGGGCCAGGCGCAGTTGCTCGCCGGCGACGGATTCGGCATTGGCCCAGGCGGTGCGAAATTCCACCGTCACGGATTCGATTTCGGCGCGTAGCTCGACTAGGGCGGATTGCCATTCGTAGTGAGACTGCGCCAGGACCGAAACCGCTTTGGCGCGGTTTCCCTGGTTGCGGTCAAAGAAGGGCAAAGGCATTTCCAGACCAAACGTCCAGGAATGGGCGTCTGGTTGTCCAAGCACCTTTTGCTGGAACTGGCGGGTGTAGCCAGCGAAGGGCTTGATTTCGGGATAGGCGTTGCGGCGCTCCACATCCACATTAGCGGAAGCTTCGGCCATCCGCCAGCGTGCCGCCTGCAAATCGGGCCGATTTCGCACGGCGAGTTGATAGGCTTCCTCAGGGGGAAGGGGTTGTAGCGTTAAGTCCGCATCCAGTGTCCCCGAGACGTCAAAGTCCGGGTCGGCATCGCTTTGGCCCAGTAACGCCCGCAGCGCGGCCTTGGCCTTTACCAGCTCCGCTTCGGCATCGCGCAGTTCCTGCTGCATCTGCAACAAGTCGAGCCGCACCCGGCTCAGCTCCACTTGGGGCCGGCCCCCCGCCGCGACGGCGTTGCGGGTTATCTGTTCGACGCGCTCCAAGTTGGCCACATTCTGACGGGCCAGCCGAACTAGAGACTTGGTCTCCAAAACGTCGTAATAGGCCTCGGAGGCCTCCAGAACCCGTTCCCGGATAAGGTTGGCGAACTCCGACTCTGAAACTCGAACCGCCGTGGCCGCGCTGGCCATCGCCGCCGCTCGTTTGCCAAAGAGGAGCCAATCAATCGGAAAGGCCACGAGGTAATCGGTCTGCGGCGGACCACCTTCTGCGTCTTGCGTGAAGGGACGAGTGAGCGGCAACAATTGCATATCGGCGAACAATTCCGGATTGGGCTTCAGCGCCGCCGTCAGGGCGTCGGCATGAGCTTGGTTGATCGCCTCGAAGCCGGCGCGCAGTTGAGGATCGGCGAGCAAGCAGAGCTGGATAACCTGATCTAGCGACAATCCCCGGGAAGGGGGGTCCATCGCCGCCATGTCCTCGTCATTCAACGGGCGCGGCGGCGGCAGTTGATCCACCGCGTCTTCGGCGATCCCTTCCTCGACATCCGTTCGCCTTGGAATGTCGCTGGATGAGGGAGCATCCACGCCCTCATCCGCAGCGCGGCTTTCAGACTCCAGCACGGTTTTCAGGGAGATCGCGGCGGCGGACTTGCTCCCCGATCCCACGCTCAGCAGCTGCGACTGGATGGCGTCCAGGTACTGGGGCGGATAATACTGGCCCGATGCGCAACCGGCCAACACCGTGACGACCAGCCACAGCGGTCCCCGCGCGTAGGCGGAAGTCCCCTGGATAACGGTTCGGCAACCAGGCGGCACTTCGAGAGCACAAGACCGTCGCACGGCGGCTGAGAATCGGTCGATTCGCGTCATGTCCCACACCTCTTGAATCTTTCGGGCAGTCCAGCTCCGCCGCATTTCTCATGGCCGAGGAATGGTTCCGCTGGGTTGCGGCGCGGCGAAGCTGTCCAGGGACAGACTACCCCAGTGAAACCTACAGTTCCCCCATGGCGGTGTTAAAAATCCAGCTCCCAATTGATGAAGATTCCATGAGCGGATAAGTCTCCCCGCGAGTCACCGATTCGCCCCAGTCGATACCATTGCTCAAACTGGTAGCCGCCCTGGAAGCGCGCGGTCGGCCATCTCGCGGGTGTCCACGTCAAGCCAGTTCGTGCAGCCCACCAAGGGCTGCCGATGGAGCGTTCGCGGTCCAATTCCCCCGACAGCACACCATTTTCGGGATCGTTGATCTCGACCGTGAAATTTTGCGTGACGTTGTATCCCACCATCCACGCGGCATTCCCATGAGCGAACAGGCTGAGTCCAGGCGTCAGCGGCTGCGTCAGCCCGACTCCGAACCGCGGCCCGGCGCCAAAAAAATAATTGCTGACATGTTGGAATAAATCCTCGACATAAGATTGCGTGTCGAAGAAGACCACTTGCAAGTAACCCCCTAAGTTCCAATTCACGGTCGCTCCGCAGGGCAGCTCGATGTCGTTGCGCACGTAGTCGATGCCAAATGTCTGAAGATTCAGTCGGCTGCGAAGCCGCAAGGCGTCTTCCGTTTCGAGCAGCGGCACGGTCTGCGAGCCTTCCGAAGCCAAGAAGCGATAATCAAACACCAGTTCCCCATAACCGGAACCAAAACGGAAGAATCCCAGTTGGAGCCACGGCGAGACCGTCGCGTTGAGCCGGCTGTTCCGCACCACCGCGGACACCACGTCTTCATCATCCGCCAGCGGCACGGGAGCGACGAACAGGCCGCTCCAGCGCGGGAACACCAGAGCCGCTTCGGCGTTCACGAAATGGTCTCTCGTCCACGCTGGACTTTGGTGAATGGGGTCGATCCAACACTCGCAGCCTGTCGCAAAAGTCCCGGTCCCCCTGGTGAGTGGGAAAGGGGTTGGGGAAAGGGGGTCATTGGAGACGCCGATTTCCGAAATCCACGGTTCCGCCGCATTCCCGGAGCTATAGGAAACATCGGCCCGCCTGGCTGTTGTCGAGATGGGTAAGCCAGTTGGAATAGGTGTGTCGGCATTCCGCATCGGGTCGCCCACGACGGGCGCGCTAACCCCCTCCGAAACGGTACCCGGAATTCCATGCGGGAAATGCTGGGAGTGTAGCGCGCAGCCCGTCGTGCTTGCCACCATGCCAATCACCAACCAGCCCAAGCCACCGGGTTTGACGCGCTGCTTCATGACTACCTCCGGGTGTCCCTACCCACTTTTTTTTCCTTGCCTCAACTCCGGTTGTTTGCAAATTGGACAAGAACCAAGCATTGTGTGATGTGAATTTGTCTCACGAAAGCGAACTCGACTTTGCTTCACTGGACGGGGCGTGTTGCCAAGAGTTCCTCAAGAGTCGCATACCACGCCTGCTGGGAAACGTAGGCAATTTGACCTATGGACTGTTCGGCTCCCCCGCGCGACCGTTCGCCCCTCGTGAAAGCGTGTCCCGTTGATTTTCAGATTGCACAAGTTATATCGGTTGTGTCGATTTGTTTAATAAGTAAGACTCGTGCTTCCGAATCCGGTTTTGAGAACGCCGTCCATTCTGGTGTGAAAAAGCTGTTGAGATAGGGTGCTGGCAGGCGGCGGCGGCGGTGGTCCGCTCCCTGGCGACGCGCGTCACCGAGGGACGGACGCACCCCGCTCGCTTTGTTCAATGATCCCGTTGTCTTTGTAGCGCATGAAACAACTTATTGATCATTGAGATTTTTCAGTCGTTGGGCGGCCTGGTCGCGCGCTTGGGCCAGGACGC
The DNA here is from genome assembly GCA_046297495.1 of Gemmataceae bacterium. GTDB lineage: Bacteria > Planctomycetota > Planctomycetia > Gemmatales > Gemmataceae > JBKBIP01. The sequence goes on along the minus strand of JBKBIP010000014.1, from coordinate 93,554 downwards.
TGGCGATGGACACCGGGGCGCCTCCTTGGCGTTTACTCTCGTCGGCGGCTTCCATGAAGGCGAAGATTTCCAGCGTTTCCGCGGCGCTGACCGGCGGCTTGCCAGTGCGGAAGAATCGGCAAATCTCCACCACTAATGGCTCATAACCCCCGTAGCCGCCGCTGGGGGCGATTCCCTGCGTGCCGAAGACCGTGGCGCCGTATCCCGATTTTCCCTTGCGGATGCCGCGAAAGGTGCCGATTCGGCCATCGTTCCAGACGCCGGTGACGAAGTCATAATCCTTCGTGTGCGCGCGGGAGACTTTCGCGCAGCCGGTCCCCATGATGGTGAACAACGTCTCGACGCCGTGGATGCCGTACCAGAACAAATCGGGGTGATGCTCTTCCAACGAGCACGGGCCGTAAGCGTCGCAGCCGAGCACTTCCCCTACCTTGGGATCATGGCGCATACCCAGAATGCCCGGCGCGAAGCGCAACGACGAGCTGGAGAAACAAGGAGTGTCGTATTGCTTGGCCAATTCGTAAATGGCAACGGCGTCGGCCAGTGATCCCGCCACGGGCTTGTCAATAAAGACTGGCTTGCGGGCCTTCAACACGGGGATAACCTGGCGCAAGTGCGGTCGGCCATCAACGCTTTCGAGCAGCACGACATCGACCTTCTTGAGCAAGTCCTCGATGGTGGGGACGATCTCGACGCCGAACTTGTCGCGCAGCTGGGTGGTGTAGCCTTCCAAGCGGTCGCGGCTGGCGGGGATGTCGGGACTGCCACCCGGATAGGCCGCCACCACCCGGACGCCGGCCAATTCCCCCTTGGCGTTGGGATCGTTGAGCAGGCGCGTGAAGGCGATCACGTGCGACGTATCCAAGCCAATGATGCCGGCCCGCAGCGGCTGGGCATTGTCTTGGGCCGATAGTGGGGCGGCCAGAGCGAACAGCAGAGCCAGCAGCGCACCGCCGAACCCAAATTTTTGTGTCATGTTATTGTCCCTTTACTTCTTCGCTTCCACACGGATGCCATACAGTTTGATGTCGTCCCAGTTGCCGGAGTCGTCGAACGAGCCGATGCCGACGCGCCCCCAGGTGAAGGTTTTGTCAGTGGCGGTCATCGCTGGCTCCTTCATGTCGTCGAAATAGATGGCCATGGCGCCATCCTGCACATTGCGGGTGATTTTGACGCGATGCCAGCCTTCCGTCCAATTCGTCCCTGGCGTCGTCTTCGTCGAAATCTTGGTGCGATCGGCGGCGTTGACGATGAAGATTTGATTGGCCCGGTCGTCGGTCTTCTTGCCGAGATGCACGTAGTAGAAGTGAGCGGGGTCCTGGTAGCCGAAGAACAAGCACATGTCGCGGTGCGGATTGTCCCGGCCCGTGCTTTGCACCTTGGCCTCCAGGACGAAGTCGCCGACGATGACATCCTTCAGCAAGGCAATGTTGTACGGGCTGCGGTGGGGCGGCTTGTACTGGCTCTGCTGAAACTGGCTGAAGACGTTTCCTTGGTCGGTGGCGACGATCTTCCAAGCCTTGGGATCGGTCGGTTCCCAGCGGGCTGCCCCTTTCTCGAAATCCTCCGAGATGAGCAGCGGCAACGTGCCGGACGTGGTTTTGTCATCCGCGCTGGCCCCAAGTCGCCCGATGAGCAACCCAGCAGCCGCCAAGAGCAGAAGGCCCCAGCGACGATACATCGTTTAGTTCTCCTTGTGGTGAAGGTCTGGAAGGATACGACCAGGCACGCATAGTATATCCCAAAATCATTGTCCGGTGCCAACAAGAACGGGAAACGGGAATATTGATCTATTGATCAAGAGGAGAGCGCGAAGGCCGAGATGAAGATCGTCAATGCTCGCTTGGAGTGTTGGTCACTTTACTAAAAGACGACATCAGCACCAAGCCTTAGAAACAAGCGGCAAATACTATTTCGCGCCGCGCGCCTTAACGAAAAAATGACTCCTGAACCTACCCCCCCGCGACCGCCCGGTGTGGTTCGCCTTCATTCAGGGTGGGGCGTTCGGGGCGGCCTTTGTGGAGATAGACCAGTTCCATATGATCCAGACCCAAGAGCCAGAGAATGGTCGCGTGGAAGTCATGGACGTGTAAGCGGTCGGTCACGGCGCGCAGGCCGAGTTCGTCGGTTTCGCCGATGACTTGGCCCCCTTGCACGCCGCCGCCGGCTAGCCACATGGTAAAGCCGGTGGGGTTGTGGTCGCGGCCGTTCCCTTTTTCCGACATCGGCGTTCGGCCAAATTCACCCCCCCAAACGACCAGGGTTTCTTCGAGCAAGCCGCGCTGTTTCAAGTCCTTGAGCAAGCCGGCCACCGGCAAATCCATGGCCCGGCACAGCTCGCCGTGATTTTTCTCGATGTTGGTGTGCGCGTCCCACTTGCTGCCGGCGCCATGATACAGCTGCACGAAGCGGACGCCGCGCTCGACCAGCCGCCGAGACAGCAAGCAGAGTCGGCCAAAGGTGGCGGTTTCCTTTTGGTCCATGCCGTAGAGCCGCTTGGTGGCTTCGGTTTCGTCGCTGAGGTCCACCGCTTCCGGGGCGGTCGCCTGCATGCGGAAGGCCAATTCATAGCTGGCGATGCGGGCTTCTAGCTCGGTTTGTTCGGGGTGCAGGTCGGCGTAACGGCGATTGAGCCGGTTCAGAAAATCGAGCTTGCCACGCTGTTGCGCGTCGGTGACACCTTCGGGGGTGTTCAGGTTGGGAATCGGTTCGGTCCCGCCCTGAATGCGGATACCTTGATATACGGCGGGCATGAAGCCGGCGCTCCAATTGCGCGGGCCGTTCACCACCGACGAGGTATTGTCTTGCATAACGACAAACGCAGGCAGATTCTGGTTCTCCGTCCCCAAACCGTAACTGACCCAGCTTCCCAGCGACGGCCGGCCCCCCAGGATCGAGCCGGTGTTCATCTGGCACACCCCCGCCGAGTGGTTGATGCCATCGGCCCAGCAAGAGCGGAGCACGGTAATATCATCGACGCACTCGGCGATGTGCGGCAACCAATCGGACACCCAGATGCCGCTTTGGCCGTGCTGCTTCCATTGTCGCTTGGATGCCAGTAGCGGCGAGCGCGATTCCCCCATCGGCGTGATCACGGTGCCGAAGCTGTCTGGCAAGGGCTTGCCCGCCAATTTGTTGAGCAACGGTTTGGGATCGAACAAATCCATATGGCTCGGCCCACCTTCCATAAACAGGAAGATGACGCTTTTGGCGCGCGGCGTGAGATGCGCCTTCTTGGGAGACAAGGGGGAGACAAAGCCGGGGCGCGGGGGTTGCGCCGCGGCAGATTTCCCCTGCAGCAACGACGCCAATGCCAGCGCGCCAAAACCAGCCCCACCTCGCAACAAGAAATCACGGCGCGTGGTCAGTGGCTCGTGGTGCGGGATGTGAGGAACGTAATGATTGTCAAGCATGATTCATCACCTATCCAGTTTAAGCGAGTGAGCCACAGGCGAGCGTTGCGCGCGTCAGTCCACGTACAAAAACTCGTTGCTATTCAACAACACCTGGCAGAAATCAGCCAACGCGGCGCGGCGGGGGTCGATCTGGGAGCTGGCCCGGCTGGTTGTCTGAATGTCCAAGCCATTGCCGCTGGCGTCGTGGAAGACGTTGGGCTTGGCCTCGAACGGCCAGTAGCCGATCGTGTGACGATTAACTCCCTCGGCGGTGAACAGCAGATGCTCGACTCCCAAGGCCGTTTCGGACAATCGTACATCATCGATTAGACCATCGAACAATCCGGACTTGGCGGCTTGGCGGCCCCCCAACGTCATCGGCAAGCGATTAGCGAATCCTCCCGTGATGGCGTGTGTGACTCTCGCCGTCAACAGGGGTTCATCGTCGTTGGACAAATCCTTGACATAAAAAGTCACGGACCCTGGCTCATTACCGGCCAGCTTCACCGACGCCGCCACGTAGTACGGTTTATTCAATTCGATGTGCTGATCGGAGAAGATCGCTTCCTCGCCGAAGGCACCGTCAGTTTTCTTGCCGATGAGCTGCAAGACCAGCGTTTGCGGCTTACGCCGCGAGCCTTTGCCGGTGACGCCAAACGCCCAGCCAGGATTCTTGATGTTGCTATCCCATTTGGCGGCGATGGTGCGGACCGATCCGCTGTCATAGATGGAATTGAGGCGAACAAATGCCTCGATGGTGAAATCGCTAGCGGGTAAGCGGTCGTGGTGTGGCACCTCGAAAAGACTCTGCGGGCCATCCGGTGTCAAAACGGCGGCTTGGCCATCGCGGAAGGGGAGTTTGTCGTACAGGAAGGCCGCCTCGGCGCTGCCGGCCTCGGTAGGGTTGATGCGCCGGGCTTGGTCGCGCAGGAAGGTCAAGGCCGCCGCGATCTCCTCCGGTTCCGGCTCGCGCTGGAAGGCCAAGCGATAGGCCCGCTCGACGTGTCGGCGGGCGTCGGCCGAGCTGGTCAACGATCCGGCTTCGCTTTCCAACCGCTGGGCGAACGCCTTGCCGCGCAGCAGCATCATTTGACTATTGATCAACAAGAGCGATTGCACCGGCGTCGTGGTGGTGTCCCGCGATGACGTGCTGCTGAAAAATTGGGGCAAATCGAAGACATCCAGCAACGGGTCGCGCGTGTTGCGCAGGACACGAGTATAGATGGTGCGGCGCGGCACGCTGCTGATGACGCCGGGACCGCCTGCCTTCAGGTCCAATTCGCCGGTGACGGACAGGACGGCATCGCGGATTTGCTCGGCGTCGAGCCGGCGCGTGTGGCCGCGCCAGTACAGGCGATTGCCCGGATCTTTCAGCCGGCACTGTTCCGCTTGTGGGTGGCGCGTGCTTTGGCGATAGGTGGCCGATGTGACAAGGAGCCGGTGCATCTTCTTGAAGCTCCAGCCGTCGCGGACAAAGCGGGTCGCCAGCCAATCGAGCAATTCGGGGTGCGTGGGCGGTTCCCCCAGCTTGCCGAAATCGCTGGCGTTGGCCGCCAAGCCCTGGCCAAAGTGATATTGCCAAATGCGATTGACCATGACACGCGCTATCAATGGATTGTCGGGGCGCGTCAGCCAGTGGGCCAGGGCGGCGCGGCGGCCCGTGGAATGCGGCACGTCCGGCAACGGCGCGATGGCGGCGGGAGATTCGTCCAGCACCGACAGAAAGCCCGGCGCAATCGGCTCCTTCCCCTTCTTGGGAATATAGACTGGTGGAGCGTGCGGTCCCACGTCCGTGACGGCCAGGGCCAGCGGCAAGGGAGTTGGCTTGTCCTTGTCAAAAGCGGCCAGCTGCTTGCGCAGAGCGATGACCTTCTCCTTATCATCCCCCTTCATGTGCCGTTCCAACCGATTGAATTCATAATCGATTTGGCGATAGGCCAGCTCGGCCAGCTGATGTTCCAATGGCGTGCGCTGCGACACTGGCTTGCGGATCATGGCTTGAACGTCTTCGGGGAACTTATCAATAGCGGTTTCGGCGGCGGACTGGCGATAGCGGGCTTCGATGGCGTCGATCTGCTGGCGCAGGTCGGCGGTCTTGCTTTCCCAAACCGCTAGTTGCTTTTGATAGGCTTGAATCTCTTCGGCCGTCGCCGCCGGCAAGTCGTCGCGCGGCCAAATGGGGGCGAAGAACGCCTGCAAGCGGTAGTAGTCCTTCTGCAAAATCGGATCGAATTTATGATCATGACAGCGGGCGCATTGCATTCCTAGCCCCAGGAACACATCGCCGGTGGTGTCCGTGATGTCATTGAGAATGATGTCCCAATGGCCGATCACGTCGCGGTTGTTGTATTCGTAAATCCAATGGCGCATGAAGCCGGTGGCGACCAGAGCCTCGGGATCGCCGGGGAACAGCTCGTCGCCGGCGATTTGTTCTTGGACGAAACGGTCGTAAGGCTTATCCTCGTTGAACGACTTGATGACGTAATCTCGATACAGCCAAGCCGTGGGGCGGTAGTCGTCGATGCGGTAGCCGTCGGAATCGGCATAGCGGACCAGGTCGAGCCAGTGCCGCGCCCAGCGCTCGCCATAGCGCGGGCTGGCCAGCAGGCGATCCACCAGCTTCTCGTAAGCGTCGCTGGCGGTGTCGGCGACGAAGTCCTCCACTTCCCGGGGCGTCGGTGGCAGGCCGATGAGATCGAAATACAACCGGCGGATGAGGGTGATCTTGTCGGCTTCTCCCGCGGGGGTCAATTTCTCGGCCCGCAAGCGCTGAAGAATGAAACGGTCGATGGGATGTTGCGACCAATGATTGTCAGCAACGTCCGGGACGGCGGGTTCGCGCACCGGCTGGAAGGCCCAATAGGCGCGGTCTTCGTCGGTGATGCGTGAGCCACGTCGCTTGCTGGCCGTGGCCTCCGCGCCGGGCCAGGGAGCGCCCATCTGGACCCAGGCCGTGAGCGTGGCGATGTCGGCTTCGGGCAGTTGGCCGCTGGGGGGCATTTCGAGGCCTTCATGGCGAATGGCTTGGATGAGCAGGCTTTCGGCTGGTTGGCCAGGGACGATGGCTGGACCGGTGTCTCCCCCTTCGAGCAGCGCGGAGCGGGAATCAAGCCGCAAACCGCCGCGCTGTTTGTCTGGCCCATGACATTTGTGGCAATGCTCCACCAACAACGGACGGACGCGGTTCTCAAAGAAACGCGCCGGCTCCGTAGTCGGCGCGCTGGCGGCGACCGGCAACGCCAACCCCATCAACACACCGCCAGTTGCCAGCAAAGGAACTAAATGTCGCCCGGATGTCGCAGTATCCGCGTGGTGGCTGGCTTGCCCCATCATCGTGCGCCCTCCAAATCCTATTTCATTGGTTGCCCTTTAGTATCCACGATGAAGCGGCTGACGGCAAGATTTTACCTGTGCGATTCATCGATTCGTGTCGCGCGGCGGCGGCGAGCACGAAACGAAGAATCCCCAGGAAAGCGGAACTTACTGAAGATGGTGTTAATGCGTCACCAGCTGCAACGAGATCGACCGTCCGGTTTGCCAATTATCCCGGTCACGGATCACTTCGTTATACAGGGTGTCCCGTTCGACTGGCACTCGGCCGGCTTCCTCGATGAGGCGGCGCAGCTCGGCCACGGTGGTTTCCTGCGGCGAGTCGGAGCCGGCGTCGTGGTAAATCCTTTCGTGAACCACCGTCCCATCAATGTCATCCGCGCCGTAGCTCAGGGCCAGTTGCGCCGTCTTGATGCCCAGCATGACCCAATACGCCTTGATGTGCGGGAAATTGTCCAGCATCAGCCGGCTAATGGCTATCGTCTGGAGGTCCAACAAGCCGCTGGGTTTGGCGATGTGATGTTGCTCCCCCAGCTTGGTGTTGTCCGGGTGGAAGGCCAGCGGAATGAACGTCTGGAAGCCGCCGGTTTCGTCCTGCAATTCGCGCAGCCGAATCAAGTGATCGATGCGATGCCACGGTTTTTCAATATGCCCATACAGCATCGTCGCGTTGGAGCGCAGCCCTAGCTCATGGGCCTCGCGATGGATGCGCAGCCAGGCGTCGGCGTCGGCCTTATGCTCACAGATAACGTCACGCACTTCGGGATGAAAGATTTCCGCTCCGCCACCGGGCAAGCTACCGAGGCCAGCTGCCTGGAACTCCGCCAGTATGTCGCGCGTGGGCCGATTCGTCAGCCGGGCGAACCAGTCCCATTCGACGGCGGTATAGGCTTTCAGGTGCAAGCGCGGCGTCTGCTCATGGATGATGCGCACCACATGCAAGTACCATTCATACGGCAGTTGATGGTGCAGCCCGCCGACAATGTGCAGCTCGGTGGCGCCGCGGCGGTCGGCCTCGGCGGCGCGTTCGAGAATCTGCTCATCGGACATGACGTAGCCTTTCGGACTTTTCAGGTCCGCTCGGAAGGCGCAAAAGACACAACGATACACGCACACATTCGTCGGATTCAAATGGGTGTTGACGTTGTAATAGGCAAAGTTGCCATTCTTGCGCTCGCGGACAATGTTGGCCAACTCGCCGAGGGTGAACAGGTCGGCCTGTTCATACAGAAACACGCCATCCTCGAACGACAGCCGTTGGCCCGCCTCGACCTTGTCTCGAATCGCCAGCAATTGTCGCTCGGAACCATTGTCGCTCATGATTGCTCCTGACGCCAGACGCTGTTATCGCACTCTTATTCTAAATAACGAGGGACGTTTATCAAGGTATTGAAGATTTTGAAATGTGGAAAAGAACCAAGATAGATTCATCGCTTCCGAGCAGAACCGATCTATCGTTTCTCTGCGAGATGCTAACCGCGAGCGCCGCGCCGGCGCAACCATTCATCCATGATGGCGACGAGCAACAGGGCGGAGCCGATGACGGTGAATTCCAATTCCGATGACACCCCCCACATATTCGACAGGTTGGGCAACAACCGCATGATGGCCGTGCCAATGAGAATACCGATGATGGTCCCCTCGCCGCCGCGCAAGCTGCACCCCCCTAACACGGCGCCAGCGATGGCGTATAGCTCGAAGAAACTGCCGGTGCCGGACGGGCGCACCTGATTTTCCTGCATCAAGAACAAGATGCCGAAAAAGGCGGCCAACGTCGAACACAAGACATAGGCTCCCACCTTGTAACGATCCGTGGCGATGCCGGAAAAACGAGCAGCCCGTTCATTGTTGCCGATGGCGTACAAGTAACGGCCATAGACGCTGTAATGTAGCAAAACCCCAGCAACCAAGGCCAACACCAGCAAAATGACCAAGGAAACAGGAATCCCGAAGAAGACTTCACTGCTATACAGAATGCTTTTCAGCGTCGGAAAGTCGCTCCCCAACCCCTTGACCCGATCACTCGCCAGCCAACGGGCGGCCCCTCGATAGATGAACAGCCCGCACAAGGTCACGATGAAGGCTTGCACGCGCAGCTTCGTGACGAGTAAGCCGTTGATCAAACCGATGACCGCCCCCACGAGCAGCACCGCCGCAATGGCCAACGCGGGGTGCCAATGGGCATCGATCAATAGCATGGCCATGATGGTGGCACTCAAAGCGACCACCGAACCGATGGACAAATCGATACCACCGGAGATGATCAGCAAGCCTGCCCCCAGGCTGATGATGCCGAACAGGCCGATGCGCCGCCCCAGATTGACGTGATTTTGCCACGACCTGGCCCCCTCATCGGCGAAGAGGAGGCAGACGTACAACGCCAGGAAAAACAGCACGATACCCAACACTTTTTTCATGAACGCAACGATCCTCCCGTGGCCAGGCGACGGTCCACGGACGTTCAAGAGGTAGCCCGAGCGGTGGACGGCGACACGGACATGGAAATTCTCGTTATCAAACCGTAACGGACATCCGGCTCAAGGTCCGCGCTACAGGCGCCATTTGATATTACCCCGGTACGAAAGATTCCGCCGAGCACGCAGCGCCAGCCAGTGCGGCACTCGCTGGCGCTGCGTGCTCGGTGTGATTATCTTTCGTTTCGATAAGCTCGGACGCTGTGGTATTAACCACTGCCCACTGCCCCCTTGGTCCTACTTCGATTTCTTCAGGCGATAACCTTGGCCTTTGACATTTTCGACGTTGTCCATCTTGGTCAGGGCAACTTTGACCAAGTTGGGAAAATTGTTGCTAGTGGAGCGGAAGCCGGTGGCGAGGACCCGTTCCGCCAGCTCCCGCGCGACCAACGGTTTGCGACTCTTGGCCAACGTCTGAGTCAGTACCTCCCGCAAGGTGAGCTGGGTACTCTGGCCATTGGTCGTGGCTTCGGCAGGAGTGGTCTTCTTCGCGGAGGTCGGTTTCTCCTTGACTTCCGCGACCGTCAGCGCTGGCGGTGGGGACGGGGGAGCTGCCACCAATTCTACTCCTGGTTGCCCGCTGCTGCGCCGTAGCATGCCACGTTGGAGCAAGTCCTTGACGCGCGTCTGAACCAATCCAGGGACGTTTTTGCTCGTAGTCTGATATTGCCGACGTCCCAGCTCCTCGCTCAATTCCTTCACGGTCATGGGGCGTCCGGTTTCTTGTAAAATGGCTAACAGCATATCGGGAAGCGATGGTTGACTACCAGCTTTTCGCGGCTTGGTTTTCCCTGCCGGGGAGGTCTTAGCCTTGGTCGGCTTGGCGGGACGGGACGGGGTGGCTTGGCCTTGACGTACCTGGCGAATCTCTTCCTCCACCTGCTTGATCGCCTCTTGCAATGATTGCTTGCGCTGTTGGAGTTGGTTGAGTTGTTCCTGTCGTTGTTCGTACTCTTGGCGCAGGATTTCAAGCTCCGATTTCTGCCGATCGATGCGTTTTGAGAGTTTGTCCAGAGGAATGATCATGGTAGTCATGGGTATGCGGCTCCCTGTAGTAAGTCTGGTGTCATCCACGCTGATTGCGGTTAATCTGGCACTTCCGCGCTCGGACGTCAAGGCATAACAAGGTACTTTCCCAAGATTTCAGCGAAGAACTTGGTACCACGGGCGTCCCGGTGCGCGAAGTGTTATTCCGGCCAAGTCACCGAGAATCCTCTTGCCTGCAGGGCCGGCGTCGGCGACACTATCCTTTAGTGAGATATTACGCCGGCAACAAACAGACGCCGAGCATAGGCCATCCGGGAGCGGCGCGCCTCGTTTCTTGATGGTCACGACTTGGAGCATTTGCCGACCTACCAACATCCGAAGCTCGCCAAACATCCTCGCCAGGAAGCACCACCGATGCCAACATTCGATCCCACTCAATTCAAGCTCCGTAAGGCCTACAACCATGACGGCACGTTCTTTGGACTGGCCGCCAACCTCGATCAGCAACGGCTCTATGCCGGTAGCGACGATTATGGCATTCATGTTTACGACCTGAGCGATCCGGACAGTAAAGGAGCGATCGCGCGCTGGGCCAAGCATGACAATTATGTTTCTGCCGTGGCCGTGGTGAACGGCGGCGGCTCGACGCCCGTGGTCGTCTCAGGCGGTTTGGATCGTCAATTGATCTGGTGGAATGCCGATACCGGCGAACCATTGCGAACCGTCGAGGGGCATGCGGGTTGGGTGCGCGATCTGGTCGTGTTCCCGGACCAGAAGCGGTTGGCGTCGGCGGGGGATGATATGGTGGTGAAAATTTGGGAGGCGGCGTCCGGGCGGCTGCTGCGCGTGCTGGAGGGACACGCCCCGCTGACGCCGCAGGGGCACGTCACCGCCCTATACGCCGTGGCTGTCAGCCCGGATGGCCAGCATGTCGCGGGGGGCGACCGGGTTGGCGTGGTGCATGTCTGGGAGGCGGACACCGGCAAGCGCGTGCGTACTTTCGAGGTGCCGACCTTATACACCTATGATCCGCGCCAGCGCAAACGCTCCATTGGCGGCATCCGCTCGTTGGCCTTCTCCCCCGATGGCAAGCTATTAGCAGTGGGCGGCATCGGACAGATCGGCAACGTCGATGGCTTGGGGGGGCCGGTGCATGTCGAACTCTGGGACTGGAACAAGCCAGAGTTGCGGCTAGTTACCGGCGCCGACGGACACAAGGCTTTCGTCCACGCTTTGATCTTTCATCCTGCGGGAGACTGGCTGTTGGGAGCGGGAGGGGGCGGGGACAACGCTTTCCTCGGTTTCTGGAAGATCGACCCCCTACCCGCGCAGCCCGGCGACGGCAAGAAGGACCCCGTGCCTGTCCATCGCGTCAAAATGGACGGCCACATCCACCGCTTGATCCTCGATGCCGATAAGCACGCGCTCTACGCCGCTGGCTATCGCAAGCTGGAGATTTGGGGGATTGACGAGGTAGTGATAAAACCATGATAGCATGGTCAAAACCCCATTCGCCCATTAAACTCAAAAACATCGTCTGTTGGTTCGTTCGTTTCCCCAAGCCGGGAAAGGAGTGCGACATGCCAAGGATCACCGCGACAGGCGCCGTTCTGTTGGGGGCGCTGCTGGTTTCCACGGACACTGGGGCGGGAGATCGGTCCATGATTTCCTATCCGCCAACGCGCCGCGTCGAGCACGTGGATGTGCATCATGGCGTCAAAGTTCTTGATCCCTACCGCTGGTTGGAGGACGATGTCCGCACGTCGAAGGAAGTCGCCGACTGGGTCGAGGCGCAAAACAAGGTGACATTCGCATATCTGGAAGCGATTCCCCAACGCGAGAGCATCAAGCAGCGGCTGACGGAGTTGTGGGACTATGAGAAATACTCGGCCCCCTTCAAACGGGGTGGCCGCTATTTCTACTTCAAGAACGACGGCCTGCAAAATCAGTCGGTGCTTTACGCCATGGATCGACTCGATGGCGAGCCGCGCGTGCTGCTCGATCCCAACGAATGGTCCAAGGACGGCACGGTGGCGCTGACCGGCCTATCGGTCAGCGACGACGGCAAATACCTGGCCTATGGTGTGGCCGACGCCGGCTCCGACTGGAACACCTGGCATGTGCTCGACATCGCCTCCGGCAAGGTGCTCGGCGATGAGCTGAAATGGGTCAAGTTCAGCGGCGCGCGCTGGACCCCCGACGGCAAAGGCTTCTTCTACAGCCGGTACGACGAACCCCAACCAGGGGAGAAGTTTCAGAGCTTGAACCTCAATCAAAAAGTGTATTATCACCGCCTCGGCACGCCGCAAAGTGCTGATGTCTTGGTGTACAAGCGGCCCGATCATCCCGATTGGGGCTTCAGCTCCACGGTGACGGAGGATGGACGCTACCTGATCCTCACCATCTGGAAAGGAACCGACGACCGCTACCGCATCACCTATAAGGATCTGGCCGAGCCGCTGGCCATGCCGGTGGACTTGATCGAGGATTTCGCGCATGACTTCAGCTTCGTCGGCAATGAGGGGCCGATCTTCTACTTCCGCACCGATCTGGCCGCCCCGCGCGGCCGCCTGATCGCCATTGATAGCAGCAAGCCCAAACCACGCGATCCTGAATCGAAAGCGGAATTTGCCATCAACTGGGAATGGCAGGAAATCATCCCTCAAGCGGCGGAGAACTTGCGCGGCGTCAACTTGGTGGGGAATCTGTTCGTCGCCGAGTATCTGAAGGATGCCCAGACGCAAGTGCGGATTCATAACATGGCCGGCGAATTCATCCGTGACGTGGCGTTTCCCGGCATTGGCACGGCTTCCGGCTTTGGCGGCAAGCGCACCGACACTGAGACGTTCTACTCATTCTCCAGCTTCGCCACGCCACCGAGCATCTATCGCTATGACCTCATCACCGGCCAGAGCAAGTTGATGCGCCGGGCTAACGTCCTCTTCAACCCGGATGACTATGAAGTGAAACAAATCTTCTACACGAGCAAGGATGGCACCAAGGTGCCGATGTTCATCTCGCATCGCAAGGGCATCACGTTGGACGGCTCGAATCCGACGCTGCTGTACGGCTACGGCGGCTTCAACATCCCGTTGACGCCGAGCTTCAGTATCAGCCGATTGGCCTGGATGGAGATGGGGGGCGTCTTCGCCGTGGCCAATCTGCGCGGCGGCGGTGAGTACGGCAAGGAATGGCATCAAGCTGGCACTAAGCTACGCAAGCAAAATGTGTTCGATGATTTCATCGCCGCCGCCGAGTGGCTGATCGAGAACAAATACACGCGCCCCAACAAGTTGGCCATCCAGGGGGGCAGCAACGGTGGTTTGCTCGTCGGCGCCGTGATGACCCAGCGCCCCAAGCTCTTCGGCGCCTGTCTGCCGGCGGTCGGCGTCATGGACATGCTGCGCTTCCACAAGTTCACCGCCGGGCGTTTCTGGGTCGATGACTACGGCTCGGCGGACGATCCCGAGGAGTTCAAGGCGTTGTATGCCTATTCCCCCTATCACAATCTGAAGAAGGGAGTCCAATACCCGGCCACGCTGGTGACAACCGCCGATACCGACGACCGCGTGGTGCCGGGCCACAGCTTCAAGTTCATCGCCGCCTTGCAGCACGCCCAGGCGGGCGACGCCCCCGTCTTGGCCCGCATCGAAACCCGCGCTGGCCACGGCGCCGGCAAGCCGACCGCCAAGCTCATCGAGGAAGTCGCCGACCAGTGGGCCTTCTTGGTGCGGAATTTGGGAATGCCGGTGAAAAGCGCCCCGTGACCAGCCATTGAGGGCCTCGTGACGCTTCATCGCTTCCCGCTCGCTGCCGTGCGTGAAGCGATGAAGCCCAACGAGGATTCACTTGTCCAGAAAGTTCCCTATCGTGTCTGTCCTGGGTCTCGATATTGGCGGTGCTAACCTGAAAGCGGCGCATGTTGATGGCGCTGCTCGGTCGCTTCCCTTCGCTTTGTGGCGGCATCCCGAGGGGCTGCGTGAGGCATTGGACCGCTTGCTCGCCGAAATGCCCCCCTTCGATATGCTCGCTGTGACGATGACGGGGGAATTGTGCGATTGTTTCGAGACCAAACGACAGGGTGTGGGGTATATTCTCGACACGGTCGCGCGGTTGTCCGCTGGCAAAGCGGTGCGGGTCTGGCAAAACGAGGGACGTTTCACGGATGTGGCCACCGCGCGGGCGAACCCCTTCCGAACCGCCTCGGCCAACTGGTTGGCCCTGGCGACCTTCGCGGGACGCTTCGCGCCCGCAGGGCCGGCCCTGCTGTTGGACATTGGCTCGACTACCACGGACATCATCCCGCTGCGCGACGGCCAACCCATTCCTACGGGACGAACCGATCTGGAACGGCTCGCATCGGGAGAACTGCTGTATACCGGCGCGCGCCGTACCCCCGTCTGCGCTTTGTTGGGGACGGCGGGGGCGGCGGAATGGTTCGCCACGACCTTGGATGTGTATTTGCTTTTGGAGGACATCGCCGAAGATGCCGCGGATCAAGACACCGCTGACGGCCGGCCCGCGACGCGGTGCCACGCTCATGACCGGCTGGCACGAATGCTCTGCGCCGACCGGGAATCCCTTGACTGCGCCGCCGTCCGGCAATTGGCCGAACGCATCGCGGCGCAACAACTTAACGACATAGCGAAAGCCTGTCAGCGCGTGGCGGAGCGTGGCTCAGCGCCGCCGGAAACTCTGATTTTCTCAGGATCGGGGGAGTTTCTGGCCCACCGGCTGTTGGCCTTGGGCGCGCTGGCTCGTCCCAAGCAGGTCATCTCCTGGCGCGAGCGGCTGGGGGTGGAAATCTCCTCGGCGGCCTGTGCGTACGCGGTCGCGGTGTTGGCGTGTGCCTGACGTGATGGCGGAATGAGTATGGACAATAGGCCGTGCGTGGTCAAGGTAGGGGGTAGCTTGTTCGATTGGCCCGATCTGGGGCCGGTGCTGACGGGCTGGCTGAAGACCTTAGCGACCCCCCGTTTGATCCTACTGCCGGGCGGCGGGCCGGTGGCCGATGTGGTCCGCGCTTACGACCGCTGGCACCGGCTGGGGGAGGAAACGTCCCATTGGCTGGCGTTGCGGGGCTTGACGCTCCAGGCGTATGTGCTGGCCACGCTCCTTCCCTCGGCCCGCGTCGTGCCCGATGCGGCCTCTTGCGCCGCGACGTGGGAACAAGGAGCGCTCCCTATTCTCGATGGTTACGAGTGGTTCCGCCGCGATGAGGGACAACCCGGCTGTTTGCCCCATGCTTGGGAAGTCACCAGCGACGCCTTGGCGGCGCGCGTTGCCGTCTTGACGAAAGCATATCAACTGATCCTGTTGAAATCGACGGACATGCCGTTGGGCCGGGATTGGCGGGAGTTGGGCCAAGTGGGGTTCGTCGATGCCCACTTGGCGCGCGTGTTGGCGCGGTCGGTCGATCCCCCTTTGCGGGTTCGCGCCGTCAACCTGCGGAGCTGGGAGGGACCAGTGTCATTCGGTTAGGATGTCGGCGAGTTGACGGATGCGCTGTTCGTCGAGTTCGGCCTGGCGCTCGCCGGCGCGGCAGGCGGCGCCGCGGACGGCGAACCAACGCGGTTGGACGGCGCGCAAGGCGCGAATCTGGGGCGCCGCCAGCGATCCGGCCAAGGCGATGGGAATGTCCAGGGCGGAACAGAGGCCGGCTAGTTCCGACACCGATAGCCAATCGAGCAAGGTCGTGCCGTCTTTCTCCCACGTGTCAAGCAACCAGGCCGCGCAACGGTGTTCCTGGGCGAACTGGGCCACTGTCCACGGAGACGGCGCGTTAGCCCGATGCCAGTCGGCGTAGGCCACGGGCACGCCGCGACAGTCGCCATCCACTTGACGCACCTGCTCCAGCGCCTGCGCCAGCAACGCCTTCCATCGGCTGTCATGCCCCCAGCCCGCCAAGCCCCATTTCACGAAGCCCAATCCAGAGACCGGCAAGCGCGGCGCCTGGGCCGTCAACTCTCCCAAAGCGGCGCTGACCGGACATCGGCCCGCCACCTGTTCGAGCACGGCGCGGATGACTTCGGGGTCGGCGGGTCCCATCGCGCCGCGCGTTGGCTCCTTAACATCAATGAGGGCTGCGCCGCCGCGCAAGGCGATCTCGGCCTCCGGCGCCGAACGCACGCTGATCAGCAATTGCGATCGTGAAGGGGAAAGAGACGCCACGGCTCATCCTCCGGAGCGGATTTCGCTGCTGTCAAGGATTCGACGAGGAACGTTTCCGGCGCGAACCTGGCGCGGGCGTGTTCCCCCGGTGATCGACCGCGAAAAAACGCACCCAGCCCAAACAAGGACGAAAGGGAAGCGGTGCTAAATTGGCGAAACGAAAGCCATACAACCCAGCCTGAAACCAGGCCGGATCATTGAGATGGGCGTCTTGATCCTTAAGGAAGGACTCCAGGGAGACGTAAGCGATACATTCCAAGATGGTTCCCTCACCGACAATCCCGCCGCGCCAGCAAGCATGTTCGAGCAGTGCTGCCGGCACCCGCGCCCAGGCTTCCGGGCGCTCGTCGGGCGTGCGGCTGGCGTGAATGAGCACCCGGCCGCGCCGGTTAGTGGGCCAGCGCCGAATTTCGATGGTCTTGAGGCCATGAACCAATAACGTGGCCCACGGTTGCTTGAGCGATAGGGCATACACTTTCGCTGCCATAACCACCTCGAAAACTGGGCCTCAGGAACCATCGGTCGGGCACGACATCGGTTTGCATGGGGTGGTCGTTGGCAGCGCGAATCGATGCCCGCCTTCCCCCGCCCCGCGCCTCCGCGCATTTCCATCGGTAATTCTATTGCTCTGCCGAGTGGCAGGGCGTAAAAAATAAGTATCCCGGTTGCGAACCAGGCTGACCATGTCCCTCTAGTAACTTTTTTTACAGCCTTGTTGAGCATCGAAGAGAGTGCTCATGGTGGTTCGATTGGAAAATCAAGCGGAACCCATCCCTGGCTATCGTTTAATCGAGCGAGTGGGCCGGGGCGGTTTCGGTGAAGTCTGGAAAGTGGAAGCGCCTGGCGGCTTGCACAAGGCAATCAAGTTTGTCTATGGCAGCCTGGAGGGCGCCCAGGAAGATGGTGTTGCCGCGGAGCAGGAACTCAAAGCCCTCAACCGCGTCAAGACGGTGCGTCATCCGTTCATCCTCTCCGTGGAGCGGTTCGATATTATCGACGGCCAGCTGCTCATCGTCATGGAGTTGGCCGACCGCAATCTCTGGGATCGATTCCGCGAATGTCGCAACCAAGGTTTGGTGGGGATTCCCCGCGCCGAGCTGCTGGGCTACATGGAGGAAGCCGCCGAAGCCCTTGACTTGATGAACACCGAATATCAGCTGCAACATCTCGACATCAAGCCGCAAAATCTCTTTCTGATTCACAACCACATCAAAGTGGCCGATTTCGGACTGGTCAAGGATTTGGAGGGCATGCGGGCCTCGGTGACGGGGGGCGTGACGCCGCTCTACGCCGCTCCGGAGACGTTCGACGGTTGGATCAGTCGCTTTTGCGATCAATATAGCCTGGCCATCGTTTATCAGGAATTGCTCACCGGTCAACGCCCCTTCTCCGGGACCAATGCCCGGCAACTGATCTTGCAGCATTTGCAAGCCCCGCCGGACCTGACCGCCTTGCCCCCCGGCGACCGCGACGCCATCCACCGTGCGTTGGCGAAGATTCCCGATCAACGGTTTCCCAATTGCATGTCGTTGGTTCAAGTCTTGAAAGGGCAAGGGGCCGCTCCTTCTTTGTATCCCACGCTGCCCGCTGCCCTTGCCGACCCGCCGCATGGGGACACCGACCCGACCGCGCCGACCGCCGAGGAGGAGAAATTCTCCGCCCCGCCCGCGTTCATGGATTTCGGCCAGTTGTCGCGCACGTCGCGCCCCGCCGTGCTTAGCCCCGAATCCCGGATGCCGATGCGCGACACGTTGCGGCCCGTGCGACCGCAAATCCCGTTGGCGACCACGGAAGGGGGCGTCCTCTTTCCGGCCCTGGTGATTGGCTTGGGGGTGGTCGGTTTGCACTCCCTGCAAAGTCTGCGCGAGGCCCTCATCAATCGCTTCGGCGATCTCAGCACCTTGCCGCATCTGCGGATGTTGTACATCGACACCGACCCCGAAGGCCTGCGGTTGGCGGTTGAAGGGGGCGGTCAGATGGCGTTGATGGCCCACGAGATTCTAATGACGCGGCTTAATCGCCCCAGCCATTATCTCAAACCCCGCGAGGGACAACCCCCCCTCGACTCCTGGTTCGATGCCCAGATGCTCTACCGGATTCCACGCAATCAACTGACCACGGGCTTGCGGGCCTTGGGACGGTTGGCTTTTCTGGACAACTACCGGGGCATCGTGGATCGGCTGCGCAGTGAACTCCATGCCAGCTTGTCCCCAGAAGCTCTTGAGGAGGCCGTCACCCAAACCGGTTTGGACGCGCGCAGCCGGAAACCGCGCGTTTATATCGTGACCAGCTTGGCGGGCGGGACTGGCAGCGGCATGTTCCTGGATTTGGCCTACGTGGCGCGGGCCCAGCTCAAGCAAATGGGTTACAATCCCCCGGATGTCGTGGGTATCTTTCTATTGCCGCCGGCAACCTCGCATCCCAAGCATCTGGTCCCTTTGGGCAATGCCTATGCCGCCTTGATCGAGCTGAACCATTTCAGCGTTCCTGGTTCCCATTTCTGGGCCAAATATAGCAATAAAGAGAGGCCGTTGACGGATAATGAGGCCCCCTTCACGCGCTGCGCGTTCCTGCCCATGACCGCCGAGGAAGGGCAGATCAACAGCGTGGCGAGCACGACGGGGCAGTTGCTTTTCCAAGAATTGATGACCCCGCTTGGTCGTCACGCGGATTCGCTGCGCGATTCCCGCCAAGCGGGGCACAGCTCGCAAGCGCCCACGGCGGTCAGAAGCGGCTCTGGCACGCGCAGCGACGCGCCGCCTACTGGAAGTGTTTGGAGCGCAGTGGGCATGTATCGCTTGACTTGGCCGCGGCAAGCGCTGCTACAACGGCTCGCGCGCGGGTTGTGTCAAATGTTGATTCAGCAGTGGATCGTCAAGGATATTGGCAGTAAACAAGAGGCGGTGGCGCAGTGGGTGGGGGAGCAATGGCGACAACGGGAATTGGGTTCCGAATGTTTGATCGACGCCTTGGAAGCGTCCTGCGAGCAATTCCTGGGGGAGATGCCGGAATCCGCGTTCAGTCTGGTGACGGATCGTTTGCATCGCAGCGGCGCGCGCGGCGTGGAGTTGGAGCCAGAAACCCTGCTACATGCTTTCCACCAATTGCTTGAGCTGGTGGGGCAGCCGGATGACGAAACCGCCGGCGCCAAAAAGGCCAAACTGGTTGAAGCCCTCGACGACGCCACCCGCCGCATGATCAGCGAATGCGAGCAACGGGTCGCGGAGATGGCGGTCAGTCTCATCGAGCAGCCGAATTTTCGCCTGGCGGGAGCGGAGGAGGCCATCCGACAAATCAACGGCATCATGGAACAAATGGTGCTGACGCAAGAGCCTCTCGGCGAGAAATTCGCCAGCCAAGCCGACGACGTCTTCAAACGGCTGCAATCCCTGAAAGCGACCTACTTGACCGCCACGCGGCATAAAGAACCGATTATCAAGGATTTGGTCGAATTATTGCGCCTGTATCCGGGCATCCGTTATCGAGCCTTGGTCTTGCAGCGTGTGACTTCCATCTATCGCAACTTGTTGAGCAATTGCCCCGAGTATCTGCGTGAAATCAGTTTTTGCCGGCTGCGCTTGAGTGACATGGCGCAATCCATCGGCCAATCCGCCCAACGGAAGGAATCGGCCCCCGTCGATGTGGGGCGGTTCCTCTTTCCCGGAGGCTGCCGGACCATCGAGGAAGCCGTCCAACGTTTCTTGAAGAACTTAGCCGCCAAAGAGCTGCTGGAATTCGACCACCAAATTCAGGAGATGATCCACAGACAATTCAAGGCCGTCGTCCACGTGTGCATGACTTCCTCCTCCTTGCCGCGTGACCTGGAATTGGCCTTCGTGCAACAAGCGCAAGACTTTGTCGAACGGCAACTCGGCCAGTTGAACGCCGCCCAGATGTTTTTGGAGTTATACACGTCTCCCGCCAGCGCGCAAGAGGCGTTGGCCGATGCCTGGAAACAAGCGCTGCCGCCGCTGGCCGATGCGGCCAGCTCTTCCACGGAATTCGGCATCGTGGCGGTCCCCACCCAACCTCTAGCCACCCAGATTCGTGATTTGCTCAGCAAGCCGCTGACCGTCGTGGATGTCGTCGCCACGACCAACCCCGATGAAATCGTCTTTTATCGAGAGATGCCTCAGCTGTCGTTGTCCGATTTACCACAGCTAGGCGCGGTAGCGGAAACCGCATATCGGCAGATGTCCGCCATCGAGCATTTCAGTCCCCATAGCCGAATTGACATTGGTGATTGGTCGCCCAATCCGAAACCCTTCTAGTTTGACCCACGGTCAGAGTCCCTCTTTCCCGTTTCTCGGAAGTTTGACGGTCTAGGCTAAACAAGGACATCCGGTCCCTGGTGCTGCACCGTTCACAGGCCAGGTTATGCCCCCCGTTGGCCAAGTTTACGGTGAACCCCCAACGGCGCGGAAGTTGCGACTTGGACGCCGGTAAGGTAGGATGGAAGGGGGTAGGGAATCATCGGGATCGCGTGATGTCGTGAGTCACACGCATTCTCGAAGGTGAACTTCTGGATTCCGTCTCAAATCAACGTAAACGACCGTGTTGGTTCGTCGCTCCTCCTAGAACTGAGTCGCCAGTCAGATTAGGTGTAGGTTCATGGCCATCCGAATCGAAAGTCAAGCTGAGCCAATTCCAGGATATAAGCTCCTGGAGCGCTTGGGTGGCGGCGGCTTTGGCGAGGTGTGGAAGGCGGAAGCGCCGGGCGGCTTGATGAAAGCCATCAAGTTCGTGTACGGCGACTTGCAAACCGAGGACGAACATGGAGTAAGGCGTGCGGAACAGGAACTGAAGGCGCTCAGTCGTGTGAAGTCCGTGCGCCATCCGTATTTGCTGTCGCTGGAGCGGTTCGACATTATCGAAAACCGGCTCATCATCGTCATGGAGTTGGCCGACCGCAACCTCTGGGACCGCTATCGGGAATGTCGCGGCAGCGGTCTGCAAGGCATTCCCCGCGACGAATTGTTGGGCTACATGGAGGAAGCGGCGGAAGTTCTCGACTTGATGAATAATCAGTATCAACTTCAACACCTGGACATCAAACCGCAGAACCTGTTTCTCGTCTATAACCATCTCAAGGTGGCCGACTTCGGTTTAGTCAAGGACTTGCAAGGCATGTCGGCGACCGTGACAGGGGGAGTCACGCCGGTCTATGCCGCCCCGGAAACCTTTGACGGCATCGTGAGCCGGTTTTGCGATCAGTACAGCTTGGCCATCGTGTATCAAGAATTACTGACTGGCCAGCGCCCGTTCGTCGGCTCCAGCGTACAGCAGCTCATTATGCAGCATCTGTCCGCCACGCCTAATCTGGCGCCCTTGCCAGCCTATGATCGGCCCATTATTGGCAAGTCGCTATCCAAAAAGCCCACGGATCGCTATGACAGCTGCCTGGACCTG
Source organism: Gemmataceae bacterium (assembly GCA_046297495.1). Classification (GTDB taxonomy): domain Bacteria; phylum Planctomycetota; class Planctomycetia; order Gemmatales; family Gemmataceae; genus JBKBIP01. The sequence goes on along the minus strand of JBKBIP010000014.1, from coordinate 71,788 downwards.
GTGCGCGCCTTGCGGCAGGCGATGGCGACCGCCGCCGCTCCCTCTGCCGACACGGTACCGAGTGGAACCGACCGGCGTGACCATGCCCCAGGCGCTTTGTCCCCCCCCACCGCCAGAGAACCGAGCGCGCCCCCCCAATCCACGCGCCAACCAACGACAGCGGCGGCGAATGACGCCCTGCCCACGTCCTGGGATGCGGCCCCGCCCCCCCGCGCGGCCGCCAAGGAAGAGGTCATCTCCGCGCCACCGGTTTGGAAGGAGTTCCAGCCGCGAACCGCTCCCCCTGAACAAACCGGCACCGGCTTGCTGTTCCCGGCCGTGCTGATCGGCGTGGGGAAGTTGGGTCTGGAAGTGCTCCAGCATGTTCGGGACACGTTGTTGGAACGCTTCGATTCCTTGACGCCGCTGGCGCATGTGCAAATGATTCTGCTGGACACTGACCCGGAAACCGCGCAAGCCGCCGTCTCCGGACATCCGGCTCGTTGCTTTTCCCCTCAGGATGTGGTGTTGGCGCGCCTCAATCGGCCCAGCCACTATTTCAAGCCGAAGGAAGGGCGCGGGACGTTCGATTCCTGGTGCGACCCCCGCATGATCTATCGCATTCCCCGCAACCTGACCACGGCAGGGTTGCGCATCTTGGGACGAGTAGCATATTTTGACCATTATCACATCATCTCCGATCGGATTCGGGAAGCGCTGGAAACTTGCACCGAGCCGGAAAAACTCGCCGAAGCGGATCGGCACACAGGCTTGGGACTGCGCACCAACCGCCCGCGCGTGTACATCGTCGCCAGCTTGGCCGGCGGCACCGGCAGCGGCATGTTTCTTGACTTGGCGTACACGGTACGGACCCAACTGCGGCGGTTGGGATACAATCCGGCTTCTGTCACGGGTTTGCTGTTGTTGCCGCCGGTTGATACGCGCCCCGCTCGCTACATGGCCTTGGTGAACGCCTATGCGGCACTGTTGGAGCTGAATCACTTCTCGGCGCCGGAAGTGAACTTTGTGGTCCACTACGATGAGCGCGAAAAACCGACTCACGACTCGGAAGCTCCCTTCACGCGCCCCGTGCTGTTGCCGATGCCGGACGAAGCGGATGTTGCCGCCTCCAATCAGATGCTGAGTCTGGCAGGCGATTTTCTGGTGCGGGAGTTGTTCGCCCCTCTGGGACAGGTGGCGGATTCGTGCCGCTCCTCCGTGCCGGCATCGATGACAACAACCGTGCAAACCTTCGGACAGTTTCGCATTGCTTGGCCGCGCCACTGGCTGGCCCATCGAAGCGTTGCCCGGCTTTGTCATCGTTTGGTGGAAAGCTGGACGGCGCGGGACGGCACGCCGTTGCGCGAGGTCGTCACGGGCTGGATCGCCGAGCAGTGGCATCAACAAGGTCTCAGCGTCGAGAGCCTCGTCACGCAGCTACAACAAGCCTGCATCCAAGCCTATCAGCAAGCACCCGAGGTGGTGTTCGATCAATTCCTCGCCCCCTTCCAGCCGCGCGGCCGGCGCGCTCCCGATGTGGAAGCACCAGAATTGGCAGCGGTGTTGCAGCGCTTCGAGCAGATGGTAGGACAGCCGGACGACAACGCCGCCACGCGCGCCCCCATAGATTTGGCCAACGTGCTCGATGCCACCGTCAACCAATTGCTCATCAGCGGCGGCGAGCGCCTGACTCAGTTGGCCGTCTATCTGATGGAACAACCGGGCTTTCGGCTGGCAGGAGCCGAGGAAGCCATCCGGCGTATCCATGCCACCATCGAGTCATCCCTCGAACAACATGAGCCACTCGCCAAGGAAGTTTACCAACGCGCCGCCCAGGTGTATGAGCGCATTCAGTTCTTGCTGGGGCAGCTGCGGGCGAATCCTGGCGGGGGACGGCGGATGGCGCCGGTGATTCTCGAAGTAGTGGAATTATTATCTCATTATCCCAAGCTCCGTTATCAATACTTGGTGCTGCGCCGGGTTTGCTGGCTCTATGTCAGTTTTCGTGGTCAGTTGGCCAAGGAAAGCCGGGAAATCGGTTACTGTCGGCAGTGGCTCGATGGCTTGCTCACTGTGTTTGCCACGCGGCTTGCCTTGCACGAAGACTTGGGGGAAAGCCCCGCCCACTATCTGTTGCCCCCTTCCTGCCAAACCTTGACCGAGGCGTTGGAGCGGTTCCTGGAAGGGATCACGGCTGCGGATTTCCAAACCTTGGACCGTGACGTCCAAACTTTGATCGAGAAAGAATTCGGCAGCCTCCTGCGCGTGTGCTTGAATCCCATGAATTTGCTGAGCAATCTGGAACAGGCGGTGGCGCGGCAGGTGACGGCCTTCATCGATCAACGACTCGGAAACAGCGATGTCGTGGACATGTTCTTGACCACGTATGAGGGGGACCAAGTGCGTCAGGTGATCGCTGACGCTTATGACTCCGCCGCCCCGCCGTTGGTGGCCCGGCATTTCGATGCCACCACCAATATCAACATCATCGCTTTGCCCACTACTCCCCAAGGGCGGCAACTGGGGGAAATCGCTCGGCGCACCCTTTCCGACGTGGACATCGTGTTGGCCGACAGCGCGGACGACTTGATTTTGTATCGGGAACAGTCTTGCCTACCCTTGGCCGATTTGGACCATGCCGGCCCCGTGGCGCGGCAAGCCTACGAGCAGATGGCGCGCGGTGAGCACTTCACGCCCCATAGCCGCATCGACATCATCGATTGGAGGCCGATTGAGGAAGATTGAGGAAACCACCGCGAACGCGGCGAGAAGAACGTCATGGAACACGACCCGCGCCTGAGTGAATATCAAGTGGATCTCGAAGCCTTTCGCGGTCCACTTGACTTGTTGCTGTACCTGGTTAAGCGCAACGAGGTCGATATTTGCGATATTCCCATCGCGCGCGTCCTGGATCAGTTTCTGGAATTCATGCGGTTGATTGAATGGATTGACGTGGAATGGGCCGGCGAGTTCCTGGTCATGACCGCCACCCTCATGGAAATCAAGAGTAAACTGTTGTTGCCGCATTCCGAAGCGACGGCGGCGACCGAGAACGAGGACCCGCGCCGCGCCTTGGTCCGGCAGTTAATGGAATATAAGCAATTCAAAGACACGGCCGCTCTGTTGGAAACCCAGGCCCAACGCCAGACAGCCCGCCTTCCACGCCTGCCTCCCGAAGAACCGCGCGGCTCGTCTCAGCAGCCGTTGCAACCCGTTGAACTATGGGACTTGGTGAGTGCTTTTGGCCGGCTCATGCGCGAAACGCTGGCGTTGCAACCCCAACAAATCGTCGTCGATGAAACTCCCATGCACGTCTATGTCGAGACGATCCTGGAGCGTTTGCGCCACGAGCGCGAGGTGGCCTTTTCATCGCTGTTCACGCCGCCGCATAGCCGGGGCCGCTTGTTGGGGCTGTTTTTAGCCGTGCTGGAATTGATCAAAGCACGCCAGATCGTGGCCCAGCAACCGCGACTGTTTGGCGACATCGTACTCTATCCAGCGCCAGCGGCGAACACGGATTTTTCTCCCGCGTCTCTGGACGGCCAAGCCGAGCCGCCGTTCATACAATAGCTGCCAATGATTGTTTGCCCTCGCTACAAGGGGCGCCACCACGGAGGGGCGTGATGGATCATGCGGGCCAGCGCCAAGGAGCGGTCCTGGCTCGAAACTTTCCCGTATAGGAGGGGTACGCTCATGCCCGAAGTCCTGGAATTCGCCACGATGGCAGCGACCCATACGGTCGATGAGCAGCTGATCGGCGCGATCCAAGGTGTTTTTCAAGAGAGTCCCGAACCGCTCACGCTGACCAAGATTTGCTCGCGCCTCCCCGCCCGACTGCGACAACTCCCTGTGCAAGACGTTCTCCATCGCCAAGTGGCGGCTCAAGTGTGGCACCAATACCCACCCTATCGCAGTCAACAGCCACGTTATTGGGACCGGCCCATGAGTGTGCATGTCGTGGCCCTGCTGCGGGGTGCCTTGGCCAATGGCCCGTTGAGTTGGGCCGAACTGCGCCGCAAGTTACCTGTCTATGCTCAAGTATTGGCTGAGAATGTGCTGTGCGATCAAGTGGCTGCCGGCTTACTCTTCCAACATCCGCGCCGTGATCAGCGCGGCGGTGAGCGTTTCGCGCTCGAGGCCGCCGACGCCAAGGTTTATCTGCGTGAGGAATTGGAAGCGGTCTTCGCGCGGCTGGAAGGCTTAGGCTTCAGTCGCCAGCAGGCCCGCCATGCCGCCTTGGAGTTGCTGCACGAAGAGGAATTCGCCCCGCCGCGCGAACCGCTCGCCGTGCCGGCTCCGCTCGTCGCGGGGGAGAATGGCACTACCGCGGCGTTTTCCCCGGCGCCTGCTGAGCCGGCGCCGGTTGTTCTATCGAATCCACCCTGGGCGAATCCCTCGAACCTTGATTGGGAGAATCCGTGATGCGCGACGTGCTGTTCATCCTGATGGGAGTGTGCGGTTTATCTCTGCTGTGGGCGCCACCGGCAACCGCCGTGGACCCGGATAGCTCTTTCTTCAATGGCAAGGACCTGACCGGCTGGGAAGGTCTGACCAAGTATTGGAAAGTGGACGACGGCGCCCTCGTCGGTTCCACGTTCCCCGATGGTCTCAAGTTCAATACCTTCTTGTGCAGCAAGAAACCGTATGGCGATTTCGAGTTGTCCTTTCAAATTCGCTTGAAGGGGGGCGCCGGCAACAGCGGCGTGCAAATTCGCAGCGAAATCATCGACATGGACAAGTTCACCGTCAAGGGGCCGCAATGCGACATCGGCGCCCAGTATTGGGGCAGCCTGTACGGCGAACACTTCGGCGGCATGATGCAAGCCGCTCCGAAAGACGTGGTGGCCAAGGTCTTGAAGAAAGACGAGTTCAACGATTATCACATTCGCTGCGTCGGCAAGCGCGTCATCATCAAACTCAATGGCGCGACGACGGTGGACGGCGAATTCCCCAAGATGCCCGATCAAGGCATCATCGCCTGGCAGCTGCACTCCGGCGGCCCGATGGAAGTCACCTTCAAGAACATCGTGTTCAAGGATTTGAGCAAGAAGTAAGCCAAGGAGCTATCCGGCAAGACTCGTGGGGCACTTTACAACGCGCCGCGGCACACCCAAACACCAGCAAGGGCACGTTGGGAAACATGCCCACGGCCCCTTGCCGGATAGCTCTTCTGGAACAGTCTCTTATTTCGTCACCCCATTCAGCAGCTTCATGAATTCACGCATCCAGGCGTGATTGTCATGCCAGGTGCGGGCCGTGACGAGGTGGCCGCTCACCACGACCTCTTGATTGAGGAACTTGGCGCCGCACACCTCGGCATCGAAGCGGCACTTAGGCACCGTCGTCACGTTCAGGCCACGGATGACACCAGCAGTGGCCAGAATCTCGATGCCATGACACACTGAAGCGACCGGCAGCTGCTGGTCAAAAAAATAGCGCGTCACGCGCAGCAAATCCTCGTCGTAGCGAAGGTATTCCGGCGCTCGTCCCCCGGACAGCACCAAGCCTACGTACTCCTCGGGCCGGATGTCGCGGAAGGCGATGTCGGACGCCAGCTTGTACCCCGGCGATTCCACGGTGATGTCCCAATCCGGATGGGTATCGTGCATCACCAGATGATAGAGGCGTTTCTCCGGGGCCGCCACCACGACCTGAAACCCGTCCTCGCGGATGCGGTGCAGTGGGTACATGGTGTCGAACACCTCGGCGGCGTCACCGATGACCAGCAAGACCTTTTTCATGACATACTCCTGAGAAAACTGGCTTCAAACGTCCCATTGGGGGATGTATCCTACCAATTCCCGCCTGCCTTCCATATTATCTCATCAGGATGCCGCGAAACATCAACACCCTGGCACCGTTTCTCATCACGACAACCTCATGGCACGCTATTTCAAGTACAAATCAGTGGCAGAGTTGGAAGCGGACTGCCGGCGGATGGGGCTGGACGTGCGGTTCAGCGACGATTTCAGCCCGTTGGTTCAGCCGGTGCGGGTCGGGCCGCTGCGGGTGGGGAATGCGCTGTGCATTCAGCCGATGGAAGGGTGCGATGGCACGCTCGATGGCCGGCCGGATGAGTTGACCGTGCGCCGTTATGAGCGTTTTGGGGCGGGCGGGGCGAAATTGATCTGGGGGGAGGCCACCGCCGTCATCGAGGAGGGGCGAGCCAACACGCGCCAGCTCCATTTGACGGCGGAGACGGCCCCCGCTTTTGAGAACATGCTGCGCCAGTGCCGGGCGGCGCACCGGGCCGCCTGCGGCAGCGACGACGGCCTGGTGATCGGCCTGCAACTGACGCATTCGGGCCGCTACAGTTATCGCCGGCCGCTGCTGGGATTCCATGATCCGATCCTGGACCCGCGCATCGTCGCTGACAAGGCAACGGGGCGCATGGTGGCTGACAACTATCCGCTGCTAGATGATGATTATCTGAAACGCTTGCCGGAGTATTATGTCCAAACGGCCCGGCTGGCGCGGCGCTGCGGCTTCGATTTCGTGGACATCAAGCAGTGTCACCGCTATTTGCTCAGCGAAATGCTGGCGGCGCGGACTCGTCCCGGCCCCTACGGCGGCAGCTACGAGAACCGCACGCGCCTGGCTCGTGACATCTTCACCGCCCTGCGCGCTGAGCTGCCCGATTTGGTCATCGCCAGCCGGGTCAATGTCTTCGACGGCATCCCCTACCGCAAGGGCAAAGATGACATCGGGGAGCCGTGTCCCTGGTCGCCGCCGATTGTCAGCGCCTGGGGGACTAGCCCGGACGATCCGAACCAACCCGATTTAACCGAGCCGCTGCGCTGGATCGAAGACATGATTGGTCTGGGTGTGTCACTCATTAACATCAGCATGGGGAATCCGTACTCGAACCCGCACGTCATCCGCCCCTTTGAGTATCCGCCGCCCGATGGCTACGAGACGCCGGAACATCCGCTTCTCGGCGTGGATCGGCATTTCCGTCTGGCCGGGACGATTCAGCAACGCTTTCCCGATTTCCCCTTTGTCGGCAGCGGCTACAGCTACCTGCAAGAGTATCTCTTCCATGCCGGAGCCGCCAACCTCCGGGATGGTCGCATTACTTTCGTCGGCGTCGGACGGGGTGCCTTGCCGCAGCCCGACTTCGCTCAGCAGCTACAAGAACATGGCAAGCTCGACCGCAAGCGCGTCTGCCGGACGTTCAGCTACTGCACCGCTCTGATGCGCTCCAAACACAACGAGCTTGGTCAATTCGCCACCGGCTGCCCGCCGTTCGACAAGGAAGTCTATGGTCCGATCTGGGACGCGGCGCGGAAGAAGAAGTAGGAGCTGTGAAGTTGGCCATTATCTTCCGCGGCTACTCTTCCGTCATCGATAATTCGATTTCCAACAACTGTTGCACACGGTAAAGGCATTGTTGAGGAAAGGAGTGCGGATGCAGTCCCGTTTCCATCGCTGCTTGGCGTACGCCCGCTTGATAGGCAGTCTAACTCGGCTTCGGCGTGATGGCGCAGCGTGCCGCTTCGCAGCAACAAACCCAGCTCGTGCCGTTGCACTTCCACGGTCGCCAACCAGTCGCGCTGCCGCTGGTCTCGTTCAGATTGTCGTAATCCAGTTCCTCAAACCGCCTCTGTTGAATTAACTGGGCGCTGCGTTCCAGCCAGGCGGTTTCGTCTTGCTCATAGAGTACCTTGAGATCATCCCCATGCGTGGCGTCCATGAACTTACTCACGCGGCCCGCTGTTTATGTGATATAGCATTGTCTTTACAGTCGTGCCCATCTGCTTCCGCTTTGAGAAGGGGTGAGTGATCGGCGATTTCTGAACTCTCCGCGCTCCGCGATTGCTCCGCTTATCCGTCCTTGGTAAATTACCGAGCATAAACGTTAACCACTTCCCGATCCAACGCAATCAAGGAAAAAGACTCATGGACCTGATGGAGCAAGTCACGGCGGGATTTCAAGGAATCGACGCGGAGCCTGCCCTCAAGGAACGGGCACTGCAATTTTTGCGACAATGGCTGACCAGCGATGAGTTCGCCAGCTATCGGCCGCAGCTGCAATGGCTGATCCAGCAGCGGCAATGGTCCGGCTTGCTCGATCGCTTTTATCAGATTCTCCCCTTCGGCACCGGCGGTCGGCGTGGCGCGGTCGGCATCGGTCCCAACCGCATGAACTTGTGGACGCTGGGGGCGTCGGTGCAAGGTCACTGCGAGTATTTGAAGGAACGCTTTCCCGGTGTCAAGAACCTATCTGTCGTGCTCGCTTATGACGTGCGTTGTTTTCGGGATCAGCGTCGAAACTACAATCCCGATCTGCCGAATCCGGTCCTGAATCTGTCGTCGCGGCTGTTTGCCGAACATGCGGTGTGCGTCTATGCCGCCAACGGCATTCACGCCCACATCCTGCCGCCGGATAACCCGCGCTACCTGGCCACGCCGGAGCTGTCGTTCGCCATTCGCCAGCTGGCGGCGCATGGCGGGCTGAATATCTCGGCATCGCATAATCCACCCGATGACAACGGCGGCAAGTTCTACGATGAGCGCGGCGCCCAGCCGGTCCCCCCCGAAGATCAAATCATGGCCGATCTAGTCGATCAGGTGCAAACCATCAAGACCTTGACGTGGGCCGAGGCCGTGCGGTCGGGATTGATTCACTGGCTGGAGGAGTCGATTCATCAAGGATACATCGACCTGTGCCGCAAGCAAAGCCTGGTGCCGCCGCCCCGCTTCGATGAGATGCTGGTGGTGTTCACGCCGTTGCACGGTGTCGGCGGCATGACGGCGATGGAGGTACTGCAAGCCCAAGGCTTCCGTGTGACGCCAGTTGAGGATCAAATGACTCCCGATGGCCAGTTTCCCAACGTCACGCGCTCCCCCAACCCCGAAGTGCCGGAGTCGCTAGACCGGGCCGAGGCCGTGGCGCGTGATTGTCATGCTGATCTGGTACTGGCCACCGACCCCGATGCCGACCGCATCGGCGCGATGATCCCCGATGATGCCGGCGGCTGGCGTTTCGTCACCGGCAACGAGACGGCCGCCCTGCTGACTCATTTCAAGTTGGAAAAACTGGCCCAGCAAGGCCGGCTGCCTCCTTCGCCTATCGTTGTCACCACGGAAGTGACTACCCGCATGATCACGCGCATTGCCCGCTATTACAACGCCCAGATCGTGGACAATCTGCTGGTTGGCTTCAAATACATGGCCGATGTCTTGTGGCAGCTGGAACAGCACGGCGTTTACGAGGACGTGACCGGATCGCCAGCGGACTTCATCATCGCCACCGAGGAAAGCCACGGCGCGATGGTGACGCCGCACTTGCGCGACAAGGACGCCGCCGGGGCCGCGCTGCTGTTCGCCGAGCTGGTGCTCGATCAGAAACGCCAGGGCCGTACCGCGCTGGATTACCTAGAGTTGTTGGAACGACGCTTCGGCTACTTCCGCAACGCGATGGTGCCGGTGATGATGACCGGCATCGAGGGGAAACAGAACATGGCCCGAATGCTGGACTTGTTGCGGGCCGAACCGCCGCGGACCATCGCCAACCTGCCCGTGACCCGTTTCGAGGATCTGCGCGACGAACAAGGACGGATGGGGCCAATCAAGGGGGCCACCGATTACGCCGCCCGCAACGTCTTGTTGTTCCAGCTCGGCGACTCGGCCCGCGTCGCCCTACGCCCCAGCGGCACCGAGCCGAAAGCCAAGGCCTACATCGAAGCGTGGTCCGATCCCTGTCCCCCCGGCACACCCGCCGAACAATGGCAACGCACTTGCCGGAAAGTGGATGAGTTGCTCCAGCAAGTCACGCGCGATTTCTTGAAAGTGGCGCTGGGGTTGGTGGGATTGGAACCGCCGGCAGAGGTGAAATAGCGTGCGAGCCAGAGGCGAGCAATGGCTTGTGACTCGGATGCGTCATTCACTTCAATACTCTAGTGAGCAAACTCTATTCCAGTAGCTTAATCGATTTTTTTTTCGTCATGAAAGCAAAACCACCCCGCGTCCCGATTCGCCCTGTTTTCGTTTCACCCCTCCCCCTTGCCGAAGCCGTTGCCTTTCAATAAGTTACGATTTTACTTGGCTTTAGGACGGATTGGGTCTAATATCCCAAATTGTGCGACTAGCTTTCCAACCTGGATGATGAACTTTCCCCGATGTCCCTGCAAGTAGCCAATCTGAAGAAAGACTATCCAACGCGCGGCGAGCCCTTGTCGGTGTTGCGTGATTTGAGCCTGGAGCTGCAACGCGGCGAGGCGGCGGCCATCATGGGACCGTCCGGTTCCGGCAAGAGCACGTTGTTGCATATTCTCGGCACGTTGGATCGGCCCACCGAAGGGCAAGTGCGGCTCGACGGTAAGGACCCGTTCACGCTGCCGGAGCGCGAATTGGCCGATTTCCGCAATCGCTACATTGGCTTCATCTTTCAAGATCACCACCTGTTGCCGCAATGTTCCGTGTTGGAAAACGTACTGATTCCGACCCTGGTGAGCCGGACGAACCCGGCCGAGGTCGAGACTTGGGCCAGACAGCTTTTGGAGCGCGTGGGGCTGGGGGACCGGCTCGACCATCGCCCGGCGGAGCTATCCGGCGGCGAGCGCCAGCGCGTGGCGGTGGCGCGGGCGCTCATTCAGCATCCCGTCTTGCTGCTGGCCGATGAGCCGACCGGCAACCTCGACCGCCGCACCGCCCAGAGCGTGGGGCAATTGCTGCTTGATTTGCACCGGCAAGAACAAACCGTGCTCGTCGTGGTCACGCACAGCACCGACTTAGCCCGCAACTTCCCGCGCCAACTGGAAATGGTCGATGGCAGCTTGCAGCCTGTCAACGGAGGGCGGCCATGAAGCTGCGCCGCTTGCTTTGGCATAACCTGTTCTTTCACTGGCGCGGCAATTTGGCCGTGTTGCTCGGCGTCGTCGTCGGTACGGCGGTCCTCACCGGGGCGCTGTTGGTCGGCGATTCGCTGCGGGGCAGCTTGCGTGACTTGACTCAGCGGCAGCTCGGCTGGATCGAGCAGACGCTAATCACGGGGCGATTCTTCACCTCCGATCTCGCCGATCAGCTCACCGCGCAGGGGGGCACCCAGGCGATCTTGCTACAAGGCACCGTCACCACGGCGACATACGATGACAAAGGAATGCCATGGCATAGTCTCGGCAAAGTAACCATTCTGGGGGTCGAGCCGAGTTTCTGGCCCGCCGACACTGCTCGGCCCGACGCGACCTTCTGGAACGCTGGCAAGCCGGAAATCCTGCTCAGCCCCACCGTGGCCGATGAGCTGCACGTTCAGGCCGGCGACCAAGTGATTATCTATGTGCAGAAAGCCAGCAGCGTACCGCGCGAGTCGCTGCTGGGGCACAAGAGCACCGATGAGGTTGTCTTTCGCTTGCCGCTGACGGTGCGGGCCGTGCTGCCGGCGGACAACTTCGGCAGCCGCTTCAACCTCTCTCCCAGCCCGGCGCCGCCGCGCAATGTCTTCGTGCCGCTCGGAGTGTTGCAAGAAGAATTGGAATTGGCAGGGAAAGTCAATGCCGTGCTAACGCCAGCGACGGAGAAAAACTTACAAGAAGAACTAAACCGCGCTCTCACTCTGGACGATTGGGGCTTGGTGCTGCACGATGCCGACGAACGGACGCAGGCACTGTTCGCCAAGCTCGACCGCAACGACGACGGCCAACTAAGTCGGCTCGAATGGCGAAACCGAGTACCCCAAGCCATCGCCGACTTGGCCGAACCTCAAACCGGTGTCATCGCCAAAGCGGCGGTCGCCGAACATTACCGGCAGCGCGGCTATCTGAGCCTGGAAAGCCGGAACATGCTGTTGGAACCGGCGGTCGTGCGCGCCGCCCGGCAAGCGGCCGCTGACACCCAGCTGCGCACCGCTCCCACCTTGGTTTACTTGGCGAATACCATCAGCGATGGGAAAAACGAGATTCCCTACTCCGTCGTCGCCGCCCTTGACCCCACGCAAGCGCCGCCGTTGGGACCGTTTCTGCCTCCCGGAGTCAAAAGTCTGGCAGATGATGACATCGTGCTGGTCGATTGGCCGGATTCCCCCTTGCAAGCCAAGCCGGGCGATGCCATTACCTTGACCTATTTCCTGCCGAACGCGCAAGGGGGACTGGTCGAAAAAAGCACGGCCTTCCGACTCAAGGGGTTCCTCCCTCTGGAGGGACCGGTTCATGATCCTGACTTGACACCAGAGTTTCCCGGCATCACGGACAAACTCACCCTGCGCGACTGGAACCCGCCATTCGAGTACAAAGCGGAACGGGTCAAGGATCGGGATGAGGAATACTGGAACATCTATCGCACCACGCCGAAAGCCTATGTCAATCTAGCAACAGGGCAACGGTTATGGGGAAGCCGCTTCGGCAACTTGACTTCCATCCGCCTGGCACCCCAGACGAATGCAAGTCCGCCCTATCCCGACTTGCCTCAAAAAGCAGCGGAATTTCGTCAAAGTTTGTTACACCATCTGCAGGCCGAGGACGGTGGTTTCGTCGTCGAGAAGGTGCGCGAGCGCAGCCTGGAGGCCAGCGCGGGGAGCATGGATTTTGGCTTGCTGTTTTTGGGATTTAGCTTCTTCGTCATCCTGGCGGCGAAGTTGCTGGTCGGGCTGCTGTTTCGGCTGAACATTGATCGCCGCGCGTCGGAAATTGGACTACTCTATGCCATTGGCTACCGGCGGCGCACGGTCTGGCGTTTGCTGTTGGCCGAGGGAGCGGTGCTGGCCCTGCTCGGCGGCGTGGCCGGGTTGGTGGGAGCGGTCGGCTACGCTTGGCTTTTGCTCGATACTCTGGCGGCGTGGTGGCCGGGGGCCTTGGATCGGTCGCTGTTGCGTCTGCATGTGACTCCGTTCAGCCTAGTCTTGGGTTACGGCTTGGCCTTGCTGGTCAGCTTGATCGCCATGATTTGGTCGATGCGGGTCATCAACCGGGCGGCCCCGACGGCGTTGCTCGCCGGTGAAACGACACCCTCACGCGATCCACGCGGCCCGCGCCGGCCGCGCGTTAGCGTCTGGATCACGGGCGTGACGCTGATTCTGGGATTGGCGTTGCTCATCTCCGCTGGCTTGCTGCGCGATCAAGAAATGCGGGCCTTCACCTTCTTCAGCGGCGGGGCGTTGCTGCTGACGGCGGCGTTGGCCGGCACCTGGGCCTGGATGCACCGGAGCAAGCATGCCCTGATTCACGGTCAAGGCGCCACCGCCTTGACACGCTTAGGGGTCCGCAACGCCGCTCGCCATCCGTTGCGCAGTCTGTTGACAGCGGGATTGCTGGCGTCGGCGGCCTTTCTGGTGGTGGCGGTCGAATCGTTCCGCCGTGAGCCAGATAAGGATTTCCACGAAAAAGAGGCTGGCAGCGGCGGCTTTCCGCTGTTGGCCGAGGCGGACGTGCCGATTTTTCTAAACCTCAATGATGCCAACGCCCGCTTTGATCTCGGCTTTTCCGACACGTCGGAAGCAATCCTCAAAGACGTTCGCTTCTTCGCTCTCCGCCGCCAACCGGGGGACGATGCCAGTTGTTTGAATCTCTACCAGCCGCAACGCCCGCAAATCTTAGGGGTGCCGCCAGCGTTGATCGACCGGGGGGGGTTCCAATTCGCCGCTACGTTGGCTCAAGCGGATGAGGAAAAAGCAAATCCCTGGCGACTGCTCGACCAGCCGAGCCAGGAGGGAACCATTCCCGTCTTCGGCGAACAACACTCCGTCGGCTGGGTGCTCAAAAAAGGCTTGGGGGACACCTTCGACATCACCAACGAGCGCGGCGAGAAAGTCAAGGTGCGAATCGCCGGTTTGCTCAAGGACAGCGTGTTTCAAAATGGCTTATTGATGTCCGAAGCGAATTTCCTCCGGCTATATCCCGGTCAAGAAGGGTATCGCTTTTTCCTCATCGACGCGCCGCTGGAAAAAGCCGATGTGGTGAAAGGTGAGCTGCAACATCAACTTGCCACTTACGGCTTTGAGGTGACACCTTCTGCTCAGCGGCTGGCGTTGTTTCTGGAAGTGGAAAATACCTACCTCTCCACCTTCCAGGCGTTGGGCGGCTTGGGATTGTTGCTTGGCGCCTTGGGGTTGGCGGTGGTGTTGTTGCGCGCCGTCTGGGAGCGGCGCGGCGAGCTGGCCCTGTTGCGGGCACTGGGGTATCGGCCACGCGCCCTGGAATGGTTGATCCTGGCGGAGAATGGCTTCCTGTTGCTGCTTGGCCTGGCGCTGGGCACCTTGGCCGCCCTCTTATCCGTGGCCCCGCAGGTGCTCAGCGGCGAGGGCCGGATTCCGTGGCTAGGCGTGGTCATGCTGGTGGTGCTCGTGACCAGCATTGGCCTCAGCGCTGGGGCCGCCGCCGTGTCGTTCACGCTCCGCGCCCCGTTGCTGGCGGCGCTGCGGAAAGAGTGAGAAATCATCATCACGACAAAGATTCATCGGTTGGCGCTGGCTGCCGAAAATCCGCGCGAAACGATGAATTCCAGGAACGATCAAGGAGACCTTGCACGATGTCGGAAAAGTACACTTGGCTACTGTATGTCATGCTGGCGGGTTTGTCGTGGGGAACCTACGTCCCCATCATCTACTACGGCGGCAATGAATTGGGGGCCAAGGCGAACGCGCGGCTCATGGCCATCTTGTGCGTCGGTGTGGCCTACTTCGTGATTGGTGTGCTCTTTCCATTGGTCATGTTTCTGTCGGGGCAACAACCGTGGCCGGAGATGAAGTCCACCGGCCTCGTCTTCTCCGGCTTGGCCGGCGCCGCCGGCGCCATGGGCGCGATTTGCGTCATCTTCGCCACCCAAGCCGCCATGTCCGCCGCCCGCACAGTGGATCCGGTGAATCCGCCGAACTACCGGCTGTACATCGCCCCCTTGATTTTCGCTTTGGCCCCGGTCATCAATACCTTGGTGAGCACCGTTTGGCATCCGCAGAAAGGGGATTGGTTGCACTTCCAATTGAAGGCCCCACACCCATTGCTCTGGGTGGGCATCATCCTGGTCGGCACCGGCGCCGCGCTGGTGCTCTATTCCAAGGAGCTATCCGAAACTCCTGCCAAGCCAGCCACGGCCCAAGTGAAGGCGGACGGCACGCCGCCATCCCCCACGCCGGAGACCACGCCATGACGCCGCACGAAGCCGTGGAGCGCATCCACACTCTCCTCGCCCATGCCTGGATGGTGCGGACTTTCCTTAAGCATTCCGAGGAGATCGCCGACCATGCCGAGATGCTCGACGTCCACCGCATGATCTTCGATTATGTCCGCGCCCTGGAACCGAGCCACCAACGCGGCGATACCCAAGACTACCTGCGCCGCGCCCGAGGCAAGCTACCCAAACTCAAGAAAGTCGCCGACTACTTCGCCGCCCACTACCGCGACATCACCGACCACACCAACTTCGAGATGGCCGCCCTCTCCTTGTCCGCCTGCGTGCGCCAAATCGAGGACATTCTGACGGCAGTAAGGAAGCCGGATGCGGGGCAAAAATGAGGGGGCATTCCTTTCCAGCTTCCGTACCCGCCCCCTTGCAATCCGCGTGATGCGGTTCTCGCGGGCACGCCGCTAGGCTCGTTGGGGAAGGTGCGGCCCATCGAGACCAAGAGAGCCTCCGCGCCGCCATCGACGACATGCAAATCGTATGGCGCCCGGCGGGGTTCACCCCCGCCGTGAGGTACACACAGTTCGCCCGGCGGGGATAAACCCCGCCGCTCGCCTCATTCCTTCCCCAGCACCGCCGCCGCCGGTTGGCCGTTGATCGTCTGCAGCGTCGGGATGAGTAAGAAAAGGGGACGCGACTCGTATTTGCTGGCTGTCAAATGACGCCGCGATCCGCTTTCCGTCAAGCAAATACGAGTCACGTCCCCTTTTCTTCTCCGATAAATTCTTAATATAAATTCACTATTTCACTCAACTCTTTGAGAAAATCCTTCTCTCTCTTATCTCTGTCTCTGCTCATGTCCGCCGCTCGGCGATTCCATAAAATGAGAGAGACCGGTTTTTTCTTCTTGACTCTCCAGGCCGGTGTGTTCTGAGTTCATTGCTTGGTTTTTTCCCAGGGAGGCGAGTCATGCCGCCTGATGCGGTGGTTCACCAACACGGCGCCAACGGTGACATTGATGTCGCCGAGACGCAAGAATGGCTCGATTCGCTTGACGGCGTGCTGCACACCGGCGGCCCGGAGCGGGCACGGTATCTGTTGACCGAATTGAAGAACAAGGCCGTGCGCCGCGGCGTGGAGATTCCGTTCACGGCCAACACGCCGTACATCAACACCGTCCCGGCCAGCCAGCAGCCGCCCTATCCGGGCAGCCGGGAGATCGAACGCCGCATCAAGAGCCTCATTCGTTGGAACGCGATGGCCATGGTGGTGCGCGGCAATCGCAGCGAGGCGGGCATCGGCGGGCATATTTCCACCTATGCGTCATCAGCGACGCTCTACGAAGTGGGCTTCAACCATTTCTTTCGCGGACCCGACGACCCCAGCGGCGGCGACCAGGTCTTTTTCCAGGGGCACGCCTCCCCCGGCATCTATGCCCGCGCCTTCCTCGAAGGCCGGCTGACCATGACCCAGCTGGAGAACTTCCGCCGCGAGCTGGCCGATGGCGGCGGGCTGTCGTCATATCCGCATCCCTGGCTGATGCCCGACTTCTGGCAGTTCCCGACCGTGTCGATGGGGCTGGGCGCGATCCTGGCCATTTATCAGGCGCGGTTCAATCGCTACCTGCTGCACCGAGGGATCAAAGACACCAGCCAGCAAAAGGTGTGGTGCTTCCTCGGCGACGGCGAAACCGACGAGCCGGAATCGCTGGGCTCGATCACCCTGGCCTCCCGCGAGAAATTGGACAATCTCATTTTCGTCATCAACTGCAACCTGCAACGGCTCGATGGCCCGGTGCGCGGCAACGGCAAGATCATTCAGGAATTGGAGGCGGCTTTTCGTGGCGCCGGCTGGAACGTCATCAAGGTGATCTGGGGCGGCGACTGGGACCCGTTGTTGGAACGGGATCACAACGGCTTGCTCGTGCGGCGCATGGGGGAAGTGGTCGATGGCGAATATCAGAAATATACCGTCGAATCTGGCGCCTACATCCGCGAGCAGTTCTTCGGCAAATATCCCGAATTGCTGGACATGGTCAAGCACCTGTCCGACGAGCAGCTGCGCCGGCTGCGGCGGGGCGGTCATGATCCCGAAAAGGTCTATGCCGCCTACAAGGCTGCCGTCGAGCGTCAGGGAGCGCCGACTGTCATCTTGGCCAAGACGGTCAAGGGCTACGGTCTCGGCGAGGCTGGCGAGGGACGGAACATCACCCACCAACAGAAAAAGCTCAACGAGGATGAGCTGAAGGAATTTCGCAGTCGATTCGGCGTCCCGATTTCCGATGATGGCATTGCCGACTGCCCCTTCTACAAACCCGACGCGGACAGCAAGGAGACACATTACCTGCTCGACCGCCGCCAGCAGTTGGGGGGCTTTTTGCCGCAGCGGGTCGTGCGCTGCCCCGCCTTGCCGATTTCCCAGATGCAATTCGGCTTCAAGGAATTCTTCAAGGGGAGTGGGGACAACGCTTTTTCCACCACGATGGTCTTCGTCGGCCTGCTCAAGAAGATGCTGGCCAAAAAGGAAATCGCCAAATACCTCGTCCCCATCATCCCCGACGAGGCCCGCACCTTCGGCATGGATTCGCTGTTCAACCAGATCGGCATTTATTCCAACGTCGGCCAGCTGTACGAGCCGGTCGATAGCAAACATCTGCTGGCTTACCGTGAGGCCAAGGATGGGCAGCTGCTCGAAGAGGGGATCACCGAGGCGGGTGCGATGTCGTCGTTCATCGCCGCCGGCACCGCCCCCGCCACGCACGGTATCCCGATGATTCCGTTTTTCATCTATTACTCAATGTTCGGCTTCCAGCGCATCGGCGACTTGATCTGGGCCGCCGCCGACATGCGCACACGCGGCTTTCTGCTGGGCGGCACGGCGGGGCGGACGACGCTCAACGGCGAAGGCTTGCAGCACGAGGATGGGCATAGCCATGTCTTAGCGCTGCCGGTTCCCAATCTGCTGGCTTATGATCCCGCTTTTGCTTACGAGATAGCCGTCATCCTGCGCGACGGGCTGCGACGTATGTATGAGAATGGCGAGGATATTTTCTATTACATCACGCTCTACAACGAAAATTACCCCATGCCCCCCATGCCCGATGGAGTGGAAGAAGGCATCCTGCGCGGCCTGTACAAATTCCAGGCGGCGCCGCTCCCGGTGAAGAAGGGGGCCCAGGTGCATCTCTTCGGCAGCGGACCAATCCTGCGCGAGGCCCTGCGTGCTCAGGGGATGTTGGCCGAGCGCTACGGCGTCGCCGCCGATGTCTGGAGCGTGACCAGCTACAAGGAGCTGCGCCGCGACGCCCTGGCGGTGGAACGCTGGAACTTGCTGCACCCCGATGAGAAACCGCGCCGTAGCTATCTGGAGCAAGTGTTGGCCGAGGAAAGCGGCGTGTTCGTGGCGGCCAGCGACTACATGAAGGCACTCCCCGATCTGATTCAGCGCTGGGTCCCCGGTGGGCTGTACGCGCTCGGCACCGATGGCTTTGGCCGCAGCGAATCGCGGGCCGCCCTGCGCCGCTTCTTCGAGGTGGATGCCGAGTGCATCACCCTGGCCGCCCTGACCCGCCTAGCCCACGCCGGCCACTTCCCGCGCCAAAAGCTGGCCCAGGTCATTCGAGAATTACACATTGATCCCGACAAGGTGGACCCTGTAACGGCGTGAATGGAACGATGAATGATAAACGATGAATAATAAAATAGTTTGCTTAAGTCTCCTAAAGCTTTCTTAAAGAATTCATCGTTCATCGTTCATCCTTTTGAGGAGCGATCATGTCCCAGGAGATCAAGCTGCCGGAATTGGGCGAAAACCTGGAAGGTGGCGAAGTTCTGGACATCAAAGTTTCGGAAGGGGATGAAGTCAGCCAAGGCCAAGCCCTGATCGAGGTGGATGCGGAAAAAAGCACCGTCGAGGTGCCGGCCCCGGTCGCTGGTCGGGTGAGCAAAATCTTGGTGAAGCAAGGGGATGACATCCGCGTCGGCCAGGTGTTTTGTGTCATGGAAGAGTCAGCAGATGGTGAGGAACCGCCGACCACTCCCGCTCAAAAAGAAAGTAAGCAAAAGAAGCCAGAACCGGAAGCGCCGCCCCCCGCCGCAGAGGAGAAACCCGCACCGAAAGACATCGAAAGCGATGGCCGCCAGCAGGCCGCGCCAACGCCACGACCGCCGACGGCCGCGTCATCAGCGCCTGAGGAACGAACTGTCGTCCCGGCGGGACCGGCCACGCGCCGCCTGGCCCGTGAGCTGGGGGTGGACCTGCGCCAGGTTCCCGGCACCGCGCCGCGGGGCCGAGTCACCCCCGAGGATGTCAAGGCATTCGTGCGTCAACTGGCTTCCGGGCCGTTGTCAGGCGCCGGCCTAGGGATGCAGCCGCCCCCCTTGCCCGACTTCGAGCGCTGGGGGCCGGTGGAGCGCCACGCCCTGGAAGCCATTCGCCGCCGCACCGCCGAGCAAATGGCGTTGGCCTGGGCGCAAATCCCCCACGTCACGCAACACGATCTGGCCGACATCACCGACCTAGACGCCTTCCGCCGCCAACACGACGCCGCCAACCACAACGGCCCGAAGCTGACGGTAACGGCCTTCGCGCTCAAGGCCGCCGCCATCACCCTGAAGGAGATGCCTCGCTTCAACAGCAGCCTCGACTTGGCCGGCGGTCACTGGATTCAGAAACAGTATTATCACATCGGCGTCGCCGTTGATACCGAGCGCGGCTTGCTGGTGCCGGTCATTCGGGACGTGGACCGCAAGAGCGTTCGCCAGCTGGCCCAGGAATTGGCGGACCGCGCCGCGCGGACCCGCGCCAAGAAGATCACCGCCGACGAGATGCGCGGCGGCACCTTCACCATCACCAACCTGGGGGGCATCGGCGGGACCAGCTTCACGCCGATTGTCAATTACCCGGAAGTCGCCATCCTGGGCTTGTCCCGCGCCTCCTGGCAACCGGCCATCCGCGATGGTCAGGTCGTGCCGCGCTTGCTAATGCCGCTGTCGTTGTCGTATGATCACCGCGTCATCGACGGCGCCGACGCCGCCCGCTTCACCCGCCGCATCGCCGCGCTCTTGGAACAGCCGCTGTTGATGGTGTTGGATGGGTAGATGGAGTTTGCCGCGTTTTCTCGTCCGCGCGGGTAATTTCAGAGATGGCGGGTTACACTTCGGATCGAGCGAATGGATGGCATCATGCCTTTTTTTCAACTGCGTCAATCTCCCGTTAATGAATGGCCGCGCCTGCCGCCAGCGGCGGTCAATCCGGTGTGGGCGCTCTATCGGGAACTCGATGACACGCAATGGCTGCCCCCGGAGGAGATCGAGCGGCAGCAGCTCCGCCAATTACGGCTGCTGCTCACGCACTGTCGCCAGTATATTCCCTATTATCAGCGCCTCTTTGCTGAAGCAGGCATCGTGCCGGAGCAGATTCAGGACATGGCGGATTGGCGGTGTCTGCCTCGCCTGACGCGCGAGGCGTATCAGGCGAATTTCGCCGAGCTAACCGCGCGGCAACTACCGGCGGGATCACGGAAGACAAATGACAGCTTCACGTCGGGTACCAATGGCGTGCCGGTGCAAGTGATGCAGACCAACGACGTGAATCAATGGTGGATGGCCTGTCTGTTGCGTGATTTGGAATGGTGCGGCATGGACCCGCGCGGCACGCTGGCCGCCATTCGCTTGCTGGCCACGTCCCGCGAGGAATTCGAGCGCCGCCGCGGCGGCGCGACGGCCCCTTACTGGCACAAGTTTTTGCACACCTTCCTCGAAACCGGTACGGTACATACGATGGACATTCACGAGGAGCCACGCGACCAGCTGCGCTGGCTGCGGAAGGTGCGGCCGGATTACCTGTTGAGCCTTCCCTCGAACCTGGATTTTCTCGCCAGCTTAATCCGCCAAGAGGGAGAGCGCCTGCCGAACCTGCGCGTTATTCAGGCCGTCGGCGAAACGCTGACCCAGGACATGAAGGAGCACATCGAATCGGCTTTCGCCGCGCCGGTGAAGAATCTCTACAGCACCACCGAAACCGGCTACATCGCCTCCCCGTGTCCCGAAGGGCACGGCCTGCACGTCCACGCCGAAAATGTGCTGGTCGAAATTCTGGACGACCAAGACCAGCCGTGCCGTCCCGGACAAACCGGGCGCGTCGTACTGACGACGTTGCGCAATTTCTTGGCGCCGTTTCTGCGCTACGAGATTTTGGATGATGCCACGCTGGCGCCGGGGCCGTGTCCGTGCGGGCGCGGGCTGCCACTGTTGACCAATGTGGCAGGGCGGCGTCATCCCATGTTGCGCCTGCCCGGTGGACGCCGCAAGATCATCACCGGCCTGTACCTGGGTTTGCGGCAAATTGGCGGCTGTCATCAGTTCCAGATCGTGCAACGGGCCGAGGATCATGTGATCGTTCGTTTGGTTCCCGACCAAACCTGGAGCGCCGACCATCCGACACGCATCCGCGCTTTGGTGCGCGAGCACTGCGAGACGCCGATGCGCGTCGATGTGGACCTCCTGGAACGGATCGAGCTGCCACGCAGCGGCAAGCTGAAAATCGCCTTGATCGAAATGGACGAACTCGCGTAACCTGACGTTGTTTAGCAAACGCCGATTCATCACTTTCCGATGGGGATGGTGGATTCAGCGTTTCGCGTGGGATGTCGCGTGCGCGAAACGCTGAATCCTTTAGAAAAGACGTCGCGAAGTCATTTTTCGACGGGTCCTAAACCAGAAATCACCTGTTCGGATAATTTCCTAGCGAAATGGAATGGCCATGTCATCCCCCGCACAACCGTATCCCTGGAGCGATGTCGCTTATCACTGGCGACACTGGGGGCCGCCCCTGCGACCATGCGCCGAGGACATCGGCGTGATGCAAGAAGCGGTCCGGCATTGGGGGCCGAGTGCGGGGGAGGGCGGGCCGCGCGCCTTGCTGCTCGGCGTCACGCCGGAGATCGCCGACATGGACTGGCCCGCAGGGACTTCTCTGTTGGCCTTCGACAAGTCCGAAGCCATGGTCCGCGTGGTGTGGCCGGGGGATGTCCCAGGCCGCCGGCAAGCCAAAGTAGGCAACTGGCTGTCCATGAATCTAGAGCCAGCGTCGCGCGACGTGATCATTGGCGATGGTTGCTTCGCCCTGATGCGCTATCCCGATGGCTTGCGGGATTTCCTGAGCCTGCTGCGGCCTGTGGCGCGGCCCGGCGGCTTGCTGATCATGCGTCTGTTCACCCGCCCTGCGCGCGGCGAATCCCCCAACGACGTGTTCGCGGCGCTGGCCGAGGGGAGCATCGGCAGCTTCCACGTCCTCAAATGGCGCCTGGCCATGGCGCTGCAAACGGATAGCCGCCGCGGCGTCCAACTCGCCGACATCTGGCAGACCTGGCATGATGCCGCCATCGACGCAACTGAGTTGGCGGCGCGAACCGGCTGGTCCTTGGACTCCATCCACACCATCGCCCATTATCAGGGGAAGGAAGCCTTCTTGACTTTCCCGACCTTGGCGGAGTTTCAAACGGTCCTGGCGGAACAGTTCGCGGCGTTATCCCTTCACATTCCCAGTTATGAACTCGGCGAGCGCTGCCCCATTGTTGTCTATCAGGCACTCTGAACAAGAAAAAGAACAAGAAAAAGGGGACGCGACTCGTATTTGCTGATTTGCTGATGGAGAGTGGATCGTGGCGGAAGCGGATAACCATCGAAATCGAGTCGCGTCCCCTTTTTGGCCCCGAAAATCGTTGCATTCGCGCCAGAAATCCGCTACGGTATAAACATCCGGGGAGATCTTGCTATACCCCGTACTCGCCACCCGCCGCCCGCCTGCCAACCTACCCCGGATGCTTGCCGCTAGTGCCATGTGCTCCACACCGCGACCTGCCTTGGAGATTTCGGGATGACGTTTCGTTTCGCTATCGGGTTGATCGGACTGTGGGGGGCCGTCTTGTGGATAGGGCCTGCCGCGCCGCGTGCCGACGAACCGGCGCCGCGGAAGTCGTCCCCCGCGCCGGCAAACGAGGCAGTTTCGTATCAACGGCACATCGCGCCGCTGTTGGCCAAGTATTGCGTCAGTTGTCATGGCAGCAAGAAACAATCGGCGGCGTTGGACCTGGAAAGCTATAAAGACGACGCCGCAGCCCGCCGTGACCGCAAAACCTGGGAAAAAGTCGTCGATCAGCTGCGCAAAGGGGAGATGCCCCCCCGTGATCGGCCGCAACCGACGCTGGCGGAAAAGGAGCTGCTCATTGGCCGGATCGACGCCGGGTTGCTGTTCGTCGATTGCGGGCAAGTCGATCCAGGGCGTGTGACGATTCGTCGCCTCAATCGGGCCGAGTACAACAACACCGTCCGCGACTTGGTCGGCGTGCCGTTCCTGCCGGCCAATGATTTCCCCGCCGACGACGTGGGCTATGGCTTCGATAACATCGGCGATGTCTTGTCGTTATCGCCGTTGCTGGTGGAGCGCTACCTCGCCGCCGCCGACCAGATCGCCGCCGCCGCGTTTCGTGATCCAGAGCTGAAAAAACGCATCCTCATCCGCCAGCCCAAGAATCAGGATGAGCACGATGCCTGCGCCCGCGCCATCTTGGAGCACTTCGCCAGCCGGGCCTATCGCCGACCCGCCACGCCCGAAGAGGTGGCTCGGCTGATCGGCTTCGTGAAGCTGGCCGAGCGGAATGGCGACAGCTTCGAGCGCGGCATCCAGTTGGCGGTGCAAGCGACTTTGGTATCGCCGCATTTCCTGTTCCGCGTCGAGCTGGATTCGCGCTCGCAGGGCCAGAAGGACGTTGAACCGGTTGGCGATTTCGCCCTGGCCTCGCGGCTCTCCTATTTTCTGTGGAGCAGTATGCCCGATGAGGAGCTATTTGGCCTGGCGCGTGCGGGCAAGTTGCGGCAGCCGGATGTCCTGGCCGCCCAGGCGCGGCGCCTGCTGCGCGATCCGAAAGCGAAAGCCTTGGCCGATAACTTCGCCAGCCAGTGGTTGCAGACCCGCAACTTGCAAACGCTGGCCATCGACCGAGGCCAGTTTCGCGCTTTCGATGAACCGTTGCGCGCCGCGATGGCTCAAGAGGTCGAGCTGTTTTTCAACGCCGTCGTTCAGGAAGATCGCTCCCTCCGCGATTTCCTCCAGGCCGACTTCACGTTCGTCAATGAGCGGCTGGCCCGGCATTATGGCCTTCCGGGGATCAAGGGGCCGGAGTTTCAGCGCGTCCGGCTCCAGGGCCCGGAGCGCGGCGGTGTGCTGACCATGGCCGGCGTCCTGGCGGTGACATCGAATCCCACGCGCACCTCGCCAGTGAAGCGCGGCAAGTGGATTCTGGAAAATATCCTGGGCACCCCGCCGCCCCCGCCCGACCCCGACGCCGGCGAACTGGACAACGATGAACAAGCCATTCTGTCGGGCACCTTGAAGCAGCGGCTGGAGAAACATCGGGCCAATCCAGGTTGCGCCACCTGCCATCAGCGCATGGACCCGCTCGGCTTCGCCCTGGAAAACTTCGATGCCATTGGGGCTTGGCGGACCAAGGACGGCCCCTTCGAGGTCGATGCTTCCGGCACCTTGCCCGACGGCCGGGAGGTCAACGGCCCCGCTGACCTGCGCGCCGTGTTGCTCGATCAACAAGAGCTGTTCGCGCGCTGTGTGGCGGAAAAGATGCTAACCTATGCGCTGGGGCGCGGCACCGAGTCGCCCGATCAATGTGCCTTGGATGACATCGTGAAGGCCCTCCAGAAAAATGACTATCGCTTTTCCTCGCTCATTGTGGCTATCGTGACCAGTGACCCTTTTCGCTTGCGCAAGCAAAGCCAACGAGGTGTGCCATGAACAACGCGCGGATTTCTCGACGGACGATGTTGAAGGGTTTGGGGACGGCCATCGCGCTCCCCTGCTTGGAGGGCATGGCCCCTCTGTTGGCGGCAGGGGGTCGGGCCGCGGCGCCGGCGCCGTTGCGGCTGGCGGTGGTCTATGTGCCCAACGGCATCAACATGGTCGATTGGACGCCGACGGGCGAGGGGAAGAATTACGAGCTGCCGTCGATCCTGCGGCCCTTGCAACCGGTCCGGGACAAAGTGTTGGTGCTGACCGGCTTGACCGCCGACAAGGCTCGCGCCAATGGCGATGGTCCCGGCGACCACGCCCGCGCCATGTCCGCCTTTCTGACCGGCGCGCAACCCCGCAAGACCCACGGCGCCGACATCCGCGCCGGCATCTCGTTGGATCAGCTGGTCGCCCAGCGTATCGGCAGGGAAACGCGCTTCGCCTCCTTGGAGATTGGTTGCGAGGGGAGCCGGCAGGTCGGCAACTGCGATTCCGGGTATAGCTGCGCGTACTCGTCGTGCATCGCCTGGCGCACCGAGTCCACGCCGTTGCCCAAGGAAATCGATCCCCGGCTGGTGTTCGAGCGGCTGTTCTCCGGCACGGCTCGCGACGAGGTGAAGGCCGCCCGCCAGAAACGGGAGCAGTACAACAAGAGCATCCTCGATTTCGTGATGGAAGACACCAGCCAGCTGCGCGGCCAACTGGGAGCCAATGACCAGCGTAAGCTCGATGAATATCTCAGCTCCATCCGCGAGATTGAACATCGGTTGTCGCGTCTGGACCGCGAGCCGACCCCAGCCCCCTCCGGTTTCGACAAACCGGCCGGCGTGCCGCGCGATTATCGGGACCATCTGCGCATCATGTCCGATCTGCTGGTGTTGGCCTTCCGCACCGATCTGACGCGCGTCAACACCTTCGTGTACGCCAACGAGGGGAGCAACCGCAACTACGCCGCCATCGGCGTCTCGGAGGGGCACCACTATCTATCGCACCACGGCAACGACCCGGCCAAGAAGGAAAAGATTCGCAAGATCAATCATTTTCACATGGAGCAATTCGCCTATTTCTTGCGCCAGCTGGACACCATCCCCGAAGGGGACGGCACCTTGTTGGATCACTGTATGATCCTGTACGGCTGCGGCAACAGCGACGGCAACCGCCACAATCACGATGACCTGCCCATTCTGTTGGCTGGCGGCGGCGGCGGCACTCTGCAAAGTGGACGGCACATCCGCTATCCCAAGGAAACGCCGCTGACGAACTTGTTCCTGTCCATGCTGGACCGTCTCGGCATCCACGAGCCACGCTTCGGCGACAGCACCGGCCGCCTCACCGGATTGGCGTAAGATAGGCTGTTTCACCAAAACTCAAGGGGACCGGCGCGACCCGCACTGGTCCCCTTTCTCGTTTCTAGGCTGAGCTTGGGAACGAGAACCGTGGCGGTTGTTCTTGCCTGGATTGTTTCGACGGAATGGGCATAATAGCGGCCTGAAATGGGAAGTGCTTGGCGGGAATGGACCAAGGAGGGGACATGGCCAGCTATCGCGGACATTTGACATTTTCGACTTCGTTGGGGGTGGCCTACAGCGGCGTGGCGCTGTGGCAGTTGGGGTATGATTGGGGAACGGCGTTGTTGGGGGGCGGGCTGACGGCCGTGGGGGGCTTGCTCCCCGACCTCGATAGCGATAGCGGCGTGCCCGTCCGGGAGTTGTTCAACTTGGCGGCGGCCCTGGCGCCGTTGCTGGCGCTCAAACGGCTGGCCTCTTATGACCTAACGCCGGAACAATCGCTGGTGATCATGGCCGGCGTGTATTGTCTGATCCGCTATGGGGTCTCCCGGCTGTTCAAGCGCGTCACCGTGCATCGCGGCATGTTCCACAGCATCCCCGCCATGGGCATCGCCGGCATGTTGGTCTTTCTGCTCTATCCCCACGCCTTCATGCCCATCCGGTTGTTCTTGGCGGGGGGTGTCATGCTCGGCTTCCTATCGCACCTGGTTCTCGATGAGCTGTGCAGTGTCGATTTTTCCGGCGTCACCATTCGGCTCAACAAGTTCGCCGGCAGCGCGCTCAAGTTCGCCTCGCCGTCCTGGCCGGCCACTACCTTGACTTATACCCTGTTTCTCACCCTGACCTATTTTGCCACACGCCAATTCGAGGGACCCCACGACCGCATGTGTCAGCTGGAAGAACGGACGCTGCATATCGTATCCCCGGTTTTGTCCGACATGATGTATCATCGCGATGCCAATGACGCCGCGCCCCCCCCGCGCCCGCGCGAACACCGCGAGCGCTGGCGCTTTCGGGAGTTCGAGCCGGTTCCCGCAACCCCGCCAGAGGCACCCGTCCCCAGCCCAGAGCATTAGCCCCCTGGGATGGATGTTTCATTTCCTGGGAGTCGTTGTCACCTCGAAAAGGGGTCAGGTTTTGATTATTCCATAATTTAACCTGACCCTTTTTGCTCTTTCCGTCTTGGGAGAAAAACACATGGCACCTGATTATGAAAGGGATCAGGTTTTGATCATTCCATAATTTAACCTGACCTTTTTGCTCGGTGCCCCTTTTTTCTCGGCAGGCCGGCGTTGGGGTCGGCATCGCTGACGGGGAAATTACCTCTCATCATTTGGGTTTGAACCGCCGCCCCGCGTGTTTCAATTTGATGTCGGGGAAAGTCTGGCGAATACGCTCCAAACCAGCATCGGTGATTTTGGTTTCGAGCAGCCACAATTCTTTCAGGTTCTTCAACATCACTAGGGAAGGTATGCATTCATTGGTAATCAGGGTACCCGATAGATCGAGGTAGCGGAGCTGAGTCAGGTTGCGCAAGTCCTGGACGCCGGCGTCGGTAATCTGGGCCCCCACCAACTCAAGATGTTGAAGATTGATCAGTTCACGCAACTCCTTGACTCCAGCATCCGAAATTCTAGTTAAGCACAAATTGAGAGATTCTAAACTGTTAATTTTACTTAACAATTTGAGGCCTTCATCGCCAATCGGAATTCTGGAAAGGTCCAACGCCGTGAGGCTGTCGATTTGGGTCAACAGTCTAATTTTAGAGTTATCAAACTGTTTACACCCAGTCAAATTGATGGCAATTATTTCCTTGCCGTTGTCTCTCATAATCGTCACAGTGCCGCCCAGGGCCTCGATTTCACGCAAGGCGTTCTGCTGATTTGAAGCCCGAGCACCATGGAAGCAAGCGGAAGGAAACATTAGTAACATAGGTATAAGGACCAAGAACGGAATGATACGTGTGGATAACATGTCACGGACTTCATGAGTAGAGGTAATGTAAGACTTTTATGGGCGTCAAAGGCATGGCGAGCGGAGGACGCGAGGCCCCTACTGCACAGCGTCACCGGAGGGATAACACTCCCTCGCTCGTCAGGAAACGTGTGTCGAATAAGACCCTTTCAAGGACGGAATACGAATTCGCGCTTGTACCCTGTTCGATTGAGTTCCTTGGCAATGTCCTTAACAGTTTTCCACGGCCAGGGGACTCCCCAATCGTAGGATACCCAAAAAGTGTTCCAGTGCTCTTCATAATAATCATCGCTTTCCAGACTAAAATTGTTGGCGACAGCATACTGGATAAGCAATTCGGGATAGAGATCGTTCGTGGTTGGAGTGTTCTTCAAATCAGGTTGGCGTAGCGTGGCCAATATATTTAGGGCCATCTGAACCAACTGAACGCCAGAATCTTGGGGGATATTAGCCTTAGCAGCGAGTAGATTGTTGTCCGCTTGAACTTGCTTCTCATCCAACTTTCCAAGTGGTGCCGCCAGTCCTGGTCATATTTCTCATTGATCTGATCAATGGTGATATTATTCGCATTCTGTCCGGCATCAGCAAATAAATCAACAATAATGCCGATGCTTACCGCACTGACTGCAATAATCACGCCTGCTTTGGTAGGTTCAACCAATGCGCTCAATGCCCAAACTTCACTTACGGTGAAAACCGTTAAAGTTGACAAATCCTTGTAAGATTTGTTCGCATACTCTTCGAGTTTTTTCAGTGCGTGCTTTCTATTCGTGTGAACCAAGTTAACCATGGCTGCCATGTTGGTGTGCCAACGGTCGATATATACTCGTACTTCTTCAGCCAGCTGATTCGCTTCCGCTACATTTAACGCCACACCTGCCTGCAAGCCAGGTAAAATGGGGGTTCCTAGTTTACCCCTCCGTTCCGGTTGTTGCCGTTGTCCCTCCTGCAAAGCCGCGTTCGCTTGCAGGGCCACGTTGGGGAAGGGGGGTTCGGTAATCCGTTCCTGCGGCGGTGGATTGGCCGGGTCCTGCGCCAGGGCGTCCAGGTAGTCGGCCCAGGCGACGGCCTGGGCGGACTCCCAAGCGGCGCGGGCGGCCGTGTCGTCCACGTCCGCGAGGATGCCATCCACGGTGTCGTCTTGACACCATCGAGATAGGCCCCACCGATCATTACATGCTATTGGTTTGTCGTCTCAAATGGGGGGTGGGGTGGAATGGAACAATGAAACAAGGATTGTTTTTTACTTTTTTAATATACATCAGTGCATATAAACAATCAAGGTCAGCCGCGCAGAAAATCTCTCATTTCCCGCCGAATTCCTCTCGAATGCGGTTGCCGTCGGCGTTTAGCTCTGGGGCCGGCGGGCGCGTGGGGGGGTCGGGAAAGGCGCTCATCTTGATGGGATTGCCGGCCACGCGCAGATCGCCCGCTCGGACGATCATGTTGCGCGCCTGGACCTGCGGGCATTCGACGGCGTCGGCGACGGTGTGGATCGGGGCGCAGGGCACGCCGGCCGCTTCGATCACTTGCAGCCAATGGGCCGCCGGTTGCGTGCGCAGCACAGTTTCGATTTCTTCTTTGAGCAGGTCTTGGTTGCGGTTGCGGGCGGGATTGGTGGCGAACCGCTCATCGCCGCTCAGCGCGGGTTTTCCCAGCGCTTGACAGAGCCGACCAAACAGCGAATCGTTGCCGACGGCGATGATGAGGGGACGATCCGCCGTTTCATAAGCGTCAAAGGGGGTGATGGCCGGGTGGCGGTTGCCGACCGGCCCCGGCGCCACGCCGGAGGTGACGTAGCGCATGATGGCATGTTCGAGAATGGCGATCTGGCCGTCCAACATGCTGACATCGATCTTTTGTCCCTGGCCGGTCTTCTCGCGGTGGTACAGGGCGCTGGCGACGCCGATGGTGGTGAACAAGCCGCCGGTGATGTCGCCGATGGAGGTGCCGGCCTTGGTTGGCGGACCGTCGGGCTGGCCGGTGATGCTCATCAATCCCCCCAGCGCTTGCACGATCATGTCGTAGGCCGGCTTGCGACTCCAGGGACCACTATGACCAAAGCCCGACACGGCGGCATAGATCAGGCGTGGATTCAACGGCTGCAACGTGTCGTAGCCCAGACCGAGGTTGTCCATCGTGCCGGGGCGATAATTCTCGACCAATACATCGGCGCGACGGACCAGTTTCAGGAACATGTCCCGATCCACCGGGTCCTTCAAATTCAGGGCGATGCTTTCCTTGCCGCGATTGAGCGATTGGAAATAGGCCGATTGGCCGTTCACGATGGGATCGAAATGGCGCGAGTCGTCCCCGTGCTGGGGATTCTCGACTTTGATGACCCGCGCCCCCAGCTCGGCGAGCACCATCGTACAGTACGGCCCCGCCAGCACCCGCGTCAGATCGATTACCAGCACGCCCGCGAACGGCCCAGTGGACATGATTGGAGAGTCTCCTGGTGATGGTCGATAGAGAATATCACGTCGCTCCATCCCGGACACGAAACAAGGGGGAAACCCTGTTTTTCTTTACTGCATAAGAGTAAAGCTTCCAAGGTGATCAGTTGTATTCTATCGCTCACGAAGGAATTGTCCCAGAAGCTTTGCCGCACCGATGCGCGACTTTAAGGATGAGAAGGGATAAAACAGATACGATCCGTGCTATTGCAATGGATGTTAAAAATTCAACGAGTGGGGAGATACCACCAAGGGGACGTGATGTGAAAAAAGCATGAGAAATGACAATCAGTAAATCCACGCGCTTTGTAAGTCGATTCAATATCAGTTCGCCTATTTTTCCATCCTGGTTGAATTGACTCAAATCTGGCGGCGGGCGATAAAGGATAAAGGCCCCAGTTTGGCCGCCCCGACCTAGCGTGTCTCGGCGGGCGGTTTGGGTGTCACCAGCAGCAGGGAAAGGGCACCATGTATCGTCACGTTCTGGTTCTAGGTATCGGGCTATGTTGGGCGTGTACCGCGGGAGCGGCCTCGTGGGCGGACTCCATGTTCGATCACTTAACCAAGGATTTTGGTTCCGTGCCGCGCGGCCCCACGCTGAGCCATCCGTTTCGCCTCACCAACAACACCGGCCAACCGGTCCACATTGGCGGGGTTCGCTCGTCGTGTGGTTGCGTCAGTCCGACGGTTTACAAACATTTCCTGGCCCCCGGGGAATCCACCGTCATTCTGGCCGCGATGGACACGCGGCGATTCTCTGGCGTCAAAAGCGTCACCATCTATGTCCAGATCGAGCAGCCGAAGACGGAGGAAGTTCGGCTGTGGGTACGGGCCAACAGTCGGGACGATGTCTCGGTCATGCCCGATTCGCTGGCCTTTGGCACCATCCGACGCACTACTTCCCCCACTGTCGAGGTGACGGTCACCTTGCTCGGCAGCGGACATTGGAAAGTGGAAAACATGCAGTGTGACAGTAATTATGTCAAGCTAGACATCGAGGAACTGCACCGCCGGGACACGGACGTGGCCTATCGGCTGCGCGCCACCTTGCGCCCCGACGCGCCGGTGGGCAAATGGTACAGCGATGTGTGGTTGAAGACCAACAATCCCGCCACCCCCACGATCCGCGTGCCGCTCACCGTGGAGATTGAATCGACGCTGACGATCAGCCCCCCCGTGGTGATGTTCGGCAAGATCAAGGCCGGCGGCTCCGCGGAACGCCGCGTCATCCTGCGCGGCATTCGACCTTTCCGCATCACGGAAATCAACGGCGCGGACGAGGCCATCGAGATTCAGGAAAACGGCCCCGGCCATAAGCCGGTACATGTCCTGACGTTCGCCTTGCGTCCCCTCAAATCGGGGCTGATCCATCGCACCTTCCGCATTTTCACTGACCTCAAGGACGAGAACCACATCGATATTCAAGCCAAGGCCGAGATTGAACCATGACGGGGATGGTTGGCCATAACCATCCGGTCATCGCCCGACTCTGTGAGTCGGGCTACGGACTGCGGCCGAATTGAGGGCCGTGACCGTGGATGTGGGACACCGGAACCGCGTAGTCCCAGTCAATCTCCGCCACAGTCACGCCCAAGGCGTCGGCTACCCGTTGTCGTTGCACGGGGCTGGGAGTGTACCGATTCAGTAAGATGGCTTGGATGATCTTGCGCTCCAAACTCGAAGCCGCAATCAGTTGATCCAAACTCATGCGGCGTTCGGCCAACCAAGCCGACACACGTTTGCGCGTTGTCATGTGATTTACTCCTGGCATTGAGGGAACGTCTTCCCACCAGAAGATATACACCATCGCCGATGGATTTTGTCTGAAAAAGTGTTGGATGGCCTTGACGGAACGCTGCCATGCTCTGACACACCCAGCCGCCTCTTCCTAAATGCGTCTGTTCCCTATTTTCCACTTCCGATATAATGCGTCCTCTCGTTGGAAGCCAACGAAACAAGGTCTGTTTGTATGGACGCAAACGTATGAGAATAGGGATGTTTCGTCGCGTGTGGGGGAAGAGCATGGCGCGAGAGTCGGACGACTTACCGCTACCTGCCGTCCATGCCGGAAGCTGGCGAGAAACGCTGTACCGGCTGGTTCCCGCTCTGGATTCACTGCGGGATTATTCCCTGCCGACTCTGCGGTTGGACTTCGTCGCCGGTCTCACGGTGGCCACTGTGGCTGTTCCCCAAGCGATGGCCTACGCCCTGATCGCCGGCATTCCGCCGGTGTACGGTTTGTACACGGCCATCGTCATGACCACGGTGGGCGCCCTGTTCGATTCGTCGAAGCAGCTCATCAATGGTCCGACCAACGCCATTTCCATCGCCGTGCTGAGCGCCTTGGCTCCGGTGGCGATGGCGCACAAGATCGAAGCCGCCATTGTATTGGCCCTGATGGTCGGCATCATTCAAATTGGCATCACGCTGCTCCGTTTGGGGGACCTGAGCCGGTTCATCTCGCACGCAGTCATCGTCGGCTTCACCGTGGGGGCGGGGGGGCTGTTGTTTCTCGATCAGATCAAAAACCTGCTCGGCATGACCGAGCAGGGCAACGGCCACGATCATTTTCTGTTGCGCTTCTGGCAAACTCTGCGTGACGGGACCATCCACGCCCCGACGGCCGCCTTGGGCGTTGGCACCATCGTCTTCGTCATCGCGCTGCGCAAGCTCAAGGCGCGTCTGCCGTGGCGCTTTCTGGATTTCGCTTTGCCGGAATTGCTGCTGGCGGTCATCGTGACGGCGTTCCTCGTCTGGCTGGGCGGCTTGGATCGCCACGGCGTCCGGGTGATCGGCGTGATCCCTGCCGAGCTGCCCTGGTTTCAGTGGCCGACGGTGCCGTGGGAATACGTCAATCACCTGTCCGGCAGCGCCTTGGCCATCGCCCTGCTGGGGTTGTTGGAAGCCATCGCCATGGCTAAGGCCATCGCCGCCCGCACTGGCCAGAAGTTGGACATCAACCAGCAATGTTTGAGCGAGGGAATGGCCAATCTCACCGGCAGCTTCTTCCAATGTTACCCCGGTTCCGGTTCGCTGACGCGCTCGGCCATCAATCAACAGGCCGGCGCCGTGACGCAATGGTCGGGGGTGTTCTCAGCCTTGGCGGTGGCGGCGACGATGCTACTCTTCGCTCCGTTGGCCTATTACATCCCGCTCGCTGCCTTGGCCGGCATCCTGATGGTGTCCGCTTACCGCATGGTGGACCGCAAGAAGCTGGCGTATCACCTGCGGGCCACGCGCTTCGACGCGGGCATCGTGTTGGCCACCGCCATTTCCGCCATCGCCATTTCCGTCGAGTTCTGCATTCTGATTGGCGTATTCTTGTCCTTTTTCCTCTATGTGCCGCGCGCGGCGCGCATCTTGCTCACTGAGCTGACCATGACGCCAGAACGAGTGCTGCGCGAGCGCCTGCCGTCCGACCCGCGGTGTGGTCGAATGCTGATTTACAATCTGGAAGGGGAGCTGTTCTTCGGCGCCGCCCCGGAGCTGGAAAAGCATCTCGACCACATCACGCACCGCGCCCGCGCCGACATCCGCGTGGTGGTGCTGCGTCTGAAACGGGCACGCAACCTCGACGCCGTTTGTCTCGATTTGCTCGATCAATTCGTACATACCATGCAAGCACGAGGCATCACCGTCATCTTGTGCGGCGTGCGCCGTGATATTCTCAAGGCGCTGCGCAACGTCGGTCTGGATAACCGCATCGGTATCCCCCACATCTTCCGCGAGATGCCCGGCACCTGGTCCAGCACCCTCGACGCCGTCCGTTATGCCTATGATTTACTGCAAAAAGACGTCTGCGACATCTGCCCGCGCCGGCAACATTCCCCCGATGGCGAGGGAAGCTGGTATTACATGATTTGAAACGGAGGACAAGTGGAGAGCAGAGAGCAATGATGTCGCCGAGCTGATCCATCAAACAACCCCTGATTTCCCATTCAGGACATAAAGGCAGTTCCTCCCATCACCCGCGCGGCTATCGGGAATCAGAAAAAGCTTGCAGGTTGGCATCGAGGGGCTAAAATGAGAGATGTTGATAGCGCTGCGCGGGCGTAATTCAGTGGTAGAATGCCAGCTTCCCAAGCTGGACGTCGCCGGTTCGAATCCGGTCGCCCGCTTTTGATAAAACCGTGAGGAATTGCCGACCCATCACTTCCTGATTTTGGCGCACTTCAGGTGAGCACCCCCACATCTACCCGCGGCGATTAAGTTCGCTTCCCCATCCATCACCGCTCCAGCGCATCGGTTGGACATCAAGAAGCCGGAGGAACGGCTGGGCTTTTTGGAAACCGAGCTGGGGATTTCTTACACTGTTCCTAGAGAACACGCGCGCAACCGTTAATGAGAGGAGGAATATCGTGAGCAGCCAACCATCCGCGTGGGTCTTCGATGTCAGTGAAGCGGATTTCGAGCAAAAGGTGATCCAGCAGTCGCACGAGAAGCCAGTGGTGATCGATTTCTGGGCGCCGTGGTGCCAGCCGTGCCGGATGCTGGGGCCGATGCTGGAGAAGATCACGCACGATTTGGGAGGCGCTGTTCTCCTGGCCAAGATCAATACCGACGCCTGCCCGGTGTTGGCCCAGAGCTTCGGCATTGAGGCCATTCCCGCCGTCAAGGGGGTGCGCGACGGCCAACTGGTGTCGGAATTTACTGGCGTTCTCCCCGAAGAACCATTGCGGGAATTCTTCCAACGGTTGCTCCCCACGCCAGCGGACCAATCCGCCGCACAAGCCCGAACCTTGGAGGAGACGGACCCCGCCCAGGCCGAAGCGCTATATCACCAAATCTTGGAGGCGAATCCCCAACATGACGTCGCGCTGTTGGGGCTGGCACGCGTGCTGCTACGGCGTGGCCAAGAGGAGCAAGCCGAGGAATTGCTGGAGCGAACCTCCTTCAGCGACAACATTAAGGCGGAGATCGACCGGCTGCAGAACATCATTCACCTGCGCCGCCGAGCGCGCGACTTTCCCGACGAGGCCACCTTGCGTCAGAAGATCGCCAACGACCCCGGCAATGCCGAGTGGCCATATCAGCTTGGTTGCGTGTTGGCCGTCCAGGGCAAATATGCCGATGCCTTGTCCATCCTACTCGAAGCGGCCCAGCGCGACCGGCAATTAGCTGTCGCCAAGGTGCGCGAGGCGATGGTGCATATCTTTCATATCGTCGGCGTCCGCAGCGAATTGGCCGACGACTACCGCGGCCGGCTGGCGCAAGTGTTGTATTAGGGAACTGTTGGGATGAGCACGCGGCGCCAACAAGCGCGGCATTTGCTGGCGCCGCATGCTTGGCGGAATCGTTCCTGGCGGGGTAATAGTTGAAGATGAAGGGAAGAGAAAGCCGAATCCTACCTACAGACGCGCGAGTTGAACAAGATGCGTATTTTGGCGTGCGCGAAATGATGAATCACGATGAATGATCTCGCGTGCGCCAAACGATGATTCACCGCGCGCCGACATCGAAAAATTCCTTGTCGGCATTTTCTAAAATGCCACGCCATCGCCGTATCAGCCACGACTTCTTCCTGTCGCGTACTCGTTGCCTTCGTCCCACGGTCTCGCATACAACGATTATGGAAAAAACCCAATAGCGAAACACGGCACGCTCCTTTATAACAAACTATATGAGATTGCTTACACGCACCTACCATTTGCTGCGAAATCGCTTGAGGGCAGACGTCCTATTCACCACGCTGGTTGTCTCGGCCGTGGCGTGTTTGGAAGTGCTGGGACGTTTCCTCACTTCCGACCTGTATGACGCTTTCGCCCTGGGCGCCTTGGCTTTGCTGGTGTTGCTGGTGGTTGTCCGACACCGGCAGACGCCGCTGTCGTGGGTGACGGGGCTGGGGCGTCTGGCGCGCCAAGTGGGCCGGCGCTTGTCCCAGTTGCGCTTTGAGATCGGTTTGGACTTGCGCGGCGAACCGCCTGTCCCGGTGGCGTTCCCCTCGATCATTCGCGGAGCATTGGTGCTCTTCCCGTTGGTCAGCGTGTTGTTGCTCCTCACCATGTCGGCTTGGCCGGAAGTCCTGCGGACCATGCTGACCTGCTTTTGGTACACGGGTTACTTGCTGCTGTTGGGCGTGCTGTGGTCCGCCACGCTGTTTTGCATCTTGCTGGCGGTGTTCATTCCGACGGCCATGATTCACGATGCCGCCGTGGGGGCCCATGTGGATCAGCGCCGCCGCACGCGGGGCTGGGAATTTCTGGGGGTGATGGCGTACTTCGTCACTTTGGGAGCGGCCAGCCTGCTACTTCCCCCTTGGGTGCCGCTGGTGGCTTGTTTCATCGCCTTGCTGGCGAACCTCGGCACCATTTTCATTCCAACGAATCCCCATGTGCAATTTATCTGGCGTTATCACGGCCAGGGACAGCTACATGCCGTTCCGTGGGCGCGTTGGGTGACGGGTGAATTCAGCCTGGTCACTCTGCTGATCTTCAACTTGGTGTTATTGACGTATGGGAGCCAAATCGTGGCTGGCGCCGAGAGCGGGACGGAGATCATGCCCATCACCACCCGTTTGGGGATGGTGATGAATTGGCTGGCCCCCGGTGCGTTGTGCGCGCTGGTGCTGCAAACCATCTTGGGGCGGTTGCGTGATCCTGCCCGCCCGGCCCCTCCCGTGGCTCACATCACGGGTTGCCAGCTTCAACAGCAATGTCAATTTTTTGAAAAGCTGTTCGCCGCGTACGGCTGGCAAGTGAGTTTCCCGCCAGTGTCAG
>JBKBIP010000014.1:0-34425 GCA_046297495.1 Gemmataceae bacterium | reverse complement strand
GGCTCAAACCACCGATGTAAGCATCGTGCTAACGAATGATCCTTACGTACCCAGCCCGGCGGAGATCCGTTGGCCGCTAGTGGCGAATGCCACCATGATCGGCAGCGAGGAGTTCTTCCCACGCCTCAAGCGTCGGGATGAGGTCCAACGCCGCCGGCGCATCATGAGTGGATTGGAATTGCTCTTCAAACGGGCTGCCCGCCGCCGCTATCGCAACGGCAGCGGTTTTTGGGTGGCGCCGCATTACTGGTTCATCTCCGGTCTGAGCCGCGACACCCACGAAGAGGAAGTAGACCTGAGCGATGGCACGATTTTGACCGCGACGATTGGTCCGTCATATCACCGCGTCATCCCCCGTGCGGCCCGGCACCATTTGTACCAAATTTTTCGGGCGCTGCAGATCGATCTCATTTTCGTCGAGGACGGCGTCGGCTTCCGCCGCTTCGTGCGTGTCCTGCGCATGATGTTCGAGATTTACGATGTGTACGGCGGCAAGCGCCGCGCCGACGAGATGCACTTCCAGGGGTTGCCGGGACTGCGCGTGTTGATCCACGACTACCAATTGACGGAACCATTCAAGTCGGACAAGTATCCTGAACCGGATTATGAAAACCTGGGTCGGGCGCGCATCCTGCATGTGTTCCGCGACCGCGGAGAGCAACCGGAAACATTGGACACGCCGCAAGATTTTTCGCACCTACCCGCGCCTAGCTTGGCCTACTGATGAATGCCGCTGCCGTGGTTCCCCTGAGCGATCAGGCGATCCTGATCTATTTTCCAAACGAATCCACCGCCGCCGCCTTCGCGGAGCACGCGCGCCGCCAGCCGGCGCCGTGGCTTCTCGATGTCGTGCAAGCCTATGCCAGCGTCGCCGTGTTTTTCGACCTGGCGCGCATCCCATTCGCGGACGCCGAGCGCCACGTCCAGCAATGGCGTCAAGAATCCCTTAAACATGTCAGCGAAGTGACGGGGAAATTGCACCATATTCCATGCTGGTACGATTCGTGGCTCGACATGGAACGTGTCATGGCGCATACCGGATTGACGGCGGCGGATGTCATTCGCTGGCACAGCGAAACGGAATACACCGTCTTCGCCATCGGCTTCTGTCCCGGTTTCCCCTACCTGGGCTACTTACCGCCGGCGCTGCAGGGCGTGCCGCGTTTGCCGCAACCGCGTCTCCGGGTGGAAGCGGGCAGCGTCGGCCTCACGGGACAACAGACCGGCATCTACACCGAAGCGCGTCCCGGCGGCTGGAACATCATTGGCCGCGCCCCGCTGCGGCTCGTCGATGTCGCGGACGGCTATTTCCCCCTGCGCACCGGCGACCGCGTGCGTTTCGTGCCCATCTCGGAAGACGAGTATTTCCGGCTGTTGGGCCAGCGCTTGTGACATGTTGAGGGGGCTAGAGCGGTTTGCCTCGGCTCATAGAGGCTTTGGTCTCCCCGCGCGAACCGATACATCAACCATAGAACCAATGCAAACCCAAAAGCCCCAAGAGGTTCCCCAAGTTGTCCAAGATGTCGGAGAGCGCATGACGACTCCTCTCTACTCCATCACCGTCATCGGCGGTGGTATCATTGGCTTGTCCACGGCCCGCGCCTTGACGCGGCGCGGGCGGCTGTCGCTGATCGTTCTCGAAGCCGAGGATCGCTTGGCGGCGCACCAAACCGGCCACAACAGCGGCGTCATTCATTCGGGGATTTACTACAAGCCTGGCTCGCTCAAGGCGCGCAACTGCGTCGCGGGCCGGGAAGCCCTGTACCGCTTTTGCCAAGAACATGGCATTCCCCACGAGCGCTGCGGCAAGCTGATCGTGGCCACCGAGGAACATGAGCTGTCCATGCTGGAGGAACTGCTCCGGCGCGGGCAAGCGAATGGCCTGCAAGGCGTGCGCCGGCTGGACCGCGCGGAGATCGCCGAGCATGAGCCGCACATCACCGGACGAGCGGGTTTGCTCGTTCCGGAAACGGGGATCGTCGATTTCGTCCGCGTCGCCGAGACCTTCGCAGATCACGTCCGCCAAGCGGGCGGCGTCATACAAATTGGCACGCGCTTGCGCCGCTGCCGGCGCCTGGGGACGGAGCTAGTCCTGGAAACCAACCGGGGCGCCATTCGCTGCCATTATCTCATCAATTGCGGCGGTTTGCAGTGCGACCGCATCGCCCGCCGCTGCGGCGTGGAACCCGGCTTGCGGATCATTCCCTTCCGGGGGGAGTATTACGAGCTGGTTCCCCCACGCCGTCATCTGGTGCGCAACCTGGTGTATCCGGTCCCCGATCCGCGTTTCCCTTTCTTGGGGGTTCATTTCACGCGCACGGTCCACGGCCAGATCGAAGCCGGTCCCAACGCGGTCTTGGCCTTGCGGCGGGAAGGCTATGCGTGGAGCGAGTGGTCTCTCACCGATGTCAGCGAGATGCTGCGCTACGCCGGATTCTGGCGCATGGCCGGCAAATACTGGCGCACCGGGTTGGGGGAAGTGCATCGGTCCCTGAGCAAGCGGGCGTTCGTGAAGGCCCTGCGGCGCTTGCTGCCGGAGCTGCGTCTGGATGACATCCGCCCCGCCGGCGCCGGCGTCCGCGCCCAGGCAGTGGACCCCGCCGGCCAGTTGGTGGACGATTTCCGCATCCTTAGCGCCGAGCGCATGATCCATGTGCTCAATGCCCCCTCGCCAGCGGCCACCGCGTCCATCAGCATCGGCCAAACCATCGCGCGCATGGCGGCAGAGACGTTCGCACTGACGAATTATTCTTCGCGTGGTTGAGTTGGGCACTACGGCGCCGGTGGCGATTCGTCCCCTTTCACCATTTCCCGAAACATCTTGCACAGAATCGGGGCGGCTTCGGGGCCAATGCTGTTGATCTCGCCGTATTGCGCGCGTTGGCGGCCGTAGCAGAAGGGCGGTTTTTGGTCCCACTGGCGTTTGGGGATGATGTAACCGATCTCATCGTTGGCCAAACCGATGATCATGCGCCAAGGACCTCGTAATTGTCCATAGATGGCTGGCTCGATGGCAGCGTCGGGAAAATCGGCTCCGGGGTCGGGAGGGTCTTGCACCTTGCCGAGCACCAATTCCGGGTAAATCTCGCCAGGGATGCAGGCGATGTCCAATTTCCCCAGGCGCAGCCAGCCGATCTCCGTGGCCAGGCACAGGGGTTTGTCCGTGGGTTGATTACCGGCAGGTTCGGCTTGGGTCGGATCGCCGGTCCACAGATAAGCGGGGCGGCGCAAGACACCCAGCTGCCAAGCAACGCGATAAACCGGATTTTCGATAGGCAAGAACACTTCCCGGCTGCGAATCCGCCAGGGGGTCAAGCGAATTGGCTTGCCTTCTTGCAACGCTTCGTCGGCTCGTTGTCCGAGCAGTTGGCCGTAGCGCTCCGTTTTCTCGAAAGTTCCCTCCGCCAGCCGCCGACCCTGTTCGTCCTGGACGGCGACACCGATGGAGGTCATCAGCCCGCCGACGGTGCCGGTGAGATACACGACCGGGCAACGGCGGCGTTTGTGTAGCTCGGCGACGGCGCTGGCGACGAAATCGGCGGTGATTTCCGTATTCTTGCTGCTCAGCGTTTCGGGATGACAATTCCACTGCACCACGACGCCAACGGGAGTCTTATCCTTGACATCGAGAAATTCCAACGCCACCAGATCGTCATGTTTGATGTAAGGCTCCCGATTGTCTACGAGCAGATCGGGGGCGGCCGTCAAGCCAATGCGGGCACTAACTGGACGTGCGACGCGGTCGGCAGCTTGCACGGCCTTGACGATCTGGTTTTCGACATGCTTCAAATAATCCGCGTCAATGCCGCTGGTGAACGGATTCGGTCCCCACAAGCCGAGCGTGTCCGGGCCGTTGTGGTTGTGCGTGCTGGAGACGAGGACATAGGTGAAACCCGGCAGCCGCTGACGCACGCGCAGCACCGAGTCCCGGAACAGACCGACCAGATCGACGGAGGCCAAGGCGATCTTTTGCCCATCATGCCGCAACACGACAGTCCGGACTCGCAAGGGATCATGCACGCCGGTCGCCTTGCGATTTTGTCCGAAGCCAGCGATGTACACTGGCTTGTCGCCAATTGCCGGCGTGATGTCCGCCTCGGCGAAACCTGCTTCGAGTGGAGCCGCGGCGGCGTGCGCGGGAAGAAATAATAGCCATAAGACAACCAGACACAACGGAAATGCGTGTAGCCACACGAGAGAAAATCGATTCTCGTTCCCAGGCTCGGCCTGGGAACGCCCTGCCTGGCAGGCTCTGGCTGCCGGAAATCGACCGTCCATGATCCCTCCCTCTGGTCACTTCTTGATCTGGGCCTCGCACTCTTTCATGTAGCGCAGACTGTCGCGAGCAATCGTTTCCGGGTCGGGGGAATAGTCGAACACTTCGACGGACACCCAACCGGCATAGCCGCTGTCGTGCAGGGCCTGGAAGATGGGCACGAAATCCATGTCGCCAAAGCCGGGGCCGCGTTTATTCGGGTCGTTGGCGTGGAAGTGGCCGGTGCGGGCGGCGTGGCGGTGGATCAGCTCCGGAATCGGCACCGCTTCCGACGACAAGGCTTTAACATCCAAATGTAAGATGAAATTGGGGTGCGGCAAGCGATCGAGGATGGCCGTCGCCTCGGCGCAGGTGTTGATGAAATCGGCCTCGGCGGGGGCCAGCGGTTCCAGGCACAGCTTGACGCCACAATCGGCGATCCCTGGCAACGCCTTGCCGAACGTATCCACGGCATAATCGGTGGCCTGAGCGCGGCTGGCCCCTTCGGGAACGCGCCGCTGCAAGGGAGAGCCGAAGACCAGAATGTCGCCGCCGACATCCCGGCAGCAACGGGCCAGTTCGACGAGATAATCAGCGGTGCGCCGGCGAACCGTCTCATCGGGGGCGGTGAGCATGAACCCCTCGGTGCGGGCCAAGAGCCAGTGCAGCCCCAGAATAGTCAAGCCGTAGTCCTCCGCCTGCTGCCGCAACTCCCGGCGGCGCGCGGCGGATACATCGGTGATGCGCGGGGCCAGCGTGAATGGCGCCAGCTCCAAGCCGGTGTAGCCCGTCTCGGCCACGAACTGGCACACCCGCGCATGGTCCCAACCCTCAAACGTCTCATTGCAAATGGCGTAACGCATGTCAGTTAATTTTCACTATTCGTGGGGTGTCATGGGGTGAATCTTGTAACGTCAATGCCAATGGTCCCTGGATCGAGCGTGCTTCCCGATAGAACGCCTCCGGCGTCGTGACCGTCCGGCCATTGACGGCGGTGATCACGGCGAAGGGTTTGAGCAAGGCGGCCTCGGCAGGGCTGTCCGGCTCTACCTCCCGCACGCACACGCCGTTGGGGATGCCGGTCGGTCCGCCCCACAGGGGGCGCGTCCCCTGGCTGGCGATGCTGGCGTAATCCACGCGCAAGCCCCGCACCGCCGCTGGCCGATTCGAGGCAATGATCGGGCCAGGCACATGGAACTTGACCAGGCGCGCGGGATTCAACGTGCGTACCTGATTGTCATGAAACGAACGGACCTTCAAAACCACTTCCGAGCCGGCCAACAGCGCGCCGACGGTCAAAAACAAGTCCTCCTGATCGCGCAGCGGAATGTCGTTGATTGCCAAAACCACGTCGCCGCGGCGCAACCCAGCCTGAAACGCCGGCGCGTTGTGCAACACCCCTTGAATCACCACGGGGCCGCCCACCGCGTCGCGCGCCAGCTCCACGCCGAGGAAGCCATGTTCGACTTCCTTCCCCTGTTTGAGCACTTCCACCATGGGGCGATAGCGCGCGTCCAGAGGAATGGCGTAACCCCCCGATGTTTCGGTTCCCAACAACGCCGCCAGGTTCGAGGTCAGGCCGATGAGTTCCCCTTGCAAGTTGATCACCGCGCCGCCGCTGCACGTGACGTTGAGCCGGGTATCGAGTTGCCATAAGGTGCCGTAACGGTGCAAGGGCTGGCGGCGGTCTTCCTCCTTGGGAAGATCCGGGCCGCGGTGGCGGATGTTGCTGATGATCCCCCACGACGCGGTCGGGCTGCCGGGGCGAAAGCCGGCCGTGTAGGGGTTGGCGATGGAGAGTACCAGCTGTCCCTTGCGGGCCTTGTCGCCGTCGCCGAGCGGCAGCGCCTTGACCGGCAGCCGGTCCCGCAAGCGCAGCACAGCCAAATCGCTGCGCGGGTCGGCGGCGTGGATGTCGGCGTAGCTCCCCTTGTTGCCGGGCAAGCGGACATAGACCTTGGTGGCGCCGCGCACCACATGATACGGCGTCAGGATCAACCCGGCGGCATCGATGACCACGCCGCTGCCAAACGCTTCCGGCACGTGACGCGGATAGGCCAGATCGAACGGTCGC
Source organism: Gemmataceae bacterium (assembly GCA_046297495.1). GTDB lineage: Bacteria > Planctomycetota > Planctomycetia > Gemmatales > Gemmataceae > JBKBIP01. Next base: position 28,096 of record JBKBIP010000014.1, on the reverse strand, counting down.
AAATGGGTGTCGGTCAAGCCGACATCAAATCCCCCCAGGATGCCGGAGGCGACGTCTGGGGAAGGCCCTTGCCCCAGCCGCGCGTAGATGTCGCTACGCGAGACCAGAATACACGCGATGGCCGGCTCTACCTCGGCGACAATCTGGCGCAGTGTTTCTTGAATCCCCAACGCCTCATCCAAACGCACCGCATCCTGAGCCTGAACCGTGCCGTGAGCCAACACGTTGCCGCCAACTAGCGCTAAGATGAGGATGGAATGACGCATCAGCGCGTTCCTTGCCATGCACAAAGTTCGAGCCGCTTATTCTCTCTGTTGTATCCTGTCGGCGCCACCGTTTCCAGTAAAGGTCGGAGGAAATTGGCCGCGGATCAGAAACACGCGGTTTCCCTTGGGCACCCCCGTGTTCCAACCCCGGCCAATTGCACTTGCAAGTTGTACTAAATTATTGTACACTACCCAAAGCATCCGCAACGTTCCTTTTCATTGTTCCATTCCACCCCACCCCCCCCATATCCCCTCTTGCAACTTCAAATATGAATGAAACATCCAGCGCATATAAGAATTTATCTCTCCGACACGAGTAAACGCGGGGGGAGCGTCACAGGATGGTGGACATGCTCGTTTTCGGCATTTTCCGGTACGCCAGAGGCGTTGCGTTCAACCCCTACGGCGTGGGGAAAGACTAGCTACTGCGGATCGTGGCGGCCAGGCACCGCGAATCGCTCTAGGCGGCCGCGCGGCAGGGGGGGGCAGGAGAGAGGCCGGACAGCTCGCGGCAGAAGGCGCTTAGGCGCGCCACGCCCTCGCGCAGTCGGCCTTCTTCCGCGACGTAACTCAAGCGGACGTGGCCGGCGCCGCTGGGACCGAAAAACTCGCCTGGCCAGACCAGCACGCGCTGCGCGTGGGCCAGTCGCTCGGCGAACGCCCGGCCGGTCAGACCCAAGTGGTGGACCGGCAGCCACAGAAACAACCCGCCGCTCGGCCAAGCTGGTTCCAGCCCCGCTGTTCGCACGCGCTCGAACACGTAGCGGCGTTGAGATGCCCAATCGGCGCGCGGCGCTGCCAAGCTTTGGTCGGCGTGACGCAGCGCGTTCAGGGCAATCTGCTGGCACAGCGTCGGCACCAGCCCGGCTTGCAGCAGATTCGTCAGGGCGCACGGGCGCACCAGATGACGATGTCCCGCCAGCCAGCCGACGCGGGCCGCCGTCAGGGCGTGACTCTTGCTAAGGCTGCCGATGGTCACGGTACGCGCGCCGGCCTTGGGGAACGTGGCGAGGCCGTGCCGCAGGCCGTCGTACCAGTAATGATGAAAGACATCATCACTAATCAGCAGCACATCGCGGCGCTCGGCCCACCAAGCCAGCGCTTCCAGGTCTTCGTTGCGCACCACGCCGCCGGTGGGGTTGTTCGGCGCGGTGAGAATCAACAGTTTCACTCGCCCCAACGCCTTCACCAGATGTTCCAGCCGAAAACGCGTATAGCCATCCTCCATCCAGGTGGGAATCCAGTGAATGCGGGCGCGTTGTTGCTTCAAGACGGCGATGTGCAACGGCGACGCCGGATCGAACAGGGCCACCCGGTCGCCGGCATTGACGAAGGTGGCGATGGCCGTGGCGAACGCTCCCGCCGCGCCGGCGGTGATCAGCACTTCATCTTGGGGCGAGACGGAAAGCCCCTGTTCGGCGCGCAGCCAATCCGCCACGGCGCCGCGCAGCTCCGGCAATCCCCAGGCCGGCGGATAGCCGCGCCGGTCGCTGGGGAGCTTGGTGGTGGTCGATGGCAAGATATCGAAGCGCGGCGTTCCCTGCGTCAAGTCAATGACTTCGGGGCCGTGTTCCCGCCAGTACGGCGCGGCGGCGGCCAGCTCCTCATGCGGGGCCGCCAACACCCGGTCGGCGTAGTAGTGCAGGTAAGCCGTGCCGCCAGCGGCAAGTCGCCGCGCCTGGGGAAATAGGCGCGCCAGTCGAGTTCGAACCAGCAGCTTGGTCAGAAAAAATGGGATAGCCACGACCATTGCCTCGTTTGGCGAAGGGGAGAACAACCAACGAGGGTGCCGTTCATGGAAGCCGAACCGAACGCCATTGTACGCGGCGCGGCGGTTGTGTAAAGGCGGGACGAGAAAACCCTTCCCCCCTTGATAAGAGGGGCAGAGAGGGGGTGAAACACACCCTTTTACCTCCCCTGCTCCCCTTATCCAAGGAGGGGATAACCAGACATCATGTTGTCGGATCGTTTCTCACAACCGGCAGCAACCTGGCCCGCACGGCGGCAGTTTGGGATCGCAGCCACTCATCGAGAGCGGTAGCGATTCGGTGCGTGGTGGGGCCGGCACGCTCAGCCGGCGCTGCACTTGTGCGGTATGGCACGCTGGGCATTCGACGGCCTCGCCGTTGAATACCAGGGCTTCGAAGGTATGGTCGCAATTCTGGCAAGCATAATCGTACAGTGGCATAAGGCAGGTTTCTCCTTGAACCATCAAGTCCGTCGTTTCTTGTACAACTCACTGGCTCGAAAGAGGATTTGGCGCTCGCTATCGGTCAAACTACTTTGGCCGTGACGGGCGACCTTCTCCAACACAGCATCCAGCTGGGCCTCTAATTGCTCATCGACCTCGATAGGGGGCGGTGGATTGGCGGACGGAGGCACATGTGCTTCCACTTCGCGGTAGATGCGCAGCTTGGGGCGGGACCGGGGACGCTGCCAGTTGCGGAAATTCGGCCACAACCCCGCCAGTCGCCATTGCCGCTTGAAATAGAGCAAACCGAACAGCGCCCCGGCGAGATGAACTTCCACAGCGGCCGCGGTCTCAGTCCGCGTGAGGAAGCCGAATAGGTCCATCGCCACCTTGAAACCGACGAACAGCCAGATGGGGACCGGCAGAATGAAAAAGAGCAAGATGACCCGTCGCGGAAAGTGCATGGCGCACACCACCATGACGGCCATCACCGCGCCAGAGGCGCCGAGGCATGGCAGCAATGTCCCTTGCAAAATTGCCAACAGCGTGAACAACAGCCCGCCCAGCAAGGCGGCTATCAGGTAAAAGGCTAGGAATTCGCGCGAGCCGTAAATATCCTCCACATCGCTACCAAACCACCACAGAAACAGCATGTTGAAGAGAATGTGCCAGATCGAGAACGGATCATGGACAAAGGCATACGTCAGCAACCGCCAAACTTGACCGTGCAAAACCCCTGGGACATCCAGCCACAGGAATTGGGTGATGAACGAGGGAGTATTCCCTTGCTGGGCAATCACTTGCAACAGAAAAATAACGGCGTTGATGCCGATGAGCCACTTGCACACGCGGCCGCGCCCGGCAAATGATTCCCAGAAGCCTGGACCGTCCCGATAGTATTCGCGGTCGTAGATACCCATGACCGTACCCTTGGGCAGGAATCCGAAAAGGAGCGATTTCCTATCTTATCATACACGACGGGTCGGGGAAAAGAGAAGCGCGAACGAATTGCAAGCACAACGCGCGGTTGCGGATTCAGGATTCTGGTACAATATCCCTAGTTGAGGGCCCCGCGGCATGAGCGATTTCGATAGTCCGTGGAAAGACATCTTGGACGTCTATTTCCCGGAATTCCTGGCCTTCTTCTTCCCGGCCATCCACGCCGCCATCGCTTGGTCGCGCGGCCACGAAATGTTGGACAAGGAGTTGCAGCAAGTCACCCGCGCGGCCGAGTTGACGCGCCGCACCGTCGATAAGCTGGCCGGCGTCTGGCGACAGGACGGTCAAGAAGAATGGGTCCTGATCCATGTGGAGGTGCAATCCCAAGACGAGAGCGATTTCCCTGAACGGATGTTCGTGTATTACTTTCGGCTGTTCGACCGCTTCCAGCAGCAGATCGTGAGCTTGGCGGTCTTGGGGGACGACTCCCCGAACTGGCGGCCGCAACGGTATGAACGTGAGCTATGGCACTGCCGGCTCGTCTTGGAATTTCCCGTGGTCAAGCTGCTGGATTATGCCCATGACCTGGCAGCATTGGAGGACAGCCCCAATCCATTCGCCACGGCGGTGCTGGCCCACCTGCAAACGCAACGGACGCGGACGGACCCGCCGAATCGGCGGCTGTGGAAAATCCGTCTGATCCGGCGCCTGTATGAGCGTGGCGCTAGCCGGGCGGAGATTTTGAATCTGTGGCGGTTCATCGACTGGCTGATGGACCTGCCGCGTGAGTTGGAGGAAAGCTGCTGGCAAGAGATACGTCAAATCGAAGAGGAGAAGCAGATGCCGTACATGACATCCACCGAACGCATGTGGGCCGACAAGTATCTGCAAGAAGGCTTGGCGAAAGGCCGACAGGAAGGCTGGCAGGAAGGCCAACTGGAGGCGCTGCGAGAAGGTGTCGCGGTGGCCTTGGAGCTGAAGTTCGGCGCGGCCGGGTTACAAATGGTGCCTGCGTTGGCATCCATCACTGAAGCGGACAAGCTGCACACGTTGTTGCGGGCCATCAAGACCGCTCAATCGCTGGATGAGTTGCACTCTCTGCTCAATTCGTGATGGGTGCGTGTCGCAACGGTGGGCGGCTGGACCTGCCGCGCGAACTTGAAAGTAAGTTATCTCAACGCCGCGGATCCACTATCAATTCCCATCCTGGCAGTAAATGGGTCGCGTAAGTGTCTCCCGGCGCGATGTCCAGAATCTTCCAACGGCCCCGATAGCGGCGCCGCACGCGCATCGTGGGCCGTTCGGGATCAGCGCGGGCATCCAGAATCCAGTATTCGCGGATACTCGGCACTTGCAGATACAATTCGAGGTTGCGCACCAAGTCCTTGTCGGGGTCGTCGCGGGAGAGCACTTCGGCCACGAGGATGGGGCTGACATTTTGCCAGCGTAAGCGGCGTAGTGGTAAATGGGTGGGGAAATCGTGATAGGCCGCTATGTCCGGTTCAGGACAGGTCGTGGCCGGTTGGTCCGGAACAAAAACGTGGGCCTTGTGGGTGACGTAGTTGATCACCCGCGGATGCGTTCGTGCATATTCCTTGAGCAAATCCCCCAACCATTCCTCGATCCAGTTTTCCGGCAAATTCGCTTGCGGGGCCACGTATAACTTTCCTTGGATTAGCTCGTAATGGAACCCGTCTTGGACATCCGCCGCAATGAACTCATCATACGCTAGAGGCCGGCCGTGGTCGGCGGGACCAATTTGTAAAGCGGTGGTCATCAATTCTCTCCCATGCCATCAGGACAGCACGGTTAGTTCGCGCAGCTCGCGCGGCAGCGGGAAGTTGACGTGCTCCTCGCGGATGACGCGCTGCTCGACGCGGGCGCCGTACCGTTTTTGCAAATAAGCCACGCATTCGATCACGACTTCCTCGGGGGCGCTGGCGCCGGCGGTGATCAGTACGGTTTGGACATTGTGGAACCAGTCGTCTTGAATCTCGGCCTGGCCATCGATGAGATAGGCCGGCTTGCCGCTGCCGCGACCGATTTCAGCCAAGCGCATACTGTTGGAGCTGTTTTGACTCCCCAACACCAGCACTAAATCTACTTCGGGAACCAATTCCTTGACCGCTTCTTGGCGGTTTTGCGTGGCGTAGCAGATGTCGTCGCGAGAGGGGCCGACGATTTGCGGGAAACGCCGTTTCAGGGCCCGGATGATGATGTCGGCGTCGTCGATGCTCAACGTGGTTTGCGTCAGATACGCCAGCTTGTCCGCGGAAGTAAATGACAATTTTTCTACCTCAGCCGCATCTTGCACCAAAATGATTCGGTCGGGTACTTCCCCCATCGTGCCCACGACTTCATCATGTCCCTCATGGCCGATCAGCAGGATGGTGTACCCCTCCTTGGCGAAGCGTACTGCTTCCAGGTGGACCTTGGTGACGAGGGGACAGGTGGCGTCGATGGCCCGCAGGCGGCGTTCGGCGGCTTGCTGGCGAATGACAGGGGCCACGCCGTGCGCGCTGTACAACACCGTGCCGCCGGTCGGCACTTCGCTCAGGTCATCGACGAAAACCACCCCCAGCTTCTGAAAGCGCTCCACCACGGGGCGGTTATGGACAATCTCATGATAAACATACAACGGCGTGCCGAAGAGCTGCAGCGCCCGTTCCAGGCTGTCGATGGCCATGTTGACGCCGGCGCAGAAGCCACGCGGATTCGCCAGAATAATCTTCACCATCATCCTCCTTTGGCCGACCGAGGTAATTCCCTTCCGTTTGGTGTTATCCTACCGAGATCGACAAACCCAGCCAAGCGCGGCTCGCGGGAAACGCAAAACGCCACTCCCAAACTGGAGTGGCGTCGTGAAGGATGACTGTCGCATGCATCAGCTACTTGCCAAACTTGACCTTGCTCACGGTAATGGTCTTCTTACCGTCCGCTTCCGATACGACCCCGGTGACTGAGCCGGGTTTAGCGGAAACGCAAATTTCCTTGTGATACTGCTTGTTTGACTTGGCGTCAAAGAAATAGACGACATCCTTGCCCTCTTCCTTGACCTGGATCACGGTGGCGCAAGTCGGCGTGATGCCCAGCTCGCACTTGGCGCAGGTGATCTTGCCCGTCAACGTAACCGGCTTGGCCTTGTCATCAGCGGCCGAGAGGCCGACGACGGCGACCAACAACAGTCCCAGACCTAGCATGGTTGCGATTCTCATCGGAAACCTCCCGTTATGAAAAAGGGTGAAATGGGCTGTGAATGTTGGTTGACCATCAAACCGCTCATCTCTTTCATTTATCGACGTGATCCATAGGCAAGTTTATTCATATCATCGGCGCTGGGCAAATATCTGCGCGATGAGTTTCATGCTGCTGTTGCCCTGACGCTCGGTGTGGATCCGGGAGGGAACGGGATTCCTTGCCAAGTCAAGGGGCGGAGCTGATTTCTCACGGCGGCATCTGAGCCAGGAAGTGGCCTTTTTCCATGCCAGCGCCTTTACCGGCGTCGAGGATTTCGACGATCAGGCCCCATTCCACGCCGGGACCGGCGTCGATCAACAGCTCGGTCTTGCGCGTTTGGCTGGCGAACCGGCGGAGTTCTTGCAGCAGATTGGCGCGGGGGACCGGCTGATCCTCCACGAAGATCGACACGGAGCCATCCGCTTGCTGACGGGCCGTCACCCAGATGGTCAATTGCTTGGCCGCCGCTTCGTCGATCATGGCAATCGGCCCCTCCGTGCTTTCGGCAGTGACGCCGGGCATGTCCATGACCTTGCGGATGGCCTCGTAGGTGGTAGTGATGATGAAAAAGATCAGCAGCACCAAGGCCACGTCAATCAGCGGGTTCATGTCCAGCCGCGATTCATCGTCGTGGACTGGCGGCGGCGGCGGCTCTAGGTCGGCGGCAATGTCGGCCAGCTGCGGGTGGTTCTCGATGGCCACCCAGTGTTGCCCTTGAGGGTCCATCACTTCGTCGGTCGGCTCCCACAGCCCGTCCGACAAGCCTTCCACGACTTGGGCCAGCGTCAAGCCTTCGATGTATTGCGGCGATCCCTCGTGACGGATTTTCCAGCTCATGATTCGGCCTCGCTCACTTCCGTGGTGATCTTGCGCACTTTCCCCGCGAAGCGGAACGGCTCGATCTTGATGGTCAGATTACGGACGACTTCGTATTTGAGGTGGCGATGGGCAGCGATGCGTACTTCCACGGGTTGGCGAATGTTGGCCAAGCGCTCCGCCAAGCGTTTGACCGCTTCTTCCTCGGTTAGATTGCGGTCTGTTTCCGCCGCCGCATTTTCCCCTTCGCCGATGGAGTAGATGGGGCGTTCATCAACCAGATCAATGCCGATCCAGAAGTTGGACGGATTGGCATCCAGATAGAAGCCGTGCAGCACATTCGGCGTCAGGATGCCGCTACCGGCCAAGACCGCCGTGGTGGTCATCATGAAAAAGATGAGCAACACCAAGCTGATGTCGATGAGCGGAATCATATCAACATCGTCATCCTCATCGCCGGGGCGGCGTTTCCAGGCGAAATCGAGCCGGACGGGGTCGAGGGCCTCGGCCTGATCCTCGACGCGGAACGGCTCCTCACGCGGCAGATAAGCGGCCAGCGCCGGCGTTTTGCCGATGGCAAACCATTTGGCGGTGCCAGAGGGCTTGATCATGTCATCTTCCAGCAACCGCCCCTGCTGCACCCAATCCGCCACCACCAGGAACGGCACTTCCTTGTACACGGTGTTGCTCTCGACGATCCAGACATCTAGGAAACGACGTTTTTCGGCCATGCGTAAAATGCACCTGTATCGATGTTTCTTTAGATTCATCGTTTCGCGTGGAACGGTCGGCTGCGTGCCTGAAACGATGAAGCAACGGCACTGAGACCATCCCTCACCGCCGCGGCGTGACCGTTTCGGCGGCGCGACCCGCGCTGGCGGCTGCTGGCTTGGCGGACTGCACAATGAGCAGCAGCTTTTGGGCGGCGCTTTTCATGCGCGTCTCGAAATTGGTGATCCAGGCTTTGAACAGCACATGGGCGAACACCAACGGAATGGCCGTCACCAACCCCAACGCCGTGGCCCACAACGCCAAGCCGATGTCCCCCGAATAATTCGCCGCCCCTTGCGAGCTGGCCTTGCTGATGGCCGAGAAGGTGCCGATCATGCTGACCACCGTGCCAAGCAGACCGACCATGGTGGCGATCTTGGCGATGGCCAAGATGGGGGCCAGCAGGAAATTCAGGTCGGGCAGGATTTCCAGCTCGATGACATTGGCCATCGCCCGCCGCATGGCCGCCAAACCTTGCTTGGACGTCTCCAGCCCCGCCACGAACAAGCGGCGCGGGATGATTCCCGGTTGCGAACGGCAGAAGCGCAAGGCGGCGTCCGTTCCTTCCTTTTCCACTTTGTCCTGGAAGAGCGGCAGAAACTGATTCATGTCGGTTTTGGCCCCCATGTTCAGCAAGATGCGCCAGATAACCAGCGTGAAGGCCACCAATGACATGAGAAACATCGGGATGGCGAAGAACCAGTGTTGCGTGATGAAGTCTTTGAATGATTCGGCCATACGTCGTGGTTCCGGAGTGATGAGGAATTCAGTTGAATGGAAGATGAGGAGTCACCTAGGGATGCACGCGGAAATGAATAGCCGCGAAAATTCCTGGTGAAGTCCCTATATCCTTTATACAATTATAATAGGGTGGGTGTTAGTAAAAAACCTCCGGATCGTTGTATTCGCGTGAATCGGAGCGCAAGTTTTCCGCCTTGGTTCGTCTTTATGTTGGAAGCCGAATGGCAGCGCTAACGGCAGAGAAGAAGCAAGAGTTCGCCTTCCCTTTTCCAACGGGCTTTTCGGCCCAGAGGTGACAACGTGGCTTACCGTACTTCCATCCTGATGAGTGGCGTGGCGTGGCTGGCGGCATTGGGGTTGTTGGGACAGCCGAGCGAGCTTCAAGCTCAAACACGTCCCCGCCCGCGCCCCGTGGTGATCAATCAAATCAATGTCTATCCGAATAACCCGTGGGGGGTGAATCCCTGGAATCCCTGGGGCGTCAATCCAGCCTTTGTCAATCCGGTCAATCCGTTCGTGGTGCAGACCATCACGCCGGTTTTCGTTCCCATGACGGGGGGGCGTCCCACCTACATCCGGCCCACGTATGTCCGGCCCGTTTACTATCGCAATCCCACGGTGCAGGTGCCGGTTTTTTTCGTCAACACAACCTTCGTGAATCCGCCCGTCCGTCCATTCGTGGTGAACGCCGTTAATCCGCTGCTGTTCAACCCCGCGTTGGTCAATCCGGCGCTCAACAATCCCTTGGCCGTCAATCCGCCGGTGGTGAACAATCCCTTATTCTTCAACCCCGTGCAGAACCCGCTCAATTTCGGCCCACCCGGTCCCTTCGCGTTCAATCAGATGCAATAAAGAACGAGGGCCGATCATCCATATATCAATGGCTGACAAGGCGACGTTTCGCGGAAGCGCTAGGCGAGTTGCTTCCGCGAAACGTCGTTTATCATGTTGGAACCGCGTTCCCAGTCCCATTGAGGAGATTGGTCATGTTGAGGTCGTTTCGTGGCATGAGATTCGTGAGCCGCTCCGTTTGGTTTCTCGGTGCCTTGTTCCTGATAGCGCGGGGCGCATCGGACAGCCGCGCCGATTGGCCCCAGTTTCGCGGGCCAGGCGGGTCCGGGATCAGCACGGAAAAAGGGGGACCGCTGCGCTGGAGTCAGACGCAAAACATCATTTGGAAAGCCGAGTTGCCCGGCGCGGGCACGTCCAGCCCGGTGATCTTCGGCGAGAAAATTTTCCTCACCAGCTACACTGGCTACAACGTCCCTGGCCAACCCGGTGGCGCCATGCAAAACCTGAAACGCCACGTCCTCTGCCTGCGCCGCGACAATGGCCAGCTGCTGTGGCAACAGGAAGTCCCGTCGCGGTTGCCAGAACAAGCCAGCATTCGGGAAGGGCACGGCTACGCCTCGAACACTCCCATTGTGGACAGCGAGCGCGTGTATGCGTTCTTTGGCAAGGCGGGGGTCTTCGCGTTCGATCATGACGGCCGCCAATTGTGGCATGCGGATGTCGGCTCTGGTCTCAATGGCTGGGGATCGGCGGCCTCGCCGGTGCTGCACAAGGATTTGCTGATCGTCAATGCCAGTGTCGAAAGCGAGTCGCTAGTCGCCTTGAACAAGAAGACGGGCCAACGGGTGTGGAGCGCGCCGCGCATTCGGGAAGCGTGGAACACGCCCCTCCTCTTGCCCCGAGTGGGCGGCAAGACGGAAGTGATCGTCGCCGTGCCGGGACAAATTCTCAGCTTTGACGCGGACACCGGCAAGCCGATCTGGAACTGCGCCACGGACATCGGCTGGTACATGGTGCCCAGCCTGGTGGCGGAGAATGGCATCATTTGCGCACTCGGCGGCCGGTCGGGGACGGCGGGCTTGGCGGTTCGCGCCGGCGGTCAAGGGGATGTCACGAGAACCCACCGACTCTGGACCAGCAACAAAGGATCGAACGTCACGTCGCCGGTGCTGCACAACGGCTATCTGTATTGGATGCACGAGAACTTGGGCATTGCCTACTGCGCCGAGGCCAAGACCGGCAAATTGCTCTACGAACAACGCCTCGACCGGGCGGGTCAGGTGTACGCTTCCGCGCTCTTGGTCGATGGCAAAATATATTACCTCACCCGCAATGGCCGCATGTTCGTGGTCGCCGCTCGTCCTCAGTTTGAGCTACTGGCCACGAACGATTTGAGCGACCGCGCCGAATTCAACGCCAGCCCCGCCTTCGATAGAGGACGCTTGTACGTGCGCTCGAATCGACATTTGTATTGCATTGGGGAATAGTGAGCAGTAAAAGTTCCTGGCGCGCGGCGGGGTCGATCCCCACCGCGCGGGCGTCCGGCAGGGATCAACCCCGCCGCGCGCCAGAAGATGTGGATGGCCGGACAACGACTATTCCCGCTTGGTTTTTCTTGCGACAGGAGATTTTCTCATGACCATCACCGCCGTGCAAGCCGAGCCTATTGTCGGCAAGGTGCGTCCGGATCTGGCCATCATCAGCTCGTTGGGAGAGCATTTGCGCGGCCATTACGTGCTGGCACGGATCAGCGACGACTCCGGCAGGGTGGGGCTGGGGGAAGCCAGTGTCACCAGCGTCTGGAGCGGCGAGACGCAGACCGGCACCATCGCTTTGATCGAGGAAGTCTTGCAGCCGTTCGTCGTGGGGGCCGATCCGTTTGACAGCGAATGGATCAGCCGGCGCATGGAGCGGGCCGTGTTCGGCAACAGTTTCGCCAAGGGGGCGGTCGAAATGGCCTTGCTCGATTTGCAGGGACAGCTGCTTGGCGTGCCGGTCTATAAACTGCTGGGGGGGAAGGAATCGGCCTCCGTTCGCTTGAAGTTCGTCGTGGGGGCCGTGGAGCCGGAGCTGGCGGCGCAACGGGCCTGGCAGATGGTCGAACGCGGCTGGCAATCCATCAAGGTCAAGGTGGGCCGGCACGAACATCCGCAAATCGATGTGGACCGGCTCACGGCCGTCCGTGAGGCCATCGGCCCGGACACCTGGCTGTCGGTCGATGCCAATGGCGGCTACACCGTCGCGCAAGCGGTCTGGGCGGCGGCCCGCTTCGAGAAACTGAACGTGGCCCTGTTCGAGCAGCCGACGCGCCGGGGCGACCATGCCGCGATGGCCGAAGTGCGTCGCCGCAGCGGCATCCCCCTCATGGCCGATGAGAGCGTCTTCACGCCGCACGACGCCTTGGAGGTGATTCGCCATCAAGCCGCCGACGTGTTGAGCCTCTACCCCGGCAAGCACGGCGGCATCCGTCCGACCCAGCACATCGCCAAGATCGCCGAAGCCGCTGGCATCCCCTGCACCATTGGCAGCAATCTGGAACGCGAAGTCGCCACCGCCGCCATGGCCCATGTCACCGTCTGCACCGCCAACCTCCAGTGCGAGCGCTTCCCTGGCGATCTGATCGGCCCCCTCTATTACGAGGAAGCGCTGAGCACCGAACCCCTCCGCTACGAAACCGACCGTCTCTTCGTGCCGGAACAAGCGGGACTGGGGGTGCGGGTAGCCTCAACATCGAAATGATCCATTGCCATTTCGTGGAGTCTGCGTGGCCATGTCACTCTCTGACAGCGATAAGCGACAACTAGACGAGCAGGGATTCCTGGTCCTCGACAACTTCATGGGGAATGAATTGTTGACCTCCTTGCGCCAGCGCGTGGACCAGCTCTTCGCCGAGGAAGGGGACCACGCCGGCGCGGAGTTCAAGCAGGAACCAGGGGCGCGGCGGCTGGCGAATCTGGTGGACAAGGGGGAGCTGTTTCGCGTGATCATCGCCTTGCCGGGTATTCTCGAATGTGTGCGCCACGTGCTGGGGCCGGAGTTCAAGCTGAGCAGCCTCAACGTGCGTTCCGCTCCACCCTTCTTGGACACGACCCAGCCGCTGCACGCCGACATGGCCGCCGTCGCCGATGACCAAGGCTATTGGGTGTGCAATACCGTCTGGCTGCTCGATGATTTCACGCCGGACAACGGAGCGATCCGCCTGGTCCCCGGGTCGCATCGCTGGCGGAGATTGCCGCAAGAAGTGTTGGACGATCCCACCGCGCCGCATCCTGATGAAGTGCTCATCACGGGCAAAGCCGGCACGGTCGTGGTGATGAACGCCCACCTCTGGCACGGCGCCACCGCCAACCGCACCCCAAAATCGCGCACGGCCCTGCACGCTTTCTACTGCCGACGTGACAAGCCGCAGCAGCTCCACCAAAAACGCTGGCTAAGCCGGGAGACGCAAGAAGAACTCTCGCCGCCGCTTCGTCACCTGCTCGCCCTGGATGATCCGCTCAACGATCAAATCAGCGCGGAAGTCGCAGTGCGGAGCGGATTCTTGAAGTGAACGCTGAAAATCCTCACCTCTTCCCCCCTTCCTCCAATCGATTATATTTCCGCAACACTTCACGCAACTTGTCGTGGGGCAAGGCGATGACCTGGTGGCCGTCGCGGCCGGTCATGGTCTCGGCGGCGATCAGGGCGTTGAGGATCGCTTCCTCGGTGGCCTGGACGGTGGCGTCGAAGAGGGGACCCATTTGCTCGTTGGGGAGCATCTGAAGTTTAGCGATCCCTTCTGGCTGGGCAGCGCCGGGATTGGCAGTGGAGAAGGCCAAAAAGAGGTCGCCGGAGCCGTTGCCAGCGATGCTGCCGGTGCGGGCCAGGCCCAGTGACACCCGGCGCGCCAGCCGCTTGAGCTGGTGCGGCAGCAGCGGGGCGTCGGTGGCCACCACGACGATGATCGAGCCGCTGTCCTGATCACGGAAGGCCCCATCGCGGATCTCCTGGCCAACCGGGACGCCCGCGACGCGCAGCTGGGAGCGCAGGCCGAAGTTCGCTTGCACCAACACGCCGACCGTGTAGCCCCCATGCTTTTGGGGCAGCTGGCGCGAGGAGGTGCCGATGCCCCCTTTGAACTCAAAGCAGATCATGCCGGTGCCGCCGCCGACGTTCCCCTCCGCGACCTGTCCCCCTTTGGCCCCTTCAATGGCGGCGATGGCGTGCTCGGCCTTGACGTGGAAGCCATTGATGTCGTTGAGCCAGCCGTCATATGTCTCGGCGACCACCGGCAAGGCCCAAGCTTGTTGCGACTTGCTGTTCTTAACTTGCCAGGCAATGACCGCGTCACGCACCACGCCGACGCTGTGCGTGTTGGTGATCAGCACCGGCCCTTCGAGAAAGCCCGATTCCTCAATCCAGGTGGTGCCGGTCATCTCGCCGTTGCCGTTGAGCGCGAACCAGCCGGCGAACACCGGATCGGCGGCGGACTTGCCACGCGGCAGGATCGCCGTCACTCCCGTTCGCACCGGTCCTTTGCCGACTTGCAGCTTCCCATTACCGGCAATGAGCGTCACCTGGCCGACTGCCACTCCTTCGACATCGGTGATGGCGTTGCGCGGCCCCGGCGTTCCCTCGAAGGGAACCCCCACATCCCGGGCGCGCGGCTTGTCAGCGGCAGCGACGGCGGCAGTCATGAGCCAAACTCCAAAGAACGAACCCAGGAAGAAGCCATCAAACAAGCGCATCATATTCCTCCGGCAAGGAAGATATTACCCTGGCAGAAAAGTTCCGCCGAGCACGCAGCGCTAGCAAATACCGCACTTGCTAGCGCTGCGTGCTTGGCGTGATTCTCTTTCGTGTCATATTACTCCGGCAGGGATGTTCGTCACGCGAACCTGGAACAGGAAGCGCGGACTGCCCGTACTGACGATTTGGGTTCGCGTCCATCTCTAAAGCCCCGTAGGGGCGACCGCTCATAGCCAGGGGCGTCAGCCCCTGGGAAGAAGGGAATTGGCCTCCCCGCCTAGCTCCGAAGGAGCGGCAGAACCACTTTAGAGAATAGCAGTGCCCAAAGGTAGGTGGAATGCAATGATATAATAGGATAATCCATAGGGTGAGTGGCTGGAAAAGGCAGCGGCATCGGCGACTTCTCTATGGATATTACCGGAATGCCGAATAATCACTTTCCGATGTCGTGGCTTGGTGATTCAGCGTTTCGCGCCCGCGCTCATCCAACCTAAAGGCCAAACTCAACCGATCCAAGTATAGCCAAGCATCGAGATGCCATGACTGCCCAAGTTCACCTACTCTGTGGTCCCGCTGGGACGGGGAAAAGCCGGCGTCTGATGCGGCGTTACCACGAGCTGGCCGGCGCGGGGTTTGGTCAAGTGCTCTGGTTGGCGCCGACTCGCCGCGCCGTCGAGCAGCTCAAACCGCGCTTGCTGGCCGGGTTACCAGGTTGTTTGGCCCCGAACGTGTGGACGTTCCAAGATTTCGTGGAAGAGATCATCCGTGTCAACGATCCGACCGCCCAGCCGTTGTCCGAGCTGCAAAAGCGGTTGCTGGTCAGTGATTTGATCATGCAGATGCGGGACAAGGGGGAGCTGCCGCACTTCGACAAAGTCAGCGACACGCGCGGCTTCACCGAAGCGATGTTGGCCCTGCTGTCGGAGCTAAAGCGGAATGAGATTTGGCCCAGGGAGTTCGCCCACGCCGCTCGGCTGCGGCAGCGCGGGCCAGGAGAGACGCCGGAGCCTCTGTTCAGCGCGGCCGAATCAGAACCTTCCAACGATTTCTCCTTCCTGGATTCAGACGGCATTGCTCCCAAGGATTTGCAATGTACCCGCCTGTACGCCCGCTATCAGGAACACTTGGTGCGGCATCGTCTGTACGACGTGGAAGGGCGCTACTGGTACGCGCGCGACTTGCTGAGGCGCGGCCGGCGGGCGCCGTTCGCTGGCGTTCGTGCCGTGTTCGTCGATGGCTTCACCGACTTGACGCGCACCCAGCATGATATTTTGCAATTTTTATGTCAATGGGTGACTGAGCTATGGATCACGCTCCCCAACGAGACGGGGGACGAGCGGGCGGAGTTATTCCGCCGGCCGCAGCTGACACTGAAACGGTTGCGCGCGATACAATCCACGGTCATGATGACTGATAGTCAAAACCTGAGGGAGGGACTTGGCCCGGCAGCCGACGTGCTCCGTCCCGCCGGCTTGGCGCACCTCGAACGGCAGTTGTTTCGACCGGCCCGCAAGGTGCAGGTATCGGACAACGCCGAGGGGCTGCGGCTGTTGGAAGCGCCCGGTTTGCTTGGTGAGGCACGCCTGGTGGCCCGCGCCATCAAGACCTTGCTGCGGCAAGGTACGCCGCCGGATGATATTCTAGTGTCCATGCGTGACCTGCTCCCCTATGCCGATCTGGCGCGCGAGGTGTTCACGGAGTACGGCATTCCCGTGGACATCGAGGGGGCCGAGCCGCTGTTGCGTGTCGCCGCCGTGTCCACCCTGACGCGGGCGCTGCGCTTGTCGGAGGAAGGTTGGCCCTTCGGGGGGGTGACGGCCTTGCTCCGGAGCACGTATTTCCGCCCCACTTGGCCGGAAGCGACTCCGCCCGCAGGCACGCCGGTGCCCATCGCCTGGCAAGCGGAAGTCTTGCTGCGGCTGCTGAACGAGCCACGCGACCGCGCGGCGTATCTGCGAGCGGTCCAGAATTGGGCGGACAACCCGCCGCCTCTGCTGGAGGATGAACAGGCCGCCGAACACTTGCACCGCCGCAAGCACGAACTGGCACTGCGCTGCCGCCCCTTCCTGCAACGCTTCTTCGCGGCCTGGGACAGCGCCCCGGCACGCGGCGACGTGCTCCAGTTCACGGTGTGGTTGCGGCGTTTCGCCGATAACCTAGGACTGACCAGCGCCGCCGCCGAGGACGACCGCGACCAACGGGCGCTGCGCCGGCTGTGGGACGAGCTGGAGCAGTGGGGCCGGTTAGAGGAGCGCTTGTTCGGCGGCCGGCTCCGGGACCTGGGGCAGTTCGCGCGGTTGTTGAGCATCCTGGCGGCGGGGGTCGGCTTGGCCCGCACGCCGCGCGGTGTCGGTCGCGTGCGCGTCCTGTCCGCCGAGCTGGCCGTAACGCTGGATGTGCCCTATCTGTTCGTGATGGGCTTGGGCGAACGCGGCTTTCCCCGGCTGACGGCAGCGACGCCGTTGTTCGACGAGTCCGAACGCCTGTCGTTGCGCCAGGCCGGCTTGCGCGATCTGCCTTGTCTGGTCGATATGATGCCGGATGAGATGCTGTTGTTCTATCGGCTGGTCACGCGGCCGCAGCGGCAATTGTTTCTCAGCTATCCCGCCGTGGATGACAAGGGGCAACCACTTCTTCCCAGCTCCTTCTTGAACACCGTGCTGGATTGCTTCACCCCAGAGGCCATCCACCAGGTTCGCCAGCGCCGCCACATGCTGATCGAAGGCTACGACAGCGATGAGCCTTTGTCCCCCGCCGAGCAGCGCGTGCGCCTGGCTCTGTGCCTGAGAGAAAATTCCAATCCTTCGCTTCTTCCTCATCACTCCGGACGGGTCGCTTCCAGCGATCTGATCGCCAATCTCCACGCCGCCCACGCGCTGGCCCATTATCGCTTCGAGGACAAGCATCACAATGCCTTCGATGGCGCGCTGCGCCATCCGCTGATCGTGCGCGAGCTGGCGGCGGAGTACGGCCCGGAGAAGGTCTTCAGCCCGACGGCGTTGGAAAGCTACATCGATTGTCCGTTTCGTTTTTTCATGCGCCATGTCCTGCGGTTGGAACCGTTCGAGGACCCACGCGAGGAGATCGAGCAGACGCGCCGCGGCCAAGCGTTTCACCGGGCGTTGACACGCTTGCATGAGGAATTGAAAGCCGTTGGTCAGCATCAGCCCAACACGGAGGCCAGCGTGCGTTTGGTTCAGCACCTGGACAAAGCCATTCAGGAAGACATCGAACGCGCCCCCAGTCCCGCGACCAAGGTGCTGTGGCAGCTGGAAGGGCAACGGCTGCGGCGGTGGGCGGAACGCTACGCTGCGCAGTGGCAAAAATTCATCGAACCGTGGCGTAAAGTGAATATCTTGCCGCAACCCTATCTGTTCGAGGCCAGTTTCGGCTTCAAGGAGACGCCGGCGGAACCCAAGACCGAACCTTTGATCATCCAGGTCAACGGCACCGAAGTCCGCCTGGGCGGGCGCGTGGACCGTATCGACTGGGTCGAGCTGGAGGGGGAGATTGGTTTCTGGATCATCGATTACAAGACGGGGAAAGCCCATCATTACAACAAGCAAGACCTGATGAAGTTTAGTCGCCTCCAGCTGACCTTGTACGCCTTGGCGGTGGAGAAAGTCATCCTGGCAGGACGCCGCGCCCGCCCGCTGGGTTTGGCCTACTGGCTGGTGGTGGACAAAGATGGCCCCAAACCGGTGACGCCCGCAGCTGGCCGGAACCAGACGCCCTGGCTCAACGACCCCAGCGGCTGGCAGCGCGTGCGGGAACAGTTGGAACAATGGGTGACAACTCTTGTAGAACACATTCGCCAGGGGGCCTTTCATCTGCGACCACGCTTGGACACCTGCACGGAACGATGTGATTTCGCACGGATGTGCCGTATCACTCAATCCCGCCCTTACGTGGAACAGAAAAGCGGCCTGCTCCCCTTGCCGGTGATCGAAGCCGACAGCCAAGAGCTGGACTCATCACCTGCCTAGCGGCGGCGCGATGCGAAAATCGAGCGAGCGTTGCGCCGGCGGTCCGTTTTGTCCCTTGTCTGTCACGCTGATGATTAAGGTATAAGCACCGGGCAGGATTTTGGAACTCTCTGGCACGCGGAACAGGAAGTTGATGAAGTAATCATTGCGCGGCGATCGGCTCATGTCGGGATGCCGCGGGTCTTCGGGGAAATTCTGACGCCACACGATCCCTTTGGTGCCGGTGCCGGGGTCGAAGGTGATTTGGTAATCGCGGATCTCCATGGCGCTGGCCAGATGGGTGACATAGTAGCCGTTGCGAAACTCGCTGGTCACGTTGCGCAGCTCGACGTAAATTTGCACCAGATCGCCAGGCCGGAATTCGGGGCCGCCGGGATGATCGACTTCCAACGGTTCATAAACGCCGAACTTCTCGATCTTGCGACAGAAACACATCGTGGCGATCTCCAGACGTTGGAACGGTTTGCGCAGACTTTCCAATTGTTGGAGGAACTGATCCCATTCTTCGGGCGGAGCGCGGTCGAAGTCGATCTCACTCAGCCGCGCCGCCAACGGCAACAAGCCCAACAACAGCTCCTGATTGCGTTTGCCGTAGCGCTTCAAAATGGCGGTTGCTTCCTCGGGGTTTTTCCTTAGTAATTGACGCATGGCCGCCACAAGCGGCGGATCATCCACGGCGGGCGCGCGCGGGGCGGTTGGTTCCGAACGTGGGACGTCGCTGGCGATGATATTCGATGGTCCCTGTTCCGCGGCAGGGAGTACAACTGGCGTCAGCTGGGGTTGCTGGCTGGCTTGCGGAAAGTGGGCGGGCGCGAGGGGCGGCTCGGATGATTCCTCCGTCTCCGGCGGCGGGGGGGACAGCGGGGACGGCGGCGGCGGCACTTCCGGTCGCGCCGGCAAGGGACGCGGCGCAGGCAACGGAGCCGGAGACAGGGGCCGCGCGGACGGAACCGGCATCGAAGCAGGGGTCCACACGGCAGGCATGGGGGACGGCGGCGCGGGGAGCGGCTCCCGATTCTTGCGAACAGCGGCACAGGCCGGCACCCATACCAGACTTAGGGCGGACAGCAGTGGCCAAATCCATTTGCGCCGCAACATCCGTTCTCCCAACCTGTTTCTCTTCCCTCACCGTGGTTGGTCTCCACCTGCGGGGGGCGAACCCTACTCCACGGACGAGCTAGTGTCAAGGGGGATTGGGGGGAGCGCGTGGGACGGCTTTTCGCCTTTGCCCTGGCTTGCCCCAGTCATGGGGGTGATCCGTTTATCTTGGACAGTCACGTTCGCGCGGTGATGATCCGTTGTTCCCATCGCCAATCGTGCCCCTCGGCGATCAGGGCGGCGACGAAGCCGGGGGCGGGGTCGAGGTGGGTCATGGACCAGCGGGCGACTTCGTCGGCACGGTTGGCGACCCACAGCAGCTGGGCCGGCTCGCCGGGGGCCAGCGTGACTGCGAACTGATCCAGCGGGCAAGCCAAGCCGGTGCCAATGGCCTTGATGTAGGCCTCCTTGCGCGTCCAACAACGGAAGAAGGCCGCCAGACGTTCCGCTTCGGGCAAACCCAGCAGCACGGCCGCCTCGCGCGGCGCGAAGAAGCGCCGGGCCAAGCCTTCGGCATTCCGCAACGGTCGCAGTTTCTCCAGATCGACCCCGATTTCCCGGTCCAGCGTGAAAGCCAATAGCGCCCAGCCGTGCGAGTGCGACACGTTGAAGCGCACGCGCTGACATGCCAGCGCCGGTTTGCCGTGATTGCCATACGTCAAGGCAATCGCTGTCGGCGGCATATCCAGATAGCGACTCAGCAAAACGCGCAACAAGCCGCGACAAACGGCGAACCGGCGCCGGTCGCGCTCGAAATGAAATCGTTCGGCTTTGCGTCGCTCTTCAGCGGTCAGCAAAGGCAGCCAGGCGCGCCAGTCCGCGTACCCATCCTGTGCCGCCGACCAGACCTGCACGACCCCCGGCGTCAAGGGGGGCGGTTCAGGCCAACAGCGGCAATCCGTCACGGCAGCGCTGGCTAGGAGGTGGTGCATCATCTCCCGGACATGTTTCCTTCCACCTGTTCCAGCTCCATCTTCATATCCAAAAAGCGGAGCAAATCCTTCAAGCTGATGATGCCGACGAGCCGGTCCCCTTCCATCACCAGCAACCGGCTAAAGCCGCTGCGCTGCATCTTGCTCAGGGCGTGCAGGGCGTCGGCGTCGGGAGTGATGGTGAGGTTCTTGGTGTCCGGCTGCATCACTTCGGCGACGGTGTGCTGGTCCCACTCGCCGCGCGGGAACTGGGCCAGCGCTTGCGTGGACACGATGCCTTGCACGCGTCCATCATCGGTCACGGGGAAGACCTTGCGGTGATAGCGATAGACATAATCCTCGACCCAGTGCCGCAAATCGATGTGCGGCGGCACGGCAATCGGCTCCGGCGTCATGAAGTTGCGTACTTTTTCTCCTTCCAGCATTTGCCGAATAAGCACTTGCTGATAGCTGCCGCGCGCGGCCATGTTCAGGAACAGCCCGATCAAGCCGAACCAGATGCCGAAG
Organism: Gemmataceae bacterium; assembly: GCA_046297495.1. Lineage (GTDB taxonomy): Bacteria > Planctomycetota > Planctomycetia > Gemmatales > Gemmataceae > JBKBIP01. Next base: position 7,092 of record JBKBIP010000014.1, on the reverse strand, counting down.
AAATTGCCGCTGATGAACTGCAAGATGCCGACGAAGATCAAGAACCACGCGAACCCCTGACCCGACAAGGCGGCCAGATACGTCGCGCGCCGCAAGTTGCCGGACGCCGCCCACAAGATGGAGCGCAACACCCGACCGCCGTCGAGCGGGAAGGCCGGCACCATGTTGAAAACCAACACCAGCAGATTGATCACGGCCAGGTAGCCCAAGAGCATATGGATGGGCAAAGCAATGGGCAGCCACAGCCACAACGCGCCGAAGAAAATAATCAACGCTACCGTGACCAGCGGTCCAGCCACGGCCACCCAGAATTCATCGCCGGGGGATTTCGGCTCTCCTTCCATCTCGGCCACGCCGCCGAACAGAAACAAGGTAATGCCGCGAATGGGAATGCCGCGTCGCCGGGCGACCACGGCATGCCCCATCTCATGCAGCAAGATGCAGCCAAAAAACACCAGTGCGCCCCCCACCCCCAACAGCCAGTAACTAGTCGGGGACATTTCGGGGACCGCTTCCGGCCGCGTCTGGCGAACCTCGGCCAACGCTTCCTGGAAGAAACGTACTAACGTCCAGGAGAGCAGCAAGAAAATGATGACCCAGCTCAAATCAATTCGAATCGGAATGCCTAGTAAACGAAACAACTGCCAGCGATTGCCAAACATAGTTCGTCCCTCGTCAATGAATCCTTTCTCTTCATTATAGCGAACGGGCGGCAAAAAACGGATGCGGAAACCGCGCGTTCCAGCGAGCGGCAAAGCAAAGAAGAATACGACCATCAACACGGGTGAGCCGCAACGAATGGGGGGGCTGCCGTCATTCCACGCCAAAATATGACACTTAGCTATCCCCCCTTTCCTACCCCCGCACATCGATCCAAACCTGTCGCGTGCGGGGGCCGTCGAATTCGCACAGGTACACGCCTTGCCAGCGGCCCAATTGCAGCGTGGCGCCGTCGATGAGCAGGGTCACGCTGGAACCCATCCAGCTGGCTTTGATGTGGGCGTCGCTGTTGCCTTCCCCATGCCGGAAAAAGGGCTGGACCTGGGGAACGGCGTGGTCCAGCCAAGCCAGGATGTCATGCACCACGTCGGGATCGGCATTTTCGTTGATGGTCAGTCCAGCGGTGGTGTGCGGGCAATAGACGACCGCGATGCCGTGTAAGACGCCGCTACGACGCACGGCGTCGCACACCAGATCGGTGATCTCCACGAATTCGTTCCGCGCGCGGGTGCGGACATCCAAGCGTTCCATGATGGTGCTCCTTTGGCTTGCTCCACAGACGGTTCGATGGTAAATGGTGCGCCGCGAACCCCGGGCGGCCCGGCGGCCAGCGGGGATTGTTGGATGGAGGAATCATACCATGCGGCGTGCAATCGTGGTGCTGGCGACGCTGAGCGGGATCACTCCGCTGGCGTCCGGACAGGAAACGGCGGACCCCGCGCGCCAGCTGATCCGGCGGGCCTTGCAAGCGCATGGCGGAGCAGACCAGCTAGAGCAAATTCGAGCCGAGCAGCTCTCCTTTCGCGGCACCATTTATCTGGGGGAACAAGGCATTCCGTTTACCGCCGAGACGATTTATCATTTACCCAACCGCTTCCGCAACGTTCTGCATTATGAATTGCGGCAGCAGACAGGCACGCTGATTCAGGTACTCAACGGCAACCAGGGATGGCTTAGCTCCCCAGGAGAGACGCGCCCCTTTGATGATCTCATGCTGGCCGAGGTGCGCGAACGGTTGTACGCCTATCATGTCGCTCGGCTGCTGCCGTTGCTGCGCGATCCCAGCTATCAGCTCACGCTCCTCGATGCGACCACCATCCACGAGCGCCCCGCCCATGGCGTGCGGGTGCGCAGCGCCGGCCATCGGGACCTGCAGCTCTATTTCGACGCCGCCACGGGTTTGCTCGTCAAGACGATCCGGGTCACGCTGGATGTTCAGTCGCGGCGTGAACTGCTCCAGGAAGAATACTACTCCGACTTTCGGGAAGTGAATGGCGTGCCACGACCGTCGCGCCTCGTGGTATTTCAAAACGGCCGGCTGTTCCTGGATGGACAGATCGTGGCCATCCGTCACTTGGAGCAGGTGGACGCCCAGCTGTTCGTCAAACCGTGAAGGATATGATCACCGGGGAGCGGCTGGCGCCATCAACAGCTGCTGAAACCGTGGCAAGCGGCGGAGCGGGTCGAGGTCGCGGTCCGTGGCAAGCAAGTCCTGGCCGTAGCCACGTCGCAAGGCGGCGGCCAATAAGCGGAGCGCTTCGAGCTGATCGTCCGGTTCTTGACGGGAGGTTTGCGCGTAAATGCATGCCACTTGATACAGCAGCGGCGGCGTGGTGGAGAGGGAGAGACAAGCTATCGCATCCTTCAAGGCCGGATCACGTTTCCCCTGGCGAGCCAGCAGCACGCCGCGACCTGCCAAGGCCAGGGCATCATCGGGATACAGGGCCAACAAACGGGTTAAGGTCTGGATGGCCTCATCGTGCTGGCCGAGCCGCTCGGCCAAGATATGTGCCTTGTTTTGCAACGCCGGGGCGGAGCGCGGATTCAGTGCCAACGCCTGATCGATAGCCTTCAGGGCCTCTTCCGGCTGCTGGGTCATGCGGGCATAGGCAAAGGCCAGCCAACCGGCTTCATCGGTGGGCGGAACCTGTTGTCCCTTCAACAAATCTTCCTGAGCGTCCGCCGCGTGGCCCGCCAGTTGATGGACCCGCGCGCGCAGCAAGTAAACCCGCGTCGCCGGCGCTCCCTTTTCCAGTGCCAGGTTCAAGTCTTGAATGGCCGCGTCGTATTGTTTCAATTCGAGGTGGGCCAGCGCCCGGTCGGCATGTACCAGCGGCTGCCGGGGTTGCAGCTCCAAGGCCCGGTCGAAATCCGCCAGAGCCTCGGTGAAGAGTTTCTGCCGCAGCGCGACGATGCCACGCTTCCAATAGAGCGGCGCGAAGTCGGGGGTCAAGGCTGTGCAAGTGCCGTAACAAGCAGCGGCATCGGCGTATTGGGCCAGGTTCTCGTGACAGATGCCGCGATCAAACCATGCCCAGAAGTTGTCCGGTTCCTGGCGCGTGGCTTGACGCAACAGGGGCAGAGCTGCGTCATGGCGTCCTTGCGCGATCCACTCCCCCGCCTGCAAGCAGAGATCGCGCGGCGCGGAGCCGGTCGCTTGGTCGGCGTGCTGGCGCGCGGCCTGTTCCTCGGCGGTTTCCCCCAAGCGTTGGTGAATCTCCGCGCGTTGCGTCCAAACGACGCGCGGCGCTGGACCGGCGCCATAGCATTCCTCGGCACGGTGATTGAGCCGCAAGGCCTGGCGCAACGCTTGTTCCGCTTCGGCGCCGCTGGTGGCCGTGGCGCTTTCTATCGTCAAACGGGACCAGAGCAACAGCAGCTCGGCCACGTCTTGGCGCAGACGTTCCTTTTCCGGCGCGGGGAGATAGCGGGCCGGCGCCAGGCCGTACCAGGCGGGATGGTCCAAGACATGATAGCGGCGTAGCAAAGCGGCGCAGCGCGTGTCCCCTTCGGCCCCCGTGTAGCCAGCGGCGGTAGGGGCCGAGACCAGTAAAAACTGCACTTGGCGGCGGTCGGCCTGAAACTGGGTCAGGGCTTGGACCGCCTCGACCCGGGCCAGATGATGCTCGCGATAATACCAGCTTCCCCCCAATCCTGATCCAACGGTTACTGCTACGAGGATACCCCCCAGCGTCACGGAAAGGCGGGGGTGTCGCCGCAGCCACTTGCGGCCCCGCTCACGCCATGACGGTTCCGCGATGTGCCGTAAGGGCAGATGCGCCAGCTGGCGTTCGAGATCATCGCGCAGCTGGGCGGCGGACTGGTAGCGGCGCGCGGCATCGGGTTCCAGGCAGTGTTGCACGATGGCGGACACGGCGGGGGAAAGAGTTGGGTTATGGTGGCGAGGCGACGGCGGCGGCTGGCGGCGATCCACCCGCATTTGTTGGAGCACGTCGTCCAACCGTCCTTTGTGGGTGGGATAGGGCAACCGCCCCGTCAGCAGCTCGTACAGGATGACCCCCAAGGCATACACGTCGCCGCGGGCATCCACGCCGGGACCGAGTTTCTGGAAAGCGTCGAGATGCTCGGGCGCCATGTAGGGCAAAGTGCCGCCGATCAGAGTCGCTGAGGCGTCATCCCGCTGTTTGACATCTTGTGACAAATTGAAGTCCAACAACATCGGTTGTCCTTCATCCGTCAACAAGATGTTGGCGGGTTTGAGATCACGGTGGAGGATGCCGCGTTCATGTGCGTGCGCCAAGCCGTCGGCCAGGCGCAGGCCGATCCACAAGACCGCGTCACCGTAACTCATGCGTTCCAAAACACGCAACGGCAGCGACGGCGTATCGGCACCAGGAGACGGCGCGGCCTCTGGCATGACGGCGGGAACGACGGCGCCGGGCCACTCGACGTGGGTGAGGCCCGAACGTCCCTTGCGCGTGGCCAAGGTGCTGACCAGGGCGCGCCCCGAATCCGGCAAGCCGCCGCGCTGTTGCCAATCCCGGAGCAGGTCCGCCAAGGTCGTCGCGCCGAAATACGGCATGCACACCGCCTGGAAACGGCCGGATTGGTGCAAGGAATAGATGGGGACGATGTTGGTATGTTGCAGCTGCGCCAGGGTATGCGATTCGGTGAAGGTTTCCGTCGTGATCTTCAAAGCCACGTAGCGGTTGGCCAAATCGTCTTGGCGGGCTAGATACACGGTGGCGAACGCACCGCGACCCAGTTCCCGGAGCAATTCAAAATCCAAGAACTTCCTCCCCGCCGCCGGCGCATCCTGCGCCTGTTCTGGGGAAGCGGGGGCTAAGGCCTGGTCCCGTGCGGCGGTCGGTGCCAGACCCTGTTCTCCATCTGGCCACGCGGCATCCCTGACGGCGCGGATTAACTCCTTGGCCTCGGCCTGGATGCCGTTGTTTTCCATCAGTGGCAAAGGCCAGTCGCGCGTCTCGATGTGATAAAGAATGCGGTACTCGCTGGGCAAGACGGCTTCTCCCGCTTGCAAGCGCAGCCGATATTCCTCGAAGGCGATTTCGCGGATGAGAGTAGGATTTTGGAAGAGTTCCGGAAAACGAACGCGATAGGCGTTTAGAGGATGGGGTTGTCCACGCTGCCAGCTGTATTCCAGATCGACGCGGACCAATTCGCTGAGCACGGCCAAGTAAAGAGGGTGATCGGCAGGCGGCAAGAAGGTAGCCAAATCGGCCCTCCCTTGCCGCGTTTGAGCTGTTTCATAAAGCTCAACGAATTCGTCAAGCGTATTGGCGTGCGCATGCACTGGCGATGATCTCCTGGAAACGCTCTGTGGTTGCAGAGGAGGAGGCGAGCGTCCAAGGTCCGCGCGGATATGCGACGGATCCATTCCATGTGGTGCGGCGCACTCACGCCGCGTGGGACCGCGAATCCGGTTATCCTATTATTCCTCTAACTGAAGGACGGCCGCCAGTTTCTGCCGGAAGTCTTGCAGCACCCGTTCCACCGTGCGCTTGGACCGCTGGGTTTGTTCCGCGATGGCGGCAACCTCATGTCCTTCAATGCGTAGTGTAATCATTCGACGTTGGTGCGGGGGCAATTGTTCCAGGGTTTCGTCGATGACCATTCTGAGGAAAGTCAGGGCGATTTCCCGCGATTCGTATTCGGCGTAGTTGGCTTGGTCCAGATGCTCCTCACTTTTGGTCATGCGGACATCGCGCTTGGCCGCCCGATGATAGGCCCCTTTGGCGCGGATTTTATTCAGAGCGATGACCAAAAAGAGCTTCCACAATTCCTCGCCCGCGGGTACGTCATAATAGCCACGTTTGAAGCCACGGAAGAAACTGGCGAACACCGATTGCACGATGTCATCGACATCGATCCGCCGCGCCAAATCCGGCGAGCATTCCGCCCGCGCCAAACCCCGCAGCCGCTCCGCGTAGCGCAGATACAACTGAGTCGCGGCATCCTGGTTGCCATGCCGCAAACGCCGCAGCAACGAGCTATCGGACGGGTCCTTGGTTTCGTTCGCCGGATTCTCCGCCGCGGGAGCCATCAACACTCCTCCATTAGGCAAAAGTCGGTTGCGGGGATGGAAACCGCCACACAGCTTCATTGTAACAGAAAAGGTGCCGAAGCCAGTGGTTTGACCAGTTTGGCGTGCGCGTCACGGTGGATCGCCTGAACACTTCAAAATAATCTTCCCCTCGCGCCCCGGCGTCTCGGCTTGTTGCACGGCGACGGCGATGTCTGCCAAGCCATAGGTGCCGGCAATGGGGGAGGTCAGTACGTTCTTGCGCATCAGCTGGGCGATACGGCGAAAGAGACGCAACATCGTCAGGATACGCTGCCGTTTGGCCCATTCCGCCAGCCAGAAGCCGGCGATGGATTTCTGCCCTGTCATCAGCACGCGCGGTTGCAGGATGATCGGCTCGCCAGACAGCAAACCATAGACCAGCATCCGCCCGCCCGCGCCCAAACAAGTCACGACCGACGTTCCCGTGGCACCCCCTACGGCATCGAGGGCGAAGGGGACCATCTGGCCGCCGGTGATGGCTTTGACCCGTTTCTCCATGATTTCGTCGGCGGTGCAGATGACTTCATCGCCCCCCAGCTGAAGAAGCTGGTCCGCCTGTTCCCGGCGGCGGACAACGTTGATGGTACGGAAGCCGTAGTATTTACCCAGGCGGATCACCATGCGTCCCAAGGCGCTGCCGGCCGCCGTCTGCAACAGCCAGGCGCCGCGCGGCACGTTCAGGAGATAGCGGGTCATCACCAACGCCGACGCCGGGTTGACAAAGAAGGACGCCGCCTGTTCATCGGGAATATCGGCCGCGACCGGCACCACCTGCCGGGCCGGCACGATGTTCCGTTCGCGCCAATTGCCCCCCCGATCACTGATCACGACCACGCGCCGCCCCAGCCACAACCGGCCCAGCAACCCGCCGCCGTTGGCCTCGACGACCCCCACCCCTTCAAACCCGGGCGTCGCCGGCAGCGCCGGCATCCACCCATACGCCCCGCGCACCACGAGCAAATCCGAGGGATTGATCGGACTGGCCACCATGCGTACCCGCACCTGCCCCGGCTTCGGTTCCGGCGCCGGCATATCGCGAACCTGTA
>JBKBIP010000013.1:70566-141365 GCA_046297495.1 Gemmataceae bacterium | reverse complement strand
CGCGAGCCGGTGCTGCACTGGCTCGCGCTGCGTGCTCCTGTGATTTTCTTTCAGATTCCTCGCGGCACAACCCTCCCGCGCCGGTCGCCGCCGATTTTCTCACCCACCATCTAATTCCCTGGCGAGACCGTGGTTCCCACGGGAGGGGGCTTGAGCGGCGCGCCGTCCATGCTTTTGAACAGCCGCAGAAATTCGCTGTCGGTGGTCAGGATCAAGTTCGTATCGTGGCCGATGGCTCGTTTATACGCTTCCAACATGCGCACGAAGTAGTAAAAATCACCAGCTTTTTCGATGGCCGCGGCGTAGTCGCGGATGATCTCGGCATCCACTTCGCCGCGAATTTGATTGGCGTCGCGTTGTCCTTCTCCTTCGATTTTCTGCACTTCGGCGTTGGTCCGATTGAGGATCTCCTGCTTCAGCTGCACCCCTTCATTGACGAACAATGCCGAGATGGCTTGGCGTTCGGCGATCCAGCGGTCAAAGGTGCTGCGGCGCACGCTTTCGACAAATTCGATCTGGGAAATGCCCACGTCGATCACTTCAATGCCGCGCCCGACATCGGCGTCGGAACCGGAAGCCAGCCGGCGTTGCACTTCCTCTTTGATCTTGGCGAGGATTTTGCCGCGCCCTTCCTTGATGGAGATGTGTACTTTGCGCATCTTCAGTGTTTGCTCGGGATCGGGTTGCTCGCCCGGTTTGATCGGCGCGGCTTGATCGGGTTGCAGCATCTTGCTCGGATCGATTTCCATACCGGCGGTCGTCTCCATGGTGCGCGAGGAATCGCGGACCAGCTCGATCAACTCGTATTGGGTGATCACGTCCCGTACGGCACTACGGACGAATTCGGCGACCAGCTGTTCGCCGTTGTCCATGGTGCGTAACCGTTGCATGAAGACAGTAGGCTTATTGACGCGCCAGACCGCCCAGGGGATGACCTCAATCTTCTTGTCATCCTTGGTCGGCAGGTCGGGCAGCGAGTCGCCAGCGCGGTCCCCCCAGAATTGGCGGGTGCTGGGGAATTTCCGCACGGTCTGGATAAACGGTATTTTGATGTACAAGCCTGGTTCGGTGCGCTCGGCGACGGGATTGCCGAACTGGAGCACGACGGCCAGTTCCCGCTCGTCCACCACGTAGAACATGGCCGGCAGCAACACCAGCACGGCAACAATGAGCACCACGACCAGGATGGCGCGTATAATCGCTTGCTCAGGATTCATGAGACTACCTCCTAGCGTTTACCGGCGGGTGGTTGGTTGTTTGGACCCAGGTTCAACAGCGGCAACAGATTGTTCAAATCAGCGTCGAGCACGGTCTTGGGACCGCTGCGGGCGATGATCTCTTCCATCGCCTCCAAATAGAGGCGCCGGCGTGTCAACTCTGGGGCCTTGCGGTATTCCTCGTACTTGGCCAGCAGGGCTTTGATCTCCCCTTCGGCCTCGGCTCGGCGGCGGTCGGCGTAGCCCCTGGCTTCCTGTTGCAGTTGGTCGCGAGTGGCCACGGCTTTGGGAATCATTTCGTTGCGTTTGCGTTGGGCCTCGTTGACAAGTTGGGAACGCTGTTGGAGCGAGGCGTTGACTTCGTCGAACGACGGCTTGACCCGTTCGGGCGGCGTGACGCGCTGCATCTGAATGGCCACGATCTGCACGCCACAATCGAAGCCATCCATCGCCTGTTGCATCCGGTTCAAGGCGGCCAAGCCGACTTCCTCGCGCCTGGTGGTCAGGATCTCATCCGCCGAGTAGTCCCCGACCATGCGGTGCATGGCGCTGCGGGCCACCGCCATGATGGTCGGTTCCACCTGGTCGGCGTTGATGCTCAGAATGAATTTTTGGGCGTCGATGACGCGCCAGTTAACGTTCCATTCGACCACGGCGGCGTACAGGTCGCCGGTCAAGATGAGCGGCTCTTGCGTCCGAGCGCGCCCGCCGTCGTGCCCCGGCGTCTCGCCCGGCAAGGCGAACGGCAGCCGCAGGCGTTGTTCATCCATGCGAACTGGCACGGCTTTGTCCATCAGCGGCACTTTCAGGTGCAAGCCGGGGCCTTCGATGGAGTGAAACTTGCCGAAGCGCAGCACGACTGCTTGCTCATGGGCAGCGACAGTGTGAAAGCTGTCCCACGCCAGATAAATGCCGAGCAAGCCCAGCACCACCCACGGGGCATAGCGCAAGAGAACCGGCCAAGTCACTCCTTCCTGTTCATCGGGCAAGTCGTCGTCGTAGTAACGGCGTGGAGACATGAAGAACCTCCTTTTCAAAAAGGAAAAGCGGGCCAGTCTTCATGGTATCGAATTCCAGCACGGTTCCACAACGTATCACACCAGCTCCGAAGCCGCCGCCGCCGAATTTTCTCTCGGGCTGGTTATCATGCTTCGTGAAAAACCGGCTTGGGTTTCCGCGATCCAGCACGATAAGCTACAATGTCCCGACATCGGAAATCGTGGTTTTTTTCCAGGATCGATCATGCCCACAACATCCGCGACCAAGCGCGTCGGCGTCTTCGGCGGCACCTTCGACCCGGTCCATCTCGGCCATCTCATCGTGGCCGAGCAGTGCCGGGAACAGGCGCGGCTCGATGAAGTGTGGTTCGTCCCCGCCGCCCGCCCGCCGCACAAGAGCGGCCGGGAGTTGACACCATTCAGCCAGCGTGTCGAGATGCTGGCCCTGGCACTCGCCGGCAATCCCGCCTTTCGCATCGACGAACTGGAGAACGAGCGGCCCGGCCCCAGCTACATGGCCGACACCCTGGCCGAGCTGCGCCGCCGCCATCCCGACGCCGAGCTGTTTTTCATCCTTGGCGCTGATAGTTTGAACGATCTGCCTTATTGGCATGAACCGCGACGGATCGTTGAATTGGCTCACTTGCTCATCGTGGATCGACCCGGTTGGACCATGTGTTCCGAGGATGAGTTGCGGCGGATGACGCGCTTGCCCGCCGACGTGCCGCTACGCTCGCAAGTCATTCATGTGCCCCTGCTCGATAATTCCAGCTCCGACATCCGCCGCCGGGTCGCCGAAGGGCGCGGCATTCGCTACCTGGTGCCGCGCGCCGTGGAGGCCTATATCGAAGACAAGAAATTGTATCGAGAAGAAGTAAAGGGGACGCGACTCGAATTTGCTTGACGGCGAACTGATCGTGGCGTAACCTGACAACCATCGAATTCGAGTCGCGTCCCCTTTACTGCAATTCTAAGCATACAGTCCCTGGATTGGTTTGCCGATGGTGAGGGGGAAGGCGCGGCCGGCGGGGTCGGTGTAGTGGGTGGCGGGGTCGATACCGAGGGCGGCGAAGAGAGTGGCGGCCACGTCCCACGGGCCGACCGGGTTATCGCGCGGATAGGCGCCGATGCGGTCGGAGGCGCCGTACACCGCGCCGCCGGCGATGCCCGCCCCCGCTATCAGAATCGAATACGCCGCCGCCCAGTGCTTGCGGCCTGGCGACGTGCCGGCGAAGTTCGCTTCCAGGGCCACCAGCGGCGCTCGGCCAAATTCCCCCAGGCACACCACCAACGTCCGCTCCAACAAGCCGCGCTCCTGCAAATCGGTCAACAGGGTCGCTAGGCTCTGATCAAAGCGCGGCAGCAAATGTTCCTTGAGTGATTCAAAGATGTCGTTGTGCGTGTCCCAGCCGTACAGGTCGGTTTGGCCGGGCGCCTTGTCCTGGCCCCGGTTGGTGTGGTTCCAGATGACCGTCACCCACGGGACGCCGGCCTCGACCAGCCGGCGGGCCAGCAAACAGGCTTGCCCGGAGCGGTGCAGGCCGTAGCGGGCGCGGACCGCTGGCGACTCACGCGACAAGTCAAACGCTTGCCGGCCGCGCGGGGAATCGAGCAGCTCATAGGCTTGCCGATACAGAGCGTTCATCTCCAACAAGGCTGGTTGGCGCGTCAGCTGTTGCCGGCATTCCTCCACCGCTTGCAACAGCGTGCGCCGCGCTTCAAGCCGCACGGCGGGCAGCTCCGGCAGCGGGTCCAAGCCGCCAATCGCCACAGGGCCTGCCGTCACGTCGCCAATCAGCAGCGGATCGTAGTGTCTGCCCAACAGCCCCGCGAACTGACCAGGGGCCAGCACTTCGGGCACCTGGGCGGGACCGTTGACGTGGACCGCGGAATACGGGAGCTGTTTGCTGGGCCGGACGCGCTGCAACAGCGCGCCGTAGGTTGGCAAATCCTCGGGTCGGGGCGGCGGGTTGGACGACTTGCGCGGGTGAAATTGTCCTGTCATAGTCAAATACGTGGCCGAGCCGTGGTCCAAATCATCGTGCGACATGCTGCGGACAAGGGCATACAGATGGGCCAGCCGCGCCAGCTGGGGCAGGTGCTCGCAAAGGCGCGTGCCGGGAATGGACGAGACAATGGAACGAAACGCGCCGCGAATTTCCGCCGGCGCGTCCGGCTTGGGGTCCCAGGTGTCCAAATGGCTCTGGCCGCCGCTGGCATAGATGAGCAACACCGACCGCGCCTTGCCGAAGCCCGGCGTGCCTCCCCCCTTGGCCGTCGCCAGCGCCGGCGCGGCCAACCACGAGGACAGCCCCAAGCCACCGACGCGCAGCCAGTCACGCCGAGTCAGGGCGCCATCCGCTTGAAGATGAGGAACCTGAAAACGCAACACCGTGGTCCACTCCTTATCGTTTCCAACTGGTTCAGAATGATGGATGGATTGGGTTTGGGTTGATTCGAGTTTACTCGCTGGGCGGCAGACTTACCAGTTTCATTTCCCAGAGCCGCTGCTGCCGTCGCCCGTTCGAGGCTTTCGGATCGGATTCTTCGTCCACCGGCAAATCCGATGGTCGGAGCCGCGACTGGCAGCGAGTGGACCCTCCGTTCGCCGCAGCAATATTCTTTGCATTATTCACGCTCTCTTTATCTATTCTTCACGCTATCCTCATCGCCGCTCTTCTCGAACAATTTCTCACGCATGATAATCTATCCTTCGTGATTACGTGGAGTTCTCAGTGGATGAATCCAGGGAGACGTTTCGCATGGCCCACATCACGGCTGCCCCGCCTGTGTCATCATCCGGCGACTTACGCAACTACATGCTGGTGACGGCGGCGTATTGGGCGGATACGCTCACCGATGGCGCCATCCGTATGTTGGTGTTGCTGTATTTCCACCAACAAGGATACACGGCGTTGCAAGTGGCCATGTTGTTTCTTTTTTATGAGGTCTTCGGCATTATCACCAACTTGATCGGCGGCTGGCTGGCGGCCCGACTCGGCTTGAAGACGACGCTCTTCGCTGGCTTGGGAACTCAGGTCGTCGCTTTGATGATGTTGGCCGTCCATCCCGCCTGGCTTAGCATCGGCTACGTCATGGTCGCGCAAGCCTTGTCCGGCATCGCCAAGGACCTGACCAAAATGAGTTCCAAGAGCGCCATCAAGTTCATCGTGGCCGCCGACGCGCCATCGACCTTGTTCCAGTGGGTAGCCGTCCTGACCGGCTCCAAGAACGCCTTGAAAGGAGTCGGTTTCTTCGTCGGTGGTTTGTTGCTGTATCTCGTCGGTTTCCGAGTGTCCTTATTCATTTTGGCGGGATTGGTGCTGACGGCGCTGATAGGCACGGCCTTGTTGATGCGTGGCGATCTGGGGACGGCCAACAAGAAGGCCAAGTTCGCGCACATGTTCTCGAACCATCGCGCGGTCAACATCCTGGCGGCGGCGCGGGTGTTCCTGTTCGCCGCGCGCGATGTGTGGTTCGTGGTGGGGCTGCCGGTGTTCCTGTACACGACGCTGCGCTGGAATTTCTGGCAAGTGGGCGGGTTCCTGGCCGTGTGGATCATCGGTTATGGCCTCGTGCAGGCGGCGGCGCCCGGCTTGGCGCGGCGGCGTTACGCGGACAGTCAGCGCGTGCCCGATGGCCGAACGGCCCTGGGGTTGGCCTTTGCCTTGGCCGTCTTCCCCGCTGGCATCGCCTGGGGCTTATCGGCCGCAGTCGATCCGGCGCTGGTGGTAGTCGTTGGCTTGATCGCGTTCGGCGTGGTGTTCGCGTTGAACTCCGCCGTTCATTCTTATTTGATTCTGGCCTACACCGATAACGACAAGGTGGCCATGAATGTCGGTTTCTACTACATGGCCAACGCCGTCGGTCGGCTCGGTGGCACGGTGCTGTCGGGATTGTTGTATCAATGGCAGGGACTGGTCGGTTGTCTGTGGATGTGCGCGCTCTTCGCCCTATTGGCCGGTGGGCTGTCGCTGGGCCTACCGCGACACGCGCCGGCGCGGCAAAACGCATAATGATAAATCCACGATGGACAAGATTTTTCCTTGTCGCTGGCTTGGCGCATGGGTATAAATTAGTAATACTATCATGCACCATGCGAGCGGGGGGCGTTAGTCCTTGGGTAACGCCCTCCATCGGGAGGGGCGAACGTTCCTCACTCGCCAGTAAAATATGCCAACAAACTCTTAGCTTGCCGAACACTGGTCGGAGAAAGACATCATGCTCGCGCCGCGCGCTGGGATAGGTTCATGCTCCTCGCGGGCTGTTCCTGTGTCTGGACAATCCGCTGGCAGTAATCGTTCCGGCAACGTCCTGGTGGAATTCGCGCTGATCGCGTTGGTTCTCTATTTCATCTTGGCCGCCGTCGTCGAAATGGGACGGGCTTTGTTCGCCGCTCAGGTGCTCCAGCAAGCGGCCACTGTCGCCGCCCGCGAGTTGTCGCGCACGCCGCTGCCCCCCACCGGCACCTTGCGCGACATTCTCAACGGCCATCCCGCCGCCCAACAAGTTTTCAGCGAGGATTATCTGGTGGTCACGCCAGCGATGCGGGGCGGTTTGACGTTGGAACAGTATTTCGCCGACAAGCCGACGGTAAATCGCTTGTTGTTGCCCTTGATGATCGCGCAAGCAGTGAATGGCGAAATGTGGGTACATTATCCGGGGCAGCTGGTCGCTTCCGAGACGGCGGAGAGCGGCTACACGGTGCGCATTCCGGTGGTGCAGTACGATGCGTCGGGAACCGCCACGATCATCCGCTTGGTGCCGGTGCTGGAGGAAATCTCCCCCAACCCGAATCATGACCCGTTCAACCCGCAAGAGGAATGGAGCCCCTTCAACTTGATGGCGAGCAGCATCACCGAACCGAGTCAACGTGGGTTGATTGCCGTGCGCATCAACTATCCGTTTCAAGCGGCCACGCTCACCGGCTTTGTCGAGGGGGAGGATGGCTATCCGCAGCCGGTGGAGACCACGGCGGGAGACTATGGCCCCTACGCCGATCCCTTTGACGGCGGGCTGGGGCGGCAAGCGGCTTTGGCTCGGAACGTGCGCCCCTTTCGTAAGGTGCTCTCCGCCCAAGCGATTTTTCGACGGGAAATTTTTGAGTGACCGCATCAGCTCACGGAGCCAAGGAAAACCATGCGAGCGGCTTACACGAATCGACGCGGCATGTCCCCCTGGATGTTGTTCGCCTTGTTGGGAGGGACCGTGCTGTTTGGCGGCATCGGCACGGTGGCGACGCTGGCGGCCTTTGGCGTCATCGAATTGCCCTTCCTCAACCAGCAGGCGCGAGCCTCGCGGCCCCAGTCGGGCGTTCCGGTGGTGATGTCGTCCCGACCCATCCCCGCCTATACGCAGATTAGCCGTGAGCACTTCCTGAATCCACGCACGGGAGATCCGGTGCTGGCGTATTTGTCGGAGGAAATCATCGCGGAAAAAGGCATCATTCGGGACATTGGGCAGTTGCAGGGCCGGGTACTGAAGAAAGACAAGGCCCCAGGCTACGTGTTTCGAGAAGAGGACTTTTTCCCCGAAGGAACGCGCCCCGGCCTGGTCGCGGGGATTCCGCCGGGGATGCGGGCCTTCGTGTTGGAAGTACAAGGAAGCAACTTGCGGGGCATCCACTCCCTGAAAGCCGGTGATCATTTCGACATTGTCGGCACCTTGCCGGTCGATTTCGAGAAGATGCTGCCGCGCCATCTGGCCAACAAGATGTCGCCGGAACTGCTGGCCAGCTTGTCGAACCGTTCCGGCTTGCCCAAGCGAGCCAGCGTCAAGGTGCTGGTGCAAGACGGCGTGGTCGTGCTCCCCTTGGCGACCCGGGAAGTTCCAGATGCCACCAAGCCCATTCCCAAGGACGGCACGCTGACGCGGCGCCCCGTGCAGGAAATCACCATTGCCGTGAAAGATCATGAGGTGCCGCAGCTGACCGAGGCTCTGGCCATCGACGCCGAGCTGATCTGCGTGCCGCGCTCTGGTCATCCCGATGACCCCGGCTCGACCAGCCGCACCCCCGACGCCATCGCCACCCCCGGCCTCCGCGTCATGGATGTGATCAGCGGCGGCAAGCGTGAAACGCTCATCTTCCCCGAACAAGGAGAAGGGCCTCTGCAACCCCCGCCACTGGCCCCCGCCGCGGATGACAGTGCCAAGACTGCCACCATCACCATGAAGTAAAGGGGGACAAGATCATGCGATGCGGACCACGTCACCCGACACCGCGCCCCCTTGATTCATCGTTTCGCGCTCGCAGCCGACAGGAGACGCGAAACGCCAGAAGAGGCACCGTGATGATGTATTTCGCGCTGACGGGGTTCATCCTGTTCGCCCTGGCTGCCGTGGTCATTGACATGGGCTTTGTCATGGTGACGCAGCGTTTGATGGAGCCGGGCGCGGAAGCCGCCGCTTTGGAAGGATTGCGCCATCGCGATGATCTCACGATCGCCGATCCGCTGGAACGGGACCGCCAACGCCGGGAACGGGCCAGCGCGTTGGTGACGTGGCTTTACGATGACAATCTCAATCCCACGGATGGGGATGCCCTCCCCATCGGCGCTGGTCCCCTGATCACCATGACCGGCGGCGTGACCGACGCCATGGCGCTGCAAACGATCACGCTCGGTGATCCCCCGGTCTTCAAGCCGCGGTTGCAAACCAATCACGACACTAACGAAAAACACGGCGACATGGTGGCGGGGGCGTTCACCCTCAATCCCGATTATCCAGCGGACGATCCGCGCGCGGAAAACGCCATTTACGACCGCCGCGACTTCCTTCCCGAAACCGACAGCGACACCGTCCCCCACGCGCCTGCGTTCCTGGTCCGCATCCGGCGGACCAACAATTTCGAGGGGCTGGACGATCTCCCCGGCGAAAGCTCGCACGGACCGACCATGCCCTTGCTCCTGGGGCGCGGCTCCTTGGTTTCCAAGGAACGCGATCCGGCGCTGAATCCCAACAATTACTCCATCCGCGAACATGGCGTCAGCGTGCGGGCCACCCACATCGCCGAGGGTCGGCCCGTCATCGCCGTTGGCCGGCGCATCAACCCCGACTCCAGCAACGACTTCGCCGGCTTACGCGGCATCACGGACTATGCCTTGGAGTATGCCGTCTGGACGAATGATAACCTGTTTCCCAACGGCAGCCGTACAGCCGTCACGGTGGACATGAGAGGCAACATTTATTTACCTACCCGGCCGGGAGTTCAGATCGGCTTTTTCCACAACCGCGACGCGACGGCAGGGGCCACGTACTTGGGACAGGAGCTAGTCAATCCCGGAGCGCCAGTCAACGTGCCCGCGATCGCGCCGGCTTCGCCAGCGGAACAAAACCGGCTCGACTTGTATGTACCGTTGTATCGAAACCTGGGAGACGGCACGCTCCGCGTCGTGGGGTTTGGCCACGCCAGTATGACGGTCGATGGCGGCGGTCAGGTACGCATCCGTAAGCTGGGCGGGGCCATCGCGCCGGCAAATGCCACCACCAGTTTTGGCGCTTTGCCCAATGGAGTGGATGCCACCATTTTAACGATATGGCAAACCTTGAACCAAGCGGATCAACGCTCGCAGGTGTTGCTGGCGCCGGTTTTGGTTCGTTGAGAAACGTTTTCATCCATCATGCCACGCACCCCGAAAATCCTGATCATCAGCCCGGACGACCGGCTCCGTGACGAGGTGGCGGCGGCCTTGAAGGGGATCGCCGACACGGCGGCCGTGCTGCACTACGTCCCGGATTATCGACAGGGATGCGAGGCGGCCCGCAATCGTCGGCCCGATCTCGCCTTGGTGGAAATGAGTCAGGACTTCCGCGCCTTGCGCGTCCTCGCCGAGGAAGTATCCGCCGGTTCGCCGGAAACCACCTTGGCCGCCGTCTTCTCTCCGGATGTCTTTGGCCCCGACGTGTCGGAAAGCGCCGTGCTCATCGAAGGGATACGCACCGGCTTGCAAGACTTTCTCCGCCGGCCGTTGTCGCGGGCCGATCTGGAGCAGCTGTTGGAGCGCTACTACCGCAAGCTGGCCGGACCTCGGCAAACACGCTTCGGCAAGATCATCTCCTTCATTAGTAATAAAGGGGGAGTGGGCAAATCGACTTTGGCCGTCAATACCGCCTGCGCCTTGGCCCAACGCTTTCCCGGGCGCGTGTTGCTGGTCGATGCCTCCGTGCAACACGGCGTCTGCGCCATCATGCTCGACCTGAAACCGGCCACCGGATTGATTGACGCCGTGCGCGAACAGCAACGCCTCGATGAAACGCTGGTCGAACAACTGGCCACCCCTCATGCGTGCGGCTTGCAGCTGTTGGCGGCGCCGGCCAACGCTCTGGAGGGGGCCGAGGTCGATGAGGAAAACCTGTCGCGCGTGCTGACATTGGCACGACGTGCCTATGACTATGTGATCGTGGATACTTTCCCCATGCTCGACCGGGTCATCATGGCCGTGCTCGACTTGAGCGATTTAGCCTACATCGTCCTCAAAGGAACGGTGCCAACAGTGCTAGGGATCGTCCGCTTGCTGGAAGTGTTGGATGGACTGGGTATTCCGCAAGAGAATCAACGCATCATTGTGAATCGTTACACGGCCGCAGAGGCACACTTGCACCCCAAGGACATTGCCATGCGCCTGAAGCGGGACGTGAACCACGTGATTCCATATCAGCGCAAGGTGGTCATCGCGTCCAACATCGGTAAACCGTTCATACTGCAAGCGAATCGCTTTTTCGGCTTCGCCCCAGCCATTCGGCGCATCGCCGAGGAAATCATCCAAACGCCAACCGTCAGCGCCGACGCCCCAGCCGCCCCCACCACGAATGGCAAGCCGCCTGTCCATGAGGTGCCGTCGTGAACGAACCCCAACCGGAACCGCAGTCCCTTTCCTCTATGTTGTCCCGCGCGAAGCTGGGTCGGACGCCGCGGTCGATGCCGGCGCAACGTGTCAAGGACAAGCCCAGCGCCACCAGCCCCGTGCTGGAGGCACGCCCGCTCGACGCGCAACCCATCCAGCGCCTGGGACGCGCCCAGTATCTGTCCGTCAAGGGAGAGCTGCACGAACGCTTGCTGAATCTGATCAATGAGCGCGGCCTGTTCGCGCAGGGCGAGGACGTGCTGACCGGAGTAGTGCGGGAGTTCGTCGCGGACGTGCTGCGCTCGGAGGACCTGACGCTCAACGAAACCGAGCGCAAGCAGCTGGCCCATGACCTGCTGGAAGAGACGGTCGGCGTTGGCCCGCTGGCGCCGCTGATGGCCGATCCCGCCGTGACCGATATTCTCGTCAACGGCCCCGATCAGGTGTACGTCGAACGCTTTGGCCGATTGGAGGAAACCGACCTTCGCTTCCGCAACACGGATCATTTGCTACGCATCATCCAGCGCATCGCCGCCCGCGTGGGCCGGCACGTCGATGAGGCGACGCCAATGGTCGATGCCCGCTTGCCCGACGGCAGCCGGGTCAACGCCACGATTCCGCCGGTGGCTCTCGATGGTCCCACGTTGTCTATTCGTCGCTTCGGCCGCCGCCGGCTACGCCGCGACGACCTGCTGCGCCTGGGAATGATGTCGCCGGACATGGCCCAGTTCCTCGAATACATCGTGCAGACGCGGAAAAACGTGCTCATCTCCGGCGGCACCGGCGCCGGCAAGACGACCTTTCTCGGCGCCGTGGCCGAGGCGATCCCCAACAACGAACGTATTGTCACCATCGAGGACGCCGCCGAATTGATTCTCGATCAACGCCACGTCGTCCGCCTGGAAACTCGTCCTCCCAACGTCGAAGGGAAGGGGCGCATCACCACGCGCGACCTGGTGATCAACAGCCTGCGCATGCGCCCGGACCGCATCATCGTCGGCGAGGTGCGCGGCCCCGAAGCCCTGGACATGCTGCAAGCCATGAACACCGGCCATGACGGCAGCTTGACCACCATCCACGCCAACTCAGCCCGCGACGCTTTGGCCCGCTTGGAAACGATGGTGTTGATGGCCGGCGTCGATCTGCCGTCACGAGCCATCCGCGAGCAGGTCGCCGCCGCCTTGCAGTTCATCGTCCATGTGAAGCGTTACGAGGACGGCGTTCGCCGCGTGGAGAGCATCGCCGAGATGGTCGGCCTGGAGGGGTTGACCCCGTTGACGCAAGACGTGTTCCGCTTCCAACGCCGCGGCCGCAAAGGGAAGAACGTCCAGGGGGAATACGTCGCTACTGGCGTCGTGCCGCGCTTAGTGGAGGAGCTGCGCGAACGCGATATTACCATCCCCATGACCCTGTTCCAGAAACCGCGTGGAGGAATGGACGATGGCGATGGCGACGGCTATTAGGCTGTTCCTCCTCGTGGGGCTAGTGTTGTGTCTGGCCTTTGTCGCCTGGCTGGGGCGGCGCGTCTGGGTCCAGCAGCTCGCCCGGCAACGGCTGGCTGAGCCGCAAACCGATGAGGAAGACGAGACCGCCGCACCGCCACCGCCGCGCGTGCGGCCCTTTGTCCGTTGGCATTGGTACATTGGCCCACTGGTGGGACTGCTGGTCGCGGGAGCCGTTTATTATTTCCTCGGCCTCTGGATTTTCGCCCTTGCCTTTGGCGTGATCGTGGGGTTGTTGGCCGGCCTGGCCGAATCCTATCGCGTGTCGCGGCTGACGTTTCGCATCGAGGAACAGCTGGCCGATGTCATTGATTTGATGGTCGCCACTCTGCACGCTGGGGCCGGAGCCATGAGCGCCTTGGACAACGCCACCCGCGAGTCGCGCCGTCCCCTCCGCCCGCAGCTGGAGGAAATGCTGGGCCGAATTCGCTATGGCGACGATCCGCAAGAGGTCTTCCACGCCCTGGAACAGCGCGTGCCGTTGGAGACGTTTCGGCTGTTCACCAACGCGCTGTCGGTACACTGGGAGACGGGGGGGAGCCTGGGACCAACGCTGGCCACCGTGGGCCGGGTCATCCGCGACCGTATCGAAGTCAGCCGCCGCATCCACGCCCTGACCACCCAAGCGCGCGCCTCGATCATCGCCATGCCGCTCGTGACCTATTTCATTGCCTTCATCATGTGGCGCAGCGACCCGGAACGGATGCGGCAATTCCTAGCGACCATGATTGGACAATATCTGGTCGCCGGCGCGTTGTTGATGCAGGCTTTGGGAATCGTCTGGGCGACGCGGATGAGCAAGTTGAAGTATTGATCCCTTTATGGACAAAATCATCCTGATTGTCTTCTTCTGGTCGGCGATGACGGCGGCGCTGTTCGTCGCGGCGCGGCATATGGCCTTGCGCCGCCGGAGCCGGGAGCGCGTCTTCGAGTCCATGGCGGATGAAGCCGCGGCGCTTGGGGCAGCGCCGCCAAGCGATGAGGAGCGTGAAGGCTTGTTGCGTCTGTGGCTGGCGCGGGCGGGGTTTCGGTCGCCGGCCGCGCCGTTGCTGTTCGTGCTGGCCACGGTCGTCTCGTTCAGCCTGGGGGGCACGCTGGTCTTGTTGTGGTATGTATCAGGATGGATGCGGTTGGCCGTAGCCGGCTTGGAGCTACTCCCCGCCACCATCGGAGAGATGTTCTTGCCCATTCTCTATCTGGGGCCGTGGGTACTCCTGATCGTGGGTGCTTGTATCCCTTGGCTGCTGGTGCGGGCGGCGCGGCGGCGGCGCGTCGAGCACATCGAACAAGACTTGCCTCTGACTCTGGAGCTGCTGGCCACGCTCAGCGAATCGGGCATCGGCTTCGACGCCGCCCTGGAGCGCATTCTCGACACGCAATCGATACGGCGTCCCTTGACCCAGGAGCTGCGCCAATTTCAATTGGAAGTGCTGGCTGGCCGGCCGCGCGTGCGCTGCTTGCGGCGGCTGAGCCGGCGCGTCGATGTCACGTCCTTGACGATTTTTGTCTCTGCTCTGGTGCAGGCCACGCAGATCGGTATCGGCATGGCCGACGTGTTGCGCCGCCAAGTCGAGGACCTGCGCAACCGCCGCCGCGAACGGGCCTTGGCCGTCGCCGCTGCCCTCCCCGTGAAGCTGTTGTTTCCCCTGGTCATTTGCTTTCTGCCGGGTATCTTCGTGGCCACGCTCGGCCCCACCATGTACCAATTTGTTCTCTTGATTGACAATCTACTTCAGTCCGGAGGGTTGCCATGATCGGCGGCTGGCGCTTGCGGGACCAATCCACCGGCCAAATCGTCGTTGCGAATCTCGAAATCGCCGATAATTACTGGTCGCGCTTCTGGGGTTTGCAGTTTCGCAAGGAATTACCGGCTGGCGCGGGGATGTTGCTGGTCCCCTGTCCTTCGGTGCATACGTTCTGGATGCGCTTCGCCATCGACGTGCTACTGCTCGATAAACAAGGCCAAGTGCTGGCCGTGCGGCATCATGTCCGCCCCTGGCGCGTCGTCTGGCCAGTGCGACACTCTCACGCCACCTTGGAATTGCCCGCCGATACGGCCACGGTGGCAGTGAATAGCGTCTTGACCATCGAGGCCTTGGATTCCACTACGTCTCTCCCCGCGTCGGTGGCCTTTCTCTCTGGCTCGCAGTCTCATTAGTCCCGGCGAGGCTTTAGGAACAGACCTACTAAGTGTGGGCACGAACCACTGGCCCCCGTGTTTGGTGCGGGGGTAAGTTCCTTGGCGGATATATCTTCCGCCAAGCGGGGACGCGGGCCACGGCGTCTATCCTCATCCCTCGTGGAACGCTATACTAGCGGGCAACTCAACGTTTTCTGTCTGGCGTGGATAATGACGTGAATTTTGCATGGGGAATGACCAAATCATGAGCGACCTTTACGAACAGATTGAGCAAGCCAAAGGATTCATTCAGAAGCAATGGACCGGCCAGCCACGCGTGGGCATCATCCTGGGGACCGGCTTGGGGGGCTTGGCCGAGGAGATCGCCGCGGATGTCAAGCTGCCCTATGGCGACATTCCGCATTTCCCCTCATCGACCGCCCCCTCGCACAAGGGGCAGCTGGTGTGCGGGACATTGAGCGGCAAGGGGGTCATGGCGATGGAGGGGCGCTTTCACTTCTATGAAGGCTACTCCCTCAAGCAAATCACGTTCCCGGTGCGCGTGATGCGCTCCCTCGGCTGCGACGTGCTGATCGTCAGCAATGCCTGTGGCGGCATGAACCCGATGTACGCCAAAGGGGACGTCATGATCATCCAGGACCACATCAACTTGATGGGGGACAATCCGCTCATCGGCTCCAACGACGACCGCCTGGGGCCGCGCTTCCCCGATATGTGTCATTGCTATGATCCCCAACTGATCGAACTGGCGCAGCGCATCGCCCTCGATGAGAAAATTTCCTGTCATAAGGGCGTCTTCGTGGCGGTGCCGGGGCCGAACCTGGAGACGGCGGCGGAATATCGCTTCCTGCGCGGCATCGGTGCTGATGTCGTGGGCATGTCCACCGTGCCGGAGGTGATCGTCGGCGTCCATGCCGGCATGCGCAACTTGGGCTTCTCCATTGTCACCGACATGTGCCTGGCCGACGCCTTGGAGCCGGTGAAGCTGGAGGAGATCATCGCCGTCGCCAACGCCGCCGAGAAGAAATTACGGGCGCTGGTGAAGCGCGTGGTGGCGGAGCTGTGAGAAGAAACGGCCATCGTAAGTAGGTATTTCGTGAAAGTTCGTGAATTATCAAACGCCTTCAAAGAGATGGTTGGCGAATCGTGCGAACACGAGGCAGCCATCGATAGTGTCATCATTCCAGCAAGCCAGGAACGGTTACGGTTTCAGGCGGGGATCAACCCCGCCGCTCGCCGAATTTTCCCTCGCAATCATTTTCAAACAGTCTTTCAATAGAACGGATAGATAAGTTGTCGCAAAGGGAGCGGTTGCAAGGTTCGTAGGGATAATGTCGGCAAAAAGGGGGTGACGGCTTGCTCCGAAGTCTCGCGGCCAGCGGAAACGCCAGGCCATCCCCCAAGAGGGATTGGCGGCGGCGGCTTTTTCTCTATAGTTATCAATCCACTCCCGCTTGCCCTGGCTTGGGTATCTTCACGGCGGGGAGCCAAATCATTCGATCCCAGTCCAGACCCGAGGGAGTTCAACAGCGCGTCAGTCTGGCAAGGAAAGGAAGGATAGGCGTATGGGCGCGGCGGATGGCCGAGCGCGGGTGATCATCGAAAACGTCAAGCCAGAGATCGACGGCGGCGCGTTCCCCATTAAGCGCGTGGTCGGCGAGAAAGTCGTCGTCGAAGCGGACATCTTCGGCGACGGCCATGATGCCATTGTGTGTCATCTTCTCTACCGCGAGCAGGGGGAGGAGCGGTGGAACGCGCCGATTCCGATGCGTTCCTTGGGAAACGACCGCTGGCAAGGGGAGTTTCGCATCACCCGGACAGGATTTTGTCATTACACGGTGCGTGCCTGGGTCGATCATTTCCAGACCTGGCGGCACGACCTGCGTAAACGCTTGCAAGCCCAGCAAGACGTGTCCGTCGAGCTGCTTATCGGGGCGGAACTGGTCGAGGAAGCCAGCCACCGCGGCCACGGGCTTGACAGCGAGAAATTGAAACAATGCGCCGCCCTCTTGCGCGGCAAGAGCAGCATGGAGGAACGCATTCGCCAGGCATTCGATGAGGAGCTGAATCAGCTCATGCTCCGCCATCCCGATCAGCGGTTCGCCACGACCCATGGCAAGGAATTGCAAGTGGTAGTGGATCGGGAGAAAGCCCGCTACAGCGCCTGGTATGAGCTGTTTCCCCGTTCCTGTGCGCTGGAGCCGGGTAAACACGGCACCTTCCGTGATGTCGAGGCTCGGCTCCCCTATGTCCGTGACTTGGGCTTCGATGTCCTGTACCTGCCCCCCATCCATCCGATTGGCACGACCTTCCGCAAGGGGAAGAACAACGCCGTCCAGGCGGGGCCGAACGACCCCGGCAGTCCGTGGGCCATCGGCGGCAAGGCGGGGGGACACAAAGCCATTCATCCCGAGTTGGGGACCTTGGACGATTTCCGTCGGTTGGTGGCTCGCGCTCAGGACATGGGCATCGAGATCGCCCTGGACATCGCCTTCCAATGCACCCCGGATCATCCCTATGTCACGGAACATCCCGAATGGTTCCGCAAACGCCCCGACGGCACCATCCAATACGCCGAGAACCCGCCCAAGAAGTACCAAGACATTTACCCCCTTGATTTTGAATGCGACAACTGGAAGGAGCTGTGGCAGGAGCTGAAAAGCATTTTTGAGTATTGGATCGCGCAGGGGGTGCGCATCTTTCGCGTCGATAATCCGCATACCAAGCCGTTCTCCTTTTGGGAATGGGTGATTGCCGAGATCAAGAAACAACATCCCGACGTCTTGTTCCTGTCGGAAGCGTTCACCCGTCCGCGCGTGATGTATCGCTTGGCCAAGCTCGGTTTCACGCAGTCCTACACCTACTTTGCTTGGCGCAATACCAAATGGGAGTTGACGCAGTATTTCACGGAGCTGACACAAACCGAGGTTCGTGAATTCTTCCGCCCGAACTTGTGGCCGAACACGCCGGACATTCTCACGCAATACTTGCAATACGGCGGCCGGCCCGCGTTCATGACACGCTTGGTGCTGGCGGCCACGCTGGGGGCTAGTTACGGCATCTACGGCCCAGCGTTTGAATTGTGCATCGGCACGCCGCGCGAGCAGGGGAGCGAGGAATATCTGGATTCGGAGAAATACGAAATCCGCCATTGGAACCTGGACGACCCGGACAGCCTGCGCGACTTCATCGCCCGTGTCAATCGCATTCGCCGCGAGAATCCAGCCCTGCACGGCAACCAAAGTCTCCGCTTTCATGCCATTGATAATGAACAGTTGCTTTGTTACAGCAAACAGACGGATGATTACAGCAATTTGATTCTGGTGGTGGTGAATTTGGACCCGTATCACAACCAAGCGGGTTGGATCCACTTACCCATCGAGGAGCTGAAACTCGATTCGCAACAACCGTATCAGGTTCATGACTTACTCAGTGACGCTCGCTATCTCTGGCATGGCGCGCACAACTTCGTCGAATTGAATCCACACATCGTTCCAGCTCATATCTTTCGCATTCGACGGCGTTTGCGCACCGAACGGGATTTTGAATACTACTTGTGAGAAACCCAAGCCGGCCGCCGTTCATGAGAAACCCCAGCCGGCCGCGCGGCGACCGGCCGAGACTTCAAGGAGCGGAGAAAGGATGCTTCCATGTTGATCAATGATCCGTTGTGGTACAAGGACGCCATCATTTACGAGCTGCACGTCCGCGCCTTCCACGACGCGGCGGGCAACGGGACGGGGGACTTTCGCGGCCTGACGCAGAAACTCGATTACTTGCAGGACTTGGGTGTGACGGCTATTTGGCTGCTGCCGTTCTATCCCTCGCCGCTCAAGGACGACGGCTACGACATCGCCGACTACACTGACATCCACCCGGACTACGGCACGCTGGACGATTTCAAGGAATTTCTCGATGCCGCCCATCAACACGGCTTGCGCGTCATCACGGAGTTAGTCATCAATCATACGTCCGACCAACATCCTTGGTTCCAACGCGCGCGGCGGGCCAAACCGGGAACCTCGCACCGAGATTTCTACGTCTGGAGCGACACCCCAGACAAGTACCAGGAAGCGCGAATCATCTTCAAGGATTTCGAGCAATCCAACTGGACCTGGGACCCGATCGCCAAGGCGCACTACTGGCACCGTTTCTATCACCACCAACCGGACCTAAACTTCGACAATCCCGACGTGTGGAACGCCATCTTCCCCGTGCTCGATTTCTGGTTGGACATGGGAGTCGATGGCATGCGCTTGGACGCCATCCCCTATCTGTATCAACGCGAAGGAACCAACTGCGAGAACCTGCCGGAAACGCATGAGTTTCTCCGCGCCTTACGCAAGCGGCTCGATCAGCGATACACCAATCGCATGTTCTTGGCCGAGGCCAATCAGTGGCCCGAAGACGCCGTCGAGTATTTCGGTAACGGCGACGAGTGCCACATGTGTTTTCACTTTCCGGTCATGCCGCGGCTGTTCATGGCCATTCACATGGAGGATCGGTTTCCCGTCCACGACATCATGGCCCAGACGCCCACCATCCCGGACAACTGCCAATGGGCCATGTTTCTGCGCAACCACGATGAATTGACCCTGGAAATGGTGACGGACGAGGAACGCGATTACATGTACCGGGCCTACGCCGCCGACCCCCGCGCCCGCATCAATCTGGGCATCCGCCGCCGGTTGGCACCGCTGCTCGGCAACAACCGCCGCCGCATCGAATTGATGAACGCCCTGCTGTTCTCCTTGCCGGGGACGCCGATTATCTACTACGGCGAGGAAATCGGCATGGGGGACAACATCTACCTGGGAGACCGCAACGGCGTCCGCACGCCGATGCAGTGGAGCGGTGACCGCAACGCCGGTTTCTCGCGGGCCAATCCGCAGAAATTGTACCTGCCGGTCATCATCGATCCAGAGTACCACTACGAGGCGTTAAATGTCGAAGCCCAACAGAACAACCCCACTTCGTTGTTGTGGTGGATGAAACGTCTCATGGCTCTACGCAAGCGTTACAAGGCGTTTAGCCGAGGAACGTTGGAATTCCTGCACCCGGATAATCACAAGATTCTCGCTTTCCTACGCCGCTTTGCCCCCCCTGCCACCCTGAACCCAGGGGGGGAGAAGGGGGGGGAAGAGTGTATCTTAATCGTCGCTAATTTGTCGCGTTTCGTCCAGTATGTCGAGCTGGACCTGTCCAAGTTCAACGGCATCCGTCCCATCGAGTTATTTGGCCGCACCCCCTTCCCGGCCATCGGCAAGCTACCTTACTTGCTGACACTCGGCCCACACTCCTTTTACTGGTTCGCGCTGGAAGTCGCGGCCGATGCCGCCCCCGAAGTCGTGATCGGGACGGGACCAGCCGTGGCCACGTTGAGCGTGCGCGATAGTTGGGAGGACCTGTTTCGCGGCAAGACCTTGAAGAATCGCCTGGAAGACGTGTTGGTGCGTTATCTACGCCAACGCCGCTGGTTCGGCGGCAAGGCCCGCACCATGAAGAATGGCGCCATCCGCGAGACGTTCCGTGTGCCTTATGGGACGGCAGCGGCCTACCTCACCCTGATCGACGTGGAGTTCACCGAAGGCGCCGCTGACACGTATGTCATGCCGCTGAGTTATACCAGTGGCGAGGCGGCGGACATCTTGCGGGAACAAAAGCCCCATTTCGTCGTGGCTCAGGTGCGCGGCGCCGAGGAAGGGGTGCTGTTCGACGCCTTGGGGGACGGGGCGTTCTGCGCGGCGATTCTGGAAGCAGTGGCCGCCAACAGACGTTTCGAGAGCGGCGGAGCGGAAATCCAGGCGACCGCCTATTCGCACTTCGCCCACGTATGGCAAGAGGCTGGCGGACAGCTCGCCCCTACCGTCGGCAAGGCGGAGCAAAGCAACACGTCCATTTTGTTCGGTGCCGCCATGATCATGAAGCTGTTTCGCAAAGCGGAAGAAGGGATTAATCCCGATCTGGAAATTGGCCGCTACCTGACGGAACAGAAAGGCTTCGCCCACACCCCGCCTATGCTGGGAGCCATCGAATATCGACGCAAACGCCGGGCCGAACCCGTGACACTCGCGCAAATCCAGGCGTTCGTCCCCAATCAAGGGGACGCCTGGCAATTCACGCTCAACGAGCTAAGCAACTACTTCGACCGGAACTTGGCGGCTCCCTTGCATGATGACTATCTTGAAACGTCAGATTTGTCCTTGGTCGAATTGGCTCACGACGACATCCCCGCGGAGACGCAAGAACGCATCGGCGTTTACTTGGAGTCCGTGCGACTGCTGGGCCAGCGCACCGCCGAGCTGCACCTGGCGTTGGCCGACGAGAGCGAGAATCCCGCTTTCGTGCCGGAATCGTTCACGACCTTGTACCAGCGCTCCGTCTATCAATCGATGCGCAATTACAAGGGACGCATCTTCGAGCTGCTGCGCAAACGTCTATCCACGTTGCCGGAGAGCATTCGCACTCAGGCTCAGTACGTGTTGCGACGGGACGCCGATGTGCTCAACCGTCTGCAAGCGCTCCTCAATGTGAAAATCACCGCGCTACGCACGCGCTGTCACGGTGACTACCATCTGGGACAGGTACTATACACCGGCAAGGATTTCGTGATCATCGACTTCGAGGGGGAACCAGCTCGTTCCATCAGCGAGCGCCGCCTCAAGCGTTCTCCTTTGCGAGATGTTGCCGGCATGGTGCGTTCTTTCCATTATGCGGCCTACAGCGCCTTGTCGGGGAACGGTGGCAGCGGCGCCCGACCGCCCGGCGTGGTACGTCCGGAGGATGTTGGCGTCCTCGAACAATTGGCCCATTTTTGGTACATCTGGGTTAGTGCCACGTTTCTCAAGGCCTACCTGGAAACGGCGGGACAGGCCCCGTTTATTCCATCGTCTCCGCACGTCCTGCGGATTTTGCTGGAAGCGTTTTTGATGGAAAAAGCGATCTACGAGCTGGGTTATGAGCTGAATCACCGCCCTGATTGGGTGCGCATTCCCTTATTGGGTATTCTAAAGTTACTGCCGCCAGAGAAGGAATCCACATGACCGCGACCGAATCCGCCTTGGCGAACCTGGCCCGATTATACGGAGTACAGTCTTCCTATCTGGACGTGGGAGGTCAACGCTGCGTGGCCAGTCCCGAAGCCTTGCTGGCCGTGCTGCAAGCACTGGGAGCACCGGCGGCCAACTTAGCGGAAGTACCTGATGCCCTGCGGCAAACGCGCCTGGGCTTGTGGCGGCGCGGCCTGCCGCCGGTAGCCGTGAGTTGGGAAGGGCGTCCCACTTTGGTGCGTGTCCGATTGCCCGCCACCGGCACGCCTTCCACCTTGGATTGTACTTTGCGCCTGGAGGATGGTAACGTCCAACATTGGCACGTCCAATGGGAGGAACTCCCCTTCACGCGGGAAACGACGGTGGCGGGAGAACGGTTCCAAGTCCGCGTACTGACATTGCCGGAACAGTTGCCCTGGGGTTACCATAAGCTGACTCTCGAAGCAGGAGGGCAATCCTGGACGGCTACCGTCATTGCCGCCCCAGAGAAAGCGTACTCGTTGCCGGAAGGTAAGAAGGAATGGGGAGCCTTCGTGCCGGTGTACGCCCTGCATACCGCGCAAGGCTGGGGGGCTGGTTCTTATTCCGACTTACGCTCCTTGGTGGAATGGCTTGGAGAACGAGGAGGCACCGTGGTCGCCACTCTGCCGTTGATGGCCAGCTTCCTGGAAGTCCCCTTCGAGCCAAGCCCCTATGCGCCATCGAGCCGGTTGTTCTGGAATGAGTTTTACGTGGATGTTACCCAGCTGCCGGAGTGGGCGGACTGCCCCGCCGCCCAGGCGCTGACGCAAACACCCCAATGGCAAGAACAGCTCCAAGCCGCGCGCGCTAGCCGTCTGGTGGACTACCAGGGAGTGATGCGGCTCAAACGCCAAGTGTTGCACGAGCTGGCTCAGGTCTTTTTCGCGCGGCCCTCGCCGCGCTTGGAACAATTGCGCAACCATGTCCGAGAACACCCGACGTTGGAGGATTTCGCTTGTTTCGAGGCAACCTGTCTGAAACAGCAAGGATCCTGGTACGTCTGGCCAGAGCGACTGCGCGACGGTGACTTGCAACCGGGCGACTACGATGAAGAGGTCAAACAAGCCTACCTGTACGCGCAATGGGCGGCACGCGAACAGATGCAAGCGGTGGCACGGACGGCCCAGCGCTACCAGGCAGGGTTATATCTTGACATGCCGCTGGGGGTTCATTCCGACGGCTACGACCCGTGGCGGTTTCGGCATCTGTTCCTGGGCAAGGTGTCCGCCGGCGCGCCGCCCGACGGTGGTTTCACGCGCGGCCAGGACTGGGGCTTCCAACCGTTGCACCCTGGCCGGATTCGAGAGGACGGCTACCAGTATGTTAGCGCTTACTTACGCCACCACTTTACTCACGCCAATATCTTGCGCATCGATCATGTGATGGGACTACATCGCCTATTTTGCATCCCGCACGGCCTACCCCCCAAAGATGGAGTTTATGTCCGTTACCCCGCCGAGGAACTGTACGCGGTGATCTGTTTGGAATCCCAGCGTCATCGCTGCACCATTGTGGGGGAAGACTTGGGGACAGTCCCCTTCTACGTCGGTCCAGCGATGCTCAAACACAATTTGCGGCAGATGTATGTCCTCGAATATGAGATCGAAGGACTGCCTCACGGCAATGATCTGCGCCAGCCACCGCGGGGCACGGTTGCCAGCGTCAACACCCACGACATGCCACCACTGGCCGCCTATTGGATGGGGGAAGACATCACTTATCGCCGCGACCTGGGGTTAATTGGCTCAGAGTACGCCGACAACGAGTATCGCCGCCGGGATGTCGTCCGCCAACGCTTGCTGGAGATTCTCCGTCACGCCGGCTGCATGCCCCATGACGCCGATGACCTGCGCTCTCTCCTGCGAGCCTGCTTGACCTATTTGGCTCGTAGCCCCGCCGAGGTCGTTTTAGTCAATTTGGAGGACCTGTGGCTGGAAACCAAACCCCAGAATGTACCTGGCACCCATCGGGAACATCCCAACTGGCAGCTTAAGACGCGTCTGGATAGCGAGACGATGGTTTCCGATCCGCAAGTGCTCGACATGTTGCGTTTAATGAACGAAATCCGAACCCAGACGGAGGGGACTCATGAAACGTAGTTCCACCAAGACGGAAGCGGTTCCCGTCGTTGCTCCTGATACGCGCGACCTGGCAGCGCCAGCACGCCACTTGGTGCGCCATGATGTTAGTTTGTTGAGTAACGATGATGTCTTTCTCTTCAACGAAGGCAACCACTTCCAACTGTACGATAAGCTGGGCGCTCATCCCTTGACCATTCACGATGTCGCTGGCGTCTATTTCGCCGTCTGGGCCCCCAATGCCCGTCAAGTTACTGTCATGGGAGAGTTCAACGGTTGGAATAAGCACAGTCACCAGCTACGCCCACGCGGGGAATCGGGCATTTGGGAAGGGTTCGTCCCTGACATTGGCAAAGGGACGTGTTATAAGTATCACATCGTCTCCCATCACACCGGCTATGAGGTGGACAAGGCGGACCCCTTCGCTTTTTTGAATCAGTTACCCCCTCAGACTGGCTCAGTGGTCTGGGAATTAGACTACGTTTGGAACGATCAAGAGTGGATGGCCAATCGGCATCAGCGCAACCACATGAACGCCCCCATGAGTATTTACGAGGTTCATCTCGGCTCCTGGCGGCGCGGTGTCGAGGAAGGGAATCGCTTTCTGACCTACCGAGAATTGGCGGTCGAGTTAGCCGATTACGTGCAACGCATGGGTTTCACTCATGTGGAGTTCATGCCGGTGATGGAGCATCCGTTTTATGGTTCGTGGGGGTACCAGGTGACTGGCTATTTTGCCCCGACGAGCCGCTTCGGTACCCCGCAGGACTTCATGTATCTGATCGATTACCTGCACCAGCGCGGCATTGGTGTCATCCTCGATTGGGTCCCTTCACACTTTCCCACGGATGAACATGGTTTGATATTTTTCGACGGCACGCACCTGTATGAGCACGCGAATCCACAGAAGGGTTACCATCCCGATTGGCAGACGGCCATTTTCAATTATGGACGCTCCGAGGTGGTGGGGTTTCTGATCAGTAACGCCTTATTCTGGCTAAGTAAATATCATGTGGACGGCTTGCGCGTTGACGCCGTGGCCTCGATGCTCTATCTGGATTACTCACGCAAAGAAGGGGAGTGGGTCCCCAATTACTACGGCGGACGAGAGAATCTGGAGGCTATCTATTTTCTGCGCCGGATGAACGAGGAAGTGTACCGCAACTTCCCCGATGTGCAAACCATTGCCGAGGAATCGACGGCTTGGCCGATGATCTCCCGTCCCACCTACATCGGCGGCCTGGGCTTCGGCATGAAATGGGACATGGGTTGGATGCACGACACCTTGGAGTTCATGGAGCTAGACCCCATCTTCCGCCGCTACCACCATAACCGCATCACCTTCCGGATGTTGTACGCCTTCAACGAAAACTTTGTCTTGTCATTGTCCCATGATGAAGTGGTCCACGGCAAACGCTCGTTGCTGGACAAGATGCCGGGGGACGCCTGGCAGAAATTCGCTAACTTGCGTTTGTTGTTCGGCTACATGTACGCCCAACCGGGCAAGAAATTGCTGTTCATGGGGGGCGAGATTGGTCAATGGAACGAGTGGAACCATGACATCGAGCTGGATTGGAACCTATTGCAATATCCCTTGCACCTGGGCATGCGCCATTGGGTCGAGGACCTGAACCGGCTATATAGTCGAGAACCGGCGTTGCATGAGCTGGACTTCTCGCCAACGGGTTTCGAGTGGATCGATGCCACCGACGCCGATCAAAGCGTGATCTTGTTTCTCCGTAAAGGGAAAAAAGCGGAGGACCTCATCATCATCGGCTGTAACTTCACGCCTGTACCCCGTCACAATTATCGGGTAGGCGCTCCCAAGTCGGGTTTCTGGCGCGAGGTGCTGAATAGTGATGCTCTAGAGTACGGCGGCAGCGGTCAAGGGAACCTGGGTGGCATGGAGACGGCCCCCATTCGGATGCATGGCCGATCCGCATGTCTGAACTTGACACTGCCGCCGCTAGGAATGGTGTTCTTGAAATATGAGAAAAAAGCCTAAGCCTTCCGGTACCACTCGTCGTGGAGCGGTCGCGCGGGCTAGTCGCACCTTATGAGGTACCTACCATGAGAGTCTGGCCAGGCAATCCCTATCCGCTCGGGGCGACCTGGGATGGAGCCGGTGTCAACTTCGCCTTGTTTTCCGAGCACGCGAGCCGCGTTGAATTGTGTCTCTTTGATGCCATCGACGCCCAAGAAGAAACCGTTCGTATTCCCATGCCTGAACAGACCGACATGGTCTGGCATGCTTACTTACCCGATGCCCGTCCCAGCCAGTTATACGGCTATCGAGTTCACGGTGCCTACGAGCCGCAAGCGGGACATCGCTTCAATCCCCACAAGGTACTGGTCGATCCGTATGCCAAGGCCATTGGCCGCAAGGTGCGTTGGAGCGACGACATGTTTGGCTACGTCGTCGGCAACGAGGCTGGCGATCTATCGTTCGACAACCGCAACAATGCCGCACACGCTCCTCTCAGCGCCGTGGTGGACCCGGCCTTCACCTGGGGAGACGACCGCCCGCCGCGCGTCCCGTGGAACAAGACCATCATCTACGAGATGCACGTCAAGGGTTTCACCAAACGCCATCCCCAGGTACCCGAGGAGCTACGCGGCACCTACGCGGGGTTGGCCACGGAGGCGGCCATTCGTCATCTCTTGGATCTGGGCGTGACGACCGTGGAGCTGCTGCCGGTGCATCATCACGTCGATGATCGGCACCTGGTCGAGAAAGGATTGAGCAATTACTGGGGTTACAACACCCTGGCTTTCTTCGCCCCGGATATTCGTTATAGCAGTAACGACTCGCCATTGGAGTCCGTTCGTGAATTCAAGATGATGGTCCGCGCCCTACACGCGGCGGGGTTGGAAGTCATCCTCGACGTGGTGTACAACCACACTGCCGAGGGGAACCATATGGGACCGACGTTGTCGTTCCGCGGCATTGATAATGCCTCTTATTACCGGCTAGTCGGCGACGATCCACGGTACTACATGGATTACACCGGCTGCGGCAACACACTCAACATGCTCAGTCCGCGCGTGCTGCAACTGATCATGGATAGTTTGCGTTATTGGGTGCTGGAAATGCACGTCGATGGTTTTCGTTTCGATCTCGCCAGCGCCTTGGCCCGCGAGCTACACGAGGTCGATAAGCTAGGGGCGTTCTTCGACATCATCCATCAAGACCCCGTGCTCTCGCAAGTCAAGCTCATCGCCGAGCCGTGGGACCTGGGGGAAGGGGGGTACCAAGTCGGTAATTTCCCGGTGCTTTGGACGGAGTGGAATGGCAAGTACCGGGACACCGTGCGCCGTTTCTGGAAAGGAGACGGTGGGACGGTCAATGAGTTCGCCAGCCGTCTGTGCGGGAGTAGTGACCTGTATGAACATAGTGGTCGGCGTCCCTATGCCAGCATCAATTTCATTACCTGCCATGATGGTTTCACGCTGCACGATCTGGTCAGCTACAACGACAAGCACAACGAAGCCAACGGCGAGGACAACCGCGACGGCGCCGATGACAACAACAGCTGGAACTGCGGCGCCGAGGGACCAACGGACGACCCAGAGATTCGCGCCCTGCGCGAGCAACAGAAGCGTAACCTGCTGGCTACTCTACTGTTGTCGCAGGGGGTCCCCATGCTTTTGGCCGGTGATGAGATGGGGCACACCCAGCAAGGGAACAACAATACCTACTGTCAAGATAATGAGCTGACCTGGCTCGATTGGAACTGGACGGAGGATCGACAAAAGTTACTGGATTTCGTCCGCCGCTTGATTCGCTTTCTGAAGACGCAGCCCGTTCTGCAACGGCGCAAGTTTTTCCAGGGACGGCGCATTCGCGGCTCCGATGTCAAGGACTTGACCTGGTTCGATCCCAACGGCGCGGAAATGACCGACGAGGCCTGGAACGCTGGTTTCGTGCGTTGCCTGGGGGTACGTCTAGCTGGCGATGTCATCAACGAGATGGACGAGCGCGGGGAACCGATTGTCGGTGATACCTTGCTTCTGCTGCTCAACGCCCACCACGAGATGATCCCGTTCACCATTCCCCCCAGCAAAGACAATCAGCGCTGGCTGTTGGAATTCGACACCTCCGCGCCGGAACGCGCGGCGGGAGACCTGATGTTGGAGCCGGAGTATCAACTGCAAGCCCGTTCGATGGTTGTCTTGCGCGTTCAACAATTGACGGAAGGGGGGTAGGTGTCCCAGGGTGCGCGCGCTCCGCTCGCAACCCTGGGCTAAGTAGTGAAACGCCTACGGCGTACTGAAAAGTCGGCGCTCCCGAATGCGAACCGCTCTAGGGATTTGTCGGTTCGCGTGGATCGTTGGCAACACGCGTGAACCGACGACTCCCCGGAACGAGGGCATGATCCCGACCCAACATTGCCCAACGCCTCCGGCTGGGGTAGTTTTTCTTTCTCTTATTGAGACGGACACCATGAGTACACCACAATCATTATCCCTGGGGGCGATTTACCTGGGGAACCATCGCACGAGCTTCCGCGTCTGGGCGCCGAAGGTCCAGCAAGTGGAGGTGCGCTTGATCGCGCCGCGCGTGCGCCTGGAACCACTCACGGCGACGGCGAATGGTTACTTTGAAGGCATCATCGACGATGTGCCGCCGGGCAGTCGCTACTTCTTTCGTCTGGACGGCGGCAAGGAACGTCCCGATCCCGCGTCGCGCTATCAACCCGAAGGGGTCCACGGTCCCTCGGAAGTCTTTGATCCACGCTTCGACTGGCACGACGACGCCTGGTTCGGCCTTTCGTTACCAGATTATGTCATCTACGAGTTGCACGTCGGTACCTTCACCGCGGAAGGGACGTTCGACGGGGTCATTGGCAAATTGGATTACCTGAAGGAATTGGGGATCACGGCGGTCGAGATCATGCCGGTGTCCCAATTTCCCGGCAGCCGCAACTGGGGGTATGACGGCGTCTATCCGTTCGCGGCGCAGAATACCTACAATGGGCCGCGCGGCTTGCAACGTCTCGCGGATGCTTGTCATCAAAAGGGGTTGGCGCTCATTCTGGACGTGGTGTACAACCACCTCGGCCCGGAAGGGAATTACCTGGGGGAGTACGGCCACTACTTCACCGACTTTTATCATACCCCGTGGGGTTTGGCGATGAACTTCGACGGGCCGCACAGTGATGAGGTACGGCGCTATTTCATCGAGAACGCTTTGTATTGGTTCACCGATTGTCATGTGGATGCCTTGCGTCTGGATGCCGTTCATGCCATTCTGGATTTTTCGGCGGAACCATTCCTACAAGAGTTAGCCGTCGCTGCCGAACGCCAAGCCACCGCCTGCAATCGGCGCTTTTATCTGATTGCCGAAAGTGATCTGAACGACACCCGGTTGATTCGCTCACGTGAGCTGGGTGGTTTTGGTCTCGACGCTCAATGGGCGGACGACCTGCACCACGGCATTCACACGCTGCTAACCGGCGAGCGGGACGGGTATTATCAAGACTTTGGCACCATCGAGCACCTGGCCCGCGCCTACCGCGATGGTTTCACCTACGCGGGCCAGCACGCGCCGCACCGCCGGCGCCGGCATGGTAACTCTCCCAAGCAGCAACCGGCCTGGCAGTTCGTGGTGTGCTCTCAGAATCACGATCAGATCGGCAACCGGGCGCTGGGGGACCGTCTGAGCCGGTTGACCGATCTGGAAGGGCTTAAATTGGCCGCTGGCGTCGTGATCCTGTCTCCTTATCTCCCCATGTTGTACATGGGGGAAGAGTTTGGCGAGACAGCCCCCTTTCCATATTTTATCAGTCACGGCGACCCCGCTTTGGTGGAGGCCGTGCGACAAGGCCGCCGGCAAGAATTCGCCGCGTTTGAGTGGCAAGGTGAGTTACCCGATCCGCAGGCCGAGGAGACGTTCCAATCGGCCATACTGCGGCACCACCCGCGGCACGAGGGACATCATCAAATCTTGTGGGAGTTTTACCGCGAGCTGCTCCGGATACGCAAGGCGCATCCAGCGCTGTCCCTGCTCAGTAAGGACCATCAGGAAGTCATTGGCCTGGAGAAGGAAAAAGCTCTGTACGTGCATCGCTGGACGGCGGACGGGACTGGGGCCGTGTGGGCGCTGTATCACTTTGGCGCTGATCCAGTCGCCGTGTCCGTGCCAGCGCCGGTCGGAACCTGGCGCCAGCTGCTGGATTCGGCAGCGACCCGGTGGCAGGGAGGCGGCAGTGAGTTGCCCGAACAGTTGGATTCGGAAGGAGGGATAACCATCACGGCGGCTCCTCGATCCTTGGTATTGTACAGCCGGTCGGAGAGGTAGTTCATGCAACGTTACATCTGCATTCACGGGCACTTTTACCAGCCCCCGCGCGAGAATCCGTGGCTCGAAGCGGTGGAGCTGCAAGATTCCGCTTATCCCTATCACGATTGGAATGAGCGCATCACCGCGGAATGCTATGCCCCCAACGCGACTTCGCGCATTCTCGACGACGAGGGACGGATCGTCCAAATCGTCAACAACTACGCCAAGATCAGTTTCAACTTCGGGCCGACCTTACTTTCGTGGATGGAAGAAAAGGTTCCCGACGTGTACCAAGCGATTTTGGCGGCGGACCAGGAAAGTCAAAAACTCTTCAGCGGCCACGGCTCGGCCATGGCTCAAGTGTATAATCACATCATCATGCCGTTGGCCAACCGCCGCGACAAACACACGCAGGTTCTGTGGGGCATCCGCGACTTCGAGCACCGCTTTGGACGCAAGCCGGAGGGGATGTGGCTGGCGGAAACCGCCGTCGATTTGGAAACGCTCGACATCATGGCGGAGATGGGCATCCGTTTCATCGTCTTGTCACCGTACCAGGCCCGGCGTGTGCGGTCGTTGGACAGCGATGACTGGAAGGATGTGACCGGCGGTCATATTGATCCCACTTCGGTCTATTTGCAGCGGTTGCCGTCTGGGCGCGGCCTGGCGGTGTTTTTCTACGATGGCCCCATCTCACGGGCTGTCGCTTTCGAGAAGCTGCTCACCAAGGGAGAGACCTTCGCCCATCGGCTGCTGTCGGCGTTCACCAGTGACCGCTCCCATCCACAACTGGTTCACATTGCCACCGATGGCGAATCGTATGGCCATCACCATCCGCATGGTGACATGGCTTTGGCGTATGCGCTGCACCACATCGAGACGCACGACCTGGCCAAGCTCACCAATTACGGCGAGTACCTGGAGAAGCACCCGCCCACCCAGGAAGTCGAAATCATCGAGAGCACCGCCTGGAGCTGCATGCACGGCATCGAGCGCTGGCGGAGCAACTGCGGCTGCAACAGCGGCCGTCCGGGCTGGCATCAGGAGTGGCGCGGTCCTCTCCGGGAAGCCCTCGATTGGCTGCGCGACACCGTCGCCCCCTGTTTCGAGAAACACGCCAAGGAGCTGTTGCGCGATCCGTGGGGAGCGCGCAACGATTATATTCAAGTCATCCTGGACCGTTCCCCCGACAGCATCCAGCGCTTTCTCCAACGCCACGCCCTCCGTGACCTCAATGACGCGGAAATCAGCCGCGCGCTCAAGTTATTGGAGCTGCAGCGCCACGCCCAGCTGATGTACACCAGCTGCGGTTGGTTCTTTGACGAGATTTCCGGCATCGAAACGGTGCAAATCATCGCTTATTCCGGGCGCGTCCTTCAATTGGCCCATGATCTGTTTGGCGATGACCTGGAGCCGCGTTATCTGGAATTTTTAGAACGCGCCAAAAGCAACATCCCCGAGCACCGCGATGGTCGGCACATCTATGAGAAATGGGTGAAGCCGGCCCTGGTGGACTGGGTGGCGGTCGGCGCACATTACGCCGTCAGCGCCTTGTTCGAGTCCTTCCCGGAG
Organism: Gemmataceae bacterium; assembly: GCA_046297495.1. Classification (GTDB taxonomy): domain Bacteria; phylum Planctomycetota; class Planctomycetia; order Gemmatales; family Gemmataceae; genus JBKBIP01. Next base: position 109,662 of record JBKBIP010000013.1, on the reverse strand, counting down.
CAGTCCACCGTGTATTGCTACGAGGTCGAGCGCGAGCAAGGCAATACCTTCGAGGCGGGCAAAGCCAAGTTGCTGGTGGGGCGGTCGCGCATCACCTCGCGGATCACCTGGGAAACGACGACGGTGGTGTACGGCGTGTTGCACTTCGGCGATCACAATGTCACCTGCGGCGTCCGCGCGGGGGAGGCCAACGGCGCCTATCCCACGTTGGTCAAGGAGCTGTCGCAAGCGTTCAACCGGGCCGAGTTCCCGGAGATCGTGCGGCTGTTCGACAAGCACTTCGGCGGCTCCATGTATTCGCTCAAGTCGCTCTTCCGCGACGAACAGCGCAAGCTGACGCGCCTGGTGCTGCACTCGACCTTGACCGAGGCGGAACAAACCTACCGCCGGCTGTACGAAAGCCTGCTGCCAGCCATGCGGTTCGTCAAGGATTTGTCAATCCCTCTGCCGCGCGCGTTCCAGACGGCCGCCACCTTCGTCATCAACACCGATTTACGCTGGGCCTTGGAGGATGACGAGCCAGATGTTGGTCACATCCGCAAGTTGTTCACCGATGCCCAAACCTGGAACGTGGACCTGGACACGCCTGGCTTGGCGTATCGTTTCAAAAAAACCATTAGCCGATTGTCCCAGCGCTTTCGCTCGCAACCGTCCAACATGGCCATACTCGAGTCGTTGTCCAACATGGTGGAGTTGGCCCGCGCGCTCCCTTTTGAGGTGGACCTGTGGCAGGCCCAGAACGCCTATTATTCCCTGCTGCAGGTCGTCTATGCCGAGTACCAGGGACAGGCCCTGCTCGGTCAGGAAAACATCCAGCTCTGGGTGGATCGTTTCATCGCGTTAGGGAACCAATTGGGCGTGCAGGTCGGCGATTTTCAACAGAAAGTGACTAATGTGAGCCAGTCCCCAACGCTTAGCCAGCTCGTTGAGCAACTCATGCGCCAGCCCCGTATCCCGCTGGCGACATACCGTTGGCAATTCAACCAGGGCTTCACCTTTCGGGACGCCTTGCCCCTGGTTGCTTATTTGCGAGAATTGGGCATCAGCGATGTGTATGCTTCCCCCATTCTCAAGGCCCGTGCCGGTAGTCCGCATGGATACGACATCTGCGATCCCAGTTGTCTAAATCCCGAGCTGGGGGGAGCGGAAGCGTTCGACGCCTTCACCGACGCGCTGCGCCAGCACCAACTCGGGCTGGTGCTGGACACGGTCCCCAATCACATGGGCGTCGGCGACCCCAGCAATCTTTGGTGGCAAGACGTGCTGGAAAACGGCCCCAGCTCCGTGTACGCCAACTACTTCGACATCGATTGGCACCCGGCCAATCCGCGCCTGGACAACAAGGTCTTGCTGCCGGTGTTGGAGGACCAATATGGCGCCGTCCTGGAGAGCGGCAAGATGCAGCTCGCTTACGAGGACGGCGGTTTCGTCGTGCATTACTACAGCTTCCGCTTGCCGCTCGCGCCGCGCACGTACATTCCCATCCTGGAACAGCCGTTGCCGAAGTTAGAGGAAACTTTGGGCGCCGATCATGAATATGTTCAGGAACTGCACAGCATCATCACCGCTCTGGGCTACCTGCCGCCGCGCACCGAACTACCACCGGAGAAGGTCATCGAGAGAAATCGTGAAAAAGAAGTAATCAAGAGGCGCATTGCTAATTTGCTCAGCAGCAGCCCCGAAGTCCGCGCCGCCATCCAAGCCACCGTGCAATTCTTCAATGGCAGCGTCGGCGATCCGAGCAGTTTCGACCCCTTGGACAAATTGCTGGAGGATCAGGTGTATCGACCCGCTTTCTGGCGGGTGGCGACGGATGAAATCAATTACCGGCGGTTCTTCGACATCAACGAATTGGCCGCCATTCGCGTGGAACGGCCGGAGGTCTTTCAAGATACCCATCAGCTGTTTCTCGGTTTGCTGGCAGAGGGCAAGGCCATCGGCCTGCGCATCGATCATCCCGATGGTTTGCGGGACCCGACGCGCTATTTCCGGCAGCTTCAAGACGAATATCTGCGGCGCCGAGTGCGGGTCCTGCTGGGACCCGATCGCGGCCTGCCGAACTTGGATGAGGAAATCGCTCGGCTGATGGAGGACGTCTTGGCGCGGCACGCGCCGCAGCCGTGTTGGCCATTGTATGTCGTGGCCGAGAAAATCCTGGGGGAGAACGAGCCGCTCCCCCCGGAATGGGCGGTGTTCGGCACCACCGGCTACGACTTCCTCAACGCCGTCAACGGCCTGTTCGTCAATCAGGCTAATCGGGACGCTTTCGATACCATCTTCAGCAACTTCATCGGCCGGCGGATGGATTTCAACGAGTTGATGAATATCTGCCAAAAAATCATCATGCTCGTGTCGATGGCTAGTGAGATCAACTCGTTGAGCCATGCCCTGGACCGCATTTCCGAGGGGAACCGCCGCTATCGAGACTTCACGCTGAACAGTTTGACCTTCGCCATTCGCGAGATCATCGCGGCCCTGGTCATCTACCGCACCTACATCACCGATGCCAATAACGTGTCGTCCCGCGACCGCCGCTTCGTCGAGGAGGCGGTCAAGGAAGCCAAGAGCCGCAACCCCCGCACCGCCGAGGCCATTTTCGATTTCATTCGCGACACCTTGTTGCTGCGCAACCTCCATGATTTTCAAGAGGAAGATCGGCCTCAGATCATCGCCTGGGTGCTCAAGTTTCAACAGGTAACGGGTCCGGTGCTGGCCAAGGGCTTGGAAGACACGGCCTTTTACGTCTATAACCGGCTGGTGTCGCTCAATGAAGTCGGCGGCCATCCGGAGAGCTTCGGCATTTCCTTGGCGGACTTTCACCGGCAGAATAGCGACCGTTCGCGGCACTGGCCGCACGCCATGCTCAGCAGCTCCACGCACGACACCAAACGCAGCGAGGACATGCGGGCGCGGCTGAACGCCCTATCCGAAATCCCGGATGACTGGCAGGCCGCCCTCAATCGCTGGAGTCAGCTCAACGCCGCCAAGAAAGCCCGTGTCGAGGGAATCGCCGTTCCCGTCCCGGATCGCAACACAGAGTATTTGTTGTATCAGACCCTGATCGGCGTCTGGCCGCCGGAGCCGCTCACCGCCACATCCTTTCCCACCTTCCGCGAACGCATCGCCAATTACATGAGCAAAGCCACTCACGAGGCCAAGGTGCATACCAGCTGGATCAACCCCAATCACGACTACGACAAGGCCGTCCAGGATTTCGTGTTTCGCATCTTGCCCGACAATTTCCAGGAAGACCCGTTCATCAAGGATTTGTTGCAGTTGCAAGGCCGGCTGACGCACGTGGGCTTCTGGAATTCGCTGGCGCAATTGCTGCTCAAGCTGACCTGCCCCGGAGTGCCGGACTTCTATCAAGGAACCGAATTATGGGATTATAGCCTGGTAGACCCCGACAACCGCCGGCCCGTGGACTACCAACGCCGCCAGGATGTGCTTCATGACTTGAAGAGTCGCATCGCCAGCGCCGGTTCAGACCTGACGCCGTTGACCAAGGATTTGCTGGCTCATGTCAGTGATGGCCGGATCAAGATGTACGTCCTTTACCAGTCGTTGACCTTTCGCCAGGCGCAACGGCGGTTGTTCATCGAGGGTTCGTACTCTCCCTTGGAAGCCGTGGGCAGCAAGGCCGAGCACGTTTGCGCGTTCGAGCGCTCGGTGGCGGAGGCGTCGGTCATCGTCGTCGTGCCGCGGTTACTCATGCAGCTGACGGGCGGCAGCCAACCTCCCATGGGCGCGGAGCTGTGGGGAGACACATATCTGCCATTACCGCGCGTGGCCGCGAGTGCCACTTATCGCCACCTGTTCACGGGAGCGACCGTGCCCGCCGCTCCCCGCAATGGCGGCGCCAGCCTCGAGCTGGGAACGGTGTTGAATCAGTTCCCGGTGGCACTGCTGGAGAAAAAGTCGTAACAGTGAATCATCCCAGCGGGGCGGTGGACAGCGCTAATGGAGAATCATGCTTCTTGGCGCGGGACTGCCTGAGTCGCCAACCAACGAGTCCCGCCCCCATCAGGCCGAGCAGCAACGTCGAGGGTTCCGGCAAATGGGGGATTTCGGGATCAGGCGGCGGAAGGTCGTCGTCAATCACGGGCGGCTCGTCCGTGGGGGGCGAATCCGTGAGTGGTTTGGGACAGGGCATTTCTCCCAGCCAGAGGGTCGTCAGCAGGATGAGGCAGGCGTCCCGATCATCGTGGAAAGCCTGGGGAACCCCATTTCCCTGCTTCGCGCATCCGGGGCCAGCCGTCCAGCCCAAGGGACGTTGGTGAAAATAGAGGCGGCAATCCCCACCCTCTTCCGCAGCGGTCGTGCCCCAGAGGTTGCCGAGCGCCGTCGCCCGGTCATGTTGAAAGTCCATCACATAGTTGGCGGCAGGGGCGGATAACGACGCGATGAGCAGTATGAGAACCGCGCAACCAGGATAAATCGGCGTTTTCCAGTATTTCATCTTAGCTACGTTCCTTATTTGAAATTGTCCCCGCAATTTGGTCTTGCGCGACAGGGTTCATCGTTCCAATCCGGGGCACGCCTATAATCGCGCAGGGACGCGGCGCGAAGAGCAATTTCCGTGCTCCCAAGGTTCCGCGTCACGCGCGGACTCCAATTCCCAAGCCACGCAGCGCGGCATCAACACCTGTTCCCCACGGATATGCGCATGATGGTGGGAAAGAGGCGCGGACCTTGCCGATTTTGCGGGTTTCACTTCCCATAGGTTTTGTGCGGATCGTACTAATCAGTGCGCGGCAACGAGGTAGTTGGCCGAACTAATTGTTGTTCGCGGCGGTGTGCTTGGTGTGGTTGCCGCTTCTTGGTGCATCTCCACGGAGTTTGCCCCACCGATGACCGTCCTGCCCATCTTGTTCGACCCACGGGCGGATCGGTCCAGAAAAATAGGGAGGATAACGCCATGCGCGGCTTGGGGTCAAGTGTGATTGCGTTGCTCTGGTTGGGATTGGCGGCTTGGGTGAGTGGTCAAGAAGGGGCCAACACCGACGCGGCCGATCCTCTGACACTCCCCGAATCGGCCGCGGTGGACACCACGGAGACGCCACCGGGCCAGTTGACCTTTCGTCCGCCTACTCCCCTGGGGGGAGACATTTGGGGACAAACGTATCATCGGTATAGCCACCCTCCGGTCCATTCCTGCCCGGAGTGCGTTCCGGATGTGTCTCCACCATGTCCTTGTCAGCCGTGCGTTTCCGTGTATGGATCGGCGGAGGTGTTGGCTTGGTGGTTGCAAGATCAATTCTTTCCCGTGCTGATCACCACGGGGACCGAGGTCTCGCAAGGGATTCTCGGCCAACCCGGAACGCGCGTGCTCTTCGGCGGTCGACGCGAGGACCTGAATGAACGCTTGGGCGGACGCTTCACGGCAGGGGTATGGTTCGACGATTGCCGGACTTCGGCCGTTGAAGTATCGGGCTTTTTCCTGGGGGAACGCTCCGTGCCGTTCGTCGTGAACTCGGTGGCGGCGCCGGTGATCGCCCGGCCATTTGTTGACATCAACAACAATCGGCCCTTCCGAGAATTGGCGACCTTTCCGGGAATCCTCACCGGCTCGGTGTCTGTCCGAGCGCCGACCTCTTTATGGGGCATCGAAGCCAATTTGCGGAAAAAATTGTGTTGCACCTGTAATTGGCAGTGGTACGGCTACTTGGGGTTTCGCGTCCTGGATCTGGATGAAGGGCTGGAAATCATCGAAAACCTGATCGCGCAAACGACCATTGCCACCGATCGTGGGAACATCCTGCCGGGAGACACCATCAATGTCACGGATCGTTTCGACACGGACAATGTCTTCTATGGCGCGCAAATCGGCTTGGGGACGGAATATCAGTACGGCCGTTGGTTCGTGGACATGAAAGCCAAACTCGCCGTCGGCGGCGTCGCCCAAAAAGTCCACATCAACGGCTTCCAGGTCATTCAAACGGCGGGCGGCGTCCAGGAGTTCACCGGCGGCTTGCTGGCCTTGCCGAGCAATATTGGCCGCCATTCGCGGGGTCGCGTGGCCGTGGTGCCGGAATGGAACGTCAACGTCGGTTATCAATTGCACCCTCATTGCCGTGCCTTTGTCGGTTACAGCTTTCTATACTTGAGCAACGTGGTGCGACCGGGAGACCAAATCGATCTCAATGTCGATGTCACCCAGATTCCCAATTTTGCTACCGACGCCCAACCCGCCAACGTGAATCAACCCGCCGTCCTGTTTCGGGACACCGATTTCTGGGCGCAAGGGCTGAATTTCGGACTGGAATTTCGCTATTGAGGATGGTTGCCTATTTTTCTGGCGAGCAGCGGGGTTGATTCCCGGCGGGAGGCCTCCCAGCGGGGATCAACCCCGCCGCTCGCCAGGAGTGCAAGAGGGCTTGTCGGAAGAGCGTCCCTCCCAAGATAATAGAGGATGTATTATGGTTCCGCAAAATCATCTACTCGCTGGCGCGGCGCGCCGTTAGCAACGGAGGGACGATCTCGTGGCATCGGTCGAATACATTCAGGTTCGCAAAGGGCAAGTGATTGTCGGTGAAGACGGCCAGCTTTATTACGTCGTGGATCGCGATTTGAACACGCCCGGCAACTGGCGAGCCATTCTCAACTTGAAGCTCAAGAATCTCAAAACCGGCGCCGTCACGGTCAATCGTGTGCATCCGGATAACAAGGTCGAGGTCGCCTACCTGGAACGCCGGGAGATGCAATACATTTACCAGGATGGCGACGGCTTCGTGTTCATGGACACTGAAACGTATGATCAAATCACGCTCGATAAGGAATGGGTCGGCGACTCGATGTATTACTTAAAGGAAGGAAACAATGCCCAGGTGGTGTTCTACGAAGGGAAACCGCTCAGCCTGGATTTACCCGCCGCCGTCGATCTGAAAGTAACCGAGACCGAGCCATCTATCAAAGGAGCGACGGCCCAAGCGCAGTACAAACCCGCCCTTCTGGAAACCGGCCTGAAGATCACCGTGCCCCCGTTCATTGAAACCGGCGAGATCGTCTCCGTCGATACTCGCACCGGCGAATACTTGGGCCGGGGGAAGTGATCCTGTTCTTTGCCGGTAAATGGCGGCAAGCCCCCCAGTTGTCACCAAGTGATTCATCGTTTCGCGCCGGCGACCGCTCACGCGAAACGATGAATCCACCATCCCCATCGGAAAGTGATGGCTCGGCATATGCTTAATGCTCCGTCCGCGACACGGCTTGCGCGGGCACCGGATAAGGAGACGCGCTCGGGGCGGGTTGGAGCGCGGGGGCTTCCGTGGAGGGCAGCGGCGCGATTTGGCTGACGGCCGGCGTCCCAGCCGCCATGCCGCGTTCCCGTTGGGGAAAGAGGATGCTGGCCGCGATGACCACGCCCAAGCCGACCACTAATCCCAATTTGGCATCGGTGGACATCATCAGGAGGCTCCCGTTCCTTGGTAAAGACATGCGGAACACCGTGGAACCGTCCCTGATCGAAACAGTCGTCCGTCATCTGTAGTATCGTCTCCATTCTTGGCTCAGGTCGGCGTCCATCGCCAAAATCTACTTTCTTAATCCTTTGTCACCACGGTATTTGCGCCAGATTGCGCTTCTTCTCTAATTCCTTGACATTCCCTAGCATGAGGATTTTCCGTCCCGTTGGCACGGTCCGCGCGACACGCGGAATCCGCTCTAGGAAGCGATTCCGGCTCTGGGTTATAATCCCGCCCTCGTTCCCGCGCCCCGAACATGGACACGGATGTCAAAGGAGTCAAGGCGTGCAAATTTGCCTCTATGAGGATCGCGGCGTCGCTAATTTAGAGCCGCTGACCCTCACCCGCCCCGTCTTCGACCTGCTCTGTGGACAAACCGCGTTGGCCAGCAAGCAATGCCGCTGGTTCGCGCCGTGCCAGGTCGGCGTGTTGGTCCGCCCGTACTTGGCCGACTTGGTGCGCCAGCAGCAACCGACCTTGCCGGTCAACGATCTACACTGGCTGCGCGGCCAACCGACCGTGCTTGTCAATGGCCGCTGGCTCCCCCCACCGGGAGCGGCTTTCAATCTAAACGGCCCCGGCGTGGCCATGATCGGCGATGAAGTGGCCTATGCCGTGGTCAACCCAGAGTTGCTCACCTATTGCTCGCTGCACACGCTGGAAGATTGTTTGGAGAAATGGAAGACGCAACTGCCGCGCCATCCGGCTGGCGGGCGTTTCATCCGTTACTTGTGGGAGCTGGTCGAGCTGAACGCCGAACAGCTCCGGCTCGACTTTCAACAAGCCGCCGCCCGAAAAAAAGGGGACCAGAGACCGGAGAGACTGGCCGTGGTCGGGTCCGCCGCCCAACTGCTCATCGACCCAACGGCCCACCTGGATCCCTTGGTGGTGGCCGACACCCGTTCCGGCCCGGTGGTCATCGATGCCGAGGCGGTGGTGACGGCTTTTAGTCGTCTCGAAGGACCGTGCTACATCGGCCCCGGCACACAGGTCTTCGGCGCCAAGATTCGCGGCGGCACCACTCTCGGCCCCCAATGTCGCATCGGCGGCGAGGTGGAAGCCAGCATCGTGCAAGGACACAGCAACAAGTACCACGATGGCTTTTTGGGGCATAGCTATGTCGGCGAATGGGTCAACCTGGGGGCCGGCACGCACAATAGCGATTTGCGGAATGATTACGGCGAAGTCACGGTAGTCCTCCACGGCACACCCGTCGCCACCGGCTTGAAGAAAGTCGGCTGTTTTCTGGGCGATCACACCAAGACCGGCCTGGGGACGCTGCTGAACACCGGCACGAGTGTCGGCATCTTCTGCAACCTGCTCCCCGCGGGCCGCTACGCCCCCAAGTATGTCCCTTCGTTTTGTAACTGGTGGAACGGCAGCTTGGCCGAAGGTTTCGACTTGGAGCGACTGTTGCACACGGCCAGCGAAGCCATGCGCCGCCGCGACATTCCATTGACGGCAGCGCATGCCGATCTGTACCGCCACCTGCACGAACAAACCGCCCTGGAACGCCAACGCGCCTTGCAGGAAGCCAGCCGCCGACAACTACGCCGCAGCGCCTAGCCTTCCGCGATCCGCGGCGCCTGGCGAGCGGGGGACGTTAGCCCCTCGGTGAAGAGCATTACCAGGGCGGCTAACGCTCCCCGCTGGCCGTTAAAGAAGAAATCGGCATCCCCGCCCAGCTCCGAAGGAGCGGCAGAACCCCTTCTTCTTTGCCGGAGTAATAGTTCTCAGGGTGATGAGGCAACGGGCACCTGTTTCATTCCACATACGCGCCGAGAATATCGGCAAAGGGGGGGGGGTGAGGTGGAATGGAACAATGAAATGGGATGATGCCAATTAACTCGTCTATTATTACTGAAGTTTTGCCAAAATACAAGTGTTCACTGTTGGAATCGTCGTAAATCCTTATTTATCGGTCGGAATTTGGGACGACGAATAACAACTTACGTCAATTTGCAAAACTCCAGTTATTAGTGTACGCAAAATCACCTATCATTTCAAAGCGAGTTCCGCCTGAGTATGGCGGCATTGAGAACGGCCACGGCCTTCCGCCGGGCGCCGGGAGTTGACGGGGCGGCGCCGAGAGGTAGAACAACCCACGGTTTGGCGTAGGTCCAGGGAAAAGGAGTGCGGACATCATTGATCGACCAACTCTACAACTCCACGGCGAGGGTTTGACGCTGGATGACGCCGAGGCCATTCTGCGCGATCGGGTCGGCGGCTTAACGTTGGCCCCGGCGGCGCGGAAGGGGGTGGAGCGGGCGCGGCGCTGTCTGGAACAGTTGATGGCCACGGGCGCGACCATCTACGGTGTCAACACCGGCTTCGGCAAACTATCCAACCAGCGCATCGCCGCTGACGAGGTGCTGGCCCTGCAACAAAACCTGCTCCGTAGTCACGCCGTCGGCATGGGTCCACTGTTGAGCGTGGGGACGACGCGGCTGGCGTTGGCGTTGCGCATCCAGGCGCTAATCAAAGGGTATTCCGGCGTCACCATCGAACTGGTCGCGCAACTGATCGAATTGTTCAATCGCGGCGTGGTGCCAGCCGTGTATGAACAAGGGAGCGTCGGCGCCAGCGGCGACCTGGCCCCGCTGGCGCATCTGGCCCTGGTGGTCATGGGGGAAGGGCAGGCGCAAGTCATCAAATTGGGAACTTGGAAAGAGCGCCTGCCGTTCCAGCGGCATCATCCCAAACTACTGAGCGGAAGGGCTGCGTTGCGGAAGGTCGGCTTGCGCCCTTATCGCCCGCAAGCCAAGGAGGGACTATCGCTGATCAACGGCACGCAGATCAGTACCGCCATCCTAGCCGAGGCTGCCGTGCGCGCGCGGCAGCTGCTGCGCGTCGCCGACGTGGCCGGGGCCATGACTATCGAGGCGACCAAGAGTTCGCGCAAACCGTTCGACGCCCGCGTGCAGCACATCCGCCCCCATCCGGGGCAAGTCGCCTGTGCCGTCAACCTGCGGCGATTACTGGATGACAGCGAAATCATGCGCTCTCATGCCGAGTGCGACAAGGTGCAGGATGCGTACAGCCTGCGCTGCATGCCACAGATTCATGGCGCGGCTCGTGATGCGCTGCGGCATGTCATCGGTGTGATTGAACACGAGATGAACGCGGCCACCGACAATCCGTTGGTCTTCGCCGATACGGAAGAAATTATCTCCGGCGGCAATTTCCACGCTCAGCCCATCGCCTTGGCCGCCGACTTGCTGGCCGCCGCCGTCGCCGACTTGAGCAGCATCAGCGAGCGCCGGGTCGAGAACCTAGTCAATCCCGACCTGAGCGGCTTGCCCGGTTTCCTAACGCCGCACCCCGGCCTCAACTCCGGCATGATGCTGGTGCAAGTGCTGGCGGCGGCGTTGGTGTCGGAAAACAAGGCAGCGGCGTTTCCGGCCAGCGTCGATTCCATCCCGACCTCGGCCAACCGCGAGGACCATGTGTCGATGAGCACGACGGCAGCCCGCAAATGCCGTTCGATTGTCGTCAATACGACGCGCGTCCTGGCCGGCGAGCTGCTGTGCGCCGCGCAGGGCTTGGAATTCCTGCGGCCCTTGCGCCCCAGCCGCGGAGTCGAGGCCGCCTATCGCCACATCCGCGAACACGTCCGCCCTCTGGGCCGCGACCGCACCCTGCACCGCGACCTCGAAGCAGTCGAACGCCTGATCATCAGCGGCAGCCTGTTGGCGGCGGTGGTGGCGGCGTGCGGGGAATTAGAATGAGAAAAAGCAACGGGATTTCCCTTTTTTTCTCCCTGCCGATCGGCCTACAATGTCCATGAATACCTTTCTCATGCTTAGGAGGCAAACCAACCAACGTGACTCTCGATACTACCCGCGACGAATTGAGCGTTCATTTGGAACGAGCGCTATTAGTGAGCGTGGCCTTGCCCGAACGACCGTGGCTGAGCAGCGATCCCTTGGAGGAGCTTCGCGGCTTGGCGACCACTGCCGGCGCCATGGTCGTCGGCGAACTGACGCAACGACGCCATTTCATTTCCCCTTCCTTGTACATCGGTAAAGGCAAGTTGCTCGAATTACAAGACCGAGCCAGGGCCGAGGATGCCGATGTGGTTATCTTCGATAATGACTTATCCCCGGCTCAGGTGCGCAACCTGGAAAAAGCCACCCAGATCAAGGTGCTGGATCGCAGCGAATTGATCCTGGATATTTTCGCCACGCGCGCCCGCACCGTGGAGGCACGCTTGCAAGTCGAGTTGGCCCAGCTGGAGTACGCCTTGCCGCGCTTGCGGCAGATGTGGACGCACTTGTCCCGCTATACCGGCGGCATCGGCTTGCGCGGTCCCGGCGAAACCCAGCTGGAGGAAGACCGCCGGTTGGTTGCTCAACGCATCCGTGACTTAAAAACGCGCCTGGTGGAAGTACAGGCCCGCAAGGAACGGGAGGTGCGCAGCCGTCACGAGGAGTTCACCATCTCGCTAGTCGGCTACACCAATGCCGGCAAGAGTACGTTGATGAACGCCCTCACCGGTGCGGCGGTGTACGTGGAAGACCAGCTCTTCTCCACGCTCGACACGCGCACCCGGCAATGGCATTTGAAGGATTGGGGCAAAGTCTTACTCAGCGACACGGTGGGTTTCATCCGCGATCTGCCGCACCATCTGGTAGCCTCTTTCAAGGCCACGCTGGAGGAGACACGCCAAGCCAAGCTGCTGCTGCACGTCGTCGATGCCAGCAATCCAGCCGCTGAGGAGCATATCCAGGCGGTCCAGCGCGTGTTGGATGAGATGGGTTGCGCCGATAAGCCGACGCTGATGGTGTTCAATAAGGTGGATCGTTTGTCCGACCGCTCCTATCTCGATGTCCTGCGGAAACACCATCCGCGTGCCGTAAGCATCAGCGCGGCCAGCGGGCAGGGCTTGGAGGAGCTGCGGGAAGCGGTGATCGAGGCGTTGAGCGCGGAGTTCGCCGACGCCGAAGTCGTCACCGACGCCGGCAATGGCCGGGTGTTGGCCTATCTGTCGGCCCATGCGGAAATCTACCGGCAAGAATTCGACGACAATCGGGTGATCCTGCGTTGCTTCCTGCCGCGCCACCTGTTGCGCCACATCCAAGGGCCGAACGTCGGCGTGCGCTTTTTGGGAAACTGAGGGGACCATCGGCGGCTCGCACGCTGCCGCGCGCGAGCCGCTTGCTTCTCAACCCAGATCGAACCTGTTAATCGATCAAGCGGCCATCATCCGAATCGCGGCGCTCCGTATATTCGGGATTGAGCTTCAAACTCGCTTGCTGGCGCAATTGGGCCATGAATTGCTCGCGGTATTTCCGTGTCTGCTGCTGAAGGTAGCGATTCAAAATCGTATCGCTGTTCGAGGGCATACTGGACTCGGTGCGGTACGCCAACAAGAAGTCTCTTTCCGAAGGGGGCACGCGGGAAATTAATGCCGCGACATAATAATGCTCGATGGGCTGATCGTGCGTCACGACTGTGTCGCCGATGTTTTTGTCTTTTTCCTTGAGCTGCAAGAGGCTGTCCACGAATCCCGGTCCTGGATAGAGCACTTTCTCGTTGGACACGGCATAAGGTTCGTAGCGTGGCTGATTGGCGCCGGGCTGAGCCAATTGACGCCGCACCAGCGCCGCCACGTTCTCTAAAGTAAAGGTGGCGCGTTGTTCCTGAACTGCCAAGTCGCGGAGTTTCTGCTCGTCCCCCCTGGCGGCCGCTACCTTGGCGGCTAACGCTTCCGCCGCCTTCTTGGCCAGCTCGCGGGCTTTGCTCAGCTTCCAAGCCAAAACCACCTGATCATACACTTCGTCGAGCTTGAGCGGATCACGGGGATTCTCGACTTTGGTTTTCCAAAAGACGAGCGGTTCCGAGGACGAGGCCCAAAAACGTTCCTCCATGAAATTTTCCCCCGAGCGCATCGCCGGCACATGAGGAGTACGAGGGTTATGTTCCACCAAGCCCTCGGCGACGTAAGGCTTGGCTTCGCTCATGTTGAACAACTCATGCGCGAACTGGCGTTCCAAATCCGGTGTCAGCCGGTTCGGGCCGCGAAAGATGTCCAGTAACGGCTTGAGAGCCGGATCATCTTGGATTTCAAATTGTCCGCGCGGCTTGTCCATCACCCCCGTTTTCAAGCCGTAGCGCTGGGCCGCCTCAGCCAACTCGTTGGACATATCAACATCTTTGACGTTCTCCTTGGCGGCGATAGGCTCTAATTCGTTCTTCACGAAGCGTTGCAAGGTTTGCAGCACGATGCCATGAGCCAGCTCACTTTGGATGCGCTCGCGCGCCTCGGCGCGGGCGGCTTCGTAAGCGGCGGGTTGGGGGAGCCGGTCGGCGGCGGTCGTCACGATCGCCGTGCCCAAGGCCGATTGCGGGGAAGCATCGAGGAACAACAGACTGGCCAGAGCCGCCGCCCGGCGCTGGCGGTCGGGTTCAAGGATCGGCGCTGCTTCCTGGTTGACATCGATGAAGCGTCCGGCTTGATTGCTCAGCGTGGCGGCCAGGAAGGTCGGTTCTCCCCATCCCGCTGGGCCGAGCAGTTGGCCGACCGTCGCGGCCACATCCACCGCAGCATTTTTCCGGCGCTCCAATAGCTGGTCATACACGTTACGAGGCACGTAGGGTTCCAACAGACTCGGCATCCGATAGGAGAATTCAAGATTTTGGTACTCGCGCTGCAACAACATTTGATACGCCAATGGCAAGGTCGCTTGCAGGAGTGCTTCCTCGACCTTGGCCGCCTGTTGGTAGCGTTCCTCATCGGGGCGGGCGCTGATCCATTGAATCCGGTAGCGTTTCGGTTGGCGGAAGCCGGGGCTTTCAGAGGCGGGATGCGCTTCCACGCGGCGATAGGCGGTGAACAGCTTGCGCAGCTCCGCTTCGGTCGGCTTCTCCGTCACCTGGGGCAAAAAGTCGCGCACCGGGATGGTGAATAGCTCCAATTCCAGTTCCGTGCGCTGGTCGCGATAAAATTCCCACAATTCATAGGGAGTGACTTGCACCGGCACTTCCCCCCGGGCGCCCGGTTCATATCCCTCTAAAGCGATGCGGGCCAGCCGCACACGAAATTCGTCGGTGAGCGCTTGCTCCAGGAAATTCAAAATGTTCGTCGGGGCGTCCCGATACTGCCTTTCGATGACCTGCTCAATATCCAAGGAATCTCTTTGCGTGAATTGGTTGTAAGTCAACGCTTTGATTTCTTGCTGAACTTGCGCGGGGCTGAGTTGAATGCGCAAGCGATCCGCTTCGTGCAGCCAGATGAGAAAGTCGAACAGTCCTTCGTCCGTGGTGGTTCCGCCAAAAAACAAGTTCGACTCGCGCGGTGCGAACAATTCCCCATCAATAGCCAAGACATGATTCAATAAGGCGACGGTTCCCGCTTCCGCGGTTTTGCCTTCGGCCCGCAGCCGATTCTCGACTTGCCCCACGCGCTGGCGCATCTCAGGTAGTTGCTGGACATAAAATTCCAAGATGCCGGGATTCTGACCCGCGAATTGAAAGTAAAATTGCCGAGACCCCGTGATGTCTTGAATCTCTTTGCCCAGCGCCGCATCCAATTGTTGGGACTGCGCCAATTGTTGCACGACCCGAAGCATGTTCTGTTGAGCGGCAGCCAGTGCCGACGTGATATACGTATTGGCGATTTCCCGCTGGGCACGCAGTGTGCTAAGCTCTCTGGCCGTGATGTCTCGTCCGTAGAGGGTGGCGGCGGTCATGTCCCCGCCCCGGCCCCGGTAGCGATCCAGGAGCTGGGAGAGTGGGTCTCCCGCGAAGCCGAGAAAGACAAAAGTGATCATGGCCAATATAGTCAGGCCAGCGAACATAACTTTTTGATGTTTCCGAAACGCGGAAAATGGATTGAAAGCCATGACACATCCTCGACTTAGGGCAAGTCCCGCCTTGGGCATGAAAGTTGCCGGACTTGACACTCCGCGAAATCATGTAGTATGGGTGAATGGCGGACTCGACTCAAGATAGTGATTGTAGCGAGTTCGTCCGCTAACACAACGGCAACCGGCGAGCCAGTGACAGGTAAGGGGAAGGGTGGCTGCGACACGGGCCATCCACGCGCGGTGGTCTATCTTCTTCCCCACAAGAACGATGCGATGCCAGGAATAGAAGCACCAATCCTTACGATTTTTCGAGGAAACGACTCGTGCCTCCACGGAAGAAAAAAACGGCTGACCAAGCTGCTGACGCACCGGTGGCTCCGCGCCAGCGGAAAACGACCACGACCCGCAAGAAAGCGACGACGGCCGCGAAGAACTCCACGGCAGTTCGCAGGGGGAGCAGGGCGGCTGTCCAGGCAGTCTTCGATGGCAGCCGCAAGAACTTGGTGATCGTCGAGTCGCCGGCCAAGGCCAAGACGATCCAAAAATACCTGGGCAGCGGCTACGAAGTGGCGGCCAGCTACGGCCACATCCGCGACTTGCCCAAGCGCCCGCCGCGTGGCCAAATCGGCATCGACATCGAGGCCGGTTGGGTGCCTACTTATGTCAATCTGGACGACGACACCCATAAGCGCGTGCTGAATGATCTCAAGAAGCGAGCCGCCCGCGCCGGTCTGGTGTACCTGGCTCCTGACCGGGACCGAGAAGGAGAGGCCATCGCCTGGCACTTGAAGGAAGCCCTGAATCTTTCCGATGAACGGGTGCGGCGGGTGACGTTTAACGAGATCACCAAGCGCGCCATTCAAGAGGCCTTCGCTCATGCGGGTGAGATCGACATGGACCGCGTGCGCGCTCAGGAGGCGCGGCGGTTCCTGGATCGGGCGGTCGGCTATAAGATCAGCCCCTTGCTGCGCAAGAAGATCGGCGCCCAAAGCGCCGGCCGGGTGCAATCGGTGGCGGTGCGCCTGATCGTCGAACGGGAACGGGAGATCGCGGCGTTCAAGTCGGAGGAATACTGGAAGATCACCGCTTGGTTGGCTACGGAAGGGGTCTTGCCGCGCTCCGCTGTCGCGGCCCGCATTCGCAAGAAACAAGACGGAGCAGACGCCGAAGAAACCAAGGACGAACTCAAGGAAGGCACCTTCAGCGCGGAGCTGGCCGAATGGGCCGGGAAAAAATTCGAGGCCGGGAACGAACAGCAAGCCGTGCCGATTGCCCAAGCCTTGGCGGGCGCCGCCTACCATGTGCAACGGGTCGAGCAAAAGGACCGGCCCGAAAAAGCCCCGCCGCCGTTCACCACCAGCACCTTGCAACAGCAAGCCAACATTCGCTTCGGCTTCTCGGCCAAGCACACCATGCGCCTGGCCCAAGATTTGTACGAAGGGATCGACCTGGGCAGCGAAGGAGCGGTGGCCCTAATCACCTACATGCGCACTGACAGCACGCGCATTGCTCCGGAAGCGCTGACTGCCTGCCGGGAACACATTCAAAATCAGTACGGCGACACTTACTTGCCAGAGAAACCGAATTACTACGCTTCTGGCAAGAGTGCTCAGGAAGCCCATGAAGCCATTCGTCCGACCGATCTGTCGTACACGCCGCAACGGGTGGCGCCGTTTCTGAACGAGCATCAGCGCAAGCTATATGAATTGATTTATCGCCGCTTCGTCGCCTGCCAGATGAAACCGGCCATCTTCGCCGTCACCACGGTGGACATTCTGGCACAGCCGCAAGGCAGCGAGCTACCAGGTCCTGGTCTGTTCAAGGCTCAAGGCAAAGTGTTGAAGTTCGACGGCTATCGCCGGGTGCTGGCTCCCAAGGGGAAGCAGGAAGACGCCACCCTACCCGCATTGGCCGAGAAGCAAAACCTCGACTTGCACGATTTGCTGGCCTCGCAGCATTTCACGCAGCCGCCGCCACGCTACAATGAGGCGTCGTTGGTCAAGGCACTGGAAAAGGAAGGCATCGGCCGGCCCAGCACCTACGCCAGCATCATCAGCAAAATCCAAGAACGCAAGTACGTCGAGCAACGCGAGCGCCGTTTCTTCCCAACGGAATTGGGCAACCTCGCCACCGACAAGCTCGTGCAGCACTTCCCCGAAGTGATGGATTTCAAATTCACCAGCTCGATGGAGGAGAAGCTGGACCAGATCGAGGAACGGCAAGCGGAGATGGTCCACGTTCTCAATGACTTCTGGGGACCGTTCAGCATGGCCCTGCGTTCCGCCACCGAGGAAATGGAATCGATTCGCGGGGCGGAAACGGGCGAATTGTGCCCGCAGTGTGGCAAGCCGTTGGTCATCAAGTTCAGCACTAAGACGAAAGGAAATCGCTTCATCGGTTGTTCCGGCTATCCGGAGTGCAAGTACATCAAGCCGCGCGAGGGGGAACCACTGCGCGAGGAGCCGGTTCTCACCGATCATCCGTGCCCCAATTGCGGCAAGCCGATGCTGCGCCGCATGGGCAAACGGGGACCGTTCCTGGGTTGCAGCGATTACCCCGAATGCAAGGCGACCATGAATCTCGACGCCGAGGGAAACCCGGTGCCATCGAGCCGGCCCACCGAGCACGTCTGCGAGAAGTGCGGCAAGCCCATGGTGATCCGCGAAGGGCCGCGTGGTCCCTTCCTGGCCTGCACTGGCTATCCCAAGTGCCGCAACGCCCACGATGTCGATGCCCAAGGCAATCCGATCAAGCCGGTGGAATCCGGCTTGAATTGCGAGAAGTGCGGCGCGGCGATGGTCGTCAAGCGCGGACCACGCGGGCCGTTCCTGGGTTGCAGCGCCTATCCGAAATGTCGCAGCACCAAGCCGGTACCGGCGGAGATGAAGGAAAAACTCAAGGACATGATACCGGCCCCCGCCAAGAAAGCCGTGCCCGCCATCGAGGTCAGCGAAACCTGTCCCGAATGCGAATCAGCCATGAAGCTGCGGCCCAGCCCGCGCGGCGGTTATTTCTTGGGTTGCAGCAAGTACCCCCGTTGCCGAGGCACGCGCGAGGTATCACCGGAAATGCTCGAACAACTGGAAACTAGCTCGGCGTAGGGAAAAATCGTCGTATGCATTCCCTCATTTTCTCGGCGGATATATCCTCATGCACCATCGTATTTGGACCGGCTGTTTCACTGTCGTCATTTTATCAGCTTCGACGGTCGCGGCGGGGAAGCCAGCACCGCATCCCGTGGACAATCCCGCGTCTCCCCTGATGCTCGCTGGCGATTGGGTGCCGACGAATCCCCATCAAATTGACTTCGCTAAGCTGCCGCGCGTGCCAAGTCAACACGCCGTCGTAAGCGATGTCCGCGCGGCCAAGGGAGTCAATCAGCACAACTACCTCGCCCATCACGACGGCCAATTCTGGGTGATGTGGAGTGACGGCCCCGGGATCGAGGATCGCGTCGGCCAGCGCGTCCGCTTCGCCACCAGTCCCGACGGCTTGAAATGGAGTGAACCGAAGTTTCTCACGCCAGAGCCGCTGAACTCCGGCCCCGACTCGCCGCACTATGGAACACGAACCGACAAAGGTTTGCGTTGGATCGCGCGTGGCTTCTGGCAGCGGGGGGACGAGCTGTTGGCGCTGGCTTCCTTGGATGAAGCGGCCGGCTTCTTCGGGCCGAGCCTCAAGCTGCATGCGTTTCGACTCAAGCCCGGCGCGGAGTTGTGGACCAGCGCCGGCGTCATCGCGGACAACGCCATCAACAATTTCCCTCCCAAGCGACTGCCAACGGGTGAGTGGATGATGTCACGCCGGCCCCACGATTACAAAACCAGCGGCGTCCATTTTCTGGTGGGAGGCGTCAAAGCGCCGAACGATTGGCAATCGTTCCCTGTGCTTGGCTCCAGCAGCGAACTCGCCGCCGAGGAGCCGCTGTGGTGGGTGCTACCAGATGACAATCTCATGGCGTTATTCCGAGACAATCGCCGGGGTGGATACCTGTATCGATCCTTCTCGACCGACAACGGCCGGACCTGGAGCAAGCCAGCGCAGACGAACTTCCCGGACGCAACTTCGAAGCTTCACGGCCTGCGTCTGAGCGACGGACGTTATGTGCTGGTCTCCAACGCCAACCCCAAAAAACGGGACCCCCTCACCATCGCCATCAGCAACGATGGGCTGGTCTTCACGAAATTGGGCTATCTGGTAGGGGACCACCAGGTGGACTATCCGCATGTGATGGAGCACGATGGGTACCTGTTGGTCGCCTTTGCCGGGCGGAAACAGAGCGTGGAAATCCTCAAAATTCGCCTGCCTGATCTGGGACGGATTGCAAACTGATGATTTGTAGTCATCAAAAGCGGCTCGCACACGGATAACGAACTTCCATCAGGACCTGACTCCCATGCAACGACTCATTCTGGCCATCGTGTTGGCCCTTGCTGGTATCCACGGTGCCACCATCACTAGCTGCCTGGCTACGTTTCATGCTGGCGCGTTGTCCCCGGACGAGCAGCCCGCATTCCTCCGGCCACCGCAAGTCATTCTGAATCCTGGCCCGGAATACTCTGGCGCGGCCCGGCGTTTTCAGGGCATCCCCAGCCTGGCACGCAGTCCCCGGGGTCGATTGTGGGCCACCTGGTACGGCGGCAAGACTCCCGGCGAGGATCACAACAATTACGTCATCCTTGTGACTAGCGGTGACAATGGCCGCACTTGGTCCACCGAGAAGCTTGTCATCGACCCGGATGGCGAAGGTCCCGTTCGCGCCTTCGATCCGCAAGCGTGGCTCGATCCCGATGGCCGCATGTGGGTTTTCTGGGCGCAGGCAGTCGGTCACACAGCCACCGTTGGCGGCGTCTGGGCCATCACCACGGACAACCCCGATGACGAAAACGCGCGCTGGTCTCCACCGCGCCGGCTGACCGATGGCGTGATGATGGGTAAGCCGATTGTCCTCTCAACCGGCGAATGGTGTCTGCCCGCCTCCACTTGGCGGCAAACCGACCACAGCGCCAAGATGGTCGTTTCCACGGACAAGGGCAAAACCTGGCAAGTGCATGGCAGCTGCAATGTTCCCAAAGAGGTGAGGGCTTACGATGAGCACATGATTGTCGAACGCAAGGACAAATCCCTCTGGATGCTGGCCCGGACTAAATATGGCATCGGCGAAAGCGTCTCGACTGACCGTGGCCGGACGTGGAGCGAGTTAAAACCGTCGGCCGTCGCGCACCCCTCCGCGCGGTTCTTCCTCCACCGGCTGCGTTCGGGCAATCTGTTGCTGGTAAAACATGGCCCCATTGACAAGGCGACGGGACGCTCGCATCTGACGGCGTTCGTGTCCCAGGACGAGGGGCGCACCTGGTCCGGCGGCCTGCTGTTGGATGAACGCACCGGTGTTTCCTATCCCGACGGGGTGCAAGCGGATGATGGCACCATCTACATCATCTACGACTACTCGCGCCGAGATGCGAAAGAAATTCTCATGGCTCGGTTCACCGAGAAGGACGTGCAGCAAGGCAAGCTGGTCTCCGACACCGCCGCGCTCCGCCTGCTGGTCCACAAGGCTTCCAGCGGCGAGAAGAAGTGAAAAGAGTGCCATGCTCCAATGAACCGAGCCGGAGGGGACGGCATCCGCTTGGGGCGCAAGGGGAAATCTCATCGGTACGTCATTTCTCCTTCTCCAACCTCCCAAACAGCTCCATCAGCGTGTCCACGATTTTCACGGAGGCGTCGATCTCCACGCGGTTGGTGCCGATCCAGGTTTCGTAGCCGCCGACTTTGTGCTGGGCGGGGGTGGGCAGGTAGCCGCCGGAGCCGTTGGCCAGCGAAACAGTGAAAGTGGGTTGGAAGGGACTTTTCTGCTTGATTTCCAGGCCGATTTCCGCGAAGACCTCGAAGGGAATGGCAGCGATGCCCACCTTGCCGACGCGGAACGCTTGCAGGACGATTTCGCCACGCGGCGGCGCATCATGCAGGGCCAGGACACGCTGAGCGTAGTTGCGTTCCCGCGGATGGTATTGCGGGGCATCGGCGGGCTTGGCCAAGGTTTCCTTCGCCCATGTCAATTGTTCCGGAGTCGGCTTGCGCGTGGCCAGGGAGATTTCCTTGTGCTGAACCCCTAGCGGAACCCAATCATGAAAGCGCACCGTTTGATGCACGCGGTCCACCTCGGCCGCCACGGCATGAGCCACGCGGCGCATTTGTTCGTAGGGCTGGCGCTTCTCACCCGGCGCGGCGTAGTTATTGTTGTTGATGTCGCCGCTGGTGCCGTTGCATAACATGCCGACAAAGGGGGGATCGAGCCGGTCAGCGCCGAGCAGCTGCTGAATGCGGTCGGCGAAGACGGCGAAATAATCCGCCGAGATGTCACCGGGCCGAACACCGCCGACATAGTGCAGCGAATAGTTGGCCAACAGTGCGATGGGCCGGCCATCACGGGACTGCACCGTGAGGAACGAAATCTCCGGGTCGGTGGGGCCGGCGGGTTCGATCAGGTCGGGGCTGAGACGCGGCGGATTCATGCGCACCTGATCGACGCCGCCGAACGGATTGGCCAGCGCCGGTCCCGGCTTCATCTTCCAGCGGCGATTGAAGACCTGGTTCGGCTCCCGCCCCACCCCCCAACCGATGCGGGCTGGTTCGAGGTTGCGCTCGGCGCGGGCCACGCCATCAGCGATCTTCCGGGCCAGAAAGCTCGGATAGTCCCCATCCTCATCGTCGCGCCCGTGCCACGACGGGCCGGAGTGCGTGTGTGTCGCCGACATCAAGATATTGTCACCGGGAATGCCGGTTTCCTTGGTGATCAGCCGGCGGGCATGATCGTACACCGAGCGATCAATCCCCAGATTGTCGCAGACGACGAAGGCGATTTTCGTCTGGCCGTCGTCCAATACCAGACAACGGGCATGCAGCTCGTCATGGATATGCTTGGCCGGGAAAGGACTGAAACCGCCGACGATCAATCGGCCCAGGCGTGGCGTGATGTTGCTGGTCGCCGCCCCCGCGCGCAAGACGCGCTCCTCGGCTTTTTGGGTTCCCTGTCCCATTACATCGGGAACACCTACGATCCCCAGGAACGCCAGAAAACCGACGATCAGTACATTTCGTGGAATACGGTTGAACCTCACGATGGACCTCCGAAATAAATCATTGCGGCAGCCTGGTGATAGTCATAAGCATGACACTTAGCCATTATCAACTAGATGAACTGTCCTTCCCCTGTTCCGCCAACATGGCCTTCAGCCGCGCCAGTTCGGCCTCAGCGGCGTCAGCCCGTTGGCGCTGAATTGCCGCCTCACGCCGATATGCCTCGTCGAACAGCGGCACCACTTGTCCTTGGGGATCGAAAAAGCGCAGCCAGGTACGATGCACCGTCTTATACGGCCCTTCCCAAGTTCCCAGCCACAGCCCCAATTCGGCGCACCACCAGCGGCCATGCTCATTCGGTGTCAGCGGCTGATAGTCCTGCCCCGCCAGCCGCCAGCCTTCCAAACGCAGCGTCTCCGGATCGTAACAAAAATAATCCGGCGTGCGAAACGTGCGCTCATATACTGCTTTCTTGGTGGTACGGTCCATTTCAGCCGTGGACGAAGACAGTAGCTCGATGATCACGTCCGGGTAACGACCGTCCTCTTCCCACACCACCCAGTAATGCGGCGGTCGCGCAGGTGATAGCGGATCTGCTCGATGAGCAGGTTGATCGCGTCGCGGTGCCAATCGCTTTCCAAGGGCATCCCATCCGTTTCGATCAGTTGGACATCGGGCAGCTTCGGCCCCGGTTCCACGGGAGTTGCGATAGTCGAGACAGCATCGGCCATGGGTTCCTCCTTTCTCTGACCCTGACCGGATTATCGCCGTTCTCGCCGCAAGCGCCAAGGGGGGGACGTTGAGTGAAGGAGCCGCATCCAACGAGTGTGAGCAGACGGGGGGCGGTATTATCTCGGCACGAAAGAAAATCATAGGAGCACGCAGCGCGAGCCAGTGCGGCACTGGCTCGCGCTGCGTGCTCGGTAGAATCTTTCCTGCCGAGTAATATCAGCTTTTCCGAATAGCTTCGTGTATGCTGACTCCCGATGGAATCGGAATCATCAAGAATAGATGGGCCAGCGCGCGGAATAAGTCGCGAGGACGGCATGGGATCCCAAATGTGCGGCTAATTCCCCCCTCCAAGACGGTTATTGCTCTTTCTTGTCACTCGCGTGCCCACAAGCGCACGCGCAGCTGGCGATTGATGACATCGAATGCCACAAGTCTGTCGCCAGCCGGGGCGAAGGAAGCGTAGATCGGCGCGGTGGCAAGGCGGACGGCGCCGATCTGTTGGAGCGGGAGATTCATGTCCTTATCGGCAATAATGATGGTCCCCTTCTGGTTGGGCTTGATCGGCTCCTCGATTTTCTTCAAGGTATCCGCGACGTGGTGTGCGCAGAGTTTACCGTCTTCGGCGAAGGAGAACAGCATCTTGCGGTCGGGCGGAATGGCCATGCTCAGGATGGCGTTGCGCCGGCCGCGCGCGGAAGGAAATGGCGGATGCGCCTTGAGGTCCTTGGCACGCACCACCCAATCACGTAAGTGCGGCATGTTAGTGATGCCACCTGGTATCGATCCCAATAAGTAGATGCCGCCACTGAGATTGCCCATGAGGCACGCGTCCGAGTTTGGGGCGAAGCCGACAAAGGTGAACGGCTCCCCCTCCGGCATCCCATGGGCGCCGGGAATGCCGCCGACGCTGGACGACAGGGTTGCCTCCAAGGGATCGTCCGTCTTGGTGAGATCGAACCAGCTGCCATGTTGCCCATTGACGATCACAAAGACGCCGCGCTCGTTCACGGCAAACGTGTCTTGCTGGGGTTGCCAGACGTTGCGAATCCCTTGTCCGGGAGTCATGCCGCGCGTGGCGATGATGTTGGCGGCGGTCAGCTTCGTGGCCGTCACCTTGCCCGTGGTTGGGTCCCATTCGCGGAAAGTGACATGCAGGAAGGGACCGGTCGGCGTCGAAAGCAGATGCAGTTTCCGGCCATCCGCCGCGAAAAAGCCCGCCAGGTAATGTTCCAGGCTGGCTTTGAGTGGTTTGCGCTCCGGCGTGTCGGACGCGCTGGCTTGCAAATCGAGAACATCGACGTATTCATTGCGGTTGGCGCTGGTCGCGCTGGTGACCGCCAGCAGCTTGCCATCGGCTGAGAACGACATGCAGCGCGAGACGGCGCGCGACGCCGGCAAGGTGTACGTCGCGGTCTTGGCACCGGTGGTGGTGTCCCACAGGGTCACGCTATTGCGGGCGGCGATGGCCAGAACCTGGCCGTCCCGGGAGAAGGTCGCTACTTGAGCCGGCGTCTTGCTCAATTCCGCGAAGGCTTGTTCCTTCCAGATGCCCGTTGTCGTGTCGCTGTCCGGGTTGCTCGGCGGCGCAGCGGACGGTTGGGCGCGGGCCGGACCCAAGGCCAGAATCAGCGTGCCGATCACGCTCCAAACCAGCAACCCCGCGCGTCGATCCCGGATTCCCGTTTGAGTCGTGATCATGGTGCTTTCCTTATGGAGCAACAATTGTCATCGATAGGGAAGTATGTCGGCGTCGGTGTTGGTCCTTGAACCTTGCTCCAGCGCGCGACGGTTTAACCTATAGACGATTGACCCCTGGAAAACGTGCGCGCGATGGCTGAATCACTTGGCGGAAGCCGCGTCCGTTCATCTTGGGTAAGCTGCGTGGTTTCCCGTAACCTCCCGCCGTCGTTGCAATTGACACAATTCGGCATGGGGCTAGAATCCACATTTCATCGTGGCGCGGGCAGCGTGTCGGGATTCCTTCGTACAGAAAGAATTGGTCATCGTGTCTGAGTTTGAAGCGAGTCGCATCGAGAAGTTACGGCGTTTGGAGGAGCTGGGGGTTGATCCCTGGGGTGGGCGGTTCGACGGCCATCAGCCGATTCAGCACCTGCGCGACCTGCCGTTGAACGAAGCCAATCCACCTAAGGTCCGCGCTGCCGGTCGGATCGTGCTGCGCCGCATCGCCGGCAAGCTGCACTTTCTGGAGATCCGCGACTGGTCCGGACACCCGACGCGGCGCGAGTTGAAGAGCACCCGCGGCGCCGGCGAGGAAATCGATACTTGGTCCAGCTATATCCAGGTGATGATCGGCAAGAATCAGGTTGGCGAACAAGGTTGGGCCATTGCTCAGGAGTTGGACTTGGGCGACCTGCTCGGCGTCGATGGCACGCTGGGGTTGTCCAAGACCGGCGAATTGACCATCTTTGCCGAGCAATTGCACTTTCTCGGCAAATCGTTGCTGCCGCACCCGGACAAATGGGGGGGCTTGCAGGAGATCGAATATCGTCTGCGGCACCGCTATCTCGATCTGACGTACAACCCGGAGACGCTGGATCGCGCCCTGAAACGGATTCGCGTCATTCAGTGCATTCGCAACTATCTGAATGGTCAAGGCTATGTCGAAGTGGAGACGCCGACCTTGCACGCCATCGCCGGCGGGGCGGCGGCCCGGCCGTTCATCACGCACCACAACGCCTTGGACATCGACTTGTTCCTGCGCATCGCCCTCGAGCTGCCGCTCAAGCGTTTGCTGGTCGGCGGCATCGAAAAGGTGTACGAGATTGGCCGGGTGTTTCGCAATGAAGGGATTAGCCCCCGGCACAATCCCGAATTCACCATGCTGGAGTTGTACCAAGCCTACGGCGACTATCACACCATGATGGACCTGACCGAGGGGCTAATCATTGCCTGTGTCCGGACGCTGGGCGATACCATGCGACTTCCCTTCGGCGATAAGATCATTGATTTTTCGCCCCCCTGGAAGCGGTTAGCCTATGCCGATGCCTTCCGCGAGCATGTCGGCGTGGCGCTGGACGATGCGCAGGCCGTGCGCGACATCGCCCCATCGAAGGGGGTGGACCCTTGCTTGCGAAATGACCAGAAAAAGTCAATCGGCTGGAAAGACCATGACGTGATTGTTCACGAATTGTTCGAGGCCAACGTTGAGGACAGTCTAACTGGGCCGGTGTTCATTTACGATTACCCGGCGGGTCTGTGTCCCTTGACGAAGCGCAAACGGGGCCAGCCGCATATCGCCGAGCGCTTCGAGCTGTATGTGCAAGGAATGGAACTGGCCAACGCCTACACCGAGCTGAACGACCCGATCACGCAAGAGCGGACCTTCCGCCAGCAGTTGGCGGGACTGCCCGAAGAAGAATCGATGGCCAAGATGGATGAGGATTTCATCCGCGCCCTGAAGCATGCCATGCCGCCAGCGGGTGGACTCGGCATCGGCATCGACCGGCTGGTCATGCTGTTGACCAATACCACGACCATCCGCGATGTGATCCTGTTCCCGCTGCTGCGGCCAACGGAATGAATGCCACCTTGGATACCGGATTCCTCGTTTTGCGCGGATCACTGGAAGCGCGCGTGAACCGATGAATCGAAAGCGTGTAACTCCATCGCGGGTACCGGAGATCATGGACGATGTACAAACTCCTTCTCTGTTGGCGGTATCTGTGGACGCGCTACCTGGCTTTGGCCTGTATCATCAGTGTCATGCTCGGCGTGGCCACGCTCATCGTCGTCAACAGCGTGATGAGCGGATTTAGCTCCAAACTGAAGGAACGGCTGCACGGCCTACTGTCCGATATCATCATCGAAGGCCGGACTTACGATGGTTTCCCCAACGCCGATGAGAAAATCCGCCGTATCATGGCCTCGAAGATTGGGGACAAGATCGAGGCAGTGACGCCAACGGTCGAAGTCTTCGCCATGATGCAATACCGCTATCAGGGACAAGTAATCCTCCGGCCCGTTCACCTGATCGGCATCGACCCTGAAGGGCGGGCCAGCGTGGGAGGCTTCAGCGCGCATCTGGTGCTGCAAAAAGATGATCCACGTCCCAATTTTCAGCTCACGCCAGAGATGATCCACCGTTATCATCTCCATCATCCCCCCATTCCCACGCCGCCGGAACTTCCCCTGGCCGAGCCAGGCAGCCCCCCGCCGGTCGATCCTCCCCAGAGCACGCCGCGCGTGCCCAAAGGGATCATCATTGGTCATGCCTTGGCCAGCTACCGCGACAAGGAAGCCAAACCCGGCGACAAACCCGAGGATATTTACATCCTCCATCCCGGTGATGAAGTCATCCTCACCACCGTCAGCGGCGAACGACTGATGCCGGTGTTCGATAGTTTCGTGATCCGGGATTATTTCAAGTCGGAGATGAGCGAGTATGATTCCAGTTATGTCTTTGTGCCGCTCGATCATTTGCAGCATCTCCGCACGATGAGCAATCGCGTGACCAACCTGCAAATTAAGTTGAAGGACTATCGAGACCTGAAGTTGGTCAAGAGTGAATTACAATCTCTTTTCCCCGCCTCGCATTACCAAGTCAGCACCTGGGAAGACAAGCAGGGGCCATTGCTGGCCGCTATTGACATTGAGAAAGGGATATTGAACATCCTGTTGTTCCTCATCATCGCCGTGGCCGGCTTCGGCATTCTGGCCATTTTCACCATGATCGTCGTCGAGAAAACCCGCGACATTGGCATCTTGAAGGCTCTGGGGGCGTCCAACGGCGGCGTCATGGCCATCTTTCTCGGTTACGGTTTGTTGCTGGGCGTGGTCGGGGCCATTCTGGGAACCGGCTTGGGACTGGCGCTGACCGAGAACATCAACGAGATCGAAAAATTCCTGGCCCAAATGACGGGCCGCGAAATTTTCGACCGGCGCATTTACTATTTCGATGAGATTCCCACTGACCTGCAACCGTTGAGCGTCGTGCTGGTGAATATCGGCGCTATTGCCATTGCCGTGACCTTTAGTATCTTGCCCGCTCTGCGCGCCGCCTTGCTGCATCCAGTGCGGGCGCTGCGGTATGAGTGACACGTAGAAGCAAAAAATCCGAACCACTCCAAGCCGGTGGCGCGGCGACCGGCCGCCCCGCGACCGGCTTGGGGGTTCGGATCAACTCTAAAGGATCGTCATGGTCGATTATCAGCCCCTCTTGTCCGCGTTCGATTTGCACAAGACCTATCGCAAGTACGCGGTGGAAGTGCCAGTGCTGCGGGGTCTGGACCTGGAAGTCCATCCGGGCGAGTTTCTCAGCGTCGTCGGGGCATCTGGTTCCGGCAAGAGCACCTTATTGCACTTGCTCGGCACCCTGGACCGACCCGACCGGGGAGAGATTCACTTGGAAGGCCGGCGCATTGACAATTTATCCGCCAAAGAGCGCGACCAGCTGCGCAATGAGGTATTCGGCTTCATTTTTCAGTTCTACCATCTGCTGCCAGAGTTGACGACGCTGGAAAACGTGCTCGTGCCGCGGATGATCGCCTACTCCGCCCTGGGATGGTTGCGCGACCGGCGGCGCTTGCGGCGCGAGGCGGCAGAGTTGATCGAACGTGTGGGCTTGGGCCACCGCTTGCGGCACCGACCGCGCGAGCTGTCCGGCGGTGAAATGCAGCGCGCCGCCATCGCTCGCGCGCTGATCACCCGGCCGCGCGTGCTGCTCGCCGACGAGCCGACCGGCAACCTCGATTCCGCCACCGGCGCCGCCATCATTCGCCTACTCCGTGACTTGAACCAGCGTGACGGCCTGACTATCATCATGGTGACTCACAATCTGGAGCTGGTGGCGGAAACCGATCGCGTGGTGCGCATCGCCGAGGGGCGGATTCAAGAAACGGCCACCACACCGATGGTGTTGAGTTGAATCGAGAACATCCATGACACCTAAGGTCTATATCAACGGTCAGTATTTCGATAAGCCGGACGCCAAGGTCAGTGTCTATGATCACGGCTTTCTCTACGGCGACGGCGTGTTCGAGGGGCTGCGGATTTACAGCGGCAAAGTTTTTCGCCTACGCGAGCACATCGATCGGCTTTATGAAAGCGCCCGCCATATCAAGCTGGAGATTCCCCTCAGCCCAGACCAGATGACCGACGCCGTCAACGATGCCGTGCGCGTCAATGACAAAAAAGACGGCTACATCCGCCTGGTGGTCAGTCGCGGCGCCGGCTACCTGGGCCTCGACCCGCGCCGGACCAGCGATCCGCAGGTGATCATCATTGTCGATGACATCACCTTGTATCCAGCGGAATTGTACGAGAAGGGGATGGAAATCTGCACGGTGACGACGATCCGCAACCACCCCAACGCCCTGAATCCGCGCATCAAGTCACTCAACTATCTCAACAACATCTTGGCCAAGATCGAAGCGGTGCAAGCCGGCGTGCCGGAAGCAATCATGCTCAACCACAAGGGAGAAGTCGCCGAATGCACCGGCGACAATATCTTCCTGGTGAAGCGCGGCGAGCTGCGCACGCCGTCCATCGAAGCGGGCATTCTCGAGGGAATCACGCGCAACGCCATCATGGAGTTGGCCCGGCAAGCCAATATCCCCGTGCGTGAGATGCCGCTGACCCGGCATGATGTGTACAGTGCCGACGAATGCTTCCTGACTGGCACCGCCGCCGAGGTCATCGCCATCGTCCAATGCGATGGCCGCGTCATCGGCGCCGGCAAACCCGGCCCGATCACCAAGATGCTGCGCGAGCGCTTTCATCAATTGACGAGAGAGTAACTGGCCTGTCGCCGATTGGCGACCCTTCCCACAAGGCACACCACCCATGATTGACCTGCACAATATCCTGGTGCCGACGGATTTCAGCAAATCCTCCTATAATGCCCTGAAATACGCGGCGGCTTTCGCCGACAAATTCGGGGCGGCCATCTATCTGCTCCATGTCGTGCAAGACATGGCGCTGTTCATTCCTGACATGGTTACGGTCGCCCCGCCGGTGGCCCCATCCATCGACCAGCTCACCGCCGCCGCCCGCGACGCCTTCGCTAAGATGATCGAGGAACAAAACCTCGGCCATTTGACGATTCATTGTGAGGTGCGCGAGGGGAACCCGCATCAAGTCATCGTCCAATTCGCCAAGGAAAAAGACCTCGACCTGATCGTCATGGGGACGCACGGCCACACCGGCTTGGCCCACTTGCTCTTGGGCAGCGTCGCCGAGAAGGTCGTCCGTACCGCCCCCTGTCCCGTGCTGACGGTGCGCCACCCGGAACATGAGTTCGTGCATGAGTAAAAAGAGGCGCAAGATTTCGACATGAATTTGGCAACGCTTTCCAGCGGCATCGTTGCTTACCCATCCTCTTGTGACAAGGATTTGCCATGCCCGTCATGCGTCCGACATCCGTGACAGTGATTGCCGTCTTGCAATTAATTTTTGGTGGAATGGGCCTCGTGTGCGGCATTTGCGGCCTGGGTGCCGAAGCGGCCGGCGGCCAGCAGATGTTCGCCGGGTTCGATAAGTCGAAAGGGAATGAACAACAACGGTTTCAACAAGAGTTTGAAAAACGTGTCGAAGAGTCGATTTCTGCCTATAAGACTATCCAATTAGCCGAAAAAGGGCTGGGGGTGGCCCTTTCGATTATGATGCTGGCCTCGGGCGTGGGCTTGCTGCAAATGCAAGCGTGGGGACGGCAGCTGGCGATTGGATACGCTTCGATCAGCATTGCCTTGAAAATTTTCGGCCTCATCTTCGCCGTCGTGTTTGTGATTCCGGTCGTGAATGAGACCATGGAACTCATGGTCTCCAGAGCGGACATGGAAATGCGCGACCAGGAGATGCTGAAAACCGTGGCCTCGTTCGTCATGGTGTTCATGGTGGGAGCCATCTTCATCACGATGATTTACCCCATCATCGTGCTGTGTTTCATGCTGTCCTCGACCGTGAAGCGGGCATTCACGCTCCAAGAAAGCGGCCCTCTGTCGGATACATATCAAGAGAATTGGAACCAGGATTCACCCCGGCAGTGGTGACGGTTGTTGCCCCGGCACCGTCCATTCTTCCTGCACCGCAACGCCGCGTGATCCTGGCGCAGCTCCAACTGCGTCGCCGTGCGATACGCCGGCCCCGCTCGGCCTACCAGCAAGCGCGGGGGGGGTGGCCACGGATGAGGTGGATGGATTCGGGAAGGTGTGTCATGGTTTCGCCACGGATGGTTCGTGCCCTCGTGCTATCAGGCCCCTTGTCGCTGAACGGGGGAGTCGATACACTTTTTACCATTTAGAAATGATCCGAAAAAGCTCATGGGGCACGTTTCCAACGTGCCGAGACCCGCACAGGCACGTTACAAACGTGACCCACAAACTTTTTCGGACAGACTCTTACGGATGGAATCGCCAAACCAAACCTCGCCACCTCGATCAGCACGTGGAGAGAAAGCAGCATGGATTATCCCGCTCGGCGGCGGCAACGGCTGGCGCGCTGTTTCAAGGAAGAAAGTCTGGATGTGCTGCTCATCAGTAATCCAGTTAATGTCACCTATTTGACAGGTTTCAGCGGCGAGAGCAGTTATTTGCTTCTCCATCGGCGGCACGCCATTTTGGTCAGCGATGGCCGGTTCACCGAACAGATTCAAGAGGAATGCCCCGGACTGGAAGCCCACATCCGGCCACCGACGCAGACCTTGCCGCAAGCGACGGCGGAGGTGCTCAACCAGCTCAGCAGCCGTGGCGTGGGGTTTGAAAGTGGCCATCTGAGCGTGGCCGAGTGGGAAGCGCTGCGGCAACTGGCGCCGACTTACGACTGGAAGGGGGCGCGGGACCGAGTCGAAAAGCTGCGCGCGGTCAAGGACCCGTCGGAGATCGAGCAAATTCGGGAAGCGATTCGCATGGCCGAGCGAGCCTTCGCCATGTTTCGGGTCATGTTGCGTTCTGATGACGATGAAAAGACCTTGAGCGACGCCTTGGAGCTGTACATTCGCCGAGCCGGGGGGAAGTGCGGTAGCTTCCCCAGCATCGTCGCCGTCGGCGAGCGTGCCGCCTTGCCGCACGCCCCGCCGACCTGCAAGCGCGTCCACGAATCGCCGTTGCTGTTGGTCGATTGGGGGGCCAGCGGGCCGTTCTACAAAAGCGACTTGACGCGCGTTCTCCGAACCCATACAACGAGTTTGCCGACGCGAACTACCCAGTCGAAACGCTGGGAAGCGAAATTGGAAAGCATCCATGTGGTCGTCCTGGCAGCGCAACAACAAGCCATCCAAGCCGTTCGTCCCGGCGTGAAGGCGGCGGATGTGGATGCCGTCGCGCGGGGTGTCATCGCCGAGGCGGGCTGGGGAGAGCATTTCACCCACGGTTTGGGGCACGGCTTGGGCTTGCAAGTGCATGAAGCCCCAGCGGTGCGAGCGAATTCGACCGATGTGCTCCAGGCGGGCATGGTCGTGACCATTGAACCGGGCATCTATCTTCCTGGCTGGGGTGGAGTCCGCATCGAGGATGATGTCCTGGTGACGGAAGAGGGGGCCGAAGTGTTGTCCCAGGTGCCCCGGGATTTCGCCGCCGCGATGATCGAATTGTGAGGGGACGTCCAGATTCATCGGTTCGCGCACGCTGTCGAGCGCGAAACCATGAATCGCTTCAGCAAACGAATCAGGATGGATCAGCGGAGGAGTCATTCCTCAGCGTCTTGGAAGCGATCAGCATGGGAGATGCCGTGGCCAACGATGCGACCAACCAACCAGGACCTTTCGATATCAAAACGATCCGGCATCTGGTGGCTCTGATGAGCCGGCATGACCTGAGTGAGATTGATCTGCGCGAAGGAGAGTTGCGCATTCGCTTGCGGCGTGGCATGAACGGCCCTATCGTGACGGCCGCGCTGCCGGCGACGGTGCCGACCTCCACGCCGGCCGCCTCCACCCCGGCCCCCGCGCCAGCGGCTGCCGAGTCGAAAACCGCACCGGAAAAAGAGTACCAATATATCCGCAGTCCCACGCCAGGGACATTCTACGCCTCTCCCACTCCCGGCGCGGAGCCGTTCGTCAAAGCCGGCTCGCGCGTCAAGCCCGATACGGTGGTCTGTCTCATTGAGGCCATGAAGATTTTCAATGAGATCACCGCCGATTGCACGGGTGTGATCGTGGAAATGCTCGTCGAGAATCAGCAACCCGTGGAATACAACACGCCGCTGTTCAAGGTGGACCCAACCGGATAAGCGTCGCGCTCCCCCGCGGGGCGCACGCTAAACGATTAATGTTCGTCACTTGTCACGGGAACCATGTTTCAACGCATCCTCGTAGCCAATCGTGGTGAAATTGCCTTGCGCGTGATCCGGGCGTGCCGAGACCTGGGAATTGAGGTCGTGGCCGTCTTCAGCGAAGCGGATCGCGGCGCGCCCTATTTGGATTTCGCGGATGAGAAAATCTGCATCGGTCCTCCCATCGCCACCGAAAGTTACTTGAACATCCCCCGTCTGATCAGCGCCGCCGAGATCGCCAACGTCCAGGCCATCCATCCCGGCTACGGCTTCTTGTCCGAGAACGCGCATTTCGCGGAGATTTGCCGCTCTTGCAACATCGAGTTCATCGGCCCGCCGCAAGAGGCCATGCGCTTGTTGGGGAACAAGAACGAAGCCCGCAAATTGGCCAAACAAGCCCAAGTCCCCGTCGTGCCCGGCAGCGAAGGCTTGATCACCAGCGACACCGAAGCGTTGGAGCTGGCGCATCACATGGGCTTTCCGGTGTTGATCAAGGCGGCGGCGGGGGGCGGCGGGCGCGGCATGAGGGTGGCACGCAACGACATCAGCCTGCGCAGCGGCCTGCAAGCGGCCCGGCAGGAAGCGGAAAGCGCCTTCAAGGATGGCAGCGTCTATCTGGAGAAATACATCGAGCAGCCGCGCCATATCGAGGTGCAAATCCTGGCCGACCGGCATGGTAACGCCGTTCACCTGTGGGAGCGGGAATGCTCGTTGCAACGCCGCCATCAAAAGCTGGTCGAGGAATCACCGGCCCCCAATTTGCCCGCTGAAGTGCGCCAGGAAATATGTGCCGCCGCCGTGCGGCTCGCCAAACTGGCGGGTTATCACAACGCCGGCACCTGTGAATTTCTCGTTGATAAGGACCATCGCTTTTACTTCATCGAAGTCAACGCCCGCATCCAGGTGGAACACCCGGTCACGGAGCTGGTCACGGGGATCGACTTGGTCCGCCAACAGATTCGCATTGCCGCCGGCGAGCCATTGTCCTTCCGCCAAGAGGACATTCCCCAGCGCGGCTCCGCCATCGAATGCCGGATCAACGCCGAGGACCCCGCCATGGACTTCCGTCCCTCTCCCGGCTTGGTCACGCGCTGGCAACCTCCTGGCGGCCCTGGCGTGCGCTTGGATAGTCATGTCGTGACCAACTATCGGGTGCCCCCCAACTATGACTCCCTCGTGGCGAAGCTGTTGGTGCATCAGCCGACCCGCGCCGAAGCCATCGCCTGCATGAAACGGGCGCTGGCCGAGTTCGTCGTCGAAGGGATCAAGACCACCATCCCCATCCACCGCGAAATCTTCAGCCATTCCGCCTTCGTGGAAGGACACGTCGATACTACCTTCATCGAGCGCACCTGGAAACCCCGCGCCGAGGAACGGATTGCCGTCTCGGCATAGGGGGCGTCCACCTCGAATGAATGTGGGGATTCAGTGATTCGCTCGCGCCTTTCCGAGCGCGAACCGATTAATCCAACGAGTCGAAATACTACAAAAAGCACGAGGATATCGTACAGATAAGTTTAGAGCAGATGTGACTCCCACCCAGATTCCCCACACGCCGAGGAACTCCATGACGAAGCAGCTCATCACCGTCGGTCATAGCCCCGACCCCGACGATGCGTTCATGTTTTACGCGCTCGCTCATGACAAGATCGACACCGGCAACCTCCAATTTCGCCACGAGCTGCAAGACATCGAAACGCTCAATCGCCGGGCCATGCGCGGCGAGCTGGAGGTATCCGCCGTCAGCATCCACGCTTACGCTTATCTGCTCGACAAGTACGCCCTGCTGCCGAGCGGTTGCAGCATGGGGGACCAGTACGGGCCGATGGTCGTGGCCCGCCAGCCGATGAACCGGAGTGATTTACAGCACGTGTGCATCGCCGTGCCGGGGACGCTCACCACGGCGTTTCTGACGCTGCGCTTGCTGCTGCCCCAGGGCTTTCGGCATGAAGTGGTTCCCTTTGATCAGATCATTGCCCAAGTGAGCGCCGGCACGTATGACGCTGGCTTGATCATTCACGAAGGCCAATTGACCTTCCAAAATCAGGGGCTGCACCTGGTCGTGGACCTGGGCGTATGGTGGCAAGAGAAGACCGGCTTGCCGCTGCCGCTGGGGGGCAACGTCGTCCGCCGCGATCTGGGGGCTGACACCATGCGCGAGATCAGCCGCTTGCTCAAAGAGAGTATTCGCTACAGCCTGGCCCACCGCGACGCCGCCTTGGAATATGCCTTGCAATACGCCCGCGACATGGACAAGGCGTTAGCGGATCGCTTTGTCGGTATGTACGTCAATGACTGGACTCTCGATTACGGCCCGCGCGGCCGCGCCGCCGTTCAGCGTCTGTTGGAAGAAGCGCATCAAGCAGGGATCATCGACAAACCGGTGGCGGTGGAGTTTGTCGAGTGAGCATGTTTGGTCGTTCGGGTCGCTGAAGCTACGGACGGGACAGCGTGCCGGTCCCCTGGATTACTTCCGCCACGCAGCGGTAGCGGCCGTTGTTCCACCGAGCAAGGAGCTGCAACGGCATGTCGGCACGGTGCGGATTCGGTGCCTCCATCTCCAAGGCATGGATGCGAGTTCGGTTCTGGTTGAAGTTGGTCAATTCTTGAACATGAGTAGCCAGCAAATCATCGGCGTCGGTGAGGAAGTAAAGCACGTCGGGTCGGAGCAGCAAGGCGCGCCGCAAGGCGGGCAGATGGTCCGTGCCCCCTTCCGGGCGCAGGGAACGCAGCCAAGCGATGGTCTTCGTGAGGTTCGTGGGCGTGGCGGGGAGTAATTCCGTGGGCTTGCTGCCGGGAAGGACAGCCACGAAGCGATTATAAACGATGACATGAAAGCGCGCGGTCGTCGGCAGTTGTTCCAAACTGGCGATCAGCTCGCGGCGAGCGGCATCGAAACGCCCGAACAGCCCCATACTGGCCGAGCCATCGATCACATAGACGACGGCTTGTCCGGTGGCGGGAATCTGGAAAAAGGTGGTCGCGGCGGACGCGCCGGTTTGGGTATTCGAGGCGGCGTCGTGGTCGCTCGGCGAGGAGGTATCGGTCGATGGGTCGGCGGTTGGCAATGCGGCGACGGCGGACGCGGGTTGCCACGGCGTTGGGCTGCTGGCTGGCGCGGGCACGACGACCGGCAGCGGCGCCGCGTCCTCGACCCACGCAACCGGCAACAGCCGCGGCCGAGCCGGCGCGGCCCACTCCTCAAGCGTTAAGAATATATCAGGTCCAGTCACGCGGTTATCGATATACGGCCCCGTATCGTCTCTCTCCCTTCCTGGCGCGTCCCGCAGCGCAAGTAGCATGAACAGCAAGCCATGCAACAACAGCGATGTCGTCGCGGCCAGCCCCAGACGCCGAACGGTGATCGAGTTCATCGCCGCCATGCCTATTTCTCCTTGTTCGCCAACATCGATTCGTCTTACTCAAGATTTTCCCGTCGGCGGTCGATACCAATAGCAGCAGGATCCGCATTCCCAAGCGAATGCGGCCCCCTTTATGTTACCCTGCATTGTCATTAAGTTGACCCTACCCAAGGAGGAGCGGTGGCGCGGCGAGCGCCGCCGCTTTTTCATTGGCATTGGGCGAGCGGCGAGGCGTTGGCCCCCTGGTGACGGAGCGCCATCAGGGGGCTTCGGTGTCAACTGCCGTGCAGCTGCGCGATCTGCGTTAGGATCAGCACGCCAACGGGGTCGGCTTTCTTGTCTTCCCACTCGATATGAATGTGGGTGTATTCCCCATGCGGCTGCTGGACGCGGCTCAAAATCAGCACGAACCGCTTCCCTTTTTTGGTTTGACAGATCAAGCGCACATCGTCCACTCCCTCTTGCGAGACGACCGACACGCCCAAACGCTGCAACACGTTCGACGTGGAGTTGGCCACGACTTCCAGCCGACCGAATACTTGCCGGTCGCTGCCGTCGCCATACTGGCTTTGGTGGTAATTGAGGCGAAGATATTCCGGCAAGGTACAGCCCATTACCATCAGCAGCGCCAGACCCCCCCAGCGCAGCATGAACCTGCCTCTTTTCATGGCTTCCGCCCCCTGATTATTCCCCCGTTGGGTATGAAAAAAAGAGGCGGCACCATAGCAAGAGATGCGTTTTTGGCAAGATCAAAATCCGTCAAGAGCAAAAGCTTTCCTGGGCCGTTCGATTGTCAGGTTCGGCGTGAAACTAGGCAAAGAGGGCAGGTGCCTAT
The DNA here is from genome assembly GCA_046297495.1 of Gemmataceae bacterium. Lineage (GTDB taxonomy): Bacteria > Planctomycetota > Planctomycetia > Gemmatales > Gemmataceae > JBKBIP01. The sequence goes on along the minus strand of JBKBIP010000013.1, from coordinate 72,158 downwards.
CTTCCACGGCTTGTTGAACAGACCGGACACTCGAACAGCCCCGTAGCGGTTCCTCTTGTTCGGTGGGCGGCCGTTGATTATAGTCAGCTCGCCTTCGGAGAACTATCGATTCGCCGGATTTGAACTCGATTCCTGACAAGTGGAAAGGGAGTTCCCGCGTGAGCGTCACGCTGCAACAGCTGGCGGAGTTGGTCAACGGTCAACTCCACGGCGCCGCCGATCTGGTCATTCAAGCCGCGCGTCCCTTGCACAGCGCTCAGCCGGGGGACATCACCTTCATCGAAAATGTCAAACACGCGGCCAACCTGGAGCAAAGCCAGGCTTCCGCCGTGCTCGTGCCGCTGACATGGACCGGCAACGGCCGCCCCATGATTCGCGTGGCCGATCCGCTCATGGCTTTCGTGTCCGTGGTGCGTCATCTGCGCGGCTGGCAGGAAACCCGCGCGCCGGGGATCGATCCGCGCGCGGCCGTTCATCCCGACGCCCGTTTGGGACCGGATGCCTACGTCGGCCCTTTCGCCTCGATTGGCGCGGGAAGCATCCTGGGAGCGCGGTGCCAGGTGCATGACGGCGCGGTCGTGGGACGACATTGCCGCATCGGCGATGACGTGGTGCTGCATCCCCATGTGGTGCTGTACGACGGCACGGTTCTCGGCAATCGAATCATCATCCACGCCAACGCGGTGATCGGCGCGGACGGTTACGGATATCGGTTCAAGGACGGGCGGCATGTCAAGGTGCCGCAGTTGGGGCACGTGGAAATCGAGGACGACGTGGAAATCGGCGCTTGCGCCTGCATTGATCGAGCCACCTTTGAAGTGACACGCATCGGCCAGGGAACTAAAATTGATAATTTAGTGCAAATCGCTCATAACTGCCAGATTGGCCGACACAACCTCTTCGCCAGCCAGGTGGGAATCGCTGGTTCCTGCCAAACGGGGCAGTACGTCGTGTTGGCGGGGCAAGTGGGAGTGGCGGATCACTTGCGCATCGGCGACGGCGTGCAGGTCGGCGCCCAAGCCGGTTTGGCCCATCATGTCCCGCCAGGGAAAAAGCTAATGGGGACCCCCGCCATCGATGCGCAGCTACAAGCGCGTGTCATGGTGACATTGGAAAAACTTCCCGTGATCCGCCGTGACGTGCATCGGATCAAGAAACGGCTAGGGATTTCAGACGATCAATAAGGACCCAGTCAAGCGATGCCATCGGACCGTACAGAACATCCGCGCCCGCCCGTCGGCTTGCTCGCCGGTAGTGGGCGGTTTCCCATTCTTTTCGCGGAGAAGGCCCGCGCCTTGGGAATTCCTGTCGTCTGCGTCGGCATCCGCCATGAAGCCTCGCCGGAGCTGATCTCCTTGAGCCAGCGTTTTTATTGGGCGGGGGTGGCGCGGCTGGGGCGGATGATTCGCTGTTTTCGCCGCGCAGGTTGCCAGCAGATCGTCATGGCCGGCAAGGTGCATAAAGTGGTGATGAACGTTCCCTGGCGTATCTTTCGGCTGTGGCCGGATTGGCGGATGCTCAAGACTTGGTATGGCCATCGGCGGGCGGACAATCGCGATGACACGTTGTTGTTGACGGTTATCGCCGAGTTC
>JBKBIP010000013.1:0-70466 GCA_046297495.1 Gemmataceae bacterium | reverse complement strand
CCAAGGATGGCATGACGTTCGCCTCGGCCCTGGATATTTGCCCGGAGCTACTCGTGAACAAGGGATTGTTGACTCGGCGTGCCATTCACAGCCAGGAAGAAAAAGACATCGCCTTCGGCTGGGAATTGGCCAAGGAAATGGGGCGGCTCGATGTCGGTCAGAGCGTCGCCGTCAAGGAACAAGCCGTGCTGGCGGTCGAGGCCATCGAAGGAACCGACCGAGCTATCCTGCGCGCGGGGGAGTTGTGTCCGCGCGGCGGCTTCGTCGTCGTCAAGGTGGCCAAGCCGCAACAAGACATGCGCTTCGACGTGCCCACCATCGGTTGCTCGACCATCGACACCATGCACCGCGCGGGGGGCAAAGTCCTGGCCGTCGAAGCGGACAAGACCATCATCATCGACCAAGAAGATACGATTGCCTTGGCCAACCGTCACGGCATCACCATCGTGGCCCTCGATGGTCAAGAAGCCTTCTTGGGACGCGCCGACCGCAAGGCTTCTTGATCTGCCTCATGTTTCTCTTTTTCCCATGGCGAATTGCATTGAGACCGATCCGAACTTATCTATAATCGCTTCAGAGGCATCATTCTTGTCGTAACCGACCGCGATGGATCCATCGGTCCGGTCCGTTGCTTACAACCATCGAGAAGACAACCATGTCCGAATCACGCGGTCCCATCATCCAGAACTTCATCGTTCATCCTCTCCCCCCCTGTGCCGAGGGAGACACCCAGCGGCGTTTCACGCGTGCGGACGACTTCCTCAACCCACATGGCGCGCAGTGGCGGTCAGACTCCCCCTGAAGAGACCGAGCCAAGCCCCCAATCGTTTCCCCGCGCCCAGCGTTCCGGTTTTTCTCATCAACCCAGACAGATATGACAATGAATACATCTTCGAGTATATTGAGAAAACCATTCCTTCCTCGTGTGGCAGAATGAGGAGTCAGTGGCTGGATTTAACATTCGTCAGTGCCGTCGCGTGCCGCCCCCGCCTTCGACAACGGATCACGGATCATGGGAATAATGAATTTTGTGTTGCCAGCCCAGATGAATCTCGAAGCGGCTCAAGAGCTGGAGCGGGCGTGCATCATTGGCGGTCCGGACAACATGCCTTGGCCCGCGCACGTCACGGTTGAGAGTCATCGCCTTAGCATCAGCCGAGACGTGGACGAAAGCGGCAACTTGGTGGCGCCGTGGGACATCGCCGGGCTGGGCCGGTTCATGACCACTACCGGCACCTTGACCGAACGGGAGGCATCCTATTTCATCCAAGTCGAGTTGGCGCGTGGCAAGGTGAATCAGCTCCGCAACCAAGCCGCCGACTGGCGGGCGGGGGGCTTGCAAGTGGCCCCAGTTTTGGCCCGGAGCATCCATGATCTCAGTATGGGATTCGCGCGCGTGGCTGCCACCATGCCGGACGCGCAAGCGGCTCGCTTCGCGGAGGACCTACTCGTTGAAACGTATCGGGTCGCCGATGAATTGGTGCAAACCTACATCGACCAGGTGTTCCAGGTTCGCCATCACCGCCAGCCCCGTTTGGATACCGCTCTGGGTTGTCGGGTCAACGGTTCCGTCATCGAAGAGGCCTTCCGCGCGTGCTTCCAGCAAACATTCAATCGTGTTTGCTTGCCGATTTCGTGGAAGGACGTGGAGCCGAACGAGGACAGTTATTGCTGGGACCAGATTGATCGTATGTTAGACTGGGCCTCCACGCTCACCCAGGACATCATGGCCGGCCCCCTGATCGACTTTTCGCCGGTCAACTTACCCAACTGGTTGTGGTTGTGGGACCGTGATTTGGGAAGCGTCGCCAGCTTCATGTGTGATTACGTGGAACATGCCGTCAAGCGCTATAAAGGCCGAATCTCCTGTTGGCAACTGACGTCGGCCAGCAATTATGGCAACGTGCTGGCCTTGAGCGAGGATGAGATGCTTTGGCTGAACGTGCGGCTGGCGGAGGCGGCCCGGCAGATTGATCCCAGCCTGGAATTGGTCGTCGGCATCACCCAACCCTGGGGCGAGTACATGGCCGAGCAGGACCGCACGCACTCGCCGTTCATTTTCGCCGACACGCTCATCCGCGCGGGCTTGAACCTGTCCGCCGTCGAGCTGGAGTTGGTCATGGGCGTGACGCCGCGCGGCAGCTACTGTCGGGATTTGCTCGATCTGTCGCGTTTGCTCGATCTGTACGCCTTGCTAGGGGTGCCCGTGCAACTGACTATTGGCTATCCAGCCAGCACCGCGACCGACATGAACGCCGACGCCGACCTGAGCGTGGAGGGCGGATACTGGAGCGACGGCTTCTCGCCCGCGGTGCAGGCCGTCTGGACCGCCAAAGTGGCGGCCTTGGCCTTGTGCAAACCGTACATTCGCGGCGTGCATTGGATTCATCTGACCGACGCGGCGCCGCACCAGTTTCCCAATTGTGGTTTGCTCGACCAGCACGGCCAACCACGACCAGCCTTGGAACAATTGACCCGACTTCGTGAACAACATTTGCGCTAAGGGAGATTGCTACTGATGAGACATCTTACTAGGCCGTGGTGGTTGTTTTCCGCTCTGCTCCTGTTCGTGTCCGCCCCCCTAGCGCGGGCCGAGGTGGTGCGGCTGGAAATCCTGGAGCGCCAGCCGTTCGCGGACGGAGCGGCGTTCGGCGACACAGGCCCCTTTGAACGCATCCTCGGCGTGGCCCATTTCGCCATCGATCCGGAACATCCACGCAACAAAGCCATTGTCGATCTCGGACGCGCACCGCGGAATAAGGATGGCAAGGTCGAATTTCAATCCGATGTGTTCATCCTGGCCCCCAAGGACCTCTCCAAGGGAAACGGCGCTTTGCTCTACGATGTCAATAATCGTGGCCACAAGCTGGCGTTACGCTTCTTCAATGATGCCCTGGGAACGAACCATCCGGTTTCCGCTTCGGACGCCGGTAATGGCTTCCTGATGCGCAAGGGCTATACGGTGGTTTGGTGCGGCTGGATCGGCGAATTGCTCTCGGGGGATTCCCGGATGCTCTTGAAGCCGCCGGTGGCGACGCAAGAGGGCCAACCGATTCGCGGCCTGGTGCGCTATGAGATGGTCACGGACGCCCCCGCCGAAACCCTGCCTCTCTCCCGCCGTGAAGGGCACGGCAGCTACTCGCCGACGGAACGGGGGGAAAAGGAAGGGGTGCTGACCTGGCGCCTGCGCGAAACGGATGAACGTATCCCCATTCCGCGCGAGCAGTGGTCGTTGGAACGCCAACCGATCGCGCCGGTCAAACAGGGCGTGCCGGGGACGCTCGGCCAGATTCGCTGCCGCGTGGCGGGGGGCTTTCGGCCTGGCTACATCTACGAACTCGTTTGCGAGGCGGAGGGACCCATCGTGCAGGGGACCGGCTACGCCGCCACGCGCGACCTGATCAGTTTCCTGCGCTATGATTCCAGCGACCGCAACCCGCTGCGGAGCGGCGATGGCAAGCCCGCCATCGAACGGGCCCACGCCTTCGGCGTCTCGCAGAGCGGCCGATTCCTGCGTAACTATCTCTATCTTGGCTTCAACGCGGATGAAGCGCACCGCAAGGTCTTCGACGGCTTGATGCCCCACGTGGCCGGCGGTGGTCTGGGGTTCTTCAATCATCGCTTCGCTCAGCCGACGCGGCACAACGGCCAACACGAGGAGCACGCCTACCCCGCCGACGTGTTTCCGTTCACCTATGGCGAAAGTTACGACCCGATCTTGAAACGTCGGGATGGTATTTTGTCACGGATGTCTTCCCAAGATAAGAACCTGTTGCCCAAGGTGATGCACACGCAGAGCGCCGCCGAATACTGGCACCGCAGCGGCTCCTTGGTTCACACCGACCCGCGCGGGCTGGTGGATGAAGCCATTCCCGACAATGTTCGCATTTATGCCTTCGGGGGGACGCAGCACGGCCCGCATGTCGGCCCGCTGACGCGCGGCATCGCCGACAACTACACCAATCCCGGCGACTATCGCCCCCAGCTGCGCGCCTTGCTGGAAGCGCTCGACGCCTGGACGCGCGACGGCACCGCGCCGCCAGCCAGCGTCTATCCACGTCTGGACAACGGCACCCTCGTCGATTGGCGACAGGAGCACACCGGCTTCCCGTACTTGCCCGGCATTCGCTACCCAGAGGTAATTCAGCAGCCGCAGGCCCGCGACTATGGCCCGGACTTCTGGCTCAAGGGGATCATCACCATCGAGCCGCCGCGTGTGCTCGGCCAATATCGGGTGCTTGTCCCCAAGTGCGACGCGGACGGCAACGACCTGGGCACCTTGTTGCCGCTGGAAGTCGCGGTCCCGGTGGCCACCTATACCGGCTGGAACCTGCGCCGCCGCGAGGTCGGGGCCGAGGGACAATTGGCCAGCTTGTTCGGCTCCTACATCCCCTTCCCGCGCACCAAGGCGGAACGCATCGCCACCGGCGATCCGCGTTTGTCACTGGAAGAACGCTACGGCACCTTTGCCGCCTATCGAGACAACTTCGCCGCCCAAGGAGCGGAGATGGTCAAACAGCGCCACTTGTTGCAGGAAGACCTCAACCGGATGTTGGCCAATCTGACGAAAGTGGAAATGTTATTCACGAACAAGAAATAAACATCCGTGAGCCGCTTGGCCATGATCCGGCAAGGCATGTGGGGCGCGTTTTCCCACCGATCTTGCCGGATCGGTGCTTACCCTGACTTCTGGCCAGGGTGGGGGGAAGGCCAGCATGGAGAGGCGACATGCCCTCACGGCAAAAACGTAAATGGGGTCTTGACTTCGTGACTTTTCATTCCATTTTTCATTCCATTCCACCCCACCCCCCCCCTCGGACGGCAGTACCTGACAGACCGTGGAATGAAACCAACTGTGGCCCCGACTTGGGCGCTGTCCCCAACCATCCAAACCATCAGCTATCCCCCGACGCTCCGACCATCTGGTTTGCCGGCGGAAGGACACGGCGTGGGCGTGGAGATGGGCGGCTCCGCGGCTGTCGCCGAATTTGGCAAAAAGGTGGTAGCGAACCAGGCCGGTCGAAGGTATGATCTACTCAAACTGCACAAACTCCCTCCGCCCGACTCGCCGAAGGATGTGCTGGTTCCTGAATCTCTTGCGGGAGGATGCTTTGTCATGGCCACTGCATGTCAGCATTCGTCGTGTCCGGGGCCGTTGGATCGCCGGACGTGGTTGAAGATCGGTGCCTTGAACCTGGGGGCGTTGGTCACGGGGTGGAATCCGAATCTGGCTCGTCTGTGGGCCGCCGAGTCGGCGGGACGGCGGGCGGGGCTAAGCAAGGATTTCTCGGTGATTCTCTTCTGGGCCAATGGCGGGCCGAGCCATTTGGATTTGTTCGATTTGAAGCCCGAGGCCCCGGCGGAGATTCGCGGCCCGTTTCGACCCATCGACACCAACGTGCCCGGCGTGCGGATCACGGAATTGCTCCCCACGTTGGCGAAGATGGCCGATAAGTTCACCCTCATCCGCAGCTTGCACCACGACCGCGCCCAGCATTCCGGCGGCACGCACCGCTTCTTGACCGGCTACTCGTCGGTGGCGGCCAATTTGAATAACTCGGAATATCCCGACATCGGCTCCATCGTCGCCCAGCAGCTCGAAGGGCAAAGCCGGGATGTGCCGCTGTACGTGGGAAACACCAAATTCTATGGCGGCGGGCCGGCGTATCTGGGACCGGCCTATGCCCCCTTCATGCCAACGCCGAATCCCTTGTCCTCCACGGGCAATAACACTTATGATCCGGTGCCGATTTATCTGACGGAAGGGAGCGGCGCCAACTTGATGCTGACCGAGGACGGGGCGCTGGAGCTGCGCCGCCGCCACGCTCTGATGCAAACGCTGGATACCTTGCCGCGCCTGCTCGATCAGCCGGGACAACTGGCCGCCTTTGACGATTTTCAGCGCCGGGCGGTGGAACTACTGGCCGGCAGCCGGACGCGCCAAGCGTTCGACTTGAGCCGCGAAACGCCACGAACGCGAGCGCGCTACGGCGACACGCACTGGGGCAAGAGCTTGTTGACTGCCCGGCGTCTCATCGAAGCGGGGTCGCGCTTTGTTCAGTGCCAGGCCGGTTTTCGCCTGCGCCCTGAGACGGGGCGGACCAGCAATTGGGACGATCACTCCGTCAACTCGCACATCTTCAAGGCTTACGAAGAAAAGCTGCCTTATTTTGATCAGGCCGTGTCGGCGTTGATCGAGGACCTGTATCAACGCGGGTTGGATCGCCAGGTGCTCTTTCTCTTCTGTGGCGAGTTCGGCAGGACGCCACGCATCGGCTATCAAGACGCCAGCCGCCGCCCAGGCCGCGACCACTGGCCGCGCGCCATGAGCATCTTCCTGGCTGGCGGTGGCCTGCGCATGGGGCAAGTCATCGGCGCCACCAACCCACGCGGTGAGGAGCCAAGCCAACGTGCGATGGATAGCAATTGCCTGCTGGCAACCATCTATCACCGCTTCGGCATCGACACCAACCACCTGTACCACGACCGCACCGGCCGGCCCATCCCCATTTTGCCGGAAGGGGAACCGATCGCGGAGTTATTGTGATAATCAGCGGTCAGCGGTCAGCGGTCGGCGTTTAGCGGCTGAGCCGCAGGCTCGCCACCACTGAGGAGTCAAGACATGTACCGAATGACGGGAGTGGGATTGTTTTTGATTGGATTGTCGCTACTCCATGTCAATTCATTGACGGCCCAAGTGCGTGTCACTCCCAAATTCGCCAAAGGGGGCGAAGCGCAAGGGGAAGCCTGGGCCGAGGTGCCGGATACCTTCCAGAACTTACCGGAGATGAAAGAAGAGATGGTGCAGTGGTTCGAGCGTCATTTGCCAGTGGAAAAACGCTGAACATTCGAGGTCAACTCATGAGAATCTGCTTGTCATTCATTTTGTGTCTAACGGTGGGACTGATCCTCTTCTCCTCGGCGCGGGCCGAGGACGATGCCGACTGGCAACGGCTGGCCAAATGGCAAAAAGCCATCGCCGCGTTCGAGGAACAGGACCAGAGCCAGCCGCCGCCGAAAGGGGCCATTCTCTTCGTCGGCAGCTCCAGCATCCGCTTGTGGGACTTGCCGAAATCCTTCCCGAATCGACCCGTGATCAATCGCGGCTTCGGCGGCTCGCACATCTCCGATTCGGTCCACTTCGCCGAGCGCGTCATCCTCAAGCACCAGCCGCGCCTGGTGGTTTTTTACGCGGGAGATAATGACATTGCCGGCAAGAAGTCGCCGGACAAAGTGTTGAGCGACTTTCAAGCATTGGTGAGGAAGATTCACGCTGCGCTGCCCAAGACGCGCATCGCCTTCATCGCCATCAAGCCGAGCCTCAAACGCTGGGACATGTTCGAGACCCAAAAGCAAGCGAACGCCTTGGTTGCGGACTACTGTGGCAAGGATGAGCGCCTAATTTATATTGACATCGTGCGTCCCATGTTGGGTGAGGACGGCAAACCACGACCGGAGCTGTTCGTCGCCGACGGCTTGCACCTCAGTCCCGCCGGCTACCGCGTCTGGACCGAGACCGTCCAGCCGCACTTGCCATGAAGCGTCCCTTCTCAACCGCCGTATGCCACCCCATCGCCATCTGCTCCACGCATCAGCGCCGCCCCGCGCGGCGTGTACGTCCCAAGCCGAAGTTGGCGAATGGGGAGGCTTGGGTTATACTCAAGGCAGTGGAAACGGGGCTTTTTCCGCGTCCGAACGCGACCGCGCTCGGCGCGCCCCCATCATCTGCCGCGAGGAGTCGAACCATGAAACATTGGCTGGCCATGCCGTGGCTGCTGTTGGCGTGGGCCGCGACGGCTCATGGACATTTTATTTGGATCGTCCCCGACGCCCCCCAGAAGACCGCCGAGGTCTATTTCAGCGAAGGACTGGAGCCGGACGCGCCGGCGCTGTTGGACAAGATCGCGCACACGACCTTGATATTGCGAACCGCCGAGGGGAAGGACGTGCCGCTTCGTTCCGCCAAGGGGGCGGCTTGCCTGCGCCTGGAATTGCCCGGGACGGGACCGCGTTGCGTGGGGGGTATATGTCAATATGGAGTTATTCAGCGCGGACCAGGGGAACCGTTCTTGCTGAACTACTACCCCAAGGCGATCCTGGGATCGGCGCAGGCGAAACCGTGGGGCCGGGTGCCGCTGGAGATCGTGCCGTTCCGCGATGGCGAGTTGTGCTGCTTTCAGGTGTTGTGGCGCGACCAGCCGCTGGCAGAGGCGGAAGTGACTATCTTGGGACCAGACGGCGCCAAGCTGGACAAGCAGGAGACGAATCAGAACGGCATCTTCCCGCTCGGTTCGGACCAGCCCGGCCTCTATGGGCTGCGGGTGGGGCATGTCGAAAACAAAGAGGGGATGGCGAACGGCCAAGCGTATCGCCAAGTCCGCCACTACGCCACGCTGGTGTTCGCGCTGGCGGAGGCCAAGGGAGCGGCGGCCAAACCGACCGAGGACCCGGCGGCCAGCAAGCTGTTGGCCGACGCCCGCGCCGCCCGCGCGCAGTGGACCGACTTCCCCGGCTTCACCGCTGACATGGCCGTGAACCTTAACGGTCAAGTCCAGAAAGGGAAGGTCCAGGTCGAAGCCGCCGGGAAGGTGAAAATCGATGGCTTGGATGCGGAGAACGAAGCCTGGGCCAAGCGCACCCTTGGTTCCACCGTGGCCCATCGCATCGATAACAGCGCCCGCCTGGAAACGCCGTGCGCCTTCGCCGATGAGGTCGTGGATCATCCCTTGGGGCGCAAAATCACGGTCCTCAATGACGAGCTGCACTCCAGCTACCGCATCCGCGACCAGCAGATCACCGAGGTCAACCGCGTCATGGGACATATCAAGTTCACGATCTCCGTGATCGAGAATAAGCGGAACCCGGAAGGCAAATATCTGTCCGTCAGCTACATGGTCAATTATTGGGACGTGAAGACCGGACAATTGCACAAATCCGAGGCCCACTTCCAATCCTGGCAGCGCGTCGGCTCCTACGACCTGCCGGCCGTCAACCGGGTCATCACCGCCTCATCGGAGAAGGAGGGAACCCCTGCGCTGGACGCGCGCAGCTTAACGCTGTCGAACTTCAAGTTGTCGGGCGGGGCAGAGTGAGGATCATCGAACGGGCTGAGGAATCGGTTCGCGCGCGGCAACGGGCGCGAACCGATGACTTCGCTGATTCAGGGAAATTCTCACTCCCCCACGCCGCCGCCCGCCGCCAGGCGGTAGCGATCCCACATGTGGGGGTCGCCGGGTAGCGTCATGCCGGGGACCTTCAAGCCGTGCTTGTCGGCCAGCTTCTTAACCTTTTCGGGATAGTCGGGCCAGTGTCCTTCGGTGTTGCGGAGCAGCTCTTGTTCCGTCGGTTCCAGCACGGGGATCAAGGTGTGTTCGATGAAGCGCTGAATTTCGGGGGCGAACTCGCTTGGCTTGCTGGGGATGTATTTCGGGTCAATCGGCGCGAAATTCGTCTTCCTGGGGACGCCTTGCAGCAAGGCGGCCAGGAAATCGGGCCAGGTCCCTTCCTGTTGCTGCAACAGGGGGGCGCGCGCTTTGAGCACTCGGAAGCGTTTCATCCAATCCGGCGGCAGGTCACGGAAGCGTGTGGGACCGACGGGGCCAGGAATGGGGAGCGGGTGTTTGTCCGCCAGGGTTACCAACAGTCGGGGGTAGTGGGGCCAGCGTCCTTGCGCGGCTGACAGATGCCGGCGTTCCTCTTCGCTTAAGAGCGGCAGCAGCGATTCGGTGACATAGGTTTGCACTTCCGGGGGGAAGTCCTCCAACCGTACCGGCAGCGGCTGATCCGTCATCAACTCGTGCCAAAAGCGTTGGGCCAGCGTCCATTCCTCGCGCCGTTGCCGGTCGAGCTGCCGCAGTTGTTGGATCACGGCGGGCCGATCCTTCGGGGGGATGCCATACACATAGTCGCGCTCGGCCTTGGGCTGCCGTTCCAACCATTCCTGATCGCGCCGTTGTTCGATCACGCTCCAATCCCGCAGGCGCTGCTCGTGCGTGGCGGAATCGCTGGGCCAGAGTCCATAAAACTGGGCGCAATAAGTCGTTCCCCCGTAACCCACGGCAACGGCGAGCAGCAGCGCCGCCGTCCAGGCCGCGCGCGTTGTCCACTTCCCCCCGCCAAGGAGGCGAGGCCGAGGGGCCGATTGATACGCCGACACCCGGTCGAGCGTGCGGTGAGTGAAGGACGAGGACGGCGCGGGTTGGGGCAGATAATCCAACAAATCCCAGGCTTGTTGCAAAGACTCCGCCTCGGAGCGGGCGCGCGGATCGAGCTGCAAGCGCGTTTGCAGCCGATGGGCGGCATCCGCGTCCAGCTCGCCGTCCAAGTAGGCGACCAGTTCTTCGCGGTCTTCCTCATTCCACGGGGGCGCTGGATTGGTGCTCATGAATGGTCCTCTACTTCGCGGCAATTTCCAGAGAGACGCATCGTTTCGCGCGTGCTCGTTGATACTCGTGCAAACGGTCTCATCCCGATGTCAAAACTCCTCTTCATCCGCCGCGCGGGTCGGCGCGCCGTCCATCTGGATGTAATCTTTCAAGGCTTCGCGCAGATTGTGCCGCGCCCGGCTGAGCAAGGACTTGACCGCCTTGACGGTCAACCCCATGACCTCGGCGATTTCCGCGTAGTTCATGTCCTCGTACTTATTCAATACGACCGCCATGCGCTGGCGCTCGTTCAAGCTGTCAAGGGCTTGTCGAATGACGTGAATGAGTTCTTCCTGTTCCAAGCGGCGCGTGGGGGCATGATCGCGGTCGCGCGCCAGCTGCTCGGCGGGGCGCGGTCCCAATGGGCCGGAATCACGAACCGACAGGGGCACCACCGGCCGGCGCTGCCGGTTGCGCAGGGCGTTGAGCGCCAAGTTATTGGCGATGGTGAACAACCACGTCGAGAATTTGGCGCGGGGCCGATACTTCTTGCGCGAGCGATAGACGCGCAAAAACACCTCCTGGGCCAGGTCCTCGGCCTCTTCCGCGTGGCCGAGAACATGGTGCAAGACGGCAACCAGACGATGTTGGTAGCTGTCCACCAGCTCCTCGAACGCGCCGGCTTCGTCGGCGCGGACCCGCAACATCAGGCGAATGTCGGGGTCGCGGAGGGCCAGTTGACTGCTGGTCTCACCAATTGCCACCACCACCCTCCTCGCGGGGTTCAATCATTTCCGGTTCGCGAGCGCGCCGCCGGCGCGCGTCCCAGACTCGCCTTCCAGCCGCCGCCGCAATTGACCACAGGCGGCATCGATCTCCGAGCCTTTGCGCTTGCGTACTTTGACACTCAGCCCGGCCCGGCGTAAGTGGTTCACGAAGGCTGTCAACGCTTCCTGCGTGGGCCGGCGGTAAGGCAGGCCGTCCACCTCGTTGAACGGAATCAGGTTGACGTGGGCGCAACGCCCTTGGATGCGCGCCGCCAGCTCCCGCGCCGCGCCGTTGCTGTCGTTCAGCTGTCCCAACAGGACATATTCATAGGTCACGCGCCGCCCGGTTTTCTCGAAAAAGTAGTCGGCGGCTTGCAGGATGGCGTCGAGGCCGGTGCGCGGATTGGTCGGAACGATGCGGTCGCGCAAGTCATCCCACGGCGCGTGCAACGACACCGCCAAATGGTAGGGTTTCCCCTCATCGGCGAGGCGGCGCATCTTGGCGGGCAAACCGACGGTGGAAATCGTCACGTGCCGGGGACTGATCCCCAACCCCTCGGCGGCGCAGGCGGCATCGAGAGCCGTCAACAGATTGTCCAGATTGGCCAACGGCTCTCCCATCCCCATGACGACGATGTTCGTCAGCCGTTCGCTGGCGGGCAGCAGGTTGCGCAGCCGCACCAGCTGTTCCAGAATCTCGCCGCTGGTCAGGTTGCGTTCGACGCCGTCGAGGCCGCTGGCGCAGAAGACGCAGCCCATGCCGCAGCCGACCTGCGTGCTGACGCAGGCCGTCCGCCGGTCCCCTTCTTGAATTAACACGCACTCGATGTGCCGGTCGTCGCGCAGCCGCAACAGCAGCTTGTGCGTGCCGTCGCGGGCCGTCTGGTGACAAGCAATTGCCGTGCCCAACGGCGTGAACGCCTCATCCAGCTCGTGCCGCAGCGCCGCCGGCAAATCGGTCATACCCGCGAACCCTTCGGCTCGTCCTTGCAGCAACCAGCGCCGCGTCTGGCGGGCGCGCATCGGCGGCTGCCCGCGTTCCTGAAACCAGACCCGCAGCTCCGCCGGGTGCAAATCCAAAACAGGCCGCCGCTCCACCCGCGCCGCGCCGTCCTTTCGTGATTCCAACAACATTATGCATCATTGTACAGGGCGAAGTGCCAGCGATGGAACGGAAAAAAGCGCGCGGGTGTGGATAACAACTTAGCGAGCGCGTCGAACGTTGGATGAACGGCTTGTCGGAGCCGCGACCGTCCGGGAGCGGGGCGTACCACTCCCCGACGGTCGCGGCTTGGCGGGTCTTCCTTGCCGAGGTAATAAAGCATAACCCGCGGGGCGCCATGCCAGGCGGGACAACCGGCTCTAATCGCCGCACACTTCGTTGAGCACGTCCTCGGCGACGTAGATGGGGACGCGGGCGGTGACGGCCAGGGCGATGGCGTCGCTGGGGCGGCAATCGACGTCGATCAACTCTCCTTCGTGCCGGATGCGCAGCTTGGCGTAGTAGGTGTGATCGCGCAACTCGCTGATGTAAATATCTTGCAGGTCTCCCCCCATCTGCTCAATCACGTTGGCCACCAAGTCATGCGTCAGGGGGCGCGGCGACGGCATCCCCTTGACTCGGCGGTCGATGCTGGTCGCCTCAAAGATGCCGATGACGATGGGGAAATTCCGGGGACCGTCCGTCTCCTTGAGCATGATGACTTGCTGTTCATGTACTTCGCTGATGATGATGCGCTTCAATTCCATCTGAACGGGCACGGAGGGCCTCTCTTTCACTTGTTCCCATCAGCCGCGCGCTTGGCGAAGCCACTTGTTCACGAGCTTTGCCTTAGTAGGTTGTTGGTGGCGTAAGCAATCGGTCTGATGTGCATTATAAAACCGGACGCGCGCCAGGGTCAAGCAGGCCCGGCGCGTTCCCCCGGCTCAATGTTCTCCGCCATGCGTCGCTTGACTTCGGCCAAGGTGCGGGCCTTGAGCTGTCGATAACGATGGTTCAAGAGCAAAATGATCAACGCAATGATCACGATGCCGCCATACATGACCACGGGATTGTCGCGGTTCAAATGGCGTAAGAGCAAGCTATTGCCGAAATACATCATGCCGCAGCCTAACAGACTCCCCAGCGCCACGCCGAGAAACGTGGTCAACCGGCTCATGCCCAGCAGCCGACCAAAGATCGAGCCGCCAATGCTGCCGGTCGCCGCCAAAGGAAACATCACGAACGCCACCAAACCAATGAACGAAGCCCGTTTCATCCACGGATTGGATCGCAGAATGAAGTGACCGTCCTCCACCAGCAATTGCAAGCGGGGACCAAGAAACGGCAAGCGAAAGACGAATCCCAAATGAAAGATCAACACGCAAGCGACGAGCAAATCCATGTACAGCAGCATCAGGAACAGTTCTTCGGGGCTGAGAAACGTCTGAAGCGCTCCCGCCTCGCCGCGTTGCCCCCCCAGGATGATGAAGCGGCCAAAGAACAGAAACGCCGCCGCCGCCGCCCCCAGCAATTTCCCCACGTACTCCTTGCCCTGCGTAAGATACAAGAGGACCAGCAGCACGGCGGTCAGCACCCAGGGACCGATCAACGTCAGCAACCAGACAAGTGGATAACGCTGGCGAAACGCCGCCTCGAATGAGGCATCCGGGGCCAGCCATTGCGGTTTGGCGTCTGTTTTTTGTTGTTCCGAGAAAACCATGGGAGTCATCGAAGAACGTCCTTCTCTTCCTGAAAAGTTAGGATGAGGCATGATGCCCACCCGGACATAAGGATAGCACAGCGCAACCAGCATGCCGTGTGCCGCCCACGTAAAGTATCAGCCACGCCAGCAGCATCTTCAGCCAAATTTCATAAGATACTACGAAACCCACGCACCCATCATGTTGAGAACGGCATTATGTTGGAAGTCGCGGAAATCGGCAATCGGATTGATAAGCAAACGTACAAGGATCAAGCTCCGCAAGTTCGCACCGATCTGCTGCAAGCGCAACGGGAATTGGCGGCGGCTCCATTCTCGGTCATTGTCCTGCTGTCGGGAGTCGAGGGGGGCGGCAAGGCGTCCACGATGGACATGTTGCTCGCCTGGCTAGACGCGCGCGGCATTCAGACGCACGCCATCGACCAGCCGACCGACGAAGAACGCCAACGGCCTCCTCTGTGGCGCTTCTGGCGCTTGTTGCCGCCTCATGGTCGCATGGGAATTTTTCTCCGTTCATGGTACATGCGATTATTTCTCGATAGCGTGCGGCACGGTTTGGATCGCGCCGCGTTAGGGCGGACCATCCAACACATTGTACATTTTGAACGCATGTTGCACCATGAGAATACCTTGATCGTGAAGTTTTGGCTGCACATGTCCAAGGACGCCATCCGCTCCCATTTTCGGAAACTGGAAGCCGATCCCTTGCAGAGTTGGCGCGTCACCAAGGAAGATTGGCAATACCTCAAACGCTACGACGACTTTCGGCTGATCGCCGAGGAGGTCCTCCGCGAGACGAGCACCAGTGCCGCGCCGTGGCACATTGTCGAGGCCGTGGATCGGCGTTACCGCGATCTGACAGTCGCACGCACGCTGTGGGAGTCTCTGCGTCAGCGCCTGGACAGCGTTCAAGCCGCGCCGCCGCGTTCCGAACCGAAGCCGACCGTGCTGCATCCCGACCCAATCAACATTCTCAATCAGCTGGATATGAGCAAATCGCTCAATCCAAAGGAATACAAAAAGAAACTGCTCAAACTACAAGGAAAAATCAACATCCTGACCCGCCGGCTGCACGACGAACGCCGTTCTATGATCTTGGTGTTCGAGGGGCCGGACGCCGCCGGCAAAGGGGGGACCATCCGCCGACTGACGGCCGCCATGGACGCCCGCGACTATCAGGTCATCGCCGTCGCCGCCCCCACCGATGAGGAATTGGCCCATCCGTATCTGTGGCGCTTCTGGCGGCATCTGCCGCGACTAGGCCGTATCACCATCTACGACCGTTCCTGGTATGGCCGCGTGTTGGTCGAGCGCATCGAAGGTTTTTGCACCCAAGACGAATGGCAGCGGGCCTATGAGGAGATCAACGAATTTGAGGACCAACTCACGGAGTTTGGCGTCATCCTGTTGAAATTTTACATCGCCCTGACCCCTGATGAACAGTTGCGCCGCTTCCAGGACCGGGAAACCACGCCGTATAAACAGTACAAGCTTACCGAGGAAGACTGGCGCAATCGGGACAAGTGGGATTCCTACCAGGCCGCCGCCTGTGACATGATCGCCAAAACCAGCACCCCCGCCGCCCCCTGGATCTTGGTGGAAGGCAACGACAAGAACTGGGCCAGGATCAAGGTGCTGTCCACCATCGTGGATCGGCTGGAACAGAATAGATAAAGAATGGATGGTTAACGATAATGTTTGATTCAATGATTCTTGGATTTTGCGTTTCAGCCACGCTCGCGCTGGTCGGCGCGGCACGATGAATCATCCTCGGCTTGGGCTTACTGACGCGCAAATACCACAACCATACTGAAACAGGAAGCATTCATGCAACTCTCCGACATGGACATCTTGGGCCGTCTGGGGGCGGGGGAAACGATTGCCGCGTTGTGTGAAGCGGCCGGATGCACTGAAGCGGACTTCCGCGCCGGGTGGCAGGCACAGGCCCAGCGGCGTTTGCCCGCCACCACCGGCCAGGTCAAGGCCCCCGTGAGGCAGCCGGTCCGCATCGACCGTGACCGCCGGGGGGTGCCGCACATCGTCGCCACTAATGACACCGATCTGTTCGTCGCCTTCGGCTACGTGATGGCCCAGGATCGGCTCTTTCAGCTCGACTATCTGCGGCGGCGCGGGGCGGGGCGGCTGGCGGAGATTCTCGGCGGCGACGGCCATGAGCTGGACCTGATGGCCCGTGTCGTCGGTTTCCAAAACATCTTGGAGCTGGACATCCTGGCTCGCACCGTGGGGATTCGCCGCCTCGCCGAAGCCGAATGGCAACGCCTGGACACGGAAACGAAAACCATCCTCACCGCCTTCACGCAAGGGATCAACGCCTGGATGGAGCAATGCCGCGACTGCTTGCCGATTGAATTCGACTTGCTCGGCTACCGCCCCGAACCGTGGACAGAGATCGACTGCTTGACCATCGAAGGAGAATTTCGCTGGTATCTGACCGGGCGCTTTCCCGTCATTGTCATGCCGGAGCTGGCCAAACGCGCCTTGGGGGAGGGGCCGTTGCTGCGCGCTTTTCTCGTGGGGGAAGCGGATGCGGAAAGTATCTTGCCCCCCGGTTCGTACCCGCGCCGGAGTGACGGCCCAGCGGTAGGAACGACGACCAGCGCCGGCCACGACGGCACCGGCAGCAACAATTGGGTGGTCAACGGCGCGCATTCGGCCAGCGGCAAGCCGCTGTTGGCCAGCGATCCGCACGTCTATTTCGACGCTGTTTCCTTGTGGTACGAAGTCCATCTGTGCGGCGGCTCGTTTCAGGTGGCGGGGATGGCGTATGCGGGGATGCCGGCGGTCATGTTTGGCCGCAATGAACGGGTCGCCTGGGGCTGCACCAATAATATCTGCTCGCAACGCGATTTGTACCTCGAACAAACCGATCCTGCTCATCCCGATTGCTTTCTCTTCGATGGCCAATGGGAGCCAGCACGACGACATGAGGAAATCATCGCCGTGAAGGGGGGCGAGGCCGTTCGGCTCACGATTCGTTCTTCACGCAACGGCCCCATTGTCAGCGACATCTTGCCGCCCGCAGCGCGAAAACTGGGGCCGGTGTCTCTGAAATGGCTGGGAGCGAGCGAAGGGGGTTGGTTGACGGCGCTGTTGGCGATGGACCGGGCCGCCTCCGCCCAGGAATTCCGCGCCGCCATGCGTCCTTGGTATGTGCCGACGTTCAGCGTCGTCTATGCTGACGTGGAGGGGCACATTGGCTATCAAGCCAGCGGTCGCATCCCGTTGCGGCGCGTGGGGGAACGCGGCTTTCGACCGGGCTGGGAGCCGGCGCATCAGTGGGCCGGGTTGATTCCGTTCGAGGAGATGCCGCATTGTGTCGATCCGCCGCGCGGCTGGCTGGCGACGGCCAACAACCGCGTCGCCCCGGATGATTTCTTGCACCCGCTATCGGGAACGTGGGTCGATGGCTTGCGCGCCTGGCGGATTCGAGAGATGATCGAACAGCGTGAGCTGTTGGATTTCTCCGATTGCGTGGCCATGCACCAGGACGCAGTCTCCAAGCGAGCCAGCCGCTGTTTGCCCTATCTGTTACGGCAATTGGCCGAGCTGGACGAGCCGCGCGTGCAAGAAGCGGTTCGCCATCTGTCCGCTTGGGATGGCTGCATGGAGCGCGATCGGGTGGGAGCGACATTGTTCGTTTCTTTGTTCAGCCAGTGGACCAAGCGGGTCGTGCAAGAACGCTTCGCGGGAGAGACGGCGGCGTTGCTGGCTGGCGGCGCCGCCAGCCTGGCCGCCTCGTTGCTGGAGAAAGACGATCTCGGCTGGTTCGCGCCGGACCGCCGCGAACCGGCGCTGCGCCAAGCCGTCCTCGACGCCCTCGACGATTTGGCCGTCCGCCTTGGCCCCGACATGACGCAATGGACCTGGGGCCGGATTCATGTGCTCCCCTTGCGGCACGTGCTGTCCGGTCGCGGCGACCTGGGCCAGTTGCTCGATCAAGGGGGGCTGCCGGTGCAAGGGGACCTTACCACCGTCTGCAACACCGGCTTGGGCGCCCAGCTCGAAGCGCGCATCGGCGGCGGCTATCGCCTGATCGTCGATTTGTCCTCGACGCCGCCGGCGCTCTGGGCCATTGATGGTCAAAGTCAATCCGGCCACCCCGCCAGCCCGCACTACCGCGACCAGTTCCAAGACTGGCTCGAAGGGCGTTATCATTGCTTGACGTTGGATCGTCAAATCGCCGACGAACAGGAGGTCGAACGCTTGACATTGGAGCCGCGGGAGTAACTGGCCTCAGGATTCATCCTTTCGCGTGAGGGGAGAGACGTGCGCCAAACGATGAATGGCACGCCAGGTGATGAGGGGGAGTTTCTCCAGCTCTATGGTTCCTCTCACGCCACCAGCTCGAAGCCCGCGTCAGCATGATCCAGACTCAACAAAACGCACAGATAGTCGCGCAAATGGCGCGTGAGGAGAAAGTGTTCCAGGACCAGCTCATGCCCGCGTTGGCCCATGCGTTGACATTTATCGGCGAAACGAAGCAAGTACCGAATCCGATAGGCGGCCCCTTCGGGGGAGTGTACCAGGAAACCCGTTTGGTAGTCGTGGACCTGGAGCTTGATGCCGCCGCAGGCGCCGCCAATCACCGGCTTGCTCTTCCACAGCGCCTCCGTCACCGTCAGTCCGAACCCCTCCTTGAGCGATTTTTGCAATACGATCTCCGCCGAGCGCTGCAAAATGTTGATGCTGCGATGCGCATCGGGGGGCAGCATGAGAATGTGGATGTCGGCGTCGTCGCTGGCGCGGTCCATGACTTCCTGATACACTTCGGCCCCTTCGGGATCGTCGGTGGCGGGACCGCCGGCCAACACCAGTTGTAGCTCGGGGTAGTAGGGCTTGACCAGATGATACGCCGCGATCACCCCCAACGGGTCTTTGAAGCGATCAAAGCGGGACACCTGCAAGATCAATGGACGCTGAGGATCGATACCTAATTCCACCAACTTCTCAATGCGCTCGTGTTCGGCAATGGCGCAATTCTTCTCGGACAACGGATCAATCGAGGGGGCGATGAGGATCATGGGACGGGGCAAGGGGCGGGTGAAAGCCGCCATGGAAAAGATCGTGGCTTGATAATGGGGGATGGCCGACTCGATGTATTTCCACACGCCGCGATCGGGCCGCGAGGCGTCAATATGGCAGCGCCACACCCACTTCCCCACCTGCCCTTCGGGAGTGAACTTCGGCAAGTACACCGGCTGCGGATCGTGGATAAACACCACGTCCGCTGCCAGGTTCAATCGCTTGGCGTTCTCTTCATTGACATCGCGATGCAAACGAAAGTCGTTCGGCTTGAGGGCAATCGGCAGTCCTTGCAACCCGTTGTGAAAGGCCTTGGTCACTTTGTAAAATTCGGGCGGCCCCTCGATCACCTCCCAGCGCACGTCCAGCCCCAGCTCCACCATCAGCGGCACCATCCAATCGAGGATCTCGGCCACGCCGCCGCCGCTGCGCGTTGAGTTGACGTGAACGACGCGCTTGCCGTGCAGTTTCCGGGCCAACTCGCGCAAGCGCTGCACTTCCTGATGGCCCACCACTTCCTCGTAACGATCCAGTCGATTCATCACACACTCAAAAAGGGTACTTGAATATCGGGAAGGTAATGGCGAAACACCTTCAAGAACTGCACGCGCAGCTCGTGTAGATTGAGGAAATAGAAATCGATGGCCCGCAAGTCACGCACCAATTCGGGATGGGCGCCAATGTCCTCCAGCCACAGGGAAAAATCGTCCGTTTGGCCGTGGGTGCGGCGGCGCGCCTCATGCACATGGTAGAACAACGACCGCACCGACATGCGCGGCAGGGCCTCCGCCAGCGTCACCGGCGTGGTGAAGCGCTCGCCGGTGTCGTAGGCGATCAGCTTGGATTCCATGATGTGCCCCTCCATGCCGGGCTGGCACCAGGGGACATGATCCAACCCCCATAAGCGTTCCTCGATCAGGTTCGCCAAGGCAGCGCGGAGCGAGGACAAGGATTCATGCTGATAGGGGTCCACCAAGCCCAGTTTCTCCGCCAGCACATGGTCCCCCAACGCCGTCCAGCACCAGCGGGCCAAATCATTGGGAAACTCATACAGCTCGAAGACGTCCTCCAGCACGCAGCGCATCATGTGATGTTCCAGCACCTCGTCCGGCTCATTGCGCACCGCCGCCAGCAGCTCGCGCAGATTGAGCACGGCGCGGCCCGTGGCATAACGGACCAGGCTGCAATCGACCAGCACAAACGGTTTCATGGCATCGTTCATGGCTCAAGTCCTTGCCCGTGGCGGGTGTCCCACGAGGAATCAATGCGGGCGGGGGGCGCGGCGACGGGCAACCGCCGCGAATCGGAACGGCGGGGAAATCTCTCTCCTGTTGGCCGCGGAACATGATACGATAAAGCATCATGCCCTTTGCCGGATCAGCTGGTGTCGTTTCCCAAGAAGGGCCGTCTTGCCATTAGCGACTATACCCCATGATTCGAGCCGCCGACCCGAAACGAGAACGAGTTTTTGATTCCGGCACGCTCTCGGGCAGGTATTATGAGGGTTAGGTAAAAACTTCTTCCCCATAGGGGGTCTTTCCCATTCGCGAAGGATGGTGCGGACGTGAACCGCCGACTACTCATTCAAGTCGCTTCCCCCGGCGTCATCATTGGGTTGATGCTGCTGGCCGCCTGCTTCGTCAGCGCCTGGTCGGTCAACAAGCTCCAAACGAACCTGTCGCGCATTCTCAAGGATAACGTCATCACGCAGTCCGCCACGCGCGATGTTGAGATCAGTTTGCGGAAATTACGCTACTTTTGTCTATTATACTTGGTCGATCCCAACCCGCCGTTGCTTGAGGAAATTAAAAACATCAATCAGGATTTGCAACAAAGTCTGGAACGTGCCAAGCAATCGGCTTATACTGATCAGGAAAAGCAGCTCGTCCAGCAAATCGAAGACGGGTACGACCGCTATCTGCGGGAATTTGAGCATCGCAAGGCAGAGATAGATCGCACGGGACCGCGCACCGACTTCGCGCAGTTGGCTAACTCCAACCCCATCCGCCATGTGGTGGTTCCGTGTGAGGAGCTGCAACTGGTCAATGAACGGATGATGCGCTCAACGGCCCTCGAAAACGAGCGCGTCAGCGCCAAGTTGCGGCTGGCGTTGGTGTTGGTGGGGCTAGTGGGGCCGTTGAGCGGCTTGATCATTGGTTATGGCGTGACCCGGGGATTGACGCGCACCATCTACCGGCTGAGCGTCCACGTCCACGATATTTCCCAACGACTCGATCAGGACGTGGGGGCGGTCAGCGTGGCGGCCGATAGCGATATTTTGCAGCTCGACGAACAACTCCAGCGCATCGTGCACCAGGTGGAGGAAGTGGGCCAGCGCTTGCAACAGCAACACCGCGAGATGATCCGAGCGCAGCAGCTGTCAGCAGTCGGCCAGCTGGCGGCGAGCGTGGCCCACGAGGTGCGCAATCCGCTGACCTCGATCAAGATGTTGGTGGATAGCGCCTTGCGCAGCCGCAATGCCAAGCCGATGACGATGGACGATTTGCAAGTGATTCGGAATGAAGTATTGCGGCTGGAACAAACGGTGCAAAGTTTTCTGAACTTTGCCCGCTTGCCGACGCCGCGCCGCTGCCAGGAGGACCTGCGCGACATCGTTGCCCAAGCTGTCGAGCTGGTGCGCGTCCGCGCCCGCCAGCAAGACGTGGAGATCGACGCGAAATTTCCAGAACAAGCGGTGATCGGTTACGTGGACGGCAATCAACTGTGTACAGTGCTCGTCAATTTATTCATTAACGCCCTGGATGCGATGCCACACGGCGGACAGTTGGAGGTGGGTTTGGAGCAACTGCCCAAGCGTGGCATTTGCCTGCGCGTGTCTGACTCTGGCAGCGGCATCCCGGCTGTCGTGGCCAGCCGATTGTTCACGCCGTTCATCAGCACCAAGCCGACCGGAACCGGTTTGGGGCTGAGCATCTCGCAACGGATTATCGAAGAGCATGGCGGCCACATCACCGCGGAAAATCGAACGGCGGGAGGCGCTTGTTTCACCATTCTGCTGCCGATTCCCTCGCCACAGGAGAACCGACATGCCAACTCTGTTAGTCATTGACGACGAACAAAGCGTTCGTTACTCGTTTCGCCGCGTTTTTGAGGGGGATGATACGAAGGTCCTGACGGCCCGCACCGCGACTGAAGGCTTGAAGCAGCTCCGCGAGCAGCAACCGGACGTGATTGTCCTTGACCTGCAACTGCCCGACGGTTCGGGCATGGACGTGTTCCGTGATATTCAGGCCATTGACCGCCGCTGTCCGGTGATCTTCGTGACCGCGCACGGCAGCACCGAAACCGCCATCGAAGCGATGAAGAATGGTGCGTTCGATTACTTGGTCAAGCCGATCGATCTCGATCAGCTCAATCCTTTGTTGGAGCGTGCCTTCGAAGCGGCCCGCCTGATGCACTCGCCCCCCGTCTTGCCAGAGGATGAGCACGGCGACCGCATCATTGGCCGCAGCGCCGTCATGCAGGAGATGTGTAAAACCATTGGCCGCATTGCCCCCCAGGATGTCAACGTGCTGATCTTGGGAGAGAGCGGGACCGGCAAGGAGCTGGTGGCGCGCGCCTTGTATCACCACAGTAACCGCGCCGACCGCCCCTTCCTGGCCATCAATTGCGCCGCCATCCCGGAAACGTTGCTGGAAAGCGAGCTATTCGGCCACGAACAAGGGGCCTTCACCGGCGCCAATCGCCGGCGCATCGGCAAGTTTGAACAGTGTGATGGCGGCACGTTATTCTTGGATGAGATCGGCGACATGGCCCCCGCCGTCCAGGCCAAGATCCTGCGCGTCTTGCAGGAACAACGGTTCGAGCGGCTCGGTAGCAATGAAACCATGCAATCCAGCGTCCGGGTCTTGGCCGCCACCAACCACGATCTGGAAACACTCGTCGAAGAGGGCCGCTTTCGCAAGGACCTGTATTATCGTCTCAAAGTCGTCACTGTCCAGGTGCCGCCGCTGCGCGAACGGTGCGCGGACATTCCCGAGTTGGCCCACTATTTTCTCTTTCGCTACGCGCGGGAATTGAATCTCAACCTGCGCGGCCTGGACCCGGAGACGCTGGAAATTTTGCAAAGTTATCACTGGCCCGGTAATGTGCGTGAGCTGCAGGGGGTCATCAAGCAGGCCATGCTCAACGCCACCGGACACTTGTTGTTACCGGAGTTTCTGCCCCCCGTGGTCTTCGCCAAGAAACCCGACACCCACCACCAAGCCCCTGTTTCATCAACGGAAGCGGACTATCCTGGCTTGCAAGAGCTGATCGACGCGCTGCTCCAGGAAGGCAAGCCGAACCTCTATGCCGAAACCCTCAGCGCCGTGGAACGCGTGCTGTTCACGCGGGTCTTGCAACACACGGGCGGACATCAGACCAAAGCCAGCGAATTGTTGGGGATCAATCGAGCCACCTTCCGCACCAAACTGCGCGCTCTGGGCATGGTCATCGATAAAGTCGTCACCTGCGACAGCGCCACGCACGAGGACAATGGGGAAGAGTAACGGGGGCGAAGCACTTCATCAGTTTGTGTACTCTCCCCGAGCGTGAACCGATGAAGCCCGCCATCCAGCGGGGATGGTCAATCCGCCACGAAGGAGTCTGGACCGGCGTCTAGCCATTCAGCGTCGGTAGTGGCCATGTCGGTTGCTTCTTGGAGAAACCGGTGAATGACGCGGCGCAGCAGTTGGCCGGTCGTCACGTCGTGTGCAAAGGCGATCCTCTCCAAAGCCGAGACCTGCTGATTCGAGAGCAACAGGGAAAGTTCCACCATATCCTCATCGAAGCGCGGTCGTTTGGATTCCAAGGCAACGTTCATAAGCGTTTTTCCCTTTGCGGAAATGAAAACTGGAAAACTTCGTGACGACCATCCGCGCCAGTAGCTTACAAGGGGGTTCTGAGCAAAACCTATCGAAACTAGCCCGCGCACCGCTTGTGGTTACGAGGATGATCCTCAAGTTGGCATCAGCCCATGCCGTGGAGAGATGAATCCTACGCTTCACGGTTCTGCAAATCCCACGCCAATTCTTGGCCAACAGGCAAAATCGATGTAAGACAATTGCTAACAAATACTTACACATTTTCGAATAGATGCGTGCCCTGCGCCGAAGCGGCAACCGTGGCGCGACTTTAAGCGAAGATCGCTTGCTTCGGCAGCACGGTTGACGTGACATCCGCGCTCGCTGATGCCTGACACGGCGGCGGTCGGCTCGTTCCCCGTTGGCAACATAGAATGATTATTCACCACGCCGAGTAAAGTTTGTTCTCAATTCATGCTTTCGAGGGGAACGACCTATTGGGCGCCTTCACATATTCTAGCGCTGAACTTCATGCCCAGTAAACGGTTGTGCTTATTTTACCTGTCTGAATGCGAGCGGCATTAGATTTGCGGATTTGAGCTGAACGGCCACTTTAGTATTTCCCCTTTTGGCCCGCATCCCAACGCCCATGGTTCATCATCAAGAGGAGAAGGTAATGTTGGTATTAACTCGGAAAGATGGTGAAGAGATTCTCTTGCCGCAAAATGGCATCACCATCCGCGTGTTGGAGATTCGTGGCAATAAAGTACGTCTGGGAATCACTGCGCCGGCGGAAACGGAAGTCTATCGTCGGGAAGTTTGGGAACGCATTCAGCACTTGCAAACGGAAACGCCGGTCGATCCGCCTCTTTCCACGTCATTATCCGTTGCTCCTCTTTCGCTGACCATTGAGCTGAGCCGAGAACCATGATTCGTCCTCTATTGGAAAACTCGGTTGCAGAGGAGAACGGAGATGCCATATCGGACAAAAGAAGAAAGCGACCACTCGCCCACTCCCCGGAACCGAAGGCGGGGACGACTGCGGATGGTTTTGACAATGGCATTGGGCGGAGCCATCTGGGGGGTCTTTTTCGGGATTGGTATCGGCGCGGCGGGGGGTGCCATCCAGGGCTTTTGGGTGGATGATTTATCGTGGGTGTTGGATGGGGTCTTGATCGGCGGTGTTTCCCTGGCGGTGGTCGGCGCTTTGTTTGGGGCCGCGTTGGAGTTGAGCACGTTTTGTTGTCGAACCGTCTCGCCTTCGGAAACCACAGCCGGCGGCGCGAACGAGTCGGCCAATCCCCGTTCGCCCGCCGACGCGCCGCACCCGCCATCAGGTCCGCACTTGGAACAAAGCCTCGATCTCCACCGCGATGCCTCCCGGCAAGGATGACATCCCCACGGCGCTGCGCGTCCCCTTGCCGGCTTGTTCGCCAAACACTTCTACCATCAAGTCACTAAAGCCATTGATGACTTGCGGTTGTTGCGTGAAGTCGGGCGTGCAGTTGACCATGCCCAAGGCCTTCACCAAGCGAACTACCTGGTTGAGACTGCCCAACTCCGCGCGGACCACGCTGAGGATACGCAGCCCCACGAGCCGCGCCGCTTCGCGTCCTTGCTTGACGTCCAGGTCTTGTCCTAACTTGCCGACAACGCTTTTGCCGTCCGCGCCGGTTGGCCCATGCCCTGAAACGTAGAGCATGGCGCCGACCCGCACCGCGGGCGCCAAAGGATTGCGCGACGGTTGCGAAGGCGGCAAACTCAGGTTCAACTGCTTGATCCGTTCCTCCGGACTATCCGCGTCGGCCGCGGCGGCCTGGCCCCACTGCCGCCAGCCGTCCCAGGCCGCCGGCGCTAACCAACCGCCTGTCGCCCCAATGGCCACCCAACCGCAATTCCGCAACCATCGCCGCCGATCCATACCGTTACGCATGAGTCATTCTCCTTGTGTGTGAACTTCCAGACGCAAATAGCACCGCTGTCCCGGCGTAGTAGGCGACCAAGGGGGAGTATAACGGAAAGGAAAGCGTAAGGAAAATGAAGCGAGAGAAGCACGGCGAACAGGATTCCCACAGGAGCGCCGTGGCGTATTTCGGACCGGTTGTATGGACGACAAAGCCGCGACCGGTTGGGGAGTGGATGAGCAAAAGCTCTCCAACCAGTCACGGCTCCGTCGGCGTCCTTTTCAAACGCAGGTGTTCGATCAAGGCTATTGTTTTTCTTGGGGCTTGGCTTGGGACTCGTCGGCGGTGCCGCTTGGAGTTTCGCCGCTGGCCGCTGGCGTCGCCTCCGCCGGCGAAGAGGTTTCCGGCGTGGGGGATGGCTTCGGGGTGGTCGGCAGCGCCGCCGATTCTTCTTCATCGAGTTGGCGAACTTGGGGGGCGGCGGTCCTGGCCCGAACCTTGATTTCCCCTTCGCGCAGCAACTCCAAGATGGCTGTGTGACCGGCATCCCCCAAGCGGCGCTGAGGTCGCTTGATGACGCGCGTATAGCCGCCGTTACGGTCGTGATAGCGTGGGCCAATCTCGTCGAACAACTTGCGCACGATGGTCAAGTCGCGATTATTCCGATTACGCAAGGGTTCGCCGTCTTCGTCGCGCCCCACGAGGGTGTTGGCGACAGGCCCCAGCTTGGCGATGGCCTGGCGCCGCGCGTGCAGTGTCCCCTTCTTGGCCAAGGTGATCAGCTTCTCGATGAAGGGCCGGGCTTCCTTGGCTTTCGCCACCGTGGTGATGATCCGGCCCGTTTCCGAGAGGATCAAGGCCCGGGCCAGGTTGCGCAGCAACGCCAGTCGATGGCTGGCATTGCGTCCCAGTTTTCGTCCTGCTTTAAGATGTCGCATGGTAGTGGATGGTGCATTAGGGTTGACAGTAAACCCCAGCCCGTCGCGCGGCGACCAGCTGGGGTCGCTAGTATTTTACCGCCGCGCTGCCGAGGGGGTTTTCATGCCCAGCTGCAAGCCACGTTCTTGCAGCTTGATCTTCACCTCGCGCAGCGTCGTTTCGCCGAAATTGCGCACTTCAAGCAATTCCTCGTCGGAACGGATCACCAAGTCCCGAACCGTGGTGATCCCTTCGGATTCGAGGCAGTTCGTCGCCCGCACCGATAGTTCCAGCTCGGCCAAGCTCATGTTGAGCTTGCGTTCTAGCTCATGATCGACCGGCTCCCCCGTGGCGGCCAGCTCGCCGCGATCCTCCAGAGACATTTCGGGGCCAGGCTCGGCATACTGGATGAACGGGTTGAGGTGTTTGCGCAGAATCTTGGCCCCTTCCACCAAGGCCATCTGCGGCGTCACCGTGCCGTTGGTCCAGATATCCAACATGAGCTTGTCGTAGTTCGTCTTGTGGCCGACGCGCGTGTCCTCGATTTCATACTTGACGCGTACCACCGGCGAGAAGCTGGAATCGACGGGAATGACGCCGACCTCGCGCTCTTTGCCGGCGTTTTCCTCGGCAGTGCGGTAGCCGCGGCCATTTTCCACGGTCATTTCCACGACGAACGGCACATCATCGGTGAGCGTGGCCAGGATGTGCTCGGGGTTGACGATCTGAACCATCTCGTCGGTGATGATATTGGCGGCCGTGACCACTCCACGTTCGTGGCGATCAATGCGGATGGTGCGTGGTTGATCGCTGGTATTTTTGACGACGAGGCTTTTGATGTTGAGGATGATGTCGGTAACATCCTCCACGACCCCCGGAATGGTGGTGATCTCGTGTTGCACGCCTTGAATTTTGACCCGGGTGACGGCGCTGCCTTCCAAGCTCGAGAGCAAGATGCGGCGCAGGCTGTTGCCGACGGTGACGCCGAAGCCGCGCTCGAACGGCTCCGCGATGAATTTGCCGTAGGTGTCGGTCAGCGTCGCGCGGTCGCTCACCACACGGGTTGGCAGTTCCAAACCACGCCAGCGAATGCGCATACGATATAACCTCCTTTGGAGCGGGAGACGGGAATAGTGAGAGTGTCCTAACCTCCCCCCGGCCGTCTGCCGATGAATTAGCGGGCCGCCAGTTCGATGATCAATTGCTCGCGGATGTCGCGGATGCGTTCATCCACGTCGTCCCGGCCCGGTAAGCGCCGGAGCTGCCCCTCTGGGGGGTCCCCTTCGCTACGTTCCAGGTAATCGGGCACAGGCGGCGGATTGTCTTGTAGATTCAGTTTGACCAGCTGCAAGCTGCGCTCGGCGTTCTTGACCGTGATGGTATCCCCAACCTTGAGCAACATGCTGGGGATATCCCCCTTGCGGCCATTGACCAGGATGTGCCCATGCGTGACCAGCTGGCGGGCGGCGGCGCGCGAGGGCGCGAAGCCCAGCCGATGCACGATATTATCCAGTCGGCGTTCCATGATGCTGAGCAGCACCTCGCCGGTGTTTTGCTTGGAATGGGCAGCGATCTCGAAATAGCGGCGGAACTGGCGTTCCAGGACGCCATAAAAACGCTTCAGCTTTTGTTTTTCGCGTAGGCGCATGCCGTACTCACTCGGCTTGCCCCGGCGGTAGCCGTGCATGCCGGGGGCCGGACGTTCCCGTTCAATCGGGCACTTGGGGCTGTCACACCGGCTCCCCTTGAGGTACAACTTCATCCCCTCGCGCCGACAGAGCTTGCAGACGGAATCCAGATGGCGTGCCATAGTCGTTGTTTGAATCCTTGAAGACCAAATCGCGGGGCCAGGGAAGGCGCTCCGCTTTCCCCACGGCCCAAGTTACACACGGCGTTTTTTCGGGGGCCGACAGCCGTTGTGCGGCAGCGGCGTGACATCTTCGATGGCCTTGATGTTCAGACCAGCGGCTTGCAAGGCGGTGATGGCCGACTCACGCCCCGAACCTGGTCCCTGCACGCGCACCTCGACCTCCTTCAAGCCGAACTTGGTGGCGCGTTCGGCGGCCATCTCGGCAGCCCGCTGCGCCGCGAAGGGGGTGCTCTTGCGACTTCCCTTGAAGCCGGCCGAACCCGCCGAAGCGAAGCACAACGTATCGCCGTTGGTGTCGGTGATGGTGACAATCGTGTTATTGAACGTCGCCTTGATGTGGGCGATGCCACGGCTCACATTGCGACGCGCTTTGCGTTTCTTACTCTTGGCCACGGGTGATACTCTCCGTTTGACTGCGAATCCATCTGAGACAGTCGGCAAGTTTTCCGGCGAGCGGGTTTTCCGGCGAGCGGCGGGGTTGATCCCCGCCGTGAGGACGCCTAGCGGGCATCAACCCCGCCGCTCGTCACTAAGACACCAACCGTCTCCTAGCGCATTTCCTTGACGCCTTTCTTGCCGGCCACGGTTTTGCGTGGCCCTTTGCGAGTGCGAGCATTGGTGCGCGTGCGTTGACCCCGCACGGGCAAGCCACGACGATGCCGGATGCCGCGATAACAACCGATGTCGCGCAAGCGTTGGATATTTTGCTGAATCTGTCGGCGCAATGGGCCTTCCACCGTGTAGTCCTTGTCCAGGATGCCCGCCAGCCGGCTGACTTCGTCCTCGGTTAGCTCCTTGGCCCGGCGCTGTGGGTCGATGCCTGCCTGTTCGCACAGTTGCAGCGCTAACGTTGGCCCAATGCCATAGATGTAACGCAAGGAAATGTGCGTGGGTTTATCGTTGGGAATGTCCACACCCAAGATACGCGGCATGATGGCTCTCCGTTTAACCTTGGCGTTGTTTGTGACGCGGGTTCGTGCAGATGACGTACACCCGCCCGCGCCGGCGCACCAGCTTGCAATTCTCACAGATGCGTTTGACACTGGACCGTACTTTCATGGTCCACCTACCTTTTCCATGCAAGAACCCAAAATCGGAAACTACCACTATATTATACGGATAACCTAGCGACAAGAGGAAAAACCACGGCGCGGACGCTGGCGCTGGGTCAGTCGAGAGCGTTAACCGGCTGGCGCCCGGACCAGCGGCGTCTCCTCGTCACCAGTGACAATCAATACCCCTTCCTCGGTGATGGCCAAGGTGTGCTCCACGTGCGCGCTGGGTAGCCGATCGCGTGTCACCACCGTCCAATGATCGCCGAGCGTGTCGGAGTCGGCCCGGCCCATGTTGACCATCGGTTCGACGGCGAGCACCAAGCCGGGTTCCAACGGGAAATCGGCGCGGCGCGTCTCCCGGTTAACGAAGTTGGGTACTTGCGGGTTTTCGTGCATGACCCGGCCGATGCCGTGGCCCACATACTGCGTCACGACGCTGAAGCCGGAACGCTCGACGTGTTGTTGCATGCGCAGGGCCACTTCCGACCAGCGCTTGCGCCGGCTCATCTCGACGATGGCGATGCGGAGCGTTTCCTCGGCCACCTGCGCCAACCGCCGGCATTCCGGGCGTACGTCGCCGACCAGGATGGACACGGCGGCATCCGCGCACCAACCGTTGAGCTTGCAGGCCGTGTCGATCTTCACCAGGTCGCCGTCACGGATTTTCCGCTGGCCGGGGATGCCGTGGACGATCTGTTCGTTGAGGGAGATGCACGTCACCGCCGGAAACGGCACCTTGCCGGGATAGCCTTTGAACAACGGAATGGCGCCGTGGCGATGGTACAAGTCTTCGACGGCGCGATCGATGTCAATGGTGGCCGTGCCGGGCTGGGCCATTTGCCGGCAGATGCGCAGCGCCGCGGCGACCAGTTTACCAGCCTCCCGCATCAAAGCGATTTCCCGCTTCGATTTCAATTCGGGGAGCCGGCGGGAGAAGGAGCGTAACACGTCTGGGATGCCTCACGTAGTTTGGCCGCTCGTTTCCGAAGTCGGCAAGACCTGGACAATTCGGGCGTACACATCGGCGATGGAACCTTCGCCATTGACTTCCCGCAGCAGCTGTTGGCGGCGATAGTGATCAATCAAACCGGCCATGGTCTCGTGATAAACCCGCAAGCGCTGCCGCACGACGGCCTCGACATCGTCGGCGCGTCCGCGACCACGCAGGCGAGTCACGATCTCTTCGTCGTTGACCCGAAGTAGAATCACCCCCTGAATATCGAGGAATTGCTGGCGCAGCACTTGATCGAACGAGACGGCCTGAGCCACCGTTCGCGGATAGCCGTCCAGCACGAACCGTTCGGGGCGGTCCTCGCGGCGAAAGCGTTCGGAGACGATTTCATTGACCAGATCATCCGGGACCAGCAGCCCTTGTTGGACAAACGGCGCCGCCTGTTGGCCAGCGGGGGTTCCTTGCTGAATCGCTTCGCGGAGAATGTCTCCCGTGCTAATGTGGGCCAGGTTCCAGCGTTCACACAACAGTTGAGCTTGGGTGCCTTTACCGCTGCCGGGAGGTCCAAAGAGGATCAAACGCATGAGTCGCCGTGTGGTTCAGGGTGTTCAGGTAGGTCGCGCCGCTGCCCCCATTCACCTGTTCTTCTCTTACATTGTGCGAATCACCACTCCGAACAGCAAGCACGGCGTCAGCGATTCTTGCGCTTCGCGCCCGCTCCCGAGGCGCCACGCGGCAACCTGGAAATCGTCACTCATCGGTCAGTCCCGGATAGTTGCGCATGACCAGATGACTGTTGATTTTTTGCACCAAATCGAGAGCCACGCTCACCACGATCAGCAAGCCGGTGCCGCCGTAGAAGCTGGCCACGCGATAATCGACCCCCATGAACGCGGAGACCAGCGAGGGAATGACGGCTACGATGGCCAGGAACGCTGCTCCGACATAGGTAATGCGCATCAGCACGCGTTCGAGGTAATTGGCGGTTTGCTTGCCGGGCCGGTAGCCAGGGATGAAACTGCCGTAGTCCTTGAGGTTGTTGGCCATGTCCTTCGGATTAAAGGTGATAGCCGTCCAGAAATAGCAGAAGAAATAAATCAAACCGATATAGCAGACGTTGTACACCCAACCTTGGCGCGCGAAGGCATCGGAGACGCGGGCCGCCCACGAGAACGTCGGCCATTGGGCCAACATGCTAAACAGAAAGAAGGGGAGCATCAGCAACGAGCTGGCGAAGATCACCGGCATGACACCGGCTTGATTGACGCGCAACGGCAGAAACTGGCGCGTGCCGCCAAACACCCGCCGGCCCCGGACGTGCTTGGCCGATTGCGTGGGGATGCGGCGCTGGGCCTTGGTGATGGCCACCACGCCGACCACCACCCCGACGAATAAGAACATGAGCACGATGAGCTTCTCGATGCTCATGTCTTGGCCGCCGGTCCCCCCCAGGGTGAAAATCGAAGCCTTCAACATGCCCCCTTCCGTTAGCAGCGCCAGAGTGGCTTCGGGGATGCGCGCGACGATACCAGCCATGATGATCAAGCTAATGCCGTTGCCAATGCCATATTCGTCGATCTGCTCTCCGAGCCACATCAGGAAGACGGTGCCCGCCGTCATGGTCAAGACCGCGCTGAAGCCGTAAAAGAAACCGGACATGCCTTCGTTATATCCCGCGATGGCCAACCCCGCACCGCCAAGGCTTTCCGGTTTCATAAGCCATTGCACGACGAACGTGGACTGAATCAAGGCGATGACCACGGTGGCGTAGCGCGTGTATTCGTTGATTTTCTTGCGGCCGCTCTCCCCTTCTTTTTGCAATTTCTCCAGCGGTGGATAGACGCTGGCCAGCAGCTGGAAGATAATCGAGGCGGAGATGTAGGGCATCACGCCCCAGGTGAAGATGACCGCTTGACTCATGGTGCCGCCGCTGAACAGCGACACGAACCCCAACGCCTGGCCCAAGGGGCCTTGCTGAGCACTCTGCATCAGATTAGCCATGCGGGACTGATCAATGACCGGCAGCGGCACGTAATAGCCGATCCGGTAAATCGCCAGCAACATGAGAGTGATCAGGATTTTGGTGCGCAACTCCTGAATGGTGAAGATGGCCTTGATTTTATTAAGCATGAATCGGCTCCTGACAGCCGTGATTTTCAATCAGTGCGTGCGAAACATGGCGCCCATCCGGCTGATGAAAGAGAAGGAAAAAAACCATTCCATCGATATTCCAGGCCGGCGCTATTTTCTCATTCCCTACTCCGTCCCTGAATACCGACAAGACGGAGTCCATTACTTGTTGCTTTCTGCCTTCCGAGCTGGCTTCATCTTGTTGCGTTTGGGCTTGCTTGGGGGTGGAATGATTTCGGTGGTTCCACCTTGAGCGGCGATTTTCTCGGCGGCGGACTTCGAGAAATGATGCGCCTTGACCGTCAGTTTTTTCGTCAGCACGCCGGTCCCCAAGATGCGCACGCCATCGGCATTCCCTTTGGCCAAGCCGACCTGGCGCAGCGCTTCGGGATCGACGGTAGCGCCGGCGTCGAAGGCTTTGTCCAGATCGCCCACGTTGACGATATGAAACGTCCGCGCCCAGCTGGCGTTGCTGAAGCCGCGCTTGGGAATGCGGCGGAACAAGGGCATCTGGCCCCCTTCGTACAAGGGGGAGGGATGGCCGGCGCCAGCGCTGGACCATTGCCCCTTGTGGCCGCGCGTGGCTGTCTTGCCCATGCCGCTGCCGATGCCGCGCCCCACGCGCTTTTTGCGCTTGCGTTTGTTGATACCTTCGTGAACGGTTGAGAGGTCCATTACAGTGTCACTCCTCGCAGCCGCGCGACTTCCTCACGGGTGCGTAACTGCAGCAAGCCTTGGATGGTGGCCTTGACCAGGTTAATGGGGTTCGTGCTGCCGTGGACTTTGGTGAGGATGTCCCGGATGCCACACGCTTCCAACACATCGCGGACGCCCGGCCCGGCCTTGACGCCCGTGCCCGGCCCCGCCGGGATCAGCACCACTTTACTACTGCCGAAGCGGCCGATGACCCGGTGCGGAATCGTGTCGCCGCGCAGGTAGATTTTCGGCTGCCGGCGCATAGTCGCTTGGGCGTCCTTGACGGCCTTTTCGACGGCGGGAGGCACTTCGTTGGCTTTGCCATAGCCGCACGACACCTTGCCATTCTTGTCGCCGACCACCACCAAGGCGTTGAAGCTAAAGCGGCGGCCCCCTTTGACGACCGCGGCACAACGGCGGATTTTCACCACCCGTTCTTCCATCATATCTTGACGAATTTCCCGATCTTTCGCCATGTCAATTTCCCTTCGCCGGATGGATGTCTCATCGCATCAAAATTGCAGGCCACCTTCGCGGGCGCCGTCAGCCAACGCCTTGACGCGGCCATGATAGCGGTAATGGCCGCGATCAAAAGCGGCCTGGTGGATGCCTTTGGCCTTGGC
This sequence comes from Gemmataceae bacterium, assembly GCA_046297495.1. GTDB lineage: Bacteria > Planctomycetota > Planctomycetia > Gemmatales > Gemmataceae > JBKBIP01. The sequence continues at coordinate 36,637 of JBKBIP010000013.1, read as the reverse complement.
CAATTCGGCCAGTTGCTTGCCCACGGCGCCAGCGGCCTGAATGTTGCCGCCGTAAGCGATCTGGGCCCGCACTTGCTTATTTTGGCTGCTACATGCCGCCAGCGTGACCCCTTGCAAGTCATCGATCAATTGCGCGTAAATGTGTTTGCTGCTCCGAAAGACGCTCAAGCGGGGCCGCTCCGCCGTCCCCACGATGCGTCCCCGCACATGCCGCCGACGCCGCAGCTGTTGGCGGCGTTTTGCCTTTTGATGATCCATGATAGCCGTCCCTTGTCCAATGTATGCCTACACGCATTGCCGACGCGTGTGGACTTCCAAGCGTAAGCCCCCGTCGCCGCTCGACCAGCTGGGGTGGTAGCGGATGACCGCTTAGCCGCCGCTGGCGAAGGACTTGCCTTCCTTGCGGCGTACTTGTTCGTTTTCGTAGCGAATGCCCTTGCCTTTATACGGTTCGGGCTTGCGGACGCGGCGCACCTCGGCGGCGAATTGGCCGACTTTCTGTTTGTCGGAGCCGCGCACGACAATGGTAGTCGGGTCCGGCAATTCCACGCTGACCCCTTCGGGAGGTGTCATTTCGATGGCATTGGCATAACCGACTGTCAGCACCAAAGTCTTTTTATCCAAGCGTGCTTGATAACCGATGCCTTCGATTTTCAGACGTTTCTCGTATCCTTTGGTGACACCCGTCACCATGTTGGCGATCAGCGTGCGGGTCAAGCCGTGCAAGGACCGATTCAGCCGTTCGTCGTTGGGACGGTCCACCACCACGGTTTGGCCGTCCTCGGATAAGCGGACCTTCATGTTGCGATGATGGACGATCGCTAATTTACCTTTGGGTCCATCCACCTGCACGTTGCCATCCGCGATCTGGACCTTAACGCCAGCCGGGATGGGAATGGGTTGTTTGCCGATGCGGGACATGATTACTTCTCCCTGCGAGCGGGGCGTCAGCCCTTTCTCTGGTGACATGGCGTAACCGGAGGGTTACTCTTCCCGTTCGCCGCGTTCCCCAGCTATTTTTCAATGACCTCTTACCAGACCGTGCAGAGCAGCTCGCCGCCCAGCTTCTCGGTGCGAGCGCGGCGGTCGCTGATGACTCCTTTATTGGTGCTCAGGATGGCGATTCCCAACCCGTCCAGTACCGGCTTGAGTTGTTTGTAGCTAAAGTAGAGCCGGCGTCCCGGCTTGCTGCCGCGCTGGATATGGCGGATCACCTGTTCGCCGTCCGGACCGTATTTGAGATAAATCCGCAGTATTTGCTTGGGACCGTCACTAGCGCCGGCCTGGAACGTTTCGTAGCCATCCGCGTCGGCGACGTAGGCACCGACCTGATAATCGAGAATGAAACCTTCATCCTTGAGAACTTGGGCGATGTTGCTTTTGAGCTTGGTCGCGGGAATCTCCACGGCGGGACGCTCGATCCGGCTGGCGTTGCGAATTCGTGTCAGCATATCAGCAATGGAATCGGTCATCATGGTCGGCGGCCCTCACCAGCTAGCTTTCTTGACACCCGGAATCAGGCCATCGCTGGCCATGCTCCGGAAACAGATACGGCAGATACCAAACTTGCGATAGACGGCCCGCGGTCGGCCACACAGCCGGCAGCGCAAGCGAATGCGAATCTTGTCACGCGGCCGCAATTTCGATTGGTCCGGTTGGCGGCGCAGCGTATCGAGTTCGCGCAGCTGGTTTTTGAATTTGACTTCTTTGGCTTTCGTGGACATAAAAGTTCCCATCGTTTGGGGTCTGGTGGATTCATCATTTCACGCCGCTCACTTCGCCGCGCGAAACGATAAATCCAGAAGGCGTCACGCTTCGCGGAACGGCATGCCGAACTCACGGAGCAGCTCACGGGATTCGTCGTCGTTGTCGGTGCTGATGACAAAGGTAATGTCCATGCCTTGGGTGAACGTCACCTTGTCGGGATCAATTTCCGGGAACACCATCTGTTCGGACAAGCCCATGCTGTAGTTACCGTTGCCGTCAAAGCTCTTGGGATTGACGCCGCGAAAGTCACGGATACGGGGCAGGGCGACACTAATTAAGCGGTCGAGGAATTCATACATGCGCCGGCCGCGCAAGGTAACGCGGCAACCAATTTCGTTTCCCTGTCGGAGACGAAAACCGCTGACGGCCCGTTTGGCCTTGGTGATTTGGGCTTTCTGGCCGGTGATTTGGGCGAGCTGCTCCGCCGATTGTTCCATGCGGTTCTTTTCTTGCAGCGCCTTACCCACGCCCATGTTGACGACGATCTTCCGCAAGCGGGGCAAGCTGAGGATATTATCGCGCCCCAATTTCTTGGCCAAGCGGGGGACGATTTCTGTTTTGTAACGATCCATTAACCGGGCCATGACCCACCTCAAGAATCAGGAATCAGTCAAATCGTTTCGCGGGCACGCCGCCGGCGAGTCGAGCCAGGCGGCAACCTTCTGGATATTGTTGATTGGACATCGCAGCACGGCGATCTCGATGGTTTGACGGATTACGTTTCCGCCGTCTTCGTTTGGTTCTTGCGCGGCGCGCCGATCGGCTTGCCCAAGGTGGCGCTGCACTTCTTGCAATAGCGTTCCTTGCTGCCATCGGCGGCCTGACGCTTGCCGATGCGCACTCCCCTTTTGCAGGTGGGACAATACAGCATCACGTTGGAGACATCGATCGGCATTTCCTTGGACAAGCGCCCGCCTTGCACGTTTTGCCGCGAGGGTTTCAAGTGTTTGTACACTCGATTGACCCCTTCCACGACGACCTTATGCTTATCGGGCAACACACGCAGCACGCGGCGCACGGTACGGGCTTTGCTCGTGCCGGCATCGTCGCCGATGATTACTTCCACCATATCATCTTTGCGAATTAACATGGGAGTTTACCCCTTGGAGTTCGGCGGTCGTGGCGAGCGGGGGAAGTTAGTTTCCTGGCCACCGCTCTGTCACCGGGGGACTGCCCCCCCTGCTGGCCTGACGGTGACGATTCTATACCACCTCGGCGGCCAAGCTGACGATGCGCAGGAAGCCTTGATCGCGCAGCTCGCGGGCCACGGCGCCGAAGATGCGGGTGCCGCGTGGGTTTTTCTCATTGTCGATGATTACCATGGCGTTGCGATCAAAACGGACATAGCTGCCATCCTCGCGGCGGGTCGCTTTGCGGGTCCGCACCACCACGCCTTTGACCACGTCTCCTTGCTTGACGTCGCCGCCGGGCATCGCTTTCTTGACGCTGGCGACGATGATGTCCCCCAAGCCCGCATAACGGCGCCGGCTGCCACCGAGCACCTTGATGCACATACATTCTTTCGCGCCAGTATTGTCGGCGACATCTAAATAGGTGTATTGCTGAATCATCTCGCACCTTGCCTTTGCTACGTCAATTGTTATGCGGGCGTTTCAGCCGGCGCTGCGGCTTCCGTGGGTTTTTCCGTGTGGGTTGGGGCCTTGGTGACGATGCGCACCAACCGCCAATTCTTGGTCTTCGACAAAGGCCGCGTTTCCATGATCTCCACGGTGTCGCCGTGCTGGGATGCATTTTGTTCGTCGTGGACGTAGCAAATCGTCCGCCGCCGGATAAACTTGCCGTAGCGGGGGTGTTTAACCAGGCGCGGGATTTCGACCCGCCGGGTTTTGTTCATTTTGTCGCTGGTCACCACGCCGATGACTAACCGCCGTCGGCCGCGTTGTTGTTCTTCCGCCATAATGCTACGCTCCCGCCCCCTGGTTCTGTCGTTCGCGCGCGCGCTGCCGTTCGCGCTGGATCGTCTTGATGCGGGCCACTTCCCGCTTGGCCTTACGAATTTCACTGGGCGTCTCCAAACGATCGGTGGCCGATTGGAAACGCAGATGAAAGAGGTTCTTGATGACATCTTGCAACGAGATGGACAGCTGCTCGTCGCTCATGCCGCGATATTCCGATGGTTTCATAAGTTCATTCCTCCACGCACTCAAGCCTGCCGCTTGGCGATGGGCTACACCCGGGGCCGGCGACCGACGAAACGACACCGGAAAGGCATCTTATAGGCCACGCGGGCCAGACAGTCGCGCGCCGACGGTTCGGGCAAGCCGGCGATCTCGAACAGAATCATGCCGGGTTTGATGACGGCGGCCCAAAATTCCGGCTCCCCCTTCCCTTTGCCCATGCGGGTTTCGGCGGGGATGGAGGTCACCGACTTATGGGGGAAGACGCGGATATACAGACGCCCCTCGCCGCGCACAAAGTGAGCCGCCGTGATGCGGCCCGCCTCGATGGACTCGGCGCTGAGCCAGCCCCCTTCCAGCGCTTGCAAGCCAAACTCGCCATACGTCACCGTGTTGCCACGGCTGGCGTTACCTTTTATTTTGCCGCGCTGGCTTTTTCGATACTTTACTCGCTTGGGCATGAGCGCCATCGCCAGTCTCCTCGTCCAAGTAGTCGCCGTTGTTAATCCACACTTTAATGCCGATGTGGCCTTGGGCTGTCTTGGCCTCGGCAAAGCCAAACTCAATCTTGGCCCGCAAGGTCGAAAGCGGGATGCTGCCGGCCATGTTGCTTTCGGTGCGGGCCATTTCTGCCCCCCCCAAACGCCCGGACAGTTGCACGCGAATCCCCTTGGCGCCGGCTTCCATCGTCTGATCGATGGCGCGCTTCATGGTGCGCCGAAAACTGGCCCGCTTCTCCAGTTGCTCAGCGATGTCCTCGGCCACCAGTTGGGAATCGACTTCGGGGCGGTTGACTTCCATCGTCTTGACTTCGATGTGCCGATGACACAAGTCTTCAAGCTCCTTGGTCAATTTCTCGACTTCTTGCCCCTTCTTGCCAATGATCATGCCCACGCGCGCCGAGTAGATGTACACGAGCACCTTTTCCCGCGTCCGCTCAATCTTGATGCGGGCGATCCCGGAGCGGCCATAGTGCTTCTTGATATACCGGCGGATCTTCTGATCCTCGATCAGCAGCTCGGCGAAGTCTTGCTTGCCGGCGTACCAATGGCTTTGCCAGTCGGTCATGATGCCCGTGCGAAAGCCGGTGGGCCGAACTTTTTGACCCATAAGTATGTCATCCCCACAAGTGCGATTAGCGACGCTTCGACGAAACGCCGCTAACCAATTGGATAAACGGATTCGTGCCCGTTACACTTACGCTTCCTCGCCATCGGAGAGCGTGACGCGAATGTGCGACAGCCGGCGCTGGATCATGTGGGCGGTGCCGCGGGCGCGCGGACGGATCCGTTTCATGATGGGGCCGCCATCCACGCGTGATTCCACGACGACCAATTCATCCAGATCGCGGGCCCCCTGATACTCGGCGTTACCCACCGCGCTTTTCAACACCTGTTCCAACAGACGCGCCGCCTTGTTGGGCAGAAACTTCAACAGCTCCAGCGCCTCGTCGGCGCGCCGGCCACGGATCAGCGTGGCGAAGGGTTGAATCTTGCGCGCCGACATATCGGCGAAACGATGGTGTGCCTTGAATTCCATGATGCACCTCACTTAATTCCGGGGGTAGGACTCGAACCTACGACCTCCAGGTTATGAGCCTGGCGAGCTACCACTGCTCCACCCCGGGAGCTGGGGCCATTTCCCTACCATATCGCTTAACCGAACCACCACCGATTTACTTCTTGCCCTTGCCGCCACTATGGCCGCGGAAAATACGGGTGGGAGCAAACTCCCCCAATTTGTGCCCGACCATATCCTCGGTGACGAACAAGCGCACGAACTGTTTACCGTTGTGGACCAAAAAGGTCATACCGATGAAGTCCGGCGCGATGGTACAGTCGCGCGCCCAAGTTTTAAGCGGCTCTCGTTTGCCGGTGGACTGCTGCTTCTCGACTTTGGCCAGCAGGCGCTCGTCCACATGCGGCCCTTTTTTCAACGATCGGCTCATGGTTCATGGTTCCCAAGACTGACCAATATATTCCGCGCCCGCACCAGCGGCCAGGCGTAAAAAACTACTTCGATTGATACCGGACACCCGGACGACGGCGCCGGACGATAGCGGCATTCGATGGTTTCCGTTTCTTGCGGGTCTTGCCCCCCTTGGCCAGCACGCCGGTCGGACTGCACGGATGCCGACCGCCGGAGGTCCGCCCTTCACCACCCCCCATCGGATGGTTGACGGGGTTCATGGAGACGCCGCGATTATGAGGTTTCCGTCCCAGCCAGCGTTTTCGCCCCGCCTTGCCCAGATCGAGATTCATGTGATCCGAGTTGCCGATGGTGCCGATGGTGGCCCGGCAATCCGAGCTAACGCGGCGCATCTCGCCGGAAGGCAACGTGATCTGCGCCCATTTCCCCTCGCGGGCGGTCAGGGTGACGCGGGTGCCGGCGCTGCGACACAACTGGCCACCGCGCCCAGGCTGCATCTCGACATTGTGAATCGTCATGCCCAGCGGGATACAGCGGAGTGGCATACAATTGCCCACGCGCGGCTCCGCCTGTTCGCCGCTCATCACCTTATCCCCCGCCTTCAAGCCTTCGGGGGCCAAGATGTAGGTTTTGTCGCCGTCCTCGTACTCCAACAAGGCGATGCGCGACGAGCGGTTGGGATCATATTCGATACTAACCACGGTGGCCCAGACGCCGTCCTTTTTGCGTTGGAAATCGATGATGCGGTATTTGCGCTTGTGGCCGCCGCCGCGAAAGCGCACGGTAATGACTCCCTGGTTATTGCGCCCCCCTTTTTTCTTGGCGGGTTTGACCAGGGACTTTTCCGGCTTCTTCTTGCGGTCGGTGATCTCGGCGAAGTCACTGACCGAACCATGCCGCCGGCCTGCCGAAGTCGGTTTGTAGCGCCGAATACCCATGATGATTTCCTGTCTGATTCGCTAGCTTCATCGGTTCGCGCCCTCAGAGCGCGCGAACCGACCAGTCTTAGAAGAACTCAATCCGATCTTCCTCGTGCAACGTGACGATGGCTTTTTTCCAATTCGGCATACGGCCGACGCGGAACCGGAAGCGGCGTTTCTTCCCCAAACGGGTCTGGGTGCGGACTTTCTCGACGCGCACGCCGAACAAATCCTCCAGGGCCTTCTTGATTTCCGTCTTGGTCGCCCAGGAGTTGACCTCGAACGTGTACGCGTTGCGGTGCGTGCTTTGGTGCGTCCCTTTTTCGGTGATCAGGGGCCGGAGAATCACTTGATGCGCGTCCAATTGGGGACCGCGCGACCGGCCCAACATCGTTTCCGCCATCACGCCACTCCTCTCACTGGCTCAGTATTGACTCGGTGCTCGTAGCCGCTGCCCCTTCCGCGGCAGCCCCCTTGGCCCGCAGCGCTTCCAGGGCGGCTTTGGTCAGTAGCAGCCGCTTGGGCCGCAACACGGCGTAGGTGTTCAACTCTTTGGCCGGCGCCACCTGAACGCCGGGGATATTGCGCGCCGACTGGTACACCACGGGATCATGGTCGGCGGTGCCAATCAAGCACGATTGGCCATCCAGCCGCAACTTCTTCAGGATGTCGGCCATCTCTTTGGTCTTTGGCTCGGGCAAGCTCAGCTCGTCGATAATGACCGTTTCCTGATCGAGAAACTTGCTGAGCAACGCCATGCGCACGGCAGCGCGAACCGCTTTCTTGGGCAGATGATATTCGTAGTCGCGGGGCTTGGGGCCTTTGGCGGTGCCGCCGCCGCGCCGCTTGTTGGTGCGGCGCGTGCCAACGCGGGCGTTGCCCGTTCCCTTTTGGCGGAACAGTTTGCGGGTGCTACCCGCCACCTCGCCGCGCCGCTTGGTCGAGTGCGTGCCGGCTCGCTGGTTCGCCAAGTGCATTAGCACGACATCGTGCAGCAGTTGCCGATTGACCGAACCGCCGAACTCCGCCGGATCGACCTCCACGACGCCGATTTCCTCCCCTTGGCGGTTGTACACTTTCAAGTTGATCGGCAAAGCCGTTTCTGTGGCGGACACGGTAAAAACCCTCTCTGCAAGACCTCGCCACGCGGGGATGGTCCCGTGGTGTTAGGCAACAGATTGACATTATGTAAATCCACCAGCCACCGGGAATGGTTGGGAACCGGCCAGCTGGTTGATCGCCTTCCTGGCGTTGAGAAGATGACCTATTCGTCGGGACGGCGTGGAACAGGGGCCGATGGTAGTGATGACACCAGTATGGGGGAAAGTTGGGCTCAGACGCCGCTGGCCGCCATGACGCGAATTTTGATGTCCACGCCGGGCGGCAGGCTCAGCCCTTTATTGAGCGCCTCGATGGTTTTCCCCGTAGGCTGCAAGATGTCAATCAACCGTTTGTGGGTGCGAATCTCGAACTGCTCGCGCGATTTGCGATCAATATGGGGGCTGCGCAATACCGTGTAGCGTTCAATGCGCGTGGGGAGCGGGATTGGACCATGCACAATGGCTCCCGTCTGCTTCGCCGTATCCACGATTTCCTGCGCGGTCCGGTCCAAGACTTCATAGTCAAAACCTTCCATGCGGATCCGGATGCGCTCGTTCGAGAAACCCGCCAACGATAATTCCTCCGAATGTCACCCAATCTTCATTGTATATGGAAAGATTGTTATGGTAGTGAGCCACGAAACTCCTGTCAAGGGAGTCTTGCGAGATATTTTCGTGAAACCGGGCCAAGTGTGTCGGATGCCTTTCCGGGCATCCTGATATTTCAAATATCTTTTGGATTCATCGATTCGCGTACAGTTTCTCAACTTCATGCGCGAACCGATGAATCCTATTTTCTCAACGACTTGTCTTGCGCGCGGTCACCAATTCTATATCCCCGCCTCGCCGAACAATTGCCGCATGACTTCATCGGGGGCTGGTTCGTAGGCGTGTGGCTCCATCGTCCAGCTGGCCCGGCCCTGGGTCAGGCTGCGGATTTTGTCCGAGTAGTCGAACATCTTGGCCAAGGGGATCAGCGCTTCCAGCACGCGCAGGTTGCCGCGCGTGTGCATCTCCGTGATGGTGGCGCGGCGGGCGTTCAGGTCGGCGCTGACAGGGCCGAGATAATCCTCAGGGATGGTCACTTCCAACGCCATCACCGGCTCCAGGAGCACGGCGTTGTCCTTGAGGGCCTTGAGCACGGCATCGGCGCCGGCGGCTTGCACGGCCACCTCAGTGGACAACTCCGGATGCAGCGTGTAGCCGCGAATCTCGGCCCGCACGTTGATGACCGGAAACCCCAAGTCCCCCGATAGCAACGAGCCTTTCACTCCTTGCAGCGCCGCCTCGCGCAACGGCTTGGGAACGTGAGCGACATCCCCCGCCTCGACGACCTCTGGCGCGGCCGCCGTGGTAGAGCGCACTGGCTCGAAATAGACCTCGACGTAGGTTTCCAGCCGGGGCACGCCCCCTTGGACAAGCCGGGGCTGGCGCAACGTCTCGCGGTAACTGACATACGGCTTACCCACGCGCACTTTCAAGCCGAAATCCCGTTCCATGCGATGCTGCTTGATTTCCAGGTGCAGCACCCCCATGCCGCTCATCAGCGTTTGGCCGGTTTCCGCATCGACGCGCCAGTCGAAGGTCGGGTCTTCCCGTTTGAGGGCATTGAGCGTTTCCAGCAGCTTGTCCCGGTCGGCGGACGAATACGGCTCCACCGATTGACTCACGACCGCCTCGGCGAACTTAATCGCTTCCAGCAAGATGGGATGCTGCGGATCGCACAAGGTATCGCCGGTGATGGAATCACGCAAGCCGACCAAGGCCACGATGTCGCCAGCGGGAGCAGTGGGGACTTCCTCCCGGCCGCGCTTGGGGTCGGCGTGGATGTGATACAGTTTGCTAATTAGCTCCTTGGCCTCCTTGCCGGGATTATAGACGCGGCTTTGTCCTTTTAGTGTCCCGGAATAGACGCGCACGAAGAACACGTCGCCATGCTTGTCGGCCACCACCTTGAAGACCAAGCCACAGAACGGTTCGTTGGGGTCCGGCTTGCGTTTCTCTTGCTTGTCCGGCTTCTTGGGATTCACGCCCGTCACGGGCGGGCGATCCAGCGGGCAGGGCAGATACCAACACACGGCATCCATCAACGGCTGCACGCCGATGTGCTCGCGTCCGGAGCCGCACAACACCGGTTGAATCTCGTTGCGCAATGTGCGCTGCCGCAGCAGCTCGCGGATCACCGTGACCTCAATTGGTTGTCCTTCAAGGTAGGCGCTGGTGATGCGGTCCTCTTCGTCCACTTCCGTGAGCACGTCGAATAATTTCTCGCGCCAGCTTTGGGCCTCGGCCAGCAAATCGTCGGGAATCGGCTGGAATTCGACCGTCTTGCCATCGGGCCGGTCAGCGGAACTAGGCCGAAAGTATAGGGCTTGCATGGCGATCAGGTCGATGACTCCCTCGAAGGGGCGCGGGCTGTCCTTGATGGAGCCGCTGCCGATGGGAATGGTGATGGCCACGGGGCGTCCTTGCAGGCGCTCGCGGATGTCCGCCAGCGCATTCTCGAAATTAGCGCCGACGATGTCCATCTTGTTGATGAACACCAGGCGGGGAACGCCGTACTTGTCCGCCTGCCGCCACACCGTTTCCGATTGCGCCTCGACCCCTTTTTGGGCGTCGAACACCACGACGCAGCCATCGAGCACGCGCAGCGAACGCTCGACCTCGGCGGTGAAATCGACGTGTCCCGGCGTGTCGATCAAGTTGATCGTATGGCCTTGCCATTGGAAGGGGACGCACGCGCTGTAGATGGTGATGCCCCGTTCCTTTTCTTCCGGGTCGTAGTCCGCTTCCGTGGTGCCGGCGTCCACCTCGCCGAGACGGTGCGTGGCGCCGGCATAGTACAGAATGTGTTCGGTGGTCGTGGTCTTGCCGGCGTCAATGTGGGCGATGACGCCGATATTGCGAATCTTACTTAGGTCCACTTTGTCGGTTTTCGCCATGACACTATTCCAGGAGTGAGAAACCTGTCTAGCGTGCGAGTCAGCGGCGCGCGGGAAGCAAAAAAGGGCCAGAGACCCGGGAAGTGATGGTTCTTCCCAGGTCCCTGACCCCGATGATGGGCGGCCGCCTTACCACGCGAAATGGGCGAACGCCTTGTTCGACTCGGCCATCTTGATGGTGTTTTCGCGTTTGGTCATGGCTTCCCCTTCACGCCGGTAGGCGGCCAACAGCTCATCGGCCAAGCGCAAGTGCATGGGCCGACCCTTCTTCTTGCGGGCGGCGTCGATAATCCAGCGAATGGCCAGACTTTGTTGCCGGCTGCGATTCACTTGCATCGGCACCTGATACGTGGCCCCGCCGACGCGCTTGGAACGCACCTCGACGGTCGGCTTGACGTTATCGACGGCGTGGATGAACACGTCGATCGGCTCCTGGTCCGGCAAGCGTCTCTTGATCTGATCCAGGGCATCGTAAAAGATGCGGACGGCGACCGATTTCTTGCCGTCCCACATCAGACAATTGATGAACTTACTGGCCAGGATGTTGTTGAAGCGCGGGTCCGGTTTCAAGGTCGTCGCGCTGGCGGTGCGTTTACCCATGATTGACTCACTCACGGACAAGAAGAAAGATGGTCCTCTATTACTCCAGCAAACCAGATTGTCGGAGCCGCGACCGTCAGGGAGCGGTACTCGGAGATTCTTCCTTGCCAGAGGAATACTTCTCGCGTACTTCGCAGGCTGGCTGGTTTCACGCGGGCTATCGATCCCCCCTGCGGGAAGCGATCCATTACCATTAATTTATCGAAGGGGCGAAATCAAAACAACTGTTCAGCACCGGCTCCACGTCATGAATCAAGCCGGTCGGCTCAAAACTCAGCTTATTGACGCTGCCGCAATTAGGACAAGGAATATTCACCACCGCCACCGGGGGGCGGGAGGCGTTCAGCCCTTGCCCCGCGCAACGCAGCGTCACGCTGATGGAATGATGGCAATGGCAGCAGGTGAACTCCAGGGTGACATTTACTTCCATCATCGTGCGGCAGCCTTCTGACAGAACAACGACACGGGCTTCCCAGCGTGCGGGAGCCGGCCGTCCTTCACTGGGTTGGGGGTAAGAACACCAGTACGGGCCAGATCATCGCCGCGCCGCGGATGGCAGCCACGCTGCCGGCGACACGGGCCACGAAGGCGAAAGAGGTGATTACTTCTTCCCTCCGCGCTTCGCGCCATACTTCGAGCGGGCTTGCTTGCGGTCCCCCACCCCTTGCGTGTCGAGGACGCCACGGATGATGTGGTAGCGCACGCCGGGCAGATCGCGGACCCGGCCGCCGCGCACCAGAACAATCGAGTGTTCCTGGAGGTTGTGCCCCTCGCCAGGAATATAGGCGGTCACTTCAATGCCATTGGATAGCCGCACGCGGGCCACCTTCCGCAATGCGGAGTTCGGTTTCTTGGGCGTCATGGTCTTGACTTGCAAGCACACGCCGCGCTTCTGCGGATTGCCTTGCAACGCCGGATGCTTGGGTCTGCGATATTGCTGGCGCCGTGGTTTACGAACCAGCTGATTGATCGTCGGCATGGACAGTTCTCACTCTCTAAACGTCATCGAGGAACCACCATCGGGCCAATTCCTCAGCTGCGTGGCAAAGCTCGGAAAATCATACGCTATTGCAGCCTCGCCGATTGGTCAAGAGACATTTTAGGGAATCCGTGGCAGCAGGGCCGTTTGCTATTTCAAGGTGAGTAAAGTGAGTCCTACGTCGTTCTTGAACTTATGTCGAATCACCTTACCCATGTTGAAACAGCAAACGGTCCTGGACAAGCTAAGGAGTTGACATACGACAACCCTTAAATTGGCAATCAATAAGCACTCTAGCCCACGGCTTGCCTTGTTTGGAGATTGTCACAACGATTTGGGGAGACAAACTGAGACTGAGGCGACCCCGGAGAGGAAAGTTGCCCCAAGTCCTGAGGCTGTTGGGATTTGTCTGAAAATATCCGTGGAAGATGCAAGAGGCCCCTCCCGGATTCGAACCGGGGATGGCGGATTTGCAATCCCCCTATGGGCTGCGGATAGATTACGGATACCCTTCAAATCACGGTTTTTCCAGTGTTTCGTGTGGGTGGTTCGCCTGCTCAAAACCAAGTCGGCAACCAAGAACGTGACAGTTTACGTGACACCCATCTCCGCACATCGGTCAGGTTTCTAGTTGATCCGTTTGAATATTCACGCTAAATGCCGCCTTCCGAATATCGTCAGATTTTCCTGCCTGCTCGTAGGCTCTTGATCCGCAAGATAGTTGCGTTCACGTCACCGTTATTCCTTTCTATTTCCTTGCTGTTCTCTGGGAAGGGCATCTGCCGCGAATGACGTCGATCCTTGTTGGACCGATCGCTGGCAGAAAGAAGCCCTTCTGGAGAATGTGTCATGAACGATCTGCAACAACTCACCCTCGTCAACGGCGAAGCCTCTGGCAAACAGAAGCCGCAGCCGAAAACGGTCCCCTTGCAGGAGGTGATCGCCGAAGTCGTTCGGGTCGGCGTGCATTTCCTCGTCAACACGAAGAACGAACCCGTTGTCTTCCTTCCGGATACCCCGTTCCAGCAGTACTGGCCAGCGGGTCACGACCGGGTGGAATCCTACCTGGCTGCGATCTACCACGACCTGAGCCACGGCGGTTACCTCAAGTCGGCTGAGCAAGCAGCGGTGGTTGCCCTGCTCAAGGACGCTTGCTACAAGGGTGGCCGTCGCTTCACCGAACTCGAAAGCCCCGAAGCGGAGAAGGAGCCGATCATCCAGGCTCTGCTTTACTTCGTCAACAACGTCGAGTCCTTTGACGGAATGACGGCCACGCTGCTCAGCAAGCTGAACGAACCCGACATCATGCGAAAGGTTCGCGGGATCGAGGACTTCCCCATCCTGACCAACATCTTCAGCCGCCGCCTGAATCGCCTGACGCCGGTCCTCCGTGGGCTCGGGATCGAGGTGTCCATCTGGCACGAGGAAGATGGCAGCCATTGCACGCTGAAGCGTCTGCCGAACTTCGTCAAGGAGACTGACGCGTTGACCCGTCAGTCGTCAGCCAACCCGTCAGTCGCAAATCCCAAGAAAGGCAATGACTTCAAGCCGGCTGACGGCACTGACGGTACTGAGCGGTTTGACGTAGCTCCTGCAAAAACCCAGGCCGCCGATCCGGTCGCCGATACCGAGCAATCGAAAACCGAGGTGTCGCCAACCCTTGACAACCAGGTGGCGGTTGAAGGAGGTGCGGCATGAAGCGACAACCTATTCCGAGGCAGATCCAACGCTGGTATCCCGAACGATGGAGCGAGATTGTCGGAAACAGCCGCCTGGTCCAGGCATGGCATGACTTCCTCCGCCACGGTGGAACGAACATGCTCTTCACCGGTCCCAGCCGGACCGGGAAGACGAGGACGATTGCCCTGGGCATCATGGCAGCCATGTGTCCTCACCGATCCGCCAAGATGGACCCCTGCGGCGTCTGTTCCACGTGCCAGCAGTTGATGAATGCCAGGGAAACCATGAACGGGCTCTTCGGCATCATGGCGGGATCGAGGTGCAGCTACTTCGCGGTTGACTGTGAGACCGTGACCATGGAGGAACTGAAGCAGTTGACGCGTGACGTCAGCATGGAATCAGCGACCACCCTCGTCTACCTCGATGAAGTCGCCGCCCTTGGCCGCCGTGGTCTCGATACCACGATGCTCAAGGCCATCGATGAAACTCCGGCCATTTGGATCGCTTCTGCGATTGCCGTGATGAAGAAGGACATCAAGGGCAGAACGAAAAGAATCCCCGGACTTTCAGATCCCATGCTGAACCGTTTTGCCGTCAAGGAGGGAACGGCTCTTCCCCTTGAACCAGAATTGACGGCGTGGATCAAGGAACGGTGCAAGACCTGGGAAATCACCATCGAGAAAGAGCAGCAGACGCTCCCCTTGCTCGCAAAGCGAAGCCGCCATCGCGTGGGGATGGTGATCCTGGTTCTTGCCGTGGCGGCATCACGAGGGCGACGGCTCACCCTTGAACTTGTCGATGGCTTTGATTTCCAGGCCGCTGATTGAACCGAATGTCCCGGTCGCTAAAGCCAGAGGAAGCCTGTCTTTGATGGACGGGCTTCCTTCATTTTCACTTCCACGGCGACCACCGAAAGCCACTTTTGTCGGCACCTCGAATCCATTCAAAAATACGTGAACGTTCGAGACCAACTCGATTCAGGGGAGTAGTGAGATTCAGAGGTATCTGAATTCTTGAGGGCTACTTCCATGATTGAACATCGGCTGTTTCCGACGTCAGGGATAAAAGTGGAGACGATCACCGTTGAGCGATACCTCCCGGACATAGATCACCCGGGCTGGCAGACCCTTACGCTGCTAATTGAGGGGCTCCCGTTGGACAATCCCGGTGAAGACGAGGTCATCGCCATTTATTTCCGCTCTTTCATGGGTCGCGTTGTTCGCCCCGGCACCGTGTACGCCAACCCTCGCGGGGTGGTTCGATCGCCGAAGGCAGACCCCCGCTTTTTCAGACTGGCAAGGCAAATTCAAGGGGAGTGGTATCGCCAACTCAACGATATCCTGTCATCGCCCGAGCGGGTCCGTCGGAAAATGAAGACCGTTGATCCGCTCATCCGACAACTAGAGTATCATGGCGTGCTCTTCATCGACAATCGCCATGTCTTCCCTGACCGATGGCCCGATAGACAATCCAAGCCAAGATTGGACCGGAGACGGAAACACTCCGGGAGCCAAGGCTCCTGATGGGAGCCATGTCCGTACCCCGCGATTCGCCGGCGGAATTCAAGAAGGCGTATTGCCGCTCTTCAAGCGGCGAGTGATCGGCGTGACGACCGACCACCACAATGATGCAGCAGCAGAAATAGTAGCAGCAGTAGAAGAAAAAGCAGAAGCACGACCTGAACGAGAAATGAGACAACGAGTACGAGAACTATCACAAGTGGTAAGTGGGAAATGACTGACATGGGCATGGGCATGGACAGGGATTGGTCTTTCAGACCTTTCCTTGTCCCAACCCCCACCGCACCAACGGAACTCAATCGGACATGGTAATGACATGGTCACCTGCGTTTCACGCCAAGACCGAGTCATCACCACGTCCGCGACGGAGGCAAGCCGAATGAACGCCGATACCGACACGGAGGCCATGACGCCAACAACCGGAACCCGGAACGGGACCCGTGATCTGCACGTCAAGGCCATCCCACAAGCCATCTGGTGCCGTGCCCGTTGCAATGCCACACGAAGTGGGCTCAGCTTCAAAGAGTACGTGATCCGGTTGCTGGGAGCATGCGAGCCGATTGTGACTCCAGACTCCTCCAGCCCCGCACCATGATGGAATGCCCAAGTTAGAGTTGAAAGATGAGAGTTGTAAGGCTCTCTGGAGTGGTTTCTAAGGATCCAACATGTTCTCGTTCTGTGCCATTACCGAGACCAAACGACCTGAGCGTCGTCCGCAGTATTGCGGGCATACGCCGCGGGCCGTCGCGTCTTTTGGTAATCAAGGCTCAAGATCCGAACAATTGCCAAGCTCGCTGAAGCTCGATCCTCAGACATAATCACTCCTTCCACAGCAGACATCCGATTAGCCTCGGTGTCCCGGAAGGGACCCCGAGGCTAGCGTCGTTTTAGGGGAAAAGAAACTCACTTTTTACTTGGCGAGAGCCAACCGGTACGACTGGATGAAAGTACCGGAGGTTCACAGGCTATGTCAGATAAGAAGTGCGAAAGATGTTCTGCACCCTTGCAGGGTAGACAAGCGAAGTATTGCAGCCATTACTGTAAAAAGCATGTCCGGGTGCAGTGCCCTGGATGCAAGAAGTTTCACTACAAGAGCAGCACAAACTCGACCGACTTTTGTCGTGGTTGTGTTCAAACAGGAGAGCGAAACAACCAGTGGCGTGGTGGTCACAAATACTGGCAGGAAGGCAAGCTTGGCAGGGACAAGGAGGGGCTCTCTTGGAAGACTCAACGGTTGCTTGCCTGGGAGCGGGACAAGTATACCTGCCAGGACTGTGGGAAGACGCGTGAGGAGTTGGGCTATAAGCCTCACGTGGACCACGAAACCCCTTATCGGCTGAGTCAATCTCACGCCCTGGAGAACCTGAAATGCCGGTGTCGCTCCTGTCACAAAAGGGCGGAGGCGAAAAGGACGGAACTCTAGGGAGGGAAGCCTTTCGGTGGGAAGCCTCCCTCGGCAACCCCGGCCCCTATCTGCAAGGAGTGCGGCAGCAAAAGACGACAGGTGAACGAGGAGGGATGGTGCGAACCCTGTCAGCGGGGTATAATGGACATACCTGCGGCCCGTCGCCTTCGGGAAGCTGGCCAAAGCTACCAGGCCATCGCCGATAAATTCGGAGTGTCGGCACCAGCAGTCTGGCATTGGATCAACGACCGAGGACTCAAAGATGACGACTGAACGAAAAGCCCGGCTAGCAAAGAAGGTCACGGCGATGCCAGTCTTATTGCCGGATGTCCCACCAGGATTTGATTGGGGATGGTATTCGCGTGAAGACCCTCGGATGCACCTCCAAACCGTTGACGAGCAGCATCGCAATGCGTACAAGGTGTGGCTGGAGACGAGGGGACATCGTACTATCGAGCCTGCGACAACAATTCCGAGCAAGGTGTTCAAGGCACTCAAAGCTTCTATCACTTCTAACCGGCAGACGATTGAAGATCGATGGATAAGTTTCATGATCCGTCAGGGCTGGCTCCAGGCTCATTTGGCGGCTCCACAAGTCACACTTGTAGCGTATCCAAGCACGCCGAACAGCTTTACACGGAATGTTGACCTGACGCAGCATCTGACGGAAGAGGAGATCTTGAAGCTTACGGATGCAGATGTGAGGTTGTCGCCAGAAAGAGCGTCCCTTCAAATCTGGCCAAGGAAGCCTGAGGATCAAAGGCAGGATGTTCGGTTATCGACCGTCCTGTGGGAGGGTTAAGCTACGGAAGGGCACACCGATTGGCGACGGGAACCAGCAGTTTGGCACTGGATCAACGACGAAAGGCCGTTCGAGGAGAACATATATGGAAAGCGAACGTAGACAACGGCTGGCACGAATGATCCAGAAGGAAGTTCGTGTCCAGATGAAGCGTTACGCCATGGCCCGGGGCCGGGACATCTACATCAATAAGCTCGAAACTCATTTGAATCCGGCCCTGGATCATTATCTCCGTATCGAGTTGGCCAACCTTAACGGGTTAGGAGGTCAGGCAGTCCTGGATTGGCAAAACCATGAGGCGAAGCACCTTAGGCTTTTTGAAGCGGACTTGCGTCATACGACGAAGCAGGCCATCGATCGTCGGGTTGCCTTCCAGACGAAGATGACACAGATGAGAGCCGAGTTACCCGCCTATTTGCGGTCAGCGGAAGCCACGGTCAAGCAGGACTATAGTGTCTCGAAACTAACACCTCTCCCGGTAGGCAGCGAGGAAGGTTTTTGGAAAAAGGTCCAGGCAAAGGTAGACGAGATCTACCCGCCGGACACTTCCTCGACTGTAGAGAAGTCGCTGGAAGGACGCGGCGGACAGGTATCGTGACTTGGGGCTAAGGTGTTAGCGGCAGCATGTCACGCTCTTAACGTGATCGGTCAGGGTTCGAGTCCCTGTGGCCGCACTTGAAGGAACAGAATTGGAGTTTCTTGTGGACATGAACGAAGAACGTCGGCAGCGAATAGCTCGTCAGATTGTGGCAAGACGAGCCATGGCCCGTGGTGCCGTTGTGCTTGATGAGAATCACTATGAACTACGTTCAGCCCTTCAGGAGGCTGGCTTCCGGGTGACACCCGTATCTTCTGGTTTGAGCGATGAACAGATCATAAGGGTTCTCAATGGAAAGATTCTCATCACGGCGAATCCGAAAGATTTCGAGAAAGATGCATCCAAGACAGGCTTCGGTGTGATAGGTCTTGACAAGTTGGAATTTATCGATCCGGATCCTAGTTTTGCGGTCAACAAGACGGTTCAATTAATCTCCAAAGCGTGGAGTGCTTACAAGCTCAAAGCACAGAAGAAGGATTTCGTTCTTTCCTTGCGGAGCAATGGTAGACACGTTTTGAGGACCTCAACATGAATACCCAACAAAATCCCAGACGATCTTCTTCCACGAAGTCCAGACGAGCCACCGTCAAGTGTTTTCAGGAATTGGATGACGATGACAGGCTGCTGGTGTTGGACAAGGGTTTATTCGCCCTAGAATCATCGTTGGTAGAAGCTGGCGTCCATGTGATCAAGGTTGACCCAAAAGCATCGAGTGAAGAAACTGCAGGGCTGCTCCAGCATCGAGTTCTGGTTACAAGGAGACCCAAGGCGTTCTTGGAACGAGCACCGATTGAAGAGTACGGCGTCGTGTCGCTGAAGAAGTTTGGACCCGATGATGGGTCAGGCGTCTGGAAAGCGAAAGCAGTGACTGCGGTGATCGAAGCACTCACCAAATACAACCTGTGGTGGAGCGTTTCCTACGTCCTGGAATTGCATGCTAGCGGAGATCATCAGTTGGAGGAACTGTGTTAGTGGCCGGTTCCTTACTATAATCAGTTACGGAAGGGCAAGCCAATTGGCGATGGCTCTCCGTTCGAAACGGAGCGATCCTAACCGACTTGAGGGTTCGACTCCCTCTCCTTCCGCTGTGATGGGTCAGCCTGGAAGCTACGGAGATACAACACTCCTATGCCCCAGATTTGCTAGTGTTGATGGGAAGTTTGTCGTGTCCTATTGACCGACCCATCACTACGTGTCGCGGACCGTGCGGCAAAGGTGTCAGTCTTCCAAACTGGATTTGTAGGGTTCGACTCCCTCTCCGTTGCGGAAGGGACGGCGACGTCTCATTTCAGGCCAATTCTCCGCTTCTCACATCCCGAATTCAATCGAGCCTGGTCCGTAGTTCCTGCGGGTAACACTCTTCGTGGTGATCCTTCCTTCACGAGGAGAACGGCCAGTGGCACACAATCTCGCAACCACCAACGGCAAAACCGCCATGATGTATGTCGGGGAGGTTCCCTGGCATCGTCTCGGCACCAAGCTCGATCAACCCGCCACCGCACGTGAGGCAATCACCGCTGCCGGGCTCGACTACCGGGTTGAACTCAAACCACTCAAGACCAACGACGGCACCGACGTCAAAACGCGGAAAGCCACCGTCCGGTCGGACACCAGCGAGGTTCTCGGCGTCGTCGGGAATGGATACGTCCCTGTGCAGAACTTCCAGGCCTTCGGGTTCCTGGACGCCGTCGTTGCTGATGGTGGACTTCGCTACCACACGGCAGGAGCCTTGGGCAAAGGCGAAAAGCTATGGATGCTCGCCAAGCTCCCAGGCCAGATTCAGGTCAAGAATTCCGCCGACATCGTGGACAGGTTCCTGCTTCTCTCGAATGCCCACGACGGGTCAGCGGCTCTTCGGGTTTACTTCACGCCGATCCGGGTCGTTTGTCAGAACACCCTGTCTCTCGCTGAAAGTCGGAGTCAGGGGCAAGGCATCAGCATCCTTCACAAGGGCGATCTCGAAGCCAAGATCAAGGAGGCTCAGCAGGTTCTTGGGATTGCTCAGCGGTTCTACGATGACGCCGAGGAACGAATCAATCGTTTGGCTTCCCATTACCCAACGCAAACTCAGTTGTCGGCCTACTTCAAGGAACTCTATCCAGACCCGGAAGAAGGCAAGGACAACACTCGTGCCGTCAACGTCCGGCAGGAACTTCATCGCCTGTTCGAGGAAGGCATTGGCCACGACGAGCCGTCCATCAAGCATTCGTCCTGGGTGGCCTTCAACGCCGTGACGGAGTTCGTCGATCACGTTCGGCCTGGTCGGGGAACCAATGATGCGGACCGTGCCAGCCGCCGGCTGGACTCCATCTGGTTCGGCTCCGGTGCCCGACTCAAGCAAAAAGCCTGGACCCTCGCAAACGACATGACGATGGCTGTCTGATCCTTCCGATTCACCTTCCCCCAATCAGAACCAGGCGGAGCGATGGTACCTCGGCAAACCCTGCCGGGGCCGTCGTTTCGTTCATTGAGGCAAATCATGAGGTTGGCGGCTCAACTCAAAGGCGGGTTCTATCCGGCACATGAGAAGGCTGTGGATCTTGCTGCTTCCTTCTTGCAGGCACCGGTAGGGGAGAAGTTCGCCATCCTCGATCCGTGTGCTGGCGAAGGAACGGCCATTCGACAACTAGGCGAAATGCTCGACTGCCCGCAATCCATGATCCATGCCATCGAACTGGACGACAGCCGGGCGGAAGTGGTCCACACAGCTTTGCCCGACGCCCATGTTCTGGCCCCTGCCGACATCTTCGGCTGCCGGGTGAGTTGCGGCAACTTCTCGTTCATCTGGCTGAATCCACCCTTCGACTACAGCTATGGTGGTCGCCGCGTCGAGGAGCAATTTCTTTGGAAAGCGACAGAGTGGCTTCGGCCCGGAGGCGTGATGGCCCTGGTCTGTCCGGAGGATGTCGTTGAAGAATACTCCGATGCCCGCCTGCACTTCGGACGGTACTACGAAAACGTGACGGTCGTGCCGTTCCCAGAACCGCACCGGCCTTTCAACGAAGTTCTGGTGTTCGGACACAAGCGTACCAGGCCGGAGATTGATCGAACCAAGGACTGGAAAGCCTGGGACTCCGTGCAGGCTCCGAAAGGGTTTCGTTACCACATCCCGCCCAGCAACGGTCCCCGCTGGTTTCAGAAAATCCAGCCCACCGAGCCTGAACTTGAGCGAATGCTGATCGGCTCACCCCTGCGTTCGTACTTGAATTCACCCCCGGTAGCTCCTGTGCCGTCTCCGCCGCTCCCGCTGGGTATCGGTCATGTGGCCCTCCTTCTCGCGAGTGGGCACCTCGATGGCATTGTCCATCCGCAAGGGAAGCTCCCCCACGTGGTCCGGGGCACGTCGCGAAAGCACTCGTTCGTAAGCGATGTGACCGACACGGAGAATGAGGATGGCAGCACGACGACCAGGACAACGATCTCTGAACGCATCGAACTGGTGATCCGGACGGTCGATGGCAAGGGACGTATCCGGACCTTCTCCGAGACCGAAGCCAAGGACGAGTGAAAGCCCGCCATTTCAAGGTGGGGCGAACACTGCCCTGACCCTTGGCGAGCTTCATTCCCCTGGCGAGGTCAACCATGAGTCAAGTACCGGAATCGACGCAGCCAGCCGTTGGTTCTTTCGACTTCGAGGTTTACAACTCTGGCCGAGGACGCCGATCGTGTTCTTCTCGGTTCAAGCTCCGCTGCGACGCCATCGCTCTTCACGAGAAAGAGATTCTGCTGCTGTCCGTGGCAGGCTCAGAAACCAGCGTCAAGGCTCTGACCGCTGGCCTGCGATCTTCCGGGAAGGACCAGAAACGGATCGAGTACACCGTTCATCTGGGGAGCGTGAATGAAACCCTGCTGGCCAAATGCACGGATGGGTACCGAGTCTATCGGACCAAACTGGATTACGAACTCTGGCACGTGCTGCTTTTGGCCAAACGAGAAGGCTTCCTCCCGGTCGTCAGTGACGACACCGTCTGGCAACAACTTCAAGGCCATCGTTTCACGACACCGCTTATCCGCGAGTGGGTTCCGTGGCTGTGCCAGGAGATGACCAGGAAGGGAATCATCGCCACGCTGACGAAAGGTGGATGTCAGGCTGGGTTGATGCTGGCCGACAACGACATCCTCGACGATCTCGTGGGCAACGGCACACGCAAAGGGCATCTCGTCATCAACGGTAACGGTGAAGGAAATGTCGGCAGCAATCGAACTCGCCAGTCCAAGGACATCACAACCCTGGAAGAATACCTGCTGGCGTATGGGCCGCTGCTTGGCCAGCAAGCCGAACGATCGTTGCAACCGCTCCATGTCCCAGGTCAGCATCCGTTGCCAATCCTGGATTTGATGCGGACGCCATTCGAGGCCCAGCAACACGTCATAGCAGCGACTCGTCAGGCCCTTCGTCGGCAGAAGAGCATCCTTCTGGTCGGTGAGATGGGGACGGGCAAGACCATCATGGGCATGTCCGCCATTCACGGTCACGCCGGCGGTCGGCCTTATCGAGCCTTGGTGTTCTGTCCCGGTCAACTGGTCAACAAATGGGAACGTGAAATCCGTGAGACGATCCCTGGTACCGAGGTCATTCAGATCGAATCCTGGAAGACCCTGTTGCCGCTGAAGAGGACCAAAAAGCCCACTGGCATCGAGTGGTACATCATCGCTCGTGACCGGGCCAAGCTGGGGGCCAAATGGAAGCCGTCCTTTCAACAACGCACTCATCTCGTCGATGGTTTCCTGAGATGCCCTCACTGCGGTCTTCGCCTGGTTGATGACAAACGGGAGCCGCTCTTTGTCGGTACGCCAGGCAAGGATGGGCAGTCCGGCACCGGCCTGTGGAGGAGGCGTCTCAAATGCGATTGGGTGTTGTCCGGCCATGATGCCGACCAAGATTCCGAAGATGGACAGGCGGATCGGCTCGTCAAGGGTTGTGGGAACCCGCTCTGGCAAATGACGAACGAGCTTCGCCGGTATGAACCCGCATTGCTTATCAAACGTCGGCTCCGGAACTACTTCAAGTATCTCATTCTCGATGAGATCCACGAGGAGAAGGGAGCGGATACCGCTCAGGGCCACGCAGCCGGAGCCCTTGTGGCTTCCTGCCGAAAGGTCATCGCCCTTACGGGCACTCTCATCGGCGGCTATGCCGAGCATCTTCGTCCCTTGTTGTTCCGGCTCTCGCCTGGCTCGCTGGTTCAGGAGGGATTGGGCTGGTCCGACGCAATGGCGTTCAACGAAAAGTACGGACGCATTGAAACCCGGATCACCGAGAAATCTGGCGGCCGCAGTGACGACAACCGCATGTCTCGTGGGTCCAAGGCAACGATCAAGACGGTCCGTCCCGGGATCATGCCGCCACTCTTTGGCAAACACCTGATCGATAAAACCGTGTTCTTGGGTCTCAATGAAGTCACTCACAATCTACCACCATTGAGTGAGGAATGCATCCCCGTCCGCATGGACAGGGAACTGGCAACGATCTACCGCCAAGACGTGGAGGAGCCACTCCGGGAAGCCATCAAGGAGATGATGAAGCGTCGGGACCGACGATTGCTGGGCACGTTCTTGCAGACGCTCCTCGCTTATCCCGACTATCCGTTCGGCTGGGAGCCCATCGGCTACTGGAAGGCCGATCAATTCGTCACGGTTGCCGTGCCGCCAAACCTTGGAGAAGACATTGTTCGTCCCAAGGAACGCGAACTGATCGACCTGATCCGTTCCGAGAAAGCCAAGGGCCGCAAGGTCTGGGTTTACGTCCAGTACACCGACAAGCACGACGTTCAGGGACGGCTGGAACGAATCCTTCAAGAAGCGAAGTTCAGGGTGGGCGTTCTGCGTTCCAGCGTCCCCTTGGCCCGTCGCGAGGAATGGATCGCCAAGCATGCCTGGGAACTTGACGTGGTTATCAGCCACCCACGGCTGGTGGAGACGGGTCTCGATCTCTTCGACAAGGGCGGCAGACACAACTTCCCGACCCTTTGCTTCTACGAAACTGGCTACAACCTGTTCACACTCCGGCAGGCGTCACGCCGATCGTGGCGAATCGGTCAGAACAAGCCGTGCCGCGTGATCTACTTCTACTACGAAGGGACGATGCAAGACCGGGCACTGGCCTTGATGGGGAGGAAGCTGACCGCCGCTCAAGCCCTGGAAGGCAAATTCTCCAGCGAGGGACTTGTCAGCATGGCCGGCGAGGATGCCAACGTCGAGATCGCCCTGGCTCGCAGCCTCGTCGATCACCTGGATGAAGGGGATGCCCGGCGGCTCTGGAACAAGTTGTCCAGTTCCGGGGGTTGCAGTGAGGTTGCCCCGGTTCATTCAGATGCTGGGCTCGTCGATCAACGTGCTTTGACGGTTTCGATTGCCTTTAAGCAAGCAACGCTGTTCGATCACCTTGAATGGGCCAAATAGCAGGGCGAGGGTGCCTACACTCCGCACTTGAAGAGGTGAACGAGATGGAATACCTTATCCGGAGGCAAATTTCGGACGAGGTGCTTTCATGGCCCAGCTTAAGATCTACGGTTACGCTGAGGATAAGACCAAGAAGGTCGTGGCCGTTTCTGAAATCGACGACGCCGTCTTGCCCTTGGCCGAGCGGCACTCTTGGTTCATGGTGGGTGAATACGCCGCCGCGTCAATTAATGGAGCGACAAAGCCGCTTCATTATTTCGTTTGGGAACACTTTAAGAGCCCGGATTCTGTGCCCGATGAATTGCAGCTGGATCACCTAAACCAGAATAAGCTCGACAATCGGATCGAAAACCTGGTCTTTGTCAATGATCGCGTAAAGCAAGCAAACGCCCCCAAACACCGTGACAACACCTCGGGATTCAAAGGGGTCTCCCAACAGAATGACGGGCGATTTTGTGCGATAGTGGGGAGGGATAATAAGCAAAATTACCTTGGCCGGTACGCCACGTCCGAAGAAGCAGCCTACGCCGTAAACCTGGGTTACGCCAAATTGCATCCAGAAGTTCCCACACCGAATTTGGAAGCAGATGCCCTCTTAACAGCCGAGCAAAAAATGACCGTGGAGGGAAACGTTCAAAGGCTCACACGTCCGGGCAGGTTGCCGAATCAGTCTTGAGTCTTGTTCCTCCTACGCCCACTACCGCTACCCCGATCCCAATCGATACCGTCGGCATCCCTTCATGCGGGTAACCACCTCAGGTTGATGGTTACCCTCTTTTTTTGCATGAGGTGGATGATGCTTCGAGCCAATGTCGGTCTGAGCCGGAAGATCTCTCGGGATTATAACTCCACCGGCTACTCCGTGAATCTGGATGGAGAAATCCCAGTCTCCATCGATGAACCGGAAGCCATCACCGAGAAGATCAAGGAACTGTTCAGCCTAGCCCAGGAAGCCCTGACTCAAGAGATCGACCGCGATCAGGGGGAAGATGCCATCGGCCGTCGGGACGAAGAACGTCCGGCTTCGGCTCCCAAGGCCCAACCGAATGGCAATGGCAACGGTCATGCCGACAGGCCGAGCAATGGTTCGGCTCCTCGATCCACGCCCACCAACAACGGCAACAGAACCAATGGCGGACAGAACGGCAACGGCGATGCCGCGACCAACAAGCAGGTACAGTTCCTGCTGACGATGGGCAAACGGTTCAAGCTCTCCACGCCCCAACTCGAAAATCGAGTCGCCGAGATCATCGGCCGCCGCTGTGGCGTTTACGACTTGACCAAGAAGGAGGCGGGGCTCGTCCTGGATCATTTCACCAAGGACACCAATGGCACCAGCAACGGCAACGGCAACGGTCGGCAAGCACGCTGACCCTTGCGGAGGATTCACCATGGACCCACAAGCCGCCTGGTTGTTGTTGGTTGATGCCCTGGAATCCGGCCACTGGCGTGTCGTCCGGGAGCAGGCTCAAGACTTGCTCGAATGGATGGAGATGGGTGGATTCCCACCCGACATCAGCCAGGTAAAAGTCACCGATCGTTACTGGAACCGGCAAATCGCTGTCTACGCCTGTAAGCTGGCCCGGCTCATCGCTCGCCGACGGCTCCGGGGGTAAGGTGGTCATGGCCGACAGGGGAGAAGACCATGCACCATCGACCCCACTGGAGCTACTCGGCAATCAGCCAGTATCTTTCCTGCCCCCTTCGCTACTATTTCCAGCGGGTTCTTCGCCTGCCCCAGCCAACCGTCGGCAGCAGTCTCGTGTTGGGAATCTCGGTTCATGCCGTGCTTGCCGAGTACCATCGATCCGTGCAGCAAGATGATCCTACCGACATCGCCAGGTTACATCAGGTTTTCTTGGACTCCTGGGTCAAACGAGAAAACGAAACCCAAGTCACTTACAAGCACAGTGAGAACAGGCCAGACCTAATGGCCCAGGGAATCTCGCTGGTCGAGTTGTACTTCCAGGAGCCGCTGCCCGCGAACATTGTAGCCATCGAAGAAACCATTCTTGCTCCGATTCACAATAGCCGTGGCGAGTATTTGGAAACGCCGCTCCTGGCGGTGGCCGATCTGATCACGGAGGATGCCGAGACATTGACCATCGGCGAGTACAAGACCAGCGGTCGGGCCTACTCGGAATCCGAGATCGAGACTTCGTTGCAGCCGACGTGCTACGTGAACGCCGTCTTGGAAACCACCGGGGTTCACGCAACCGTGGTGTACACGGTGTTGGTGAAAACGAAAACCCCCAAGGTGCAGCGGCTAACCACGGTTCGCAATGAGGCCGACCTCGGTCGGCTCGGCGACATCGTGGAGAACATCGAACGTGCCATCCAGACCCAGGCTTTCTATCCCGTCGAGTCGCCGCAAACGACGACGCTGGACCGGGCCAGAGATTCAGATGCTGAGGGAACGCTATCTTGACGAAGGCCCCAATGACCTCGCCGAGGAGATGGGCCGGTCGGCGGATTCCGTGAGCAGCTTCGCCCACCGGTGCGGACTTCGCACCCATCGGTGGCTGGAGCGAAAGGACGCCGACATCTCTTGCATTGATCTGGTCGGGCCAACATCCCACACCGATTCGTCGTCCTGAACACTGACCCACTGCTGCCGAGCCGAAAAGTACAATCTCCCTGTCCCCTGGTGATGATGCCAGGGTGGGAGGTTGACATCGTGGTTTCCGATGAGCGTGGTCATCTGCCGAAATGCCCGATCGATCCAAAACGGTACGAGCGGCTCTACGCATTCAACCAGAACCTCGACGATCAATTGCCCGAAGTTCCGGACTGGAAAGAAATCCGCATCAAGCCGGGCCTCTCCGAGGAAGCAATCTATCGCCTTCTCCCGTCGGCTCCCGACTTCGAATACAGCGGCTACCTGACCAAATCTCGTATCCGCTACTTCCGTGGGGATTCTCACAGTGCCGGGATGTTGATGGCGAAGCCCTGCACCTTCCACAGCCATCCGACCAAGAACCCGCACCTGGCCGACATCCCGTCGCTGCAAGACATTCACTGGTTCCTTTACTACCAACACTTGCGGACCATCACGGTTGGGGCCACGAAGTTCTGGGGCTGGGACAAGACGAAGGCGACGATGGGGACCGTGCGGAAGATGGCGACTTGGATGGAAGCGAACCAGTTCGGTGTCGTCACCCGTCTGATGAAGAAGGACTTCGCCAGTTGGCAGGGTAAGTACGTGCAGACAGTCCTGCACCACCTCGGCTGAGCCTGGCCTGAGACCATCGACGACATGGACAACCAATGGCCCACGATTCTACGCGAAGCTCTCAAGATCAAGGTCCGGGTGTTTTCTCGGGAACCCGGAGTGAAGACGCGATGACGACACCCAAGAAGAAACCGCTCCCATCCGAAGTCAAAGACGCACGACCGGATGCTGACCGTCGGCTCCGTCAGGCAGATCGCCTGTCGCGAGTAATGAGGATGCTCCAGCTTCTCTTGAGCCGGGGCCGATGGAACGCACGGGACATCGCCGCCGAGCAGGAGTGTTCAGAGCGGACCGTCTACCGAGACATGCAAGTTTTGGAACTGGCTGGAATCCCTGTTGAATTCGATGCAGATGATCGCTGCTATCGCGTGCGGCAGGACTTCCGTTTCCCGTCGCTGAACGTCAATGAAGACGAGGCCCTGGGTCAGGGGACCGCCGCCGCCATCACCGCCGGTCCAGACCTGGACATCAACGCAGGTGCCAAACCGGTCACCCAGAAACTGGCCGCAGTCGTTAAAGAGGACATGGCTCAAATTCTCGCTGACGCGGAAGACCTCGTCTCGGTTCTGGACTTGAAGCTGGCTGATCATTCCCGTCACAAGGACATCATCCGAACCATCCAGTGGGCTCTGGTCAAACGCAAGCTGGTGAGCGGCACCTACCGCAGCCCACACGAGACGGATGAAGTCAAACTTCAACTGCATCCGTATCGGCTCTGTCTGGTGAAGCAGTCCTGGTATTTGATCGCGTGTCCCGTTGGAGAACAGGCTCCGCGAACCTACCGCGTGGCCCGTTTCAAGACGCTGCGGATGCTGGACACGAACGCCGAGATTCCTGACAGCTTCGACCTCAAGGGATATTTCGGTAACGCTTGGGCCGTCTATCGCGGCGACCAGTCTTTCAACGTAGAAATCCAATTCACGAAGGAAGCCGCTGGCACCGTGACCGAAGGAACTTGGCACCAAACTCAGAAAGTCCACAAGCACAAGGACGGCTCCGTCACGCTGACGTTTCAGGTGGACGGCCTCAACGAGATCGTTCGTTGGGTTCTCGGCTGGGGCAGCCGTGCCAAGGTGATCCAGCCGCCGGAACTTCGTGAGATGGTCCTTGCTCAACTTAACCAGTCCATTGAGGCGTACCGAGCATGATCGCCGACTGGGAAGTGAATGTTGTTTTTCTGGCTGCCATGCTCAAGGTCCGTCACCCCGAACTGTTCACGCAACTCCATTCCATACTGACCTCCCACGGCGTCGAAGTCCGCCTGCTCGAAAACGTCCGCGACATCTGGGCCAAGGATTATTGCCCCGTTCAGGTTCTTCCGAGAACTTTAGTCAAGTTCTGCTATGCCCCCGATTACCTGAAGCATGAACCAGAACTGAGGACCGGTGATGAGGTTCTGACTTCCCTTTGTGATATGGGCTGGTGCAATCACTCCGACATTATCTTGGATGGCGGCAACGTCGTCGGATCACGATCCAAGGCCATCGTGACCGAAAAGATTTACAGGGAAAATGCTGGCTGGATCCGCTCCCGCCTGCGGAACAAACTTCAGAAACTGTTGCACGTCGATCAACTGATCGTCATCCCAAAGGAGCCGTTTGATCCCATCGGCCATGCCGACGGCATGGTGCGTTTTATCGACGAACATTCCGTTCTCGTCAATGACTACTCCAAGGTCGATCCGGGTTTCGGAGAACGACTCTGCAAGGTTCTTCGTGACCATCATCTTGCGATAGAAGCCCTCCCGCACTTCCACGAGAAGCGGACCAGAGCCGGTATCCCGTCAGCCGTCGGATGCTATATCAATTTCCTGATGACGGAAAAAGTCTTGATCGCTCCGGTCTACGAAACGATCGATGACGCCATCGCATTGAGGAAGCTGGAGTCCGTTTTCCCCGGCATGCCGATCATTCCACTCGACTGTACGAACCTGGCACGGGAGGGCGGAATTCTCAATTGTGTCAGTGCCAGCTTTCGGCGTTCACCGTAATCCTGGCCACGCTGACCCGCCTCTGTCAGACCGCTCTGCGACAATGCCCGCATACGTCCTGTAACGGAGGGGAACGGCTCCTTCGGGTAATCAGGGCGACGAACGATTCAAAGGAAGAACCAGACCATGAGTGACGACAACAAGAACGACTATGTCCGGCCGATGGATGAGGCGGCCAAGCAGATGTACCGTGACGACCCGGGCTTCGCCCTCAAAGTCGAGGGGCTCGGCTACCTGGCTGCTGGGGCATTTCTGCTCATCTGCCTGGCCATCGGATTCATCATCAAGTTTCTCGGCTGAGCCGTGGATGCACGTTGCCAGGAATTGAGGTTGAATTGAACTGTTCTCAGCGAGCCATGCTCAGAGCTTAAAGCGTCCTGCAGAAACAGCGAATTCCCTCGGTTAATGGCGGCTGCTTCAATCTTGGAGGACCACCTGTGTCGAGAACCGTTGCAAGCATCCTGATCGTTCTTCCATTGGCTGCGGCCATCGGCGGATTCGCAGGATGGGCCGCTGGAAGTGCTATCGGTGAATGGCTGGAAACCGTTGGTGTCACGGAGATGAAGGGTTGGGGTGGACGAATCGGAGGACTGCTTGGGACGATTTCTTGTCCCGCCTACGTCGCTCACAAAGTCATCAAGGACAAACGAGCAATGACCAAGACGCAAAGAGAACGAAAGGACATTCAGGCCTCATGAAATTGACCATCCATCGTGGCACGAAGGAGATCGGCGGTTCCTGCGTGGAACTTACGACAGCAAACACCAGGCTGGTCCTCGATCTCGGTCTGCCTCTGGTGGACGCCAACCGCGAACCATTTGATTCTCGTGCCGCCCTGGCCAAGCCGATCGCAACGTTGCAAGCCGAGAAGGTGGTCCCGGCAATTCCTGGTTTATTCGACGCCGACCATCCCGCACCCGATGGTATCCTGCTCAGTCACGCCCATCTCGACCATGCCGGCCTGCTGCATCTTTCCCGCCCCACGGTCCCGATCTTCACCACCAGTGGCACCAGTAAAATGATGCTGGCCGCTGCCGTGTTCGCCGCCCAGCGGGGACTGGATCGAAATCGGTTTCGGGAGGTAGTCACCCAACAGCCGGTTCAGATCGGTGATTGCCGTGTCACGCCGCTGGCGGTCGATCACTCGATCTACGGGAGCGTGGCTTACCTCATCGAGGGCGACGGCAAGACGGTCCTCTACTCGGGTGATTTCCGGAACCACGGCCGCAAGCCCGGCATGATCCGGGATCTGCTCGATCATCTCAAGACGAAGAACGTGGATGTCTTGATCTGCGAAGGCACCCACTTCGGCAGTGAGAAGGAAAAAGGGCACACCGAGTATCAGTTGGAAGACCGCGTGGTCGAATTGGTGCAGACCGCTCCTGCTCTGGTGATGGCGACCTTCTCGGCCCTAGACGTGGACCGGATCGTCACGCTCTACAAGGCCGCTCAGAAAGCGGGCCGCGTCTTCGTCGTGGACGCGTACACGGCATTCGTCCTTTACCTCATCGGCAGACAGGCCAAGGTTCCCAGGCCGAGCAGAGACATGGGCATCCGAGTTTACTTCAACCATCTTTTTGAACGCCGGAACCTCGACAACATCCGGGAGAAGTTCCAGGCGGACCGGATTGAACTCTCGGAAGTCCTCGCTGAACCCACGAAGCACCTGATGGTGTTCCGTCCGTCGATGGTCGAGTTCGACTTCAACGGGCAGCTTCCGTCCCACTGCCGATGTCTTTACGGTTACTGGAAGGGGTATCTGGCAAAGCAAGACTGGGTGGACCTTCGGAATCTGATTGCCCACGTCAATGGCGACTTCATTCCCGCTCACGTTAGCGGTCACGCCTACGTCGCCGACATCATCAGCTTCGTCAACTCCGTCAACGCCCGCACGGTGATTCCGATCCACACCTTCGAGCCACAGCTTTATCAGGAGCACTTCCCCAACGTGACGATGCTGAGTGACGGGGTGTCGTTCGATGTTGTTTGAATGAGGACCTGAAGACGACGAAGGGGAGAATCATCCATGACGACTGAGCGGACATCCCTGGAGCATTCCAGAACCATACCGTTTCTGGGAATGGCGAAAGGCGACGAGAAGGAACCGCAGGACACCAGCGACCTTGAAGCACCGGATCGGCTCAGGATGCTGTGCAACTTGGGCAATCACGAGTACGAAGCCGGTGGCCAGAAGCGTCTGGACCTCGAACTCAACGTCCTCGGCCTGGACGACTTCTTCCTAGCACTCGTGGACATTCACCGTTTTGCTTCGAGTCAGGGCAACATCGTTCTTCTTGAAGGACCGGCTGCTGGTTCCCTCGTCGTCCATCGTCTCGGCCTGAACCCGGTGAATCCTCTTCATCACGGTCTGCTCTTTGAGCGGTTCCTCAATCCCGACCAGACCTTCGCCCCCATGCGTCAATTCAGCATTAGCGAAGGAGGCCAGGAGGAAGTTGTCCGCTACGCTCGAAAGAAGTTCGGGTGGGATGGCACGGACGAAGCCTGTCCTTGGCGAGCCTATAGCCAGTCTTGGCAATCACCAACCGGGGGAGCGAGTGACCGAGCCACCATCGACATCGTGGTGCATCCAAGCCTGACGGTCCTGAAGAGAACCCTTGCGATCATCCACGAACGCCAGGGGCCGGATGTAATTCCCAGCCGATTGCCGAGCAACGACGAAAAGACACTGGGTCTATTCCGACGCGGCGACACGGACGACATTTATCAGTTCTGTTCGAGCCGTGCCCAGGAACTACTTCGCAAGGTGGAGCCCGCAGGCATCGACGACTTGGCCGTCGTCTCAGCACTCAGCCACGAAGTTGTCTTTGAAAACGGCGTGGTCTCCGAATACCTCGATCAGCGAAATGGGAAGGAGTCATCGCCGAACCGTCATCCCAGGTTGAAGGAGATCCTCGACGAAACGCACGGCGTTCTCCTTTACCACGAACAGGTCATGGAGATCGTCCATCGCATCGGAGGCCTGGCCAAACGAGATGGGATGAAGCTGATTCAGGCGATGAGCAAGAAAAGTCAGAAGTTGATCGACGAGTACCGCGACAAATTTGTCGCCGGGGCCATTGAGAACCAGATTGAAACCGTCGCCGCCGAGGACATCTTCGACAACGTCGTCCAGCGTGGACAGTTCACCTTGTGCAAGGCCAACGCCATCAGTGCCGCGACCATCGCGTACCAGATGGGCTATCTGAAGACTCACTTCACGGGTGAGTTCGACACTGCCAACGCGGAACGCACGTATGCCGCCTTCAATGAAGCCTCGATGGCTGATCTGAAGGCGAACCATCCAGACGTAGAAGTCGCCTAAAGGAGCCGCATTAAACCAGATGGTTCTCGTTGACCGAGGCTGCTTTGCCGAGGGTCTTTACGTGCTTCAGATCGAATCCAGGGATGCTGACGTGCTGTTGAATACGAGTGACAGTGGCCTTGAGGCTCGACTCTTGGAGTCCGTCATAATCGAAGATCAACAGCCGTGGAATCGGGTCCATCGTGAGTGACGCTGGGCCTTTGAGTGCCGCCGCCCAGCTGGGGTGACGAAGCCGCTTCCCGAAAAAGCTTCCTCGAAGGCTGGCGAAGGTCCCGACCAAACGGGTGTAAGCCTGCACGAGTTCGTCATGTCGATCCGAGATTGTTGCGTGATAAGCCTGGAGTTGGTCACAAACTTTCGGTGTGCCTCTAGCCCGAAGTTCGCTGTTCGAAAACAGCTTGGCCTCGAACGCCAGCAGTTTCAGGTTGCCCGAAAGGACAACCAAGTCCAACCGTCCACGATCGTCAGACACTTCTCGTTGGCTTTCCGGATTCGGCTCGTTCTCTCTTCCCGGCTCGTAGGCAGCTTCCATGTCGATGACCGTCAGGACATCACAAGCGATTTTGTTCGTTCCCTTCCTCTCTTCTCCAGCGAATCGACCAGCCCGTTTCTTGATGCGGTCGAGGTTTTTGATGTACCCAATCTCGTCGTGGGCAACCGGCCGTGCTTGCGAGGTGCCGGAAGCGAGGACATCCAGATAGCGAACTCGGCTAGGCAAGGATAGGTATTCCTCGTGGACCTCAAGTGCAATGTGGCTACCGTTCCAGCGGATCTTCCCGATCGACATTCCATATGAATACGCGTTGATCGAGTTGTTCCGGATCGCAAGGAACACGTCCGTCGAGTCCACGAGCTTTCGCCACCACGACGCTGGCAGATCGTGAAGTTGATTGAGAGCGTCGATGAATTCCTGGTCCAGGGTCCGCTGAAACGCCATGGCTGAACTCCAAGCCGAGGTTTGGAATTCAGGGATCTAACCCAGGCCTACGCCACCAGTGGGTCATTTTGCGTATACCGTGGTTTACGTCGCATTGCAGCAATCGCTGTCTTTGTCCAATGAAAAACACAATGACCCGCATGTGACAACGGCATTTGCTATTGTCCCTCCACCTTTGCAATCCAGGTGCTGGGATCAAGCAGGCCGATGGCCAAGAAGCGAACAGATGCTGAACGACGAGCCCGACAGTGCGAACGCCTCAGCCGTTTGCTCCGGGTCCTTCGTCTGATCCTTGGCCCAGGCAGATGGGATGCTGACGGCCTGGCACGGGAACTCGAATGTTCCCCTCGCACCGTCCATCGGGACCTTCAAGCCCTGTCTATGGCTGGCGTACCCTGGTTCTTCGATAACGACTGTCAGGCCTACAAGGTTCGGCCTGGTTTCAAGTTTCCAGCTATCCATTCCCCCGCTGGCACAGATTCCGACAACCCGCCAGATTTCATCGTGCTGATCGCCAACGCCAAGAAGATGCTGGCCGAGGGTGAACGGTTCCTCGGCTCCCTACGTCAACTCATCTCCTCTCTGGAAGGCCTGTCGGAACCGCCGACCTGCTGATCACTTCAAGGGCCGCGAGGCCACCATCGGACGGGTAGCAAGACCATCGCATCCAGAACGATGGCCTTGAGGAATGCCGACCGTGAAGAACCTGGTTGAACTTCAAGCTGAATGTGCCGCCCTGGGAATCCAGGTGGAGACGAAGGGGCGTGCGAGCAAGGAGCCGTACGTCGCCGCCCTTCGCGATTTCCATTGGCGGAAGGATCACCCCGACGAGTCGCTCCCTGCCCAGATCATGCCGATGCTGCTTGGGTCATGGGAGGATCTCGACGACGACCAGGCCGAAGCCATCGAGCACGATCATCACGCCTGGATCGTGCAGCCCAAGATGGATGGGGTCCGGGCTCTCCTCCATATTGAAGACGGCCGCGTCCGGATCACCAGCCGGACGGTGTCCGAGGTCACGTACCGACTCTCCGAACTTCAGGTAAACTTGCCGCACTTGGCGGAAGACATTTCCACGCTCAACGGCAGCATCCTCGATGGCGAGTTGGTCTGCCCGGTATCGGCACTCGACACCGGCAGCACCATCACCGGGAACTCCCTTCAAGCCACGATGGCAGTGCTGGCTGCTGCTCCGAACAAGGCCCGACAATTCCAAGAAGGCCAACACGCCCACGTCCACTTCCATGTGTTCGACATTCTCCGCTCCGGCGGCCAAGATGTGACGCCGCTACCCTTGATGGACCGCCAGGACATCCTGGCATCGGCCTTCCGCAAGCTCAACAACGACTTCATCGAATCGGTCCCAAGCTACGTGGTGAACAAGCCGGACATCCATCGCCGCCTCATCGACGCTGGCGGCGAGGGCACGGTCTGGAAGAAAGCTGATTCTCCCTATGAACCAGGCCGGCGTGTCAGTCACTGGATCAAGAGGAAACGGGGGATCGAAGTGGAGGCCTTCGTCACCGGTTTCAAGCCTGGCACCAATGGGCATGCCGCCATGGTGGGGGCAATCGAGTTCGCAGTCCGTGACGCTGAAGGCTCTCCGGTACCCATCGCCTGGGTGAACAACTGGAAGGAGCAAGAACGACGTGTGATGACTCATTTCGATTCGACCGGCGAGATCGTACTGAACCCGTCCTACGTGGGCAGGCGAGCATTCATCGAGGGACAGGACCACGCGACCAAGTCAAGAAGGATCAGGCATGCAAGGATGGTCCGTTGGCTAGATTGAAACCGTGAGCGACCTGAACGGAGTGGCGAGTGACAGGAAAGATCGGGGGACTAGAATGACGGCATGAAAACCACCGAAATACAAGCATTTGAACGTTTCTGGGATTATGTCCGCAGGGCAGAACAGGCGATCCGTGAAAACCGCCGCATCCCGACTCCTGCCAATTGGGGAGACCCGCTGGAGGAACAGGACGAAGAGTTCTTGCAGGCCTACGGGAAAATCAAGCCCCATCTCGCCAAGTTCCGTCGGAAGCGGCTCTTCCTGTCACCATCGGGACTTTTGCTACGGTCCGGGAACTATTCGGCGGAGACGGCTCATGAAGCGTTGGTGCTCTTCCTGATCAAACCGACCGAGTACGAGTCTGCCGATGTGCTGAACTCCCAGGAATACCTCTCCATCAAAGTGGAGGCCCAGGCCGAATTGAAGGCTCGTCAAGAGTCCCTCGAAAAGTCGTCAGCCACAGCGAGGAAAATGGCGGGCCAAGAAGCACGGGAAGAACAGGACAGGGGAACCTTGTTGCGGGTCATTCTCGATCACATGCTAAAGGCTGCCCGAGAGGACCGTCCTGAGCCCCTCATCTGG
>JBKBIP010000012.1:122587-150821 GCA_046297495.1 Gemmataceae bacterium | reverse complement strand
AAACGGTCCTTGTTGGTCAGGGGCCGATAGCTGCTCCGGCCATCGCCGAGCAACAGGATGACATGCTGGCGTCCGGGTTGATGGTGCTGCTTGAAGGCGTCGATGGCGCGAGCCAAGCCATCGTGCAAATCGGTGGCGCCGGAGGGGAACTCAGCTTCCAGGGCGGCGAGGGCTTCGGTCAGGCGTGGGGAGCCGGGGGCCTGGAAACCGCCGCTGAGATCGCGGGTGGCCTTGGGGATGTTGAGGGTCCACAGGGCCAAGCGGTCCCCGGGGGGCAAACGCTTGGTCAGCTCGGCGCACAGCTGCCGGGCCGCCGCCAATGGCAACCCGGCTTGGCTGGCCGAGGTATCGACCAACACCAGCACATCGCGCGGCCGCCGCGCCGTCTCCGCCAACGTCGGCCGTACCTGCAAGGCAAACAACAGCTCATCCGCCTGGGAACGATACGTCACCACGGGCTGCTGACTGAATTTGCTGGCGGCCAGGGCTTCGTCTAGATTGGTTTCCGTGCGAGCGACAGCGGGCTGGATGTGTCCGTTTAAGATACGGTCCTTACCCGTGCTAGATGATGGGTCCCCCCACAAGTGGGCGGCTGTGCCGGTGACTGCCAGTGTGAGAACCACACCGACAACCCTCAACCGACTGACCGTTGACATTGCAATAACTCCCCGTTTAGAAGATGAGATTCCGACAGGCCTTGCCTCGCAGCCTCCCCGTGGAAAGTGCAAGTAGCAGATTATAAAACGAATCGTGTTTCCTTGACCATTAAAATCTGCCAACTTTTTCTAAATTCTTCCATTTCACGTTCGTGGAACCCGAAGATTGCTCGTTCCACGCGCATTTGCTACCACGCGCGGGTCAGTCCATCCTGAAAATGATGTTCGTATCATAGTGCCG
This sequence comes from Gemmataceae bacterium, assembly GCA_046297495.1. Classification (GTDB taxonomy): domain Bacteria; phylum Planctomycetota; class Planctomycetia; order Gemmatales; family Gemmataceae; genus JBKBIP01. Next base: position 149,924 of record JBKBIP010000012.1, on the reverse strand, counting down.
CAGACGCTGACAACGGGTACAACTTTTTCATTTTTCTTCATTTTTCTCCCGTACATTATCTGTCGGCGTTCTTGGTGGTGCCGAGATAATAACACGCGGCGCGTCCGTTCATTGGCGCGAAATTGAGAAAAAAAGGAATGCAGGGACAAATTATTCAGGGAAGGAATGGGTGACAAGGAAAAAAATGCGGCTGTTGATCATGACGACACCCTCCAGAAAAAAGCCCGGCCGTTCCTCGCTATCGAGGAACGACCGGTGCGGAAGGTTTTCGGCCACGGCGTTCACGCAGAAGCCGCTAGGTACTCATTATCGGTATCCCTGGCGTTCTTGGCACGCGCGGCGGATGGGGCGGGCAGGGCCAGGGTGGTTTGCTGCACCCAGCGGCCAATGTCGGCGGCCCCTTCCCAGCGCTGCAAGGAAATGGCCCGTACTTCTGCTTGTTCCGCCTCATCGAAACATTCCAGGAACGCGCTCAGATAGCCGGCCCGCACCTGGCTGGAGGAGCGGCCGAGATACACCAAGCGTTCGCGGTTGTCGGTGAAGATGGCCAGCGCGCGCCAGCCCTGAAACTTGGCTTCGGTTTGATACTTCATCATCATTCGTCCATCCTTGGTCGAAAAAGGGTCGGGTAAAGAAACACGGGTCGCCTTCAAGCGGCTTGTCGGCTCGTTGTTCCGGTCGTAGTCGGGGTCATGGGCGGGGAGGCCAAAAACCGCGTCAGCTGTTCTTCCGAGATGGCCGTGGGCACAGGGGGGGCCAATTCGTGCAGCTTTTGCCGCGCTTCCCGCACCAGCTCCCAAGCGTTGCGGTCCCCCAGAGTTTCCCCGGTGCAATGCAGGCGAAACGCGGTGTGTAAGAGGGCCCCCAACATCCGCAAGGTTTCGTTGGGGACCAAAGTATGACGCGCTGGATCGAAAGCAAACGATTCCGGTATCGAGGTCGTCATCGCGATTGCCCTCCTGGATGAAAGCGCCAGAACGTGGCGGATGCGTGGATCAAGCCGCCGCAAATTGATCGTCCAGGACCCGCTCCTTGCGGCGCTGCTCGCAGGCTTCGATCAGAGCGCGGAACAATTGAATATCCAAGCCCGAAGCGCTGGCGGCGGCGGGGCGCCATTGCACGCCCAAGGCGAACCAGTCGTCGCTTTCCGGCTCGATCGATTCGATCACGCCATCCAGCGCCCGGGCGCCGACGATGAAGCCGGGGGCTACTCGGCAGATGCCTTGACGGTGCTTGCTGTTGACGATGATCTCCCCATCCCCATAGATGTGGGCGATGCGCGTATCGGGGGTGACGGCGATGGCATGGCGGATGCCGTCTTCGTCGGGATGCTGGTGTTGCAAGGCGTCGGGCACCTCGCTGGGTAAATCGAGATACAACGTGCCGCCGAACGTGGTGTTGAGCACGTGCAACCCGTGATCGACCGCCAAAATGGGAATGCGCAGCTCTCGACACCAGTGGCACAGGCGTTCTTCTTCCGCCTGGTGTCGGCCGTTGCCGCCGCGTTGGCTGGTGAAGACCACGCCTTCCACGTCGTTCAGAACTTCATCCCAGGAACAACCTGGTAGCAATTGCAACGGCCGCGGAGCAGCGCCCGCTGCCGCGACCACGTTGGCATAACCCGGCGCCCACAACGCACAGCCGCGCCGTTGGTGGGAAACAAACGTCTCCTCGGAACCGTAAATGCCAATGCGAATGGGAGGGGGTGTGTTCTTAGCCATCGAGGACTCCTTTCCTCTAGTGGAGAGAACGAGAAGGATGGGAACGAAATTTCCTAATTTCCCCTAGTATAACCAAACCCAGATGAAATGCCAGTAAAAAATGGAAAATTTTTCAAGATGGATGCGAGCGTGGCGCGCCTGGCACCTGCCGTGGGGCCAGGTGTTTGAAGAAGAACGAAATGGGAGATGCGATGAGCAGTTGCGCGGCGGGCCGGTTCACGTGGGCCGTCGTTTCCCCGCGAACCGATGAATCCAAAAAGAGACGAAGAGCCGAGTCATGCGACGCGGCTCTCCGTGGGGAACCCATTCAGATTAGAACATCGGCGGCGCCGGCGCTGAGAAACCACGCGGCCCGAAGTAGTAGTTGAACATGGCTTGGCCTTCGAAGTCGAAGGTGCGATTATCCCCGCCCCGTAACGGGAAGGTACAGCCCACCGAAAGCATGGCACGGTTACCGAATACGAATGTTGTGCCCACAGTTAGATCGAGGATGTCCATCTGGTTGCGCGTGTTACCGACGGTGGGGGCAGACGGGATTGTAAACTGAAACGAACCATCAGGTTGAGGAGTAAAAAATAAAGAATCATTACCACGTACTTGATCTCGTGGCAATTCAACAATTTGGGCATGTTCCAACGTGCAGGTGTAATGCAGTTCTACAGTGGGTGCGAGCCCGGTCAGAAACCGATTATTGGGGTTTTGCACAATCCAAAAACCAGTACCAACATCCAAGTGCATTAATGTTTGTTCTCGAATCTTGCGTTCCACTGTGAAGGGAGGTGCCAAGGCCCCTGGTATTGGCAGTTGTGGTGGATTGGCAAATCTAGGAGCAACGAGAACAGGTGAGTTACTAAAAATGAGAGGTGGATTGAATGTAACCACCGGACCTGGAGGAATCACTGGCAAAAATTCAGATGACGCCAGCACCGCTGTCGGAAGGTCGAGTACATTTCCAAAATTGGCAATCCGTCCAGCTTGTTCCCAGATGTCAGAATATGTGATAGTAGCTTTGTTTAAAGGGAATTCAAATTGCCAAAAACCTTGAATGAAAAAACGCGGTGTTGGTGTAATTAAGCTGGCGAAATATGGAGATAAACTCCAAATCTCATTTTTTATATTAAAATCACGACGGCGTCGATATTCGGCGTTAAATAATCTTGGATCACCCACGAAATCAGTCACTGAGATTCGTGTGTTTCTTCCTGTTGGAATGCCGATCCCCAGACCGACAGAATTCCAAATGGATTCTGATCGATAGACAGTTGCTTTCCAGATAATCGACATATTACCGAATTCCGTGTCTTCTTGTCCTAATGTCTGATCTGGAGTTGCTTGAACATCGAATGTGTCACCTTCACTTACTAAGAGAAATGTTTGAGCTGTGGCAATCCCCAGCGCACCATCAAAAGTTGCACCGACTCTAGAGACAGGACCAATCAAATTACCCTCAACTATTTGTGTGGCTCCTCCAAAAACATATTGCGCTCGATCCTGTCCGACAATTGTACCATTATTAAATCTTGCAGGTGTAATACCCATCACGTTTCCATAATTCAGATTTAAGTTTGATGCGAGGGTAGTTCGAAATGGGACACGCACTTCCAAAGACATTAATCCATCGTAAAACGTCTTCTCTCCACCAAATGTATACATGTTCACATCATAAAGTCTGGTCTCTGGGGGTAAGTTCACACGTCCAGCAATAAACGGATCGGGCGTCCCATTTGGCCCGATGCCTGTCACTCGCAATGCGTTTTTGAAATAGTTATATCGTGCATAAATGCGATCTTGGGGTACTGGACTGTTGTTTTCTGAAACTTTGACATTAGTTACAAAAGTAGTACCCTGCCCTTCAATAAATTCACTTCCACTCGCCCGATTCACCGGGAACGTCACTGACCGATACCCTCCCAACAAATTTCCAAACATATTCGGCGCCACGGCGATCCCTGCCCCAGCTAGGGCGGCGCCGGCGGCGGTGGGGCCGGTGGGGAAGCCGGTGGTCGGCGGCTGCTGGGCTTGGTCCTGGGGCTGTTGGGGTTGTTCGGGTTGTTGCGGTTGTTCGCGGTCGCGGTCCCGGTCCCGGTCCCGATCTTCGGGAGGACGCGGCTCCCGATCTTTAGATGGTTCTTTTTCCTTGGGGGGCGTGGGAGTAATAAACGGCGAATGGGGGGAAGGGCAAGTCGGGCAGCTGGTGGGGAAGGCGCTGCCGGGGGCGAAGGGGGGGACCATCGGCTGGCCTGGTGTCAGCCCCGCGCCATAGGTGGCTGGCGGATAGAGGCCGCCGGGATACTGGGGATACATTCCGCTCGCTGCGGGCGGCGCCAGTTGGCCCGGAGGGTAGAATTGCCCATGCGCGACGGGTAGACCGGCCGTGAAAATCCCCACACCGGCCAACACGTGAGTCAAGCACTTGCGCAGTGTGAATCGGGACGACATAGTTTTTCCTCCTGGCTTCGGGACGGCGCTTCCGCGAAGCGCTATGGGTCGGATACTAACTGGGTCAGGAATGCTCTTTTAGGCAAGGCAAACGATCTTGATCATGGTTAGGAATATGATCGGCGAAACGGTTCTACGGGCCGCAATAAAAATAAAGACTGTAGTGATTATGCCGTAAATTACACGGCACTGGAGAAGTGGACAGGAGAGTGCGAACTTTCTGACAGGATGAACGAATTACCTCGACAAGCAAGTCGATCACTGCCATCAGATTGAGAGTGCGTGACGGTTGGTTGGTTTTTGGGATAGCCCAGGCCTTTAGAGTCTGTTTGACTATATTTCCAAGAGAAAAAAGGTGCGCACGGCGGGGATGAACCCCGCCGCTCGCTGAAAGGACGCACGGCGGGGATGAACCCCGCCGCTCGCTGAAAGGACGCACGGCGGGGATGAACCCCGCCGCTCGCTGAAAAGCAATGGAGATGCCGATGCCCGTTCCAGGGGCTAACGCTTACGGAAACGCCACGAACAGCAAGAGCAGGATGCTCGCTTCGGTCAGGGTGCCAGGAACGCTGATCTCCGGTGGGTAAAGGTAGAGTGGAACGGGATCGCCCGGCAAGCAATAACCGGCGTTGGTTTCATAGCGTTGGCAGGGACGTTTGCCCAAGTTGTAAGGGAGACACGCGACATCGGCGAAGAACAGCAGTCCCGACAGCAGTGGCTGCACGGGGCCTAAATCCCAGCCGTAGCGTTCCAAGTTTTTCTGCTCGAACAGCAATCGGCCATAGCAGACGTAAGCCGGTTCGAGGATTTCGTACATGGGGGGAAAGTGCCGCCCCTGATACACTTCGGTGGTGACAACCGTTTCCCTGGGAAAGGTGATCCGTTCAGGAATCGGGCGCTGGCGGGCTTCTTGCCGCATTCGTTCTTGCAAGGCTTTTTCTGAATCCAGACGCCCAAATACGCGTTCCGGTCCCGGCGGGGTGAGGTGAATTTGATATTCCTGGGCCTCATCCGTCGAGAAAGACAGCGGCGCGGGGATTTTCAGCTGCGTCCGCACGATGCCGTTGTCGGGGGTAGTTAGCGGCAGAATCGGCAGCGGCTCGAAATCGGCGGGGGGAGCGGGCGGATCGGCTTCCTTGGAAAAAATCAAGGCGGGGGCGGAGGAACCGTCCTCGGCTTCCTTGGAGAAAATCAGGGTGGTGGTCGGTTCGAGCGTATTGGGAGCGAATGTTTCCCCGGCTTCCTTGGAGAAAATCAGGGTGGCCGGGCCAGCCGTGGCGGGAACGGAACTCTGGGCCGCGGCCGTCGTGGCGCACGCCAGTAGTCCGAGCAGGCTAACCGCCATCCTCCTTGTCGGAGTAGTACGCCCGCGAGCTGTAATTGGGTGCTTCCTGCGTGATAACGATGTCATGGGGATGACTCTCCTGCACGGCGGCCCCGCTCACCTGAATGAAGCGGGTCCGGGTGCGCAGTTCCTCAATGTTCCGCGCGCCGCAGTAACCCATGCCGGCGCGCAAACCACCCACCATCTGATGGACGAACGGCCCCAGCGCCCCTTTGTAGGGGACCCGTCCCTCGACCCCTTCGGGAACGAGCTTGCCGGAGCTGCTCGGTTCTTGCCGGTAGCGGTCGCTGGAGCCGGACATCATGGCTCCGAGCGATCCCATACCGCGATAGGTCTTAAAAGTACGTCCCTTGTAGAGAATGATTTGTCCGGGACTTTCGGCCAACCCCGCCAACAGCCCTCCCAGCATGACGCAGTAGGCGCCAGCGGCCACTGCTTTCGTCAAATCGCCGGAATAGCGAATGCCACCGTCGGCGATGAAGGGAATGCCTGTTCCTTCCAGCCCCTTGCACACTTGGAGGATGGCGGTGATTTGCGGCACTCCCACGCCGCTGACCACGCGCGTGGTGCAAATGGAACCGGGGCCTATCCCCGCCTTCACGGCGTCCGCCCCCGCATCGACCAGCGCCCGCGCTCCCTCGGCGGTGGCCACGTTGCCAGCGATGACATCGATGGTGTAGTGTCGTTTTAGCTCCGTCACCGTGTCGAGCACGTTGGCCGAGTGGCCGTGGGCGGAATCCACCACCAACACATCGACGCCGGCCTTGATGAGCGATTCGGCCCGTTCGTAGTCATGCACCCCCACCGCCGCGCCGACCCGCAGCCGGCCTCGCGCATCTTTACAGGCATGGGGGAAATTCGCCAATTTATCAATGTCCTTGATGGTGATAAGGCCTCTCAGTCTATATTTTTCGTCCACCAGCAAAAGTTTCTCGACCTTATTTTTCATCAAAATCCGTTCCGCCTCTTCGAGCGTCGTATCTTCCGAGGCAGTCACGAGATTGTCAGCAGTCATCACTTCGCTAATGCGCTGGTCTTGGTCGGTGAGGAAGCGCAAGTCGCGGCGGGTGATGATCCCCTTGAGGAAACCATTGACGGTGATCGGCACGCCGCTGATTTTGTGCTGCTCCATGATGCGGCGGGCAGTCCCGACGGTTTCGTCCGGGGGGAGCGTGACCGGATCGGTGATGATGCCGTTCTCGCTGCGTTTGACCTTGTCCACTTCGCGCGTCTGGTGCTGAATCGACATATTCTTATGAATAATGCCGATGCCCCCTTCCTGGGCCAGGGCGATGGCCAGCTCACTTTCGGTGACGGTATCCATCGGTGACGACACAATGGGAATGTTGAGGCGAATGCGCGGCGTGAGCGAAGTGCGGACATCCACTGCGCTCGGCACCACGTCGCTGTAAGCCGGTTCGAGCAGGACATCATCAAAGGTAATGCCCTGGTAGGCAATACGGTCGTGCATGATTGGCAGGCTCCCTTGGGGATTGGTTTTCAGGCATTATAGAAAGCGCCTGCCGCCGTGCGGAAGAGGAATGGACAAGAACAAGAAAAAGGGGACGCGACTCGTATTTGCTGATAGAGAGTGGATCGTGGCGGAATCGGATAACCATCGAAATCGAGTCGCGTCCCCTTTTGGGCCTGTTTTCTCCTTGAGTCCTTGACGGGCCTTGACCACAATGGAAAACCGAGTGCGGAAGTTGATCGGAACCTGCTCGACATTCCCAACATCGTAAGGAGGCATTTTAATGTCATTAAGCCAAACCATTCGTGTCGTTTTGAGTTTGGTAGTGCTGCCGTGCGCCGGCGCCGCGTGCTGGGGGGCCGATTGGCCGCAATGGCTGGGGCCGGCGCGAAATGGGTCCTCTCCCGAAACGGGGTTGCTGACCCAATGGCCGGCGGCAGGTCCGAAAGTGCTCTGGAAAGTGGCCGGCGGCGACGGTTACTCGTCGGTGGCCGTGGCGGGAGAGCGGGCCTTCACGCTGGTGCAGCGGGGCGGCGACGAGCTGGCCATCGCCTTGGACGCCGCCACCGGCAAGGAATTGTGGTCCACGCGCATCGGCCCCGCCTTCAAGAACAACTACGGCAACGGCCCGCGCAGCACCCCCAGCATCGCGGGGGATCATGTCTATGTCACCTCCGTGACCGGCCCCTTGGTCTGTCTGGAAGCGGCGACGGGCAAGGTGGCGTGGCAGAAGAACATTTTGAAGGAATTCGGTGCTGAGAATATTACCTGGGGCTTGTCGGCGTCCCCGCTGATCGAGGGGGACTTGGTGTTGGTCATCCCCGGCGCCAAGGGGGCAGGCGTGGCCGCCTTCGACAAACGCACCGGCGCGGCGGTCTGGAAGACGAGCAACGATAAGGCCGCCTATGCGTCGCCGGTGGCACTGACCGTTGACGGACAACGGCAAGCCATCTTTTTCACTGCCGCCGGCCTATTGGCGGTCCAACCGAAGAATGGGCAAGAAGCGTGGAGCATCCCCTGGGAAACGGATTACGATTGCAACATCTGCACGCCGTTGGTCATCGGCGACCGGCTGTTTGTCTCATCGGGGGAGAAAGTGGGCTGCGCCCTGTTCCAGCTCAAGGCCAATGGCGCTCCGGAGACGGTCTGGGAAAGTCGAGGGCCGAAAAGCGTGATGATGAATTATTGGGCCAATTCCGTGGTTCACGGCAACTATCTCTATGGCGTTTCCGGCGAGTTCAACGCCCCCATCTCCTTGACCTGCGTGGACCTCAACACGGGCAAAGTGATGTGGAAACAAGAACGCTTCGGCAAGGCGTCTCTGACATTGGCGGATGGACACTTATTCATCACCACGAAGCCAGGCGATCTGGTACTGGTGCCGGCAACCCCCACCGGCTACGAGGAAAAAGCCCGCATCCGCCTCCTGTGGGACAATCGCACAGCGGCCACGATTGCCAATAAACGCTTGTTTCTCCGTGACCGGCAACATATTTGGTGCTTGGACATCGCGGGGAAGTGAGGCGAATGTTGGAAACCCAAGCCGGTCGCGTGGCGACCGGCTTGGGGGAATAGAAAGCGTGATTAAAACAACCCTGGAATCGGCGGCGTCTCAGCCAAGCGGGCGATGTGACTGACGCTGGGCATGAGCCGGAGTTGGCCGACGTCGAAGGCCGCGTGCAACACCGTGGAGACCAAGTGCTTGGGCGTGAGGTTGTCGGTGGCTGGCTCGCCGCCATCCCGATTCGATTGGCCGATGACTTGGCCGCCGGGGATACCGCCGCCGTACAGCAGAAGTGGCGCCAACCTGGCCCAGTGGTCCCGACCGCCGTTCTTGTTGATCTTGGGAGTTCGGCCCATCTCGCCGGTGGCGATCAGCAAGATTTTATCCTGCAAGCCGCGTGCTTCCAGGTCCGCGATGAACGCCGCCACCGCATGGTCAAAGCTGCGGCCCACCGCTTCCATGCCGTCTTTCATGTTGAGGTTGTTGCCGTCCGCATGCATGTCCCAAACGCCTTCGTAATCGGCGTGGACCGTGACGAAGCCGCAGCCAGCCTCGCACAAGCGCCGTGCCAGCAGCAGCAGCTTGCCAAAGGATTTGGCATGGCCGGTGTAGTAGCCGCGCTTGCCCCGGTTCACCTTGCTCCAGCCATCGGGCCGAGCGTACCGGCTGGTGTCATAGCGGGCCAAGGTGGCCGGGTCTTCCTTGCTCAGGTCGAGGGCGTCGGCCACCCGTCCGCTCAGCAACACTTGATACGCTTGTTCGTGGTATTTATCGACCGCCTCAAGCTGGGCCGTCGCCTCCACGCGGCGCTGCAGCTGGTTCAGCTCATTCAACAGCAAACGGCGGTCATCGAAACGATCTTGGGGCAGGTTGAGCCGCATGTTCTGTTGCAATTCCCCGCCCGCGCCGGGAATGAACGGAGCATACACGTTCCCCAGCGCCCCGGTCGAGGCGATGTTTCCCCGCGCGTTCCCCTTGGTCACATCCGCGCAGACTGCTTGCGGGAACAGCACCGCGTTGGTCGGCATGCCGGTTTCCGCGTGCAGCGGCCCGACGACGCGCGAAACCAACGAACCCATGTGCGCTTGCAGGGTTTCCTCGCTGACAATCGGCTGGATATTATGGCCGGCGTTGTTCGTCTGGAACGACCGCACGATGGTCAGCTTGTGCGCCAAGGAGGCCAGCTGAGCCATCGTATCGCCGAAGAGGACGCCGGGTATCGAGGTCCGCGTCGTGCCCGTGACGGTGCGGATCGCCTCGGGGGCGTCCGGCTTGGGATCGAATGTCTCGAACTGACTCGGTCCCCCTTGCTGGAAAATAAAGATGATTGACTTGCCGGTGACGGGGACTCCCGCCGTGTCAGCAGCCGCGCGCGCCGCTAGCATCGAGGCCAGCGAGATGCCCCCCAGCCCCAAGCTGCCAATAGTGAGGAACTCCCGGCGATTGAGGCCGCGATTCCGGGGACCGATGGTGAGCATGGCTCTTCCTTTCGTAGGTTCGTGGACCACGCGGGTAGGATCAGTTGGCGAGAAACACCGTTGTGTTTGTCGCGATGTTCGGTAGGCGGACAACGGGCAGGGAAGGTTTGTTGTCTCACTCAGCATTAGACATGGGAAAAAAGCAATCGTCAACTAGAAAAATTAGGAATTCGGACCTACGGACCTATCAATCGACGACAGAAAAAAATCCACCGAGCTTGACAGGGCACATTTGATCAGTTAATCTATACATCAGTATAGAAACTTATTCTGCCAAACCATCCAGGAGGGAAACATGTTGACTGCCTCCCCTGCTACCTTGTCATGTCCTCAACCTGTCAACCCCGGACCAGCGCCCCCTGCTATTTTCCTTTGTCCCGTGTGCGCGGGGTTCATGATTGCCTTGGGGAGCGGCTGGGCGCGGTGCGAACGTTGCCGTTACAGCGGCTGTGCGGGTTGTGAAGGCGGCGCGGTGGAAGCGAGCATGGAGTCGGGCGACTAGGGAGAAACTCGTTGTGGGAGCGCTGCTCGTACAGCCGATGGAATCCGGGCGGACAAGCAGCATGAGCATCTCATTCATGGAGGATTACCGCAATGTTAGTGCTGAGCCGCAAATCGGGTCAGATCATCCGTATCGGCGAACAAATCAGCGTGGAGATCGTCGAGGTCAAAGGGAACCGCGTTCGCTTGGCCATCGCCGCTCCCCAAACCATTCCTATTTTGCGCGGTGAGCTGGAAGATCGGCCTACCGCCGCTGTACAACCGCGAACCACGGATTCGACCATTCTGGAACCGTGACCAAGAAAAAAGGGAGCGGCGCCCTTATGGGCCGCTCCCCCATTTTCCCGGCATTGCTCCTTCTTCTTCACTCACCTACAATGGGAAGAGGTGAAAAGTTCGCCCTTCTCTGGTGAGCGAGTCGGCATCATGTACTGGCCACCACGCCCACGAATGCGATGGGTCAGCGTCCTAACGCTGGCGGCCTTTCTGGTTGCCAACGTGGCGGCTGCCGCCTCACTTTGCCACCCAGCTACTTACCCATGTCCCACTTGCTCGATTCCCGGACCATTGCCCAACGATTTTTCCGCTACGTGCGGTTGCTGCCATTCCAATCAGGACATGGAACCATCGGCAGCGGAAGCCTTCGTCTCCGCGTCTTCCCCAACCGCACCTGATTCTTCGCCGCCCTCGTGTCCCTGTCCCGGCGGTTGCTTGTATTGTAATGTCGCCAAGGTGCTAGGCCCCATCATCGCTGCCGGCTGGACAGCCTTCAGCATGGGGCTGCACGACTGCCTGGCGGAAATGACGGCGTCCTACACCGCTCCTTTCCTGGACCATCCCAAACGTCCGCCCCGCGCGTGATCCATTCTTCGTTCTCCCGCAACGCTTTCCACCACAACCAATGTCTCGTTCCCGATGGTTCATCGGTTCGCGCGGGGTTTCGGTTCGCCGCGCGTTTGATGGACGTGGAGGAATTCCCATGCACGATAGTTCCGTAAGGGCGCAACCCGATGCGGCGCCGCTTCCGCTCCCTTCCCCCAGTGTCGTTCGCCGTATCGTTCAGGGACTGCCGACTGTGTTGGTCCTGGCGGCCCTCGGCGGGTTGGCGGTCTGGGGACATCATACAGGCTGGCAGCTGCCCCGTTGGCCCGCCTGGATAGGCGTCGAAGCCCAGTCGGACGATTGGTGCGCCGAGCACGGCGTCCCCGAATCGCGGTGCGTCGAGTGCCACCCAGAGCTATTGCCGGAAACGCCGCGCTATGGATGGTGCGACCGGCATGGCGTCGCAGTCTGTCCGTTATGCCATCCGGATGTCGCGCAGCTGGCGACGACGCCCACGATCCACGCGGTGGACCTGGAACAAGCCGATCGCGCCTTGGCGTTCACGGAACGCCCCCAAAACGACCGCCGCTGCCAGCTGCACCAGCGGCGGCTCCAGCTTGCCTCCGAGGAAGCCGCCGCCAAGGCCGGCATCGCGGTGGACCTCGCCTGGCGCGAACCCGTGCGCGAGACGATCACCGCCAACGGCGAAGTCCGGTACGATCCGACGCGCCTGGCCCAATTGTCGGCGCGTGTTCCGGGCATCGTCTGGCGCGTGGAGAAACAGGTCGGCGACCCGGTGCGGCGTGGTGAATTGCTGGCGCTGATCGACGCCGCGGACGTAGGCCGGGCCAAGGCAGAGTTCCTGCAAGCCGGGGTACAAGTCGAGTTACAAGAAACCGTGGTGGCTAATCTACGTCAAGCCAGCGGCGTGTTACCCGAACGGCAATGGCGCGAGGCGGAAGCGACCTTGCGGGGAGCGCAGATTCGCCTGGCGTTGGCCGAACAAGCGCTCATCAACCTCGGCCTACCAGCGCGGGCCAAGCAAATCATGGGCTTGACCGCCGAGGCCGCGGCGCAACGACTGCGCTTCCTGGGTTTGCCCGAAGAGATCAGCCCAACCCTGGACCCGGACGCCACGACTGATAATCTGTTGCCTATTTATGCCCCGCTAGACGGCGTGGTGATCGCCTGCTCCGCGGTGGCCGGTGAGGTGGTGGACACCCACAAAGTCCTGTTCACCGTGGCGGACACGCGCCGCCTCTGGCTGATGTTGGCGGTTCCCCAAGAAAGCGCGCGGCAACTAGCCGTCGGCCAAACCGTGGAGTTTCGGCCCGATGGCGCGAAGACGCCGGCCGCCGGCACCATTGCCTGGATCAGCACGGAAGTGGACGAGAAGTCCCGCACCATCGCCGCCCGCGTCCACCTGGACAACGACAACGGACAATTGCGTGCCAACACCTTCGGCATGGGGGTCATCGTGCTACGCGCGCAAGCCGACGCCGTCGTCGTGCCGAATGAGGCTATTCATTGGGAGGGCTGCTGCCATGTGGTCTTCGTGCGCGACAAGCACTATGTCCAGGAAGAAGCCCCCAAGGTTTTCCATGTCCGTCAGGTACGCCCCGGAGCGGTCAATGCCTGGAAAACGGAGATCATCGCCGGGCTGTTGCCGGGGGAATACGTCGCCACCACCGGCAGCGGCGTGTTGCTGACGGAGCTGCGCAAAGCCAACTTGGGGGAGGGCTGAGGGTGCCACCCATAACCGCTCGGTCGGGCGGATGGCTCCTACCTTACAACCCATATATTGCTATCGTCACGTCGTCGGAATATGGATTTCAACAGATTGTCAACCCTAAACCCTATATCCCGCGCGGCCTGGGAACCGATGATGGGCGACAGACGCCGCGCCAGTACCTAGAGCACCACCGAGGTTGCCGTCATGAATCCGCCCCCTATTGTCGCCATGTATGTATCCATCAACCCCACGTCCCTGCTCTTCGCCGGGCTGAACGGCTTGCTCGGTATGGTGAGTTTGGTCTGTTTCGTTCTCGTTTTGACGCGGATGTTTCACAACGATCAAACCTTCCTGGCCATCCTGTGCATCGTGTTGACCTTTTGCATGGCGGGAGTGGGTTTGCTGATCGCCTTCGTCTTCGGTTGGCTCAAGGCGGAGGAATGGAGGCTACGGACCGTGATGCTGGTATGGTCGATATGTGGGGTGGTCCATCTGGTGAGTGGCGGTTGGTATCTGATGGTGCATCTGGCAGAGAATGTCTAAAGATACTCGCAATAATTCACAAGGTCTAACGAATATATGGATTGAACCGACTAATGGCTGCGAATTTGTTAATCAGAAAAGATTTTCGATGGCTAAAGCATCGATAGGGAATATAGAATCAGTGAGTTTATTCCCAATCCATGGATTTGTTTTGGTACATATGCGTTACGTCATTTTGTAAATTACGTTGGACAAAGCTTCACCACAACTCTTCTCGAGAGGATTTGGCAACATGCAACCACATCGCGGAACCATGATTTTGGTGTTTGGGATTTTAAGCCTGTTCATATGCGGCCCTATTTTCGGGCCAATGGCTTGGATTATGGGCAATGGTGATTTGGAAAAGATGCGTCAAGGAATTATGGATCCTTCGGGAGAGCAATTGACGAATGTGGGCAAAATTCTTGGAATGATAGGAACCATTCTCGCAGTGATATTAATCGTTGGTTACTGCTTGCTGTTCGTCGTAATTGGTAGCGCAGGATTCATGACCCAACCTCAGTAAACCATTCGATGATTTCGTCCACCTGGTAACTTCCACAAACCCGTCGCGCCAGCAAGGGATTTCCTGCTGGCACGACTTGTGAGGAGTTCTTTGCACTTCGGGTTACTGATCTGGAAACAACAACGACAACTTCCGGCATCGCCTCAGAGATGCCAGGGGTTGTCAGCGAATTGCCGTCATCAAGTGACATGAGTACAGCAAGCTCCAGACTGGCAACGCCTGTTGCAAATGGTGCATGCCATTCGTAAACGAACCGTTCTATCCGGCGAAAGGTGTGGAACGCAAGTGGCACCCTTGGCGCTGGAGAAACGGAAACGAAGCGAACCTTGGTACACGTTCCCCGTTGACGGTGTTGGTCGTGCGGCATAAGGTGCCTGATAACATGGATCGGTCCGATGCCTACCGTTGACAAACTAGGGGGAACAGATCATGGGACCATCGACCGCCCCCACGATTGGGGAATATCTCATCGAACGCTTTCAGAAGCTGGGGGTGGGACATGTCTTTGGCATTCCGGGCGACTACGTGCTGACTTTCTTCAAGATGATCGAAGACAGCGGCATGCAGCTGGTCGGCACCACCAATGAATTGTGTGCTGGTTACGCGGCGGACGCCTACGCGCGGTTGGAGGGGCTGGGGGTGGTGTGCGTCACCTATGGCCCCGGCGCGTTGAGTATGACCAATGCGGCCGCCTGCGCCTGGGCCGAGCGCTCACCGTTGGTCATTCTGAGCGGGGCACCGGGTTTGCGCGAGCAGAAGCGCCACCGCTTGTTGCACCACACCATCGGTGAACCGACGACTCAAGCGGAGGTGTTCGCCCCACTGACCGTGGCCCGCTGCGCGTTGGACGACCCCTTGACCGCCTTTCGGGAAATTGATCTGGCACTGAGCGCCTGTTTGCGACACAAGCGGCCGGTTTATCTGGAGTTGCCCCGCGACCGGGTACGGCAAGCCCCGCTGTATCCCCATATCCCGTTGACGGACAAGCCGCAAAGCGACCCGGACGAGTTGGCCGAAGCGGTCGAGGAAACGGCCCAGATGTTGGCCAACAGCCGCCAACCGGTGTTGATCGTCGGTATTGACATCCATCGGTACGACTTGGATGGCCTGGTGTTGAGCCTGGCCGAGCGCTGCCGGCTGCCACTGGCTGCCACGCTGTTGAGCAAATCCGTCATCAGCGAAGTGCACCCGCTGTATGTCGGGGTCTATCAAGCCGCCATGGGACGAAGCGAAGTCACGCAATTCGTCGAGGATTCCGACTGCGTGCTGATGCTGGGCGCGCCAGTCACGGACATGGATTTCGGCATGTTCACGCACCATCTCGACGAAAGCCGGCTCATCTCCGCCACCTGCGAACGGGTCCAGGTTCGACACCATTATTACGAGAGTATCTTGCTGGAGGACTACCTCGCCGCCCTGTGCCGAGCGCCGCTACCCACCTTCCACCGTTCCGTGCCTCCTTGGCGTCAGGTATTCGCGCAAACTTGGCAGCCACAGGCCGACACCCCCATCACCGTGGCCCGCTTGTTCCAGAAACTCGATTCTATCTTGGCAGCGAGTCTTGTGGTGGTGGCCGATCCAGGAGACGCCCTCTTCGGCGCCGCCGATTTGACCGTGCATCGAGGAGCGGAGTTTCTCGGCAATGCGTTCTACGCCAGCCTGGGATGGGCGGTGCCGGCAGCGATTGGCGTTCAGTGCGCCGATCCTCAGCGCCGGCCTATCGTGCTTGTCGGCGACGGCGCCTTTCAGATGACTGGCACGGAATTGGGCACCACGCGCCGCTTCGGTCTCGATCCCATTGTCATCGTGCTGAACAATGGCGGCTACTTGACCGAACGGTTGCTGTTGGAAGGAAAATTCAACGACATTCCGAACTGGGAATATCACCGCCTGCCAGAGCTGCTCGGCGCGGGGCAAGGGTTTGAAGTCCACACCGAAACCGAGCTGGAAACCGCCTTGCAACAAGCGCTGGCGCGGCGCGGTTCTTTTAGCTTGCTCAACGTCCGCTTACGTTCGGATGATCTCAGCCCGTCGTTGCAACGGCTGGGGGAAAATCTGGCAAAGCGGGTGTAAGAGCCAATTCCCGAAGCCGGCGGGATTGGCCCAAAGAGAGAAGTACTTCCTCCCGGATAGCGTCATTTTGGCCAGATAGACTAACCGTTAGAAACCGCCAATCCACGCCCGAGCACCACAACGAGTTGGAATGAGATGGACGATGAGGACAAGGAGAGACCATAAGAGCCTGTTGGAAAAGCCTCTCTCCCCCTGACCAGGGGAAGAGAGGCGCCTTTCGGACAGCCTCTAAGGTATGATCCATCGCCTGTCCTCGCGTCGTCAATTACGTACCTGATTGTAGATACGGCCAAACTCTTCTTGGCAGGCTTGAAAGGCTTGCAGAACGGCAGGGTCGAATTGTCCCGCGGATTGCTCCAAGAGAACGTGAACGGCTTCCTGATGGGACAGGGCCGGTTTGTGCAAGCGCGGACGGCGTAAGGCGTCGTACACGTCGGCCACGGCGACGATGCGCGCGGCGGGGGGAATGGCATCACCGGCCAAGCCGTCGGGGTAGCCGCTGCCATCAAAGCGTTCATGGTGATAACGCACGATCACCATAGCCACGGCCAAGAAACCCAACGATTCGCCATATTCGCGCGCGATGGCGTCGAGGATATTGGCGCCGACCCGCGTGTGCGTTTCCATCAGGCGGCGTTCCTGGGCATCGAGCGGACCGGCTTTGTTCAAGATGGTGTCCGGCAAGCCGATCATGCCGATGTCGTGCAAGGGAATACAGCGTTCCATTTGATCCAAAAATGCATTGCTGATGATCGCGCTCCAGCCGCTGGCGTGGGCGAGCTGCTTTCCCAAATGGCGACAATAGAGCTGCAAACGGCGCATGTGGCCAGGGGTCTCCCCTTCGCGCGACTCCGCCATTTTGGCCATCGCGAACAGCAGAGCATCTTGGGCCTGGCGCACATCCGTGGCGCGGGCTTGTAAACTGTGTTCCAGCTGACGATTGGTCGAGAGTAGGTGGCGCGCCAGCCGGTCGGCACGATCTTGAGCCTCTTTGAGCCGCAAAATGTGTTGCACCTTGGCGGTCAGGTGCCGCATGTCCAGGTTCTTATCCACGAAATCATCGGCGCCGTGCGTCAGGGCCTCGGCCAGCTCGTTTTTGTCGCGTTGAGCGGAGAGGATCAGTATCTTGAGATGCGGCCGGGGGGGACGTTCGCGGATCAGACGGCACAATTCGTAACCGTCCAAGTCGGGCAAATCACGATCCACGATGAGCAGATCAAACGGTTGCTCGCGCGCGGCCGCCAGAGCCATTTGACCGTCAATCGCTTCATCGCAGAGACAACCCAATTCCTTCAAACTGGAACGCAGCCGACGACGAAAGTCCGGCCGACTATCGACGAGCAACACGCGCCAGCCTTTCTCCTGAGAACCGGACGGATTCGAGGCGGCAGGCGGGGGTGCTGGTTCTGCCTGTTGCAGACTTTCCAGGTCGTACAACTCCCACGGGATGGCGGCGGGAGCGGCAAACCGTGCCAGGGCGTTCATGATCGTCACCGGCAGCTGCGGCCGGCGCATCGGATCGCGGTCGAGCATCCGCGCCACCAGCAGGTCCAAATCAATGGGCGCGTTGGGCAGCATGGAACGCAAACGGCGCGGCGTGCCTTGCTGCAGCGCGCGCAGAGCACGAGCCACGCTGCGTTCGGGGGGGAACGGCGTCTGACCCGTCAGCAACCAGAACAACGTCGCCCCCAAACTGTAAATGTCGGTCTGCACGCCGACCGCCGTGGGGTCCATGCTCTGTTCGGGGGACATGAACTCGATGCTCCCCAACAGGGCGCGGGGATCGGTCATCAATCGCGTGAACTGGCGCACCAAGCCGAAATCCACCAACTTTACTTGATTATGAGAAGTCAGCAGCAAGTTGGATGGTTTGATGTCCCGATGGATGAGATGATGATCATGAGCTTCTTGCAAGCCGCACGCCGCTTGCCGAATCCACTCGCAGGCTTGCGGAATGGTGGCCGGCCCATGATCCACGATGTATTGTTCCAGATCGCCCCCCGTGATCAATTCCATGACCAGGTAGTGCAGCACCGGCATGCCCGGCGCGGGTCCCGGTATCTTGCCGGCGTCCAAAGCCATCACGATGTTGGGATGGTGCAGATCGGCCAGCACGCGCATCTCGGCGTAGAAGCGCTCCAAGATGGCCGACGGCAAATCCTCATCGACCGGCAGCACTTTGATGGCCACCCGGCGTTTCAGCAAGGCGTGTTCCCCCAGGAACACCACCCCCATGCTCCCCGCCCCCAGCCGTTCCAGGACGCGATAATTCCCCAAGATCAAGCCGTGTGTCGAGCCAGACAGCACACAATTCAGCTGATAACTCGTGAGCAACCCCGCTTCGACCAAAGCGGCGCCGAGAGTTTCCGTGTCGGTGAACTCTTCCAGATGATCCAACGCTTGCCGGAGGAAGTGGCCAGCCGAGCTACGCCCTAGCAGCTGGAGTTGAATCAATTCCTGAAGAAACTTGCGTCCGGGTCTGGGTAAGGTGACATATTCGGCAAGAGATGGAACCCCTTCCTCCGCGCTGCCTTCGGGCGGCGTCTCCCAGGAGAGATTGGGAACCAAGTCACGGGCATCATCCGGGTCGTAGGCTCCGGTCATGATGGTACGGCATCCTAACTGGCGAAACCAACAAGAGTTACGTAGCGACATGGCGGACGTCCAAACCGCCGCCGGTTGTTACGGATTGCTCCGGTGACTCGCACCACGTCCAATCCGGTCGAGAGCGAAGGAGTATTTGTCCGAATTAAACAGGTATGGAAAGACGAAAACGAAGCATGCGCGCACATTTCCCACCTTTGGTGGAAGCATAGAATGGAAATAGCGGAAAGGCAAACTGAATCCACGCGCGAAGCCAGCGAAAGGAGCGAACTCAAACTTTCGGCACGGGGAATCATCCACAACACGAATCAACCACAGTAGGAACGAAGGATACATCTCATGTATCGACTGGTATTCACATCCTTGGGGATTCTGGAATGCCTGGTGGCGATGGTGTTAATCTATCTCGGCCAGCAGCTGCCCCGCCCCACCGACGTTCGCTCCGGCTTCGCTCAGACTCGACAAGTAACCCAGAATGCCCAAACCCAGATTCGCATTCTGCGCCACCAAGTCCAAGACCTGCGCCGCCCGGAACTTCAACAACTCACCGCACGGTTAGGGGACCAATCACGCGTGGTCAGCGCCACGTTGCAAGATCAACAAATTGACTTCGAGACCGTGGCCGCTATCCGCGATGCTATGGGGAATGTCGCGGCGGGGCTGGAAGGGACTGCCGAGACCTTGGACCCGGAACGTGTGGAGAAATTGGGCAAGGGGCTTACGGAAACCGCTACGTTTCTGGAGAAGACCCTCATTCCCAATGCCGACAAGGCGGCCCAACACATCGAAGACGCCACGCGACTGTTGCGAGAAGATGCCCAGCGCCTCCAAGTTCTGATCGAGGAGCTTCCCCTGGACCTGAAGAGCGCTCAAGAAGTGCATGACGGCTTGGTCAAGTTCGAGGAAGGCTTAACGCGAATGAATGCCATGCTCCAGCGTCAACAAGTCGGCGTGTTCCGCGACGGCTTCACGGGCATGGCGGAATCACTAACCACTGGCGCCGAGCAGGTCGAACGCTTGGCAGGCTATACCTATCCCAATGTCACTTTCGATGGTTTTCGGCCCAACGTCGAGCAGCGGCCGTTCTGGCCGGAGGGTAAAACGATTGCTGGCGGTATGCGCCGTGCGGCGGAGAGCGTGCGCGTCGCCAGCAAGGAAATGGAGCAACTGTCCAAGGATATGCCCAAACTTCAAACTGCGTTGCAAGACAGCCAAAAAGTCGTCTCCCAAACGCGGGCGGCCCTGGCGCTGGCTCTCCAACAACAGGACAAGCTCGAACCGCTGCTGAAAGGGATGCCGCGCCGCGCCGCCTTGCTGGCCGAGGAGCTGCCCAAGGTGGGCGCAGATTTGGCCGCTATCTTACGCGAGGCCCGGCGCTTTCAAGAAGTAGCCGCCGCCTTGCGTCAAGCGCAAGAAAGTCTCCAAAAAACCGTGGCGAGCTGGCCAGAACTCAGCCGCACGCTGCGGAACTCGGCCACGCTGCTCCGGACGACCCAACGACAACTGGATCGCGTCGTAACCAATCGTGCCCAGTACGAGGCGGCCAGGAATCAGACCGCCGTGTTGGCGGATACCTTCGCCGCCATGCTGCCCATGCTCACCGATCAGCTAGACAACCGTTTGGACGAGGAAGAACAGGCCCTGCACGAATTGGAAAGCAGTCTTCAAGAGGTGAACCGCGCCTTGCCCGTCTATGAACGCAGCACGTTGCAAGTCTTCCAAGCCAGTCGCTGGTTGGTCTGGTTGATGACGGCCATTGTCGCTCTACATGGCTGCTACATGATCGCGAGCGTGTGGACCGGAGAGAACCGGCAAAAGGCGAAAGAGTAACAAAACATAAACAAGCGGGGAACAGGGCGAGCGGAGGGGGGGTAGCCCTCCGGCGCGGGGCGTTACCAGAGGGCTGACGCCCTCCGCTCGCCGGAACAATATCCCAACAGACTCTCGATAACTTCGAGACGGGGATCATGGAGTAATCGCTTCCGCGAACCGATGCATCCCAACGAAAGCGCGAAGTCATGCTTTGACGTTAAATATCAAAGTACAGATGAAACTCATACGGATGCGGGCGTAGGCGGACGGCGTCGAATTCCTTTTCGCGCTTGTACCAAATCCAGGTGCTGATCACATCGCTGGTGAAAACATCCCCTTGCAGCAAGAATTCGTGATCCTTTTCCAAGGCGTTCAGCGCCTCATCGAGCGCGCCGGGGGTCTTCGGCACCTTGGCCAGTTCTTCCGGTTCCAGATCGTAGATGTCCTTGTCCAACGGCTCGCCGGGGTTGTACTTATTCTTGATGCCATCCAGCATGGCCATGAGCATGGCACTGAAGGCCAGGTAGGGGTTGCTGGAACCATCCGGGCAGCGGAACTCCAGACGCTTGGCCTTGGGGCTGGGAGAATACACGGGAATCCGCACCGAAGCCGAGCGGTTGCGTCGGCTATAGGCCAAGTTGACCGGCGCTTCATAGCCCGGCACCAGGCGTTTGTAGCTGTTGGTTGTGGGATTGGTGAACGCGCACAGTGCGGGGGCGTGCTTGAGCAGACCGCCGATGGCGTACATAGCAGTGTCACTCAAGCCAGCGTAGCCCGAACCGGCATAGAGATTGGTGCCGTTCTTCCACAACGAGGAATGCACGTGCATGCCGCTGCCGTTGTCCATGAACAGCGGCTTGGGCATGAAGGTGGCCGTCTTGCCATATTTGCGGGCCACGTTCTTGACCACGTACTTGTATTTGAGCACATTGTCGGCCATTTGCACCAACGGCGCGAAACGCATGTCGATTTCGCCCTGTCCCCCCGTGGCCACTTCATGGTGCTGCGTCTCGATGGTCAAGCCGCATTCCATCATGGTCAACATCATCTCGGTGCGCATGTCATGCAGCGAGTCAGACGGCGGCACGGGGAAATAGCCTTCCTTGTAACGCAGTTTATAGCCCAGATTGGGACCCTCCGAGCGTCCGGTGTTCCAGGCTCCTTCCGCGCTGTCGAGGAAGTAATAGCCGCTGTTCGGCGTCTGATCATAGCGAACATCGTCAAAAACGAAGAATTCCAGCTCCGGGCCGAAGTAGGCGGTGTCGGCGATACCAGTGGATTTCATGTAATTGACGGCCTTGCGCGCCACGTTGCGCGGGTCGCGCGTGTAATCCTCCTTGGTGAGCGGGTCTTGAATGTTGCAAATCATCGTCAGCGTGGGCATCTTGGTGAAGGGGTCCAGAAAGGCGGTTTCTGGGACCGGCATGACGAGCATGTCCGATTCGTTGATGGCCTGCCAGCCACGAATGGAGGAACCATCGAACCCCAGCCCTTCCTCGAAGACGCTTTCATCCAAGGCATCAGCGGGAATGGTGAAGTGCTGCCACAAACCGGGAAAGTCCATGAAGCGCATATCCACCGCACGCACGCCTTTTTCTCGAATCAACGCCAAAACTTCTTTGGGAGTCACGTACCTTTCCTCCTGGTCAAAAGAAAATCGTGCCGAACCTGTTGGGTTATTTCCTACGCAGTACGAGGAGTCGGAACAAATAAATTCAGGGGTTCATCCATCCCGTTGAGCGACCGAGTCGCAGGCGAGTTCTGCCGCGCGCACGCTAAACGATGGTTCACGGACCGATGGCTTGGCCGCCGCGCTCGCCAGTGCGGATGCGGACACAATCATCCAAGGGGAGCACGAAAATTTTACCGTCGCCGATCTGGCCGGTGTCCCCCGTCCGAGCCGCGCCGACGACGGCTTCGACGGCCGCCTCGACGAAAGCGTCATTGACGGCGATCTCCAGCTTGAGTTTGGGAAGCAAGCGCACCTGAAATTCGGTGCCGCGATAGACTTCGGTGTAGCCACGTTGCCGGCCGCAGCCGCGCACGTCGCTGACGGTCATCAGGTACACATCCCGCTCGTTGAGGGCGGCTTGAACCGCTTCCAATTTTTCCGGTCGTATGATGGCGACAATTAGTTTCATCGAGTTTCCTTCCGTAATAAGACACCTGGATCATCCAACGCTCGAACCGTGGCGGCGCCAGCAGGCCCGGCATCTACCCCATTACCGCCCGCTGCCGCCTGTCCCTCCGACAGCTCATGGACACAATGCGCCCATTCGGTGACACATCGAGCGTCTCCGGCGGCGCGGGCTGTGCGTTCACCGGTGAGACGCCCGATCGACGAGCAGACGCGCCGTGCGGGCCAGTTCCTTTCAAAGGGAGTCTGAAATCGAAAACCAAGGGAAGAGGATGTTGAATGTGGGGAATCCAACCGGCATCCCATCGCGCTGAGAAGAGCTGGGCAGACGGACGGCGGGGTCAAGTCGGTGAGCCAAATCGAACCCCACGCGGCTGACTTCCGCGAGCAGGCCGCCGCGCGCACGTTACAACTCGATGGCATGATGACTCCGGGTCTGGCTGCCAACCGGCGCGAGGTCGTGCCGGGGAGAGGAGTGACAACCAACGTATGGCGTCGAAGCTGCAATTCATGTGCCAGATTGAACCGACGTGCATACGTTTGCAATAACATATTGCGATTGAAGAACTTATAATGAAATTACCAAGACGATCATTCTTAACGGCTCCGAACGCAACTGCCACGCTCTCTAGCAGCATTGCGTAGATTGTATGCACGGCGGATGAAATCGGCTGGGATTGAGAAAGTAGTTCATCGGTTAGAACGTGCTCCGTCGGACGCGGATAAAGAAAAAAGCCCTCGACCAGGCCAACCTATATCCGTTGGTGCGAACCGTGGATGGGTTGGTCCCAGTGGAGGGCACGCGCCCGCCGTCAACCGAGTCGCTTGGCTGTTCCCCCTCAAATCAGGCTTCAATGCGGACGCGCAAGGTGGAGTTCCGCAATCGATCCCGCAAGAGCCGTTCCAGGCTGGTCTTTAATTCCTCGGGATCGCCGCCTCGGAAGCGGAACCGATTCCCTTGCAAGGTCGTAAAGTGCGGATACACCACCTTGAAGTCGCTAGGGGGCGGCTCCTGCTTGGGTTGGCACAACTCGTTCCAGGCATCGGTGAGCTGGCCGTTTTCCAGCCCTTCGATAATCAGGGTGAAACGCTTGCCGCCGGGCGGGATCATGGCCGAGCGCGGCTCGGCCACCGCTAAGATGTGCTCATGCGGATCGCTGACCTGGAAGCCGCTGTACGCTTCCATGCCCATCTCGGTGACATCCAGCCCGCGAATCTCTTCCTCGCGATCCACGCGGATGCCAATGAGGACCTTGATGACCAGCCAGACCGCGAAGGCGCCGGCGAAGGTGAAGGCCCCCACCGCCCCGACGCCGATGGCCTGGGTGATCAGCTGGCTGACATCACCGCCATAGAACAGACCTGCCAACGGGCCGTCTTCCCCTGCTTCGTAGCCCACGATGGCGGGGGCGGCGAACAAACCGATGGCCAGCGTCCCCCAGATGCCATTGACAAGGTGGACCGACAGCGCGCCCACCGGGTCGTCAATGCGAATTCGGTCGAAGAACAACACAGCCAGCACCACCAAGACGCCGCCGACCATGCCGATGACGATGGCGCCAATGGGGTCCACCCAGGCGCAGGGAGCCGTAATCGCCACCAGCCCCGCCAAGGCGCCGTTGACCGTCATGCTAAAATCGGGTTTACCCAAGATGCCCCAGGCGATCACGGTGGCGGACAGCAAGCCAGCGGCGCAGGCCAAGTTGGTCGTGACGACGATATGCCCCACCAGACTGACATTATCGCCGGTGATGCCCATCGTGCTACCGGGGTTGAAGCCGAACCAGCCGAGCCACAAGATCATGCCCCCCAGAAAAGCCAAGGCCATGCTGTGACCCGGAATCGGTTGAACGCCGCCGCTCGGCCTGTACTTGCCCAACCGCGGCCCCAACAGCAGGATGCCGGCCAGACCCGCCCAGCCGCCGACCGAATGCACCACCGTCGAGCCGGCGAAGTCCCAGAAGCCCGGCAAATCTTTCAAGTGATCGCCGAGGTTGGCGATCCAGCCGTCCCCCCAGATCCAATGCCCCGTGATGGGGTAGCTGATGCCGGCAATGAAAATCGTGAAGATCAGAAATGACTTGTAGTGAATCCGCTCCGCGACGCAGCCGGAAACAATGGTCGCGGCTGTGGCGGCGAACGCCAGCTGGAAGAAGAACTTGGCCATCAACGGAATACCCGTCCAGCTGATGGCGGAATAAGCGCCTTGATAGGCGTCATCGATGGCGGGGCTGTTGTCCGCGCCTTGGAGAAACCAACCCTCATAGCCGAACAACGCCGTGCCATTGCCGAACATCAAGGTCCAACCGACGGCCCAGAAACAAAGCGACGCGATGGCGAACACCACGAAGTTTTTGCCCAAGATGTTGGTCGCGTTCTTGGCTCGACAAAAACCGGCCTCCACGCATCCGAAACCAGTGTTCATGAAGAAGACCAAGAAGGCCGCCACCAACACCCACAGCGTATCGATGGCGACATCCGTGGTGAATGGGGAAGTTTCCTCGGTGACTTCTCCCGTGACTACATCTTCCGCCCAGCACGGCGACGCCGTGAACAGCGCCGCCATAACCGCGAGCGCGAGCAAGGAAGAGGATCGCAAGCGCTTCACTATTCGTCCTCCCAAGTCAGGTAATGAGCGCGCAGATTGCACGTTCGTTGGAAAAATGTCTCAACCCACGTGAGACGTTTCGGTGTGGGGTGGGATCGTTTCAGATTGAGGCTGGTCCTCGGTGGGAGATTAGCAACAACCGTGCCAGGAAGATCAACAGGGGGATAATCTATCCTTACGTCAATATATACAATTACTTATGTCAAATTGGATGCCTGGCGACTCGTTGGCGATTGACTCAAGGCGTGCTTAAAAAGTAAATGATCCCTGCTTGAAGGCTGTGCATCGCATCGATGTCATTGCCGCGCGCGGAACCACCACTTCTTCACGCGAATCGTCAAAACCATTCATTCCCAAGCGAACATGTATTGGCCAGCAATCCCATGCTTCGTACCCTAAAAGCTGATAATGGATGCTGTTTGGGGAACATCGCGATCAGCGGGAAAGGAAGTAGCTCATGCGGCAACTGGGCGACTGGGGCTTGCGGATGGCAGGTGGGATAGGGGGTGTCTTACTTCTGCCGGCGATGGCCGTCGCGGCGGAGCACCCGCCCATCGAGTTGCCGTTTTGGACGGTGATTCCCTTTGTCGCCCTTTTGCTGACCATCGCCATTCTGCCGCTGGTGGCGGAGCATTTTTGGCACCGCAACCGCAACAAGGCTCTGGTGACGGTGCTCTTTGCGGCGCCGGTGGCCGCCTATCTCTTCTACCTGGGGCCGACCACCCACGGGGCCAGTACGGAAGCCTTGACCCATGAGATGCAGCAGTATGCCTCGTTCATCATCCTGCTCGGTTCGTTGTACACGGTGGCCGGCGGTATCTTCGTACAGTGTCGCTTTCCCGCCCATCCGCTGACTAACTCCGCCTTGCTGGGGGTGGGGGCCGTGTTGGCTAATTTCATCGGCACCACCGGCGCCAGCATGTTGCTCATCCGGCCCATGCTGCGCATCAATCGCCAGCGCCGGAACGTCATTCATGTGCCTATATTTTTCATCTTCATTGTCAGCAATTTGGGGGGACTGCTGACTCCCTTGGGCGATCCCCCCTTGTTCCTGGGTTTCCTGCGCGGTGTCGATTTCTTCTGGACGTTCCGCCTCTGGCCGCAGTGGCTGGTGGCGGTCGGTTCCGTGCTGCTGATCTTCCTCGTCTGGGACACCATCGCCTTTCGCCGGGAAAAACCACACGCGCATCCCCTCCCCCTGCCAGACATCCTCCCCCCGGAGGAACCGCCGCTAACGAAGCGGCGCCTGGAAGTGCATGGCTATATCAATGTGTTGTTTCTGGCGGGTATTCTCGCCGGCGTGTTGTTGCAATCCGAGGAATTGGGAGCCAACCTCGCGGGCTGGCTTGCCTATCTCTCCATCACGGTCGGGAATGTGTCCCTGGGTTTCCCGGAAGCGGAAATAACGATGGTGGTGATGGCCTTGTTGTCGCTGGTGCTGACGCCGCGTGCTTACCGACAAGCCAATGACTTTAACTGGTCCGCTATCACGGAGGTGGCCGTGTTGTTCGCCGGCATCTTCGTGACCATGGTGCCGGCGTTGCAGTTGCTGAGTCAATATGGGCACCACTTTAGCATCGATCAACCACGGCAATACTTCTGGCTGACCGGCGTGTTATCCTCGTTCCTCGACAATGCGCCCACCTATGTCACCTTCGCCACGTTGGCCGGTGGTTCGTCGAATTTCAGCCTGTTGGCCAACAACCAAGTGGCGGGCATCGCCGGCGCCCAGATTCTGCAAGCCATCAGCTGCGGGGCGGTCTTCATGGGAGCGAACACGTACATTGGCAACGGCCCCAATTTCATGGTCAAGGCCATGGCCGAGGCGTCCGGCTTCCGCACCCCGTCGTTCTTCGGCTACCTGCTCTATTCCATCGTGATCCTACTGCCGGTGTTCGTGCTGATCACGGTGTTGTTTTTCTAAGGGGCCTGTCCGCACAGAACCTGGAGGGTACGTTCGCAACGTGCCGCTGCCGCGGCTGTAACGGTTGGCGCGAGGTGGCAGTTCCTCACGCCAACCAACACAAAACTTCTGGGGGGAA
>JBKBIP010000012.1:0-122577 GCA_046297495.1 Gemmataceae bacterium | reverse complement strand
TGCTGGGGTGGGGGGGGTGGGCGCGGGGTTCCCTCCCCCCCCCCCACCCGCTACAGCCCTTATGGATGGACGTTTTTAAGTCAGACATTAGGATGTCTTTGTCAAGATGCGCCGGTCTTCCTCATTTCATCGGCTCCCGCCCCGTCAAAGAGATTTTTTCCAGCGTTGGCGGCCAAGAAAACGGCTGGCGAGCAACCGATAATTCGGGTGTCAGGAAATCACCCTGGCCATCCGGCTCCAACAGGTCTGTGCCTGTTCTCCTCTCCGCCAGGATGCGTTCTCTCCAAGTGGTTTCTTGCCCGGTTCGCGGATAACTCAAGGACGAACTCCACGCAACATGGTGGCGGCCCGGAATCTATCGCGATAATGCGTCTGGCCTCTCGGAACCAAGTGTTCCCCTTGGTTGCATGGATGAACTACAAGGCGAGGTTGCCATGCTGGAATTTCTTTTCTTAGGAGCTGCCCTATCGCTGGGGCAGAGCGAGGACGTTGTCCCCGTGTTGCCACCGGCAGCGTTGGCGGTTCTGCGAGGGTTGCCGGTCGATTCCCCGCCCGCCAATTCCTCTCCGCCCCAGCCACCCGAAGTCCCGCCCCCCCAAGAAGCCGATACTCCACCCCCCTTTGAATCCGTGGCTGAATTGGTGGAAGAAGGAGTTCTACCAGTCCAACCGACTCCGGAAGAAGCGGTCGTCGCGCAAGACCTTCCCGAACGGTGGGCCTTCATGAAGGCGACTCAGGGAACCTGGATCGGCAAGGTCATGAACGACAGCCGGCTGCAATGCTATGGCTGGGTGGATATGTCTTACAACGTCAGTACCGCCCGCTCCGACAATACACCATTGGTGTGGGATTATCTGGCCAACGAATTCATGATGCAACAGGCCTGGTTCCGCTTCGAGCGCCCGGTGGATACCACCGCCAGCGGGCCGAGCTGGGGCTTCCGCTCGGATTGGCTGTACGGCACGGACTATGTCTTCACGTTGCCGCGCGGCATCTTTAACGGACAGTTGACCGCCAACGATGGTGAACCCAACACCTACGGCGTCGATCCCATCACGTTCTACGGTGAGGTGTACCTACCCAACCTGTTCCAGGGAGTGAACGTCAAGGTCGGTCGCTACCTCACGCCGTTCGGAGTGGAAAGCGTCGAAGCCATCAACTCCCCGCTGGTGTCGAAGTCCTACGCCTTCAATTGGAGTCCGCCCTTCACCCATACCGGCGTGTTCACGACCGTGACCCTGACGGATCAATGGGCTTGTTCGCTCGGCTGGGCCTTGGGCAACGACATATTCATCGATCCGGCGAATGAGTCCCGTTTCGTCGGCACCTTGCAATGGTTGTCCCCTAGCGGCCGGGACAGCGTGGCCTTCGGTACCTCGGTTGGGCGCGGCAAGTTCAACTTGGCCGAGGATTTCAACAACATCAACGTCTTCGACATCGTGTGGATTCACCAATTTAATCCACGCTGGACGTACATCTTCGAGATCATCTACGGCTATCAGACGAACGCACCGCTGCCGGGGGTGCTGCTGCCGCCGCCAGTGGAGCTGGAGGAACGAGCCGGGGATGCGTTGGCCGAGGAGCCGACGACCAAGTTCGGCACCGCGCATTGGGGGTCGATTGTCAATTACTTGCTGTTCTCCTGCAATGACAAAACGACCTTGATTGGCCGCTTCGAGTTGTTCGACGACTTCCAAGGGTCACGCACCGGCTTTGAGGGGCTGTACACGTCCTGTACCTGCGGCGTGCAGTATTACCCCTGGAAATCGGTGCTCATCCGCCCAGAGATTCGCTGGGACCATAACATCGAATCCAAGCCCTTTGAAGGCAAAAGTGGCATCTTCACGGCTGCCGCCGACGTGATCTTTCGGTGGTAAGGCTTGTGACTAGACCATGCAATCTCTCCCGCGAACGAATCATACTGGTACTTTTTCCATCCCAAGGTATCCCGCCGTTCCTGAGAAATTCGAGTGCAGTGGCGGCGAAATATGGAGGTTTTCTCATGTTGACAGGACGTCGAATGCTGCTCAAGTCCCTGCTGGCCGGTCTGGGGGCGGTTTGGCTGCCGCTGCCTGCGATGGCCCAAGGTCCATCGGTCGAGATCGTGCTTGGCAAACGCTCCGCCCAGTCCAGCCCGCGCATTTGCGGTTGTGCCAAGCACGGCGGCGGCAACATCAAGGTCGAACACCCCAGCCCCGACACCGTGGTCGTGACCATGACCGGCGTGGCCGTGGCGTACTGCACCCCCACGCGGTGCTGCTCCTCGGGGTATGACGCCAACTTGACCCAATGCTTCACCATCAAGTTCAATGATGATACGGTCAAGAAGGCCAAGCTGCTGTTGGAAGGGCGCGTCGTCGGCGTGCTTCGCAGTCACTGCAAGGGGAACGGCTCGGCCAGCCTCAACACCGCCACCGCATCGGTCGGCTGCGATCATGGCGGCGACCTGTTGAGTATCTGTCTGCCGGCGCACAGCGCCTGCGGCGGCAAGAATTTCTCGATTAACGATCAGGATGGCCCGTACTGCTTGCCGGTCTTGGAAGGCTGCTACACGCTGAATCAGTGCTTCTCGATTTGCGCCTCCGCCCCGCGCTGCTTGCTACCGTGCAAAGCACCGTCGGCGGAATTCGCCCCCAATGCCCTCGATCCGCTCTGGATCAGCCCCAAAGACCCGTTCTACGGCGCGAGCAAGGAAGAGTTCGGCTTCCAGATCACGCTCAAAGTCGTGCCAGATGACGATAAGAACGACTATATGCCCGCCGCTCCGTCGGCCGAGCCGATTCTCCCCCCCAAGGTCATCAATGACATGGGATACTAAGATCGGTTGGTTTGGCTGACACCAAGGGGCGAGGTCCTCATCCCAGCGACCTCGCCCCCGTTGGTTGTTCGCTGTCCCCCAAACCAGTCGCGCGGCGACTGAACCTCATGGCGCATCACTTCGGCGGTGCCGAGGTGTTGGTCCAGCAGTGCAGCACTTCGCCCTCGGTGAGTTGTTCCACAAAGGTGCAGCCGATGAGCCAGTTGCCGTCTTCTTGCGGGGCGGCATGAACGACAGTCGCTCCCACGGTGCGAGACAGATCTTGGGCGGGATTGTATAAAGCCACGGCGATTTGCTCGCCCGGCGCGAACGGACGTTGGAGAATCAAGCCGATGCCGTTGGCGGAAATATCGCGCACCGTGGCGAACCACCAACGCTGATCCAACCGGCCTCGCCCCGGTTGATACATGGTTTCCAATTGACACGGATAACGCACCCAGGCCCGGCGTTCATGGTCATCGGCTAGAGGGGGACGATCACTCATACCTGCTCCACCCTTTGAAGAGTTGTGCGGCTTGACGGCACCTCCTGGTATGATGATGGATTTTCTCGACAAATGCAACGGCTGAGCGCGCGAAATGGCGCGCGCGCCGGGGGGTTGGAGTAGTGGCGCAACTTGATGGTGATAATTATATGTCCCTATTGCGATTACGTCATGCCATTGGCGATGGCTTCGCGAAGGATACACTGATATAAGTCTGGAGTTGATTTCGGTTTGGCTTGCTCGCCCCCCTCAACTTGGTTTGAGAACGCCTTATTGCTGTAGGGCCGATTCATCGGTTCACGCACGCGGAGCCCCAGATGTCACGGAAGAAACGCTAAAGAAGGCTTTTGGCTATGACTAAACCTTACCGAGTCGCCCTGGTCACTGGCTCCGCGACCGGCATTGGGCGGGCGGTTGCGGTGCGCTTCGCCAAGGAAGGATTGGCGGTCGTGGTCAATTATTCGCGCTCCGAGGCAGAGGCGCGGGAGACGGTGGCCGCAGTCGAACGCCACGGAGTGCCGGCGCTGCTGTGTCAGGCTAACGTCGGCGACGCGGCGGCGGCGTGGGATATGGTGGCCCGCTGCCGGGACGAGCTGGGGGGCCTTGATGTGCTGGTCAACAACGCCGGCACCACGCATTTCATCGAGCATGCCAATCTGGACGCCCTGACGGATGCCGTCTGGCACGACATCCTGCAAGTCAATTTACTGGGTACTTTCTATTGTTGCCGGGCCGCCATGCCGTTGTTGCGGGAGCGGCAGGGATGCATCGTCAACATCACCTCGGCGGCGGGGGTGCAGGGGCATGGCAGCTCGATCCCCTACGCGGCCAGCAAGGCGGCGGTCAACTGCATGACGAAATCGCTGGCCAAGGCGTTCGGCCCCGACGTGCGCGTCAACGCCGTCGCCCCTGGCCCGGTGCAAACGCGCTGGCTGGCGGATCATCAAGATCATGTGGAACGATCCATCCAGATCACCCCCATGCGGCGCGTCGCCAACCCGGAAGACATCGCTGATGTCGTGGCGTACCTCGCCTTGGGCACATCCTTCGTGACCGGCCAAATCCTCCTGGTCGATGGCGGTCGGACGATGTGAACGGAAAAAATTAAACTCACACCCCCCAAAAACGAGACATAGATATAGGCGATCCAACGATGTTTCTTGGCAAGGATGCTCCGCGCTGTCTCAACTTGCAAACCTGACGCAGTCCTTCCAATACAACTTGGCGAGCTATTTTACTGGGCTTCTCTAGCCTTTCTGGATTGCCAAACACGCGCCAACAAGGAAAACTAGAGAGAAGACTGAAGCACGAGAAGCTATAACCTGGCTCGCTCTTTATTTAAGAAGTATGTTCTCTTACAATAATCAGACTGCCACAGGCTGTACCGATGGCAGGGTTTATTCGGCTTGTCGGCTCCGGGGGGGATGATTATACTCCCGCACGCCATTGGGCGCAAGAACGCGGCAAGTGGTTAGCCCATAGGAATTTCGTGTTGGAAGGATGTCATGCGTTTTCACCTCGTTGATCGAATCTTGGAAGTTGAACCCGACCGGCTCATCAAAGCAGCCAAGATTCTGACACTCGGCGAGGAGTATTTGGCGGACCACTTTCCAACGTTTCCGGTGATGCCGGGAGTGTTGATGCTGCAAACCCTGGTGGAAGCCAGCGCCTGGCTCTTGCGTGTCAGCGAGGATTTTCGCCATAGCGTGATCGTGCTGCGGGAAGCCAAGAACGTCAAATACGGCCAGTTCATGGAACCCGGCCGGCGTATGGTCGTCACTTCGGAGCTGGTGGAGAAAGACGAACAGTTCGCCAGCTTCAAGGCCAAGGGAGAGGTCGAGGGGCAACAAACGCTGTCCGCCAAGATCGCGGTGGCACGCTACAACTTGCGGGACCGCAATCCAGCGTGGAAGAGCCTCGACGATCGCATCATCACCGAGCTACGCCAGCATTATCTATTACTGCATGGCGACTTGGCGGCGGCGGGATGAACCGAATGACTGTTTAGCAAGCGAGCCACCGGCGAGCGAACCTAACACAAGGCGGTGAACCGATGAGATTGAAGGACCAAGTCGCTCTCGTGACAGGCGCCAGCCGAGGAATCGGTCGCGGCATCGCCGAGGCGTTGGCGGCGGAAGGGGCAGCAGTGGCCCTGATCTATCGCGGCAACCAGGCGGCGGCCGAGGCGGCGATTCAGGAAATCACCGCCAACAGCGGTAAAGCACAAGCCTTCCAAGTGGATGTCGCGGACGCTGCCGCCGTGAACGCTTGTGTCGAGAAAGTGACGAAGGAATGGGGTAAAGTTGACATCCTGGTCAATAACGCAGGCATCATCCACGACGATTTGTTCGTGCGCATGGAGCCAGCCGACTGGCAGAAGGTCATCACGACGAACCTGTTCGGCACGTATAACTTCTGCAAGGCGGTGGCCTATCCGATGATGAAGCAACGGCGCGGGCGGATCATCAATATCTCTAGCATCGCCGCCGACTTCGTCAACCAGGGCCAAACGAACTATGCCGCCAGCAAGGGAGCGATCAACTCGTTCACCCGCGCCTTGGCGGCCGAGTTGGCCAGCCGCAACGTGACCGTCAACGCCATCGCTCCCGGTTTCATCGAAACGGACATGAGCGAGGCGGTCCGCAACAAGGCCGGGGATCGCATTACCAAGGTGATCCCCATGCGGCGGATCGGTCAATCGCAAGACATTGCCCGCGTGGCCGTCTTTTTGGCCAGCGAGGACAGCGCTTACATGACGGGCCAAGTGCTCACCGTTGATGGCGGTCTGAGCTTAGGCTTGGTGGCGGGGTAAAAGCCCCCAGCCGGTCGCGCGGCGGCCGGCCGAATCGTGAACCGGATGCAGAGAAGGGTGGCCGATTTTCAGTGGAGAAAATCGGAGCGCGGAACGCGGGGGACGGCGGAGCATCTCCCTCATCGTTTTGGCGACGGGCACCCACCCTGTTCAGCAAGGGCACTGAGCAGGTTTGATTTTTCAGCTTCGATTGTTGTTGTGGAGGGCACTGTCCATGCCAGATCGGGATGCGATTTTTAGCAAGGTATCGGCCACGTTGGTGGAAGCACTGAACGTGGACGAAGACGAAGTCAAGCCGGAATCCACGTTGCAAGGCGATTTAGGGGCCGAGTCCATCGACTTTTTGGACATCGTGTTCCGCCTGGAGCGTGAGTTCAACATCAAGATTCCGCGCGGCGAATTGTTCCCAGAATCGATCTTCCAAGGCGATCCGGAATTCGTGCAAAACGGCAAGGTGACGGAAAAAGGCCTAGCCGAGCTGCGGGCACGCATGCCGTTCGCCGACCTGAGCAGCTTCGAGAAAAACCCGGAGTTGAGCGCCATCAGCGACCTGTTCACGGTCGATATGATCACGCGCTACATCGAGCGCAAGTTGGCCGAATCTCCGAATAACAACTAACGGATCGGTGGACAGTGCGGCGAAGTAGCATGGCTTCGGCGATTCCGATGGCCGTGGGGAGTCGTGCTCCGGATGGGCGGAATCGCGTAAGCTAGGTGACCGTGCGTATCGACTTCATCCACAACTATGGGCGTATTTCATGCGTTGGATCTGGATCGACCGATTCGTGGAATTCAACAGCGGCCGGTCAGCGCGGGCGGTCAAGAATCTGAGTCTGGCGGAAGAGTATTTCGCCGATCATTTTCCCGGCTATCCGGTCATGCCTGCCGCGCTGATGTTGGAAGGTCTGGCCCAAACGGGGGGCATCCTCGTTGGTGAGGCCAACGACTACCGCGAAAAAGTCGTGCTGGCGAAGATTCCCAAGGCTCGTTTTCATCGAGAGGTCTTGGCCGGCGAAACCGTGACCTATGCCGTGGAAATCTCCAGTATACGCCCAGAAGGGGCCATTGTACGCGGCCAAGTGCTGGCCGGCTCAGCGGACGCCCCCGCTCTCGTGGCCGAGGCCGAGATTTTCTTCGCTCATCTGGATCAATCCCGATCCAAACAATTGTTTGGCGATCAAAACTTTGTCTTCAGCGGCGAGCTGAAGCATATGTTGGGACTGGCCAAGGCCGTGGCCAATCGCACGGACAGCCCCTCAGCTTAAAGTGAATAAGTCCCGCTGCCGCGCCTTTCGGAGAATAGTGGGACAGAGTAGCGACGCTTTAGGGAAGCGTTGCCTTGTATAGGTGTGCTATGACATCTTCTTCCCGGCGAGTTGTGCTGACCGGCATGGGGGTCCTTAGTCCAATCGGGCTAGAACTGGATTCCTTCTGGCAAGCCTTGCTGCAGGGTCAAAGTGGGATACGGACCATACAGTCCGTGGACACGTCGGGCTTGCCTATCCATTTTGCCGGTGAGATTCTCGACTTCGATGCCAAACGCTACATCGACAAGAAGGAACGCAAGAGCCTGAAGGTAATGGCCCGGACGATCCAATTCGCCGTGTCTGCCGCCCAGCTGGCTTTGGATGACGCCTGCATCGACAAGACCAAGCTCGATCCGACCCGCTTTGGCGTCGAGTTCGGTTCCGGCTTGATCGCCACCGAGCTGGAAGAATTGGCCCCGGCCTCGGTGCTATGCGCCAATTGTCAGCCGGGCGCCGTCGAGTTGGCCAAGTGGGGCGAGCACGGCCTGGCCACCATGCCGCCGTTGTGGATGCTCAAATATCTCCCCAACATGCTGGCTTGTCATGTGTCGATCCTGCACAACGCGCAAGGTCCGAACAATACCATCACCGAAAGCGACGTGGCTAGTTTGTTGGCTCTGGGGGAAGCCTACCGCATCCTCAAACGGGATCAGGCTGATTTCTTCGTGGTTGGCGGGGCGGATAGCAAGATCAACCCGCTCAGCTTGGTGCGGCAATGTTTGTTCCAGAAACTATCGAAGCGGAACGACGAACCCGAGAAAGCATGTCGTCCCTTTGACAAAAACCGCGATGGTACTGTCATCGGCGAGGGAGCCAGCGTTTTGGCGCTGGAGGAATTGGAACACGCCCAGCGCCGCGGCGCCCGTATTTATGCCGAGGTCGTCGGCTTTGGGGCGGCCTATGATCGCGGCAAGACGGGGGCCGGCTTGGCCCGCGCCATGCAAACCGCGCTGCGCGAAGCGGGGATTGGTCCTGACCAAGTCGATCACGTCAGCGCCCACAGCGCCGGCTCCATCGAAGTGGACGCCTGGGAAGCACGCGGCATTCAGCAAGCGTTCGGCGACGCGGAACCGCCAGTGTTTGCTCTGGCCAGTTACATCGGCAACTTGGGAGCAGCCAGCGGCTTGACCGAATTGGCCGCCAGTTTGCTGGCCCTGCGGCACGGCAGCTTGCCCCCGACGTTGAATTACGAGGAACCCGACCCGGCTTGCCCCATCACCGTCGCCGCCAGGGAACCCCGACCGATCCGCAAGCCGTATGTCGTCAAATTGAGTTTCACCGATATGGGCCACTGCGGCGCCGCCGTTCTGCGCCGCTGGGACGATTAGGCCTTAATGTTTAGTTCTTGGCTAGATCGTGTGATCCGTGACAAGGAGCTAAGCACTAAGTACTAAGAACTAAGAACTATCGAAAAATGATGCGAAGACGTGTCGTCATAACGGGCATGGGAGTAATCACGCCGCTGGGCAACAGCGTCGAGGAACTGTACCAGGCCCAGATCGAAGGGCGCAGCGGCGTCGATTTCATCAAGGGGTTTGATGCTCGCTTCTTCCCCACCAAGTTCGCCGCCGAGGTGAAACACTTCAACCTCGGTGATTGGGTGAAGGACCCCCGCCGCTGGGACAATTCCGGCGTGAACGCCCAGTTCGCCGCCGCCGCCGCCACGCAAGCGCTGCGCGACTCCGGCCTGATCGACGGCCAAGGGGACCGCACGCGCATGGGCATCTACATGGGGACCGGCGAGGGGATTCAAGACTTTCCGCACCTGGTCAAAGTGTTGGCCCAAGTCTATGACACGCAAACGCGCACCGTTGATCCGGTTGGTTTCGCGCGCGGCGGGCTGACGCACTTCCATCCGAGCAAGGAATTCGAGCAGGAACTGCACACGACCACCGGCCACTTGGCCGAGTACTTCGATCTGCAAGGGCCGAATTACAATTGCTTGACCGCCTGCGCCGCCAGCAGCCAAGCCATCGGCGAGGCCGCCGAGATGATTCGCCAGGACCATGCCGACGTTATGGTGACGGGCGGATCGCACAGCATGATTCACGAGTTGGGCCTGAGCGGTTTCAACCTACTCACCGCCCTGTCCACCCACAACGATGAGCCAAAGAAAGCATCGCGTCCCTTTGACATGAAACGCGACGGCTTCGTGTTGGGGGAAGGGGCCGGTATTCTCATTCTGGAAGAGCTGGCACATGCCCAAAAACGGGGCGCGCCGATTTATGCTGAGCTGACCGGCTACGGCTCGACCGCCGACGCCTTCCGCGTCACCGACAGCCACCCCGAAGGCCGAGGGGCCATCGCCTGCATCGAAGGGGCGCTGCGTGACAGCGGGTTGCCGCCATCAGCCATCGGTTATGTCAACGCCCACGGCACCAGCACCAAAGTCAACGATCAAGTGGAATCGCTGGCCATCAAGAAGGTCTTCGGCGACGGCGCTTTTCAGATTCCCGTGAGCAGCAGCAAAAGCATGTTGGGACACCTGATTGCCGCCGCCGGCGCCGTGGAGCTGATCATCACCATCACGGCCCTGCGCCGCGGCGTCTTGCCGCCCACGATCAATTACGAATATCCCGACCCGGAATGCGACCTGGACTATATCCCCAACGAAGCCCGCGAAAAGAACATCGAACACGCCCTGAGCAACAGTTTCGGTTTCGGCGGGCAGAATATCTCGTTGATCGTGAGCAAGTTCAAGGGATAACTTGTTTAGCGAGTTTGCCATCGGCGAACTACCCCCTGGTGACTTTCAAAGGACCATCCGCGACGGACCGCTAACCTGCGCTTCGCCTCGGAGATTTGCACCTGTGATTTGGATTTTGCTAGGAACGGCCATCTTGTGCAGCGTACCGGGGACCATGATTGTGGCCCTGATCTTGCTGCATTATGTCATGCGCTGGAAGTACCTGCACCATGTCGTTCGGATTTTCCAGGAAAAACCGCTGTTCATCATCCCGATCGGCCAACCGATCCCCGATGCCGAGGATGTGCGGCTGACCACTGCCGACGGCTTGCAACTGCGCGGTTGCTACTTGCACGCGCCGCGGCCGCGCCGGGGGGTCATCCTGTTTGGCCTGGAGTTCGGCTCCAATCGCTGGGCCTGTCTGCAATACTGTGACCATTTGTTGGCAGCAGGTTATGACATTTTCACGTTTGAGTATCGCGGCCAAGGGGATAGTGACAAGCCCACCGACTACGTCCCCATGCAGTGGGTGACGGACTACGAAGTCCGTGACTTTAAGGCGGCGCTGGAATACCTCAAAAAACGTCCTGACCGTGACCCGCGCGGCGTTGGTTTCTTCGGCATCAGCAAGGGGGGCGGGGCCGGTCTGCTGGCGGCGGTCGATGATCCCTTCGTTCGCTGCTTCGTCACGGACGGCATCTTTGCCACCTATTCGACGGTGGTGCCGTACATGCGGAAATGGTTCGGCCTGTACAATCACAACTATCTGATTCAAGACATGCTCCCTTATTGGTATTACGGCACCGTCGCCAAGGTCGGCCTGCGCTGGATTGAACAGGCATGCCATTGTCATTTCCCGTATCTGGAAAAGGCCATCGCCCGGCTCCAGCGGCCGTTGTTGATGATCCACGGCGGCAACGACACCTACATCCGCCCCGTCATGGCCCAGGTCCTCTTCGACCAAGCCAGCGAACCCAAGGAGCTATGGATCGTCCCGGACGCCAAGCACAATCAAGCCCTGCACCTGGCCGGCGACGAATACCGTTGCCGCGTCCGCTTCTTCTTCGACCAGCACCTGGCTGGTGACGTCGTTGAGGAGCCGCCCCCAGGCACCAACGGCGTGTGCGAGAAAAAACGGGAGATGGTGCGGTCGGCGTGAGGAACGCCATTCGGAAAAATGATTCATCGGTTCACGCTCGATTCCGAATAAGGAACGATTCATCGGTTCGCGCTCGCGAATCGATGAACCTACCTTGTTCCTTGGCGATGGATGGCTCCGAAAACGCTCTTCCCATCCTTTGATTCACCTCCGGAGCAGAGACATGTGGAAAGACTTGGCCCTGAAAATCATCTTGCTCTATCCCATTCGGCGGGCGTTGACGTGGCCGATCCGTCGGCAGCTGGCGATCTTTGATCGAGCCTGCGCCCAACCGCACAAGGTTCAGGAAGATTTACTTCGGCGGATCATCGCTTTTCATCGAGATACCGATTTTGGCCGGGATCATGGTTTTGCCACCATTCAGACAGCGGACGACTTTCGCCAGCAGGTGCCGGTGGCCGGTTATGAGCGGCTAGAACCATACATCAACAAGGTGCGGCGCGGCGAAACCCGGGCGCTATTGGCCGATGAGCGCGTGCTGATGTTCGCTCTCACCAGCGGCACCACGGCGACGCGCAAGTACATTCCGGTGACACCGCAATATCTCGCCGATTACCGTCGGGGCTGGCACTTTTGGGGCTTGCGGGCGTATCGGGATCATGCGGCCATCCGTCTGCGCCCCATCGTCCAGTTCTCCGGCGATTGGGACGAACAGCGCACCGAGGCCGACATTCCCTGCGGCGCCATTACCGGCTTGACGGCCCAGATGCAGAAACGGTTGATCCGCTGGGTGTATTGCGTCGCCCCCAGCAGCGCCCGCATCAAGGACGTGCGGGCCAAATACTATGTCACGCTGCGGCTCAGCTTGCCGCGCCGTGTCGGCATGATCGTGGCCGCCAACCCCAGCACCTTGGTCAACTGGGCGCGATTGGGGGACCAGGAAAAAGAAGCCCTCATCCGCGACATGCATGATGGCACCCTGAGTCAACATCATGACATTCCCCCAGACATCCGCGCTGACTTGGCGGGCCGGCTCAAGGCCGATCCCAAGCGGGCGCGGGAGTTGGAGGAGATCGTCCGCCGGACTGGCACGCTGTTGCCCAAAGATTACTGGAGTCCCGAAAAGTTGCTCATCGGCACCTGGACCGGCGGCACGATGGGGGCCTATCTGCGCCAGTTTCCCCGGATTTACGGCGACGTGATGATTCGTGATGTCGGCCTGATCGCCAGCGAAGGGCGCATGACCATCCCCATCGAGAACGGCACCCCCAGCGGTGTCCTCGATGTCACCAGCCACTATTTCGAGTTCATTCCCGAAGACGAGATCGACAGCCCGCAACCCACCGTGTTGGGCGCGCACGAGGTTCAAGAGGGGCGCAATTATTACATCATCCCCACCACCAAGTACGGCATGTATCGCTATCATATTTGCGACCTGGTGCGCGTGACTGGCTTCTATGAGCAAACGCCGCTGGTGGAATTTCTGAGCAAGGGGAGCCACTTCGCCAACATCACCGGCGAGAAACTGTCCGAATATCAGGTTGCCCAAGCGATGAAGGAGGTCGCCCACGAACTCAATCTGGGAATCACCTGTTACAGCCTGGCCCCCTGTTGGGACGAGGACACGCCGTATTATGGCCTGTTCGTGGAGCAAGGGGACATCGCCAACCCCGAACAGGGGGAACAACTCATCACCTTGCTGGAACGCCGTCTTACCCAGATCAACGACGAATACGCCAGCAAGCGGCAATCGCTGCGGCTCGGACCCATCCGGCTGGAGCTGTTGCCGCCGGGCACCTGGCACCAGTGGGATCGGCAACGCCTGGCCCGCACGGGAGGAACACTGGAACAATACAAGCATCCGTGCTTGATCGCCGATCTGCGTTTTCGTGAATCGATGCCGGTGATCGCGGAATCAGGAACCCGCGTTTAGCGGACGCCCCACAGGGTGGCTGCGATCTCTCTTTCTTTTCCACGAAGGAATTGCTAGTCTCCTCGCGGGCCAAGGAAGGTCCACGGATTGTCCCGTTGAGCCGGTGCTCACGGAGGGGTAGTGACATGAATCAGCGTATGTGTCCGACAGGTCCCAGTTTTTCCGGTCGAGAGACTTTACCCACTCCGCGCGGTGAGTCTCGGCTTCTATCGGTGTACGCGCACATGACCGAACCTATGCTACCATCCACGTTGCGATTAGCGTGCCGAGAAAGACGGCGCGATTTGTTGAGTCAATCGCTCATCATCTTGGGAATTCTCAGCATGTTGGCTGGCATCATCGTGATGATGACAGGATGCAGCCATCATCGCAAGCAGCGTGCTCCTTCGTTCGATCCTCGGAAACCCGATAACCCGCCGCCGGCCGTGCTGCCGCCGCCAGCGGATACCACCGGGCTGAACGATCCGCTGCCACCGTCGCCGCCGGCCAGCATGAGCCTGATGCCGCGCGGTCAATCGGCCCCGCTGCCGCCGCCGATGGCAGACAGCCTGCGGACGCCGTTGTTGCGTGGCCAGGACGATGCGCCGTTACCGCAGCCACCACTGCCCCCCGCGTTGCCGGAAACCTCGACCCTCGCGCAAACCCCGCTGCCGCCGCCCCCCGCCCCGCCCGCCGCGCCGCCGCGCGACGACAACTTGGCTCAGTTACGCCAGCTGCATCAGCGAGCTAGCGCCCAGTATGCACGGATGGGGGATTATGTCGTCAAGCTCTATCGCCAGGAACAAATCCACGGCGAGGACAAGCCTATGGAAGAAATCATGTTTAAGTTCCGCAACCAGCCGTGGAGCGTCTATTTCAAGTGGATTGGCGAAGTGCATCAGGGCCGGGAAGTGATTTACGTCAAAGGCCAGTATGACGACCACATCCATACCCGGCTCGGCAACGACGACCGTTTTCCCCTGATGTTCAAGAAGGTGATTTCGCTGCCAGTGGATAGTCCCTTTGTCAAGGGGCGCAGCCGCCATTCCATCACCGAAGCGGGCATCGGCCACATGATCGCCAGTTTGGGACCGTTGCTGGACGCCGTCGAACGCCGCGACCCGCGTGCCGGTACGTTGCGTTACTTAGGCTCGGTGAACCGGCCAGAGTTTGCCACCCCGCTCGTCGCTTTCGAGCACCACATGCCGCCCATGTTCGAACCCCAGCTGCCACGCGGCGGACGGCGCCAGTTCTTCATCGACCCGGCCAATTATCTTCCGATGCTCGTGCTGACTTACGATGAAACCGGCCATCAAGTCGAATACTACCGCTATGAGAATTTCCAATACCCCGTTCGCCTGACCGATGCCGACTTCGACCCCCGGCAATGGGAGAAGCGGTAGTAATCAGTGTTTAGCGGGTGAGTCGAAGACTCGCCTGCGGCTTGCCCGCTAACCGCAACTTCCTGCCCCCTGCCACTCTGGCAGAAACCGGCTGCCTACAGTGGCAGCCGGAGTAGGGTTTCGACACAAAACCCAGCCACCCTCTTGATTTTTCCACCGACGTATGTTTTGTTAATATAAGCAGTTAGAATCTTACCCGCCTTGTAAATCAGCTGCGGCATCTAATTTGCTGGCAGGAAGGGGGAATAGGTTGGGGGACTGTCCCCAGTGCCAGCGTGCCGCCGGCCAGCAATTTCCGCTGTGGTATGGCCAGAGACGAGGTGCGGCATGAAAACCATAGACAGACCATATTCGATACTGATTACCGATGACGATCCAGGTTGCCGGCAGAGTTTGCGCGATGTCTTCGATTCGGAAGGGTATCGCACCTTGCTGGCATCATCGGGGGAAGAAGCGCTCGACATCGTGCGCGAGGAGCCGGTTCACCTGGCCCTGCTCGATATGCACATGCCGCGTTTGACCGGGCTGGAAACCTTACAGCTCGTCCAGCAAGTCAACGCGGTGTTGCCGTGCATCATCGTCACCGCCGACGCGGACGAGGGGTTGATGCGCCAGGCCTTACGAGCCAAGGCATACAGCGTCATTCCCAAACCCATCAGTAAGCATGTGGTCTTGTATACGGTGGTGCGCGTCTTGGGCCGGGTCTATGGTGATACCTCCACGGACAAACCCCCGCCGTTCCGCCAGTAAAGGCATTGCCTCGGTCGAGTGATCGGGGTTGGCGTGCATCGAGTATTTCAAGGAGCACTAAAGGCATGAAAGTCGTACCACTGAACGACAAAATCGTGATCAAACGCCTGGAAGCAGAAGAGAAAACCGCCGGCGGCATCGTGTTGCCGGACACTGCCAAGGAAAAGCCGAAACAAGGCCGCGTCATCAGCTTGGGCGACGGCAAACTACTCGACAACGGCCAACGTGCCTCGTTCCAGGTGAAGGAAGGGGACCGCGTCCTGTTTACTTCCTATGCCGGCAACGAAGTCAACGTCGGCGGCGAGGAGTATTTGATCATGACCGAGGATGACATTCTAGCAGTCGTGGAATAAGTCGTTCTCTCGCACATGCCAATTTTCATCAGGGCTGGTCCGGCGACCAGCCCTGTGTCGTTTGTCTTCTTCCCTTCCTCAGTGCTCGCCGCCTGCCTTGTAAAAATGGCTGATATTACTCTGGCAAGGAAGACAATTTGAGGAGCAGAGACCACAGCCCCTTTGGGAGTCTTGAGGCCGGTTGGCCGCAATCACCGAGTCCCGTGACAACATATCTCCGCCGCTCGGTCCCCCGCCTAAAGACTGGGGCTATCAAAAAAAACCAAAACCGCCACACACTCAATTTGATGGCAGTGATTGACTCGCTTGCCGGAGTAATAATTTGCTCTTGCCCGTCGGCGACGGTTCTGGTATCACCCGCCGCCTTGAAATCCTCTAGGTACGGAAGAGGCGGACAGGGATAGTCGTTTCTCTCACGCGTGAAGTCCGTGGCGGGATCGGCGGCGTTGGGGGAAGCGCCGGCGTTTGCCAAAGGGGGAGGTGGTCGTGGGTCGCAAGTTGTACACGCGGTCGGACCAAGCTCGGCGCTGGCGGTGGCTGCTGGCGGGGCCGGCGCTGACCAGCCTAGGGTTGAGCGGCTGCGCCACGTTCTGGGATGACGTCACCAACAAAAACTTCAAGTTCAAACATTGGTTCGAGAAAAGCGATCCTATGGTCGTGCTGAATGAGACCGACGACGGGGACAAAAAGGCCAAGGCCATTCGCGCCTTGAAAGAGGAACGCGATCCGAAGAAACACGAAGTCGTTCTCAAGACGCTCACCACCGTGGCGGTGCATGACCGCCATCCGTACTGTCGACTGGCGGCGATCCAAAAGCTCGGCGAGTTCAAGGACCCGCGCGCCGTCGAGGCCTTGGCGGAGGCGTACTACTCAGCCAAGGA
Source organism: Gemmataceae bacterium (assembly GCA_046297495.1). Classification (GTDB taxonomy): domain Bacteria; phylum Planctomycetota; class Planctomycetia; order Gemmatales; family Gemmataceae; genus JBKBIP01. The sequence continues at coordinate 106,072 of JBKBIP010000012.1, read as the reverse complement.
AGCACGCACCCCTAGCGGCTATCCGCTGTTCCCACATGACACGATCACCGCCATTCAATGTCAAGCGCTGACATCATTAGGGAACACCCGCCAGCCGGCCGCCGTGGACCTGCTGGCGCGCGTGGCCCGCGAGCCGCGCCCTGACTTCAGTGTCAGCGAAATGGAACGGCAACAATGGCTCGACATTCACATTGCCGCCGCCCGCGCCTTGGGTAACTTCAATCACTATCAGGCCACCGAGGCCTTGGTGCATGTCCTGCGGGAAGAGAAAGACGTGGCCCTGCGCACCCGAGCGCATGAATCCTTGCAACAAGCCACCGGCAAGAAGCTGCCGGCGGACGCCGAGGCTTGGGAAGAACTGATCAACAAGGCCCCCAGGGAAGGGACGGCCAAGGGGGGTAAACCCAACGGTTGGCGCGAGTTGATTTTGACGAGCGGAAGACAGTAGCTGGCCGGCGCCAGACACCACCAGGGAGCTTACGCTCTCCGCTCGCCACGTTGCGAAATTATCATGCTCCCTTTGGTCGAAACGCCTTGACCACGCTTTCATTGGTCGTGAGATAGGGCCCCCCGATCAAGTCGATGCAATACGGGATGGCCGGGAAAACCGCCAACAGACAATCACGGATGGCGCTGGGTTTGCCGGGCAAGTTGACGATCAGCGATTTGCCACGAATGCCAGCGATCTGCCGAGACAAAATGGCGGTCGGCACCACGCGCAGCGAGACGGCCCGCATCAACTCGCCGAAGCCGTCCAGGATTTTGTGACATACCGCTTCCGTCGCTTCCGGCGTCACGTCGCGCAATGCCGGCCCGGTGCCGCCGGTGGTGACTACCAGACAGCACATTTCCTCATCGCACAATTCCCGCAAGGCGGTTTCGATGATCGGCTGCTCATCCGGGATGATGCGCGGCACCGCCTCCCAGAGGCAGGAGAGGATCTCCGTCAAGCACTCCCGAATCGCCGGTCCCCCTTTGTCTTCGTAAATCCCCTTGCTGGCCCGGTCGGAGATGGTCACGATGCCAATGCGGATGGTGTCGTTCATGGGTTGCTTCGTTTTTTCTTCTTGGGATAGATCGGTTCGCGCGGACCGCCGACTTCGTGCGCGAACCGATCCAGCTTCCGCGAACAACATTTCTCCTTGTCCCCCGTCTCTGGTTCGTTATAGTTGCTGTAAAGCGAAGTACCAACAGAGGACACGACCACCATGCGCGAAACCTGGACATTTCATGCTCCCGGCCAGCTGTTGTTTGGCCGGAACGCGGTGCGGCAGCTCGGCGACATTGCGGGACGACTTGGCGTCAAGAGACTGCTCTTGATCACCGACGCGGTGCTTCAGAAAGCCAGTCTCGTTGATACGGTGCGCCAACCCCTGGTGGATGGCGGCGTGACGGTGGAAGTGTTCTCCGGCGGCGAGCCGGAACCGTCGCTGCGGGCGGCGGAAGCGAGCATCGCGTTGGCCCGGCAATTCCGCCCCGACGCCGTGCTCGGCTTGGGGGGCGGCAGCAACATGGACCTGGCCAAGATCACCGCCACCGTCCAAACACACGGCGGCACGCCGCGCGACTATTTCGGCGATGATAAAATTCCCGGCCCGATCCTCCCCTTGATCTGCGTCCCCACCACGGCCGGCACCGGCTCGGAAGTGTCTGCCGCCGCCGTGCTGACTGATACCGACAACCACATCAAGGTTGGCATCCTCAGCAACTATTTACGGCCCAAGGCGGCCGTGGTCGATCCCTTGCTGACGGTATCTTGTCCCGCCAAGGTGACAGCCGATAGCGGCATCGACGCCTTGACGCACGCCATCGAAGCCTACACGGCGGTGGACAACGAGACATTCCCGCTGCCGGAGGGGGAACGGTCGGTCTATCAAGGCCGACATCCGATGGGGGACATGCTGGCGGAGAAAGCCATTACCCTGATCGGCGCCCACCTGCGCCGCGCCGTGCGCGATGGCCGCGACTTGGAAGCCCGCGATGGCATGGCCCTGGGAGCGACGCTGGCCGGCATGGCCTTTTCTAATGTCGGCGTGGCGGCGGTGCATGCCCTGGAATATCCCGTGGGGGGAGCAGTCCACTGCTCGCACGGCGCGGGCAATGGTTTGCTGCTCCCCTTTGTCATGCGTTTCAACCTGCCGGCGCGGCGCAAGGAATTCACGGCCATCGCCCGGCTGCTGGGGGAAGACCTCACCGGCCTGGATGAGCAAGCCGCCGCCGAGCGGGCCATCGCCGCCGTCGAACGACTTAAAGCTGACATCGGCATCCCGACCCGACTGCGCGACCTGGGCGTGACTGCGGACCAGCTCCGCCCCTTCGCGGAGAAAGCCTTCGGCATTCAGCGCGTCCTGCGCGTCAATCCGCGTCCGGTGACGGTGGAAGATTTGGAAGGGATTTTGAAAGAAGCCTATTGAATCGCCCCGGTTGAAATGACACCCCGGAGACCCATCATGCTTGCAACGTTCCGCTGCCACTTATGGATCACTTTCGCCATCGGACTATTGTTGGGCGCCTGGACGGCGCCGTCGGCATGTCAAGCCGCTGATGCGCCCCCGCCTAACATCGTGTTCGCCTTCGCCGATGACTGGGGCTGGCCGCACGCTGGCATCTACGGCGATCCGGTGGTGAAGACTCCCACCTTCGACCGGATGGCTCGCGAAGGGGTATTGTTCACTAATGCTTATGTCTCGTCCCCTTCTTGCACGCCGAGCCGGGCCGCGATCTTGACGGGACAATGGCACTGGAGGTTGGAGGAAAGCGCTAATCTTTGGTCCACGTTGCAAACCAAATTCTCGGTCTACCCCGATCTGTTGGAGGAAGCTGGTTATCATGTTGGCATGACGCGCAAAGGCTGGGGGCCGGGACGCTTCGAGGTGGGCAGTCGCAAACGCAATCCGGCGGGACCGAACTACAAGGACTTCAACGAGTTCCTGGCCCAACGTCCCGCCGGCAAGCCGTTCTGCTTCTGGTTTGGCAGCAGCGACCCGCACCGTCCTTACGCGCCGGGTTCCGGGGCCAAGAGCGGCATGGATTTGAACAAGATTAAGTTGCCCGCCTGTTTCCCCGATAACGACGTGGTGCGTGGGGATGTGGCCGACTACTATTTCGAGGTGGAACGCTTCGATCGTGAAGTAGGGGAGATCGTGAACCAACTGGCCGAGATGAAGGAATTGGACAACACCATTCTCGTCATCAGCGGCGACCACGGCATGCCCTTCCCGCGCTGCAAAGGGCATCTTTATGACACGGGAACGCGTGTGCCGTTGGCCATTCGCTGGGGGCGAAAAGTGCCAGCGGGTCGGACCGTGACCGATTTCGTATCATTGACCGACCTGGCCCCGACCTTTCTCGAAGCGGCTGGCCTCAAGCCCCCCGACGCGATGACAGGCCGTAGCCTTGTGCCGATCCTGCTCTCCGAGAAAGCCGGGCGCGTGGATGACCAACGTGCCAGTGTGATATTCGGCAAGGAGCGGCATACCCCTTGCCAGGAAGCTCCCGACTCCGGCGGCACGCCGATGCGCGCCATCCGCACCGATGATTTCCTGTACATCCGCAACTTCCGTCCCGACCGCTGGCCAGCCGGCACGCCGCACTACGAAAAAGCCTATATCAAGGGAGCGTGGTACGGCGACACCGACAACGGTCCGACCAAGACGTACATGATCGAACATAAGGACGATCCCCAAGTGAAACCGTTGTACGAATTGGCCTTCGCCAAACGCCCCGCCGAGGAGTTGTATGATCTGAAGAAAGACCCGGATCAGCTCCGCAACGTGGCCGGTGATCCCAAGTACGCCGCCGTTCAGAAACAGCTTGCCGAACGCCTGCTGGCCGAGCTGAAAGCCAGCGACGATCCGCGCGTGAGGGGGGATGGGGATAAGTTCGACACCTACCCCTACTACGGCGGCGTGCCGCGCCATCCGAGTTATGAGAAGAAAAAGAATTGAACGGCGCCTGGATTGTCCCATTCGCTCCCATTTCCCCTCCGTGTTGGGCTTCATCGTTCCGCGCCGCGCTTCGGTAGGCGGCGCGGAACGATGAAGCCAAGCGGCCTATTTCTCGGTCCTGTTCTGGGAGCGAGAGCAAACCATGAAAACACTCATCATCATCGTCAGCTATTTAGCCAGCCGTAAAAGCCGGCGCAATCTTCTGATCTTGGGACGACTGCTGCTCATTTTCATCGCGCTGGTGTTCACGTATAGCGTGGTCTTTCACTACATCATGGACATGGAAGGGCAACAACACAGTTGGATGACCGGCGTGTACTGGACGCTGGTGACGATGTCCACGCTGGGCTTTGGCGATGTCATCTTCACGTCCGACGTGGGGAAGGCGTTTTCCGTGTTGGTGCTGCTTTCCGGCACGATCTTCATGCTGATCCTGCTCCCCTTCACGTTCATTCAGTTCTTTTACCTGCCCTGGATGGAGGCGCAGGCCGCGGCGCGCGCCCCCCGCGAGCTAGCGCCGGACACCAAGGGGCATGTGGTCTTGACGGGGTTAGGACCGATCGAATCTTCGTTGATCCGCCGGTTGGAACAAATCCAATTCCCCTATGTGCTGGTGGTCGCGGATTTGGTCGAAGCGCTGCAATTGTATGATCAAGGCTACCGAGTCATGGTCGGCGATCTGGATGACCCGGACACCTACCGCCGCCTGCGCGTGGATCAAGCCGCGCTGGTGGCGACCACGCGCGGCGACACGACCAACACCAACGTCACGTTCACCGTGCGCGAAATCTCGGAGAAGGTGCCGATCGTGGCCACCGCTTCCTCCGATGCCTCGGTCGATATTCTGCAGTTGGCGGGCTGCAATCGGGTATTGCAACTGGGAGAGATCCTCGGCCAATCGCTGGCCCGACGCATTCTGGGACGCGATGCCAAGAGTCATGTCATCGGCCAGTTTGGGGAATTACTCATCGCCGAGGCCGCCGCCGCCAACACCCCCATGGTCGGCCAAACGCTGCGCGACTTTCGACTTCGAGAATATGCCAACGTCAACGTGATTGGCGTCTGGAATCGCGGCAAATTTGAAGTCGCCGGTCCCGATACACGCATCAGCGCATCGACCGTATTGGTGCTGGCCGGTTCGCGCGATCAGCTCGACGCTTATGACGAGCTGTACTGCATTTACAAAACATCCCATGCACCGGTGGTCATCATCGGCGGTGGACGGGTTGGGCGGGCGACGGGCAAGACCTTGCAAGCGGAAGGGATCGATTATCGCATCGTCGAGCGCGTGCCAGAACGGGTCCGCGATCCGGAAAAGTACGTGGTGGGGGACGCCGCCGAGCTGGAAGTGCTGCACCGCGCGGGCATTCAGGAATCGTCATCGGTGGTCATCACCACCCACGATGACGACATTAACGTCTATTTGACAATTTACTGTCGCCGATTGCGGCCGGACATCCAAATTCTGGGACGAGCCACGCTGGAACGCAACGTATCCACGCTGCACCGCGCAGGGGCGGATTTCGTGTTGTCCTATGCCTCGATGGGGGCGAACATGATTTTCAACCTGCTGCAACGCATGGACACGATCCTGCTGGCTGAGGGCTTGAACGTCTTCCGCGTGCCGGTGCCGCCCGCGTTGGCGGGCGAATCCATCGCCGACAGCGCCATCCGTCAGCGGACGGGCTGCAACATCATCGCCGTCCAACGCCAGGACACCCTGGACATCAACCCGGACGCCGCCACCCCCTTGCCAGGGGATGCCGAGCTGATCGTCATTGGTGACGCAGAGGCCGAACACCGCTTTTTAAGCCGCTATTCGGCCCATGAATAGCGTCTGTCGCGGCTCGGAGTTTCTGTGCGGAGTTGAACACCATGCAACCGCGCGAGCCGCTCGAACCGTGGCCTCAGTGGGGAATCCATATGGCACCCCTGAATTTTCTTTTTTTGCCATCGTCGCTATCCATGTGGGGTTTATACTTGCATCCGGCGTTGGAGCCGACATGATAGGTGACAGGTTTGGAAACATCGGGGATTAATTTTCCAGTTTAGAAAGGACCTGAACATGCTGCGAAAGACTTGTTGGAGCGTGGTCGCTCTGTTACTGGCCGTCGGCACGTTGACGGCGGCGGAACCGGCCAAGAGCCTGAAGAAGGGGACGCCGGACTTGAAATCGGCGGGACCGCTGGCCTTTGGACCGGAAGGAATTCTGTTCGTCGGCGATCCGCAAGGGGCCGCCATCTTCGCCATCGATACTCAGGATCGCTCCGCCAGCCCCGCCAGCGGCCCGCTCAAGGTCGCCAAGGTGGACGAGCAAATCGCCTCCCTGCTTGGTACGACCGCCCAGCAAATTCTCATCAACGATTTGGCCGTCAATCCTGCCTCTGGCGCGGCCTATCTCTCGGTGGCGCGCGGCAAGGGGCCGGATGCCGCCGCTCTGATCGTGCGCGTGGACCGCTCGGGTAAACCCACCGTGCTGACGTTGGAAAACGTTCCGTTCGCCAAGGCAAGCCTACCCAATGCCAGCCAAAAACAGCGTCAAGAAGCGATCACTGACTTGGCCTACGTCGATGGCAAAGTGCTCGTGGCCGGCTTGTCCAATGAACAGTTCGCTTCGACCTTGCGTGCCATTCCGTTCCCCTTCAGCGATGCCGATAAAGGAACGAGCGTGGAAATCTATCACGGCGCGCACGGCAAGTTCGAGACCCATTCGCCGGTACGAACCTTCGTGCCCTACGAGATCTCCGGTCAGGCGCATTTGCTGGCGGCTTACACCTGCACGCCGCTGGTCAAGTTTCCGCTGTCCGATCTTAAGCCGGGCGCTCATGTCAAGGGAACGACCATCGCCGAGTTGGGGAATCGCAATCGACCGTTGGACATGATCGTCTATCAGAAGGGGGGCAAGGATTACATCCTGATGGCCAACAGCAGTCGGGGCGTCATGAAGATCACCACGGATGGCATCGACAAGATTGAGGGGATCACCAACCGCATCTCCGGTACGGCGGGACTGACCTATGACACGATTGACCACCTCAAAGGGGTGGTGCAGCTGGACAAACTGGGCAAGGACAATGCCTTGCTTCTGATCCGCGCCGACGATGGTTCGCTGAACCTGGACACGGTGCCCCTGCCCTGAGGAGGGAAAATCTACCACGGGAATGAAGTGACTGGCACTGGATTCATCGGTTCGCGCGTGCCTTCATCGCGCCGCGCGAAACGATGAATTCACGAAACAACCTCCTTGCACAGGATGACAGATTATGGACCGCGCGTGCTTCCTGTCTCTGGCATGTGTCCTATCGTTGACATTTCAGGGATGGACGGAAGAGAAAAAAATGGGTTTGTCCATCCGCTTGAGCAACGGCGCATTCGAAGTCGTCGGCTTATCGATGCCAGACCTGAATCAGTTGCGGACAGCGGGCCTGGAACTGGCACAATGGCAAGAGTTGTTCGCCGTCCATGTCGTGCAAGGGGAGAATCGCCCGCAACCCGCGATGCTTGGTAGTCATGCCATCGTGGACGGGGTGCTCCGTTTTCAGCCGCGTTTTCCCCTGACGCCGGGCGTGACCTATCGTGCCGTCCTCCGTCCCAGCCGCCTGCCCGGACATCCAGCCGCCAGTGATATACGGGCGGAGTTCGCTCTCCCCAAGCCCAAGCCGGACCAACTGACCGAAGTGGCGGCCGTATATCCGACCCGCGATCGATTGCCGGAAAATCAACTCAAATTTTACATTCACTTCTCCGCCCCCATGAGCCGGGGGGAAGCGTATGACCACATTCATTTGCTCGACGCCACTGGCAAGCCCGTGGCCGACCCGTTCCTGGAATTGGGGGAGGAATTGTGGGACCCAGCCGGCAAACGCTTTACCCTGTTCTTCGATCCAGGCCGGATCAAGCGCGGCTTGAAACCACGCGAGGAGGTCGGCCCCGCGTTGGAAGAAGGAAAAAGTTATACGCTGGTCATCGACCGGCGCTGGGCTGATGCGCAAGGATTTCCCTTGAAGGAAAGCTATCGGAAGCCGTTCCGCGTCTTGGCTCCCGATGACACGCCACCCGATCCGAAAAACTGGCGCATCGCCGTTCCCGCCGCTGGTGGGGACGCCCCATTACAGGTGACATTCCCAGAAGCGCTCGACGAGGCCCTGTTGCAGCGTCTCTTATGGGTCACGGACCCTCAAGGGCAGCACGTCGCTGGCCGCGTTCAGGTGCGCGACGAGGAAACCGTTTGGCATTTCCTGCCGGAACGGCCCTGGCTGCCAGGCCGGTATCATCTCGTGGTGGATACCACGCTGGAAGACTTGGCCGGCAACAGCGTAGGGCGTCCGTTCGAGGTGGACCTGTTCCAACCCATTCGCAAAGAGATCGAGAAATCGACCGTGGAACTGCCGTTCGAGGTGAAATAAGGAAATTCATCGGTGAGCGTGAAACGATACCGCCACCATCCCCATCGGGAAAATGATGGATCGTTTCTCAATGATGCCCATGTTCGGCGGCGGGGGGTTCCAGATCGATTTCCGGCGGCGTCCATTGTAGGACTCCTTGCAGCCAGCCGCACAACAGGGCCGATGCCGCCAGCAAGCCGACGGCGCCGAGTTGCCACCAGAAATTCCCCACCGTCACGAAGCCCAGACAGGTGCAAGCGCTGGGGGCCAGCTGCGACCAAACCAACGCGCCGGCGACCATCAGAAGTACCAGTGGCAGCCATGCCCCTTGAGCCAACACGGGCCAAATCTTCTTCCAGTTGGCGCCACATAGCCACCAAGCCACCCAAGCGATCAGCAGCGCGTATTGCAATCCCAGCGCCGCCAGCTCACGCGCCAACTCCAGCAAGACCCAGAGCAATTCCAGCAACGTCGATCCCAGTTGTTCCACGGCGGTTTCCTCGATGGTGTGGGAAACAATCCCGAAGCCTACGTGTTATGAGACAACACTGGTCTATAATAGGATAACTAACCATTGTTCTATGAAAACTTTCCAAGCTGGCATCTGTTATGCTCGCCAGTAGGATGATCCAGGACACGGCGGGAGGAAGGCGGCCGCATTTCGACGAGATGGTTCTTACCAAAGCAGCATCAGGAGAGATTCACCATGCGACGACTGGATTATGGACTGCTGGCTGGCAGTTTGGTGTTGATAGTGGGCTGTGGCCAAACGGCTCCCCCAGCGGCGGCATCGCTAGAAGTGGCCCATTCACCCAGACGCGGGCACGCTGGGCGACTGCACGATATTTATGGTTTATTGACTGTCATAATGATTCGTGTGGTACTGTTGGACAAGATCATTGACAACATCCACGGATGAATCAAGGATCGCGTCTCGGAAAGGATATACACCATGAGCGAGAACGTGACTCGTCCAGAAACGCCGATGATCGAATCTGCGGAAACTCCAGAACCAAGCACGCCACGTGATCCATTTTACATTGTCGGCATTGGCGCCTCAGCCGGCGGCCTGGAGGCGCTGGAACGGCTCTTTGAAAACATGCCAGCGAATATGGGGATGGCCTTTGTCGTGGTGCAGCACTTGTCCCCGGATTTCAAAAGCCTGATGGACGAGCTGCTGGCGCGCAAGACCAAAATCCCTATCTTCCGAGTCGAGCACAGTATGCAAGTGCAGGCCGACGCCATATATTTGATCCCCCCCAAAAAGGACATGATCATTGTCAATGGCCGGCTGTTGTTGACCGATAAGGACCCGAAGCAGCCCGTCGCCTTGCCGATTGATCTCTTCTTCCGTTCCCTCGCGCAGGAAGCGGGCGAGCACGCCGTGGGCATTATTTTGTCCGGAACTGGCAGTGACGGCTCGCGCGGTATTCGGGAGATTCACGAAGTCGGCGGCTTGGTGATCGTGCAGGACCCCGAAACGGCCAAGTTCAACGGCATGCCGAATAGTGCCATCCAGACGGGGGCGGTCGATCTGGTCTTAGCCCCAGAGAAAATTCCCGATGCTCTCACGAAGTTTGCCAAGCGCGTGTTGTGGAAAGATAAGGCGGACGAAGACCATCTCGAAATCTTATCGGAAACGGCTTTGGAGACGATTTTCCGCTTGCTCCGCAACGCTTACCGCATCGATTTTTCGCACTATAAGCTGACCACCGTAGGCCGCCGCATTGATCGCCGGATGCTGCTCAATCACATCGTCAGTTTGGACGACTACGTGCAAAAACTTCGCGAAGACATGGGGGAACTCAACGCGCTGTACAAGGACTTATTAATCGGCGTGACGCGGTTCTTTCGTGACAACGAGGCTTTCGAGCGTTTGGGCCGCGACATTCTGCCGGAGCTGCTTCTCAAGCTGGCGCCGGGAGAAGACTTTCGCGCTTGGAGCGTGGGTTGCGCCACCGGCGAGGAAGCTTATTCCTTGGCCATCTTGATTCACGAGGGGATCGAACGGTTGGGGCGGCCCATCAATGTGAAGATCTTCGCCACGGACGTTCACCGGGCTTCTCTCGATGCCGCCAGCGCGGGCATTTATTCGGAGGTTCAACTAGCCGACACGAGCCAAGAACGCTTGGAACGCTTTTTTATCCGCAAAAACGGCGCCTATCAAATCGCGCCGCAGCTGCGGCAGATGGTGGTCTTCGCGCAACATAACGTGATCAAGGACGCCCCCTTCACCAAGCTCGATCTGATCTCCTGTCGCAACATGTTGATCTATCTCCAGCCCCCCTACCAAAAAAAGGTGCTGTCGTTGTTCCATTTCGCCCTCAAGACGGGAGGAATTCTGTTCCAAGGTCCGAGCGAGACGCCGGGGGAGCTGATCGATGAGTTCACCCCCGTGGATAATCATTGGAAGATTTATCGCAAACGTCGAGACATCCGTTTGTCCCCCGAGATGCGCCAGCCGTTGACAGCCACTGTCCCGCCCCGGCTACCGACGGAGCGATTAGCGACTACCGCCGTCACAAGCCCCAGTCCCGATTTGGTTGGACTCTACGACGCGCTGCTGGATGCGTTCGTGCCTTCCAGTTTGCTCGTCAACGAAAATCTGGAATTAGTGCAAGTGTTTGGCGACGCCAACCGGTATCTGCGCATGAAGAAAGGGCGGCTGTCGAAAAACATTCTCGACATGGTGGATGCCGATCTCAAAACCGTGCTGAGCGGCGCGCTGGCGCAAGTCCGCTTGGAAAAAACGCCTGTTTCCTATAAGGGGCTGCGCGTGCGCTTTGCCGAGGGAGAACGGTTGGTCAACCTAACCATCAACCCATTCTTGAACCCGCGCCATCATGCGTTTTTCTCCCTGATTATTCTAGAAGAACAAGGGGGCGCGCCGCCGCCGCTCTCCGCTTCTGAAGTGAACATCCGGCAAGCGTCGCGTGAGCAGATCGAATCCCTGGAAACGGAACTGCGCTACACGAAGGAAAACCTGCAAGCCACCATCGAGGAAATGGAGACCAGCAACGAGGAACTCCAGGCGACCAACGAAGAGCTGGTGGCCTCCAATGAGGAATTGCAAAGCACCAACGAGGAACTCCATTCCGTCAATGAGGAGCTATACACCGTCAACGCCGAGTATCAAAAAAAGATCACCGAGCTAACCGAATTGACGGCGGACATGGACAATCTGTTGGAAAGCACTCAGGTCCACACGCTGTTTCTGGATCGCAATCGCTGTATCCGCAAATTCACGCCGCGCATGGCGGAGACCTTCAATCTATTGCCGCAAGACATCGGCCGACGGATCGATACATTCACGACCAGCATCGATTGTCCCACGCTCATGAACGACATTCTAAAGGTCATGGAATCCGGCGATATCATTGAACGGCAAGTGCAAGATCATCACCAACGGCATTACATGCTGCGTATTCTGCCGTATCGCGCCAAAAATCCCATCGACGGCGTGGTCTTGACGCTGATTGATTTAACGAATTTGAAATGCGCCGAAGCCGAGGCTCGCCGCAAGGATGCGCAGTTGTCGAACATTCTGAACTATTCGCCGCATCTGGTCTTCATCAAGGACCTGCAAGGACGGTATCAGGTGGTGGACGAAGCCTTTAAGAAGTTAGCGGGTTACGAGCCAGTAGGCAAAACCGCGTATGACATCTTTCCCCAAGAAACCGCCGACGCCCTAGCCCGCGTCGATCGTCAAGCACTCGGCGAAGGGAAAGCGGTGGAAGCCGAGGTCGTCATTCCACGCCCCGACGGTCCCCATACCTACTTGGCGGTGGTTTTTCCCTACCGCGAGGACAACCGACAGATTCTCGGAATATGCGGCATCGCCACGGATGTGACACGCTTGAAACACGCCGAACGGCAAGCGCGCGAAGCAGTCGAACAGCGCGATCGCTTTTTGGCCATGTTGTCACACGAGCTGCGCAATCCCTTGGGAGCCATTATCAGCGCCGTCGGTGTTCTGGAACGGGACTCGGCCAGCCCGCTGGAGCATCAGGAATCCCTCCACGTCCTTCAGCGGCAAGCCGATCAAATGAGCCGTTTGCTCGATGATTTGCTGGACGTGTCACGCATCACCCAGGATAAAATCTATCTGCGCAAGGAATTGGTCAATCTCCAGGAGGTGATCGACGAAGCAGTGCGCGTGGTTCGGCCGATCGTGGCTCAACAGTCGTTGACTCTGGACCTGGAGAAAAATGTCGGCGATTTGTCCATAATCGGCGACAGCACCCGCTTGCAGCAAATGATGGTCAATTTACTCAAGAACGCCGTGAAGTATACCCCGTCAGGGGGGCGTATCACGCTGCGCCTGGACCAAGAGAATGGCCAGGTGGTCATCCGCATCAAGGACACCGGCATGGGCATTTCTCCCACGATGTTGGAAAAAGTGTTTGATTTATTCGTGCAAGCGAATGACACCTTGGATCGCTCCCACGGCGGCCTGGGTGTGGGGCTCACCTTGGTCAAGGCTATCGCCCAGCTGCACGGCGGCGCGGTCCAGGCGTACAGCCAAGGACCGGGCACTGGCTGTGAATTCATCATCCGCTTGCCCGTGGGCAAGACAGGCGAAATGACGGGGGGACGGGCGGCGAGTGCTGAACCAGCCCCTGCCGTGGATGCTGTCCCTGTATCCCGGAAAGTGGTATTAATCGAAGACAACGATGATAGCCGGCGAATGTTGGAATCGCTGCTGAAAATGGATGGCGTCGATGTCCGAGCGGTGCGGGATGGCAAGGAAGGTCTTGAAACCATTTTGTCATTTCGACCGGGGCTGGCCTTTGTCGATATCGGCTTACCCGGCTTGAGTGGTTATCAAGTGGCGCAGGAGGTCCGCTCTCGTCTCGGCCAGGAAGTATATCTGGTGGCCTTGACGGGCTATGGCCGTCCCGAGGACCGGCTAGCCGTCCTGAAGGCGGGCTTTGACGAACATCTGGTCAAGCCGCTCAAACGCAGGGACCTGGAGCGCGTCTTTCAGCAGGTGCAAGAACGCAATCCGTTCAGTGTTCACTGAGCACTTGGCGAAGGGTTTTCCCATCCCCCCAAGTGGGGCAGGCTGTCTCATGGAAACGCCATGCCCCACGCAACGCTTCTCAGGCGGTTCAATTGGTCGAACGCATCGCGCTCATGGCCTCGACCAGACGCGCCGCGTTGACCGGCTTGCGAAACCAAGCGTCCACTTCGATGGGATTCATGGACGTTCGTCGCAGTTCATCCGACTCCGCGCCGGTCACCGCGAAGATGCGCAACCCCTCGTAAGCGGGATTGCGGCGAATGGCGGTCACTGTGGAAGGGCCGTCCAAACGCGGTAAACGCATATCAAGCAGCACGAAATCGGGGCGGTCGTGCTGGGATAGAAATTCCAGGGCCTCGTAGCCGTCGTGGACCGTATGGACTTGAAAGCCACTGAGCCGCAAATAGCTGGCGAGCAAGGCCTCTTCGTTGAGGTCATCCTCGACCAGCAAGGCGTGGCGGCCGTGGTTAGTCTTAGCCGTTTCTTTGGCGGCAAAGTCGCGGTCCAAGGATTCCAGCACGTGAATGGCTTCCCGCAACGTGGTTTCGGCATCTCCTGTCAACCCGTTTTGCAGCTGCTTCTCGGCGAGGTAAAGCCCCATCATTGCCGAGTTCATGCGTCCGCGCTGGTCGTGATTCCAAGCACAGCGCGCTGAGGTATCCTTGGGTTTCGATGATGTTTGGAGTTGTTGGGGCAACAATTCATCCCGGAGCACGCGCACCTCGTCAGGAGCATGGATGCCCAGGCGAATTTGGTTACCTTTGATCAAGAGGACTTCAACCGAGACATCAAGAGTGGGGAAATGGACGCGCTGTCCCTCACGGCGTGATAGTACAAGCATGATGGGTCTCCTTTCGAGCACCATCACAGCCAGAGGACCGTCATTAGTCCCGCCAGCTGTGATGCCCCTACCTTGGGGTTATCGTGGTGCATAAGTAAAGTAATAACAACCTTACCCCTCCTGGGTTCGTGTTCGAGAATCCTTCTCATTCCATACTGTGAGGAGTGTAATTTTTACAAAACCGCTCGATTCCACGCAAGAGCAAGTTTCCTGAGAATATGGGGCCGTGGCCATTCCAGGGAAACGGGCAGGCGCGTGGTGCCATCGAGAAGCCAACGCTCTCCAACTTGCTGAGTCGCATCACTTTCCAAAGAGGAAGACGAGAATGGCGGAACGAAAACCGCGCCGTTGGATTTGGTATTTCGTCGTGCTAGGCGTGTTGTCCGTGGTCGCGGTTGCCGTGCCGATCAGTTACAACATGCGCTTGCGCCTGACGCCGGAACAGTTGACTGCGGCGCGCGCCCGCTGGGAAGCCCACGGGCCGCGCAACTACCGCTTGCAATACACCAAGAAGGGGGGCGTCAACGAGACGGTGGTGGTTTGGGTCCGCAACGGCCAAGTACGGGCCGTCTTGGTGAAGGACCACGAGGACCAGCCAGACCAAATGGGCCGTCTGCTGCAAGCGCGCTTGCATCCCCATTATGGCGTCCCAGCTCTGTTCGACGATATTCAGCGCTTTTTGGACTTACCGCAGCGGACCTACATGCGCGCGCAGTTCGACCCCGACTATGGCCATGTCACCTTCTTCTCGCGTCAAGTCTTGGGCACTCAGGAAAGCATCACGCTCACCAACATCAAATTGGAACCCCAAGAAGCTGGCATGCCGTTGCCAGAGTTTCTTTACCGGAACGATTCGTAGGATTGATTACCAATTTTGACAAGAGCCAGTCCAAACAAGTTACTTGGAAGAGGAAGCGTGGCACTTGCTGGCGCCGCATGCTCGGAATTTTCCACAATCACGGAAGAATTGACAAGGAATTGGTCGAAATAGGATATGCCTGTAATAGGTTGAGTTTGGTCTCCCCCCCTGGCGCGTCGGGCTAACGGGAGGAACTTTCTGGCCGCGCCGTGTGGAAACGGCGCCAGGGGGTGGAGAGCCGGACCGATCGGGAAAGGGGCGTGGCATGGAAGCCTGTCTGAGCGTGGTATTGTGGCAGTTCGCTCTCTGCTTGGCGTTGCTTCCTGGCGCGGGGCCGCCCCCGCCGCAGATGCGACCACCCCCGATACCCAATCCGCCGCCGCCGTTGCCGCAACCGCCGTTATGCCATACCTTCCTGGGTCCCCGCGTTCCCTTGTTCATGGAAGATCAATATCGGGGATTGCACAGCTTGGCGGAGATGGAAGGGGATGTGGTGGTGATCTTGTACGCCTATCCCGAACGCGTTCAAGAATGTTGCTTACTGGCCAAACGGGTGTATCTCAATTATCATCCCGATGTTCTGCGTCTGCCGCCGGAACAGGCCAAGGCAGCGCCGGTGCGTCCGCTTCCCTGCGTGCCGCCGGGCGCGCGTTCCCCCGACGTGCGGGCCATCGTGGTTGCCGTCATTGGCAAAGTCACTCCCCCATTTCGCGGACCGTTTCGCCGACAAATGAACCGCCTGTCCCCCGACATGCCGGTCTGGCTCGACTATTCGGATACGATGCGGCTGCACTTCGGCATTCAGCCGTATATGCCAAACCTGGTAGTCTTCGACACCTTCGGACGCCTGCGCTACAAGTCCAATGGCAGCTTGTTCGAGCCGCAATTCGAGGATTTGCTCAAGGCCATCGATACGTTACGCGCCGAGGCGCTCCCCGACCCGGAGCCAGCGCCGTTTCCGCCGCCGCCGTTCCCACCGCCGTCAACCGACGATGACCCGGCGATCGGGCAAGACCTGTTTGAGCTACCGCCGTCGCGCTTCGTGGAATGAGGAGCCGAAAGGGACGGAATGACTTCATCGGTTCGCGCACGCCCCACACCGCGCGAACCGATGAATCCACCATCCAACGACTGTTGACATATCGGGGCGGAGCGACGGGGTTGATCCCCGCCGCTTCCGCTTGTGGACCAGTCTGCCGCTTGACATCAATCGCGGCTGCGTCCGATGGTGCGATATTGATTGATGTTTTTGCCGACATCGCCGTACTTGGAGTCGATCACCGCCCGCAATTCGGCGGGATAACCCCGGTCGTTGCTGTTGTACACGGCGAAGATGGCGATGAAGCGGTTATAGACGTTGTGGTCCACGCCGCTATAGAGCGGCGCGCTGGCCATGGTCCGCCCGACCGCCTCGCACATCGGCCCGACTCCCAGGGCCACCAGGCGGACGTTGGCGGGCGGGACACCGGTGGGATACCCCGCGGCCTGGGCGATGGCTTGGCCTCGGCTCGTGGCAGTGTTCACGACGGCCAAGCTGCTGCTGCTGCCTGTCACCGGGCGGATTAAAGTTTGCGTGGCGCTGTTGCCGGGTGGGGTAATACTGGGATCATGATCCACGACCGTGAACTGTCCGCTGCTGTCCGGGTAGCGGCCAAACCCATGTCGTAACGAAGCCAAATAGCCGGGGGCCAGGTCCTCCACAGTGATCCAATCGCTCGCGCTCGCGCCCGGATGGAACCACAGGGTCGAAAGCACGTTCGTTCCCCCCGTCTCGATCAACGAGTCCATCAGCTGCGGATAATTGCCCGTTGTCAGTTTGAACTGTTCGAGATTGCTCATCACGTCGGCGGCCCCAGCAGCGCCGGTGGCCATGTTGGACTGATCCTTCATAAAGCCCAAACGAGGTATCACCAGCGCGGCGGTGGCGGCCAAGATCACCAGAACGACCACCAATTCCGACAAGGTCAAACCCGTTCGCCGGCTTGGTCGTGGACGGTGTACTCGCATCGTGTTGCTCCTTGTTGAAAAGCCACGTTGGGACATCGCAATGTCCAACCTGAAAAGTCCAAGAGCGATTTTTTTTTGATGGACGATGGCTTTGACATTTAGTATTACAAATTTCAGTTTCGTCATACTAAGAGTTAAGATGACGCTGTCAAGAGTGGAAACCATCGAGGAGGAAATTTTCATGAATCGGTTCGTCTTGCTTGTGGTCCTTGGTGGGGCGTGGCTTGGTGTCATTGGACAGGCCCAGGCCCATGACTTGAAGGTGTTCGCCAGCCGGCTGCGTGTTTCGGAAGTTGGTGACTGGAGCACGGTGTATGTCGCTTGGGGACACATTCTGCCGGTGGATGACTTGATCGACGCCGAACACTTGGAGCGTTATGACATGGTACCGCCTTCGGGGAAGTCTCAGCCCTTGAAGAAAGCCGGCGTGGGCTTGCAAGCGGATGAGGTGGAGCTGACCGAGGCAGGGATTAGCCAAGTGGTGGTGGCGCGCCGGCCCGCCATTTTGACCTATGTGTATGACGCCAGTGGGCGACGGGTGATGCGGCGCGGCTCGAAAACGCAGATCAAGGAGGGGAAAATCGATTCCGCCAAGCGCAGCCAGCAATTCGCCAAGGCCTTGATCGTCACGGGTTCTCCCAAGGGACAAGTCGCCAAACCGTTGGGTTTGCCGCTGGAAATCGTGCCGCTCGATCCGGCGGATCAGTGGCGCGCTAATCAAGAGCTGCGTTTTCAAGTACTCGTCCAAGGTCGGCCAGCAGCGGGGCAGACCATGTTCGGCACGTTCGTCGGCTTCACGCCGGACGATGCCTGGTGCTATGCCACCAGCACCGACGCCGAAGGGGTGGCCACGGTGCGCGTGCGGCGCGCCGGCACGTGGATCTTGAAAGTAAACGTGCAAACGCCAGCGGCGGAAAGCAGCCGCGCTGAATATGATTTTGAATCCCTCAATACGACGTTGGTGTTCGCGGTCGAACCGTGAATCCTAGGAGCAAGTGGTCACGGCGATAGCAGGGGCGACGATGGCATCGCCGTTGTTCCCGCCGCCCGGTCGGATCGACGGCGACGGATAATATCCATAACCAATTGATAATATTGATCTTATATCAAAATTTATTTTTCGCCTGCGTGGGAACGTGTCTTGCTAGGAGAGAAGGGCGGCACCGCGAGGAGCGGAGGGTGGTTGTCCCCTCTCGGCGGTGTACCGTGAACTTCACTAGGAGATCATAAGATGCGATACTCACGTCAGAGCGAGGTGGATCGGGCGGGATTCACCTTGATGGAGCTGGTCGTCGTCCTGCTCATCATCGCCACCTTGGCCGCCCTGGCCATTCCCGTCGTCGCCATGCTGGGCCGAAGCTCCGACATGGCGGCCTCAGCCAAGACACAAGCGGACCTGGCCCACAACATCCAAATGTTCTTCCTCTTGCAAAAACGCTATCCCCAGGGGTTGGATTCGCTCATTGATACATCAGGGCAAATTTACACCGCCGACACGACGAATCCCAACACCCAAACTCACGGCTTGCCGTATGGTGGAGCATACGGCACGCGCTTGCAAGATCAGCTCCAGACCTGGCAAATCGACAATTCCAACGGTCAAGAATATTTCCGTTCCTTTAGCCGTTCGGGATTTGACTGGGTCTATACGCACGACCGCGCGGTGGCCAATTCGAATAATTCGGGAACTACCCAAGTTCCTCTGGCCAGCGGCATGACGGTGGCGGAAGTGATTCCCACGGGCATCTTGGCGGCGAACTTGGTGCCCCAAGGACTACAAGCCGGTCAGCGGTTGATCGCTCTGGGAGTTGGACCACGCAACACGGCCGTCGGCAAAACCATCACGAACTGCCCAATCTATCCCGGCTGTGACGGCAGCTACTACGGCCGCTACGTCGCCGTATTCATGGTGTACGCCAACGGTAAACGGGCCACGCTGGTCGGCGTGATCGATAGCTATGGCCGCTTCAATGACTATACGATTCAGCAATTTAACGAATCCATGCCCGACGGATCGCGGCAAGGATAAGGAGACTATACATGCCTGACCTGTTTCGCGTGGGCCAGGAAGCGTCCACGCGAAATGATGAATCCATCGCCAGGAGTCGATTCCAATCCAAGTGATCCGCGAAAAATTTGTCTTGCCTAATTGGTTTTGTTCGATAAGCCTAATTAGTCAGGACAAACAGGTTTGATTAGTGCGTACTAATCCCTGGAGTTCGGGGCAGCAATCTCAATGGCTGCTCAATCGCTGGCACTTAGTTGGAGGGATGGATTCATGAACCGATGGGAGACCGCTGGGAATCGACGGCGGTGCGGGTTGACGTTAATGGAACTCGTGGTGGTGTTGGTCATCTTGATTGCCTTGGCGGGGATTTTGATCCCGCTCTTGCCGAGTTTTTTGGAGCGGGCGCATGTCTCCTCCTGCGCGACCAACATTCCCGAGTTAAACAAGGCGATGCAAACGTATCAGAGTCTGTATTATGCCTATCCCGATGAGTATGACGCCCTGATCGAAGGGAGCGGTTTGTTCACGCGCTTGCCGGCGGACGCGCCGGGCAATTACGTGGGGGGCCAGCTGGGAACGATGACCTTGAATGCCGGGACGCTGGCGGCGTTGCAACACGCGGGGATTCGTAATCTCTGGTACATGTCGTCGGCGCCGGGCACGTCGGCCACCTTCTCCCCTTATGATCCGGCGGCGACCGTGCCCACGCCGTTGGCGACCGGCTCCACGGTAGCGACGTTGGATGGTTTGGCGGCCGTGGACAAGCTGGGCGTGCGTCCGGCGCAAGCGACGGCGACCTTCGTGATCTTTGGCTTGGGCAAACGCTGCACGATCGTGGGACGGACAATTGCCGAGCCGCCGACGCACTTTGGCGACCGGCCGGAAATCAGCGCCGGCGAAGCGTACGGGCGGTATGGAGTGGTTTTCCAGCTGACCGACGCCACCGGCACGGCATTGAGCAAAGCCCGCTTCTTGGGGGTCGTTGCCTTGCATGATAATGGCATCGAAAACGCGGACGACCACATGGAGGAGCATTACCGCATTACCCGAGAGCAACAGTAACCATATAATGGCGAGCGGGGGCTGTGACCTCCTCGATGGCGGCGCGTTACCAAGGGGCTGACGTCTCCCCCCCGCTCGCCGCGGCATAAGGGGAAAAGAATTTCTCGACATTCTCTTGCTTGAGATGAAAACGCTCACTAAGATGGCTTAATCAGAGAATAAGTCTCATTATCATGATGGCAGCCAGCCCCTCTGCCGATCAGGAGTTCCGATCATGCGCTCCGCTCCACGATGCCGAATGGCTCTCACCCTGCTCGAATTGGTGGTGGTGCTCGTCATCTTGGTGGCACTGGCCGCCCTGGTGGTGCCGATGGTCAGTTATTTGAGCAATGATTCCCGCGACGTGGTCACGCGCTCCAGCATGAACAGCTTGCGCGACGTGATCGTTAATCGCTATTGGCCGGACATGAACGGCGTCATGGCGGGAGCCGACGGCTATCCGCGACCGAATCCGAACGACTTGGGCGGCCGACAGAATCACCCGCAGCTGGTGTTCCTTTTCTCGCCCCCCTCTGGTGTTGCCAATTATGATCCAATTTACCGTCGTGGTTGGAATGGCCCTTACTTGCAACATTCCGGCGGCCAATACCTCGTCGTTGGCAGCTTCACTGCCACGTTCGGCCTGAACGGCGATCCGACTGTATTGGACGGTTGGGGACATCCCATCGTGTTGCAACAGCCAACGGTCGGGAACGCCGCTGAGCAATCCTTGTACACGCGGCTCATCTCGGCGGGGCCGGATGGCGTGATTCAGACCCCCGCCAACCAATTGGCTCCCGCTAGAAGCAGCTGCGGGGATGACTTGGTTTTGTACCTGCGCATTGCCGATCCGAGGTCCAATTGATCATGCACATTCACCCTACATCCACGCGCCCGCGCGGCCGTCCGGGGCTAACCCTGATGGAGCTGCTCATCGTGTTGACTATTCTATCGGTGATGACCTTGATTGCCGTGCAGATGACGGATGGGGTCATCGAGCAGGGACGTTATGATGCGAGCCAACAAGGATTGACGGCCATTCGTAATGCCATCAGCGGCCCACCGGCGGAAGCGGGAGTAACGGGGTTTGTTGCCGACATGGGCCGGCTGCCAGGAACGGCGGGGATCGTCAACACGTTGGATGAACTGTTGGTCGGCACTCCACCCTTTGGGCCGCACGGCATCGACTCGGACGGCGATGGTGTTGACGATGGCAACATATTCGCGGGCTGGCGAGGGCCTTACGTCCGCAGTGGGATGCAGGGCCGCTTGGTCGATGGCTGGGGCAATCCCTTTCGATTTGACCGTACCATCCTGCCCCCGCGTCTCATCGCCACCGGGAGCAACGGACAAATCGATGCCAGTGATCTGTTTTTAGAGATTCGCCCCGAGGAGCTGCAAGCCGCTGTCCGCTTCGTGGTTCGAGAAGCGCGCGATGGGATGGAGGGGAATCCCCATCTCGACCAGAACGATGTCTTGGAATTACGCCTCTATCGGGTGATGAACGGCTTGGTGCTCTTCGAGCAGCATCAATATGTCAATCCTGAAAATCCCAGCCCGTTGCCGCCCGGCGTGTTCCCCTTCAGCCACCCCGAGAACTTCACGCACGAACTGCCCAACACCGTTATCAATCATCCCACGCAATTGGAACCGCCGGTCATCGGCCCGATGGCGGTGCGGGCGGTGGTGCGCAATGGAGCCACGATTGAAAAGCGTAGTCCTTTATTCTATCTCACCTTGACTCCGAGAGCGCAAGTAACTCGGACGTTATACTTGCAGTGAAAATCAACCATGCCTCGCCGTGCCGCGCAAACGCTGATCCTCTTGACCCGCGAGCAGCTGGTCCGCGCTGATGTGAGCGGTAAGCTGACTGGCATTTGGCAGCAGCCACGCCCCGATGTGGATGACGCCGGCCTGCTCATCGAGGCGGCGCTGGCGTTGGGACCGAAGCCGGGGCGCGTGGTGTGGGTGCTGGCCACCGATTTTTGGACGCAGACCATCAGCCTCGCCGCCCGCACCACGGCCAGCCTGTCCCCGGAGGAGCTGACCCAGGCCATCGCCTTCGAGGTCGAGCCGTTGTCCGGTCTCAGCGCCTTCGAGTCGGTGTTGGCCCACCGCGAGATTGAGAAGCAGGGGGGACAGCAAACCTTCTGGATCGTGCAAGCGAAGTCCTTCGAGCTGGAACAGATCGAGGAAACGGTGCATCAGGCCGGTTCCCGGCTAGGCGGCTTGGGTCATCCGGGCGGCCTGCCCCGGCCAATCGGCGTGGCTGGCAACGCCGCCTGGCAGCGCGTCGAGCTGTGGCCCGACGCCGTCATCTTCTTGCATGGCGAGCCGGGACAGCCCCCCTTGACGCGCCTCATCAACGCCGACCCGGAACAAGGGCGCTGGCAAGGGGATGTCGATGCCTGGCGGCAAAAGCTGAACGCCGCTTGTCCCTGGGAAACCCGGCTGGGGAATGGGGAGATCGCCGCCTTCGCCGCCGACGGCACGCCGCTGGACGGCCTCGACGAAGGAGAGGCTCTCCCCCTCTGGTTGACCCTGTGGGCCCAGGAGCTGGCCAGCCGGCGGCCGGCGGTCCCTCTGATTCGCCCCGCCAAGCGCCCCCTCAGCGCCTCGGGGCAACGGCTCATCTCCTTGGGGCTGATGGGATTGGCGCTGCTCGGTTGCGGTCTGCACCACTGGTCGTTGGCCAGTCAAATGCCGGCCATGCAAGCCGAGAGCGAGCAGTCGCAGAACCTCATCAAACAGCAAAGCCAGCTGAAGAGTGAACAGAAAAAGCTCCAAACCGAGGCCGCCGAGCTGAAGAAAACCACCGACGCCTTGGAGGAGAAATATCGCCAGTGCGATACGACGCTGACCGCACATCGCCGGCGCAAGGCTGCCCTGATGGCGTTGTTGGCCAAGCACCGTTCCGAGGAGCTGGTCATCCAAAAAATCGAGTCCGACTCCAAGACTCTGCGCATCCTGGGCTTGTGCCTGCGTCCCCAAGCCGCCAATCAGTACGCCGACCAGCTTGACCGGGAGGTGCGCGCCCTGTCCTGGTACGTCCCGCCGCCTCGTTTGGAAGGGCTGTTGCAGCTGGCCAACGGCGGCCCTTGGAAGTTCGAGATTCGCTTCGAGGAAATTGTCCCCAAGAAGTCCACGACTCCCCCACCGATTTCCAACATGGAGTGGTAACGTCCAGCACTTATGAATCCTGCCACACGCGAAACCATCCTGAGACTGTTGTTCCCGGCTTTGCTGGTCGTGTTTGTCTATTTCATCGCGGCCCCGTGGATGGGTTCGTGGGGGGACATGATCAATCCATCGGCCCAGTATCAAAAATTGCAAGAAAGCTTGTCCGCGGATCGCCAACGCACTCCCCATTGGGCGCAGCTTAGCCGGGAACAGGACCAAATCCTGGACCTGCGCGAGCAGCTGGCCCAAGACCAGGCCCGCGCGGCCGAGCTGCGCCAGCGCTGGGAAAGCCTGACCGGAGCGCTGCAAAGCAACGGCAGCCGCGCCGCGACGCTGGCGCGGGTGGAGAACTTGTTGAGCAGCCACAACCTCCTGCATCTGGAGCAAGGCCCGGCCAACAGCGGCAACACGCCAGGCCAGCTACCCCCCTCGCTGCAAACCGTCTTGCAAGTGATGACCGACAATCGCGCCACGCACGAAGCCCAATTGGTGCGCTTTCGCTTCGTGGGACGCTATCTCGATGTCCTGGAAGCGGTGGGGGAATTGGCCGAGAAGAACTGGCACGCCATTCCCGTGTCTCTCTCGATGGAAGAAGCGGACCTCAACGGCGAGGAACGGATTTGGACTTTGTTGGTGTGGATGTGACGACTTGCTTATGACAACCCTGGAAGCTAACACAGCGCGGCAGCTGCTGCACGAGCTGCTGGCGGAGTGCAAACGCCAAGACGCCTCGGACATTCACCTGGCGCCGGGTTTGCCCGCCTATCTGCGCGTGCATGGCGTCCTCGATCCACAGTCGCGCTGGGGCGCGTTGCAAGCCGAGCAGCTCGACGGCGTGGCCGAGGAATTGGCCCAAGGGTTCGACCGGACCCCCCTGCAACGGACCGGCTCGCTCGACGGCGCCATCAGCGCTCCGGACGGCACCCGCTACCGGTTTAATGTCTTTCGCCGCAAGGGGGACCTGGCCATCGCCCTGCGCCGCTTGGAAGATGAATTTCGCTCCCTGGCTGATTTGGGCTTCTCGGATGCACTGTACGAGTTGTGCGACTTGCCGGATGGTCTCATCGTAGTCGCGGGTCCCACCGGCGCGGGCAAGAGCACGACCTTGGCCACCTTGCTCGACCGCATCAACCATTCGCGCCGCTGCCATATCGTGACCATCGAAGACCCCATCGAGTACATCCACACTCCCGCCCTGAGCTTGGTCAATCAGCGGCAAGTCGGCATGGATACCAGCAGCTTCAACGATGCCTTGGTAGCGTCGTTGCGGCAAGACCCGGATGTCATCCTAGTCGGCGAAATCCGCGACCTGAACACGATCCGCACGGCCATCACTGCCGCCGAGACGGGGCATCTGGTGTTCACGACGGTTCATGCCGGAGATTGCGCCGGCACCATCGAACGTCTGGTGTCCGTCTTCCCCGCCGACGAGCAGCCGGGCATCCGCCGCCAACTGTCGCTGGTGCTGCGGGCCATCATCGCGCAGCATCTGTTGATCGCCGATGGTCCAGGGAATGGTCGGCCGGGCACGGACGCGGCGGGTTTGGTGAAACGCCGTAGTCGCGTGGCGGTCAGCGAGACGCTGATGATCACGCCGGCCATCGCCAACCTGGTGGCCCTGGGTAAAAGCTCGCAAATCTATTCGATGATGGAAGCCGGGGCCACGCACGGCATGCAGACGCTGGAACAAGACTTGGCCCGACTTCTGGTGAATAACGTGATCTCCGAGCAAACGGCCCTGGCCATTGCCCGCAATCCCGGCGTGCTCCGCGATCGCGTGAATCTGTTGCGTCAACAAGGTGGTCGGCCCGGCCCCCGGTTGGCGGGAGGAACGCGATGAAACCGCTCACTTCGAGCAGCACGCAGCGGAGCAACGGCCAGCACCTCCCCGAAGCGGCGGCCGCCGCCGCTCCCGCCACCGACGCCGGTCCACCGCTGCTGGACCTGGACCGCATCAAGATCGATCCGGCGCTGGCCTTGAACGTCCCCCCTTCGTTGGCCTTGCGCCGGCAGGTGCTCCCCTTCGGCACGCATGAGGGGCATGTTCATGTCGCATGCGCCAATCCCAACGATTCCTCGGCCTTGCAAGCGCTGGAGCGTCTGCTGTCGATGCCGGTGCGGGCCGAGAAAGCGGAACCGAACTCCCTCAAACGTGCTCTGAATCGGGTGTACGGCAGCCCCCAATTGGCCGCCCTCACCGGCAGCGGGCAACCACGCGTGCGTTCCGTTGACGTGCGTGGGGCGGAGGAACCCGACGCCGAGGCGGCAGTGCGCTTGGGGGATGAGCTGCTATTGGCCGCCATTTTGCGACAGGCTTCCGACATCCACATCGACCCCCACGCCGACGGCGTGCTGGTCCGGTTCCGCGCCGATGGCGTTTTGGAGCCGTATCGCAAGTTTCCCGCCGCCGTCCATGCCGGCCTGATCAGCCGCTTGAAAGTGCTGTGCAACATGGACATCGCCGAGAAACGGGCGCCCCAGGACGGCGGCTTCAAATACACCTACGGCTCAGGGGGCCAGTCGGTGGACATTCGCGTGGCCACGCTCCCCACCAAGCATGGCGAACGCATGACGCTGCGCTTGCTGGCCTTGCAGACGGAGTCGCTGCCGCTGGAAGCGCTGGGCATGAGCCAACGCGACTTGGTCCAATTCGAGCAAGCCATCGCCAAGCCGCACGGCATGATCTTGCTCACCGGGCCGACCGGCAGCGGCAAATCCACGACGCTATACGCCGCCATCCGCCGCTTGATCGAAAAGGAGAGCCTCAACGTCGTCACCGTGGAAGACCCCATCGAGTACGACATCCCCGGCGTGGCCCAAGTGGAGGTCGATGCTGCCGACAAAGTGAGCTTCGGCAAGGCCCTGCGCAGCATCCTGCGCCATGACCCGGACGTGGTAATGATCGGTGAGATCCGCGATGCCGAGACCGCCGGCATTGCTATCAAAGCGTCGCTGACGGGGCATCTGGTGTTCAGCACCTTGCACACCAACACTGCCGTCGGCGTGGTGACGCGCTTGGCGGATATGGGGGTGGAACGCTACTTGATCGGGGCATCGTTGCGCTTGGCCGCCGCCCAGCGTTTGGTACGCCGCCTGTGCCCTTATTGCCGCCAACCGCACGAGCTGACCCCTTCGGAAGCCAGCGCCTTGGGCAATCCGCGCTGGGCGGGGCTGGCGGTGTTCGCGCCCGGCGGCTGCGTGTACTGCGGCCACAAGGGGTATCATGGCCGGCTGGGTCTATTCGAGATGTTTCCCCTCGATGAGGAATTATCCCGCAAGATCGCCGAGGGGGTCGATGAAACCTACCTCATCGGCCAGATGCGCGAACGCCGTATCCTAACACTTTTGGATGACGCCATCGAGAAATTGCAAACCGGCCAAACCTCGGTGCGCGAAGTGTTGAATGCGGTGACGGTGTGGTAGGCGATATTAGAACACGGAACAAGACGACGAGAATCAAAGCCCCAACCCCCCAGGAACCTTCACCATGCCGCAATTCACTTATCAGGCGCGTGATGCTAGTGGCCGGACCCAGCAAGGCCGGATGGAAGCTGCCTCCCCGGCGGCGCTGGTCAGCGACCTGCGCACGCGCGGTTGGCTAGTGCTCGGCGTCCGAGCGGTGACGAGCGAACGGCAGGGGCAGACGTTCAACCTCGCCCAGTTGAATCCGTTTTACTGGATGCCACCACGCTCGCTCGACGTGGAAACGAGCTTGCAACAGATGGCAGTGATGTTGCGCAGCGGGCTGTCCTTGATGACGGCGCTCAAGACCGTCGCTGAGCAAGCCAGCCGGCCGGCGTTGGCCCGCGTCTGGGAGCAGGTCGCACGCCGCATCCAAGAAGGCTCCGGCTTGGCGGACGCCATGGCCCAGCATCGCTGTTTCAATTATTTGGTCGTGCAGCTGATTCGGGTCGGCGAACAAACGGGTAATCTGGAATTGGTGCTGCTGCGGGCCGCCGACGTGCTCGAACGCCGCCGCAACCTTGTCAACAGTTTGATCATGGCGTTGGCCTATCCACTGGTGGTGTTGGTCGCCGCTCTGGGTGTGTCGGCGTTCATGGTCTTCAACGTGATCCCCAAACTGGCCAATTTTCTGGCCACGACGGGCCGCCAGCTGCCGGCCATGACGCAATTCCTGGTCGATGTCACCACCTTCATCCAGACTTATTTGCCGCAAGTGCTCATTGGCATTGTCGTGGCCATCGTCGCGGGCGTGGCCCTCTATCTCTGGCCCCCCGGACGCATGTTCATCGACCGCTGGCTGCTGCGCGTCCCCATCATTGGCAAGGTGCTGCGGCTGGCGGGGACGGCTCTGTTCTCGCGCGGCCTGGGCATCTTGGTCCATAGTGGCGTCACGCTCTTGGAAGGGCTGCGCACCGTGGAGCGGCTGTTTGGCAACCGCTACCTGGCCCTGCGCGTGGCCGAGGCCCGCGAGGCGGTTATTCGCGGCGGCAACTTGGCGGACAACCTCACCGACCGTACCGCTTTCATGCCCATGTTGTCGCGCATGGTGGCCATCGGCGAATCGGCAGGCACCTTGGAGGAAGTGCTCGAGGAGAACGCCACTTTTCACGAAGCCCAGCTGCAACGCACCATCCGTTGGCTCAGCATGATGATCGAGCCGGCCATCATCATCGTCGTCGGCGGCGTGGTCGGCTTCGTGTACATCTCCTTCTTCATGGCGCTGTTCGCCGCCGCGGGACCGGGCTAATCCATCCCTGATCTTCCTGATTTTCCCACTTCCGAAGAGTCCCTTTGACTACGATGACGGCGTACGCCGCGGCTGAGTCGCGCTGTTCAGTGGCGGCGTGTTTTTTTCCGAAAATCGGGAAAACCCTATTGACTTATAGAAATTGAGACTTAATATCACACTGTGTTTTCGATACCGATTTTTATTCTCATAAATATGAACTCATATTTGGAGACTCATTCGCTATTTTCTCGCCGTGGATAGGGCAGGTGGCGTGGCGTCCGCCCGACATGTTTGGCGTTCACGGTGGGCGGACGCCACGCCGCACGCCATTTTGACATCTAAAAAGCAGTTATTGGTTTTCTTCCTTGTTCCTTCCCCAGGAGGCATCGCATGATCGTGCAACCGCGTAACGGCAGCACACGTAAGGGCTTTTCATTGCTTGAATTAGTGGTGGTGCTGGTCATCTTAGCCATCGTGGCTGGGATGGTGGTGTCCATCGTCGATTGGCTGCGCCGCTCGGCCAACTATGGCGTCGCTTCCAACAATCAGGGAGCGTTGCTCCACAACCTACAACTGTACCGTACCACGTTCGGCAACGGCATGTATCCCGACCGCTTCGATTCGTTGCTGGGCGCGGATGGCCAGCCGTCGATATGGCTCCACTCCGAGTTGGTGGGCAAAATCGCCGCAGGTTCATTGAACGGGGAGGAGTTCGCTTCCTTGGACCGATCCGGCATCAAAACGGTCATGGATCACGCTGACACCCTCAACGGGGTGGTTCAGCAAAGTCCCCAAAATTCTGGCAACATACCACGTGTTCTTAACGCATCGAGCGAAGTGGCCCTCCTGAACACGAGCAACGCGGTGGTGCAAGCTGAGATCATCGGAACAATCTATCCGACCGGGATACCGAGCGACGTCCGCTTGGTGTTGTTCGGCGTGGGGCCAGCGAACGAGGCCAATGGCAGGACGCTCAACGCACCCCCACTTTACACTGAGCTGGATCCCGCCAAGACCTATGGCCGGTTCGTCGTCCTGGTTGAGACTTACAATCCGCGCGCGGGCCGGCGCGCCCAGATTAAGGCCGTGCTCGATCCGAAGGGCCGAATGCTGTATCGTCAACTGTCGGAATTCTGGCAGAGCATGAACAATCAATAACGACGGTTGGCGAATCCCGCCCTCTCCGCTGAGCGCATGTGCAGTATAGCGCGCCGAATCGCACGGGGTGGCACAAGTGGCCACCCCGTCGCCGTTTACGTCCTCGGTTTGCGAGTCGGTCAGCTTCATCCGTTGGTTCGCCGACGGCCCTCTCGCACCCGCCGCCCCGCCGTTCATTTTCGCTTCTTCAAGGATGCGCAATAACTGTCATACGCAGTTCGAACATCAGAATCCGTCAAAGTCACCATTGCCGACGGGAGAGGCTCAGTGTCCGTTTCTTGGAGCCATTTCAGACACTTGTCAACCTTGCTAAACAGGCCACCCTTTCCCTCAAGGGCTTTCCTCACGGCGTGCGACCAATTACGAGCCAAAAGGTATCGGTCATTCTTCACTTGGACGATGCCACAGTCAATGAGTCGGGAGAGAGCCTGCGATAGCTCTCCGGCCGTTGGGATCGCATGGTTGATCACGTCGGCGGCACCAATGATCTCGACGAGCGTCGCGCCGCCCCTTTTGTGCATGAGCGACGTGGCCGTGAGGATCCAGGCATCATTCCAGGTCCATTGCGACATAGTTTGTTTAGTCAGCCGTCTATGAGGTTTTCCGTCAAGCCCCCTTTTTTTTCAAACGGCGCGGCCCCCCTACGCCGTCGGCAGCGTGCCCATCTAATGTCATCTATCGACCTTTCTCTTTCTCAGCATTCGGTTCCCACCCCGCGGGTTCGTGGCCCGGCATCAGAGCGTTAGCTTGACCTTGGCGTCGGCGGGTGTGCGTCTCCGTCCGGACAGCGCCCGAACTACCCTCTATCCGTAGGGAACCTGCCACGGTTCCTTGCACCCTTAACTGTTTATGCCCTTGGCGTCCGGCACGCCCACATCAAGAACCTACCCAACGAGCGATGAATCGGCCCTGGTGGGGCGCCCTTTCATTCCACGTCCCTCCGTTGTCATGTGTGAAAGGGGGGTGGAGTAGAATGGAACAATGAAAACCATGTTTCTCATCTTCTTTATAATATACATAAGTTCACTAAAGAAGTCAACGGCAAAGCGGGGGCCGGATCATTCCAGCTTGAGTTGATCGGTCACTGCCACTACCCCCTCGGTGCTTTGGGCCAGATCCACGGCTCGTTGGCGTTGGTTGTCGGTTGCCACTGATCCTTGCAAAGTGACGTGGCCGCCGTGAGCGTGAACATCGATCTGCTGCCCAGCGAGCGTCTTGTCCCAGCGCAGGCGCGCGCGGACGCGGGGGGCGAGGGTGGTTTCCTCGTCGGCCAGTCGGGGCAAATGGCGCAGGAGCTGGGATTGATAACGGGATGCCGCCGCTGCTAGTTTGGCCTTCACCACCTGGCCGGCGCGGGTCAATTTGTCAGCGTCCGCTTCCTGGCACCCCGCCGCGAGGAGGGCCAGACCGAACCCCAGGCAACGAATGGCTGTCCGTGTTTTCCGTTTCATCGGATTTCTCTCCTTTGCCGATTTTTCGTTGACGCCAGCGCTCGGCGCGGGGAGTATGCCTCTATACGTGCTTGTGATCAAGTGCAAAGCCCGTCGGTTGTTCATTCACCAAGGAGCCAGGCCATGCGTTTTCATGATATGACTTGGCCACGGTTACGCGAGGTTCCCCGCGATGCCACCGTGGTCGTGGCCCCCATTGCCGCTTGCGAGCAGCATAGTTGGCATTTGCCGACCTACACCGACACCCTGCTGGTCACGGCGGTCGCCGAGGGGGTGGAACAGCGTCTGCCCCAACAGGTCTTGCTATTGCCGACTTTGTGGTTGGGGGCCAGCCATCATCACTTGCGATTTGGCGGTACGTTGTCGTTGGATGTCGATGTACACGTCTCCGTCTTGTGCGAGCTGCTCACGCCACTTTTGGAAGACGGTTATCAACGGCTGTTGCTGTTGAATGGTCATGGCGGCAACATCGACACCATGCATGTCGCGCTCCGGCGCTTGCAGCCGCGCTACCGGGATCGCATCCTGAGCGCCGCTTCCTACTGGGAGCTGGCCGAAAAGGAGCTGGCCAGTCTGGCGGAAGGGGACCGCAAGTCGATGGGACACGCATGCGAGTTCGAGACGTCGATGATCCTGGCGTTGCGCCCCGACTTGGTGCGCCAGGACCAAATCCGCGACGATCCCCCCAGCGGCGAGTCCCCCGTCTTGCGCGGCTTGTACCTCGCCGAGGACATGTTCCAGCGCACCGATCACGGCGCGGTGGGTTTCCCGGAGAAAGCCAGCGCCGAGAAGGGCCGGCGCTTCCTCGACGCCGCCATCGGTCGAACCGCTGAAGTGGCGCAAGCGTTGTTGGAACGCCGCTTGCCGTCATGAGTCCGCGTCGGCCCAGACTTGGGCCAGCTCGATCAGCACCCGCGCGGCGGTTTGCATCTCCTCCAAGCTGGTCCACTCATACGGCGAATGAATCAGGTGCTCGCCGGTGGAGAGATTGGGGGTCGGCAAGCCCATCTCGGTGAGCCGGGAGCCGTCGGTGCCGCCGCGCACGATGGCATGCTTCGGTTCCAGGCCGGCGCGGCGCATGGCTTGCTCAGCGAAAGCCACCGCGCGCGGCTCTTTCGTCAGCCCTTCGGCCATGTTGCGGTATTGTTTGGTGATGTCGATGTCAATTTTCGCTTCGGGAAACTCGGCGCTAATGATGCGGGCGATGGCGCGGAGCAGCTCGGCTTCATCGTTCAGTTTCGGCGTGTCAAAGTCGCGCAGCAGAATGCGCAGCGTCACGTCGGCGACCCCCCCTTCGATGCGGTACGGATGCAAGAAACCGGCCCGGTCGGCGGTCGTCTCCGGAGATAGTATCCGCTGGGGCAGCCGGTCCAGGAACATGCCGGCCAAGCGAATGGCGTTGACCATCTTGCCCTTGGCGATGGAAGGGTGGATATTGACACCGTGAATAGTCACGACGGCCAAGTCGGCAGAGAAGGTTTCGTGATCGATTTCCCCTTGGCCGCCGCCGTCGAGGGTGTAGCCAACATGGGCGGCAAGTTGCTTCAAGTCGATGTGATCGACACCGCGGCCGATTTCCTCGTCGCAAGTGAAGCAGACGCGGATCGGACCGTGCGGCAATTCGGGATGGGCCAGCAAATAGGCGGCCGCTTCCATGATGACCGCTATCCCCGCCTTGTCATCCCCGCCCAAGAGCGTGGTGCCGTCGGTGGTGATGAGCGTGCCGCCCTTCATGCGGGCCAGGTCGGGATCATCGGCGGGGCGCAGCACCTTGGCCGGATCGCCTGGCAGCACTATGTCGCCGCCATCGTAGTTCCGATGCACGAGGGGGCGGACGTTATGGCCGCTGGTTTCTGGCGACGTGTCCAGGTGAGCGATCCAGGCGATGGTCGGTGACCCCCGCGCCGACGTGGCCGGCACGGTTCCCAAAACGATGCCATGCTCATCCACTGCCGCATCCTGGACACCCATTTCGCGCAACTCATCCACCAGCAGCCGCCCCAATTCGAGCTGCCCCGGCGAGCTGGGATAGGTTGTCGCTCGTTCGTCGGCTTGCGTATCGATACGCACATAACGGCAAAAGCGTTCCAACAGCCTGCTCATCCAGAAGTTCCTTTCCGAGACGCTGACATCGATCATCCACTCCGTATGATGTCCTTGGTTTCCAAGCAGGTCAAGACCCCATTGGCCAGTAGAACGTACGCGCGGTCGGCCAGCGGCGACAGAGCGACAGCCACAGGGGGCTGTTCCAGGGCGTGGACGAAGCGGATGCGCTGTTCCCGGTCGATCAGCAACAGCCGATGGCTCAGGTCCGCCGCTGCCAACCACTGGCCATCATAAGACACCGCCGCGAGCCGACACGGTTCCCCTACCGCCAGCCGGCCGACGTGCTTTCCCGTGACGGCATACTGGCGCAGCCCTTCGCCGTAGCAGGCCAGCAGAATTGCTTGGCCAGCACCATCGACCGCCAGCGAGCCGACATGCGCGACCAGACCGTCATGCCATTGCCAGTTTCCGCGCCAATCGCCGCAAGCCACCCAGCCAAAATCGGCGCAACCCACCAGGGCCGGCGCTTCGGGAATAAAGGCCAGGTAACGGAGCGGGCGGGGGCATTGGCTCTGGCTGATGCGTTGGCCCAAGTGGTCCAGGATGTGCAATTGACCTTGTTGATCGGCCACCGCCAAATATTGGCCCAAGGGATCAGTGGCCACGCTGAGTCCCGATGCCGATAGGGTTTCTTGCCAGCGCAATGTCATATCCGGGGCTAGCCACAGGAGCGAGCCGTTCGCCGTCACCGCCGCCAAACCGGAGCCGTCATCGGCGATGCTGGCCATGCGAATGTCAGCGCTGGCCTGAAACTGTCCCTGGCGCTGCCCGTGACTGTCCACGAGGTAGAGCCACTGCTTGGCATCCCAAAGCACCAGCCAGTTCCGCTCGCGCGCCAAGGCGAAACCCTGCACGGTAGCGGAAATCGGTTGCGACCAGAGGATGCACGGCATGAAACGCTGGTGAGTGGTCGGGTGATGAGTGAAAGGAAAAGGTGTTTACCGCATCGGCAGCAACAACCGCGAGGCTTCCTGCAAGGCGATTTCAATTTGGCGGTCGGTCATCAAGCCCATTGAGGACCGTTCCACCAAGATATGCGGCGTGATGCCGGCTCCTTCGTAGGGAAGGCCGCGCGGCGTGTAAATCCGCGCCACCGTCAAGCGGATGCCGCCGACCGGCTGCTCGCTCAGCTTGATGACGTGCTGAATGGACGCCTTGCCGTAAGTCGTTTGTCCTACCAGAGTCGCCCGTTGATGGTCCTTCATGGCGGCGGCGAAGACCTCGGCGGAGCTGGCCGTGTCCCCATCCACCAGAACGATTAGCGGTAAATCCAGGGCCAACATGCCGCTTTGCGATAGATAATGTTTGCTGTAGGAGCTGCGTTGTCCTTGTGTGGCGACGATGACCCCATTCTGAAGAAAGCGTTCCGCCAGCTGCACGGCCACTTGAAATAGCCCGCCGGGATTGCCGCGCAGATCGAGGATCAACAACCGCATCCCCTGCGTTTTGAGCTGGAGAATGGCGTCTTCCATCTCCTGCGGCGTGGAGCGTTGAAAACCGATCAGGCGCAGATAGCCAATGCTCGGTTCCAGAATTTGCGTTTCCAGCACGCTGGGCCCTTGCAGCGCCTCACGCATGATGCGCAAGGAGCGCGTCACGCCACTGGCAAGGGAGAACACCTCCAGCTCGACCGTGGTTCCTGGTTCCCCTTGCAACGCCTGGATCACCATTTCCAGCGACAGCTGTTCGATAGGTTTGTGATTGACGCGCAGGATACTGTCTTCCTTCTTCAAGCCGGCTAGATCGGCAGGGCTATGGGGGGTCACATGGGCAATCACCATGCGCTGTTCGCGCTGGATCACTTCCAAACCGATCCCCACTTGTTCATCATCCAGAAAATCTTGGGAACTATGGAATTCCGCGGGCGTGAGATAGAACGAATACTCATCCAAACTGTTGCAGGCCCCGCAGATGAATTCCACGATGGTGACGGTGGGCTTGATCCCCAGCTGGCGGCGGGCGGCGTAGGCAATATCCGCGACCAGCAGGCGGGCTTGTTGTGGGTCGGCGACGGCTTTCCGCTGCCAAGTTTGAAGCAAGTGCGAACGGAACGACTGTATAGTGGCGGGTTGGTGGTTCCGCACGTTCGCCTTGCGGAATTGCTCGTTGAGCAAGGCCAGGTTTAGCTCCGCCACTCCTTGCAGAAACAGTCGGCTGGGCTGCGCCTGGTCCCGTTCCGCGTACAGTTGGTGCAGCTTGCCAAGAACCTCCTCATAGATCGCCAGCGCCTGGGCGGGGGAAAGTTTATGGAGTAATTGCTGAAAGCTGGGGTCCTGGTGGCGGCGAATATGATGAATGTGTCGTAGGCAGTTGTGGTAGCGTTCGCGCGCCTCGGTGTCGCCGCGGTCGCGTAGCAAAATTTGTTCGTACAGGTCAAGGGCTTGGGTCCACTGTCCTTCCCGTTCCAATTGGTCCGCCCGGCGCAGCTCATCCAGAGGAATAGCCCGAACGGGGGTCGGCAAGATCAGCCACCACCCCGACACCACCAACACGGCAACCATTCGGCTTCGCGGGCAGACCAGCGACTTCAAGGCACACCTCCCCAAAAGGTCATGAGAGTACGGCACGGGAGAGGAACCCAAATTTTCCTGAGTATAAAACCTCTTGCCTTCCCAGTCAAACGATCCTTTCCGCTTGTGCCAGTTTTCCTGATCAAGAAATGGGGCCGCTCTTTATTACAGACGAAGATCGTTCGCCATTCGTTGGCTGTTTTTTTCGGTCCCTCCAAGTTGTTCCTGCCCTGCTGGCATGTTACCGTGGGAAGAATACCATTCCTCTCATACCAATGGGTGACCACGGATCAACGCGATGCGTGTTTTGTTTATCGGCGATATCGTGGGGCAGCCAGGCGTGGCGTTGGTCAAGCAAGCCGTGCCGGTGCTGATCGAGATGGAGCATCTGGACTTGGTGGTGGCTAACGCCGAGAATGCTTCTGGGGGATCGGGAATGACTCCGGCAGTGTATCGCCAGCTGCGCGAGGCCGGCGTCGATCTGGTGACCATGGGGGATCACATCTACAAGAGGAACGAGCTGATCCCGATTTTGGAAAACGACGCCCATATCTGTAAGCCAGCCAATTTCCCGGCGGCGGCTCCTGGACACGATCACGCCTTGGCCACGGCCCGTGACGGCACGCCGGTGGCTGTGTTGTCCGTGCTAGGGCGTACCTTCATGCGGGCCGTCGATTGTCCCTTTCAAGCTGCCGACCGCGTGCTGGCGGAGCTGCGCGACAAAGCGCGGGTCATTTTAGTGGATGTGCATGCCGAAGCGACGGCGGACAAATACCTGATGGCCCATCATCTCAAGGGGCGCGTCAGCGCCGTGATTGGCACGCATACGCACGTGCCAACCGCCGATGAACAAATTCTTCCCGGCGGCACGGCGTTCATCAGTGACGTGGGCATGACGGGTCCCTATGATAGTATCTTGGGCCGGCGCATCGACCGCGTGCTGTTCACGGCCGTCACCTTCATTCCCAGTCCGTTCGACGTGGCCACCGGCAATCCACGCCTCGGCGGAGCGCTCGTGGACATCAACCCAGACACCGGCCAAGCCCACCGCATTCGTCGGCTGATGCTCGATGAAACTGGGCTAAACGCCCTGCGGCGGGAATGATTGCCGCGCCAATTTCTTCCCGGCCGGAGGAATAGAGAATGATCCGAAAAGCCCCGTGGGGCACGTTTCGGATCGTTTCTTGGGGAATAATTTGTCTCTTCATGCTTCTTAGTTGATGGTTGGGCAGCGAGCATTTTTTGTTTGCTTTCCGGCGGGATCATTCGCTACATTACTTTCTTTGGCAGCAGTGGAGACCCTCACGCCATGTCTATTTTGACCAAGGCGCCGTTGAATCCGCGCCACGAAATTTTTCACATCGAACGCATCCTAATTCCCGAAAACGGCTTGCTGCCGAAGCGCGAGCACAAGATTCTGGCCGTGCTGCCGGCCTACAATGCCGAGCGGACGCTAGCGGCCACGTTGGCCGATGTGCCGGTTGGGGCGGTCGATGAGTTCTTGTTGGTGGATGACGGCAGCACCGACCGCACGGTGCAAGTCGCCCAGGAAATGGGGCTGAAGGTCATCACCCATCCCAGGAATCGTGGCTACGGCGGCAACCAGAAGACTTGCTACCGTTACGCTTTGGACAGCGGGGCGGATATTATCGTCATGATCCATCCCGATTATCAATACGATAGCCGGGTGATTCCGCACGCCGTCGGCATCATCGAGCTGGGCATCTGCGACATCGTGCTGGGCAGCCGCATCCGCACGCGCCGCGAGGCCCTGGACGGCGGAATGCCGGTGTACAAATACGTCAGCAACCGCTTCTTGACGATGGCCGAGAACATCGCCTTGGGGCAAAACCTGGGGGATTTCCACAGCGGCTTCCGTGTCTATCGCCGCGAAGTGCTGGAACGCATCGCCTTCGAGCGCAACTCGGATGATTTCGTGTTCGACACGCAATTGCTGGTCCAAGCGATTTATCACGGCTTTCGCCTGGGTGATATTCCGGTGCCGGTGCGTTACTTCGACGACGCCAGCAGCATCAACTTCAAACGCAGTCTTAAATACGGCGTCACTACTCTGATGGTCGTCGGCGGCTACTGGCTGCACCGCCTCAACGTCCGCCGCTCCCCCCTTTTCGCCGACCGCCGGGAATCGATGACGAACAGCAAGGTTCAATCGGATCGGACGTTCACGGACGCGACGACCTAAATGCGCCTCGCGAGGGGTCGTTTCGAGCGCGGCGGACGTGCCCTGTCGGTCGTGGTGGTCCTGTTGCTGTTTTCTTGATTTCTCGAAGGTGTTAGGGCATACCTGAGAGATGTCATCTTGCTTCCAAGAACACATCCATCTGCTGGCCGACGTAGAGCGATTCATCCGGGTTGTCGATGGCGTAGATCACTTGCAGCACGCGGGTATCGACACGCTCGGTGTTGTCGCCGGTTAGGGATTTCTTGGGGATGACATAGGGTTCGACCTTCACGAACGATAGGAGGTATTCCTGGCGTGGATTGCCGCGCAGCATGGCCTTGCCGGAAGCACCGGGCCGATAGCGTGGGATGTCGTGCTCATCAATGTCCACGCGGACATGAAGTTGACTTAAGTTCCCCAGCACGATCAAGGCTTGTCCCGGCGGCGTGCCGACGTACTCGCCAGGGCGAACGTTGATTTGTAACACCTCGCCCGCCATCGGCGCGCGCACCGTCAGCCGTTCCAATTCCATTTCGATCTCGGCCAATTGAGCCGCCGCCTCTGCCACCGCCGCCTGTGCCACTAACTTGTCGGCGTACCAAGCGCCGGCCTTCAATAAGTCATGCTCGGCCTGGGCGCGGGCCAGCTGTTCGCGGGCCGTCTGGTACGCTTGCCGACGTCGCACCAGCTCTTCCTCGCCGATGGCGCGTTGGGCGTATAGCTGTTGAGAGCGCTTGAGCAAATCCTCCTGTTCCGTGACCAGGGCTTGAGCTTCGCGGACCTTGGCGGCGCTGGGGGGCACCTCTTCGGGGCGCGGCAGCTGCTCCAGCCGAGCTAGCTGAGCGCGGGCCGACTCCAGATTGGCTTGACGAACCCGCAGCTGGGCTTGCAGATGCCGGTCGTCGAGGTGGAACAATGGAGCGCCAGCCGGAACCTTCTCCCCCTTGCCTACGAACACCTCGGCCACGATGCCCGGCAGGTGCGTGCCAATGGCGATGTTCTCGGTTTGTGGCTCGATGATTCCCGCTCCAGCCACGGTCTTGCTAAACGGCGTCTGGGCCGGCTGAACAGGTGGTGTCACTTTTGGCCCTTTCTGCTGAGCCATCACCACTTGATAGACAGCGAAGCTGAACAAGGTCAACGCCAGCACTGGCAGCATCCATTTGCGGGTCATGATGGTTCCCCCTTGGCGCGACGGCGTGCGTGCCGGTGGCACGCACGCTCAATTTCTTCGATTTTCTCGATCCGGCCATCGCTCATGGTGATAATCCGGTCGCCGAAATCATAAACGCGACTATCATGGGTCACGACAATGACACCTCGGCCTGGCTCGACGGCGACGCTACGCAGCAACTCCATGACCAAGCGGCCAGAGTGGGCGTCCAGGGCGGCGGTCGGTTCGTCGCAGACCAACAAACGCGGGCGATGCACCAGGGCGCGGGCGATGGCCACGCGCTGCTGTTGGCCGCCGGACAGTTGCGCGGGCAGGGCGTGGAGCTTGTCGGCCAAACCGACCTCTTCCAACACTCGCTCCGCTTCGGTCAAGGCTTGGCGGCGCGGCTGACGGGCGATGAGCAGCGGCACGGCGGCGTTCTCCAAGGCCGTCAGCGCCGGCAGCAGATTGTATTGCTGGAAGACGAAGCCGATATTGTCGCCGCGAAATCGCACTTTGTTTCGTCCCGACAACTGGGTCAGGTTGGTGCCCAGGACCGTCACTTCCCCCTCGGTCGGATCGAGCAAGCCGGCGATAATGGAAATCAGCGTCGTCTTGCCACAACCGCTCGGCCCGACCAAGAGCGACATCTCGCCGGTACGGATTTCCACATCGATGCCGCGCAGCGCCTGCACCTGGACATCGCCATTGCCAAATACCTTGGTCACGCCTTGACATTGCACGGCCCAGGGAGCGATGCGCGGCGTCGGTTTCTCAGTCACGGCCCATGCGGTCTCCATCGGAGTTCCTTGTGGTTTGGATTCATCAGTTCGCATACGTTTTTGAGCGTGAATCGATGAATCCGCCTGTCCATCGATGTTGATTCAGGGGGAAGGGGTGGTCGCCCACCCCTTCCCAAACCCAACCAGGAGGAACCAGTCTCGGCCGGCCACGCTTGCCACTCACCCGTCGCCGGGAGGGTCCATCCTCCGCGCCTCTTCCGCTGTCACCAGCCCCGGATGCTTCCCCGCGGGTCGCACGCTAAACGTCGTGATTGTGTCCTTACCGAAACACAATCCCCGGTTCCAGGTACAGCACGCGGCGGATGCTGATGATGCTGGCCCCTAACACGATCAGCAGGACGGCCACGCCGGCGCCGAGCATGATGTGCCAGGTCATGTGAAAAGCCATGGGGATGCCTCGGTTGGCGGTCAACAGGGCCATAGTGATGCCAAACAGGGCCGCGCCTCCCACACCGATGCCGTAACCGATGGTGCCGACCACGAACGCTTGCAATAGCGCCATGCCGACCACCCGCGGGTTGGACAAACCCATCGCCTTGAGCGCCCCGAATTGCCGCAGGTTCTCCAGCACGAACAGGTAAAACGTCTGCCCAGCAATCGCCGCGCCGACCAGAAAGCCCAAGCTCACCGTGATGCCGAAGTTGATCGGAATGCCGGTGCGTTGCAGGTAGTAACGGATCGTCTTCCAAGCAAAATCGTCGCGCGTTAGGGCTTGCAAGCCGGTCTGTTCCTCGATGCGCCGGCACACTTCGCGCGGCGGCACGTCCGGCTCCCCCTGGGCCAGCACGAACGACAGGAGCTTGCGTTCCTTGGGCACGAATA
Organism: Gemmataceae bacterium; assembly: GCA_046297495.1. Taxonomy (GTDB): domain Bacteria; phylum Planctomycetota; class Planctomycetia; order Gemmatales; family Gemmataceae; genus JBKBIP01. The sequence continues at coordinate 65,903 of JBKBIP010000012.1, read as the reverse complement.
AGGTCGCCTGGCTGTAGCGGGTATAGACAATCGGGAACGTCTGAAACGTCGGCGATGCCTTGCAGATGCCCACGATGACCGCCCGCCGGTCGTTCATCTCGAAGGTCTTGCCCAACTCGACCGGCTGGTTCGGCCAGAGATAGCGATAGCCGGCCTCGTCCATGATCACCGCGTCGGGCTGGCGCAGGTCGGCCAAGGAACCGTGCGTGATCACGCGCGGCGCTCCCACTAGGGTGGCATCATCGAGGCCGATCAGGATCACTTGCTGAAAGTTGCCGTCCTCGAAACGCGCCCGGCTTAGCCCCTTGTACAGCTTCACGGCCCAGGAAACGCCGGGAACGCCGCGTACCAGGTGCAAATCACCGTCACTCAGTGGCTTGATGTCGTCCACGAACTGCATGCCGGGGTCCATGACCCAAATGTCGGCCCCCTCGATGTCGCGGATTTGACTGATAGTGTTGCGCATCAGCCCGACGAAAATCGAGCTTTGCTGCACCATCAACAGCGTGGCGAAAGCGACACCGAAGATGATGCCGAAGTACTTCCCCTTGTCGCCGGTCAGCATTTTCCAGGCAATCCAGTTCATGGCTTCCCCTTCCGTTTGCCGATGGGGGGAGCGTGCCCCAACGCCGCCAAGGTGAACTGGGTGATGTGCTCGGCCAGCACTTCTCCCGTGTACTTGCGGAAGCCATCTTCCCCCACGAGCAGGGCGATGATGGGCCGATGCGTGCGGTGGAACAGGCATTGGCCGACGATGCTGAAGGCGAACAGAAAACGCTGATGCTCCGGCATGTCGGCGGGGAGCAGCTCCGCGAGAATGCCGCTCATCACCTGGGCCATGGGGCGGATGTTTTCATTGACCAGCACTTCACAAGCCGCCGTCGGTTCGACCATCTCACGCATGATCAATTGCAAGTGCCAGGTGGGAGCGTCGCTGACGACCACTCGTTCGATCATGACCCGAATGAAATCGCGCAGCTTCCGTTCCGGCGGCGTCTCTTCTCCCCAGTCCGGCAACGGCACTTCCTCAATCCGGCAGCTATGAGCATGTTGGACCGCTGCGATGTAAAGCTTTTCCTTGTCGCCGAAGTGATAGTTGATGGCCGCGATGTTGACGCCGGCTTTCTCGCAGATGTCGCGCACCGTGGCCGAGCGGAACCCCTTCTCCGCGAAGATTTGCCCCGCTGCCTCCAGCAAGCGTTCCCGAGTATCGTCCGCGAGTGCCATAAGAGCCACCTATTCAATCGGTCGTTTCAAACAGCCTATTCAAACAATAGTATTAAACAAATGTTTTAAAAAGTCAAGAGGGATTTTTCCCGTTTAGCGCGCGACCCGCGGGGGAGCGCTGGCGCTTATGGCTGCACCGTGGCACAGAGATGGACGGCGAACGAGGCGAGCCAATGTTCACCGGCATAGTCGCCGCTGGCCACGTGTCCCAACGCTGCCTGGGCGTGACGGTCGGCGGCATCGGTCAGGACGGGGCGCGCGGCATGGTCCACCGGCAGCGCCGCCGCGATGCCGCGCAGGCACCAGGCCCGGCTCAGATTCAAGCCGTCCAGATGCACGATCTTCGGATCGCTGCGATCACTGACCGTGGCGGGGGTGAACAGATTCTTGGGCCAGCCTTGAGAAAGGTCGGGTAGGAAACGATCCAACCAGGTGGGAAATTCATCGGGCGGCAGCACGCGGCGCATCAAATCTGCTTCCATCAAGCTCGGCGAAAAGAAATCCTCACCGCCCGGCTCCCACGCCGCCGGATAGGAGGCATCCGCCGCGAAGTAGGTCTGAGCGCGCTCCGCGATCCGTGCTTGCAAGGGCCGATGTCCCACGGCCCGCGCGTAGTCCCAGGCGAAGGCCAGCCCGAAAGCGGTGTTGGGATGCACTCCCGTGCGGATGGGATAAGTTTGCTTCGGCAGGAAATCGAGATAGCGGGCGACGATCACGTCCGTCAGGGGTCGCAGGTTTCGTGACCATTGCTTGGCGTCGGGATCGTCCCAGGCGTGCAGCTCCTCGGCCAGCTTCAAGAGCCAAGCCCAGCCGTAGGTCCGTTCAAATGATTGCCGATTCGGTTGCTGGAAGTAATCGGCCTCGGCTTGGAGGTTCTGGGCCGTCAGATGCTCGGCCAGCACGGCCCGGATGCGCTGGCGTTCAGACAAGTCCGGGTACAGCCGCAGCAGCCGGACCAACATCCAGTGACTATGAACCGCCGAATGCCAGTCGAAACAGCCGTAAAAAGCCGGATGCAACTGGCGCGGACCGCGCACGTCATTGGCATCATTGAGCACATGATCGGGCTTGTTCGGATATTCACGCTGAATCCCTTGGAGCGCCAGCCGCGCGAACGCCGACACTTGTTCCTGGCTCAACGTGAGGGGCGGAAGCGGGTCGGACATGGGAGCCTCCGGCGCCGCTGCGGGCAGGAGTAACGAGTGCAACCACCAAGCCGCCGGCGCCATGCCGAGGGCTAGTCCCAACAGGATCGGAGCGCGGTTCATGGCGTGCGGTCCCTTTTTTTCCTGCTCAACGCGGCGCGACGCGTAGCTCGTCGAAATAGGTCTTGGCGTCGGCCTTGGTCCACAAACCCACCTTGCCGGGCTTGGTCAAGGTATCGTCCTGAACTTGAAGGTAGGATTTGCCATCGAGTAGACATTCGATGCGGTTTCCTTGCTGGCGGATGGTCAAGGTGTGCCACTGACCCGCCGGCAAATCCAGGTTGCCGTGACTTTCCAGCTGCTCGCGTTTGCCATCGATCACCTTGTACACGCGGAAGTTGGTTTCCAACGGATTGTAGCGGGCGATGTAGTAGTTGTTGGGATCCTGGTAGCGCCAAACGATGCCGCCCCCTTGGTCAATCTCCCCCGCGACGGCCTTGTAGCGCACGCTGGCTTCCAGGTCTCGGTAATGGGTGTCATCGACTACGCACAAGTTGAACAGCCGGCGTTCCCCCTCGGCCAGCTGGGCCAATACCTGCCCCGTTCCCGAAGGGGCGGTCGGGTCTTTCACCACTTGCCAGACGCTCCCCTCGAACATGCCGGTTTTGGCGACGGTCCACCCCTTGGGCGTCTTGCCGATCTCATCCGCCGCGAAGACGAAGACTCGCGGCTTATCCGCTGCCAACAAAGTGACACCCATAAGCCCCACGGTCAGTGACAAGAACCAACGCATCGGTGCATCCTCCCAATTTACATAGCCGACTATTTTTTGAGAACCGATAACTGTCCGACGTTTTAGACCGTCCTGGGATCGACCAGCACGATCCCTACCCCGTAGCTCGCCCATCGAGGGACAGGATCAACTTCTTTTTCTTCTGTCGCAAATTGATTAGTATGCCAGGATTCATCGCTTCGCGCTCGATCCCGAACCAGAAGCGATGAATCCGCCACACCGCGCTCAGTTCGGACTATCTCTCGTCACTTTCGATTTGATTCCCTTCAAATTCTCCTGTTCCTCGACTGGACACACGACGCGGAAACCGACGAATTCGGCATCGGTGAGCCACCAGATGCTTTGTGGACGTTGGGGGTCGCGCTTCAGCCAGTTTTTGTCAGAGAACGCGCGGGCGGCGCTGCGCAGCCGAGCGGGGTCGTCGTCTTCCCAGGAGCCGCCGCGCACCACATGGGAGAAGCGCCGTTCCGTCGGCAGCAACACCGGCTGCACGGTCGGCATGTCGAGGGGGAATTTGGCGTAGTAATCGCTTTCGTAATGATCCAGACACCATTCAGCGACGTTGCCGTAGATGTCGTGCAAGCCCCAGGGATTCGGTTTCTTCTGGCCAACTTCGACTGTCGATTCATCCGCTTCCGGGTCAAACCAGGCATATTCCGACAGTGGTTTCGGATCATCGCCGAAGAAGTAAGCCGTCGTCGTGCCGGCGCGGGCGGCCCATTCCCATTCCGCCTCGGTCGGCAGCCGATAAATCTTGCCGGTGCGTTTCGATAGCCACCGGCAGTATTCCATCGCCGTGTGATGGGGAATGCAGATCAGCGGATACCCTTCGCGCCCCCGGCCAAAGGTCTCATCGGCATACGGCGGCGTGGGCCGGGAGATGGCGTCGGCCCCCTTAGCGAAATCCATGCTGCGCCAGTACACATCGAATTCATCCCAGGTCACTTCCATCTTCCCCATCCAAAAGGGCTTCACGGTGACGGGATGTTGCGGCCCCTCATCGGGACGGCGCCCCTTTTCGGTTTCCGGGCTGCCCATCATGTAGGTACCGCCGGGAATCGGCACCAGCTCGAACTTGACGTCGCTGTCGGGAATCTCTTGCACGTAGCCTTTATGCGTCAACGGCTCGACAATCGGCAATTTGCTCCGGTCGAATCCTTGGGCCGGCGCCAAGGGAAGCAACAGGGCCATGACCATCAACGAGAAAGAACACCCAAGAAGCAACGGCAAGGGAGACTGTATCAATCGTTTCATTTGTGCTAAGCTCCAACAAAACATCATGCCCGGCGTTTGGTTCAAGAGATAGATCGTCCCTTATTCCTCATGTACTTTCAACGCCGGTAGCGCGAACAGGGTTTCGATGATTCTTCATATTCGGAAACTTCGACATGGCCAATGGTTATCTCTATGGGTTATGGCTGGTGGTCGCGGTTGGGGCTAGTGAGGCGGAGACGCGGCGCTTCGCTTATGTGGAACCCCACATGGGCACACGCTTCCAGATTATACTCTATGCCCCGGATCAAGACACGGCGGATCGGGCCCAAACCGCCGCTTTCGCTCGCATCGCCGAGTTGGAACAGATGATGAGTGATTACCGGCCAAACAGCGAATTGATGCGGCTGTGCGCCCAGGCGGGCGGTGAGCCGGTGCCGGTGAGCGCCGAGCTATTTTACGTCCTAGAGAAAGCTCAGGAAGTATCCCGGAAATCGGATGGCGCATTCGATGTCACCATCGGCCCCCTGGCGCGCTTGTGGCGCGAGGCCCGCAAGACCAAGCGCCTGCCCGATCCAGACCAACTTGCCAAAGCAAAAGCGCTGGTTGGCTACCAGCTGATGAAGCTCGATGCCACCAAGCGTACCGTACAGCTGTTGAAAAAAGGGATGCAGCTGGATTTAGGCGGCATCGCCAAGGGGTATGCCGCCGATGAGGCGCTGAAGGTATTGCGTCAACATGGCATCACCCGCGCCTTGGCGGCGGCGGGCGGGGATATCGCCGTCAGCGACGCGCCACCAGATCGGCAAGGCTGGGTCATCGGTGTCGCCCCGCTGGATGATCCCGACAGCGAGCCGTCGGAATTTCTGCTGTTGAAGAACGCGGCGGTATCCACCTCCGGCGAGGCCGAGCAATACGTGGAGATTGACGGCCAACGCTATTCGCACATTGTCGATCCACGCACGGGCCTGGGCATGACGGGCCGCAACAGCGTCACCGTCGTCGCCCCCCACGGCATCCAAGCCGACAGCCTGACCAAGCTCGTCGCCCTACTCGGCCCCGACCGAGGCCTCCCCCTCATCGACGCCATGCCTGCCACCGCCGCCTATGGCGTGCGCAAGACGGCCAAGGGAAACGAATCGTACTACTCCAAGCGCTGGCAGGAATTGCCAAGGAAGAGGGCCGACGATTGACGCTGTTCAGAGGCGGTTCGGAAATTATTTCGGAGGAAAACCCGGCGAGCAGCAGGGATCAACCCCGCCCGCTCGCCAGAAAAAATAGCACTTGCTGACGGTGCGTGCTCGGCGGAATGAGAAAACGAAAACCATCGTTCTTTTCTACTCCTGGTTTTCTAAATCGGTGGTTAATTTCTGGACGCCGCCTGTTCCGTCCAGTAGAATCGGTCTGTTATTTTCAGAATCTTGTGCAGGTCTTGTCGTATGCAAACTCCTTCGGTGGCACCCGGAGCAGAATCGAGTTCATCACCTTTGGCTCCCTTCTTGCAAAACATCGTGCGCAGCGGCGTGCTGGGCCGGGAGGAGCTGCAAGCGGTGCTGCGCGAGCCGGCGGCGGCGGGACGGAACACGGTGGAAGGTTTGGCCGAGCATCTCGTTACAATCGGCAAACTCACACGTTTTCAGGCGCACCACTTGCTAAGCGGCACCATTCTGGGCTTGGTCTTGGGTCCCTTCCACATTCAAACGCCCATCGGCAAGGGGGGAATGGGAACCGTGTACTTGGCCCGCGACACTCGCAATCAGCAGCTGGTCGCCGTCAAGGTACTGCCTCCCAAGCGCGCCAAGCAGGAAGACCGCATGTTGGCCCGCTTTCGCCGGGAGATGGAATTGTGTCAAAAGGTCGCCCATCCCCACCTGACGCGCACCTTGGAAGTCGGCGAACACAAGGGGATTCACTACATCGTCATGGAATACATCCCCGGCCATAATCTCTTTCAGCTGATTCATCGCCAGGGACCGTTGACCGTGCCGCGCGCCGCCCGCTTGTTCGCCGAGGTGGCGGCGGGATTGGAACACGCTCACGCCCAAGGGTTGATCCACCGCGACTTGAAAGCTTCCAACATCATGATCACGCCCAATGACACGGCCAAGGTGCTGGACTTGGGATTGGCCCTGATGGCGAACGAGCTGCCCAGCGACCGTACCATCGTCGGCGGACAAGGCTATGTCGTGGGCACGATGGATTACGTCTCCCCCGAACAAGCCGAGGACTCGTCGAAAGTCGATGCCCGCAGCGACATTTATTCGCTGGGCTGCACCATATATTTCGCCTTGGCGGGACAACCCCCTTTCCCTGGCGGGAATGCCATTCAGAAAATCATGCGCCATCGTACTGAGACGCCGGTGCCGGTGCCGGAGCTGAACCCGGTGGTGCCGGTGGAGTTCTATCGTCTCATCCAAGTGATGATGGCCAAACGGCCAGAGCGCCGCTTTCCCACCGCCGCCGCCGTGCGCGAGGCGTTGCTGCCGTGGGTAGACCGGCCCCCCACGGTCATCACCGACGACTCCAATTTTCAAAGCCAAGCCGAGGCCACGCTGCACGAAGCCGACGCATCGCCGGAGCAAACCTGGGAAGCCATCATTCAGGGGACGCGAACCTCTTCTTCCTCTTCGGTCGTCCGGCCTGCGGCGAAAGGGCCGGTTCGATCTCCCGCCACCCCACCGGAGGAGCTGCCGTTCTGGTTCGATTTTGGCGTGCCGGTCGCTATCGGCGGCATGTTATGGTTGATTGTGTTGATTGTGTTGTTGTTGGCGTGGCGGATGTGAACTGCCCATTTGGGAAGATCGACATGCGCGGATTTATCGTTTCGCGTGGGCTATCGGCCACCCACGCGAAGCGATGAATCCCAAACGATTTCATACTCAGGAGTCACATTCATGACAACCTATTCGCGCCGCCAGTTTCTTCAGGCTTCGTTGACGGCGACAGCGGCCACGGCTGGGGCGACGGTGTCCGGTTGGGGAATTGAGCCGATTGCACGCACCGGCCCGCCGCACTTTCGCCTCGGCTTGGCCGCCTACAGCTTTCGCAAATACCTGGCGCTGAACCTGAAGCCTCAGCCCCCCATGACGCTTGATGATTTCGTCGAGTTCGCCGCCGCCATCCAACTCGATGCCGTGGAACTGACGGCCTATTACTTCGCGGACACGTCATCGGCATATCTGGCGCGGCTGAAACGGAAATGCACCCAGCTGGGCCTGGATGTCAGCGGCACGGCAGTAGGTAACGATTTCTGCGTCCCCGACGCCGCCCAGCACAAAGAACAAATGGCAATGGTGAAAAGTTGGATCGAACGCACCTCGTTGCTGGGGGGGAAGACCATCCGCATCTTCGCCGGCCGGGTCGCCAAAGGGGACACGGAAGAAAAAGCCCGCGTGCGTTGCGTGGCCGCCATTCAAGAGGCTTGCGACCATGCCGCTCAATATGGCGTTATTCTCGCCTTGGAGAATCATGGTGGCATCACCGCGACGCCAGATCAAATGCTGGCCATTGTCCAAGCGGTGAAGCACGACCATTTCGGCGTCAATCTCGACTCCGGCAACTTCCACACTGCCGACCCGTATGCCGACCTGGAACGGATCGCTCCCTACGCCGTCGTCGCGCAGCTCAAGACGGAGATTCAGCGCGCCGGCCAACCGAAGGAGGAAGCCGACCTGAAACGCTTGCTCGACATCTTGCGCAAGGTTCACTATCGCGGCTATGTCGTCCTGGAATACGAGGCTGCCGAGGAACCAAAGGTCGCCGTGCCGAAGTATGTCAAAATCCTGCGGGAGTTGATCACAGGCTAAGCTCAACTTGTCAGCGGTTCCCCTAACGTGCTCCGCCGTGCTCCCTTTGGTGGTCAAGTATAAGTGGAGCGGTTGAGATTGGTGCCGAGGGTGTCCGGTGCCACGCGGCGTGCTCGGAAGCATCTTTCCTACCGGAGGAATAGAGCCATTCGCGCACGGGTTGGCATACCCCATTCGGGATAGGCGTCGTTGTGGTACGCTGCGGGCGTAGTGTGAAGAGACGACTGCCCCTTATGGTGTATGCCAAGCCACCGCGAATCGTACTAATAACGGCGTCCTCCCGAACTGCCGCCTCTGCCGCCGTAGCCGCCGCGCCCCCCACCTTCCGTTTTGGGGCGCGCCTCATTGACGACCAAGGCCCGCCCGCCCGAATCCTGGCCATTCAGCGCGGTGACGGCGGCCTGTGCTTCTTGGGCCGTCTTCATCTCCACGAAGCCAAAACCCTTGGAACGGCCCGTATCGCGATCCAAAATGACTTGGGCGGATTCCACCGTGCCATACGGCGCGAACAGTTTTTCCAACTCGCCGTCATTGACATTGTAACCGAGATTACCGACGTACAATTTCTTACCCATTTCCAAACTCCACAAGTAGGGTCAGACACTCACGATGAGGTGATTAGCCAGTCATCGAAACAGAAACAGAAACACAAAACAGGATTCCAGGAACGGGGGGGCGACGAACGGAATGATTCCAAGGCGGCCTCTTAGTCATCCCCGGCAGCCACGGGGGGAACAGGCTCCGGGATAGGTTCCTTGACCATTTGCATGTAAAAGAGTCCCTTGTTTTGGGCGAGCAGGTCCGCGAGCTTGGCGTCGGCAGCGAGTCGCTGGTTATAGTCAAAAATAGCCACCTGCTTGACGTTGGCATTGAAGATGCCCCAGCGCACCCGCAAACGAGGGGCGGGTTTCTTGGCGCGCGGTTTTCGCACTTTCGGGCTGGCCGGCGCTTTGGCCTTCACGGCTTTCTTCCGCGCCGGGGCCGCCGTCTTCTCGTTCGGGACGGCGGCTTGGTCGGCTTGGTCGGCTTGGTCGGCTTGTTTGCGTAACTCGCGGCGATTCAAGATTCTGTCAACCATGTAACCCTGCTTTCGGAAAAGAGGCGTGAAACCCCGCCTCGAACTTCCCCATCAAGTTGCTGTGCCGGGTTTCAAATGAGGTAGTCATCCATCTCGTAACGGGGGAGCAAAACGGTGAAGAGTGAGCCGCGACCGGGGTCGGAATGAGCGGTCAGCGCGCCGTTGCTCTGTTCCACCAGCAGCTTGACCACGGGCAGGCCCATACCCAATCCGGCTTCGCGCGCTGGGGCCGCTCGATAGAACAGATTGAACACCTGGTCCATTTCTTTGGGCTTGATGCCCACGCCATTGTCGGATACGCCCAATTCGTAAGCCTCGGACGAAACGCGCAGCCGCACGCGAACCCATTGGTCTCCCTTGGCAGGGTCCCGATACTTCAGGGCGTTAGAGAGCAAGTGATCGAGAATGTGCCGCAGCCGCGCGGGGAACCACTCGACATGGTCGCTTTCCAGCTCGAGTTGGAGGACCACGTCGGGCACTCCCAAAAATCGCTGCTGCACGCGAAATACCTGCTCGATCAAGGGACGAACCGCGATGGCGATGACCTGGTCATGAGCCGGATGGTAGCCGGGCAGGTCGCGCAAGTCTTGGAGCGTTTCCAGTATCTTCTGAATCGCGGGCGTCATCTCGGCCGACGTATTGGGTAGGATTGAGGCTTCCGCGCGGTTGTTGCACAGTCGTAGGAGTTCCAGCAGAGCATCCCGTAATTCCTGGACAATCAGCTGGTTGTGGCGCCGCAACCGATCCACTTCCAGTTCCAGGTCCGCCACGTAAGCGAGTATGCGCGGCAAATTGGCATTTTCGGATCGCGCGTTTCCAAGTCGCGGTGTGTTCATCATTCCTCTACTCCGTGAATCAAATCCTTTAATTGGAACGGCTGGTTTCCGACGTGAACATTCGCGGGGATTTATCCTTCTCCCCCCTCGTCGCGCCACAAATCCTCGGATTGCGGCTGCTGGAGGTTGATGGTGTGCCGGCCCGGCTGATTGCCGGCCTGCGCATGTGCCATGGTACGAATGACGTCTTGCGGGTGAATGGGAAGGAATAGACAACTGTGAGCACCTGCCTCCAGAGCGGCCTTGGCAAGCGCCTCCTGACCGGCAGGCACCAGGACCAGAAGGGGAATAGCCACGGTTTTCCCTTCGGCGACGAGCCGTGGCATAGGCGAGGCCCGTTCCTGGCGCGGCATCGTTTCCGAGTCGGAAGCAGGAGCCGTTAAAAATTGACATAGCTTCAAGGTTTCCAACTTGTGACGGTCCATGCCCACGATTAGCAGGTCCGCGGTTCCCGGATGCCAGCGTGAGGCGAACCCGGGCATGCAACTTTGGTTAACGACATCGCAATCCCATTCCGGCAGAGCTTCACGAATACTGACCAAGCTATCGTTATCCACGTCAAAGGCGATTAACATTTTTTGTTTGTGCATTGGTCTGCCTCCTGAAAAAAAATCTTGGCGCGAATGTTCAAGAACGTGGGGCGGACCTACCTGATCAACCTCAGTCCGTTTCAAGGTTTTCGCACCCAATGCGGAATTGCATCCGCAAATTGACATCTATCCGCGGAGCCACGGAGTGACATCAAAGAAGAAGGTTCCGGTTAGCGATCAACGATGCGAAGATAGAGCGAGTCGCGTTGAATGATGAAGGGAAAGAGCATGATGGAGTCTCCGTGCATGCGCGGACTGGAAAGCGTCCCGCTCCGCACGCCTGATGTCCATCGCACTCAAGAGAGGAAAGCCGAGGAGTGGGATAAGGCATCACGAATGTAGAGCACTATGTCTTTATGATACACGATTCGATGACCCATTACCAATCATATTTGCCAAAATGTACGATTTGGTGAAAATTGTAAAAGGTTCATCCGATGAACACCTATCTTGTGTCATGGCGGCCGAGCATTATCAGTATCAGAAACGATGGGTAACGGGAGTGAGCGGTTTGCCGTCGCATGGTGTTGATCTCGTTATGGGTTCCTTACAAAATATCCGTTGAAATCGGGTCATCATAATAGAGGAGTGTTATACTGGAGCCGTGGGGTAGTTCGGCTGCCGAGACTCTTTTCTGACAAGGACCATTCACCATGAACCGACGCAATTTCCTGCGCGTGGGCGCGGCCGCTTGGGCTTGGGGCCTGTCTCGCTCTTTGCACGGTGACGAACGCACATCCAACGAAGTCATGACTGTGGCGGGGCCGTTGGACGCGAGCGAGATGGGGACGACTTTGGTGCATGAACACGTCCTGGTCGATTTCATCGGCGCCGATCAGGTCAGCCCGGCACGCTACGACGCGGACGAGGTGTTCAAGGTCGCCTTGCCTCACCTCCGGCGAGTGCGAGAGCTGGGTTGCCAAACCTTGATCGAGTGTACGCCGGCGTATCTGGGGCGCGATCCGCGCTTGTTGCAACGTCTGGCGGAGGCCAGCGGCTTGCACCTGCTCACCAACACCGGCTACTACGGCGCCCGGCAGGGCAAGTTCCTGCCGCCGCACACGCACAGCGAATCCGCCGATCAGCTCGCCCAACGCTGGCTGCGCGAATGGCGCGATGGCATCCCGCCCACGAAAATTCGTCCGGGCTTCATCAAGATTGGCGTCGATGCCGGCCCCTTGACGGCGGTGAATCGCAAGCTGGTGCAAGCCGCCGCCCGGACGCACCACGACAGCGGCTTGACCATCGCTGCCCACACCGGCGACGGCGTGGCCGCGATGGAGGAATTGAAGCTTGTCACCAACGCGGGGTTGGACGGCAGCGCCTTCATCTGGGTCCACGCCCAAAACGAGAGCGACGCGGCCCTGCACGCCCGCGCCGCCGAGCAAGGAGCCTGGGTCGAATTCGACGGCATCAGCCCGACATCGGTGGAGCGCCATGTGAAGCTGGTCCAAAACATGAAACAGCGCGGCTTGCTAGGGCGGGTCCTGGTCTCGCACGATGCCGGCTGGTATCACGTCGGCGAACCAGGGGGCGGGCGTTATCGCTCGTATGAGACGTTGTTCACCGAATTCGTCCCCGCGCTGCGCGAAGCGGGCTTCAGCGCCGCCGACATCCGGCAATTGTTGATCGAGAATCCGAAGGCGGCCTTCACCATCCGGGCGCGGGCGCGACGGTGACAGGGAACCTGACACCATGACGGCGCTTGAATGGCAATCTTGTGACGATCCCAACCCGCTGCTCGATTATCTGGAAGGTCGAGTGAGTGAGCGGAAGCTGCGCCTGTTCGCGTGCGCCTGTTGCGCCCGCATCGCCGCCTTGATCACCGCCCCCTGCTGTCGGCAGGCCCTGGAACAAGCCGAGCGGCACGCCGATGGCGGGATCACGGCGGCGCAGCTCGCGGCGGTTCACACGGCGGCGCAGAACGGCAAGCCCTTGTTCGCCGTGGGCAACTGGGCGGCGGCCTGGAGCGCGGCGCCGGTGGCGGCGCAAGCGGCGTTTCAAGCAGCGCGTTTCGCCGCTCAGGCCATGTCGGCGATGGCCACCGAATCCTTCCGCTCCCTGGCCCGCGCCGCCGTCTGTGCCGGAGCACCCGAAGCGGAACGCGCCGCCGCCTGGGACCGTTATGACACCGAAGCGATGCTCGTCTTGGCCCAGGAACGCCGCCAGCAAGCCGATCTGTTGCGGGAGATCATGGGCAATCCCTTCACGACCGCCGCTGTTCCCACCTATTGGCCCGGTGATGTCGTTGACTTGGCCGAGGCGCTGTACCACGGTGAGGATTGCCATTTCGCCTTGCACGATGCCTTGGAAGAAGCGGACCTGACGACATGGGCGCTCCACTTCCGCGAACCGGGACATCCGAAGGGGTGCTGGCTGGTGGATTGTATCCTTGCGAAAACGTGAGGCGAAAGAGAGACAATACCATGACCCAAGATACCTCAAACTGGCTGGAACGCTTGGAGATCGTTCATGGCGACATTACCCAGTTGGCCGTCGATGCCATTGTCAATGCCGCCAATAGCTCGTTGCGCGGCGGCGCGGGGGTCGATGGCGCCATCCATCGGGCGGCGGGGCCGGAATTGCTTCAGGAGTGCGCCACCTTGGGCGGCTGTCCCGTCGGCGAGGCCCGCATCACGCGGGGCTATCGACTGCCGGCTCGCCATGTCATTCACACCGTCGGTCCCATCTGGCGCGGCGGCGCGCATCAGGAAGATGAGCTGCTGGCCGACTGCTACCGCAATAGTCTCGCTCTGGCCCGCCAACACGGTTTGCGGACGGTGGCTTTCCCCTTGATCAGCACCGGCGCGTATGGCTTCCCCGTGGCCCGCGCCATCCCCATCGCCCTGCGCGAGATACGAGCGGCCTTGGAGGAAAGTGATCATTTTCACAAAATCATCGTGGTTTGTTTCTTGGCCGACGATTACCATCTATATCAAAACACCGTCGCCAAACTGCGAGAAGGAACATCATCATGAACACGGCAGCGCATCGATTGGCTATCTGTCTAGGAATGATGAGTGCCTGGGGAGTGACCGGGGCCGCCGCCGCGGAACCAGCCTCGATCCCCTACAAGGCAGGCGTGGCAGCTAAGGTCATCACCCCCTCCGAGCCGCTGTGGATGGCCGGCTACGCGGCGCGGGACAAGCCGGCAGAAGGGAAGCTGCACGATTTGTATGTCAAGGCCGTGGCGTTGGAGGACTCTCAAGGCGAGCGCTTGGTCCTGCTCACCAGCGACCTGATCGGCATTCCCCGCGAGCTGTCCGACGCCGTCTGCGCGGAAGTGTCGCGGCGTGCGGGACTGAGCCGCGCTCAACTGATGCTCAGCGCCTCGCACACGCACTGCGGCCCGGTGGTGCGCGAAAACTTGATGGATATGTACAACCTGTCGCCGGAGCAAGCGGAGAAAATCGCCGACTATACCAAGCAGCTTCGCGCCGCGATGGTGGAAGTGATGCTGGCCGCCTTGGCCGACCTGCGACCGGCGCGACTGAGCCACGGCCAAGGGACCGCCCGCTTCGCCGTCAACCGCCGCCAGCCAACACCCAAAGGCGTCATCAACGGCAGCAACCCGGAAGGCCCCGTCGATCACGCGGTCCCGGTGTTGGCGGTTCATTCGCCAAGCGGAGAGTTGCGGGCCGTCGTGTTTGGCTATGCGTGTCACAACACGACCTTGGGCTTTTATCAGTGGTGCGGCGATTACGCGGGCTTCGCGCAGCTGGCATTACAGGAGAAACACCCTGGCGCCGTCGCCCTGTTCTGGGCCGGTTGCGGCGGCGACGCCAACCCCCTGCCGCGGCGCACGGTCGAATTGTGTCAAAAATATGGCAAGGAACTGGCCGAGGCGGTGGACGGCGTATTGGCCAAACCGAGGGCGCCGATCCAGGGGAAGTTCGCGGCCCGCTATGCCCGTGTCGCGTTGCCGTTCGACACCCTGCCCACGCGCGACCAACTGGCTGCCGATTTGCTGAGCAAGAACATCGCCGTCCAACGCCGCGCCAAACGCCTACTCCGGACGCTGGAGGAAGGCGGCAAGCTTGATGATCATTACCGCCATTATCCGGTGCAGGCGTGGCGCTTGGGGGATGATGTCATCTGGATCGCGCTGGGGGGCGAGGTCGTGGTCGATTACGCTCTACGCTTGAAAAAAGAGCTGGCGGGGCGTCCGGTGTGGGTGACAGCCTATGCCAACGATGTCATGGCCTACATTCCCTCGGTGCGTGTGTTGAAAGAAGGGGGCTATGAGGCGGATTCGTCGATGATCTACTACGGCATGCCGACCCGCTGGGCGCCGCCGCTGGAGGAAATCATCGTGGCCCAGGTCCATGAGCTGGTCAAGGAAATGACAACGAAATAACTGGGATGGACGGGGAGCCAGCCGCGATTCTTGGGAAAATGGGAGGGCCTGCCATGAATGCCAGCGCACTGATGCTGATTGCCACGACCATGCTATGCCAGCAAGCGCCCAATCAGGACGCCGCCACCTTGCAGCGGTTCAATGCCTATCGACAGGTCGCCGGCCTGCCGCCGGTGGTTCTCGATCCCCAGCTTTCCAAGGGATGCAAGGCGCACGCGGCGTACCTGGCACGTAATGTCGATGTCATCGTCGCCCGGCAATTGGGGGTTAATTCCGAGGACCCCAACTTGCCCGGTTACAGCGTGGAAGGGGCCAGGACGGCCAAGTATTCCTACAGCTATTTGGGGGCCGGGCCAGCGTACACGGTGGATTGGCTGGCCTCTACTTTCTTTGGCCGAACGCTCATGCTCCATCCCAACCTGAAAAGCATCGGCTTGGGGTACGCACGTGATGCCCGCAACCGCTGGTTTACCGTGGTGGACATGAACCGGGCCTTTGAAAGCAATCAAGTCATCCTGTATCCGGGCGCCAAACAGCAAGACGTGCCCTTGTCGTTTCGCGGTCCTGAATTTCCTAGCCCGTTGCCCGCCGAGCAAAAAGAGCCAGCGGGTTTTCCCATCACGGCCACCTTTCCCATGACGGATCAAGTCACCGAGGCCCAAGCCACACTCACGGACGGTACGGGGAAGGAAGTACCCGCATGGTTTTCCTCTCCCGAAAAGCCCGCCTTTCGCGCCGATTTTCAGCGGAACACCATCGGCCTGATCCCCAAACAGCCGCTCCAGCCAAATACGTCCTACACCGTGACCATGTCGGCCAAGTTCGGCGATGTCCCCTGGCGCCGCGTGTGGACCTTCACGACCGGCGCGGACACGGAGCGCATCCCCGATTTGAAGGAAACGGCGTTGGATCGTCTCAATCATCATCGTCGGCAAGCAGGCTTGAATCCGGTGACAGTGGATGAGAATTTATCCGAGGGCTGCACCCTGCACGCACGCTATTTGGCCATGCACTTGAACCATCCTTCCACCAAGCAGCTTGGCGTCAACGATCAAGACCCGAAACTACCCGGCTACGACGTGGCGGGGCGCCGGGCCGCCAAGGCCGCGATTGTCGCCAACTTGGAGCCGTTGCCAGCCATGGATGCCTGGATGGGCATGTTCTTCTCGCGCCTGCACTTGCTCGATAGCGAGCTGCGACGCATAGGCGTTGGCCGGGCCAAGTCGGAACAGCTTGGTTCCATCAGCGTTGTCAACGTCCGTCACGGTCGGGGCAGCGACCAGCTGGTCTTTTTCCCCGCCGATAAACAACGCAACGTCCCCTTGGCTTATGGGGGTGAATCTCCCAGTCCGGTTCCCAACGATCAGCAACAAATGGCCGGCTATCCCATTTCCGTCATGTTCCCCGAGGCCCGCCAGGTGGAAAGCGTTTATGCCACGCTCAAGGATGGCAAAGGACAAGAGGTTGCCATTTATGTGTCGGCGCCGGACAAACCAGCGGTCAACGTCCTATTACAGCGCAATACCATCGGTATCATCCCCAAGACGCATCTGCGGTCCAACACGATTTACACCGTGGAGATCACCGCCAACGTCGATGAGGAACCCTGGAGCAAGAAATGGAGCTTCAGCACTGGCACGGGGAAATAACTTGCCGATATTCCTCCGGCCAACCCGATGGTTGGAGGAATAGTAGGGAATAGCACGGGATCATAGAATAAGAAGAGCTTGCGAAAACCGATGGAAAACATTCGGCTCTATTCGTTGTTGAGACCCGATGACGCCCTGAGAGGATGGTGCCATGTGCCCTCTGCCGCGTTGGTTGTGGGTCGCTGCTGTGTGGCTGGGATGTTCCCTGGCCGGTGTCGCCGTTCCGCCGCTTGGTCCGAACGAGATCGCGGAGGATGAACGGCTGCTACGCGCGGCACAGGTCGAAGTGGATGGGGAAGGCTTGTTGCGCTTCTTTCGCCAACTGACCCCTACCGAGGATGTGCGCCAACGTCTTGCCGAACACGTCGCGCGTTTGGGAGCGGATGAGTACGCGGAGCGGGAACAAGCCACGCGGGAGTTAATCGCCGCCGGCCCCTCGGCTCGGCCAATACTGACACAAGCCTTGCGAAGTGCTGATCTGGAAATTCGCCGCCGCGCGCAATTTTGCTTGAATGCTATCGAGCGGCATCATACCCCCGCGCAGATCGAAGCTGCCGCGCGGTTGTTGCGCCTGCGACATCCCGAAGGAACCACCGCCGACCTGCTGGCTTACTTGCCGTTCGCGGAGAATGAACAGGTCGAGGAAGAAGTGGTCTTCACTTTACTATCGATCAATAGCCAAGCATTGGACCCCGCCTTGTTGGCCGCCGCGCGTGACATGCAATCGGCACGGCGAGCGGCGGCGGCCTTGGTGATCAGTTGTCATGGCTCAGCCGATCAGCGGCGGTTGGCTCGTCCCCTGCTGGCCGACCCAGAGGCGAAAGTTCGCTGGCGAGCGGCACAGGGATGGTTGTATCAGAAAGAGGACCAAGCGCTGCCCGTCTTGCTGCGGCTGCTCAAGGATGCGCCGTTGCCCATCGCTCGGGAAGCCCACCAGCTCCTCCGGCACGTCGCCGGACCAAACGCGCCGGATGCCGCTCCCGAAGCCGATGCCGAACAACGGCTCGCCTGTCACGCGGCCTGGCAAGCCTGGTGGTTGAAGACGGGACAGACTGTGAATTGGGACGGCGTCAACCGGGAGGAACTCTTGGTCAATCCGATCCAAAGAGCCAAGCAGGCGGCGGAGAGGGCATTGACGGCACTGACGCGCGGCACCTTGACTGATTTTCAACAAGCAACGGATGTCCCTTTTTTCATGCAGGATAATATGTTCGCTAACCGGGATCAGCTCGACCAGTTATTCAAACTGCTCGAAAATAGCGACGAGCGCAAGCAGATGCACTTTCAATTGAAACAGGTGGAACACCTGTCACGAAGTATTTTTTCCAATCAACCCAAGCTGCCAGATTTTTTGAAACAACATCCCACCGCCACGTTTTATCTGGTCCATGTGGATTTGATCAATGGAAATCAGCCGGAGCACGGCGCTTTGATCATTCGCTGTCGTGGCAGTCAAGCCCGCGCCGTCGGTTTTATCCAAATACCCTAATCGAATTAGGTTTATCGCCATCATCGGCAAGTGGAACGTCGCCCCCCCTTAATTACCATCCTGAAAGTGCCACACCGGTACATAAGGGGGAAGCTGGCCGGAGTAATACGCCTCTGGTCCTAGGGTGTCACGCAAGCGTTTGAGCGCTTGCCGCCGCACGGTGACATAGTAATACTCACAGCGTGCGTCGCGCACCGTGTCCCACACTTGATAGAGCCGATCGGTTTCCTCCAACACCACCTTCAATGCCCACCAATTAGCCAAGTCCATCAACTGGCGATTGTCGATGTGTTGCCGATACGCGCGATTGAAGGCCAGCATGTCATTGACAGTGGCGCGATCCGGGAAGCGCTCGCTGTCACAAACAGGTGGCGCGTCCTGGAGATCGTGAAAGCGTTGCCGCAATAGGAGCACATCGGCCCTCAGATCGTCGGGACGGGCCAGGATGTACCGCGCCTCGCGCGCGTCGAGAATCTCCCATTCGACCGCTAGTGCTTGCAAGGCGGAACGTAGCTGCGGAAAGGCTTCCTCCGGCACCGGGGCCACGGGTGCATCCGGGGGAGTGGTGAGCAAAGCCGCCGCCAGCAGAAAATCGTAGATATTCATGGCACACCTCCGCGCCGCGCGCGAACGGACCGTTCTCGTCAGGAGTTCCAACACTCCCAGGTCATTAGCTAGAAGTCATGCGTTCGGAAACCTGGTGACAATTACTGGCGAATTTGTGGGGAATCGTCACGGCTGGGAAGCGAGCAAAGGCCCATGCGCGGTATTCCTCGGGAGCCGGGCACGAAGGCCCGGCTCCCGGTCAACAAAAGCTCCACTGCGAAGCACCCGCCGGAGTGGCCGACCCAAAACCACTTGGCCCAGCGAGTCGCATTGCCTCTACCCAGGAGGGCGGGTAGTGCTGGTTTCCCGCAAGCCCAGCACACAGTGGAGCTCGACAATATCCTGCCCCGCGACTTGCAACGAATCGGATGGAACATGGCTGACTCACCTCGCGGGGAATTGTTCGCACTCAGCGGGCGGCGAAATACATCATGGGCGCGTTATCGTCAAGACCAGTTCCAGAATCGGCGCGGAATCGATGAGCGGAGAGTCGCCACCGAATAGTCATGCCTTCATGTGATGGATGATCTTTTCGCTACGTGATTTGAGATGAAAAAGGGAGTTATGGTGAGCATGGGCAAAGGCCAGCATGAGACCACCACCTTAGCCAACCGAGAGAAACTTCTGGCGAGCGGCGGGCGTCAGCCCCTGGGTAACGCCCTGCACCGGGGGGCGTCCGCTTGCCGCTCGCCAGGTTCTCGGCGCGATCCAATCCAAACGGTCTCTAAACGCTTTCGTTGCCGCGTCTGGGTAATCGTTCCTGCAAGGCGCGGACGGTCAACTCGCGCTGGCGCAGGGCGCGGCAGGCTTCGACGGCGGCTTGAGCGGCGGATAGGGTGGTGATGCAGGTAACGCCGTTGGAAACGGCGGCGGCGCGAATCTTGCCTTCGTCGGTGCGTGCCCCTTTGCCGCTGGGGGTATTGATGATGAGCACCACCTGGTCATTTTTCATGTAATCGAGCACGTTGGGTCGGCCTTCCTGAATCTTGGGCAATTCCTCGACTTCGATGCCCGCTTCGCGCAACATGGTTGCGGTGCCGCGCGTGGAGAGCAGGCGATAGCCCATCTCGGCCAACGCCCGCGCGATGGGCACGATCTCTCCTTTGTCGCGGTCGGCCACCGAGAGAAAAATGTTGCCTTCGCGCGGCAATCGACTGTTGGCTGCCAACTGGCTCTTGGCGAAGGCCATCGGAAAATCATCATCGATCCCCATGACTTCGCCGGTCGAGCGCATCTCCGGGCCGAGGATGATGTCCACTCCTTGAAACTTATTGAACGGGAAGACGCTTTCCTTGACGGAAAAATGCGTCGGTGTCACTTCCGTGAACAGACCCAGCTCGTCCAGCGTCTTGCCCGCCATCACCAGCGCGGCATGACGGGCCAAAGGAATGCCGATGGCTTTGGACACGAACGGCACCGTTCGGCTGGCGCGCGGGTTGACTTCGAGAACGTAAATAGTGGGCAGTGGGCAGTGGGCAGTCGGCAAGGAAGAAGCATCAGCGGCATCCTGTCGGAATTCCTGCCCACTACTGGTTGACTGCCGACTGCCCACTGCCGACTGCCCACTACTTACGACTCCCGTGACGGCGAATTGTACATTCATCAGCCCGCGCACGTTGAGTTGCTGAGCCATGGCGCGGGTCTGGCGTTTGATTTCCTCGACGACGTCGGGGGGCAGGCTGTAGGGGGGAATGACGCAGGCCGAGTCGCCGGAGTGGATGCCAGCCTCCTCGATGTGCTGCATGACGCCGCCAATGATCGTCCGTTGACCATCACTCAAACAATCGACATCCACTTCCATGGCCGATTCGAGAAACTTGTCGATCAGGATCGGTTTGCCAGGGGACGCCTCCAGGGCCTCCGTCATGTAATTGAGCAAACTTGGCTCATCATAGACAATCTGCATGGCCCGGCCTCCCAAGACGTAGCTGGGGCGGACCAACACCGGATAGCCGATCTGGCGAGCGACCATCGAGGCTTGCTGGGGGTCGCGGGCAATGCCGTTGGCGGGCTGCTTCAAGCCGAGCTTCTCGATCAACGCCTGAAAGCGTTCGCGGTCCTCGGCGATGTCGATGCTCTCGACGCTGGTGCCGATGATGGGAGCGCCGGCTTGTTCCAGCGCGCGGGCCAGGTTCAACGGCGTCTGGCCGCCGAACTGCACGATGATCCCTTTGGGCTGCATCCGGTCGCAAATGTTGAGCACATCCTCGACTGTCAGCGGCTCAAAGAATAGATGGTCACTGGTGTCATAATCGGTCGAAACCGTTTCTGGGTTCGAGTTGACCATGATGGTCTCGAAGCCCGCTTCCTTGAGGGCGAACGCCGCCTGACAGCAGCAGTAATCAAACTCAATCCCCTGCCCGATGCGGTTCGGCCCCCCGCCCAAGATCATGATGCGCTCCTTGCCGGCGGGCGGACGGGTTTCATCCTCCACGTTGAGCGGCGAGCCAGCGGCGAGCGCCGCGTTACTCGCCGCTGGCTCGCCGCCAAACGTCACTGGCGCTTCATACGTCGAATAATAATACGGCGTGAACGCCTCGAACTCCGCCGCGCAGGTATCAACCAATTTGAAAACAGGCTCGACTCCCAAGGACTTGCGGTGACGACGGACCTCCATTTCGGTGACATTCCATAGGAAGCTCAGTTGGCGGTCGGACAAGCCGTGTTGCTTGGCGTCGAGTAACAGCGAGGCATCGGCGGCGTGCAGGCCGGGACAGGCGCGGAGACGCTCTTCCATCTGTACGATTTCCTGGATGTTGTACAGAAACCAGCGGTCGATCTTGGTGCGCTGGTAAATGTCGTCGATGGAGAAGCCCGCTTTTAGGGCGTAGCGGATGTACCAGATGCGCTCGGCATTGGGGGTGGTTAGTTTGCTGGTGATTTCCTCAGGAGTGGGTTGGTTCGGCGTCCCCCAACGGTCGGTGCGGTGGCAGCCGAGACCGAATTGACCGATCTCCAAACCACGCAGCGCTTTTTGCAGCGATTCCTTGAAGGACCGGCCAATGGCCATGGTTTCGCCGACCGATTTCATCTGAGTCGTCAAGGTGGGGTTGGCATCGGGGAATTTCTCGAAGGTGAAGCGTGGCACTTTGGTCACGACATAGTCAATCGTTGGCTCGAAACAAGCGGGCGTCTCGCGGGTGATGTCGTTTTTCAGTTCGTCGAGGCGGTAGCCGACGGCCAGCTTGGCGGCGATCTTGGCGATGGGGAAACCGGTGGCCTTGGATGCCAGGGCGCTGGATCGGCTGACGCGCGGGTTCATCTCGATGGCGACCATGTGGCCAGTGTCGGGATGCACGGCGAATTGGATGTTGCTGCCGCCGGTGGCCACGCCGATCTCGCGGATGATGGCGATGGCCGCGTCGCGCATGCGCTGGTATTCCTTGTCGGTCAACGTCTGGATCGGCGCCACCGTGATCGAATCGCCGGTATGCACTCCCATCGGGTCGAGGTTCTCGATGGAACAAACGATGACCACGTTATCGGCCTGGTCGCGCATCACCTCTAGCTCGAACTCTTTCCAGCCAATGACCGATTCCTCGATCAGCACTTCGCCGACCGGGCTGAGTTCCAGGCCATGCGCGATCAGCTCGTTGAACTCCTCGCGGTTGTAGGCAATGCCGCCGCCGGTGCCCCCCAAGGTGAAGCTGGGCCGGAGCACGCACGGCAAGCCGATCTGGTCGCGGATTTCCTGGGCTTCGACCAGCGACCGGGCCACGCCACTCTTTGGCACCGGAATGCCAATTTTCAGCATCGCCTTCTTGAATTTTTCCCGGTCCTCAGCCTTGTCGATGACTTCCGCGTTGGCGGCCAGCATCTCAACATGATACTGCTTCAGCACGCCATGACGGGCCAGGTCCATCGCCACATTCAAGCCGGTTTGCCCGCCGAGCGTCGGCAGCAAAGCGTCGGGCCGTTCTTGGGCGATGATCTTGGCCACCACTTCCCAGGTGATCGGCTCAATGTAGGTGTGGTCGGCGGTGTCGGGATCAGTCATGATGGTGGCCGGGTTGGAATTGACCAACACGATCTCGTATCCCTCTTCACGCAGCGCTTTACATGCTTGCGTACCGGAGTAGTCGAACTCACAAGCCTGGCCGATGATGATTGGCCCGGAACCAATGATGAGGATTTTCTTCAGGTCGGTGCGTTTCGGCATGATGGATGACAGTTTCTCGTGGTTTCGCGCCGCCTTCCCGCTTCGCGGCCGCTGTTCTTTGCTTCATCCTATGAGCGCACGGTCATTCTCCAAGAGCGAAACCAGTACAATGGAAATGATGAACGAGGAACGATAAACGAGGCATAGCAAAAGAAAATCCCAGGAGCACGCAGCGCCAGCAAGCCGCACTCGCTCGCGCTGCGTGCTCAGCGAAATCTTTCCTGCTGGGGGAATAACGATGAAATCTTGCACTTGGGGACGATGCGGAACCGCACTGGCCTGGACCCTGTGGTATCCGTTCGTATATATTTCCCCCAAATGATCCGTTGGCGGAGAAACAATCGATGAAGTCCTCGCTGAGAATGCCGCTGATCCTGTTGTGGTCGATGGCTCCCTTGACCAGCAGCGCCAGCGAAGAGGCACGCGCGGTGGCGACCTTCAAGGGGCACAAGCACACGATCACTTGCTTGGCCTTCGCCCCGGATGGCCGGACGCTGGCATCGGGCAGCAAGGACGGCTCCGTCATTCTCTGGGACATCGCCACGGGAAAACCCCGCGCCACGTTTCCTGGCCACAAGGACATGGTGACAGCCATTGCTTTAACGCCCAATGGCAAGATATTGGCTTCGGCCAGCCATGATAGTGTCATCCACCTCTGGGACACCGGCGCCGGGCAGCCAAGCGGCATGTTGCGAGGGCATGAGAAAGATGTTCGCGGGCTGGCCTTCAGTCCCGACGGCCAAACGCTGGCCTCCGGCGGCGTCGATCATACGGTGCGCTTGTGGGTCTGGAAGGAAGGCAAGGAGGTCCGACGGCTGGCTGGACACACGGCAGAAGTCAATGGTGTCCTCTTCGCGCCGGACGGCAAGACCTTGGCCTCGGCTGGTTGGGATCAGACCATTCGCCTCTGGGAGCCAACGACCGGCAAGGCGCGCGTGGTCCTGCGCGGGCATACCGACTTCGTCCGCGATCTTTTTTTCACTCCCGATGGCAAAAAGCTGTTATCGAGTGGCAAAGACGGCGTCATTCGCAGTTGGGATGTCGAAAGCGGCCAGCCGCTCGGCTCCTGGAAGGGGCATGAAGGACTGGTTCGTTCCCTGGCCCTGTCCCCCGATAGCCAGCTGCTGGCTTCCGCGGGGCGCGACGGCACCTTGAACTTGTGGTCCGTGGCATCGGGCCAGATCGTGGCGTCCAGACAAGAAGGGGTGCTCGGATTTCTGGTCGTGGCGTTCTCCCCGGACGGCAAGACCTTGGCGACGGGGGGCATCGACCGCGCCGTTCACTTGTGGGATGTCGATGAAGTCCTGCGAAAACATCGCACTCGCTAGATCAATAACTCCCATCCTTTCCTTCTTCCACCGGATTGAAGCGCTCGAACTCCGCCGCCCAGCGGTAATGATCGAGCAAGCCTTCGGTGGGACGCCCCAAGATGCGATAAGCCAGAAACAACGCCTCGATGGATGCCAAGCCATTGTCCGGATCGGTGCCGAGTTTGGACGCGCGGGGGTAGGCGGTGCGGTAACCGTGCAGCGCGCGCGGCGGTACATGGGCAAAGCTCCGCGTCATGGCTTCGGCCCACCGCCAGCTGCCATCGAGCAGCAAGATACCGTGCCCGGCGTCGGCGGCGCTCAGCTCCGGCCCTTCGGCGGCCAGGCGAATGTAGCCGGACCAATCGGGCGGCTGTCTCACTGGAAAGGTCAAGAAGATCAGGTCCGAGCGGCCCTTCAACGGCAAAATCGAGCATTTTTTCGGATTTTCCTTGGGATGGCGCACAATCACGGTTGGCGGGTACAGGATACGCATAGTTGGCCCTTGAATCCACTTCTTCTCCACTCTACGATACGGATAGGACTTTCTTACTTTAACACACCGGCTACTTGCGCGAAAAGGGCGTAACTCCTTGGTAAAAATTCAGTTAGGAACGTTTCCCGCGGATGAGCGCGGACGCCAAACGAGGAATCGCTACACCGCGAAAAGGAGGAGGCATGAACCTGGAACTCGAATACTGCGCGATGTGAAATTATGAACCTCAAGCCGTCAGTCTGACGGGCAAATTATTGTCAACGTATAAGCAACAAATTCGGGATTTGAAGTTGATTCCGTCCACCGGCGGTTGTTTCGAGTTGAAAGCCAATGGTGAGTTAATCTATTCCAAGCTGGCCACGGGAAAATTTCCCAATGAGCAATGGGCTTTGGAGGCCATCGGCGCTCGCCTGCGGAAATAGGCATTTCCCGCCCCGGCCCGTGGTCCCTATCATGTCCTGGAGTTTGTCTGCTTTCTGGTGCTCTCCGCTTCATCATTGGCCCTGAAATCCATCAGGGACAGTAGGATCACGATATGCTGTTCTTCGGCCGGAAAAAACGACTGGTGGATTACGCTTCCTGCGCGGGCTGAGCGGGCAAGTTGCCCCCTCAGGGCATCGCGCAAGTCTTGCGTGATCTACCGAAAGTCACTGATCCCCGACTCCTGGTCGGCACCGAGACGCATGACGACGCCGGCGTCTATCAACTGACCGAGGACCTGGCCATCGTCCAGACCATCGACTTTTTCCCGCCGGTGGTCAACGATGCTTACGTTTATGGCCAGATCGCGGCGGCCAACGCTTTGAGCGACGTGTACGCGATGGGGGGGATGCCGCGCACGGCGTTGAACTTGGTTGGCTTTCCCGATGATAAGCTCAGCTTGAATTGGCTGGGGGACATTCTGCGCGGCGGGGCGGAGCGTTGCCATGCCGCCGGTGCCGTGATTCTGGGGGGGCATACGGTACGGGATGCCGAGATTAAGTTCGGCATGGCCGTCACGGGCACCATTCATCCGGCCCACATCTTGACCAATGCCTCGGCCCGTCCCGGTGACAAGCTGGTGCTCACCAAAGCCTTGGGCACGGGTTTCGTGACCACGGCCCACAAGGCGGAAGCTTGTCCCGAGGAAACTTTCCAGGCCGCCTGCGCCAGCATGGTGCAGCTGAACGACCTGGGCCGGGATGCCATGCTCGCGGCCGGCGCCCATGCCGCCACGGACATCACCGGCTTCGGCTTGGCCGGCCACGCCTACGAGATGGCCGAGGGGAGTCACGTCACCTTGATCATCGAATTGGCGCGCCTGCCGTTGCTCCCCGGAGCGGAGAAACTCGCGCGCAAACCATTCCTGACGCGCGCCAGCGCGACCAACGCTCAGTACGTCGCCGATGGGCTGCGTTTCGCGGACAAACCCGATCCCCTCCGCGTGGAATTCTTATACGACGCTCAAACATCCGGAGGATTGCTCATCAGCGTCCCCGCCGACAAGGCCGACGAGCTGGTCGCCGACGCTCAAGCCAAAGGCGCGCGGGCCACGTGCATCATCGGTGAAGTGACCGAGCGCCAAGAAACGGCGTTGGTGGTGCGGAATTGAAAGGGGCCACGGTGGAACTCAGTATGGCATCGCCGCGGCGGCTCGTCTCCCTGTCACGATTTGGGTTTCGGTGGCGGCGGAGGTTTGGAACTCGCGTGGCCGCGCGGTGGGGGGCCAACTCCCACCTTGATGGCGGTCTTGCAGATCAGGCAGGACACAATCTGGTTACGGTCCTGATCCTCGACCAGCATGTATTTACGACACTTCGGATTGGGACACTGAACCGCGAATACCATGATCGTAGTGGCCAATGACAAGTGACGTTACTGAATTTTCAACCCACGTACCCATTCCGCTTCGTGAGCGATTTCTTCCTCGGTCAAACCGACGCTGCGGTGAATCTCGGCGCGGGCCATTTTACCACTGGTCATGTCGAGGGCCATGACGTCGATCAGGCCGTTGCTGCCACAGCCACAACGCACCTGAACCGGCGAGTATTTGGGCAGATTCGGCAATAACTCGTCAATCCAACATTCGCCGATACTGATGCAGGCGTCGGCCTGATGCGCTTCTCCTTGCAACACCTTGACTCGAACGCGCTGTTGGTTCTCGATGACCGTGCGATAGACCCGGCTGGCGGCCGCTGGCAGCTGGGTGTTTTTCACGATCAAGATGTCGTTGATCCGCTCTCCCTGATGTTTGACTTCGATGCCCAAGCTGTGCGAGATGACGTTGATCTCCACAATTTGGCCCAGGGCGTCGAGCACGTCGTCTTCCAAGTCCAGCTCTGGCTCCCCACCCCGCAGGGCGGCGATGCTGGCGTGAATGGCGGCGCCGCGGGCCACCACTTCGCTGACTGCCAAGGAGTTGTCCGGCTGCTGGCCGCTTAGCTCGTGCAACATTTGGGCCGTCATGGGCATGTGCGTCGAACCACCCACCAACAACACGCGGTCGATGGCGTCCCAGCTGACCCCCGCTTGGCGGAGGAGTTGTTGCGTGGTCAAGCGCGTGCGGGTGAGCAAATCACGGGTGAGGGCCTCGAAGTCGGCCCGGGACAGCGGCACCGTCAAGACCTTGCCAGCGTGGCTGCACGTGATGCTGGCGTGCGGCAACTTACTGAGGGTGCGCTTGGCCCGTTCGGCGGCGGCTTGCAGGACGGCCAGCGATTGGGGATCGCCGCGCGGGTCCGAGCCGTATTCCTGCTGAAATTTCTTGGCCACGTAATCGACGATGCGGTCATCCCAATCCTTGCCGCCGAGCCGCACGTCCCCTTCGATGGCCAGCGTCTCAAAACGCTGACTTCCCAAGCGCACCAAAGTGACATCGAATGTGCCGCCTCCCAGATCATAGACCAGCACCGTGCGCGGTTCGCGGGGCAGAAGCGAGTCGGAGTGGGCCGATCCCCCCGGACCAGGCGGCGGTTGAAAGGAATAGGCCAAACCGGCGGCGGTGGGTTCGTCGATGATGTCGAGCACTTCCAGGCCGGCGATCCGGCCCGCGTCCTTGGTGGCCTTGCGGCGCGTGTCGTCGAAATACGCCGGCACGGTAATGACAGCCCGATGTACCGGGCCGATGCGCAACTCGGCGTCCTGCACTAACTTCCTGAGAATGATGGCGGCCAGCACTTCCGGGCGAAATTCCCGCCCCGCTACTGGACGCCCATACGACGCCTGCCCCATGCGCCGTTTGACCAACGTAGCGACCCGGTCGGGATATTCCAGGCTCACGTCCAAGGCCGCCTGCCCCACCACCGCCGTTCCCAGCTCCAGATCGAGAAAGATGGCGCTGGGGGTGATCATTTCGCCGTCGCGGTTGGGCAGCGTGGCTGCGTGGCCGCGCTCGTCCAACGATGCGATGGCCGAATAGGTGGTCCCCAGATCAATGCCGACGACTTTGCCCGCGCTGTCCGCCATAGGTCGCAGGTGAAATTGAGTAGTTGGAAGCGAGAACGTGTTCCTGATTGTAGCGGAAGGAAAAGAGAAGCGAAAGAGTTACTCGCAATGGAAATTCGATTCTCGCGTGAGAAAAAACAGGGGAGGGACGCCCCACGCGCTCCTCCCCGTGGTGGTTATTTCTTCTTGTTGGTCGGGCGGATCATCACGAAGCCGCCGTTGGGACCCGGAACGGCGCCGCGCACCAGGACCAAGTTGTGTTCAGCGTCGATTTTGACGACTTTCAAGTTGCTGCTGGTGACGCGCTCCGCGCCATAGCGTCCGGCCATGCGCCGCCCTTTCTTGGGACGACCGCTGCCCCGGTTGCTGGCCAGCGAGGCGATGCTGCCGATAGCTCGGTGGACTTTCTTAGCGCCGTGGCTGGCTTTCAGACCTTTGAAGTTATGGCGTTTCATCACGCCCGTGGTGCCCCGCCCCTTGGTCGTACCGATGACATCCACGGCGACCACCTCGCCGAACACTTCGGGAGCGGTCAGCACTTTGCCCACTTCCACGGTGGCCGGCCCCGCCAAGCGAAACTCGCGGATGTAGCGCTGCGGCTCGCAATCCGGCTTGGGGGGCAGGGTGACGCCCGCGGCCTCGCGCGCCTGGCGCCGCTTCGAGCGCAGCCGTGCGGAAACATGGCCGCTCTCCGGGCGCGTGGCCTTGCGGCGCGGCTTGTCCAGAAAGCCCAGCTGCACGGCGTCGTAACCATCGCGATCTTGATTGCGGACCTGCAGCACCGGGCACGGACCAACTTGCAGCACCGTCACCGGCTCTAGCTTGCCCTTATCGTCGTACACCTGCGTCATGCCGACTTTCAAACCCAACAGCCCCAGTGCCATGGTGATCACCTTTCCTAATGCTACAATCGCTTTCGTTTCCGCGCTTCGGGATGAGGCGTGAAACTGTAATTATGCAGGAGAAAACGAAATCGTCTAGAGGACTTAGGCGAGATTGGGGAAACGCCGCGCCGGGATTGTCTTGACACCCCCCGGCCGAGCCGGAGTGCTAACGCTCAGCCTCTTTAGCAGCCGGGCGTGAGATGTGTTATCATGGCGCTTTCCAGTGGGGCAACGCCCAGCAAGTTCGCGCGGGCCACTTGGTTCGGAGAAAGCCGTTTATGTCATCCTGTGCCTACATTGCCTTGGGAAGCAATTTGGGGGACCGCAAGCAGTACCTCGATCAGGCGCTGCAGCTGTTGCGCAAGCAGCCCGGAATTCAAGTGCTGCGTGTGTCCGCCTATCACGAAACCGAGCCGGTGGGGGGACTGCCAGGACAGGGAAAATACCTCAACGCCGCTGCCGAGCTGCTCACCGAGCTGGAACCGAGGCCGTTGCTGGATACCTTGCTCAGCATCGAAAAGCAGCTTGGACGGGAGCGTTCCGAACGGAACGCGCCGCGCACCATCGATTTGGATTTACTCCTATTCGAGGATATGGTGTGCGAGGAAGAAGGCTTGGTCATTCCGCATCCGCGCATGCATGAACGTCTTTTCGTGTTAGAGCCGTTGGCGGAAATCGCTCCGCTAGCCGTGCATCCCCGCTGGCAAAGCACGGTCTTTGATTTGGCACAAAAACTCCGCGCCCATCCCCAATTGACCTCCCGCGAGCTGGCGGGCTTGCGCGCCGTGGTGACGGGATCGACCAGCGGCATCGGCCAAGCGATCGCGCGGGAGCTAGCCGCCGCCGGGGCCGATGTCCTGGTGCATGGCCGGCGCGAGTCCGCCGCGCGGTCGCTGGTGGAGCAGTTGCGCGCCGTGAACGTGCAAAGTCACTATCTATTGGCCGATTTGTCAAACCCCGAAGAATGTCACAATCTCGTCCAGAAGGCCTGGGAAACGTGGGGCAAGATCAACATTTGGATCAACAACGCCGGCGCGGACACCTTGACGGGGGAAATGGCGCAGTGGTCGTTCGAGCACAAGCTGCGGCTGCTGTTGGATGTCGATGTGACGGCCACCATGTTGTTGGCGCGCGCGGTGGGCCAGCGCATGCAAGAGCAGGAAGACGGCGTGATCCTCAACATGGGCTGGGACCAGGCGGAAATCGGCATGGAGGGGGACAGCGGCCAATTGTTCGGCGCCGCCAAGGCCGCCGTGATGGCCTTCACCAAGAGCCTGGCCGTATCACTGGCCCCGGAGGTCCGCGTCAATTGCCTGGCGCCGGGCTGGATTCGCACTGCTTGGGGGGAGAACGCCTCCGAAGTCTGGCAACAACGGGTATTGCGCGAAACCCCGCTGCGCCGCTGGGGCGCGCCGCGCGACGTCGCCGCCGTTGCCCGCTGGCTAGTGTCCCCCGCGTCCGCCTTTCTCACCGGCCAAATCATCCGCATCAATGGCGGCGCGGTGCGCTAGCCAGCGCGGTCGAGCGGTCCTTTTTCCCCGCCGTGGTGTTTCATCGAAAAGGGGGGTCAATCACCTTTTCACCATTCGGCGGAGCAACCTATGTTGTATCGACGTACTATTGTCTTCGGTTTGTTCGGCCTGTTGGTCGGCGGCATGATGGGTAGCGAAGGCTTTGCTCAAAAAAAAGGGCTGCCGGGTGAGATCAACACTCCCCCCGCGCGCGGCGAACGCTATCAAGACCGGCTCAAGGTCGGCGACTTCGCCCCCGATTTCACCTTGCCCGACCCCAGTGGCAAGAGCCAATGGACTTTGTCGAACTATCGCGGCAAGAAGCCGGTCGTGCTCATCTTTGGCAGCTACACTTGACCCCCCTTCCGACGCCAGGCCGGTGGTCTGGAACGTATGTATCAAACCTACAAGGACAAGGCGGAATTCGTCCTCGTCTATATCCGCGAAGCCCATCCCGATTCCGTTCTTTATATCCCCAAGGACGGCCAGGAAGTTTTGGAAAAGATCGGCCAAACCAACACACTGGCGGAGCGCAGCCTCCGCGCTCAGCAATGCGCGGCCATGCTCGAATTGACGATGCCCGCCGTGGTGGACAAGGAAGACAACAAGGTCAACGCCGCCTATGCCGGTTGGCCGGAACGCCTCGTGATCGTGGGCGCCGATGGCCGAATCGCCTATTACGGTGGGCCGGGGCCGTTCGGTTTCAAGCCGAATGAGGTCGAAGATTGGTTGCGGAACAACGCGCGGTGAGGGAAATGGCCACGTACTGGCCGCAAACAGCCCAATGCCTGATACTCCCGCTCCCCTTTGCTAGTTTTGGGATCAGAGATTTCGACCGCGAATGGGGGAGTGGCCGAGACTGAACGCAGCGAAGCCCCGACACGGACATGCCAGAGCATCGCGGCGCTCTGTCCTGGCCACCCGCGCGCCTCACTCTTGCAACAGCCGCGCCTTTTCCGGGGAACGAGAAATATTCCGCCTGCCCCCTCTACTACGCTACCGGCGTGTCATCTGTCAAACGGATACGCGGCCGCAGGCGGCGGATGTATGGATAACTTCTTGGCGGTCGCTTCGTTGACATCGACCTCCAAACCAGGTTGATCGTGGATCGTCACATGACCATCTCTTACCACCGGCAGGCGGGATTTGTGGGAGAAGTTCGACAACGGCGATAACCTGCGGAAGCACCTTGCCTTTTTCATCGACAATCGCCGTAAGTTCTACCTGGCGGCTGGGAAAGGATGATATTGGCGGTCCGCCATTGTCCCAATGGATTCAGCGTTTGGCGCCGCGAGAACGTATCAGCTCGACCGGCTGGCCGTGGGGCGTATGGAGATAGGCTTGCCGCCATTCTTCTTGACGGCGGTTCACGTCCACGGTTGCGACAAGCCCCTTCACGGCGCAGAGACGCTCCAAGGCACGGAGCCAATGGTGATAATACGTATCTCCCAAGTCGGGATCGCCTTGCCTGCGTGCCGCCTGAATCTCCGCGCTCAAGAAGTGGGCCCATTCCGACCAGGTGAAATAACCCGCTTCGGAAAGGCGCACGGCCAAGGCAAAGGCTTGCGCTTGCCAGGGTTCCTGAAAGACGGGACCGGCTTCATCCCGAGGCAGCGCCGGTAGCCCGTCGAGCAACGCGGTGGGGTTCGTCATGCGACCGGCTCCAAGTAATCTTCCCACAGATCGACATGGACCGCGCCGCGGCTGTCGGCGTCTTGGCCCCATAGCTCCACCGCCTCGAAACGCACGTTGTAGAGGTGGCGAGCTTCTCGGATGCCGTGGGCATGTCGGTCGGGAAAAACGTGAGCGCCATGGTGTTCGGCGATGACACCGACGCGACCACGCACGTAGCGGGGTTCGCGGGTGTGGCCCAGCGGATGTCGATTGCGCGCCCGTACTCGGTCGCCAACCTGAAACCGAGGCGGGGCATCGAGGGGCATGGCCACGGGAACTCCTTGGGCTATGCGGGCCGCGACCTCCGAGACGTGGAGGACGTGCTGGCGCATGGTCGCATCCGCCGGACCCATTGCCGTGCCAGACGCCAACTCCGCCGCCGTGAGCAGCCCTGTTTCGACCAGCAACGTTTCCAACCCCGCCAGCCAATTTTCATAGTAGGTGTGCCGCAGGTAAGCGACCGGATGCTGGCGCTCGCGGGCGTGGCGGGACATGTCAATGTTCCAGCGGCCCAGCGCTCCCATCGCCAATGTCAGACCGAAGACCCGTTTTTCCCACTCGGCATGAAAAACTGGTTCCAACGATTCAGGTTCCGGTCGCAACGGGCCGAAGCCGTGCATCCCCCCCAGGTCGTGCGCGCCGTTCATAGCTGCTCTCCTCCCGTTGGCGGCGGCTGGATCTGTTCCACGCCGATCATGGCATTACGTGTCACTAGCTGAGCCAGTTGTTGTTCGCTCCAGCCCTCGGTCCCGGCGGGACGTTCGGGCAAGACCAGGTACCGGACCTCGGCGGTTGAATCCCAGATACGGATTTCCACATCGTCGGCCAGCTCGGTGCCGAACTCACGGAGAACGCCGCGCGGGTCGGCGACGGCGCGCGACCGATAGGGGGCAGACTTGTACCATACGGGTGGCAGTCCCAACACCGGCCACGGATAACAGGAACACAACGTACAGACAACTAGGTTGTGTACCTGAGGGGTATTTTCCACGACGCGCAGGTGTTCCCCTTGCCGGCCGGTGAAGCCCATCGAGTGGATGGCGGCCGTGGCGTCTCGCAATAACCACTCCTTGAAGGCGGGATCACTCCAGGCGCGGGCGACGACGGCGGCCCCATGACGCGGCCCGATGCGTGTCTCATAGGTGTCGATGAGTTCGTCCAGCGCCGCCGGATCGACAAGCCCTTTTTCGACCAGAAGCGATTCCAACGCCTTGACGCGCAACACCAACTCGGACGGGAGTTCGGTATGGTCGTGATCGTGAGAATGATGATGCTCAGCCATGTCGGTTGATCTCGTGGTCTGGTTCTCCTCCAATTACAGAGAGGATTCAGCGGTTCACGCGAACCGCCGAATCCCACCGGCTAACAAAGATGGCAGAATGGAAGTCATCCGCGCCATTCAGCGGGTATTTTCGCCGATGCAATACAGATGCTCAAAGGTGCGAAGGAAAATCTGGCCGTCGGAGATCGCTGGCGTGGAGTTGGTCCGTTCGCCGAGACGATTCTCGGCGATGATCTCGGCTTCCTTCGGGTTGGGTTTATACACGACGGTGGTGCCATTCTGGGCTGTCACGTAGAGGTTGCCCCCCGCCAGGACGACCGAGCCCCAATTACTGCCGGCGCCGCGGTTGCTCCATATTACTTTGCCCGTCGTGGCGTCGATGCAATCGATGCCGTTGACCGTGGCATTGGCGCGAAAGACATGTTGGCCGAGAAAGATGCCCGTGCCAATGCTCTGTGGATTCGATTCATTGCGCCACAGGCGGTTGGTCGCGGTCAAGTTGCCGGTGCCGCCGAGTTTCAGGCCCAAGCCAGGGCCACTAAAACCACCAATGGCCACGCACAGCTTGTCGGCGATCATCGGCGAGGAGTAGGCTAAGTCGCCGCGTTGGCCCCGCAGCCCTTCGCAATACCACAAGATGTCGCCGTTGGCGGGATCGTAGGCCACCAACCGCGTCGGCATCGAACAGAGAATTTGCTCCTTGCCGTCCACGGTGGCGATGACCGGGGTACCCCAGCTTCCCATGTATTTGCCGTCGGTGTTGCGCTCGCCGTTCCCCTGTTGCGGCTCCTCGGTCTCCCAGATGGTTTTGCCGGTGGCTAAGTCGATGGCGGTGACGAAGATGCGCTCGCCGGGGCCGCAGTATTGAATGACCCGGTCGCCGTGAATGACGCTGGACGAGGCATAGCCCCACATGTGCCGGAACTCGCCCAGGTCCTTTTTCCACAGCTCGTTCCCCTCGAAATCATAGCAATACAGCCCCGCCGAACCGTGCCAGACAACGACGCGCTGGCCATCCGCGGCGGGGGTGGGGGCGCAATAGGGATTGGTGTTGTGTGTCGGCATCTTGTGGGGATAGTGAACCGTCCGCACCCAGAGTTGTTTGCCGTCCTTGCGGTCGAAGCAATAGAGACTGCGTTCCTTGCCGTCGGCGTCCTCGGCGCAAGTGACAAACACTCGCCCCTTGGAAACGATGGGGCTGCCATTGCCGGGACGTGGCAGTTTCACTTTCCAGATGATGTTTTCGTTGGGTCCCCAACGGATGGGCACGTTTTTCTCCGTGCTGATGCCATCCCCTCGGGGGCCGCGGAAAGCGTTCCAATCCTCGGCCACTGCCAGAGCGGGGATCGTCAATCCGGCGATAATGAGCGGCAACAAGCGGTTCATGATTGGTTCCTCACACAAGATGCGAAAGAAAGGAAACATCCTATTTGCTGACACGGACGGTCCAGCCAGAGTGTTTATTCATCGGTCTTACTTCCGTGGACGTATTACTCCGGTAGGAATAACCGCTGGGTTGTGATGTGAGGAAACGGCGCCGCCCGCCCCTTCGACTACTCGACATCCCACCGCATCCGGTCGTATTTTATCCCACTTCCAGAACCAAGCACAACAAAAAGAAAGTTGGTGACACATCAACATTGGCGGCGATCCCCTCTTTTCCTCCGCCCGCGCTTTCGCTACTATCCCCGCCCCGAACAGTGTTCATGGGATGGGAGGTGTTCATGTCGCGTTCTCTTACGCTGCTATTCGCGGTCCTCATCGCTGGCTTGATTTGCGTTACCCCCCTGGTTTACTGGAAGCACCGCACGCGCCAGGTCCGCAACTTCCGCGTGGTTCATGCGGGCGTCCTGTATCGTTCCGGCCAGTTGCCGTTGCCGATCTTTCAGGAAATGGCGCGGAATTACGGCATCAAGACGGTGATCACGCTGCGCTATGTCGCGCAAGCTGGCCAGCGACCGCCGGACTGGGAAGAGGAGGAATACTGCCGCGCGCATGGCATCCGTCACGTTCGCCTACCCGCGCGCGGTTGGTGGTCGCCCGATGGCACCGTCCCCGCCGATGAGAACGTGCAAAAGTTCCTGACCATCATGGATGATCCAGCCCATCATCCCGTGTTGGTGCATTGCTTTGCCGGCAAGCACCGCACCGGAGCCATGTGCGCCGTCTATCGCATGGAATATCAAGGCTGGTCGAACGCCGACGCTCTCCGCGAGATGCAAGCATGCGGCTACGAGAATCTGGAAGGGGAATGGGATGTCAAAGCCTACTTGGAATATTACCTGCCGCGTCCGCTGCGGAGGGTGGCAGGTTCTCCCCTCACTCCGTCGCCCAGCGCGTGGTAATTCCAGGCGCGTCGGGGTACGATAAGATGATAAACTGGATAGTTCAAAAAACCGCTGCCGGTCGAGCGGCGACCATTGCTATGCGAGAACACATCATGACTTTCTGGCTCATCACAGGGCTGATCATCGCAGGGGGTGCCGTCGGCATCGCCTTGATCTGGGGACCGTTGCGGCGTCTGGGGCGGGAAATCCATCTGGAGCGGGCCCGCGAATTGTTCGCCTTGCAGCGCGAACGGCTCGAGGATGTCTTTCTGCAAGCCGCCGCCGCCACGGGCAAACCGCGCGGCCTAATCTGGAAACACTGCGACTTCGAGCCGCGCATCGAGCTGGCCCGCGAGCGCCGCAGCGGCCAATTGTTGGCCTTGGTCCCTGTCACGATTCAATTCGAGGCCGTTCCAGGGAGCGACATGGAAGGGCTGCCCGCTGTCGGCAATCTGCGCAACGCCTCCGCTGTCTTCTATTTCCAGCGCGGCCACTGGCACACCACCGGCAAAGCCGTCTTCAACATGAACCCCGATGAAGCGTTGGCACACTTCAAGGGGCAGTATGAGCGCGTCACCGAGGATACCTGAACCCGCCGTTATTCTCCTTCCGCACAACTCTTCAAGGCCATCACGGCAAACGCGGTGCCGGCGTTGGTGATGAAGTGATAGCGGTCGGTGTTGAGGGAGCGCGTGAACCAGCGGCCCGATGCACGTTGGTGCGTCTTCAGCCAGTTGAGACCGCGTTGGATGGCCGGATCGTTGGCCGGGACGCCCGCTTGACGCAGCACGTAGATGGTCAAGCCGGTGGCATAACCGTCGCTGGGGGCGTTGGCGTCGTTGGGCGTGCCGTTGCGGCGCTGGTACGTGCCAAGCGCTGGCAAGCTCCAGCCACCATCGGCGCGTTGCAGTTTACGCAGCTCCTTGATGGTGTTTTCTTGCTGCTCTTTGGTCATCAAACCATCGAGGCGGAGTGACGCCCACAACAACCAAGTTTTGTGGTGCAGGTCCGGCGCGGGGGTATCTTGTAAATACTGGCGCAGCTTCTTCATACCCGCCTGGGCCGACTGGCCTTGAGTGTATTGATCGGGGGCCACGCTCAAGCCGACGGCGGCATACACCGCCCCGAAGTAATCGTCATGCTCCATTGGCGGCCAATCGCACTTCAACCAGTTCCAGCAGCC
The DNA here is from genome assembly GCA_046297495.1 of Gemmataceae bacterium. Classification (GTDB taxonomy): domain Bacteria; phylum Planctomycetota; class Planctomycetia; order Gemmatales; family Gemmataceae; genus JBKBIP01. The sequence continues at coordinate 28,869 of JBKBIP010000012.1, read as the reverse complement.
GTTCGCTTGCTGCACCGTCCACATGCGGTCCAGCGCCTGGCGTGTCAGCGGGTGCAGCTTGCCGGTCGTTTGCGCGTCATGAAAAGCGAGAGTCACGGCCGTGGCCACCACTTCCGTATCCCAGCGTGGCTTGAGCGTGTCCCAATTGGCGATGCGTTCCTCGAAGAAATTCCGCACCATGTCATCTTTGACAGGCGCGACCTCGTTGAGCAGCGGCCGCGCCATCAAATACGGATAGTTGGTGTGGCAAGCGCCGCACTTGCGCTGCTGCGTCCACGAGCCGGCGACTTGATCCAGAAACGCCGCGCTTTGCGCCAGCGACAGTTCCTTGGCCAACGGCTCGTCCGCCGAATTGGGTTCCGGCATGCGGATGATTTTCGGCTCCTCGGCGGAGAGCGCCCAGGTCAACCCCATAGCAGCGAACAAGGGAAACAACAAGCGGCCGTTCATGGTATCCTCGGTGTCTATAAGCCCCCCTACCGGGAATGCCAACCAAGGCATTCCCAGAACCGCATCCAGGATAAGCGAAGCCTGCGAAGAGTCAAGAGGCGGACGGAAGTCCAGAGCATGTCAGCAAATAGTCACCAAACGTGACAGCGGCAAGCGGTCAGACACGCCGAAAGTCTCAGACCATCAAACTAAGCCCGGCGCAGTTTCCCTGGTCATCCGTACTCCCGCCTTCACCCGCGGCAACACGTCCCTGGCCAGTAGCTCCATGCTCTTGCGCGCCAGGTCGGCGGGGAGGGTGCCGGACTGACAGCCGGTGAGCACGACGCCGACCCCCAGCTCCTTGATGTAATGTTCCAGCTTTTGCCGCACGGTCGCCGGGCTGCCGACGATGGCATAGACCCCTTCCTCGATCTCGTCCCAGGTCTTTTTGGTGGCCAAGAATGCGCCGTGATTCTTCACGATAGCCAACGCCGAGCGCGGCGATGTGTAGCCGGGCGGGGAAATGCCGATCCCCTTGAGCAGATTGCGGACGAAATACCAGAAGTGCGGCTCGAACTCCTCGCGGGCTTGCCGGTCGGTCTCGGCCACGTAAATCGGCACCCCCCAGCCCATTTGCTCCGGCTGGGCGGTGTAGCCGGCCTTATCGCAGGCTTCACGGAACATGCCGAACAAGCGGCGGAAGGTGTCGATGTGGAAGTACGGCACCCCCATGTAGGCGTAGCGATTTTGGGCCACGAACTCGACCGTTTCCAAACTGCCGACGCCGGGAATCCAGATCGGCGGATGCGGCTGCTGCAACGGGCGTGGCCAGGGATTGACATAGCGATAGAAATAATGTTTTGAGTGATACGTGAACGGACCGGGCCGGGTCCAAGCCTGGATGATCAGGTCGAGGGCCTCACGAAAGCGCTCGCGGGCATAAGTCGGATTGACCTGATAGGAAAAATACTCCGGCCCGCCGCCAATGACCATGCCGGCGACCAACCGCCCACCGCTCAGGACATCGAGCATGGCGTATTCCTCGGCCACCCGCAGCGGCGGATGATACAGCGGCAAGGCATTGCCAATGACGGCGATCTTGCAGCGTTTCGTCCGTTGTGTCAGCGCCCCGGCGATGACGTTGGGCGACGGCATCAAGCCGTAAGCGTTCTGATGATGCTCGTTGACGCAAATGCCATCGAACTCCAATTCCTCGGCATAAGCCAAGATGCTGATATATTGCTCATACAGCTCCTGCCCCTTGACCGGATCATAGAGCGCATTCGGCAACCAAATCCAAGCCGAATCGTACTTGTCGGCGAAATCCGCGTCGAGATAGGGCCAGGGCATGAGATGGAAGAAATAAAATTGCACGTAATTCACTCCTTGATTGAATTGCTTCCTTAAATCAATTGATTCGCCCATTCCTGATCATCCGCCAGCAGCGGCGGCACGCAAGAGGCTTGATAGTCGATGAATTGATGATCACATCGGGAACTATCCTTTGTTCGGGGCCTTCGAGATAGACTCTTTCCTCAACGGCGGCAATGTAGCGCGGCCGAAGTTGTGGTTGCAGATAGTCGGCAAGATAAACCACAAAGCGGTTGTGCACTCCGGGCCAAAGGCGCGTGTCTTCCAGATAGGGGTCCATATCGGGGAAGATCATAGAGGTTTTCCTTGTTCCAATCAAAACGCGCCAGATGAATCGCTTTTCCTATTCCCTCCACGACATGTTGTATCACATCCCTCACTTCTCCTTGTCCCGTTCCTCCCACACTCGTTTCTTGGCGCGCATCAGGCGGCTGGCGAAATCAGTGGGTTCGGCTTCCGCTTCGGGGGCGACGGTGGGGGGCGGTTGGGCGGGGGGGGGCACCGGGGCGGCACTCTCCGATGGTTCCGTGGCGCCGGCGGGGGTGGCAGCGGCGGGGGTGTCGGGAGCCTCGAAGCGGCGTTCCCCCTTCCCCTTTTCCAGAGTTTCGCCGATTTGGGCCTTGCGACTTTTCAGCCGGTCGAGGAATTGCGGCGTTTCCTCGACAGTGGCGGTCTGTCGGCGTAGCCGCGCCCAGACACGCTCGGCAGCGGCGGCAACGGCCAACGGCTCGAAGGCCACGCGCCGCACCGCCACGTCGCACAGCAGCAGCAAACCCGCCAGCAGCACCAGCCAATACCAGATCGGTTGCAGACTATGCGACAACGGATAGCCGCCGCGAAAGACGGTCCCCGACAGGGCCGCTTGCGTCAAGGCATCCTCATCCTCGGCGATGGTCATGCCCCCCGTGATGTCCCGCAGCCGCTCTAGCAAGCCGGGATTGCTGACGATCTCGGCGAATTCCGGCGAATAAGGGATGGTGACTCCCGCCCGCACGCTGGTGGACGCCCACTTGCCATCAGCGTCCCCCTCTTTCGCTCCTGGTCGCGTGGCCGTGGCGTTGATGAAATAGGAACCGGCCTCCTCGACGGCAAACTCCGCTTCATAGATGCCGCTGTTGGTTTCCTCAAAGCGCAGCTCGAAGCGGCGCGGGTCGTCGGCGCTGGGATTGGGCGGCGTCACGCCCCCTTGGACGATCAAGCCGCTCAGGGGACGCATGATCTTCCGTGCTTGGGCGTCGCTCACCGGCTCGCGGGCGTCAATGATGACTTTGACTTTGCCATCGCGGTACTCGGTGATCATGGTCAAATCGCCGGTTTCGACGGCCCGCAAGGACCAATCAAGGACTTGTTGCCAGAATTTCAAGTACATGTCGGAGGCGGCCCAATCGCGGTCCCAAGCCAGCAGGTCGCGCGAGCTGCGGGCGTCGCTGGTGAAGGCCACGGCTCGCCCCAACCCATATTGCCAGTACGCCAAGATGGGAAAACGCTGATCTCCCACGGGTGGGCCTTCAATCGGCATCTCCACCAGCGCGGAGGGTTTGAGCGTGGTCCGCACGAAACCGTACAGCGGTTGCAGGGGTGGGTTCAAGCCATCGGTCGGGCCGCTACGAAAGCGCAATTGTGGCTCGAAGCCGTTCTGGTTCGTGTAGATGTACGATTGGCTGATGAGGCGCGTTTCCTTGAGGTAGATCGCTGGCAAGGCGCGCGGATTCTTGACGTTGTAAAAGCGGCCGCCGGTGGCCTTGGCGATGTTGTTGAGGACGCGGTCTTGCGGCGCGCCGTGGGTGGCGACGCCGACGGTGGTGCAGGTGACTTTGCCGGCCATCTGCGCCAACAACTGTTGATTCGGCGGCGCGGGGTCGCCATCACTTATGATGATAATATGTCGTGAACTCAGCTCATGGCGCGGGTCCATCAAGGTTTGATAGGCCATCTGCATGCCGGGGTTGAAATCGGGCATGTCGCCGGGGGACATGCTATCCACCTTAGCCAACAGGGCGCCGCGCTGGTCGCCGATTTCCTGGAACGGAATGTGCCATTTCATGCCCCCCCAGTCGAATTGCTGTACCCCTACCATGTCCGCCGCCGACAGCTTCCGAATCGCCAGCTTGGCGATCTCCTTTTGCCAGCGGTTGCCGTCGGCCATCTCGGATGCGTGCATGATGAGGACCAGCCCTGATTTCCCTTGCACCTTGATCGACTTTAACTCGCAATCGACGGGAAGGGCTTTTTCAACGGCGGTCCCCTGCCAGCCACCAGCCCCGAAGCTGTTCGGCCCGCCAATCATGATTAGGCCGCACCCCTGATCATGGGTGTTGCTGCGGATGACTTCTTGTTGCTCCTCGGTGATGGTGGCGGCGATGCGTTCCCCCCCCACGTCGCCGGCCTCGACATCGCTGGCCGCCACGTTGGCCATGATGACGCAATCGAAGTTGCTCAGAAACACCGCCAGCTCGGCCTTGTTCTGCGGCAGCATATCCACGGTGACGGGAAATATCTTGTACTTGTCATCAGGAACGGCCTGAAGACGCTGAATCAGGAATTGATGTTCCCCCGCCTTGGCTTCGACGAGCAAGATGCGGCGCTGGCCACGCGCCACCACATGCGCCGTGGCCCGATTATTCTGGGGCCGGTCGCCGACCAGCGGTTCCAAGGGGCCATCCTTGCCGTTCGCTTCGATCCCCTCCGGTTGAAAAATCGCTTCGTAAGTGTAGGAATGTTCCTCTTTCTTGACCTCTTGCTGAAATGGGATCGAGTTGGGGCCGGGGAGCAAACGGATGCGCAACGGCTTGCCGCCAACGATGCTGGCCGTGCCGTCGATGATCTGCCGCAGCGTCAGCGTGCCGATCACGGGCAAGGGGTTGTTGTTGCGGATCAGAACGCGAATCGGCAACCGCGCTCCCTGCTCCGTCTGCCGGGGAGCTTCCACCCCTTCGACCAACACCTCGTTTTCCTTCTGGTAATCCGGCGCCAGCGGCACGACATCGATTTGGGCGCCATTGTGCCGGGCGCGGCGAGCCTGTTCCTCGGCGTTTCCCAGGTTCTCATTCCCGTCACTGATGAGCACGATCCGTTTGCCGGTTCCTTCGGGGAAGGACGCCAAGGCCAATTGGATGGCCGCCCCGATGTCGGTGTAATTGCTGTCGATGGTGCTGGCGACTTCCTTGAATTCAAAGATGGCGTCGCTGGGGGGGAGTTCCAAACGCGGCCGGCGGCCAAAGACAATGACACCCGCTTGATCCCGATCATGACCGGCGCCACGCAAACGGATGGCATCATTAATGAAGCGTTTGATGCGCTCCCAACGCAGATCGGTGCGGGCTAGCTGGGAATTGGGATCGGCCTTTGGATCAAATTCCGGCGGCACGCTGAAGGACCGATCCACCAGGAACAGCACCGTCACGGTTTCGTTGCCGTGGCGAATGCGCGTCTCACACAAGGCCAAGGTGAGCAGCACGATGAGGGAACAGCGCAAGACAATCGCCAGCCAGCGCCGCACCGGCCCCAAGCCGGCCAAGCTGCGGTAACTCATCCCAATGATGAGCGGGACAAATCCCAACGGCAACAGCCACAAGGGGATCGCCACCGGGCCGAACAACACCAGCCAGCCTGGTTGTCCCAGCTCCAAGCTGAGCAACGTGGCCCCAAAATCGTTCAAGCTCCGGCTGGCCGATGGGGTATAGGCGCTCCCCAGCCCTACCACGACCACCACTCCGACTGCATAGCCCAACGGACGCCACCAGCCCCCCGTGAGAATCAGCACCACGAGCATCAGGCACAGCACCGCCAAGCCCGCGCTGGCCAGCCATTGTCCCCACACGGCCGGCAGCGTTAAGCCTGCGACACCGGCCAGCGCGAAGGCGGGCGCCAGCACTAGCGCCGCCAGCGAATGCTCTCCCCGGCGTCGCCGCCAGGCCAGCCACGTCGCGCAAGCCAGCCCTATTCCCAACAGGAACAAGCCAACCCAGTGCGAAGCCAGAAAGTTGGGCAGCTGATTCATGGAATAGGTATCCAACCACTTCTTGACGAGTTTCTTGAGAGGCTGTTTGAATATTTGCGAGGCGAGCGGCGGTATTTGCTCGTAATTATTTCAAATAGTCTCTGAGGAATGCTTCACTTCATTCTTGACAAAATTTTGTCACCACATCCACGAATTCCTTTTCCTTTTCAAACATGAGCAGATGGCCACAGTCGGCGATCTCACGCCATTGCGCTTGGGGGAGGTATTTCATATACTCCTTGCCAAACGCGGGGGGAACGAGCTGGTCGTTTTGGCTCCACAACAGCAACGTCGGACACTGAACGCGGTGTAAGCGGCCGGCCAGCTTCGGATCGTAGGGACGTTCCCACACCAGGCGAGCCAACACAGTCATCGATTGATAGGCCGTCATCATCCGCTGCTCGTCCGGTTGGTCGTTGATGACGAGATGGGCCGCGAAACCGTCGGTGTCATGAAACAGTAATTCCCGCAGCCGGGGGCGGTCGTGCAAGACGGCGAACAGGTCGGGTAGCATGGCGTCTGCCACCCACAAGCCCGGCGCGTTGCATATCCACAATTTACGGACACGTTCCGGCCAGCGAACGGCGAACTCCGCCGCGATCCAGCCCCCCAAGCTCACGCCACCGAGGATGACATCCTCCAGCCCCAGCGCGTCGAACAGCTCGACGTAGTGAAACGCCATGTCCTCGATGGTGTCAATGCCGTCAAAGCCGCTCTCCCCGAAGCCGGGATGCACCGGGGCCAGCACGCGGAATTGCTTGGCGAAACCTTGATGAAACGGCAGCCATCGTTGGGATTCGCCCAAGGTGCTGTGCAGATAGACGAACGCCGGCCCCTCGCCGCCATGCAGGATGACGGTCGGACGTCCGGCCACCTCGATCGTCTCTGGCTCGCCGCCCCCTTTGGACAATAATACCCGGGCGCCGTAAACGAGCTTCTTGAAGCTTTTGAGCATGGCTATCCTTATGATGAAACCGCGTGCCTGGACCAGTTTTGATAACAAAAATCTCCTCTTGACGGTATCGACTTGTCGCGCCAGATGCCAGCCGAAACACTGGCATGCGCCAGTGATGCCGTTGAACTGTCCAGCTAGATGGGCAAGCTGATTCAGCGGTTCGCGGACGCTGCCGCGACATAAGCGACGCTATCCCGTTCCAGTGAGCATTCATGAAACCGCGCTGGACGACTCCACTCGCGCCCCCTGATTACATGCCGCCGCCACGATCACTTCGCTCTCGGTCAGCGCGAATTGCTCGCGCAAGCGATTGGCGAGGTGGATGGCGTGCGCGCTGTCGCCGACGACGGCGAACAGCGTCGGTCCCCAGGAACTTTGTCCCACACCTGGCACATTTTGCTGACGAATAAACGACACAATTTCAGCCAGGCGCGAGCTGGCGTAGATGCCGCCCTGGGCTGGGGCGAACGCCGCCCCGACGCGGGCGTTGAAGTCATAGAGGGCCTCTCCGAAGGCCAACAGGTCGCGGGCGCGAAGGGCGGGCGCCAGTCCCAACAGCGCCAATCGGCACAACGCTTCGGTAAGCGCCAGGGGTTGTTGTCCGGGTTGCTTCAACCGCGCGAACGCCGCCAATTCCGCCGCGCCGTGCAAGCCTGTTTCGCCGGCGGGTAGCACCAGCAGCACGCGCCAATCGGTGGGAAAATCGATCCGCGTGATCAACGGCGCGATCGCCTCTCCCTCGCTCCGCCCCCCTTCGATGAGAAAGCCGCCGTGGGCGAAGCCATGAATCCCCAGCGCCGAGCGCTGGCCGCGTCCCACGCGCCGGGCCAGATCGACGGCATCCAGCCGCGGCAATCCATAGGCATGTCCCAGGAGACGAGCGATGGTCAACCCCAATTGCGTGCCGGTGCCGAGGCCGGCATGTTCCGGGGCGGCTTGTTCGATGTGCAAGCGTTGTGGACGCGCGAGGGGAGGGGGCAAGGTCTCGATGAAACGGCGGGCGTAGGCCAAGGCCCGCTCGGCCAGCGGCCCCGTCGCCGACCAGGAAGCCGACGCCGACGCCGTCACGCATAGCCCCGGATGTTGGACCATCAAGCCGACGCTGCCAAACCGCCGGGCCGGCACAATGGCGTCACCGTTCAAGTTCGGCCAATGGGTTTCCGTGGCCAAACTCAACAAGCCAAAGTGCAATCGGCTTGGCGCCCGCAAACGGATCATGCGAACGGCTCCTGCTGGGCTTGGTCATGAAGCTGGGTGACGCGGTCGAGATGCGCTTGCAGAAACGCGAAAGCCTGCTGTTCCTGGTCGCCGCCGGTCTTGTGGACGATGACAGCTAGTCGGCGGAACTCAGCCTGAATTTCCGCCAAGGGGAGGAAGTCAACGCGGGAGGCGAGGATGGCGGCTTCCACCACGGCATGTTTGGCGCGGTTGAAACCAAGGAAATCGCGCAGCCGGCCCGTCTGGACGATCTCGGTTTCGATGCGGACGCGCTCCTCGCTGTCATCGATGGCCCGAACTCGGAACTCGAAATAGCGACATGCATCCGCCAGTATGAAGCCGCGCACCCGCTCGGCGGGGCGTAGCGCCGGCAACGGCTCGACTGGCCCCAAGGCCGCTTGGGCCAACAGCAGCACATCGTCGGTAATGTGGATGACCCCTTCGCCATGCGCGCATAAGTTGCGATAGGTTTGCGATGTCGGGAAGGGACGCAGCTCAAAACGACGTAGCGCGGCATCCACGCGCGGTCCCATCGGAGCGATATGGACCTGTCCCGCTGGGTCCAGGGTAGTGACAAGAGCTTCGAGAATGAGTGGCATGCAGATGCTATTATGGGACCAAAATCCATGATTCATCGTTTCGCGGACGCTTCCAATCATGCCTGAAACGAAGGAATCCAAGGAACTAAACCGGAAGCAATTCGCGGCGCGTTCAATCTTCCTCATCCGGCACCGGGATGGTGTTGTCCCCTTTTTCAAAACGTGCCAATTGTTTGTGGAAATACTCCTTGTCCGGTTCCAAGGCGATACATTGTTTCATCAAGTCGATGGCCTGCCGCGTGTCTCCCTTTTGGAACAGCACTTCGGCGAGGGTGTCCATGTAGCCGGCGTTCTTCGGTGACAAGGCCACGGCCTTGCGAGCGTGTGCCAGTCCCGTGTCGAGGTCGTGGCGGCAACAGGCGCTTAGCCACGCCCTGGAATTGAAGGCCCAAGCGCTGTTTGGGTAATCTTGACACAATTTCTCCAGCGTGCGGGCAGCGGCGTCGAAGATTTCCGCCGCTTCCTTGGCTCGATCCGCTTTCAGCAACTCCGGCATCAACAGAATCGGCAGTTGCACATCACCGGGGAGCAAGGCTTGGCAGGTCCGCACTTCACGGAGCGCCTCGTCGAGTTTGCCCGCCGCCAGCAAGCCGCGCGCGCGATTGCGATGAACCATGTGCGGCACGATCAGGTAAGCGGAATTATCGACGAAGGAGCGATTGGTGGTCAGACAGCGGAGCAAGAACAATTCGTACAAGTCGGCCGCGCGCAGATGGTCCTTACGCTGCGTGGCATCCTGCGCCAGGCGGCGCCGGGCGTCGTCGAGATACCAACTATCGAGCAAGGCGGTGTTGAGGATAAATTGATACTCGCGCAGAGCGGCGTCGTGCAAGCCGCGCTGGGCGAGCAGGTCGGCCATGGCGTGGCGTTGGGCTTCATCGGCCAAGGGGAGCTGTCGAGCCAGTGTCATCAACTTGCGTCCTTCCAAGTCGTGGCCGGCTTGTTGCAGCGCGTAACCGCGTAGGTAAAGGATGGCCGGTTGACTGGTGTCGGCGTCCCAGGCTTGCCGGTAGCGCTCTGCCGCTTGTTTGTACAGTCTCAGGTCGAGCAAGGCGTCCCCCAGCCGCCGCCAGCCGCTGGCGGTGCCATTCACCTGAGCTGCCTTCTCATAATACGACAACGCCTCCGCCCCCAATCCACCCCGCTGGGCAATCTCGGCAATGGCTTGCAACCACGGCTCATCTTCCGCAGGCAGCCGGTCGGTCATGGCCTCCTCGGCCAGTTGGAGCAAGGGCCGCAACTCCGCCACCGGCACCGAGCCAGCCATCAACTGACGCAAGCGTTTCAAGCGCGTGGCGCTGTCTTGCTGGGGAAACTTGGCTTCGAGGGCTTTCCACCACACCGCCGCCGTGTTGCCTTTCTTGGCGAAGAGATGATTCAGCAACGCGCTCGGATCGCGCCCCGCGGTGAAGAACGGCAACATCCAGGCGGCGTTGTCGAAAGCCTGTTCCGTCATCCCCACTCGCATTTGGGCTTCGATCAGGTTGACGAAGCCCGCGACATTGCCACGATCCGCGCGCAGCTGCTCGGTCAATTTGTTGAACAATTGCAACGCTGTATCCTTTTCGCCCAGCTGATACAACGTGCGGGCCTGGCGCAGCTCCAACCAGAACAGGTCGGTTTGCGCGTCGTCGGCGCGGGCCGCCTTGACCACATCCATCGCCTGTTGATATTTCAACTGGGCGCTGAGGATTTCAAAGGCTGGCAACGGATTGCGATACTGCTTCAAGACCGCCAACGCTTCATCGGGCCGAGTGTTGATGAGCAGCACGCGCGCCGCGTACCAGGGGGTGTTGCTGTCGTTGGAGACGCGGTCGGCAGTCTTGATGATCTCCGCGACGGTGCTCTCGAAGGCGTTGGTCGCACCGGCTAGTCGCTGGTAGGCTGCCCGATAACCTAGCTGCTCGATGTCGCTCAGCACTTCCCCATTGGGACCGAGCAACGTGGCCTGCTTGGCCAATGCTTTCCAGTCGCGTTGTTCATAGAGAATGCCTTGCAACAGCGCTTCGTTGTTGGCGCGTTCGGCGGCCCAGCGCACGCCGGCCAGGTCCCCCTTGGCACGATAGAGATACAGCAATGTCATGGCGGCGCGATGTCCCTGGGGTTGCTCCGCCTTGGCCCGGAAGGTGGGAATCTTGGCGTCCAGCCGTCCTTGCAACAGTAAGAAGGCGGCATAATTGCAATGGGCGCGTTCGCTGTCGGTGTCCAATCCCAACTCCAACAACTCCTCCACGGCCCCTAGATTGCCTTCGAGCAGCAAGGAAGCGGTCAGGGTGCCAGCTTCCTCCGCCAAACGCCGGTGCAAGAGACGGCGCAGGTTGGCGTCGTCCTCCGCGGCGGCAATTTTCAACAAGGTCGCGTAACCAGAGGAACCGAGCCGCATTAGCTCTTGAATCACTTGCTGGCGGTTCGTGGCGTCGGCCGCGCGATAACGATCGATGAGATCGATGATGTTTGGCGGCGTATCGGGATAAATGCCCCATTTGAACTTGTCGAGCAACTCGCGGGCGCGGTGGATGATCTCGGCGTCGCCGCTGTGCAAGGCCTTTTGCAACGCAGGCTCGGCCGCACGCCCGGCTTTCCACAGAAATTCTGAGGCGGCCTCCCGCACGACGAAGGCAGCATCCCCCAACTCTTGCACCTTGCGTTCAATCTCCTCGGCCGTGGGAGTCGCTGCTGCCGGAACAGCCCCCAGCAACCCCGCCACGAGGACCCATCCCATCTGTCGCATGAATGAGGACACGGACATCTCCTTCAAGCCGTTGCTGCCAAGCGATCTTCACCGCGATTCACGCCACGCCCGGGCCGCCAACTTCTCGCGCATGGTGCCGAACTCCGCCAACCACGCTAGACACCGCACAAGTAATTTCTCTCAGCTTCCCACGGAGAGATACTGGTATTATGACACAAAACGTATTATCCGATAGAACTTTTCTCTCATTGTCACCGGCATTTCACTTTACCGTTGTTTGGGTGCTCGCCGTCGGCTTGCCCGCCAAACGCTTCATTCTATCCACGAAGACCATACCGATTGCGCTATTCTTACGGATAAGACGAAAGCCACCGGCGGTTCGATCAGGAAATCGCTCGAAATGCCGGAAAAGGATTGCTCAACGCGCCGGCTTTGGAGACAATAGCGAAAAGTTGCCGGAGCTTCTCGCTTCGGCCTATCCCATGATGGTTCTGAATATCAAATCGGTCTTCCGCGTGGCGGCAACAGCGTGCTGGTAAACAGGTTGCCGTCGCGGTTCGTTGGGAATTCCTCCTCTCCAACCGTGAGGAAGCGTGCCCGATCGCGCCGCCGCGGCGAGACACGGATCGGATGGTTCTTTTCGAGCACGGGAGTGGCACTACTATGGCAAAACAGCACAACCCCGCGGACAAGCATCCCCACGACGATGATCGAGACCCCTTGGCGTTCTGGCAAAATGAAGGGGAAGAAAGCTCCCTGACGCCAGAAGCGGACAGCGCGGACGATGCTTCCCTGCCCGTCGATCAGAGGGAGGAACTGATCAATTTCGAGGAACTCGAACAGGTTTCCGAGGAACTGCTCGACGAGGCATCCCTCGAAGAGGGCGCCGAGCCGGAAAGCGGCGGTTCCCTGACCTCCTGGAGCGACTTGGTGGAAACCGACGTACCATCGGAATCGTCAGCCGTCGATTTGGGGGGCGGGCCGTTGGTTCACTTCGACGCTCTTTCCGACGCGGACATCATCGAACAATTCGCCGAGGAAGAAGACGTCGAACCCTCGGACATCGTGGAAGCGGAACAAGGCGTGGCCGCCGTGAGCGACGCCTCGATTGATTTGGATGAGCTGGCTCGTCTGCAAGCCGAGCATTTCCAGTCCGATGAGGATGTTCCGCCAGTGGCGGCGGCTCCCGAACGGAGCGCCAAGCCGCCCGTGCCCTCTTCCCCCAAGGCCACGCAATTGGCGCAGCATTTACCTCGGCCAACCATGCTGGCGCCGGCCGAGGAGTTGTCCGCCGAAGTGGGGGCATCAGCTGGCAAGATTTTGAATGAATTGGAAGGAACCGACGCTATCCTCTGGGCCAACGCCGAAAAAGAGCGAGCCGCCGACGAACCCGACAGCGCGGAGGAGCCGGACGCGCTGACGGGAAGCCGGGCCGAACAGGGCCGCCACGCGGCCGCCGCCGAGGATGCCGGCGCCGTTGCCGGCCCAGAATCGACCGCCATCGACTTGCTGTCCGATCCGCTGCTGGATGTGACCCAGGAACTCAACGCTCCCGGCGCTTCATCCCCTGCGCGGGGACAAGAGGGAGCCACCGAGGAGGTGGACTTGCTGGGGACTGCCCCCGCTGACATCGCGGGCCGAACCGCGAAGGACGCATCGGGCATCGATTTGTCCTCGTATCCAGATTTGGACGTGTCGCCGGATATGGACGATGCCTTGGCGGCGGCGATTCACCAGGAAGAAGGAGAAATTCTGAATTTCGATCTTTCCGATCGGCGCGAGCCGGAGGCGTCGGGCATCGACTTGGATTCCGATCCGATCGTGGATGTGTCGGCTTTGGATGAGTTGGACGTCTATTCATCCTCGGCGGAACTGGCCCGTATCGTTCCCGAAGATGCTGCCTCACGCCAAGATTCGTCGAGCATCGATCTGGATTCCGACCCCACAGTCGATGTGCCGTCCGGAGTGGAAGGACTCGCGGATGCGGAACCGACTTTGGAAGACCTGATGGCGGAATCGGATCAGTTGTACGCGGATCGCACGGAAACATCGGAAGTGGATTTGTCGAGCGATCCGGAGCTTCCCTCGGCAATCCGGCACGAGCTGGATGCGGCCGTCGAGGAAGGCATGGAAACTCCCTTGGCCGAAGCGGATCAGGAAGCGGAATCGGCGGAAACGGTCGAATGGGATGCGGCGGCAGCTGATCAACTCTTGGCGGAGAGCGAAAAAGCCGCCCCGGATGCCGAATCGTCGGCGATCAATCTCGGCGAGGAGGTGGAAGAGACAGCGGCTCTCTTTGAGATGGAGCAACTGGCCGAGGAAGCGGCGGTTGAGGAAGCACCGGCCGAGGAAGCGGCGGCAGAGCTTCCCGATGTCGAGGCTCCAGGGGAAACCCAAGCCGCCGCTACCGAGGAAGGAGAAGCGACTGTCCCGATGATGGACGGAGACATCGATTGGGACAACCTCGGCGCCGCCGAAGCGGAAGGGGAAGCGGCCGCCGGGGGCGAGGAGCAAGGCGTCAGCGCGGACGTCGAGGAAGAGGCGGTCGAGGAAGCCGCCGTCGAGGCGGAAGAGGAAAAATATCAACCTTCGACCAAGGGCCAGCCCGCCAAGATGGCCAAGCCGCGCTATGGCCGGCGCTGGGCGGGGGGCATGTTCGTGGGTGGCTTGGTGGGCACGGCGGCGTCGCTGGCGCTGTGGTTGACCGGCTACACGCCGCCTCTGAGCTGGCGAGGCGATGTCAACAAATTTTTGCAAAGCAACTTGGGCATGAGCCTGCCCATGAACCCGGCGGCGGAAGAAGCGGGTTCGCTCCAGATGGCTTTGCAACATCTGGACAGCGGTAATCTGAACAAAGCCCTGCCGATGTTGGAGCAAGCCTCCGAGCCGGAGACGCCGGACCTGCTCGCCGCGCGCGGTCAGACGCGCTGGCTGTTGTATCTGCAACGGCAAAACGGTAACCAGTTGAAGAAAGACGATCCGGCGGTGCAGCAAGCCATCGCGGACCTCACCAAGGCCAACAATCCTCAGGGTCTGTTCTGGCTTGGCCACATCGATGAAATGATCGGTGATGTGACCGCCGCCAGGGCCGCTTATTTGAAGGGACGCGACGCCGCTAACAACAACCCCGTCCAGCAAAAGATGTTCGACGCCGCCCTGAATCGGCTCGATGCGCGTCCCACCGCGGCGGCGCCGCCGATGGAGCCGGCCGCCGACGCCGGCGCGGCGCGCTCCGATGCTTCGGCGGCGCTGATGGTTTGGATGGTCACGTTGCTGCAAAACGATGCCGCCGCTCCCGCCGATGAAGCGGGTTTCAAGTTCTGGGAAGCGGCCAAGCTGGCCCGCCAGCACCAATTCGATGCCGCCCGCAAAGCCTTGCAAGAAGCCCGGGCCGTGCATGAGAAACAACGCTTCGTGCGTCTGAACAAGGCCCAGAACCCCACTAGCGATCCCACGGAAGAAATCTTCCTGCGTGCCTGTGAGGACTTGCTTGCCTTCTGGGCTTTGCAGGAAAAACTCAATGCCAGCGGTTACGACCTGGCCAAGTATCCCAGCGCCAACCAAGCCCTGGACGCCTTGCTCAAGGACAAGGACCAGAGCAAGGAAACCGTGGCCAAGGCCCTCCAAGCCTTCGCCGAGAAGCTCGAAGTGAAGGATGATCAGGCCACGGCGGATGACTTACTCAAGACGTTGGATGGATTGATCTTGGCAAGGAAAAATGCCGACATGCAGCTGACCGCTTTGCAAAAGGATTTGACTGAGGCCAAATTCGTCACCCCGGAGCAACAGGACTTAGTCAAGGGCTTGCAGACCTTGATTCAAGATTGGAAAGAGACGACCGCCGCCCGCAAGGACGCTGACGACAAATTGACCAAGGTAAGCGATCAGCTCAAGGCGGCTGGCGTCATGGCTCCGGAGTTGGATAAAGCAGTGCAACAACTGGCCGCCACGCGGGATGACTTGAATCAGACCGTGCGGCTGGTGATTCAGAAACTCGAAGCCGCCGACATGTTGCCCCCCAAGGCCGACCGTGCTCAGTTGGGCCAGACAATGGACAAGCTGATCGCGGAAAGCGGCACGCCGTTAGTATCCGCCCTCAATCGCCTGGCTGGTGATCTGAGCGGCTTGGGCAACGTCGGCGGCGGCGTCGCGCAAGCGTTGGATTTGAGCGGCCGCCTGGCCGCCAGCGAAGCCCAAAACGCCAGCTACGAGGCCCTGTTCATCCGCAGTCGCACGCCGGAGGCCATGCTCGCCTTCTGGGTCAACGTATTACAGAATGGCGACCGCGCCAACGACGATAATCAAAAGAAAGCCGCCCTCGATGCTGAATGGGTGATCAAGGATGAGAAGGCGAGTCCCGCTGTCAAGGCCCAAGCGCGTGCCGTGCAGGGGCTGATCCTTCGCAATCAAAATCAATTGGCGGAAGCACGCCAGGCCCTGCAAGAAGCGCTGCCGAACCTGAATGACAACCGACTGGACAATGTTTTACCACTCGTTCAAGCGGCGTTGCGTGAATTGAATGACCCCGAAGTCTACCTGCGGCCGGCCAATGCGCTGTATCAGGCGGGGGACTTGGAAGGCGCCTTGCGAGAGCTGAACAAGGGGCTAGACATCTTGCCTGAGAAAGATGGCAACTTGCTGGCCTTGCGTAGCATTGTCCAGTTGGATAAGGCCCGCGATCAGGGACGCCGCACCATCGGCCCCGATCATCCCGCAGTGGCCGCCATTCGTCAGGATGCCGAGGCCGCCGTGGCTGCCGGCGCCGTGGCGGAGGGGAATTACGCTTCCGCGCGTCTAGCCGAGGAATTAGCCGACTTTGCCGCCGCTGAGAAACTGTACCGGGAAGCCATCAAAGCGGCCGGGGATGCCAACATGGATGGGATGACCTTGAGCCGTTACAAGCTCGGCTTGGCCCGCGTGCTGCTGCAACCGCGCCAACCACGTCCCGCTGTCCCCGTGCCGGCCAATGTTCCCGCCGCGCGTCGCTCGGAACGCCCCGGCACTCCCGTCTCGGATGCCCGCCAAATCGCGCTCGTCCTGGCGGTGACGGCTTTGCAGATTGACGATGATCAGGCTCCGCCACCGAAGCCGGAAGAAGTCGAGGCCCAACGTCTGGCCGAGGAAGCCATCAAAGCTGGCAACCCCGAAGGCTATCTGATCCTGGCCCAAGTCTTGGCCAAGCAAGGTTACTGGACACAGGCCCTGCAAGAATACGTCAAAGGTTTGAATCAGCTGATCAAACCGGAATACGCCGACGGTTTGCAGATGATCATTGACAATCATCCGGCTTTCAAGCGTCCCGACGGCCTGCGCTACCCTGATACAGCCTTGGCGGAGAAACACTTCGCCTCGGGGCTACGGCACTATTACAGCCGCCGTTACGAGGAAGCCGAGAAGGATTTCCTCGAAGCAATCCGCTATTTCGATCAGGACGCCCGCTATCTGTACTTCCTCGGCTTGGCCCGTCTGCCCCAGGGCAAAGTGCAGGAAGCCCGCGAGGACTTCCGCTTCGGCGGCCTATTGGAGCGCCAAAACCGTCCCACCTCCGCCGCCGTCAGCGTCAGCTTGGAACGTGTTCAAGGTTCCGTCCGGCAAACCTTGAACAACTATCGACCGTGATACAAAGTTGTTAGCTCACCCCCACCCAAGCCGGTCGCGCGGCGACCGGCTTGTGGTGTTTTTACCAACCCCAACCCCCCGCCCACTATTTATGACCATCCGCCATCAGCTCATCCCGATAGGCGAACACCGCCGGTAGGCCGCCGGTGTGAACGAAGACGGCGTGAGCGTCGGTGGGTAAGCGGCGTTGGCGTACGTCGTCGATCAAGGCGGCCATCGTCTTGGCGGTGTAAGATGGATCGAGCAAGATGCCTTCGGTGCGGGCCAACGTATCCAAAGCCGCGCGCCCCTCCGGCGTCACGCAGCCGTAGGCGGGACCGACGTAATCCTCGGTGGCGTCGATGTCCGCCGCCGTCAGGCGATGGGGCAGATCGAGCAAGGCAGCGGTTTGGTTGGCGATCTCGGCCATGTCGCGGCGCGTTTCCCAGGGCCAGCGGATGGGGCAGATGATGCGCACCTGAGCGGACAACCCCAGGACCTTGTTGGCCAAAGCCAAACCAGACCCGGTCGCGCCCGCCGCGCTGACATATATATGTGACGGCGTCAAGCCGCGCTCGCGCATCTGATCGACAATTTCCGCCAGACAGAGCGTGTAGCTGACGGCGGCCAGCGGTCGCCCTGGAATTCGATCCCACACGTAAGGACGCCGTCCCGCTTGGCGAAAAGTCTCCGCTTTCCTCAGCAACAGCTCATCCAACGCCGGGCCAAGCGGTTCATCGACGATTTCCACTTGGGCGCCAACGAGATAATCCAGCAGCAAGTTCCCCTGAATATCATCGTTATGCGCGGCCCGGCTCAGATACAGCCGGCACTCCAGCCCCAGCTTGGCGCAGGCGGCCGCCGTTTGCCGGCAGTTGTTCGACTGCACGCCCGCCCCCCAAACCACCATGTCGCATTCCTTGCGCAGCGCGTCGGCCAGCAGGAATTCGTTGTGCCGGGTCTTGTTGCCGCCGAAGTAAAAGCCGGTGCAATCGTCTCGTTTGATGAACAGGCGCGGCCCACCGATGGCATCGGCGAAACGAGGAATTTCCTCCAGCGGCGTCGGCAGATGGGCCAACTCGATACGAGGCAACCGGCTGACACAACGCCGCAACTCTTCCGTCGTCAGGACGGGGAATGACATGTTATCCTCGCATGATGACAAACAGGTGGGAAATCAGCGAACTCCGAGCATGAATCGTAATGCGCCACCCCGCGAGCATTCCAGCACGAACCGCCCGCGGCAAACGCCGAGGGTACGGCTGAAGTCCTTCTGGTGGGCTTCGCAGACTCAGCCCACCCTATCGACGTGGTCATGGCCGCATCTGACTATTGAGAGTCAGATTTCGGCTTCCGTGTGGGCAGTGCCATAATAGCCTCACTACTGCTGATGCATCCAATCGCCCCTATGTCCGCTCCGATAAAGTCTATCGGTGAAATTCTTTCAGTGCCGCCAGAAACGCCTCACCGTCGCCGCGCTCCCGGGCCATGTCCGCCAGAGCGAGCAACCGCCGCCGCACACGCCGCAGAGAGTGCGTCGAGAGTCTGGCCGTTGCGGGGCGGGTTTCCTCCTCCCTAGAACAACTCCGTCAGCGGTTTGCCATCGACCAGGTGGAAGGGGCGGTTGAGCAAGTCATAAATGATCGTCTCATGGTCGATGCCCAAGGCGTGATAGACGGTGGCCAGCAGGTCTTCAGGGGACACGGGTGGCGTGGTGGGGTAGGCGCCGATCTTGTCCGAGGCGCCGACGACTTGCCCGCCGCGCAAACCGCCGCCCGCCAACAGCACGCTGAAGCACTGCGCCCAGTGATCGCGGCCGGCGTTGGCGTTGAAGCGCGGCGTGCGGCCAAATTCCCCCATCACGACGATGAGGGTTTCATCGAGCAAGCCGCGTTCCTTCAAATCGTCAACCAAGGCGGCGAAGGCGGTGTCGGTCGGCGGGAACAACTCCGTCTTGGCCCAATACAGATGATCGCGGTGACTATCGTAACCTTGCCCGCCCTTGCCGTTGTCATGCCGCACCCAGTTGACATGCACGAGCCGCACGCCAGCCTCCACCAACCGGCGGGCGAGCAGCACCGACTGCCCAAAGACGTGCCGGCCGTAGCGGTCGCGCGTCCGCTCCGATTCCGTCGTAATGTCGAAGGCGCGTTGCGCCGCCGGGGAGGTCAGCATGTCGAAAGCACGCGTGAAATAGGGGTCGAGCGTCTGGGCCACGGCGGTGCGTTCCAGGTGGCGCGCCTGTTGATTGATGTGATCGAGCAAGCCGCGCCGGTTTTCCAGGCGTGTCAGTGGCAAGTCGGCGTCGGTGTGTAAGGGGCCGGGGTTGTAATCGTCCAAGTTCGGGTCGCTGTTGACCCGGTACGGATCGAAGGCGGCGCCGAGGAAGCCGGCGTGCTGGCCGGGCCGTTCAGGACCAACCGGGGAAATCGCCTCGGGCACCATCACGAACGAGGGCACGCCGGGCCGGCTGGGGCGGAACTTGGTCAGCACCGAGCCAGGATGCGGCCGGTCTTCCCGGCTCATCGTCACCACTTGCGGCGCCACCCGCTGAATGGGGCTGCCGACCATCATCCAGTAGGTCGCCGCCGGGTGGCTGTTCGTAGCATGACGTAGGGAGCGGATAATCACACATTCCTGGGCCAAGCGGGCCATGCCCGGCAGATGCTCGCACACCTGAATCCCCGGAACGCTGGTGGCGCTGGGGCGGAAGGTGCCGCGAATTTCTTCCGGGGCGTCCGGCTTGAGGTCCCACATATCCAAGTGCGACGGCCCGCCCGACAGGAATAAAATGATCACCGACTTGGCCTTGCCCGCCGTTCGAGTGGCAGCGGCGGCGGCGCTGGCGTCTTGCAAGCGGAGCAGACGCGGAAGCGTCAGCCCCCCGAAGCCGATGACGCCGGCCCGCAGGGCTTCGCGGCGCGTGATGCCATCGCAATGTTGACTTCCTTCTCGGGCCATGACGCGCAACATGAGCAGCCCCCAAACAGCGAAAGGTTTCTGGTGCTATGTTCGCGTCATGGTAGCCGGGGAACGGGCGGGAATGCAAGCAAAATCCGAAAAAAACGCGCCGGTCTCTGGGTCTCCTTATTCGCGGAGCAGCAGGGTCAAACCGCCGGTCTGGGGATTGCCAAGGTGGCACACATAATCGAAATGATGATGTTGGATCACTTGCAAGGCTTGCCGGGCTTCGTCCGCGCGGGAACCAAAGGTGAAGAACACTTGGCTGCCGTCGCTAATCACCCATTCTTCCCCCACGCGCACGACGCGCAGAGCCTGGAGAAAGAGGGAGCGGCCCCGTAGACCAAACATCACGCCGCGCGGCACGCGGCCGTGGATGAGGAAATAACGGAAGGAATTGGCATGGGTCTCTCCCCGCGTGCCGATCCGGCACATCTCGGTCAAGCGGTAGTGTTGCACGACGCGCAAGGCGGCTTGGGCGGCCTGTTCATCCCCCCCGAAACGGGCCAGGCAATAGTCGTGCAACATCAGTTTCCAGCCATCGTCATCTTGCTGGACGCGCACTTGCCGCCAATCGAACGGCAAGCATTCGACGACGGCTTCCCCCACGTTTTGACTATAACTGGCCAAGGCGAGCTGCTGCGTTTGCAAGCGTGTGGCAGCGGGCGCCTTGGACGCGGCCTGGGCGACGGGGTTCTCCTCGGCAGGCATCCAGTTTCGCCCCGCGTTGGCCAGGAAGATCGTCATGGCTGGTTGCGGGCGCCCCAAGATGGCAACTTGGTTAAACTGGTAACGGCGTAAGACAGCCAGCGCTTGCCGGGCGTCGGCTTCGTGTCCGCCGAAGTTAAACAACATTTGATTCGCGTCAGTGAGATACCATTGCTGGTTCATCGGGACCACGCGCAGCGTGTTGAGATCAAAAGAAATGACACGCCCCACCGGCGTCAACGGCGTGGGCGCCCGCCCATCTACCAGCCAGTATTCCAAGACCGGCACCGGCTGTCCGATGCGGCCATATTGATTCAGACGCAGCTCCCGAATGAGATTCAGCGCTCGCCGCGCTTCTTGTTCCGACGTCCCGAAATCCTTGATCAGCGCTGCGCCAGCGCGCAGCTGCCATCGCCCCTTGTCCCAGCGCAATTCGACGTTCTGATTATGGAAGGAAATTAATTGTTCCGGTCGCGGCAGCACGTCGCGAACGGACGGCGAGGACGCCGCAAGAGGATGCGCGGCGTTATGGAGGAACGTCGCGGGCAAACGGCCTGGCTCCCCGCGCCCAAGATACTGGCCCCCTGGCATTTGCGCTTGGGTCGTTCCCGCCGCCAATACGCTGGCCACAATGACGGACACCGTTTGCCGCATCTGCTTGCCCCTATGATCCGTGGACATACCTTCCTGAGATGATGAAGAAAAACATCGAGTGGTCCAGGCAATCGATTCAGGATAGGTAAAGATAAGTGATTGGCTTTGCTGATTGGACGTATTACCACGTTATCGGCAATGGAAGCAATCAAACTTGATAATATGAGGCTGTTTGGCGCGCGAATTGGGGTGAAAAAGCCGAAAAAACATTCAAGCCCACAGGGGTTATCTGTGGGCTTGAATTTAGCTTCGAGGTCCGTAGATGGCAAGGAGGAACCGTTCTGCCGGACCTTGCCTGTTCGAGCTGAGGTGGAATGCTCGAAGTTGGCGGATGGGGTAAGGCGGATGTAACTGGAATACACCAGTCCCCAGATCGGGACAAGCACTCCCGAAGGAAATACTTGGGGACGGACGGGCTCTTCGCCCTACCCATCCCTTCGGCAACCAGGCGACCATCGCCCTAACGCGGAAGGTCCGTGGCTTTGCGCCCCCGTCTTTCGAGCGGGTTTGCCCTTTCGGTGGATGAAAGGCGTTGGGATCTGGGCGTGACATTCGCTTACCCCGGGAAACTGTCACTAAAACTGACAATTTCCAGTTGTTCAAACATAGGTCGCATTTTGCCTCCAGGCAAATCAAACTGGCGGATTTTTTTCGGAAATTAGCGCCGGCATGGAATTGATGCTTTTCACTACTACGCCGGCAAGTAAAGAAACTCCGAGCCGCGACCGTTAGGGAGCGGTGCGTTGTTCCACTCTCTAACGGTCGCGGCTCGGACGGTGGGTTGCCTTTCCTGGCAGTTCTTCCGCGTTTTTGACCTTCGGCCAGAAGTCAGAACGAACAGGAATTGTTATCTTGTTCCTTTGGCGCCCATTTCGTCCACACATCCTCTGGTTTCACTTTCGTTTCCTGGTAATATGCGCAAGGTGGACAAATAAACGGAACTGCCGAAGGTTGGCAGGGGAGCGGGCGGTTTTCTGTGTCGTGATCAAACGGAAGCGGTACGGAGCCTGGCAATGGATGCGCAGTTGCGCGAGCTGCTCAATCGCTTGAAGCAATCTGGCGATGTGAAATTGAGTTTGCTGGGCATCTTCCACGTACTGGTCGGCCGACAAATACGTCAAGCGGATGGCACGCTGGTTTGCGCGGGGCTGACGTGGCGGGAATTGTCGGCGACGCTCAAGCAAATTCGCTGGGACAAGGAAGCCGTCCGGGAGTTGGGGATCGAGCCGGCCCGCTTGCCCCCCCGTGACCGGCAACGCTACTGGTACGCCGCTCTCAGCTTGACGCGTCTGGATTCCGATGAAGCCATCGCCGCCGGCAATCAGGTTGCCGACTATCTCGCCACCTTGGGCTATGAGGTCAGCCCACCGCCAAAAAAAAGTGAGTAGTGGGCGGTGAGCAGCTAGTAAAGGTGGGAATGAAACGCCTGGGTGGCCGGGGCCGAGCGCGGCGATGCCCCGGCCGCCCGCCGCGCAGGGAATAGCTGGACGGTCCCCCCTGATCATCCCTTGACATTGTCCACCAGCAGCAATCCTTGTGTCACGATTTCGAGGAATTCGCGGGCGCGGCGAGCCAGGGCGTCCACTCCCCCCGGCTCGGTGGGGCGCGGCAGCACCGGGGCGAAAATGTTCTCACAGCACAATGGCATCTTGAGGCCTGTCCATGTCACCGGCGCCAGTAGTTTGTAATGATCGATCTCCCCCAAACCAGGACCGCAATCTTGATCCCTAGGGAAATTGCGGTGGTCCTTGATGCAGAAACTGCGCACCACATCGGCGCACTTGCGAATGTCTGGGAGAGGATCCACGTCGAGATAATCCATGACGTTACCAGCGTCGTAATTGACCCAAATGCCCGGATCATTCACCTCGCGGACGATCTCAGCACAGGCCGCCCCGGTCCCCGTCTCGCCGCCATGTTGCTTGACGACGATGATCACGCCATGATCGCGGGCTATGGGTCCCAGAGTCTTGAAGCGTTCCACCCACAGCTTGCGATTACCCCCTTTGGTGTGGCCAAAGGTGAGCACCTGAGGAATGCCGGCGGCCTCCGCTTGCAAGATACGTTGTTTCAGGACTTCCAAGCCTGTGGCGGCTTCGGGATAGATTCCCGAAAACATCATGAGCGGTTCCAAGCCCATGTCCCGGCAGCGTTGGCCTAATTCCTTCGCCTTCTCCGGCGGCGCGTCGCTGGCCATCACAGGAACGCGCTGGCCATCTTCCAGGTGGCTCGTCCCCCACGCGACATACTGATAGCCCGACGCCTTGATCCCCGTCAGCGCTCGGACCAACGGGAATTGCGAATAGGGGAGCGTCATGCAAGCGATTTGAAATTGCGTGGGCTTCTTGTCCGGAACCGCCTGAGCGGGACTGGGGCGCGCCGTGCCGGCCAGCGCCAGACTGGAGACCCCCCAAGCCGCTTGGCGCAGGAAGCCCCGGCGGTCCACGCGCGCCGGGTCCAACGGAAGATGTTCAAGCATGGTTTTCTCCTTGGATGAAGGTTTCTGGGAACGGCTGCGGGTATTGTAACGGCAGCCCAAGGCGGTGGGCAGAGGGTAGTCGCGCTCCCGCGCCAAACTACCCCCCTGCTCGTTTCGCATTGACCAGTTTATCTCCGCGACCTATGATTGGGTGTAAGTGGTACATCATTCATCCAACTAAAACCTGTCGGCATCCCATGGGCAGGGCTGTTTTTGGCCCCAGGAGCTTCGCCATGAAAGCAGAACATCGCAAGGAACTGAAAACCAACGAATTGGCGGATCGCTTGGGCCGGTTTGCGACCAAGATGCGCACGGAATCGCGCACCACTACCTTCGTGGTCATCGGCTTCGTGGTCATCGTGGTGGCAATCCTCATTTGGTTTTTCGTCGCGCGCTCCGCCGGAGCCAGCCGGGCCGACTTATGGTTGCAGGTGGGGGACGCCGCCGCCAACGACAATGTCAAGCAATTGGAACAGCTGGCTAACGAGCAGCGCGGTTCCCTGATCGGGCGCACGGCCAAGTTTCAGCTGGCCCGGATTCTCATGCGTCAGGGACTGAGAAATTTGGGCGCCCCTTTACAGCGTCAACAGGCCATTGAAGACATCGAAAAGGCCCGCGCTCTGTACAAGGAATTGGTGCCGCAGTGTAGCGACGCCCCCCTGTTGGCCCAAGAGGCGTTGATGGGCCAAGCCAAGGCCGAGGAGGCCCTGATCGGCATTCCCAAGGCGGATAATCCCAACGAAAGCCGGGGCAGCGTGGAGGTGGCGTTGCGACTGTACGAGCAATTAGCCGCCGCGCAACCGCCGACCTTCCAAACCGAGAAAGCCGCTCAATACGTCCAACTACTGAAAGAGCATGGAGCACGGATCACCAAGTTCTACGATGAGTTGGAACAGATGTATCCGCGTGGCCATTGAGAGAGTCTATTTCCGAAGCCCTCATCCCCCAAAGGGGGAGAGGGGCGGCTAAACTCATGCCCTTATTGTGAATGAAATCGTATTATCACCATGTCATCCCCTCCCGCGTCGCTGCCTGATGGTCCGGCCACGGTTGATCTAAGCGTCAAACGCAAAACCGAGGGAGTTCGTCTCGATCAATATCTGGTCGCCGCCTTTCCCGGTTACAGCCGATCCATCATTCAAAAAATCATCGACGCCGCCGCCGTGCTCGTCAACGGCGCGGCGGCCAAGGCCAGCTACAAGGTGCGGCACGGCGACCATATCCGCATTTGGCTGCCAGGCCAAAGTCAAAACGTGCCGGCGGCGGAGGACATTCCTCTGGAAGTGCTCTACGAGGATGAAGCCTTGGCGGTGATCAACAAGCCCGCCGACATGGTCGTGCATCCGGCGCGGGGACACTGGACCGGCACCTTGGTCAACGCCTTGCAGTTCCATTTCGGCCAACTGAGCCAATTGAGCGGCACCTATCGGCCCGGCATCGTTCACCGGCTCGACCGGGACACCAGCGGCGTCATCCTGGTGGCCAAGGATGAATGGAGCCATCGGGATTTGGCGGCGCAGTTCGAGCAGCGCAAAGTCTTCAAGGAATATCACGCCCTCACCGCCGGCGTCCTGGACCGGGACAGCGATTACATCGAGAGCCGCATCGCCCACCACCCGCGCGAGCGAATCAAGATGATCGTGACCGACGACGAAGCGGATGAGGATGCCAAGGACGCGACCAGTTATTACGAGGTGATTGAACGCTTTCGCGGCTACACTTATTGCCGGGTGCATCCGCGCACGGGCCGGACGCATCAAATCCGCGTCCACTTGGCCAGCGTCGGCTGTCCCGTGCTGGCCGACAAGGTATATAGCGGCCGGGATTGCCTGCGCCTGTCGGACTTGGTTGTCGGCCTCGACCCCGCCGCGGACCAGCTGTTGCTCTCCCGCCAAGCCCTGCACGCTCACCGCTTGCGCTTCCATCATCCCCGCCGCCGAAACGTCATCGAAGTGACCGCCCCTCTTCCCGCCGAGTTCCACGCTACCCTGACGGCGTTGCGGGAGCAGCGGTGGGTGAAATGAATCGTGGGCCGTCATGCTCGCCTCTGGCTCGTACGCTAAACGCATCTGCCCATCACGCTTCCTCAAACAACACCACACTGGCCGTGAAGCCGTGGATGAAATTTTGACCGCCGACGGGGCCGAGTTCTCCTTGGGCGAAGAAACCGGCCAGCGGCACGGCGCCGGCCTCGGCGCGGATCGCTTGGACATCGTGATGCGGTTGGTCGAACAGCCGTGATCCTCGACCGTTGCAGGTGAACAGCAACGCGCCGGCGGGGGGTTGTTCGTGCGCGCTCAGGTCGAGTTGCAGTAACGCATGTAAGTCCTCGTCGGCGGTCGCGGCGTCGCGAACGTGGAACTGCACCGTCTGGCCGACGCGGATGCGGTCGGTGATGGCCATGGCGCCAGTCTCCCGTTCCAGCCCCAAGACGTTGCGCACCAGGAAGTCGCCGCGTTGGAACTCCCCTTGATATTCATTGATGACACGGCCAATGTGCAAGCCGCTTTGCAGCAGCCGTTGTTCCTGGGGACTGATTTCGTTCCATAGCTCTTGCAGCTGGGCCAAGGGGGGCTTACCGCTCAATTCGGTGATGATGTTGTCCTGGGCCTTGGTGATGACAAAGTGTCGGCCAATGGGTCGGCAGCCTTGCGATACGATGCTGCGCACGGGGACCGGGCCGCGCAGCAGGACGCCGACCGCCCCCTGGTTCATGACCTGATCGCGCGCCAGCAACCGACATTGTCCCGGTCCGCGCCCGCCGCTGGCCATGCCCCCCATGACGCGCAAACCTGGATGTTCCTCGTTCACTTGTTTCAAGAAATGGTCGATGGGAAACGTGAACGGATCGGCCAACGTGAGTAGCACCGATTGAGCGGGGTCGGCGTCCAGCAGCCCATCCGGCCAACCGAACAGGCTCAAGCCATCCGCCGTTTCTTCCAAAACCATGTGGAACGGCTCCAGAGTGACTGGCTTCGACCAGCGGGCCAGCCACAGACTCAGGGCGGGGGCTTGCTCGATCTCGCGGTCGTTGCCAGCGATGGCCTCTCCCACGCAGCCGAGCAGGCATTGCGGCCGTAACCGCTCGCGCAGCTCCGCCGCCATTTCCTCCGCGCGCGGCAAGTGATGGGGGGAGAAGAAAACGAACGCCAGCTGAGGTTCTCCCATTAAGGCGGGGAGCGCCTGGGAACAAACCTCCTCGACTGCCCGGCGTGTGTCCGACGTTGGCGATAACGCGGCAGCAAATGGCATCGCTATGTCCTTCAAAGTGGCGACAAGGAATGATGGCTGAGTCGAGCGCGCCAAAGGGAGCGCGTCTCCGTGCTTTGCTTCCTACAACTGCTTTTCCAGGATCGGAAAACTACCCTGCCGGCGGAAATACTGCTGATAAAAACGGACTAGATGCGGCGCGTCGGACGGAACCTGGGCGGCGAAGGTTTCCACGTCTGAATCGTTCAGGCGCCAGGCGGCGTAACCTAGCAGGTCGAGAGCCAAAACCGGCGCCTTGGGTTCGTCGCGGACCAGGAAACTAAACAGGCCGCGCACGCGCTTGGTGGTCATCCCTTCGGTGCCGAAAGCGCCGAGCCGGAAGCACGGCGTAGCGGCGTCGAGCATCCGAGGATCGGCGTAACTCGGATCATCGATCAGAATACCCACGGCTTGCGGCGAGCCATCGTCGCGCTGGCGCGTCACGAACAGACACTCCGCGCGGAAATACGGATTGTCGAAGAAATAGCTCTCCAGCATGACCGGGTCGGTGATGCGTAACACATCCGGGGCCAACGCAATAAGGCCGGGAATGTCATCGCGCTGCAGGGCTGTCATGGAGAAACCGCGACGGGCGGCGGGCGTGGGCATCTCCACTAGGTCCAGATAGTAGCTGATGAGGTCCCGTGTATGTTGAAAACCCCGCTGGCGGAGAAACGCGAGAATCGGTTCCCAATCGGGACGATAGGCTGCGAACGCCGTCGTGATGCCGCGCTGTCGCATGGTTTGCAGCAGCTGTTCCAACAACGGCTCGGCCAAGTGCTCATGCTTCTTTCGGCACCACGGGAAGCTGATGCGGCCATTGGGTTGAAAGCCAGCGTAGGCTACTACATCCCCGCCTTCCTCGACATAGAGCCGGGCTGTCGGATCGAAGTCGGGAGCGCGGCGGCGGCGACGGACTTCCTCGGGAAAGGACGGCTTGAACTTGGGCAGCTCGGCGGCGGCCTCGTTGAAGACGGCCACCTGTTTTTCCTCATCCCCAGGTTGAAACGTGCGAATCCGCATCGCTATTCCTCCACGATGACAGTCAGAAGTCGGTTTAGCGAGCGAGCCAACGGCGAGCTAAGGCGTTCAGCGGACTTTCGTGGTCGGGGCCGGTGTTTCAATAGGCATTACTCTGTCGGTCGGGCCATCCCCCCAACGCAGCGAGTGCCAAATAATCGGCACACTGATCAGCGAGACCAACGTGGCCGCCAGTACCGCCCCGGCCCCCGTCACCAACAGCAACACCGAGCCGATCCACGGCATCAGCAGGCCACGCACGCCGTTGAGGACAAAGTGAATCCCATTGTACAGCGGCACATCCTCGGTGCGGGGGGCGAAATGGCTCGACGCCAAGGCCCACGTCAATTGGCCGCCGCCGTTCGTGACCCCTTGTAATATACTACCCAAGAAAATCAGTAGCGGCCAACCACCCACGATCCCCAGGAAATAGCTGGCCAGGTACGCCGTCATGGTCAGCGAGATCAGCAGCCGCAATCGCACGATGCCGACGCGATCCAACACCTGCCCCCAGATCGGCGATGTCAGCGCCAACAACAATTGTGGCGTCACCGATAGCCACAAGGCCAGCTCGAACGCGCTGAAGGCAAAACGCTCGCTGGTCAGCAGCAGCACCACATGCGTGGACATGAAGAAGGCCGAGCCGGACAAGAAGAAGGCCAGTTGAAAGAACAAATAGGCCCGGTCGCTACGGATGATCTGCTCGACGCCGTCCATGCTGGAGCGGATGCCGGAGCCGCGTGTGGGCAACGCTCGCGCCTCCGGCACATGCAGCAAACCATAGAAATAACAGCCGATCAAGCCGCACAAGCCTGCCAAGGGGTACAAAATGCGATATGTTTCATGACTTTTGTCGAGCAGGGCGCCGGTGATCAGCACGCTAGGGACCATCGTGAAGTAAGTCCAAAACGTGAGCCGTCCCAGAATTCGGCCGCG
>JBKBIP010000011.1:156507-164085 GCA_046297495.1 Gemmataceae bacterium | reverse complement strand
GAGGGACATGGTAATGACTAGGCGTTGGCCCCCTTACTTTCACAGCCCCGAATGGGGGGGCAGTTCATAGTTTTCACAGCCCCGAATGGGGGGGCAGTTCATAGTTTTCACAGCCCCGAATGGGGGGGCAGTTCATAGCCAGGGGCGACAGCCCCTGGAATGGGAATGCTATCTATCCCCCATAGCCCTGAAAGGGCGGCAGAAACTAATCTCCCCGCAGGCTCAACCCGTATTGCGCCAATTTCTCGCGCACCTCGTTGAGCGAGGTCATGCCGAAGTTTTTCGATTCGAGCAGCTCATCGGCGCTGCGATTGACCAGCTCCGAAAAGGTGTTGATCCCCAGGCGATTCATGCACTTGCGGGCCCGTACGGACAAGTTCAAATCGCTGACTGGCTTGCTGAGGAGGGCCTGTTCCTCGGCGCTGACGGGGGGTTGCGGCCGATAGCGCATGTCGTAGCTCGCCCCTTCCTCCAGCGATTGCCCCAGCCGTAGCCCCTTGGCCGCCATCATCTCCTTGATCTCGATCAACGATGTCTCGCCGAAATTCTTGCTGCTGAGCAACTGCGGCTCGGTGACGCGCGTCAGGTCTCCCAGCGTCTTGATGTTCATCTTCTTCAGACAATTGCGGCTGCGCACCGACAACTCGAAATCCGTGACGGGAATTTCCAGCACTTGGCTGAAGCGGCTAAAGGCCGATTCCTCGTCGGGATTGTAGTACATGGTCAAGGACGCTTGGGCATCCTTCAAGAACAACCGGGCCTGTTCATCCAAGGGATTGGCGGCCAAGATCTTCCGGTAACAATCGACGGCCTTGTCGTATTTCTCGCTATCCTCATAGAGCACTCCCAGGTTCATGAGCACGCCGACGCGCACGGGTGGATGCTGCAAACAGCGTTCATAGTAGGTGATGGCGTCCTCATCGTTGCCGGCGAGGTCGTTGGCGTGTCCCAGCTCGAACAAGGCGCCGGTATGCGTCGGGTCCAGCTCGACGGCTCGTTCCAGGTGACGGAGGGCCGACTCGCGTTCCCCCTCGGCCAGAAAACAGCTCGCCAACTGAAAGTGGTATTCGGCGCTGTGACTCGATAGCTTCTCCTTCTGTTCCAGCTCGTTGAGCAAGGATCGGGCTTGGTTCAAATCCCCCTTATGGCGATAGATGCCGGCGCGCATCAATTTCACTTGGCTGGCGGTGTAGCCGGCCTTCTCGGCTTTCTCGAACGCCTTCAGCGCTTCGTCGTAGTCATGCCGCTGCAATAGAGCTTGACCGAGATAGAAGTTCGCCAAGGCGCCGTCCGCCTGTTTCAGATTTTCGATGGCCGACCCCAGATGTCCCAGAAAAAACTGGCTGATGCCCAGCTTGAGGTGCAAGCGCTTGGCGGCCGCGCCGCTGGCGGTTTCCAATTTTTTCTTGAGGGCCTCCACGGCGTCGCGCAGCGACCGATACTGCGTCCCGCCTTGGGCCAGGCCATTGCGCAGCCGTTGCACCGTGCCCGCGTCGCAATCCTCGCGCTCCACCAGTAATTCTTTCAGGTCGATCATCATTGCTTCTACCATGACTTACCTCCGAATGGTCCCTATGCGGACGAACAGCGCCGTGCCCAGAAATGGTTATGGTTTCGTTTGTGGGAATCTGAATCAGCGTGCAAGGCGATTTCCTCGCCAAATCTGAATGTCGCGTGAAGAATGGTTAGTATAGCGAGAATGTGAAATGGTGCAAGAGGAGATAAGTGTACTAAACAACACTATGAGGCTGGAGCGTATGGCGGCGGGGATTGGCGCGGCCGGAAGCGGACGATTCATCGGTTCGCGCTCACCGCCGAGCGCGAACCGATGAATTCCTCTTGTCCCCCCGCGCGGCACAGACCGGCTCACTTGGACGATAGCTGGTTAATCATTCCTCGGCGGCGGCTTGCGATTCTGGATCACCAGCACCACGATCAAGGCCACGATCCCCCCCGAACACAACAAACCCAGCAAGAGCAAGAGGATGAAAAGAATCTCCTGCGGTCCCAAAGCAACCAACGCAAACATGGCGCACCTCATATGTCAGGGACGAAATCATAGTACGGCGTCCACGGCCGTGTATGGGGGACGATAAATTGACAAAAGACAGCAGCGAAAATAGTCCGCTTAGACGCGTTGTAGCGATCCTAATGTATTCAAATGGATACGAATTGGCCCGGCTCCTTGTAGCCAAGGTTCCAATGTCTTATAATCATATTTGTGCGGGGGGGTTCATTCCTTACGAGCCAACATCGAAGATCCTTGCGATTCACGATCGGCTCCATCTCCGGTTGGGTGCTGCCTACCTATGGACGACCTTCATCATGAATGTGGGATCGCCGCGATTTATCATTTACACAGTCCTCAAGTATCCGCCCTGGCGCCGCCGGGCGGTCCGACCGAAGTGTCGCGGTTGATGCCGCGCATGCTGTTGGATTTGCAGAATCGCGGGCAGCTAGCGGCGGGGATGACCTCCTTCGAGCCGCGCCGCGAGCAAATCCTCGACACCTATCGGCAAATCGGCACCGTGATCGAGGCGTTTCGCCTCAATCATCAAGGCAAGTTCGACAGCATCATGCGGGAATATCGAGGTCGCGCCGCCATCGGCCACGTCCGCTACGCCACCTGCGGCGCCAATGACCGCAGCTACGCCCAGCCTTTTGAACGCCATCATGGTTGCAAGTGGAAGTGGTTTGGCTTCGCCTTCAACGGGCAGCTGGCCAACTTCACCGAGCTGCGGGCCGAGCTGCTGTCCCTGGCGGACTATCATCTGACGCGCGCCATCGACACCGAAGTGATCTTGCACTATCTCAGCCACGAGCTACGCGGCGACGAACGGCCCGATCTCGTGGAAGTGTTCCGCAATCTGAGCCAGAAATTCGATGGCGCTTACAACATCGTCTTTCTCAACGCGATGGGTGACATGGTGGTGTTGCGCGATCCCTACGGCTTCCGGCCGCTGTGCTACGCCCTGGATGGTCCGCTGTTCGCTGCCGCCAGCGAAAGCGTGCCGCTGTTTAACCTGGGCTTTCAAAACATCCGCTCGCTGGAGCCGGGCGAGATGATCGTCATTCAAGACAATCAGATTCGTTTCGAGCGCTACGCGCCGCGGCGCAAGCCCTCGCATTGTTTCTTGGAGTGGATTTACTTCGCCAACGTGGCCAGCACGCTCGACGAGCGCAGCGTGTATCTGTCACGCTCGGCGTTGGGGAAGGAGCTGGCCCGGCAAGAACGGGAGATGGGCCGGGTGCCGCTCGATGGCGATACGATTGTCGTGCCGGTCCCGGACACCGGCAAGGCCGCCGCCGACGCGATGGCCTACGAGCTGGGTTTGCCGGCGGTCGAAGGCTTGATGCGCAATCGCTACGTGGGGCGGACGTTCATCGAAGGCACCAATCGCGGCGACCGGGCCAAGTTGAAGTACACGCCGTTGCGCGAGGTGTTGAGCGGCAAACGGGTGCTGCTCATCGAGGATACCATCGTCCGCAGCACGACCTTGAAATCCCTGTTGAATCATATCCGCGAGCGCGGCGGGGCGCGCGAGGTGCATGTCCGCATCGCCTGTCCGCCTATTGTCGCCCCCTGTTTTTATGGCATTGATATGTCCACCGTTCGCGAGCTGTTCGCCCCCCGTTTCATGAAGGACAAACGGCTGACTGGCGAGGAACAAGAGGCCATGGCCGCCGAATTGGGAGCGGATAGCCTGATCTATCTCCCCCTGGAAGCCGTCGCGCGCTGCATCGGCTTGGACACGGATCATCTCTGCCGCGCCTGCCTGACGGGGGACTATCCCACCCCCGCCGGCGAACGGCTGTATCAGCTCGCGCTGCGCCATCGCCACTCCACCAACAACGGCCGCACCTACGAGCTGCCCACTCCCGCCGCGAGCAGCTAATTGCCGTGGATCATCCCGAGCTGAAATTGCCAGCCCACGCCTCACGATCTATAGTAATATGCCAGTGGAAATGGTTCATCTCGTGAAGGAGTCGTGAGGGAACCGATGCGCCAAGGAACTTTTCCCGCCGACAAACTAGCCCGGAACCCCCCACGGATCGACGCCCCGGAGATCGCCGATCCCGCCTTCTTCCTCGACCGGGATGGCACGATCATCGTCGATGCTCATTACCCGAAAGACCCGGAGCAAGTGTGCCTGGTGCCGGGGGCGGCGGCGGCGTTGCGGCAGCTGGCGGAGTGGGGCTTCGCGCTGGTGGTCGTCAGCAATCAGTCGGGCATTGGCCGGGGCTTGGTGACACCCGCAGAAGCGGCGGCGGTGCATGAACGCTTCGTCGCGCTGCTGGCGGAGCAGGGGGTACGGTTGGCGGGGAGTTATTACTGTCCGCATGGCCCGGCGGCGGGCTGCGCGTGCCGCAAGCCGTTGCCGGGGATGCTGCGGCAAGCGGCGGCGGAGCTGCGCCTCGACCTGGCCCGTTCGTTCATGGTGGGGGACAAGGAAAGCGACCTGGAGGCCGGCCAAGCAGCCGGTTGCCGGACCATTTGGTTCGCCGGCGACGGAAAAGACCAGATATTGACCATCACGCCCGACGCAGTGGCGAGAGACTGGCCAACCGTGACGCGGCTGGCGCGGCAGCCACGGGATTGACGCACCGGGGATCGGCGCTTACATCGCGCCGACAGCGCTGGCGTCCGCCTCAGTTAGCACGGCCACCAAGCCGGCCAACTCGTTGTCAGACCATCTCGATTTGCAATGATATTTCGCTATTCATTCTTGTTGGGCATTCACGTTGCCACTGAGCGAATCATTTCCCCCTTTGTTGGTCCACGCTGATCAAAAACTCCTGGATGAGCTGATTCAACTGCCGGGGATTCTCAATGGGGGGCGCGTGGCCGACTCCGGGCAGTATCACCAGTTTGGCGGCTGGCAGACGCTCTTGCAACTCATACGAATAGCGCATGGGAATAATGCGGTCATCCTCCCCCACGGCGACCAGCACCGGACAGCGGATCGCCGGCAAGCGCTCCCAAGCGTCATGGCGGCGGATGGCGTCGAATTGCCGGAAGAAGCCGTCGATCCGTTGCGGATGGGGATTGTGGCGCAGCAAGGCGCGTAGCCAATCGACGCGTTCCGGATGGGCGAAGAAATGATGGCTGACCAGCCAGGGCAACAGGGCCTCGAAAAACGCGCCGCTGTCGGCGACTTGACGGCGGATCAGGCCATAGGCGTCGAGCGTGGCGTTGAACCAATCGTCGGCGCGGGCCAACGTCCCCAGCAAGACCAAGCCGCGGACGCAGTCGGGATGGCGCAGCGCCAGCTCCTGCGCGATCATTCCCCCCAGCGACAAGCCGACGATATGCGCCGATGGCAGTCCCAAGCTGACCATAAGTCGCGCCACATCATCGGCCAAGTCGGCGATGCCATACGGCGCCGCCATGTAGCTCGATTGGCCGGCGTCGCGGTTGTCCAACGCCAGACAGTGATAGTGCTTGTGAAAGGCGCGCATCTGTCCCATCCAGTACAAGTGATCCCCCGCCAAGCCGTTCAACCAGATCACCGGCACCCCGGCGCCGCGCTCCGCGTAGTGCAGTTGGTAGTCATCGCATAAAAAAATTGGCATAAAAATGCACTTTCTTATTGATACTTTAGTAGCAATTGTGACAATAATTAGTATAAGATTGTCGTGAGGCGGGAGCAGTGGTCTCCCGTTCGCCCAGCTCCAGGTGTTCCACTTCATGTTTCAACCTAAGGGAACCGGCATGAATCGCAAAGCATCAGCAAAATCGGAGGGGACCCTCCCCGGCGTCAGCGCCGAACGGGCAACCCGGCTATACCGGCTCGTGAAGCTGGTCAGCGAGGACCCGCGCACGCGGTCCGACATCATGGACCATTTGGGGTTGGATGTTCGCGGCTTCTACCGCGATCTCAAGCTGTTGCGTATGTGTGGCATCCGTGTCACGTTGGAAGACCACAAGTACCATTTGCAGGAAAAAATGGAAGTCGTTGTCGAACGACTGCCGTTCCCCAACCCGCACTTGACGGTTGGCGACATGCGCAAGCTCGCCAAAGGGAAAACGCCGGCTCATCAAAAACTGAGTGACTTCATCGACAAGATTCTCAGCTGACCAACGGATCGGCTCCGTATTCCAACACGCGGGGGCCGTTCGGCTCCGGGGGACATCCGTACCGGAGGAGGGGCGTCCCCGCGCGCTTGTTTGCGATGTCGAGATGCTGTCTCCTTCCCGGATGGATGGGCTGGCACGGATACTTCTTCCTTATATCTTACCCTAACCACTCAAATTATCCATGAGCGCGTTGACGGAAGAAGGCTGCTTCGTCTTTATCTCCTATCCGCTTTTGATTATCCTCGCGGCATGAACACCGCTATTATCATCCCGGCCCGTTATGCTTCGAGCCGGTTGCCGGGGAAGCCATTGCTGCGTGAAACGGGCAAGTATCTCATCCAACACGTCTATGAGCGGGCCTGTTTGGCCCAGTCGGCCCAACAAGTCGTGGTGGCCACCGATGATTCGCGCATTCTGGCTGCCGTGGACCAGTTCGGCGGTCAGGCCGTGCTCACCCGCCGCGATCATCCCAGCGGCACCGACCGTGTCGCCGAGGTGGCGGCGCGACTCGATGCCGACGTGATTGTGAATCTCCAGGGGGATGAGCCGCTCATCGAGCCGGAGGTGCTCGACTTACTGCCCGGCTTGTTGCAGCGCGACCCCGAAGCGGCGCTGGCCACCGTCGCCGTTCCGCTGCGCGATAAACAGCAGTGGCTCAATCCAAACTGTGTCAAAGTGGTGCGCGACGTGCATGGCCGAGCGCTCTATTTTAGCCGCAGCCCCATCCCCTTTGTCCGCGATGGTGAGCCGAACTTCGCCGCGGAACCGCCCTGTTTCTTGCAACATGTCGGCTTGTACGCCTATCGCCGCGCCTTTCTCTTGCAGCTGGCCCAGCAGCCGCCGCAACCGCTTGAACAATTGGAGAAACTGGAGCAGCTGCGCGTGCTGGCGTTGGGTCGGTTCATTCAGGTCGGTCTCATCCACCAGCAAGGCCTCGGCGTGGATACTTACGAGGATTATCAACGATTTGTGCGAATCCAGCGCCAGCGGCAGACGCGGCGGGCGGCGTGAACTATATGATATGGTTAGCGACGCTTCACGGAAGCGCTCGCCGCTGGGACGCTTTTCCGCGAAGCGTCGCTAACCGGATCAATCCGTACTCAATGAGGAACCATACTCCCGCATGGCCAAACATATCTTTGTCACCGGCGGCGTCGTGAGTTCGCTGGGCAAAGGGCTGACGTGCGCTTCCATCGGCATGTTGTTGGAACGGCGCGGCCTGCGTGTCCGGCTGCAAAAATTCGACCCCTATATCAACGTCGATCCCGGCACCATGAGTCCCTATCAACATGGGGAAGTTTATGTCCTGGACGACGGCTCCGAAACCGATCTCGACCTGGGGCATTATGAGCGCTTCACCAACGCCCCCTTGAGCAAGGATTGCAACTACACCACCGGCAAAATTTACCTCTCCGTCATCCAAAAGGAACGGCACGGCGACTACCTGGGGCGCACCGTGCAGGTCATTCCTCATGTCACCGATGAGATCAAGGGGGCGA
>JBKBIP010000011.1:134658-156409 GCA_046297495.1 Gemmataceae bacterium | reverse complement strand
GGTCGATGTCGTCATCACCGAGATCGGCGGCACCGTCGGCGACATCGAGGGATTGCCGTTCCTGGAAGCGATCCGGCAATTCGCCTTGGACGTAGGCAAGCCAAACTGTTTGTACATCCACTTGACACTAATCCCCTATTTGAAGGCGGCGGGGGAAGCGAAAACCAAGCCGACGCAGCACAGCGTCGGCCGGCTGCGCGAGATCGGCATTCAGCCGGATGTGCTCATCTGCCGCACCGAACGCCCGCTGGCCAAGGAGGATGCCGACAAGATTGCTCTCTTCTGCAACGTCGAGCCGCGCGCCGTCATCGAGGAGCGGGACAAGGAATATAGCATCTACGAGGTGCCGTTGAGCTTGGTGGAAAACGGTCTCGATGAATTGATCGTCGAGAAACTGAATCTGCGGGCCAAGCCATTGGAGATCGACGATTGGAAGGATTTGTTGCAGCGCGTCCGCAATCCGCGCCATGAAGTGACCATCGCCGTCGTGGGGAAATACATCAAGCACCACGACGCCTACAAATCAATTTACGAGGCGCTCGATCACGCTGGCATCGCCTTGTCCACGCGCGTCGTCGTCCGCAAGATCGAGGCCGAGGAAGTGCAACGGGACGGAGCCGAGCGCGTGCTGTCCGGCTGCGACGGCATCTTGGTGCCGGGGGGGTTCGGCGACCGGGGCATCGATGGCAAAATCGAAACCATCCGCTTCGCCCGCGCGCGCCAGGTGCCGTACTTCGGCATTTGCTTGGGCTTGCAGTGTGCCGTCATCGAGTTCGCCCGCCATGTCGTGGGGCTGGAAGACGCCAACAGCACCGAGATGGACCGCAATTGCCGGCATCCGGTCGTGTGCCTGTTGGAGGAGCAAGTCGAAGTGACGCACATGGGGGGGACGATGCGCTTGGGGCAGTATCCGTGTGAGCTGCGGCAAGGAAGCCGGGCGCATCAAGCCTATGGCGAACGTATTGTTCATGAACGCCATCGCCACCGCTACGAGTTCAACAACCACTACCGCCAACAGTTCGAGGCCGCCGGCTTGGTGATCTCCGGCACCAGTCCCGACGGCCAGCTGGTGGAAGTGATCGAATTGGCCGACCATCCCTGGTTTATAGCTGTTCAATGTCACCCCGAATTCCAATCGAAACCGACCCAGGCTCATCCGCTGTTTCGCGGCTTCGTCGAAGCCAGCCTGACGCGCCATAATGTTCGCAAAGGCTGATCGGGCGTGGCGCGTGGCCGGCGCGAGCCGCCTATTACTCCATCGTGAGACACACCACAAGGACTTTCCCCATGAATCCCGAATGGAAAACACGTTACGAGGTGGCCATCGAGGCAGCCCGGACTGCCGGCCAGATCGCGTCGAAGTATTTCGATGTCGAAGTGGCGGTCGAATGGAAACAGGATCATAGCCCTGTCACCGTGGCCGACCGCGAGGCCGAGCAATTCTTACGCGCGACGCTGCTGGGCCGGTTTCCCTATGACGGTTTCGTCGGCGAGGAGTTCGGCACGCACGAAGGGAGCAGCGGTTATCGCTGGTACATCGACCCCATCGACGGCACCCGCAGTTTCGTGCGTGGCATTCCCATTTGGGGGACGCTGGTGGGCTTGGAATACCAGGGGGAATGTATCGCCGGTGTCATCGTGATGCCGGCGCTGGGGGGTGTCACCTATCGCGCGTTGCGCGGTGATGGGGCGTATCGAGACGAGCGCCGGCTTCATGTCTCCCCGGTGAATACCCTGGGAAAAGCCCATTTGTATTATTCGAGCGTCTCCTGGTTCGCCAAGGGAGCGTGTCGGGAAGCGTTTTTGCGGCTGGTTGAGCATACCGAACGTCAGCGCGGTTTCGGCGACTTCTACGGTTTCGTGCTGGTGGCCCAGGGATCCGGGGAGTTGATGATCGAAAACGGCGTCCACAGCTGGGACGTGGCCGCCGTGCTCCCCATCATCGAGGAAGCTGGCGGCACCTTCAGCGACTGGACCGGCGCCCGCACCATCCACCGCCCCGATGTGTTGATCAGCAATGGCTTGTTGCATGAGGAAGTGTTAAAGTGGCTGCGGCCAACGCTGGAAGCTGAATAGCCCACGGAGCGGTCGCCACACCGAGCCGCTCTGTACGGATGGACACGGCAAAACAGCAATGCTTCAAGCCCCCGCCTGCCGTAGTCGGAGGTGAAACGGAAGGTCTTTGAAACCGCCCGGAAACAATCTCCCAAATAAAGGGACTATCAACTGGCATTACCGCGGAAATCGGCGCAGCGTAGCGCTGCGTCGCGTAGCTCCGCGGGCTATTTTTTGAACTACTATGTCCTCCCCCCGTACTATCTGTTGGATTGGCGACGAGAATGGGTTCGTGCGCCTGATTGATCAGACGTTGCTTCCGGGCCGGTTGGAATATCGAGATTGCCGGTCGGTCGAGGACGTGTGGGAAGCGATCCGCAAGTTGCGCGTGCGTGGGGCGCCGGCCCTTGGCATCGCGGCGGCGATGGGGTTGGTGCTCGGCGTGCAGCAGCAGCCAGCGGAACGCGCGACCTATGCCCGCCAGCTCCGGCAGGCCGCCGATTATCTACGCACCAGCCGGCCCACGGCGGTCAACCTGTTCTGGGCGCTGGAGCGGATGGAACGGCACTTCGCCGCGCTGGCCGAAAGTGTCGAGCCGCGCTGGTGGACGCCGAAGCTGCTCGAAGAAGCGCTGGCCATCGAAGCGGAAGACCGGCGCATGTGCCGGGCCATCGGCGCGCTAGGGGCGGACTTGATCCGCGAAGGGGCGGGCGTGCTCACCCACTGCAACGCCGGCGGTTTGGCGACGGCCGATTACGGCACGGCGCTGGCGGTGATGTTCACCGCCGCCGAGCAGGGACGGAAGTTCCACGTCTTCGCCGACGAGACCCGGCCGCTGTTGCAAGGAGCCAGGCTCACCACCTGGGAATTACAACAGCATGGCATCGATGTGACATTGATTTGCGACAACATGGCCGGCCACGTCATGCAACAGGGGCGCGTTCACCTGGTCATCGTGGGCGCCGACCGCATCGCCGCCAATGGCGACACGGCCAACAAGATCGGCACCTACAGCGTGGCGGTGCTGGCCGAGGCGCACGGCATCCCGTTCTACGTGGCCGCCCCGTCGAGCACCTTTGATTTGAGCTTGGCCGACGGTTCCGCCATTCCCATCGAGCAGCGCGACCCACGCGAGGTCACGCACGGCTTCGGCCAACCGACCGCGCCGGCGGGGGTCCAGGTTTATAATCCCGCCTTCGACGTCACCCCCGCCCCCCTCATTCGGGGCATCATCACGGAAAAAGGGCTGATTCAACCCGTGACCAGCGAACGGATTCGCGCGGTGTTGAACGCTTAGGAACCGCTGCTCGCTCACTTCCCGATGGGGCTGGCGCGAAACGCTAAAGCGCTGTCCCGTCCTGCTGAAGTCTTCACTCTATCGCTTCCCACTTTTCGGAATCGGAATCGGGAAGATTATCGTATCTGAGAATCGCCGCGCCCCCTGCGGCGTGGGAACGGGGGAATTTACCGCGAGAAACCCCTTGAAAGCGGTGCCAGGACGAATTGGCACTGGCTTTGCGAAAGAAGACACAAAAGTAATGATTGGCGCACCCGTTGACGAGTCCGGTTTTGCTCCTACAACAGGGACCGTAGGCGGTGTGTGTTTCTCCTTCCCTGACCTGAACTATTGAGGTTGATTGAAGGAAGATGTCTGAATCCACGAATCCTCAAGATACATCTGTGTCGTCGGCCCCTGCCAAGCCCGCGGCGCCGCCGAAGCCGGCCGCGCCGCCGAAAGCGGCAGCCAAACCAGGTAGCTCGCGGCGTTCCTTCTTGGTGGCCATGTTCGGCACTTGGATTGGGATTGGCTGGGCCACGTTGGCGGCGGCCACGCTGGGCATGGTGTTGGGCACCGTGCGGTTCTTGTTTCCCAACGTACTCTCCGAGCCGCCGAGCAAATTCAAAGTCGGCTTCCCCAATGAGTTCGAAGAAAACAAAGTGGATGAACGCTTCAAGGACCAAGGAACCTGGATCGTGCGCCATGAAGGGATCATCTACGCCTTGAGCACCACCTGCACGCACCTAGGCTGCACCCCGAACTGGTTGGAACGGGAACAGAAATTCAAGTGTCCCTGCCACGGCAGCGGCTTCAAGATCACCGGCATCAATTTTGAAGGGCCGGCGCCCCGTCCCTTGGAACGCTGGGGCATCGACGTGGACGAAACCGGCCAGATCGTCGTGGACAAAAGCATGAAGTTCCAACAAGAGCTGGGGCAGTGGAATTACCCGGAATCGTACATCAAGGTGTGACATCAGACTCGGTTAGCAGCCGCGCCGCCGGCGCGCGCCGCTAAACTCTTGGAGACTAATATGTCGGTCGGCGACTTTATTCGCAATTCGCAGGTTTGGAAAAGCATCTTCCGCCATCCGGCGCCGCGCGATCGCCGCAATCGCGTGGTGGTGATGCTGACGAACGTCTTTCTGCACCTGCATCCGGTCTCCGTGCGCAAGAGCGGCATCGCCTTGAGCTATACGTGGTGCATGGGGGGGCTGACCTTCTTTCTCTTCCTGGTCGAAACCGTGACCGGCGTATTGCTGATGTTTTACTATCGGCCCACGTTGGAACACGCTTACAACGACATCTTGGCCCTGCGCGACGTGACCACGCTCGGCA
Source organism: Gemmataceae bacterium (assembly GCA_046297495.1). Taxonomy (GTDB): domain Bacteria; phylum Planctomycetota; class Planctomycetia; order Gemmatales; family Gemmataceae; genus JBKBIP01. Next base: position 151,740 of record JBKBIP010000011.1, on the reverse strand, counting down.
TCCTCCGCGAGCTGCACCGCTGGGGTGCTCATGCCATGGTCATCACCATCTGGCTGCACATGTATCGAGTTTTTCTCACCGGCAGCTATAAACCCCCCCGGGAATTCAACTGGGGGGTGGGGGTCATCTTGCTGGTGTTGACGTTGCTTTTGAGCTTCACCGGTTATCTGCTGCCGTGGGACCAGCTGGCGATCTGGGCCATCACCGTCGGCAGCAACATGGCCCGCGCCACGCCGTTGTTAGGCTATGAAGGCCCCGGCGCCACCTTGCTCAAGGTCGGCGACGTGCCGTTGATACACTCCGGCAGCGACGCCCGCTTCTTGTTGTTAGGTGGGCGCATCGTTGGCGAAACGACGTTGCTGCGCTTCTATGTGTTGCACTGCATCGCCATCCCGTTGGCCGTGGGGGTGCTGATCGCCGTCCATTTCTGGCGCGTGCGCAAGGACGGCGGCATCAGCGGGGCGATGTGAGCAAGCGATCTTCGCGGCTTGGATTCCTCGTTCCGCGCACGGAAACGGGTGGTCCACGCGAGACGATGAATCTTGGTCAATGAGCACTTAAGGATGGTTTCATGGAACACGATCCGCTGAATCTCACGGGTGGTTTCTATTTCCACGAAAACGAGCTGACCGCCTCCGTGCAGAATGGTCTGGCGGTTTTCTATTTGCTGGTCTTCTTGCTCAATGTGGGCATCGCGGCCTATTACTTCCTCTCCCAAAAAGACAAGCTACAAACCATCATTTGGGGGAGCGTGGCCGGCGTGTTCCTGATCCATGCCCTCGCCTATCTGGCCCATCTGGGTTGGCAGTTGCCGGAGGGGTTCTGCGTCTTCACGACCCGGCTGATGAACATGTACAACGGCCAGATGGGGCCGATCTTGTATTTCTTGCTCTCGATTGTTGGCTTCGCGGCCTTCTTGTATTGGCGGCGGTTCTTCACGGAACCGGTGGTGGCCTTGGCCATTCTCAACCTCAGCTTCTTGGCCGCCGGCTGGTCGATGACCAACGTGGAATTCCGCCTCATTGTCACCAAAGAGGACAACGTCCCCATCGTGATGCTCATTTACACGGTGGGCTTTTTCACCTGGCTGGCATTGCGGCTGGCGGTGCTCAATGACGAGCGTTTGGACCGTGGCGAACCGCCCCGAGAAAAGCTGGAGGACGACAAGGTTCTGGTTTGGCCTGACTTGGTGTACACCGAAATGATCTGCATGATCGTGGCCACCTTCGTGCTGGTCATCTGGGCCATCTTGCTCAAGGCGCCGCTGGAGCAACCGGCGTCGGCGGCCAAGGCCCCCAACCCCTCGAAGGCCCCCTGGTACTTTCTCGGCTTGCAGGAAATGTTGGTTTATTACGATCCGTGGATGGCGGGCGTGGTGCTGCCCACGTTCATCATCGTCGGCTTGATCGCCATTCCCTACATCGACTTCAACCAAAAAGGGAATGGTTATTTCTCCTTCAAGGAGCGCCAATTCGCCATCACCATGTTCTTGTTCGGCTTCGTGGTCTTGTGGGTGACGCTGATCGTGCTAGGCACCTTCTTGCGCGGGCCGAATTGGAACTTCTACGGCCCCTTCGAGCAGTGGGACCCGCACAAGGTCTTGCCCCTGAACAACGTGAATTTATCGGAATACTTCTGGCTGTTCTTATTCGGCAACGCCAGCATTTTGCAACCGGGGGGGAACTGGCTCATCCGCGAGCTGCCCGGCATATTATTGACACTGGGGTTCCTCATACTCATACCCCCCATGCTGGCCAAGACGTGCATGCGCGAGTTCTACATTCGCATGGGGTTCGTTCGCTTTTTCACCTTGGTCACGTTGATTCAGTTCATGGCCGCGCTGCCCATTAAGATGTTGCTGCGCTGGGTCATTAACTTGAAGTACATCGTGTATATCCCGGAATTGTTTTTTAACATTTGACGCGATTGGTTCGATGTGTCGCTTCGCGCGGGGTTGAAACGGCGCGCGAAGCGATCTTTCTTGAAACATCTTACAACACCAGAAATGCGATAGACACATGGCAGCCACCGATCAATTTTATCGTTCTCAGCGCATCTTGGATATCGTCTTTGGTGTCACCGGCGTGCTGATGTTGATCAGCATCGTCTGGATGTTCGCCCAAGATTACAACCGCGAGTTCAAGAAGGAACAGCGGCGTTTCCGCGACGTGGAATCGGCCATGTTCCAGCGCCTGGCCCTGCACAACATGCCGGACGCCGTCGCCATCACGGCAGCGGAGGAGAAAGTCAAAGCAGCTCGCGCGGCCTTGAACCAAGACCCCAAGAAATCCCAGCTCGCGGCGGCGCAAGCCGAGCAAGCCAAGTGGCTGCCGGTGATGGTCAAGGCCGAGGCGGACTACCAGGATAAGAAGGCCGTTTATGACTCCATTGTGAGCCTGTACAACATCGAGGTCGATGAGCATGGCCAGAGCGCCCGGGCCCAGCAGATGTTGCAACAAGTGCAAGACCTGGAGAGCCAACTGAATGAATTGCTGATAGCCCAAGAGAATGCCCAAGCCGCCTACGACGCCGCCCGCGCCCAGCAGCAAGCGATTGAAAAGGAACTCACCGATGCCGTCGATGAATTGAACAAGCTCAACGCCGCCTTCGACCTGGCGGCCAAGAACGCCATCGACAAGAGCTGGGGCTGGGGGGATTGGTTCCGCGCCCTGCCGGTCATTGACGGCTTCGCCTCGCCCACGCGCATCCATCAGTACACCTTGCGCGATCTGCCCATCGATTACAATTTCATGGCCGTCACGCGCTTCGACCGCTGCACGACCTGCCATTTGGGAATCGACCGCCCCTCCTACACCCGCGAGAACTTGCAGGCCCTCCGCTCCGTTCCCGCCGACATGCAAAGTAAGTTGGATGAAGCGGTGAAAAAAGCGCTGACGCGGCAGGGGCTATTGCAGGAAACCGGCGGCTCGCTCGGCTACAATCCCAAGAACCTGCGGCTGAACACCGTGGAGCTAACGGATCGGCACGTCAACGAATACTGCGTTCATCCGCGTTTGGACCTGTTCGTCGCCGCGGACAGCCCGCACCCCGCCGACAAGTTCGGCTGCACCTCCTGCCACGCCGGTCAGGGGAGCGCCACCACGTTCCTCCTGGCCACTCATACTCCCAACAACACCGAGCAGAAACGCCGCTGGGAAAAAGAGGAAGGCTGGGTGGCGCCGCACTATTGGGATTTCCCCATGCTCCCCAACCGCTTCATCGAATCGTCGTGCGTGAAGTGTCATCATCAGATCACCGACTTGATCCGGGACGGCAGCCGAGTCGAGGCCCCCAAGCTGGTGCAGGGGTACCACCTGGTGCGCGAGAACGGCTGCTTCGGCTGTCATGACATTGCCGGTACCAAGAACGGCGTGAGCGTCGGCCCCGACTTGCGGCTAGAACCGTGGCCGCCCGTCGATATGCTGCCCCCCAACGTGCAGGCCAAAATGCAGGCCGATACCGCCAATCCCCCCGGCACCATGCGCAAGGTCGGCCCCAGCTTGCGCCATCTGAGTCAGAAGACCAACGAATCCTGGACGCGCCAATGGATCCACGATCCGCGCGGCTTCCGCCCCGACACCAAGATGCCGCACTTCTTCGGGTTGTCGAACAACTCCAAGGCGTATCTAGAACAGACGGCCCCCAGCCAAGCCAACTATCCGGCGGCGGAAGTCTATGCCATGACGCGCTTCCTGTTCCAAACCAGCGACCGGTACCTCCAAGACGAAGCCAAGGCCCGGCAGACGCCCCGCGATCAAGTGGAGCAGGAGAATGCCCGGCGGAATGTCTTGTTAATGAAACCCACGCTGACCGGCGAGGAACGCCGCGAGCTGTATGACTTGAACACTCAATACTGGATGCGCGTCACGCCGGAGATGATCCCCGCCGCCGACCTCCCCCCCGTTCCAGCGGATGATGCGGAGCGCGACGCCCAACTGGTGCAGGGGCGCAAGCTGTTCTCGGAGAAAGGCTGCTTGGCCTGTCACATCCACGACGGCACCCAGCAAGCCCAAGGGATGAAGGGACAGCCCGATTTCGTGCCGGCCATCGCCAGCGACAACCACTTTGGGCCGAACCTGTCCCGCTTGGCCGCCAAGCTCGGCACCTCGCCTGGCGACGAACCCTCGGCACGCTACTGGCTGACCAATTGGATCATGAATCCCAATAGCCACAACCCGCGTACCTTCATGCCCATCACGCAAGTATCGGTGGATGAGGCCAGCGCCATCGCCGCCTGGCTGCTGAGTCAGAAACCCGACTGGGAGGGGCAGGACATTCCCGAACCATCGGTGGATGATACATTGATACCCCTGGCCCGCCTGCACCTACGCAAGATGATGACGCAAAGCGAGGTGGATGAGGTCTTGAAGCAGGGGCTGACCCCGGAACAAGCGGATCAGCTCCCCTATGACGCCGATGAGCAGGAAATGCGCGGCCCCATCGACGACGCCAACCGCAAGGATAAGCTCCTCATGTACATTGGCCGCAAGGCCGTCAGTCAATACGGCTGCTTTGGCTGTCACGACATCCCCGGCTACGAGATGGCCAAGCCCATCGGTACGCCGCTCAACGACTGGGGCAAGAAGGACCGCGACCGGCTGGCCTTCGAGGACATCAAGGCGTATGTCCACGATCATTACCATTCGGTGCCGAGCCTGATCGAAACGGATTCCAGCGGCAAACCGAAGTATGTCGAGGTGGAAGACCCCCAAACGGGACAGACGACGCGCCGCCCCGCCTACGTGCCGGCCCAGGATGGCAAACCCCCATATGAGCAGTATTTCTACGAAGCGCTGCGCCATCACGAACGCGAGGGCTTCTTGAATCAGAAACTGCTCAATCCACGCAGCTACGATTACAACCGGCAGCGTACCTATGACGACCGCTTGCGTATGCCGGAGTTCCGCTTCGCCCGCACCGAGCCGCAAGCCGGCGAAACTCCCGAAGAATACGAAACACGCCGCTGGGTCGAGGAAGCGGAGGCCCGCGAGCAGGTGATGACCTTCGTGCTCGGTCTGCTGGCCGATCCCATGCCGGCGCAATTCCGCTACGACCCACCGCCGGCGCGCAAGGCCGAGGTACTGGGCCGACATGTTATTGACAAATACAACTGCGCCAGCTGCCACCTGTTGCGTCCGGGCCTCGTCGATTTCAAGGTGAATGACGACGTGCTCGAACAACTGGATCTACGCTATGCCCAGTTCCTGACGGAAGCCACCACCGAGCAGGATTTCTCCTTCACGCACCATAACGCCTGGGTGGGCTTGCCGCCGAAGAACCCGGACAGGTTGCGCGCCTACACCGTCTTTGCCGGCCCAGAGGAATTCGATCCCGATATGTTTCGCATACCGCTGGTCGAAGCCTTGATGTATTACGCCCAGGACGAGCACGATCACTCCGTTCCCCGTAATTTCCGCGCTGGGTATTCGGTGTTCGTGCCGACGAGTGCGGTCTTGTCGCACCACCCGGAGCTGGGCGGCGGCTTCGCCGCCAACCTCGTGAACTACTTGATCGCTCTAGATGATCAATTGTACAAACCGGGGCTTGTCGTCCGCACCGATAGTTCCGAAGGCCGGGCCGCCGCCCCGCCGCCGTTGCTGCGCGAAGGGGAGCGCGTGCAGCCGAACTGGCTGTATCAGTTCCTGCGCAACCCGACGCTGATCCGCCCCGCGACCAAGCTGCGCATGCCCAAGTTCAACATGAGCGATGCCGAAGCCATGGCCCTGGTCAATTACTTCGCCGCCGTGGACAAGATCTCCAATCCAGCAGTGACTATCAATTATCCCTACGTGAACGTGCCGCAACACGATGAGACCTATTGGCGCCAGAAAACGAAGGAATACGTGGCCCGCTTGCGGCAGAAGGAGGGCGAGCTGGAAAGACGCATCGAGGAACTCCAACCGTACTGGCAACGTATAATCGAACAGGAGCAGTTGCCGGCCTTGCAAGCCCAGCTTCAAGAAGTGGAAGAGACCCTGAAGAGAGTCAAGGATGACGATGCCATCCAGCAAGAGACGAAACGGCGCGACGCCGTGCAACAACAGATTCAGGCCTTGCAAACGCAACTGAAGGACCGGACGTTCACGGATTTGCGGAAACAGTGGGAGGAGGAACAAGCCTACGCCACCGACGCTTATCGTTTGGTCCTCAATCGCGGCCTGTGCTTGCAGTGTCATAACATCAGCACGCATCAGACCGGCCAACGCGTGGAGCAACAGGGGCCGTCGCTGAACCTGTCGGCGCAGCGGTTGCGGCCGGATTGGAGCGAGTATTGGATCGCCAACCCACCCCGGATGCTGAGCTACTTGCCCGGCATGCCGCAGAATTTCAAGGCCAAGGATACGGAATACCAACAGCTATTCCTGGGCGACAGCTTGCAACAGGTGGAAGCGTGCCGGGACGTGCTCATGAATCTTCCCAAAGTGGCCGACATGCCGGTCAACCGCTTGCGGCCGCCGACCCCCGCGCAACAACAACCTATGGGAGGTAATTGATGCGTTATCTATCCATCCTGACGGCGCTGGGAATGTTCGCTGTCGCTCTACTGAGTTGGTTTTCCCAGCCCGATGTCACGGCCGCCGCCGCGCAGAACGGCTGGGGCGCCATCAAGGGACAAGTCGTCTGGGCTGGCGGCGCCGCCCCCACCCCGCAAAAGGCCAAGGTGGAGAACGACAAGGCCCATTGTCTGTCCAAGGGGGACATTTACCTGGAAAACTACGTCATCAACAAGGACAACCAAGGAATGAAATGGGTGTTCGTCTGGCTGGCGCCCGATCCCCCTGATCCCAAGGGAACGCTCCCCATCCATCCCGCGCTGCAAGAGATCAAAGATAAGGAAGTAGCTATTGATCAGCCGTGCTGCATGTACGAGCCGCACGCCTTGGCCATCCGCGAGGGGCAAACCCTGGTGGCCAAGAATAGCTCCCCCATCTCGCACAATGTCAAGTGGGGCGGACATCCGCTGTACAATCCGGGCGGCAACGTGATCATTCCCCCCGGCAAGGCGCATGAGATCAAGAACCTACGCGCCGACGAGCGTTTTCCTGTCAAGTTTGAGTGCAACATCCACGGTTGGATGACCGCTTGGGCCAGGGTGTTCAAGCATCCGTATTACGCCGTCACCGACGAGGACGGCCATTTCGAGATCAAGCTGGCCCCTGCCGGCAATTATCGCCTCAAGGTTTGGCATGAAGAGGTCGGCTATCGCGGCGGCGCGGCGGGCCGGGACGGCGAGGTCATCACCATTCGCCCCGATGGCGTCACCGATCTGGGCAAGCTCGACTTGAAGCCCTGAGAAGGCCGTCGAATCATTTTCGATGACGTGTGCTTCATCGTCGCGCGCGCCGTTGCTTGCCCGAGCGCGACGATGATTTTTTCGTATCATATCACTAACGCCGCGTGTCCGATCCGGCAGTCGTGGTCGGCACGCTGGATGGCATTTACTTCCAGGAGGTTTCCCATGACACGATGTTTGCGTCTGATGACGGGCGTTTGTCTCATTCCGTTGTTCGCGTTCGCCACCTTGGGTTGTGGCGGCAACGGCACGCCGACTACTCCGGACACCACGACCGATACGACCCCCACGAAAAAAGAGATGACCAAAGTGGCGGCCACCGGCTGGGGCAAGCTGAGCGGCAAGGTGACGCTTGATGGTACCCCGCCCCCCTTGTCTCCCCCCGATTTCAAGTCCCTGGCCAAAGCGCTGCCTAACCCAGAAGCCCGTGAAGTGTGTCTGGAGGGGGACTTAACCAATCCCCGCTGGAAAGTCGGCGCGGATAACAGCGTGGCCAATGTCGTGGTCTTTCTGAGGCCCGTTGATCCCAAAACGCAGTATTTCGACATCCCCGCTGAAATCCTGGAAGAGTATAAGTCGGGAGATAAAAGCAAGGCCACCCTCGATCAACCGTTCTGCGCGTTCGTGCCCCACGTGCAAACGCTGTTCGCCTTTTATTCACCGGATGGCAAAAAAACTGTGCCTACCGGCCAAACCTTCTCGGTGGTGAATAGCGCGCCGATTCCGCACAACACCAACTACCAAGGTGGCTCGCGTCAACCCAAGGGCAACACGAACCTCAAGCCCAACGATGAGAAGGGGATCACTCTGAACATCCCGCCGGATTATTTCTCGCCGTTGCGTTTCAAGTGCGACATCCACGGTTGGATGGAAGCCTATGCGTGGTCCTTGGATCATCCCTTCGCGGCCGTCACCAACGAAAAAGGGGAGTTCGTCATCGACAAAGTTCCCGCCGGCGCCGACGTGGACATTTATTACTGGCACGAAAGTTTCGGCACCAAGCCGCCCCAGAAACTGGAAACTGTGAAATTCACCGACGGTGACAACGAGAAGAACTTCTCGATCCAACCGTGAGCTGGTTGCACGCTGGCACCGTTTCGCGCGCCCGGCCATGACCGACGCGCGAAACGATGCGTTCCAAGCCAGCGTTGAGTCATCGGTTCGCGCCTTGGAGACGACGGCCCGCGCGGATCGATCCCTCTCAGCCGCCGCTCTGCGAAACGGCAGAGCTGCCTTTTTCGTTTCCTCAATCCTTCTTCGCCGCCGGCACGCGATATTTCACCGTGTTGGGCGTTTCGTCCGGCGGCTGCTCGTAGGGCAACGACTTGAGAAATGCCACCAAATCATCGATCTCGTTCGGTTTCAGGTGGCTGGTCTTGCCGTGCTTGTCATCGGGGTTGCAGGCCGTCAGCACGTCATGCAAGGTTTTCGCCTTGCCGTGGTGCAGATACGGAGCGGAGCGATACACCCCCAATAACGTCGGCGTGTCGTATTGAGGTCCCATTTTTTCGCTGGGATCGTCGTTGCCTGTGCCGACATCGTGCAGGTTGAACGGACGCTCCAGCCGGCTGTCGGTGTAATAGGGGCCGCTGTGACAACTGGCGCAGTTGACTTCCTTGCTGAAAAACAACTGCTTGCCGCGCTCGGCCGCCTCCGACAATTGACCGGGAGCGGGAATGTGCGGCGACAGGCGGAAAGCAAAGGAGTTGGTGTAAATCGCCAGGGCGTCTAGCTCTTTCGACCGCCCCGCCAATGGTTCCTCCAGTTCCACGGGATGAAAGCCCTTCTTGGGTTTGATCGCTCCTTGCAGCAAGCCGCGCCCCTGCATCAATCGGCCGCGGATGGTGTACTCGAAATCCTGCACCTCGTCGCGGTCGGCGGACCAGTGCAAGGGGTGCGTGTGCGCCAAGCCGAACAGCGGCGGCGTCTTGCGCAGTCCTTCGGGATTGTGCCACACCCGGCCATCGCTGTTGCCATCGGGATGACAAGAAGAACAGGCGATCCAGCGCCGCCCCGACAACGGCTGGTTGGCCGTGCTAAACAGCATTTTGCCCAGCACCCATTCCGGCGTCTTGGCCGGCGCGCACACGGAGATCGTGGCCAGTAGCTTCATGGTGTTGGCTTGATGCACCGTGACGGTGAAATCGAGCGTGTTCGAGACATATACCGTTTGCTCGTCGGGACTGAGACGAATGGCGCGCGGGTTCTGCCCCAGGCGCACCGGCGCGCCGAACCGCTGAATCTCCTGGTAATCGTCATCGATGACATCATGCACGTTCATGTCGTTGGTGCCGGCGTAGATTGTGTACAGCCGTTTGCCGTCTGAGGTAATGGCCGCCTCCCACGGATTGGTCGGCACGAAAAGATGGTTGTACGAATCCAAGCCGATGGAGGTCCGCCGTTTGCCGCCCTCGTCGGGGGTCAGCGTGCAAATCGACAACTGCGGGAAGATGGAGCCGCTGCCGTCGATGACCGTGATCTTGGAGCGGATGTGCGACAGGTACGCCTTGGGCCGGCGCGGATGAATGACTACATTTCGGCACAAATTATCGGTAGTATGTCCTTTCCAGGAATCCACGACGGTTCCGGTTTTCAGATCGACGGCATGAAGGATGCCCGTGTAAAACTCGGTGACATAGAGTCGGCTTTCGTCGGGGCTGAGGGCCAGGCCGCGCGGGAAGGAACCCACCGAGAACTCCCGCGCCACGCGCCGTTTCTCCAGGTCGATCTCGCTGACCGTGCCGGGATATTCGTGTGTCACCCAAGCCCGGGCGCCGGCGGCGTCGGCGACGATGCCGTAAGGTTCGGTGGTGACTTTCAGCTCCTCCATCACCTTGCCAGCGCGGGCATCGACGAAGACGATCTTGTCTTCACGATAAATGGTGACGGCGGCGATGGGGCTGTTGCCCACCCAACACGTTCCCTCGGGCTTGTCGCCCACCGAAATCTCGTGCAGCACCTTGCGGGCGGCCGTGTCCACCACGCTGACGGTGCCGTTGTCGGCGTTGGCCACGATAAGCAATGAACCATCGGGGGAGACATCCATCAAACTGTTGGAAGTGCCGGCGCCAACGGTCCCCCAGCTAGACAGAACCATGACAATAGATAGATAAGCAACGCGGCGTCGCATCATACATTCCCTTCATGGATCAGGTGGGATGAGCGGGCGGGAAAAACCAAATCGGAATGAACTCTACCACACCTCTGGGCCAGGGCACAGGGTTAAAAAAGAGAAAAAGAAAACCAGCGCCAGCCGGGGGCAATGGACCTGGATTTGATATGCTAAGGAGATACCGCGAACAGCCGCGCGCGGGGTCGGCGCGTGCGATTTCATCAGGACTTTATTCTCGGCACCAAGCACTTATGCGATTCGCGCTTCTCGGCAATCATCCCGATGGCATCGCGCTGGCGGCGGCCTTGGCGGCGACGGGCCGGCATGCGTTCGTGGCCTACAGCGGGCCGCTGGCGGGCATCGCGGCCGCGCGCGCGTTGCAGCCGGATGTTCAGGCCGTAGGGGACCTGGAGGAAATCCTGGCCGACCCCGCCGTCGAGCTGGTGATTGTCGCCGGCGGACCAAGCACCCGGCCCGCCCAGCTCCGCCGCACGTTGCAATCGGAACGCCATGTCTTGTGCGTCCATCCCGCCGATCCGAGCGCCGATGTCGCTTACGAGTCGGCCATGATCCGCGACGACACCCGCTGCGTGCTGCTGCCACTGTTGCCCGACATGTTGCATCCCGGCGTGCTGCGTCTGGCGGAGCTGACACAGCAGCCGGACAGCCCCTTGGGCGTCCCGCGTCTGATCGAGCTGGAAATCCACTCGCCGGCCATCATTCTGCTCGATGCCGAGCTGGGCAATCCCAAGCCCGGTTTCCCTGGCTGGTCGGTGCTGCACCAGGTTGGCGGATCGATTGCCGAAGTCTCCGCCTTCGCCGCCGCTGAGGAGGTGGACGCCGAGGCCCCCATCCTGCTCGCTGGCCGCTTCGAGAACGGTTGCTTGTGGCAAGCACGCTTGTTGCCGAATCAGTACGAATCGCGCTGGCGGCTGATGGTCCAAGGGAATCAAAGTCGGGCCGAGCTGGTGTTCGCCGACGGCTGGCCCAAAGCTGCGACGCTGACTTGGCGCCATGATGGCAAATTCATCGAGGAGATGTGGTCCGAATGGCAGCCCTGGCCCCGTATGGTGGAGCTGATCGAGGCGGCCCTGCAACGCCGCAAACCGGATGTGACCTTCGCTGGCCAACGCCTACCCACCTGGCACGAGGAAATCCGCTGCCTGGAGCTGGACGACGCCGCGCGGCGGGGCATCGAACGTCGCCGAGCCTACGCCCTGGAATATCCCGACGCCACCGAGGCCACCCACTTCAAGGGGACGATGACCCTGGTGGGCTGCGGCTTGATCTGGGCCATGTTGCTGTTACTCCTGATAGCCGCCTGGATGCCCTGGGTCGGCTGGTTCATCGTTCCGGTCCTGGCCGTCTTCATCCTCCTGCAGCTCCTCCGCTGGATCATCCCCCGCCAGGAAGGAGAAACGAGGGAATAAAAGGGGACGCGACTCGTATTCGCTGGTTGTCAGATGACGCCACGATCCGCTCTCCGTCAAGCAAATACGAGTCGCGTCCCCTTTTTTTGCGTTTTTTCTCCCCGCGCACGTATTTTTGCATTATGCTGGAACGGTTGGCCCGGCAATCATGTCTAACTCCCAGAGTGGCTCCGGCGGTCGTGAGGGCCGGAGCAGGTGCTGGGATTGTTCGGAGATGCACGCGTGAAACGCTATACTTTGGCAGTGGGGGCGTGGTTGGGATTAGCGGTTTGGGGGACGGCGGCGGAGGTGGAAGTCGGCGACGTGTCGAAGCCGGCCGCCGCCCAACCGGCGCTCAAGTCGTCGCGGATCATCGATCAAGGCGACTTCGATCCGCGCTTGAAAGGGTATGCCACGCCAGAAGGGGTGAAGGTCGAGATCGTGGCCGAGGAACCCGTCGTGGTCAATCCGGTGGGCATGACCTTCGGCGACGATGGCACGTTGTATGTGCTCGAATGGCGGCCTGCCGCCGAGCCAGCGGCGGCAGTGAAACAGACGATCACCTACAAGGACGGCAGCCAGCGGCAATTCGTCGTCCTTAAGAAGCAGACGAAAGATGTCGTCAAAGCGCTGCGCGACACCAACGGCGACGGCCGATATGACAAAAGCGAGATCATTCTGGAAACGGAAACGCCGTCCAGCATCCTCGCGCATGAGGGCTGGCTGTACCTCACGGGGGGGGGTAGCGTGCGCCGCTACAAGCAAAGTCGGCCCGGAGGGGGGTATGAGGTCGAAGAGGTCGTCGCGCACGGTTTTGGTGGTTTTGGCCATTACCAAGTATCCGGCCTGACGTTGGGCAACGACGGTTGGTTGTATCTCACTGCTGGCGCCGGCGACCATTACGCCGAGGGGTCCGATGGCAGCCGGGCCACCGTGTTGCGCAGCGGCGCCGTTTTCCGCTGTCTCCCCGATGGCAGTAAGTTGCACGTCTTCGCCATTGGCTTCGTCAACCCCTATCGGGATGTGGCGTTCGACGCCGCCGGGAATATGTTCCATGCCGACAACGACTATGCCGCGCTGGAACGATTCGCGGGGTGCCGGCTGTTGCACGTTGTCGAAGAGGGGGATTTCGGCTGGCGGAGCGGCGGCGGGGCACACGCGGGGCAGCCCGACCCGGCGCGGGCGGCGTTGCGGGGTGAACTGCCCGGCAAGCTGGCTCCCATGCATGTCACGGGGCGGGGCGCTCCGGCGGGGCTGCTGATTTACAACGAGACGCGCTTCCCCGAACACCTGCGCGGTTTGCTCTACTATCCCGATGCGCTCCGCCAGCTCATCCGGGGGTATCGCGTCGTTCCCGCTGGCGCGACTTTCCAGGTGGCCGAGGAATTCGAGCTGCTGCGCGGCGATGATCCGTTGTTCCGGCCTTGTCAAATGACGGTCGGGCCGGATGGCGCGATGTACGTCTGCGACTGGCGCGGCGACCTGCCCAAGCCCGGCCACCTTGGCGGCGACGGCAAGCATGGCCGAATTTACCGCCTCAGCTGGCAAGGGACGAAGGACCATTCCGGCATCGCCCCGCGGGGGCTGGACAGCTGGGCGCGCTTCGCCAAGCTGTCCGAGGATGACCTGATTTTGTCCCTGGCCAGCGCCGATCACGGCGACCGGCTGCGGGCGCAGCGCGAGCTGGTGCGGCGCGGCGCCGCGGCGCGAGAAGCGTTGCTGGTGTTGGTGGCCGACCCGGAACAACCGCGGCCCGCCCGCATCGCCGCCCTGGGCGCACTGCGCCAGTTGTGGCATCCCGATGTCCGCGATGTTTGCATCGTGCTGCTGACCGACGCCGATGACGACATCCGCCGCTTGGCCGCCGAAGCCATCGGTTTGAATACTCCCCCAGCGGAGCGCGGCACCCAAGAAGCCCTGGTGCGGGTGCTCAACGAGCCGCTGCCGGCGGTGCGCCGCGCCATCGCCTTGGCCATTGGCCGCATCAACGCCCCGGGAGCGGGCGCCATTCTGGTGAATACTTACAAGTTCGATGACGGGGAAGATGGCTATTTGACCGATGGTTGGATCCGCGCCATTGAACGGACGGGCGCCGAAGGACTGCAAGAGCTGATCGAGCTGGCTGAATCCGGCGAGGACGCCAGCCGGGAAAAAGTGCTGCACGCCGTGCTCGCCATGCGTGCGCGGCCCGCGACGGCGCTGGTGCCACGCTTGTTGCAGTACCCGCACCTGAGCATCCGGCAACGCGCGGCCCTGGTGCGCTCCTATTACAACTACGTGCTCGATCCGCCGATGAATTTGGACCCCTTGCTCGATTACCTGCTGAAAAATGGCAACGAAGCGTTCGAGGTGAAGGTGAATGCCTTGCGAGTCATGGCCGCCCAGGGACCGACGCAAAATGACAAGGCTAAAACATGGACCTTGGCGATCCTGGAAGGACCAGACGCCGATCTCCGCTTGGAGGCCCTACGCGCCATCGAAGCCATGCGCTTGACCAGCGCCGCCCCCCAGCTGGAACAGCTCATAAAAGACAATAAGCTGACCCCTGTGGAAGTCGAGACCGTCCAGCGGGTGTTGCAGGTCCTCGGCGGCGAGCGCGAAACGATGAATCCCCAGAAGGAATAACCGCGGCGACGGTCCCGATGAAAATATCTGTCTGTCTCCCTTACTCCTTTGGCACTTGCTGCAAAATCCATGCTCGTTTAAGGCGGTCGATGGGAACGAGGAGATCGGTGGGGACGTTGGCGCGGCTGAAGGGGATGTAACCGCTGATGAGGGCGGCGAGTTCCTTTTGCTGGCGGGCGACGACGACGGGGCCGCCGGAATCCCCCGGTTCCGTGACTTGGGGGTGGCCGCCATAGACGTTGACGTTGCCGGGAAACGCCACCAAGGTAACGCTGGCTTCATAGAGTTGATCCTGCGCGCTCATGCCGTTGGCTACCCGTCCCACCACGATCAGCGGCGTTTCGATGGGATGCAACGCCCCCGCACGCAACCGGGGCGGCTCGAAGCCGAGGTCGAGCGGTTCATCCAGAATAATCACGGCCAAATCATACTCAAAATGGCCGAGCTTGAATTGTGGATGCGCCAGGGCGTTGCGCGACGTGGCGTGCAGGCGGCCGTTTTGGGCGTAGGGGGCGGTCACCTGCCAGCTGTCGAAGCCAGCCACGCAATGCGCCGCCGTCAACACGGCGCGGGGGGCGATCCACACGCCGCTACACGGGCTGGTTTTCCGTGTGGTCGTATTCGTGGCGGTGATGAGCACGGCGGCGGGAACAGCGCGCGCTTCGCGCGGGGGGCGGTTCTTGATGGCGGGGCTTTCTGGGGTCAGCAGCAGCGCCCAGCCAACGGCCAACAGCATCGGCCCACGCTCAGTCCATCGTCGCGGCATGGCGGGATACTCCCGTGGCGCCACTAAATCCCATTCGGACCGGGGCGATCCGTGTACGTCCGCGGCGCCACATTGGTGAGGTTCACGGTGGTCTCATCCGGCAGAGCCAGCCGGTCGCGGGTGCGGGCTTGCTGTTCACTCATGGTCAGCAACGGATCATCCACGCGCGCGGGCTTGCGGTGGGAGAACGGCCCCACGAGATTGCCGTTGCAAGCCGTCATCATCAGAGCTAGGAATACCACCAGTCGTCGCATCTCTACTATTCCTTCCCAGAGGGGCGAACCAGACCGGAGCGGTCGGGTGTCCTTCTCTATATTAGGAACCTTGAAGCGCACCGGCGCGGAAGGCAAGCCGAAATTGGGCGGATTCCCCCAAATTCTCCGGGAAGAGGCCGCAAAGTCGGCGTGGCTGGCGTGATTTGTCGTGGGACACTTGGGGGGGAACGAGACCCAGCCAACTTGAGACTTGGCGGCGGGATTGATAGGATAATACCACGACTTGCGAAGGGCGCCCGGCGCGACTTTCCCGACCCATACCAACCAACCGACCTTCGTGAACAAACGCAACGATGGTAAACCGCAACAACGACTATTCCGAGGACATGTTCGCGGATACACGCATGTCCTTCGGCGATCACATCGAGGAGCTGCGCATTCATTTATGGCGCGCGCTCTTTGGCTTTCTGATTGGTTTGGTCCTCAGCTTCTTCATCGGCAAATATGTGCTGATCCAAATCGCCAGGCCCGTGGAGAATGAGCTAAACCGGTTCTACGACGATCGGGTCGCCGAAGTCATGAAGGAGCTGCGCGAAGACCCCCGGCAGGTCGAATACAACCAGCCGACCGGTTTCACGCAGCTCGTGTTTGTGCGGCCCCAGCTCGAAGCGTTTCTGCGCGGCATGCCCAACCAGGAATTACAGGAAAAATTCCCGCGTCCGGTCACCGCGGCGGATGAGGAAGAATACAAGGATGTTCCCCACACGCTGGTTCAAGCCCAGGACTTGGTGTCCTTATGGGTGAGTTATCAAAACCCGGTCGAATTCTCCGCTTTGGTGTACAAGGCCCAGCGCATGGTGGGACCGCGACCGGGCAGCTTGAAAACCCTGAACGTCACGGAAGCCTTCGTCGTGTATTTCAAGGTGTGCATCGTCTGCGGCATCGTGATTTCCAGCCCCTGGGTATTTTGGCAGCTGTGGTCGTTCGTGGCCGCCGGTTTGTATCCGCATGAGAAAAAGCTGGTTCACTTTTACATGCCGTTCAGTCTCATCCTATTTCTGATCGGGGTCTTCTTCGCCTGGTTCATCGTCATCCCGCGTGCCGTGGAATACCTGTTGTGGTTCAACAAATGGATCGGCCTGGAGCCAGACTTGCGCTTGAATGAATGGCTCGGCTTTGCCTTGATGTTGCCGCTGATCTTCGGCGTGGCCTTTCAGCTGCCGTTGTTCATGTTCTTCCTCGAACGGCTGGGCATCCTGTCCATCGAAATCTATCAGAACCAGCGCCGGTTGTGCTGGTTCGTAATGGCCATCACCTCGGCCATGCTCACGCCCCCCGACGCCATCACGCTCGTCTTCTTATGGATTCCCTTGTGTGGCTTGTACGAGCTGGGCATCTGGCTGTGTAAAGTCATGCCCAAGTCGCAGTGGGACACGGACGTGCCGGAATCGGAGGAAATGGTGGAAGTGTAGCTTGCGGCGGTCAGCGGTTAGCGGGCAACTCCTATTGGGCCAGAAAGCGCGTACGATTAAACTTAGCAATTGTTTGACAAATGATTCCGAGGGAAAACCTGGCGAGGGGGGGGGGGGGGGGGGGGAGGGGGGTGCTGCTGGGGGGGGGGGGATTAACAACCAAACGTCGAGCGAAAAAAGAAAAAACCA
>JBKBIP010000011.1:126017-134648 GCA_046297495.1 Gemmataceae bacterium | reverse complement strand
GGCGGTTTTGGGAAAAGGGCTCCGGGGGAAAGCTTGGGGGGGGGGGGGTGTGTCCCCTTCTTTTTTTTCTGGGGGGGGGGCCCCCCCCCCGCCGCTCGCTGAAAGCGCCAAAATGACCGATTCCTCCCCGCGTGTCTTTCTGGTGGGGGCCGGCCCTGGTAATCCCGGCCTGTTGACGCTGCGAGCCATTGAGTGCTTGCGCCAGGCAGATTTCGTGTTGTATGACAAGTTGGTGCCAGTGCAATTGCTAGAGCACCTGCCGCCGACGGCGCGGCGTCTGTGCGTGACCGAGCTGCCCGGCCGGCATCCCGAACGCTATCCGCACATCCACCGGACCTTGATCGAGATGGCCCGGCAAGGATTGCGCGTCGTCCGGCTCAAAGGGGGAGACCCCTTTCTGTTCGGTCGCGGCGGCGAGGAAGCGGAGGCCCTGCGTGAGGCCGGCATTCCTTACGAAGTGGTGCCCGGCGTGACGGCGGCGCTGGGGGTGTCCGCCTTCGCCGGCATTCCGCTGACCCATCGCGAACACGCCAGCGCCGTCGCCTTCGTCACTGGCCACGAAAACCCGCACAAAACCCAAAGCGCCATCGACTGGCCCGCCCTGGCCCGCTTTCCCGGCACGCTGGTCATCTACATGGGGATCGCCCAGATCGGCCCTATCGTGCAAACGCTGATCCAGCACGGCAAACCGGCGACCACGCCGGCCGCCGTCGTGCATTGGGGAACGACCGGCGACCAGCGCGCCGTTGAGGCCACGCTGGCCGAGCTGCCGCGCGTCGTGCTCGCCGAAGGGATCATGGCCCCGGCGTTGATCCTCATTGGCTCGGTGGTGGAATTGCGCGGCAAACTCGCTTGGTTCGAACGCCGGCCGCTGTTTGGCCATCGTGTCTTGGTGACTCGGCCCCGCCACCAGGCGGGGGACCTGCTGCGCCGGCTGGAAGTATTGGGAGCGGTGCCGTACCTGCTGCCCGCGGTCGCGATTCGGGAAGCGCCCGCTTGGGGGCCTGTGGATCGCGCCTTGGCTCAGCTGCGCGACTATCAATGGCTGGTCTTCACCAGCGCCAATGGCGTCCAGGCCTTCTTGGGCCGGCTGCGCTGCCAAGGGCTGGACCTGCGGGCGCTGGGGGGCGTTCGCTTGGCGGTCATCGGCCCCGCCACCGCCGACGCCCTGCGCGACTACCACCTGGAACCGGATGTCATGCCGAGGTCGTTTCGTTCCGAAGCCTTGGCCGAGGAGCTCAAACCGCTGGTCGCTGGTCAGCGCGTGCTCTTGGCGCGCGCCGACCGGGGCCGCGACTTGCTCCGCCAGGAGCTTTCCGCCGTCGCTGCGGTCGATCAAGTAGCGGTTTATTCCCAGGTCGATGCCATTGATACCCATAATGAGGTCTTCGATTGCCTGCGTCGCGGCGAAATCGACTACGTGACGCTGACCAGTTCCAACATCGCCCGCGCCTTCCTCCAGTCACTCGATGACGTGTGCCGAACACGCATTCAAGCCGGCGACATTCATCTCGTTACCATCAGCTCGCTCACCAGCGCCGCCGTCCGCGCCTTCGATCTCCCCGTCGCCGCCGAAGCGCCCCAGGAAACGACGCTGGGGGTGACGCAAGCGCTGATCGAGCACGTCCGCCAAGGGACGCCCTGCCGCCGTTGAGGGCACTTTCCACGCCTGATGGAAAGACAGCGAAGATCAACTATACCGATGATGGATCGCTTCGCGCTCGAAGACTCCAGCGGGCGCGAAATGCTCCATCGCCGCCATCATACCGAAAAACGGAAGAACCTAAAAACATTTCCAATTGGATTCGGGGCGCGAATTCTGAAGACAAGTTGACAGGCCCTCTCCTCGTCATAGCCTTCACCACCGCTCCACCGGCCCGCTCGGCACCCGGACGAAGGAGACATCCCGCGACTCGTCATAGGCGCTGGCCGGGCCGCGGTCGCGGAGCTGCTGGACCATGTTGTCAAAGTCGGCGACGGCGGCCAGGCGGATCAGGCGCTGTTGCAATTCGCGGCCGGGCTTGAGCACCTTGCAATACCAGTTGGCCACCTTGCGGAACGTCAAACAGGCGAAGCGCTCGCCGCGCTGGGCGACCAGCAAATGAAAATGGCGGGCCATGAATGTTAAGCGCTGGTCATAGCTGGCGGGCGGGCTGGGGGCGCCTGTGTCTTGCCAGTGCCGCAGCTGGGCGAACAGCCAGGGATTGAGCAACGCTCCTCGGCCAATGGCGATGGCGGCGCAGCCGGTGGCGTCGAACATGCGGGCGGCGTCGTGGATGGCACGGACGTCGCCGTTGCCGATGATGGGCAGGCGTTTGACCGCCGCCACCACGGCGGCGATTCCCGCCAAGCGCACGTCGCCGCCGAAACCCTGATCGCGGGTGCGGCCATGAATAGTCACCGCCGCCACGCCGACCTGCTCGAAGGCGCGGGCGAAATAGGGGGCGCTCCAGCTGCTGTCGTCCCAACCGAGCCGCATTTTCACTGTCACCGGGATGCGCACCGCCGCCGCGACTTTCTCCACCAAGCGGACCGTGTTGGTGGGGGAGCACATTAACGCCGATCCTCCGCCGCCGCGCGTGACCTTGTGGACGGGGCAGCCCATGTTGATGTCCACGCTGGAGACGCCGTAATTCTCCAGCCATTGGGCGGCGTCGGCCATCTCGACTGGATCGGCGCCGTAGATTTGCACCGCCATCGGCCGGTCAGCGGGGCAGGTATCGATCAGTTCCAGGGTCTTGCGACTGGCCCGGACCAAGGCGCGGGCGTTGACCAAATCGGTCGTGGCCAAGCCAACCCCGCCCAGCTCGCGCACCGCCAGCCGAAAGGGAAGATTGGTGTAACCAGCCAACGGCGCCATTAAGAAGCGCGTGGGCAATTCCAGACTCCCCAGCCGCAGCGGCTCGGCCAACCCCGCCGGCGGGCGCGGCCAGTTGGGCTGATCTATCGATGTCATCGTTGGTGCCGCTAAAGTGTGCATTGTCGAATCGTCCCGCTGTCGGTTACCATCATTCCCAAGAAGCTATTATTCCACGCCAAACCAAGGGGAACGTCAATGGCGACTGTACGTGAGGAGCAGTTCAGCGGTTGTCTGATTGGGCAGTGTCTGGGTGATGCCCTGGGTTTTGTCGTGGAAGGACAATCCGGGGACGTGTGCCGGCGCTACGTGCGTGACACCTTGGGGACCGATCCGCTGGCCCCAGGCGGGGGCGGCCCACTGAGGTTCGGTCAGTATTCCGACGATTCCCAGCTGGCCCGCGAGTTCGTGCAAAGCTACGTGGAGCGGCGCGGCTTCGAGCCGTGCGCCTACGCCGCGCGCATCGCGGCCATCTTCGGCGAGGGGCGCATCGTGGGGGGCGGGCGCATCACGGCTGCGGCCGCCGAGCGTCTGCGGCAGGGCGTGCCGTGGCACCAGGCAGGCACGCCACCCCCCGCTGCTGGCAACGGCAGCGCCATGCGCGCTGGGCCGGTGGGCTTGATTTGTTTCGACGATCCGGACCGCTTGTGCCAGACCGCCCACGACCAGGGACGGATCACGCATCAGGACGGCCGGTGCTCGGCGGGAGCGGTGGCCATTGCCGGGGGGGTGGCCTTGGCGCTGGCCGGCGGCCGCATCCACCCGCCCGCCTTCTTGCACCAGCTCAGCGCCTGGGCCAGGCCGCACGATGCCTCCGTGGCCGACTACCTGGAACGCTTGGTCGATTGGCTGAAACTGCCCCCCGAGGAAGCCGCCGGTCCCATCAGCCAGGCTGGCCAAACGCCGACGCTGTTCGACCGCCGGGATGGCATCTCCCCCTTTGTCACCGGCAGCGTCTTGTGGAGCTTGTATGCGTTTCTGCGCACTCCCGATGATTACTGGCAGACCATTGGCACGGCTATCGGCGTCGGCGGCGACGTGGACACCACGGCAGCCATGGCCGGGGCGATCAGCGGCGCCTACCTCGGCCTATCCGCCTTGCCGCTGCGCCTGGCCGAACGACTGACCGATCGCGGCACCTGGGGTTTCGCGGAGCTGGTCGAACTGGCTGGACGTTGCTATGGCATCAAACAATTAGCCGACAAGGTGATTTCGGATGCTTCTCCTCCCTTATAGTAAGGGGGAATAAAAAAAATTCTTATATGCGATGGATCATTTTATTCCACGTTTGAAGTTGAAAGGGGGGGAAGGGGGGGTGGGGTAGAATGGAACAATGAAACAGGATGAAACTGCCAAAATGGCAGGAAGAGAGGGGAACGGGATCGGTTTATTTATTACTTTGTTATACCATTAGCTCCTGGATATGTGAACATATGTGTCAGATAAGCGGCTGTTCGGAAATTAGTTGAGGAAAAACTCGGCGAGCGGCGGCGTTGATCCCTGGCGGACGTCCTCACGGCGGGGATCAACCCCGCCGCTCGCCAGAAAAAATATTCAAACGGACTCTAAACGTGATGACAAGCTGTTTCCCCAT
This sequence comes from Gemmataceae bacterium, assembly GCA_046297495.1. Taxonomy (GTDB): domain Bacteria; phylum Planctomycetota; class Planctomycetia; order Gemmatales; family Gemmataceae; genus JBKBIP01. The sequence goes on along the minus strand of JBKBIP010000011.1, from coordinate 130,197 downwards.
CGTGGCGCTGGGCGCCTTTCATGGAGTCAAGGGGGGGTGGGGAATGGGTGCGGTGAGGGCGTAATCGTCGGGGTGGTAGGTGAAGAAGTGATCGGGAAGGGGACGACCTGGGACGGGATCACGAAATTCCATCCACATTAACAACACGTCCGCCGTGGCGGGCGTCAGGGGTCCCCACCATTCGACGCGATAGGGCCAATAGGTTTGTTCATCCAGGAACAGCCGGCAGCAGCGCGGCGTGAAGCCTAGCCAGGCCGGTTCGGAAGGGGGCGTCTTCCAGATGCCGGTCAACGCCCACACGGCGCGCTCTTGCCACTGATCGGCTTCACAATCGATGAACACCAGTTGCTGGCGCAAATCGTGTAACAAGGGGACGATGCCGGCGTACAGATGACTATGGAAAAACGTCTCCGGCGGCGGCGTCTGGCCGGAAGGGGCTGACGGCGTGTCGCGCAGTTGGACCAGCTCCATTGTGGCCAGCGCCGGGGGAGCGGAGCCAGCTTGATCCACGCGCCACAAGATACGGCCGTCGCACCACATCGCTAACCTGGCGCTGGTGCCGTGGGAACGCACACGCAGGTCCAGGCGCAAGCGATAGTCCGGCCCGCGCGCGTAGGCGCCTTCGGCCGTGAAGTTCAACCCCTTGGCTTGGACGCATTGATGGACTTCATGGCGCAGCCAGGGGAGACGCGCCGGCTCCAGGGCGGTCAGCGCGCGGCGCAGGGCTTGCTCGGCCCGGGGATGCTCCTCGGCAATGACGGTGCCCATCTCGCTGGGGTGCGCCGTCAATCGCCAGCGCTGCACGCACAGACCGAGCAGGGTGAGGGCCGCCAAGATCAGACCAAGCAGGGTGAAAGTCCGGTAACGAGACATAGGCAAAAAATTCCCGATTTGACGAAAGAATCGAGGCCGCGCGCGCCGAGTATATCCACAGTGGACCAAAGGCAAAAGACGAAGGCGGAGGCCGCGTCGCCGCCGTGGGCGCGAGGGGGACATCGGCGCCCAGAGGTCCCGCAGGTCGCCATCGTCCAGGCCGGTCAACTCGGTCATGCCCGGCATAGGTTCTCCAGTCGAACACACTCCACCCCACCTGTCCAAAGTGCGAGGCAGGTTGACGCGCGGCGTTCGCCTGTCGTGGGGTGCCGGAGGGGGAAGGTATGAAACGAACAGTGGGAGCGATGATCTTGTTGGCCGCCGTGGGGGGCTGCGTGGCCTCGGATGGCGGCGGGTCTGGGCCTGGTCCCATGCCTGGTGGCGGCGGTGGCGCGTACCGCCCGCGCTCGATCCCTGGCGTGCAAGGCCCGCGCGGCGAGCCGGTCGCCATGGCGGCCCCCTACTCGGCCTCGTCGATGGGGGAAGAAGCTGCCAAGGCGATGTTGGCTCAGAGCGTTCCCCTGGACATGATCCAGCATCTGGCGCCGCCCGGAGGCATTGCTCCGGTTGCCGCGTTGCAGCGACCCGGCGATCCGAACTTGGTCGTCCACGCTGGCGGTGCGGGACAGTTCACCGGTGCGTTGCCGGGGACGATTCTACCAGCGGGCGCCATCGCTCCTCCGGGAGTGCCGTTCGCGCCCGGACTGCCGCCGCCCGGCGCGCCGGGTCTGCCGATGGGGGGCGGGGGAGTGCGACCGCCGGGAGCCGTGGCCGCCCTGGGCGCCATCACCGACTATACTCCGACTGCTTTCCCGGCCAAGCGCACCGAGGTCCGTTTTGTCGGTCCTCCCGGCATGAGAATTTCCTGGTATGCTCCGGGGCCGGACGGCAAGCAGGGCTTCAACGGCATGCAGCTGGAAGCGCCGGCGCGCTACAACTTCATCCAGGCGGCCATTTATCGTTTGAAGCTCAGCGCCATTCCCAATCGGCCGGGCCTCGAGCTGTACCCGACGCTGGAAGTCGTCCCCGGCAATCCCAAGACCGAGGCGTTTCTCGCGCATAGCGCGGTTCCGGTCTTCTTCACCGAGGAAGATTTTGAGCAGGTCGCTTCCGGCAACTACGTCGTGAAGGTGATCTATCTGCCCGATCCGCAATATCAGGATTTGGCGTACACGGGACCGGGGCCGGATGAAGTGGTCTCCTCCCGTTTGGAACCGGGTGTGGACCCCATCAAGGAAGCGTGCCGTCGGGGTTCGATTCTGGTCGTGATTCGCTTGGGGAACATCGACCTGGAAGCGCCGAACACGCCGCCGATGGACGCGCCTAGCCCGTATGCTCCGAAGGCTATCGGGATTCCGGCCAGCATGACAGCGCCAGGCCAGCTCATGATGCCTCCTTATCCACCAATGGGACCACAAGGGCCGATGGGGATGCCGATGCCGCCGATGGGACCACAAGGGCCGATGGGGATGCCGATGCCGCCAATGGGACCGCAAGGGCCGATGGGGATGCCGATGCCGCCAATGGGACCGCAAGGGCCGATGGGGATGCCGATGCCCCCCAACAGGCCGCTGCAAATGCCCCCTGCCGGAGGCCAACCTCATGGTCCCATCGCCATGAATGCCGAGCGTTCGGCGCCGGCCAACTCGACGCCGCCGGGAGTCCCCATGCTGCCCCCCATGACGAGCGACGAACCGACGAGATCAACCGTCAACCAGGAGCAAAAGGCCACGTTGGTATCGGCCGTGCAAAGATCACGGTTCCCCACGGCCCAGCAGAAGGAAGATGTCGCTCTGGCGGCCCAACATCAAGCAGGGCCTGGACCAGCGCCGACGACGGCGGAGCTGGCGAACCAACCCCGCACCGCGCCGCAGCCGGCCACCAAGACCTTCACGCCCAAACGCCGCTGGATATTTGATCCAGCGGTCTGGAAGTCTAAGTGATGGTAGTTGGATGATGGTATGTCAGCCGTGATCGTGTGGGTGTCCGTTCACGCAGTCCCGCGCACGATCACGGCTCGTTGTGTTTTGTCGTTTTGCTTCGGATGACTCGGTGCGCGCGGCAACGGCGGGGTGAGCGCGAACCGAGTCTTGACAAAGGAAACCTTTCGATGCGCCAACGATCACTTCTTGGTTTCCCGTTTCCGCTCGTCGTTTTAAGGGGAATAGGGTTGCTGGGTTTACTCCTCCTTGGGGGAGCGAATTCCGCCTCTGCCCAACCCGTTCCGCCCCGTTTGCCGCCCCCTCCCAGCTGCGCTCCCTCGCCGTTGTTGTACGTGCGCTTCGTGGGGGGACCGGGAGTGCATGTCACGTTTTATCAAGGAGCGACTCGCCCCCGCGATTTCCCGGTCCCGGTCCAGGTTGGCATGCGCCCGGGCTATTGCTATCCGGTGCGGCTGACACAGTTGCCGGGGTGGCCGGAAGTGGATTTGTACCCGACGCTCGAAGTCGTTGGCACCCTTAAGCTGCCGTGCCAGTGCAAAGCCTCGGATTTCCCCGTCAACGTGGTGCTGGATGCCGATGACATCGCGCAAGTCTTGGCGGGAGCGTACATCACCAAGGTCTATGTCCTGGAGGACCCGCACCATGCCGCCGCTTATGCCACGTCCAAGGATCGGCCCCTTGAAGTCACCGTGCAGCGCTCCGACCAGGTCTTCCAGGAAGCGCAAGCGATCGGCCGGCCCATGCTCATCCTGCGTCTGGGACAACGGCGAGCCAGCGCCGAGGAGTTGGCCGCGCAATCGTTCCCCGGCACCATTCTGTTGCCCGGCGAGAAAGTATTAGGACCAGCGGCCCAGCCGCCGCGCCTGACTTGGTACAGCTGGCCGTTGGTCGATCCGTTCTGGGGGCCCAAGGGGGTGACAGGGGAAGTGATCCATGACGGCGGCGATTGCCCCCCGTTCGCTGCCTTGACACTGGATGGGCAGCTGTATGGCCTCAATCCCACCGACACCTTGGCCGAGTACGCCGACAGCAAGGGGCGCAAGCATGTCGCCAAATCCAATCGGGTCTGTATCTGCGCCCCGCGTTTCGTGGCGGCGCGGACACAGGTAGTCCCCATCGGATATGACAATGTCGTGATCGTCAGTCGCAAGGAAAAAATCCAGGGGCAGGAATTACTCGATCAGAACATCCCCAGCTTGCTCACGCAGCGCAACGAACAGCTCGAAGCAGTGCGCGGTCGATTGCGTCCCAGCGCCAACATCAGCCGTTGCGTTCCGGGGCGCATCGAGACTTTGGACGTGCTGGAAGCCTACGTGATGGACCTTGGCCCCGCCCACGCATTGTGTACCAAGGAATTGCGCCAG
>JBKBIP010000011.1:86622-125919 GCA_046297495.1 Gemmataceae bacterium | reverse complement strand
CAATCTGCTAGTTCGCCAGATCAAATTGGCCCAGGAATTGAGCAAGCGTCTGGGAGTGCGCATCGACGAAAAGGTTCAAACCACGCAAGTCGTGGGACAAGTGGAAGGCTTAGACATGGTCGTATCTGCCGAGGCGACGCAGGAATTGACGATATGCTGCCATGAAGCGCCCAAGCCCCCCGACAAGCCGCTGGTGTTGTACAAGTGGGCCGACGCGCAATCCGCCCAAGTCGGCGACGTGGTCACGTTTCACCTGAAATACAGCAACCACGGCGGCCAACCCATCACTGACATCGCCGTCTCGGACAGCCTGACGGGACGGCTGGAATACGTCCCCGGCAGCGCTCGCTCAACGCGCGCCGCCGTCTTCACCACGCAGGTCAACGAGGCCGGCTCGGTGATCTTGCGCTGGGAAATCAACGGCCGGCTGCTTCCCGGCGATAGCGGCGTGGTGAGCTTTCAAGCGCGGGTGCGTTGAGAAGATGTTGTGGCGGCCAGTCCGCCTCGGTTCCTTATTCCACGATCTCGAAGGGGACGACGTTGCTCCACACTGGGGTTTTGCCTTCTTGATATAGATATTGCACGGTGTACTTGCCCGGTTTATCGAGGACGAACAATTGCCGTAGGTTGTAGCTGGACAAGGCGCGATCCACTTGACCGGGAGCCAGCTCGACGGGGACGTTCTTTTCGCGTGGTCCTTCGGGGGCGAAGGCGGCGCGGCCTTGTTGTCCGAACGGGGTCCGGGCGACTTCCTGGCCGGCGGCGTCCTGGACCACGATCTGGTGGTTGGGCCAGAAACCACTGTGCCAGACCGTTCGTTTCTGCTGGCCGACGTTCTTGATCTGGTAATGCACGATGATGGGTTGACCCACCTGGAACTGGGTCTGGTCGATCCAGATGCCAGCCACCAGACCATCCGCTGGTTGCCCCCACTCTTTCGGCCCTGGCGGCGGCATCCCGCCGTTACGAGCATCAGCGAAAGCCAGGCCACTCGTCAGGGACAACAGGCAGCCAATGATCAACCATTTCATGGCAATATCCTCACCGTTTAATTCCCCTTGGGCATGATCGTCACCGTCACCGGCTCGATCCAGTGTTTGAGATCAGCGTTATAGTACAGATACCCTCGGCTAGCGGGACCGCGATAGACGCCAGGGATGCGGCAGGTCAGGTCCAGTGGCACTTCGATTTTCTGGTCGGGGGCCAAGTCGCGCCAGTAGAGAATCAGCTCGCGGCCATTCAGCTCCCAAGCGTCGATCAAGCCGCGCGTGGCGCCGTCGTCGCGCAAGGTGACATGGTCGCGCAGTTGCTTTTTGTCGGGCGGCAGTTCCAGACCGGCGGGTAAGCCGACAATGGCCATCGTCATGCCTTGGCCTTGACCGCTGACGTTCGCCACCGTCACCGTCAGGCGCACGGTTTCCTCTTCCTCGGCCTGGGCGCGGTTGAGCTGGGTTGTCAGACGCACTGGACATGCCTCGGCGCTGGCCGGCTTGAGGGCGTGATAGGACCAAGTCAGCGTATAAGGGAAGGACTCTTTCTGATTCGTCATCGTCAAGCGCAAGTCGTTGGGACCTGCTTGGAGGTATTTTTCCGGGTCCTTCACTTCCAGCACCAACGAATCCTTGGCGTTGGGTGTCACGTCCATCTTGGCGATGACTTGATCACCGACGGCCAAGGTCAGCTCTCCGGCCTCGATCTTCTTCTGGCCGTCGCGGGCCACGGCGAGCAGCGCCTTGAGAGCTAGGATGGTCGATTGCGTCGAACCGTAGCCGCCGTAGCCGCCGCGCTGCTGGCCGATCCACTTCACGGCGGACTGAATCGGCTCGGTGAATTCGGGTCGATTGAATTTGAGCCAAGCCAGCACGGTCAAGGCGGTGGTCTCGATTTGCAGGTCCCGGCCGCCGGAACGGGTGATGCTCGTCTGAGCGCCGGCCACCAACCCTTCTGGTTGTTGCGCTGCGACCAGCCGGCGCAGCAATGGCAAGGCATCGTCGGTGCGGTCGCGGTTGAGCAGACTATTGGCGACCAAGGCAATGAAGTACGGGTCCTTGTTCGTCTTGGCCTGTTCGAGGACGGCGTTCAACTCCTTGCTGACATCCAGTGGGTCGGCGGCGTCCTTGTCACTTTCGGTCAACGCCCAGACAATGTAGGCGTTGGTGACATGTTCCGGCGCTCGGCCAAAGGAGTCGATGGCGCGGGCGTTGCGGTGGAAGCCTCCTTGGCCGTCCCGTTGCGCGAGCAAGTATTGTTGGGTGCGTTCGACCATGGCTTCATCGACCTGATAGACCTTGGCCATGTCGCGGAACTGCAACAGGCCATAGGCGGTCAGGGCCTCGTGCGGCGGAGCGCTGCCACCAAACCATTCGTAGCCTTGGCGTTGTTGCGGATGCGCCGGGACCTTACACTCGAATTGCGTTAGCTTTTGATACCCCTGATCGAGCAGCCGCATGGCCCGACTCTCCACTTCCGGGTTGGACAGCTTGTGTTCCCGAAGGTAATCGAGGATGAGCAGGTTGGGGTAATTGCTCGTCGAGGTTTGCTCGAAGCAACCGTGCGGCTCGCGGAGCAGCGCGTCTAAGCCGTTTTGCAGATCGGCCAAGGTGGAGAGATACACCGTGGCCCGCACTTGCAGTGTTCCTTGGACGTAATCCGGCGGCAAGGCGATGCCATTCTCGGCCACTCCTTCGAGAATGTCGCTCTGGGACGCCACCACCGGGAAGCCTTCGGGAACCACCCGCATCGCGCGCCGCACTTCGTCGGTGGCGAATGGCTCACTCACGCCGCGCAGCGTCAGCACCGCCTCGCCGGCGCTGATGGTCGGTTGGAAGCGATACACGCGCCGCACGCGCTGTTGCGGTTCCAGTTGGAAGCGGTTGTCGTGAACGCTGGCGAGCAAGGTCAAGCCCTGGGTTTCAAACGTCAAGCTGGCCTGGCGCCGGTCGTCGCTGTTGTTGGCGATGGTCACGGGGACTTCGAGGATGTCGTTGGCAGTCACTTCCAGCGGCACCTTGGCATCAACGGTGAACGGCTTGCGAGATTCCAGGACGATGTTGGCCGATCCCAGCCGGCCGTCGATGGTATGTCCCACCGCCAGCACTTGAAAGCTGGTCAAGGAATCGCACAACTCGAAAGAAACCTGATTTTTGCCATCGGGTAGCACCAGCACGGGATGCCAATAGAGGGTCTCGGTGAAATCCCGGCGGACCTTGGGATCGTCACCGAAGAAGTGCTGGTGGGCGTACTGGCGCACGTAAAACTTGGACAGAGCCAGCTTGGCCAGCGCGGCTTGCTCTTTCTCCAGCATACGGCCATCCGCAGGCACGCCAGCCAAAGCCGCCGCGGCCGCGCTGGGTGGGGGGGCGTTGGGTAGGTTGCGCTGAAGCAGATGACGAGCGTTGTTGGCTTCTTGGAGTTCTTTTAGGGCCTTACCCACGTCCCAATACCCCGCTCGCGCCTGGCGCATGCGGAGTGCGGCGCGATCGGCAAGTCGCAAGCCGTCCAACTTTTCCATTCCCGCCTTCTGTTCGTCTTGTTGGGGGTAAAAGCCCGCTCGCAGCTCGCGGCGCCGTTGTTCTTCCATTGGTGCCGCATCCCTGGTTTTGTCACTCCAGGGATCGTTGGCAAAGCCCTTGCCAAATTGTCCCTTGCCATCCACTTGGGTATTCTTGCGTACTTCTCCCGCGTCACGCTTCTCCGCCTTGCCCCCCCCTTCGCCAGCGCCAGCGTCCGCTTGACCTTGACCGCGCCCCATGCCATTATTATCCATCAGCAAGGCGGGATCCGCATCTGGCCCTGCCATCGGCATGACTTGTAAGCCTAGTTCCTCATGTAGCTCCAGTCCGTGGCGGTGATCCTCCAGATTGTTGTTGGTCATCTCAGAAATCATGGCCACTTCGCGGTAGGCGTTCCCACTCAAGTGGAGAGACAAAAAGGTGCCCAGCAGAACCAGGGCGGACAGACCAAGAGAAGCCAACCCCGTCGCCAAGTACGGCGTGCCCCGTTGCAAGCTACGGGTCAGGGCGATGAGCAGACAGACCACGCTGACGAACAGCAACAACGCGCCAACAGCCAGCAAGGCTTGGCCGCGATACTTGGCGCCGCGCTCTTGAAACTCGCGCAACGTTTGGCGGGCGGCCAGCAAGGCGGCACTGGCTTGTTGTTCTTGCTCTTGCAATGCCAGGCTCCGTTGCTCGAAGTCATCATCCGCCTCCAGCTCCCGCAAGCGCGTGTCCACTTCGGCCAGATGCTGTTGCAGCTCCTGGACTTTGGGTTCAAATTCCTCGGCCACTTTCCGGCGGGCCTGCTCGTAGGCATCGGCCGGCTGGGGGGTGGGATGGGGGGCCATCTGGCCAATCGTCACCAGCAGCCGTTCCGCTTCCTCGTGGTGCTGTTGCTTGAACTGTTGCGGGTCTTGTTCAGCGAAGCGGCGCCAGCCCTGCGTGCCGAGCAGCAAGTCGAGAGCTTGGGCGGCCTTCGGATGATCCCCCACGAGGAAATCGGCGTGCTCCAAATCCTCGGGACGGCGCACTTCGGTAGTCAACAGGAAATGCGTGGGCATACTGCGTGCCGTCTTCTCGTCGGCCATCACCACGACGCTCTTGTCCACCACCGCGACTAGCAGGATGGCCGGCGCTGGCTGCCCTTTCTCGTTGGTGCTGGACAGATTCAGCCTCACCGGATCGCCAGGGGTGTAGTGCGGCTTGTCCGGTTTGATGGCGATGTTGAGCCGATTCGCGGGTTGACGATAAACGAGGCGCTCGGCCATCGGCTCCAAGGCGCCGGCAGCGCCGGGAGCGCTGGTGTCCTCAAACACGGTGATCCGGTACACACCCCCCACGTCGCCGGCGGGTTTCAGCTCGACCTCGGTGGGCTTCATCTGGGGCGCGTGAACGCGGCGATGTTCTAGCAGCCGGCCCCGGCAGTACACTCCCACCAGCAAGTCGCGGTCCTTGGCCGCGCTGTGGAGCAGCACGCGGATCGGCTCCTTGGCGCTGGTCACTCCTGATGGCACGCTCATCACCACGCCGTCGGTGGCGACATCCGGCAGCCAATGTTCGCCTTCGATTCCTGATGGCGTGTCGATGCGCAGCTGGTACTTTTCCCCGGCTTGGGGAATGAACTCAAACAGGCCCATCCCCTGATTAACGCCGGGATTCTCCTCATCATTGAGTGTCCGGGCGACTGTGTCGAGTTGGCGGCCTTGGCCATCGACCAGATAGCCTGTCAAATCGGCAGGCTTGCCCAGCGGCGTGCGTACCTGGAAGTACACCCGATTGGGAACCCCCGCCACCAGCTTGCCCCCTTCCGGGAAGAACTCGATCAGCAGCTTGCGCAGCACGATGGGGATGGGGCGAACAATCGACTCCACGTTGCCACCATCTTGGAAGGCCACCGTCAAACTGCCTTGTCCCCGTTCCAGGCGTTCCGGCAAACGAAACGCTACGCGCACGTTCCCCTCGGCGTCGGTTTGGAGGCGCAGCTGGCCTTGGTGGTCGGCCACCGGCTGGCCGTTCGGATCGTAGCGCTGGCCGTCGATGTCGATGGTCGCCGTCACGGGCCGGTTGGCCACGGCCAAGCCCCCTTCGGCACGAGTCACCTTGCCGAAAGCGATTACTTCCTCGCCTGGGCCATAAGTCTTGCGACCGAATTCCAGCGTCTTGTTCAGATTGTGTTTTTGATAGTGTTGAATGAGGAACTTACGCTGTTGCGGCAAGAAGCGGCTGCTGGCCTCGCTCACCGTCAACGTGTATTCCCCGCCCAAGTAATCCACCGGAATTTCGAAGGCGCCGCTGCCGATGCCGCGCACTGGTTGGCCGTCCGGGCCTTTGATTTCCTGACGCTGTTCGTTCATCAGCCGGGAGACGCCATCCATGCGCGCGATTTCTTGGCCGAGCGGATCGGCGACGGTGAAGATTAAATGGAAATCTTCTGGAGCCGGTTTCAGGCTGAAGCGGTCCAAGGTCAACGAGCGGAAATAGACTGTTTCCCCCGGTTGGTACATCGGCTTGTCGGTGGTCAAGTGCGTGACGTACATCGGCTTGGCCAACGTCAGCTTCTCGGCCAGCTCGACTTGCTTGCCATTGTCGGCCCAGGCGACCATCTCCAGCTTGAGGTCGGCCCCCGGTTTGACTTCCAAATTGGGGGGCAACGACAAGGTGTATTGTCCTTGCGTCTGGATGTCTTTTTCCTCGTACACGACTTGGCCGGTTTGGTCGAGGACGCGGGCCTTGAACTTGGCCGGCACGTAGTCGTTATTCAGGTTTTTCACCTCGGCCTTGTAGGTGTTGGGAGCGCCGGGCTGATAGGTTTCTGGGGCGTCGATCCGCATGTAAACCTGCTTGGAGCGGACGGTCCGCTCGGCCTCGTCCAGCTTTTTGCGATACTCTTCCTGCACGGCGACGATGGCTTGGTCGGTTTCCTGCCACAGCTGGAGTCCTTGGTTGATTTTGGCGTCTTGGGCGGCGTTCAGCGCGCGTTGCGCATCTTGAATATCGCCCAGCATGGTTTCTGCTCTAGCGTACTGGTTTTGGTACGTCTGGCCTTCCTGATACCACCACGCCGCCAATCCGCCGACGGTACCCAACGTCAGCAGCAAACAAGCGGCGACGGCATAGCGGAGCCACGAACGCGGCGTGGGGCGCCGCGTCGTCGCCGGCATGGGCAACGTGTCGGCAGGGGCCTCGAAACGCACCTCGGGGAATTCCGCGCGGGCCGCCTGAGCCAGCAAGCGTTGCTGAGCCTTGGCTTGTTCGAGCGCCGCCTGGCAGGAGGGGCAGCCCAGCAAATGCTGTTCCAGCGTCTGACGCTCTTCCCCTTCTAGGAGGCCGTACAGATGTTCCAGCAACAAGGCTTGGCACTGTTGGCAGCTGTTCATGGCAATCTCCGTCGCTATAGGCGGCGAGCCGGTGCTCGTGGCACGCTCGCTATCAACTTCGTGGGATGTTAGGCTAACACTTGCCGCAGCTTTTGTAAGGCGCTGCGCATCTGCGTCTTGACGGTGCCAACGGGACTATGGCGAATCTCGGCGATTTGCTCATAAGTCAGGTCGCCGTTCTGACGCAGCAGAAACACTTCCTGTTCCTCGGGCCGCAGGGCCAGGATCGCCTGGCGCAAGCGTTCGCAGTCTTCTCGGTTTTCCGCTTCCTCGGCCGGTGGGGCGTGACGGCTCATGATCATATTCGGTTCCCCCTGGAGCGGTCGCGCGCGGCGTTTCCAGGCGCTACGGCGCAGGTCCTTGGCCGTGTTCAAGCCGATGCGGAAAATCCAAGCGCGCAAATCTTGGATGCCCGCCAATCCCTCGCGGGCCCGCCAACATTTCATGAACACTTCCTGGGCGACGTCCTGCACGTCCTCGGTATGTCCCAACAGAAAGAACAAAGTGCTCAACAAATCGTCGCGCAGCTCCTGAAACGTGCGCACCAACAGATCACCGGGAGGAATCGCTCCATCGGAAACCATTGGGGGCGGGTCAGTCACACTGGCGACGCGCTTGCTCATGTTTCCTAATCTATTCGACGAAGGTCACCTGGATTTGGATTTATCGGGGCTGTGTGGATTCAGCATTTCGGGCACGTTCTCCCCCATTCCGCGGTCATCGATAAATTCCCGGAACTCTCCGCCCCTGCTCACTCGTGAATCCGAAACAGCTTCAACAGGGCGTCGAGCAGCGTGTGCTGGCTACCTTCGGTCGGTTCCTCGGCCAGGGCGGAGATGGGGCCGTGCAGCAATTGATTTTGATACAAGCGAAAGGCGCCGTCAATCAGCGCCCGTTCGTCGTCGCCGAGGCGGTCGCGCAGACGGTCCAGCAATTGCTTGACGATGGCTTGGCGTTTGGTCTCGAAGTCGCGCGTCAGCCGGGCGATGATCGGGCCGTTGCGGCGCCGCGTCCATTCACTGAGAAAGCGCTTTTGTTCTTGTGCGATGATGGCTTCGGCGGCGGGGACATGACGGAGGCGTTCTTGCAAGGTGCGGTCGCGGATGCGCTTGAGGTCGTCGATGTTGAACAAGCAAGTCTGGTCGCCGTCGTGGATGCGCGAGTCGAAGTCGCGCGGCACGGCAATGTCCAGAATGACTACTGGCCCATCCTTGGTCCGCCGCGCTAGAATGCCCTGGTAGCGGCGTTGATCGATGACAGGTTCGGAAGCGCCGGTGGTGCTCAAGACGATGTCCGCTTGGGCAATAGCGTCGTCGAGCTTGTCCCAGGGGATAGCCGTGCCGCCGCAGCCGCGCGCCACCACTTCCGCCTTCTCCGGGCTGCGATTCGCCACCAGGATACGCAATGGTCGCAGCTGGCGGAGATGGCGCAACGTCAATTCCCCCATCTTGCCGGCGCCGATCACTAGCACTGTCTTGTCATCGAAATGCTCAAAGACTTGTCGCACGTACTCGACGGCCGCGCTCGAAACAGAAACTTTCCCCTGCGCGATGCCGGTCTCGGCCCGGACGCGCTTGGCCACCACGCGGGCATGTTGAAACAGGCCGTGCAAGATCGGCCCGACCGCCGCTTGTCTCTGCGCGATCTCGTAGGCTTGCTTGACTTGACCGGCGATTTGCCCCTCGCCGACGATCATGCTGTCGAGGCTGGCGGCCACGCGGAACAGGTGATGCACGGCCTCCGCTTGATAATGGAAATACAGCCGCGGCTCCAGCTCCGCCAGCGGCAGATGATGAACCTCGGCCAGAAACTCGGCCAGTAGCTCGGCGTTGAGCGCGCTCGGCGCGCGCTGGTGGGCCAGATACACCTCGACCCGATTGCAGGTACTGAGGATGACCGCCTCGCAGCCGTAGCGGGCGCTGATCTCATCGAGCGCGCCAGCCAGCTTGTTGCCATCGAACGCCAACCGTTCGCGCAGTTCGACCGGCGTGTCGCGGAAGCCACACCCCACCACCAACAGCAAAGGTTCCAAATTGTTGCCCATGCGTGCGTGTTGCGCCATTCGGTTTAGCGGACACTCCGTGGGAGCGTCACCAGTCGCTGACCGCTACCGCAAAAACTGATGCGACGATGTCAACGTCGCCACGAACAGGGCGAAGGTCACGATGGTCAGCAAAGCCAGCTGGCGGCCGCGCAGGTGATAACCGTACCGCAAGTACATCAACAATGCAAATACCACCCACAAAATGGCTGTGCCGATGATGCGTTGGTCCGTCCAGCCGCGCAACTCTGGGGCGCGTTGGATCATCAGGATGACACCAACGAGCACGCCCACCGTCAGCAATGGAAACGACCAAGTGATAGCCCGGCGAATCATCTGTTCCAGCCGTTCCAAGCTGAGCAAGCGTATCCCCTTGCCTGGCATCACCTTGGCCTTCAAGCGCCGCGCCTGGATCAAGTACATGACACTGGCCACGAAGCCGACGCACACCCCCACTGCCGCCAACAGCAGCACGGCGCCATGCACGATGCTCCAGAAACCATCGCCGCGCAGCTCCTCCACGAACGACAGCCACGAGCCGCGCGTGAACGAATTTTGATCCAAGTATGCCAAACCGATCAGCCCCAGCACCACCGGCAGGACGAACACCCCCCAGGCCAGCTGGCGATGATGCACGGCCCCATACAGATAAAACACCGCCAACACCCAGGCCAGCACCAACAACGAACCGAAGTGCGTCGAAAGTGACGGGGCCTTGTCAGCCAGGAACAACGTTTGGGCGAGCAGCCCCGCCACCCCGAAGATCAAGCCGACGATGCGCGGCACCTTCCCCGGTCGAGCCAGTTGGACCAGCTCCAACGCCAAGGCCACCGTATAGCTGGCCACGAAACAAAAGGTGGAAATCCCTTCGAGCATGATGAAAGTATTATAACGCAGGCTACGGAAATTACTAACTGGCGCATTGGTCGGGACTGCCACGATAGGGGAGAGAAACCAAGTGCCCTGTTTCCAGGAGTCGAGAGTCTTTGGGACCTGGAAGAGACACACGCTTGGCGGGAAGAACAGGTGGGAGCGTCCGGCAGCGCATCGCTGCCGCCGCAGCGAAGGCCTTATACCCAGCCGCGGCGGCAGATGGTCGAACAGAACTATGCCGACGGGCAAGAGCGCGGCTCTCTCGTTTCCGCGCGGGGACTCTGTTTATCACTTGTCACTACTGTCCGGCTTCTTCACTTGCGCTCCGGCTGGGCCGATGTCCTTGCCGACGTTGACGACCAAGCCGGGGATGGCTTCGGTGAGCTTCTGGGCGGCGTTCTCGGTGACTTTGCTTTGCCAAAGATAGAGCCGTTTCAGGTTTTTCAAGTCTTTGAGCTGCTCGATGCCCTCGTCGGTTACTTCCGTGCCAAACAGATTGAGCGATGTCAAGCTCCGTAATCCTTTGAGGTGTTCTAAACCCTTGTCGGTGATGCTGGTTTTTTGCAATTGCAACCGGGTCAAGCGGGGCAGGTCTTTCAAGTGAGCCAAGCTGGCGTCGGTGATGTCCGTTCCCGCCAGGTTCAATTCGATCAGGTTGGGCATGTCCTTGAGCAGGGCCAATTCCTCATCCTTGACCTCCTTGCCGCGCAGCGCGAAGTCGATGCGTAGCAAGTTCGTGTTTTGGGCCAGACGCAGCGCCAAGACGCCGGCTTGTTGCACCTTGGTCACGGCGGCTTTCTCGGCGGCGGTGATCGGTACGCCGGCGTCGTGGCTGGTCTGGGTCGTTTCCGTGCTTCCCCCCACGGGTTTGAGGACCAAGCCATCGGGCCACTTCAACCCTTCGTTGATCCAGGCGCGGAATTGGGCGACTTGCTCCTTGGTCAACGGCTTTCCTTCGGGGGGCATCCGGCCCGAGTCATTTTGTGGCAAGGAAATGACATCGAGCAACAGGCTTTCCTCCGCCTTGCCGACCACGACGATCGCGCCCCCCTTGCCCCCTTTGATGACGCCTTCGCGGGTGTCCATCCGCAGCCCCACCTTGGGCTTCTCCGCGCCGTGGCATTGGAGACATTTTTGCTCCAAGACCGGCTTGATGTCTTTGACGAAATCCACCTCGGCGGTTGCCGGGCGGGTCAGGCAGAGGATGGACAGTGTGACCGCAATAGCCAGAAATCGAGAAAACATATGGTTCCTCCAACTGTTGGATTCTAAATCAGGATCACTTCACCACGAACGCCGGCGGCTGGCGGTCCACGTCGGCTTCCCAATCGGCCAGCATTTTCTTGAGCTTGTCCTTGATGGCCGGATGTTGATAACCCAAGTTGTGGCGCTCGCCGATGTCTTCTTGCAGATGGAACAGCAATTCCACCATGTCATCTTGGATGAATTTCCAATCGCCATGCCGGATGGCTTTTTGCTTCCGTCCGGGGCGATCCACGCGCCAGCAGAAGGTGCGTTCGACGGGCGGCTGTTTCCCCGTGAGAATCGGCAACAGGTCGATGCCGTCGAGCGGGCGGTCCTTGGGCAGCGACACGCCAGCGGCAGCCAA
Source organism: Gemmataceae bacterium (assembly GCA_046297495.1). GTDB lineage: Bacteria > Planctomycetota > Planctomycetia > Gemmatales > Gemmataceae > JBKBIP01. Next base: position 114,522 of record JBKBIP010000011.1, on the reverse strand, counting down.
AATGGTGGCTGTCAGGTCCATCGTGATGGCCGGCTGATCGATGACTTTCCCTTGCGGCAGCTGAGCCGGCCAACGCATCAGGCAGGGGACGCGGATGCCCCCTTCCCACAAGGTTGTCTTTTGATTGAACAGCGGCGTGTTGTCCGACAGCCGTTCGCCGCCGTTGTCACTGGAAAAGATGAATAGCGTGTTGTCCAACGTCCCTTGTTTTTCCAAAGCCGCCAACATCATGCCAATGCCATCATCGATGCACTCCAGCATGGCGGCGTAGTCGCGGCGGGTGCCGTCGAATTTGTTCTCCATCGTCACTGGCGGATCGGGTCGGCCAGGCGGCTGGAAAGGGAAATGCACGGCCAGATGCGGCACGTAGAGGAAAAAGGGCTTCTGCCCCATGCGGTTGATGAAATCGGTGGCGCGTTGGTTGTACAGGTCGGTCAAATACCCTTTGGCCTTGGCCGGTTTGTCGTTCTCATAGAGTTGATAAGTGCCATCGAAATAGACATAGCGGTAGAAATCGGCGTGACCGAGCAGGTTGCCGAAGTATTCGTCGAAACCTCTCTTGGTCGGGTTGTGTTCCGGTTGGAAGCCCAGGTGCCACTTGCCGTAAGCCGCCGTGCCGTAACCGGCTTCTTTCAGCAGGTCGGCGATGGTGCGTTCGCCAGCGGGCAATCCCAGGGCCAGCTTGTCCGGCTCCGGCACCCACTTGTCGCCGACCCGGCGATACTGCTCGGCGGTGAACCCCAAGGCCCATTCCAGACCGGCACGCTGTTGATAGCGCCCCGTGATGAAGGCCGCCCGCGTCGGCGTGCAGACCGGGGCGTTGGCGTAGAAGTTCGTGAACCGCACCCCTTCCTTCGCCAGCCGGTCGATGTGCGGCGTGCGAATGTCCTTGCAGCCCATGCAGCCGATGTCGGCGTAGCCCATGTCATCGACCAGCACGAAGATGATATTCGGCGGTCGCTTTTGGGGCTGTGCGGCATTCAACGGCCCAGAGGCGCTGAGGAGAAAACAAACGGACAATAGCAAGACAGCTATCCGATAGGGTTGGATCGGCATGATGCGGTTCCTATGGCGGATGGAGGTTCGGGGATTCATCGTTTCGCGTGGGCTACCGGTATCCCGCGTGAAATGATAAATCCAAGAGAACAAAACCGTTCTCTTCCGATGATGCCGTCCTTGGGCCAAGATTGCAACGAAGAACTTCAGTGAATTTGCAAGGCTTGCTGAAGACGGGCGATTTGTTCGCTCATCGGTCGAGGTGGGGAAGGGGTCTTTTGACCGAGTTTCCCTTCGACGCGCAACCAGATGACCACCGGGCCGGGGTCGCTCAACGCCTCGGCGGCGCCGGTTCGCCAAGCGTCGAGGGTGTCGAACGTGTAAACCCGCTGAATGCCAGCGGCGCGCGCCAGGCCGGCGAAGTCGGTGTGGCCGGCGCCGGCGTGGGGTTGGCCGCCGGTCACTTCGTAGAGGCCGTTGTCGATGATCACCAAGAATAAATTGGCCGGCTGCTGAGCGATGGTCACGAGGCTGCCCAGGTTCATCAACATGCAACCATCGCCGTTGACGACGATGACGCCGCGCTCCGGTTGCGCCAGCGCCAGGCCCAAGCCCAGGTCCGGTCCCTGTCCCATCGAGGAGGGCATGAAGGCGAAATCCAGCGGCGTATCCGACAGCTTCGGCCAGATGCCCACCGAACCCATCGTCGTGATGACAAGGCGTTGGCCGCGCTGTTGGGCCAGAACTTCCAAAGCCTGCTGATGCGACATGGGCATGGCGTCACTCCGCGATGAAGACGGCGCCGGCCCGCCGCTCGGCTTGCGCCTGGCGATAGGCGTTGGCCAGGTCACTGGCCGTGTGGCTGCCGGTCAGGATGGTGTAAGGAATTTGCCAGGCGTGCAGGATCGGCTCGGCGAAGATGGGGCAGTTGTCTTTCGTTTTTCCTTGCTGGAACGCCTCGTAACTGCGCAAGCCGACGATGAAAAACAACGGCAGCTTCATGTCATGGATGACGTTGCGCAAGGCGTCGCCAGCTTCAAACAGGCCGGTACACTGAATGGCGACGATGGGCCGTTGACCACCAAGCATCAGCCCCGCCGCCACCGCGAACGCCTCCCCTTCGCGGCAGACGCGGACCAGTTGCACGCCCGGCTCGGCTTGCAACGCCGTCTCCCAGGTGCCGATGTAGCTATCGGGAATCCAAACTACATGGGTGATGCCGCACGCTTTCAAGGCTGCCACCACCGCCGGACCATCGAGCATGAGAATTGCCTCGGGGGGGATCGTTTCGCGCTGGCTCCGCGTTGCCGACTCGTGGATCGGCGACGCGGAAAGCCCTCTTATTTTTGGGATATGAAGAAACGTCAGCGCCGGCAACCGCCACCCCCTTCGCGGGAGCCCATTCTTCGGGCAGAAACAGCCGCCGGTCGATCAAAGCATGTCCGCTGGGTGCCTGGCAGTTGACACAGACAGCGATCTGACCGTTATCCGTGCGCCCCAAGCAACCGGCATACTGCTGTTTGACGCCGACCGACACGGCTGGAGGGGCTGTCGGTTAACGACCTACTGGCGGCCCGGTCGCCGGAAAGGCGAACGGAACTGGCTCAGCGATTGCAAGACGAAGGGCTGACACCCAAAGCGGTGGGCGAGCAACCGAGCCAGGCCAAAGCCAGTGGTGAGAAACGGCAGCGTGAGAAACGTCAGCCCCCTGGTTCCTCCACGGAAGTGGGTGATGGTGGTTCCGCGCTGGCTTGGTCCACGACCGCGCTGGGAGGTTGATGGACGGTGACGGGATTCGTGAACAGGTTGGCGTTGGGGATGTATATGGTGTCGCCGTTGGCGTCGAGGATCGTGTAGCGCAAGTCGATGTCCACGACGACGCCGGAGAAGGCCAGGACCGATATGCGGTCCCCCTTGCGGAACGGGCGGAGCAGCAGCACCAGCACTCCGGACAGGGCGTTGGAAATAATGTCTTTGAGGGCGAACCCCAAGGCGAAACCGACTAGCCCCAGCCCAGCTACCAAGGCCGTGACATCGACGCCGAGCGTCCCCAAGGCCGCCACGCCCCCCAACAGCAACATGCCGAACTTGGCCGCCTTGCCGATAAATTCCGTCAAGCCTGCGTCGATGTGTTGGATGCGTGTCAGGCGATGCACCAACCGTTGCAGCAGGAAGCCGACCAACCAGGCCAGCAACACCACGACCGCGGCCAAGGCCATGCGAAAGAGAAACTGAAACAAGCCCAGCCACAATGTTTCCCAGCTCATCACGGCCACCTACTTCTGAAATTCCAGCAGGGACGGGGAGGAGCGACGAAAGGTTTCGTTAATTCGGTTCATCCGTCGGCTTGCTGTCGTCTGTGTCATCGAGCAGATCGAGTTTCCCCTCGGGCAATAACTCAGGCAAGATTTCCACGAAGGCCGGCGGCGGTTGGACGGTGGCTTTGTCTTGCTCTAGCTCAATGCCAAAGTGATGCCAGTCTTTGTCATGGACCCAGTAGACCTGGTCGCTGATGGCGTAGGGGGTGTTCTGGTAATCTTTTTGAGCCAGGAATTTGAGTAGATGGACGGTCCCCAGGCTATCCGCTGTCACGGGCAAGATAAGCAGATGATCGCGCCCCGGCACGGCCACGAAGCAGCCCCACTGAGCTTCCGGCAGTAGTTCGTCGAGGATCAACGCCCGCGAGGAATCATAGGCGTCGTGGATCAGGCACGCGCGCAGCCCTATGTCCTCATCGATCATGTGAAAGCAATCCGGGGGCGTGCGGTCGTGCAGGTTGGCCAGGGCCACGTTCAGCCACTCCGCGCCGGGGCGGCCGGATTCTTCCACCATCTGTTCCGTGACGTAGGCCATGCCCTGCTCAAAGTCGATGACCAAATTGACAAACAAGCCGGTCTCCCCTAAGGGTTGGTGCCAGACCCGCGCCTCCGCCCCAGCGCCTTCCATGCGTGGCCCGATGCGCGCCAGCAGCCGCTCGGAGACCTCGTTCAAGTTCGTCGATGACAACTCATCGACTTCGATGGACGCCGCCGAGCGCAGGAACTCGACGATCAGCGCCGGCCAGTTGCTGCGGTCCGCGCGGCGCAAGCGGCGAAAGAGGTTCTCCAGGCCGACGGCCCGTTCCTCCTGCTCGGCGTCCCGACACTCGGCGAGATGGCCGGTGATTTGCCGCACCTGCCAACCGAGCTGGCGAGCGGCTTCGCGGAAGGCCAATAGAAAGGTCCCCGGATAGCGCGGCCCCCCGCTCCCAAACCCTGGGTCTGACTTGCCTCGTGGCGGCATGGTGCGATTCCTCGAAAGATCACGGTTGACTAACAGAGGGGATTCATCGCTTCACGTTCGCGAGCGCGCGTGAATCCATGAATCATTTCATCAATCACTCCTTTGCCCCAATGCAATACAAGTGCGTCTGCGAGCGCAAGTACAGCTTGCCATCCACGATGGCGGGAGAGGCGCGGAATTCGCTGCCGTCGGTCAGCCGGTTGCGGCGGACGATCTTGAATTCCTTGCTTGGTTCCACGACGAAGGTGACGCCATCCTCCATCAGGTACAACAAGTGTCCTTGCACGGCCACCGGCGAGGCCGAGAAAGGGCGGGAGCCGCAGCGTTCCTTGAACAGCTGCTTGCCGGTCTTGGCCTCATAACAGGACAACATGCCGTAGCGGTCCCCCAGATAGAGCAGGTCTTGCCACAAGATGGGAGAGGCCACGTCCCGGCTCCCCTTGCGCGACACTTCCCAGGCCACGTGCGACCGGGTCACATTCCCCGTTCCACCCAGGCGAACGGCCAGCATCGGGCCGGGCCGGCCAGAGTTGACGAACAACATGGTGTCATTGAATGGCGGCATTCCTTCGCCGAACAGAGCCTTGTCGTCCCCCTTGCCGCGTTCGCAATGCCAGATTTCCTGGCCGGTGCGCGGGTCATACGCCCAGACGCCGTGCGGCCCATTCAGCACCAAATCGAGCCGGCCGCTGGGCATCGGCACCAGCAACGGCGTACTCCAGCCCTTCCCTTGATCACGCCGGGTCTGCCAGCGGACCTTGCCGGTGAGCTTGTCGAGCGCCACCACCGCCATCGGGGCGGCCTCTTCGGGTTTGGCGCCGGGGGGAAGTCCCTCGGGGCCGTCGTTGTCGCAGTTTTGAATCACCAGGTCCTCGAACAGAAACGGCGATGCCGCCCCGCTTCCCCAGCCGTTGCTGGTGGTACAGATGCCAAAGTAGTGTTTCCAGACGAGATTGCCGTCGAAATCGTAGCAAAACAGGCCCGGCGTGCCAAAGAAAGCGTACACGCGCTCGCCGTCGGCGGCGCAGGACGCCGAAGCGTAGCCGTTCCAACCATGCGTGCGTTCCAGCGGCACATCCTGGGCGGCGGTGCGTTGCCAGAGAATCTTGCCGTCGCGTGCGCTGACGCACAGCACATAGCGTTGCTGGCCGCCGTCGCTGGCCGCCGTCAAAAAGATACGGTCTCCCCACACAATCGGCGACGAGTTGCCATGCCCCGGCAGTTTGGTTTTCCACAGCAGGTTTTCCGTGTCGCTCCAGCTTAGCGGCACCTTGGTATCATCGGAATATCCCTGGCCGCTCGGCCCCCGCCACTGCGCCCAAGCCAGCGCCGCGCCCGCCTCTTGGCTCCAGGCTATGCCAAACTCCTGCCAGCATGTACCCAGCACGGCGACGACAAATAGCGGGAGAGTCAAAAACGACAAAGCGGGGCAGCGTCTCATGGCGGACTCCTCGTGGTGGGATGATCAATGCGTGGCGATACCAGCGTTCGGAAACGCTTGTTATCTTACTGACGAATCAGCGGAGATGCTATCGGCGTGTGGTCGCGGAGCGAGTTTTTCTCCCACTTGCCAACCGCGCGGGCGGGCGGCGGGGCCAAAAAAGGGGACGCGACTCGTATTTTCTGATAACCATCGAAATCGAGTCGCGTCCCCTTTTTTGGCCCAATTCGTCTCGACTTTTGTGGCGCATGGGGGTAGAATCGCCCCACTTTTCCTTATCGTTGTTCTGGACAAAAGGTTGGCATGCTCCGCGCTTCCGCGAGAAGGTGCCGCCGGTATTGACTGAAACAAGGATGCCACGCATGACGCGACGGATTGCCTGGATTAGCTCAATTACCACGTTGGCGCTAACTGCCCTGGGCTTGACGGCTGACTGGACGCCGCAGGGGCTGGAGCAGCGGGCCAACGCCATTCGGCCCAGCGCCGCCGAGTTGCGCTGGCAGCAGGTTCCCTGGCTGGCTTCGCTGGTGGAAGCCCAAGCGACGGCCACGCGCGAAAAACGCCCCCTTTTCGTCTGGACCTTGGACGATGACCCGTTCGAGCGCTGCTGAGCAGCGGCATTCGGGCTCCGTGCGGGTCCTTTGTCCAACGAACAGGTGGTCAGCCTGATTCGCGATTATTGCGTGCCCGTGGCCATTGATCTGCGGGCGCGGGGGGGCCGCCCCTTGCCGGGCAGCCCCGCCAACGTGCAACGGCAGTTGATCGAACAATGGGGGCTGGACAAGCATCGGCCCATTGGCGTCTATCTGTTGACAGCCGATGGCAAGGTGTTGGCTGGAATGCGTCCTTCCAAGGACACCGGCGAGTTATTGGCTTGGCTCGAAAAAGGATTGCGCCAACTCGGCCCCTTGCCGCGGCGCCGCCCCGTGGCGGTAACGTTGAATCCGGATCGCGGTTTGGGAGTGCGGGCCGATGGCTCCGCGCGGCTGGCGGTGACGGCGCGAACCCTGCGCGGCGGCCTACCGGCCAACCAGCACCCCATGTTCGATAGCATCTTCCTCCGTGAGGACGAGATGCGTGGCTTGCGGCCCCCGCGACTGCAAACCGGCGAGCGCTACCAGATTCCCGAGACGACCAGCCGACACTTCGTCCGCGCTTTGACCGATGATGGCGATATGGTGTTCGCCCTACGCGCCCAGGACGCCACCAAGGCCCAGCTCAACGCCGTGGTCACGCAAGCGACCGCCGACCGCGTCGAAGTGCGGATCGAAGGGGCATTGGCCGGCAAACGTCCTTACACCGGCGGCGGCACCCGCGTCATTGAGGCCGAAGGCACGGTGCGCGGCCTGCTGATTTACTCGCCGCGCGGCGAGCTGCAACAACTGCTTCTGGTGTGCGACGGCACCTATCGCAATCCCTGGGCCAGCGCTGCCCACACCGTCGGCGGCCTCATCGAATGGCGCCGCGCCACTCCCCAAGCGGCCAACGCTCGGCTGGGGAAACGGTGAGACGGACGGGCCAAAATCCAGACCGGCGCATGACATCGTCATGCGCCGGTTTTTTTTGTTGCTCCTGGAAATCCGCCGGACATCACGTCCCGGATGGCGATGAGGGATGAATTGTCTCGCATGGGATGAAACGCATGGGCGAACCGATGAATCACCGTGCGCCGAAACCATACGCCTATTGTTTTTTCCCTTCATTCATAGGCATGATGTTGGCGGCGGCGGTCGCTGGTGAATTCCTCGGCGGTGTCGCGGGTGACGACTTCGTAGAGCAAGGCTTGCTTGTCGCCATGCTTGCGTAGTAACCGGCCCAGGCGTTGCACATGCTCGCGGACGCTGCCGGTGCCCGACAAGACGATGCCAATGTTGGCCGCCGGCACGTCTACCCCTTCGTTCAACACTTGGCTAGTGACAATAACCGGATAGTCCCCCGCATGGAAACGGGCCAAGATTTGCTGGCGTTCCTTGGCCTTGGTCTGATGAGTAATGGCCGGTACCAGGAATCGGCGGGCGATTTGATACACGGTGGCGTTGTCATACGTGAAGATCAGTACCCGGTCGCGGGCGTGCTGTTCCAAGAGGTGTTCCAGCGTGTGCAGCTTGGCGGGGGCGGCTTGGGCCAGGCGTTTTTGCTCACGGTAGGCCTGGAAGGCGGCCCGCCCCTCGGCGGATCGGCACGTCTCCTGAATGAATCGCTGCCAACCGTGCGCCCCACCCATGGCGATGCGGCGCGATTCCACGAACTGGCGATACTGTTCGCGGGCCAAGCGATAGCGTTCTTTCTCCTCGGGTGACAACTCAACGTATAACCGTTCAATGCGGTAATCCGCCAGGAACTGGCCCGCCAGCTGCTTGATTTCCCGGCGATAGACGATGGGGCCGATCAACTCCGCCAGCAGCGCGTGTTGGCCGTCAGTGCGTTCCGGGGTCGCGGTCAGCCCCAGGCGAAACGGAGCCAGGCTGCCGATGGCGGCTTGCATGTACGACGGGCCGGGCAAGTGATGACATTCATCAAACACCACTAGGCCAAAGCGTTGTCCCCAGCGTTCCAGGTGGATGTAGGCGGAATCATACGTGGCCACGGTCAACGGCTGAAGGTCATAACTCCCCCCGCCCAACAAGCCAACGGGCGTATCAAAAGCCAGCGACAGCTCGGCGTACCATTGGTTGAGCAAATCAATCGTCGGCGTGATGACCAAGCTCGGTCGGCCCACCTTTTGAATGGCGAGGATGGCCAGGTAGGTCTTGCCTGTCCCGGTCGGCAGTACGACGACGCCGCGCGCCCCCTTTTTCCACCAGGTTTCCAGTCCTTCCAGTTGATGCGGAAACGGATCGCGGCTGGTGCGCACGGACCACGCCGTCAGCGGATAGTCGCGGGCCTGGTCTTGATACGGGACCTGCTCGCGGCGCAACCATTCGACGATGGCCCGGTAACAACGCGCTTCGGCTCGATACATGCCGGCGCGCGCGTCGAACTGACAACCGGGTAAGCGCGACAGTAGTTCCGGTTCCGATCCGGTGAGGAGCAGCGTACCACCGTCGAAGGTCAAAGTGAGCGTTGGTTGTGACATAGGATTATTGTAGCACGCCGGCAAAGACGATCCTTAGGGGGGCTGGATTTCCAATCCGGTCTGTTCCGAGTCGGATTTTCAATCCAGCCCACATTCTTTTTTGCCGAGATAATGCCGTTTCATCCATGTCTGAAATTCAGGGGCTATTCGTTCATGTCAGCGAACAAGGACGGTTGTTCAGAAGTGACACGACGTTTGCGGCGAGCAGGGCTGGGACGGAAGCGGGTTTCGAGGCGATGATGAGCTTCCAGTTCGGTCAACACTTCCTCAGCCCGTTCCAGGACCGCTGGCGGCACCCCGGCCAAGCGGGCGACGTGGATGCCATAGCTTTTATCGGCGCTGCCGGCGGCGATGCGATGCAGAAAGACCACATCGTCGCGGTTCTCGCTGACCAATACGTTGTAATTGCGCAGTCCCGGCAACGTCTCGGCCAGCTGAGCCAGCTCGTGATAGTGGGTGGCGAACAACGCCCGGCAGCCGACGGCATCGTGCAAATGTTCGGTGATGGCCCAGGCCAGCGACACGCCATCGTAGGTGCTGGTGCCCCGGCCAATCTCATCGAGGATGACCAAGCTGCGCGGGCTGGCGTTGTTGAGAATGTTGGCGGCCTCCGTCATCTCCACCATGAACGTGCTTTGCCCCCGGCTCAACTCATCGCTGGCCCCAACGCGCGTGAATATCCGATCCGTGACCCCGATTCGCGCCGACTGGGCTGGCACGAAGCTGCCCATGTGGGCGAGGAGTGTCATGAGGGCGACCTGACGGATGAAAGTGCTTTTACCCGACATGTTTGGGCCAGTGATCAGCCACAAGAAACCGTCCTCTGGGCCAAGCAGGATGTCATTGGGCACGAACGTCCCTGGCGGCAACGTCTGTTCCAAGACGGGGTGTTTCCCCGCTTGGATGTCCAGGATGGGGCGGTCGTCCAGTTCGGGCCGGCAGTAGCCGCGTGCGTCGGCCAATTCCGCCAGCGCCGCTAGCACGTCGAGGGTGCTCAACACCGCGGCGGTTTGCAGCAGCCGGTTCGTCTCGGCGGCCACCTGATCGCGCAGGGATGCGAAGAGTTCATATTCCAACTGTTGGATTTTTTCCTCGGCGGTCAGGACTTTTTCCTCATACTCCTTCAATTCCGGCGTGATGTAGCGCTCGGCATTCTTGAGTGTCTGCTTGCGCTGGTAATCATCGGGAATCTTGGTGGCATGGGTGTGAGTAATTTCGATGTAATAGCCAAACACTTTGTTGAAGCCGACCTTGAGGCTGGGAATGCCGGTGCGGGCGATCTCCTCGGCCTGAAAGCGGGCGATCCACTCCTTGCCGCCGCGGGCGATGGAACGCAGCTCGTCCAGCGGGGCATGGCAGCCGGGGCGGATCAAGCCTCCCTCACGAGCGCTCAAGGGAGGATCATCGACCAAGGTGCTATCTAGTGCTTGTCGCAGATCGGGGCACAATTCCAACTGATTTTCGAGATCGCGCAGCAAGGCCGAGCGCCGGCCGGTGACGCGGGCCTTGAAACGGGGCAGCAGGCGTAACGTCTTGGCCACCGCTCCCAAGTCGCGCGGCGTGGCTCGGCCGGTGCTGACCCGCGCCGTCAGCCGTTGCAGGTCGAACACGTCGTCGAGCAAACCGCGCAGCTCGCGGCGCAGCTGGCTTTCATCGAGCAATTCCGCCACGGCATCCAGCCGCGCCGTGATGGCGGCGCGGTCGGCCAAGGGGGCGATGAGCCATTCCTGCAACAACCGCGCTCCCATCGCGGTGACCGTCCGGTCGATGGCGGCCAACAGCGAGCCATCCCGGCTGCCGTCGCGCAAGGCACGTGTCAATTCTAGACTACGGCGCGTCACTTCATCGAGGAATAAATGGCGTTCCTGATGATAAGGCCGCAGCTGGCGGATGTGGGCCAGATTGGCCTTGAGCGTTTCCTGCAAATACAGCAACAAGGCGCCAGCGGCCAGCAAGCACGGTTGGTCGTCGCTGAAGCCGAAACCGTTCAACGTGCGAACGCCGAAATGCTGGTGCAGGGCCTCACGAGCGGTCACGGGGTCGAAGGTCCAGCCGGGCCGGGCGGTCAAGGTCGGCGCTGGCGCGACTCGGCCCAGCAGCGCGACCAAGGCGGTTTCCTCCGTTTCGGGAAACAGACATTCCGCCGGCCGCAACCGGGCCAACTCGTCGCTGAAACGGGCTTCGCTCACATCGGCGGCCTGGAAGTCGCCGGTGGACAACTCCACCCAGGCCAAGCCAAGTGACTCTCCTTTGGGCCAAACCGCGACCAGATGATTCGCTTGCCGGGGATCGAGCAAATCGTCTTCGGTCAGGGTGCCGGGGGTGACGACGCGGGTGACTTCGCGGCGGACCAGCCCCTTGGCCAAAGCGGGGTCTTCGACCTGATCGCAGACGGCCACGCGATGACCGGCTTGCAGCAATTTGCCCAGGTGCCCTTCCAAGGCGTGATGCGGAAAGCCGGCCATCGGCACCGTCTTGTCTCGACTGGTCAAGGCCAAACCGAGCACGCGGGCGGCGATTTGGGCGTCGTCGTAAAACAATTCATAGAAATCCCCCATGCGGAACAGCAGCAACATATCGGGATGGCGCTGTTTGGCCTCCTGATATTGCCGCATCATCGGCGTGGTCATGCGACCTCTCGGTACTCCCTGCAGGATCAAAAAAAGGATGAGGTAGATTCATTCGGTTCGCGCGCGTTCCCGCGCGCGAACCAATGAACCCCCCGGCAAAACAACAAAAAATCCCCCCATTGTCCACGCCGAGCGGAAAAAGGGTAGGTTGGAAAATGGATACCGCCCGTCCGCCATGTTATACTGCCTGCCGTCTTGATCCGCAGTTTGACCATCGACAACCGCGCGCGAGGAGATCATGGCGACAGCACATCCCACCATTCCCGTTCACGACTTTTCCGGCACACCCGCGCAAATCGGCGCGGCGCATGGCGAAGCCGAGCGCGAGCGCATTCGCGCCTACGCGGAGCGGTTGCTCGATTTCTACCTCCGCCACGCCTCCATGCCGCTCACCGAGGAAACCATGTGGGGGTATTGGGCGGGACAAGTGGCGGCCAATGAACGGGAGGCGCCGGAGCTGGTCGAGGAGATGCGCGGCATCGCTCGCGGCGCGGGAGTGAGCTTCGAGCGCGTTTTTCTCTTGAACAGCTTGCTCGACCTCAACAGTTTTCGTTACCTGCCCATGACCCAGAACATCGTGGGTTGCACTACCTTCGCCGCGACCGCCGCCGCCGACACGGGATTGACTCTATTGGGCCAGACGTATGACATGGCGGCGTTTCATGAGGATTACGTAGCCCTGTTACGACTCCGGCCAACACGGGGGCCGAGACAATTGGTCTTCACGTTCGCCGGCATCGTCGGCGCTGCCGGCTTGAACGAGCATGGCCTCGGCGTCAACATCAACTACCTCAGCCCGCGCGACGTGGGGCTAGGCCGGCTGCACAGCGTCGTCGTTCGCCAGATTCTCGCCGGAGACCAGCTCGCCGACGCTCTGACGCCAGCGGTGATGCCCCCCCGCGCCGGCGGCGCTCACTTCCTGATCGGCGATGCGGATGGCACCCTGTTGAGCGTGGAGACAACCGCCCGCCGCCATGCCGTCTTTTATCCCGACGGCAACGCCATCGGCCACACCAACCATTACCTGTCCGATTGGCTCAAGAATGACGAGTACCTGCGGGCCGGTTCCATCGGTGGCTCGTTGGCTCGCTACGCCGCCCTGCGCCGCTTCCTGCGCCAGCGGGGCGACAGCTTGACATTGAACACGCTGCAAGAATTGACGCGCAACCACACCTCTTATCCGCGCTCCATCTGCGCCCACGGTACCGACCGCGAACCCGAGGCCGAACGAGGCCGAACCGTGGCGGCGCTGATCCAGGTCTTGGCGGAACGAACCATGCACCTCACCCGCGGCTGCCCGTGCGAGAACACGTACCATGCGGTGTCGCTGTGATGGGGTTTGGCTCTGGGATTCATCGTTTCGTCCGGAATAGTCGGAGTCCGGCGCGCGAGAGAATGAGGCGGTGAGGGGATGAGAGGATAAAACATGGCCCAACCCGATCCCCTCACCCCGCCACCACCTCTCGCAGCGGCTCTTGTTCGCGGCGGCTGGCCCAGACGTGTAGCTCTGGCCAGCGTTGACGCAAGAGATGCGCCAGCTCCTCGACGCCGCAGCGCTCGGTGGCGTAGTGACCCGGCAACAGCACGGCGAGTCCGGCGGCTTCGGCGGCCAGGATGTCGTGGAAACGCAGCTCGCCGGTTAGGAACACCTCCGCTCCACTGTGCCGAGCTGCTGTCAGCAAGTCGCCGCCCGCGCCGCAAGCGATGGCGACCCGCGCGACTAGGCGTTGCGGATCACCGGCGTATTGGACCGTCGCGGCGGCCAGTTTGTCCTTCACGGAGCGCGCCAATTCCTGGAGCGGCAGCGCGTGCGGCAAGCAGCCCACCCGTCCTTCGCCCACGTTCGCCGGCAGCGGTCGCAGCGGATACACGTCAAACGCCGGCTCCTCATACGAATGGGCTTGACGCATGGCCGCCACCGCGCGCCCGACTTGCTCCTCCGGGCAGACGACTTCCAATCGCCATTCACTGACTTCCTCCCGGCGTCCCTTTTGGCCGACCGTCGGGTTCGTCTCGTCCGAACCAAAAAACGTGCCCGTTCCTTGCAGGCGAAAGCTGCACTCGCCGTAGTCGCCAATGACGCCGGCGCCGGCTTGGAAGAGGGCGTCGGAGACGCGGGACAAGTCGCTATCGGGCACAAAGACGACGATCTTGCACTGTCTCGGTCCAGCGGCGCGGCGTAAGGGGGCGACCTCGCGCAGCTCCAGCCGCCGGGCCAGCATGTCGTTGATACCTCCTTGGCAGTTGTCGAAGGCGGTGTGTGGACTATAGACCGCCACTCCTGCCCGCGCCAGCGCCAGCAGCAGCCGTCCTTCCGCCGTGTCCGCCGTCAGCTTCCGCGTGGGGTGGAACAGTATGGGATGATGGCTAATAATCAAGTGCGCGTTTTCCGCCACCGCCTCGGCGGCGCTATCGGGGGTCACGGTCAGACAGGTCATCACCCGCCGCGCTTCCCCCCCGGCGTCGCCGAGCAGCAAGCCGACGTTGTCCCACTCCGCCGCCAATTCCCGCGGCGCGAATTGTTTCAGAAAATCAATCAACGTGGCAATCGTAAGCATGAAGATTGGTCTCGAAAGGATTCGATTCACACCCACCCCTAATCACGCGCCGCGACCAATGCCTTGGTAGCGATTGCCGGTGGGACCTCTGGCAAGGGGAGGGTCGGCCTCGAACAGCTGGTCGGTTGTCAGAGTCAGCTAGGTTTCGCCCCATAGCGGATGCTTCCATTGCTCAGCACCATTGGACAACTTGCTTACCTCGTCTCCCCCTTCACACCTCCGTCGTCAGTCCCTGGGCCATTTTCACTTCCAGGGCGTGGTTGACGGTCCAGGCGGTTTTGTGGGTCACGGTTTCGATCAGACCGGCGGCGGAGGGGTGGCCGTTGCCGCTCTTTTTCACGCCGCCGAAGGGCAAGTGGACCTCGGCGCCGATGCAGGGCAGATTGACATAGCCCATGCCATATTCGCACTCGTCGCGGAAGTAGCGCATGGCTCGGAAATCCTCGGTGATCACGGCCAGCGACAAGCCATATTCCGTATCGTTATAGATACGGGCGGCCTCTTCGTTGTCACGGAACGGAATCAGGGCCACGTGCGGACCGAACACTTCCTCACGGATGCACCGTACCCCCGGCTTGTACTCCATGCGATAGACAAATGGTGACATATAATTGCCATGAGCGTGATCATTATCCGTCATGCGTTCGCCGGGCAGCAGCACCGTGGCTCCTTCCTTGGCGGCCAGCTCGTTGTAGCGCTGCACCTTGTCGATGGCGAATTCATTGATGAGTGGGCCGGTGAAATGGCTGGCGTCGAGCGGATCGCCGATGCGCAGCCGTTTCGCCGTGGCCACGAACTTGTCGGCGTATTGGTCGAAGATTTTTTCATGGATCAGGATGCGCCCCGCCGACACGCAGCGCTGGCCGCTGGTCTTAAAGCCGCTGATGATGCCGCACGACACTGCCAGGTCCAAGCGGGCATCCTCACAGACAATGACGGCGCTCTTGCTCCCCATCTCGCAAGCGACGATGCGGTCGTAGTGATCGGCGGACAGCTGCTGAATGCGCCGGCCCACGTCGTAACTGCCGGTGAACAGCACGATATTGACTCCCGGATGCCGCACCAGGGCCTCGCCAGCCTCGGCCTCGCCATGCACCAGGTTGACCACCCCCGGCGGGAAACCGGCTTCCTCGAACAGCTCGACCAGGCGTTGAGCGATGGCCGGCGTGTCTTCCGACGGCTTGAAGATGGCCGTATTCCCTTCGAGCAGACTCGGCCCCAGCATCCACAAGGGGACGGCGAAGGGAAAGTTCCAGGGGGTGATCACCGCCGCCACGCCCCAGGGTTTACGGCGCATGTAGGCGTCTTTATCGGGAATCTCCGAAGACAGTACATCGCCCATCGGCATCCGCCCGGTGCCGAAGACGTACTGGATCATGTGCAAGCCTTCGATGACTTCAGCACGACATTCAGTGACGACTTTTCCGCACTCGCGGGCCATCAATTCGGCCAGGGCGTCGGTGTCGCGCTTGACGAGCTGGGCCAGATGATCGAACAGCTCGGCCCGGTAAATCCGGCTGGTGCGCCGCCAAGCCGGGAACGCCGACCGCGCCGCCGCCGCCGCTTGTTCGGCCTCGGCCACCGTCCCCTTGGGGAATACGCCGATGACTTCCGCCCGCCGCGCCGGACTGCGGCTCTCGAACGTGGCCCCGGTCGGTTCCTGCCACCGCCCGCCGATTTTATGTCGCCCCGCTATCGTGGATAGAACGCTGGGTGCTGTCATGGCGCTTACTCCTTTGTGTCATATGATAAGCAATATCTGGGCGCCGTCGTCACGCGCTGGAATGGGGCGTGGAAATTTTTCGCGAAGCCAATTGCTACTGGTAAAAACGTCGTATCTTTGTCGATTATAAAATCGCGGCGGTAGCGCCACAATGCGAAGGGGAGAGAGCAAGCAAGGACACGTCAGCAAGTCAGTTTTTCCCCGCCTTCTTGCTTGCACCACGCCGCCGCATCGTCGATAATCACGGCAGGATCGGCCTTTCTTCGTGGACTTATCACGCTGCGTAACGGTAAGGACGGACTCGCATGGGGCGCATCGGGGAATTGGCGGTGCTGGGATTGATGGCGGCCGGCGCGGCAAGCGTCTGGGCGCAGGGACCAGGGATTGTTGCGCCGCGTGGCCGGCCAGTCGCGGTGGGGGGCGGCGTGGCGGTGGGAGGGCCGAGGGTTTCCGCTTCGTTCTACTTCAACACCTTGGGTTGGGGATATTGTGCGCCGTGTTGGTGGGGTGGATCGTTCACCAACGTCTCCGTCACGGTCATCCCGCCGCCGGTCGTCATTGTCCCGCCGCCGGTCGTCATTGTCCCGCCGCCGGAACCGCGCCGCGAAGAGCCGATCATCGCCGATCCGCTGGTCATCCTGCCGCGCAAGCCGCCGCCGGAAGCGCCGCTGCCCGGGGTGGCCGCTGGCGGATTTCGACCGATTCACCCCGACGAGCGGGCCAGGGCCGTCCAACCCGCGCCTCCGCCGCCGGAGCCGCCGTTGCCGGCGCCGCGTCCCGATGATCCGATCTTTCCCCGTCCGCCCCTGCCCACTGACCCCCACGCGGAGATGCGCCAGCTTGTCAATCAGGGACGCCAGGCGTTCGCCGATCAGGAGTATGGCCGGGCCGCCCGCCTCTTTCGGCTGGCCACACAACAAGATCATCCCATTGCCATGTCCTATTTTCTGTTGGCCGAGGCGGAGTTCGCCTTGGGAAAGTATCGAGAAGCGGTCGCGTCGATTCATGCCGGCTTGCGGCTGCAACCCGACTGGCCAACGCAGCGTTTTCGGCCCCGCGAGCTATACGGCGTCCATCAGGCTGATTACCAGGAACATTTGCGTCGCCTTGAAGCTGCGCTGAACAGCCAGCCCAACGATCCGGTGCTACTGTTTCTGGTGGCCTACCATCTGTGGTTCGACGGCCGCCCCGACGATGCCCGGAACTGGTTCCAGCGTGTCTTGCCGCGCGTGGCCAAGCCGGAGTTCGTGGAGCTGTTCCTGAAAGTTCCCGTTCCCCCCGCCGCCAACCGCGATCTGGCCCGCATCGATCCCCGCCGCTAACAGTTTGTGAACATATGTTCCCGGCAGGCCGTCATGCCGTGGCGCGGTACCCAGAAACCATGAACCTGGAACGACAGCCAAGCGGATTCATCAGTTCGCGCACGCGGACTCGAACACGAACCGATGAATCCGCTTGGCTGTCGTTCCAGGTTCGTGGGACGAACATCCATGCCGGAGTAATAGGTTCAGGACAGCGGCGGGCTAACGTCCGCCGCTCGCTAGTTTTCCTTCTCATCCCATCAGCGAGTAATCAGGAGACCTTGGCCCGGTTCATTCCCGAATCGGCGGCGGCTCCTTGCCGTACTTGTCCCGATACATCACGGCGAATTTCTCCTTCAAGTTCGGCTCACAGATGAAACACTGCGACTTGGCCCGGTTGTGTTCGTCGCACCAGTCCCCTTTCGCCTGGCACTGGCGGGCATACGAGGCGCTGCACATGCTGCATATTTCTTCCGGGATGCCATGCTCATCGCACCACCATTCGCCATGCACCTGATGCTTGGCCCCGGCGATGGGTTTGTTCACTGGCCCGGTCCGATCCGCTTGACCGCAGCCGTTGACGCCGACTAACACAACTGATCCCATAACGATGGCAGCCGTCAGGGAGTGAGCCATCATCCGCATCATGTTTTCCCTCCAATCGAAGTAACTGGAATCGCCGGCGGCACGGCATGATTGGGGAAATCCCCCTGATCTTCCGTCACCGACTCTTGACGCACATCCCCCACCAGCCAGGTCAGTTGTTCGGGCTGTAAGCCGAAACAACGATGCAGCAGGCGTAGCAAAAAGATGGCCAGCCCATCAAACACCACATAGAGCACCCGTATGACCAACAAAGACATAAGCATTGCACTAATGACGCCGCCGATGACCACGGTGGCGAGGGGGCGCTGCACCTCGGCTCCCATGCCGGTGCTCAGGGCCATGGGCAAAAAGCCCAAGCTGGCCACGAGGGTTGTCATCAGCACGGGCCGCAACCGCGTCACCGCCGCCAGTCGTACCGCCTCGTCGCGTTCCAGACCCCGGCGGCGCAGTTGGCGGATGTAGGAAACGAGTATCATGTCATCGAGCACCGCCACGCCGGACATGGCGATGAAACCAATGGCGGCGGAGATGGAAAACGGCATGTCGCGCAGCCACAGGGCGAAGATGCCCCCCACCCAGCCGAGCGGCACGCCGGTGAGCACGCGCAAGGCGTCGATGACATTGTGATAGGTGAGAAACAACAACGTGAAGATCAGTGCCACGGCCACCGGAATGACAATCGTCAGCCTCTGGCGGGCGCTTTCGTAATGCTCGAACTGGCCCCCCCATCGCACATGGTAGCGGGCCGAGGGAAACGTCACTTCGTCGGCGATGCGGCGCTGGGCCTCGGCGACGAAACCGACCATGTCCCGGCCGCGGACGTTGCTAGAAATCGTGACGCGCCGCTGTCCCCATTCGCGGTTGATCGTCGACAGACCGGATACCACTTGCACATTCGCCAACCGGGACAGCGGGATACGCTGGCCGTCCGGAGTGGATACGAGCAGGGCGCCGATGCGGTCCGGGCTGTGACTGGCCGCCGACGGCAAACGGACGACGAGCGGAAAGCGCAGTTGCCCCTCGACCACTTCGCCGACCGTGGTGCCGCCGATCGCCTCGACGAGATTCAGCACCTCCTCGGCGGCGACGCCGTGACGGGCGATGGCGTCTTGCTGGATGCGTACCTGCAAAAGCGGCTGGCCGCCGACGGCCTCGACATTGACATCGGCGCTGCCGGGAATCGAGCGCAATATCTCCTCGATTTGCTGGGCCTTGTCCGCCAGTACCGCAAAGTCGTCGCCGAACACCTTGACCGCCACATCCTGCCGGCTGCCGGAGATCATCTCGTTGAGCCGTAGCTCGATGGGCTGCGAAAACGCCAACTTCTGGCCGGGGATGGCACGCAGCTCCCGTTCCATCAGCTCGACCAACTCGGCCTGGGTGCTGGCCCGCGTCCATTGGTCGCGCGGTTTCAGGCTGATGAACAGGTCGGTCAGCTCCACCCCCATCGGATCGGTGGCGATTTCCGCCGTGCCGATCCGGCTCCAGACGTGGCGCGCCTCGTCGGGAAAGCGGTCGAGTAAAATTTGCTCCATGCGCGTGTTGAGACGGATGGATTCCTCCAGATCCGTGCCGGGCAAGCGGATGACATTGATGGCGATGGCCCCTTCCGACAGCCTGGGGACAAACACGGCCCCCAGATGCGGGGCGATCATAGCGAAGGCCACCACCAGCACGGCGGCGGCAATCCCCAGCACCACCGCCTTATGTTCCATGCACAGCCGTAACAGGGGGCTATGGATGCGATGGGCCACGCGCATCAACAGCGGCTCGCGCTCCTGGAGCCGGCGCGGCAGCCACAGACTGGCCAGCACCGGCATCAACGTCAGGGACAGAATCATGGAACCGGCCAGGGCGAAGATCACCGTCAGGGCCATGGGCCGAAATAGTTTCCCTTCAATGCCTTCCAACGTCAGGATCGGCAAATAGACGATCATGATGATCAATTCGCCGAACAGAGTCGGCTGGCGGACTTCGACCGCCGCCCGACGGATCACGTCGAGCCGATGGGCAGACATTCCTTTGTCATCTCCCAGGTGGCGCACGCAGTTTTCCACCATGACCACGGAGCTATCGACGATCATGCCGAAATCGATGGCTCCCAGGCTGAGCAGGCTGGCGGCGATGCCAAAGCGCAACATGCCGGAGAAGGCGAACAGCATGGACAAGGGGATGGCCAGCGCCACGATGGCCGCCGCTCGCAGGTTGCCCAAGAAGGCAAACAAGACGGCGATGACCAGTAAGCCGCCCTCGAACAGGTTCTTGCGCACCGTGTCCATGACGTGGTCCACCAATTCGGTGCGATCATAGACCAGGATGATGTCCACGTCGGAGGGGAGGGAGGCCCGAATTTCCTCCAGCTTGCGTTGCAAATCGCGGGTGACGACGTGGCTATTTTCCCCCATGAGCATGAAGCCCAAGCCTAACACCACTTCTCCTTGTCCATTGGCAGTCACGGCCCCCCGGCGAATCTCATGGCCGACTTGCACCTCCGCCACGTCGCGGACGTGGATGGGAACCCCGTCGTGGGCGGTGATGACGATGTTGCCAATTTGTTCGAGGTTGACGGTGCGCCCCAGGCCATGCACGAGCAGCATTTGGCTGTTGTGGCGGATGTTGCCCCCGCCGGCGTTGCGGTTGTTCTTGGCCAGGGCTGCCGTCACTTCGGCGAAGGTAACGCCATGCTTGATCAGCCGTTGCGGATCGATGCGGACCTGATATTGCTTCTCGAAGCCCCCCCAGCTGTTGATCTCCGCCGTGCCGCGCACCGTGCGTAGCTGCGGCTTGATGACCCAATCGTGCAGGGTGCGCAGCTCGGTCAATTTCTGGCTCCGTTCCGCTTCGGGCAACTGGGCGAGACGGTAGCCTTTGGTGGTGACAACGTAATGCAACACCTCCCCCAAGCCGGTGGACACGGGGCCGAGCTGGGGGCGTTCGATCCCCGGCGGCAGCGCCACGGTCGCCAGCCGCTCATGCAACAGTTGCCGGGCGAAATAAATGTCGGTGCCGTCCGCGAAGATGACAACGACTTGTGACAAACCGAACTTGGAAATGGAGCGGACCTGCTCCAGATGGGGAAGGCCGCTGATGACCTGCTCGATAGGGAAGGTGATTTGCTGTTCCACCTCTTCCGGTCCCAAGGCGGGAGCGGTGGTGTTGATCTGCACCTGAACCGGCGTGGTGTCGGGAAAGGCGTCCATATCGAGATGGTGCAGCGACACCAACCCCACTCCCGCGCCGACCCACACGACGGCGATGACCCAGAAACGATGCTTCAATGAGAAATCGATCAACCAGTTGAGCATGGGGAAGGTCCTGAGGATGGCTTGCCCGCTCTCGTTCCGAGCTAGAAGCGCCTTCGCCCTCGGCTAGTGGATTATATCAGGTGCTGATGATCAAGTGAGGCAATGTCCTTGCCTGAACAACCTCGTTGGAATCTTAGCAGATCGGAACGTGTAAAGCAGTCGCGGTCTTCGTAAAATAGGAGAACGGATGGCAGTTGTTGAACCGCCTTGCGAAACCAGGCGCGAACGGCGGGACAGCCGTCCGCCGCGAACCATGATCATGAGGAGCTGGGATGACTGTGACATCGAAACGTGAACCCGCCCCATCCACCCAAACCATCAGCGGCGGCCATCTCGTGGCCCGCGCCTTGCGGGGGGAGGGGATTGAGGCCATCTTCACGCTCTGTGGTGGTCATATTATTGACATCTATGACGGTTGCACCGCCGCCGGCATTCGCATCATCGACGTGCGCCACGAGCAAGCCGCCGCCCATGCCGCCGATGCCTGGACGCGCTTGACCGGCAAACCCGGTGTCGCGGTGGTGACGGCTGGCCCCGGTACGACCGACACCGTGACGGCCGTGGCCAACGCTTGGCGGGCGCAAACGCCGATGCTGGTCATTGGTGGTCAGGGGGCCTTGAAACAGGCGCACATGGGGTCGCTGCAAGAATTGGATCATGTGGCCTTGATGCAGCCGATCACTAAGTTCGCCGCCACGGTCTATCACACCGAACGTATTCCGGAGCTGATCGGCATGGCCTTCCGTCAGGCTTACAATGGCCGGCCTGGCCCCGTGTTCTTGGAGATGCCGCGTGACGTGCTCGACGCCGTCGTGCCGGAAAGCGCCGTGGTGGATCCGGGTAGGTATCGCTCCACCGGCAAGGTGTATGGGGATGTGAAGTTGATCGAGGAAGCGGCACGCTGGCTGGCGCGGGCCGAGCGTCCCGCCGTGCTGGCCGGGAGTCAAATCTGGCACTGCCGGGCAGTCGCCGAATTGCGCCAATTCGCCGACGCCGCGCAAGTCCCAGTTTATGTCAATGGGGCGGCCCGGGGTTCGTTGCCGCCGGGGCATCCGCTGCTGTTCGTCCGCTCGCGGCGCGCGGCCCTGGCCCAAGCGGATGTCATTTTGGTCATCGGCACGCCGTTCGATTTTCGGCTGGGCTATGGCAAACGCCTGGCAGCCGATGCCAAGATCATTCAAATTGACCTCGATTATGGCGAATTAGGACACAATCGCGGCGTGGACATCGGCATCATCGGCGACGCCGGCGCCGTGCTGGGACAACTGGCCGCCGCTATCGGCACGGTGCCGCCGCGACACCGTCAAACTTGGCTCGCTCATCTCCGCGCCGCTGAGCAAAAAGCCCTGGAAAAAGACTGGCCGTTGTTGAATTCCGCCGCTGTGCCGATTCACCCGCTGCGCTTGGCCAAGGAGATCAACGACTTTCTCACCGAGGATACCATTTTCATCGGCGACGGCGGCGACATCGTGACCATCAGCGCCAGTGTCATCCAGCCGCGCCAACCTGGACATTGGCTCGACCCCGGCCCACTCGGCACGTTGGGGGTCGGTATGCCCTTCGCCCTGGCCGCCAAGGTCGCCCTGCCGCACCAGGAAGCGTTCATCCTGTTCGGCGATGGGGCGTTTGGCTTCAATGGCTTCGAGTTTGACACCGCCTTGCGTTTTAACCTCCCGGTGGTCAGCGTCGTCGGTAACAACGCCGCCTGGAACCAGATTCGCTACGGCCAAATCGCCAAGTACGGTAGCGAACGCGGCGACATCGCCAACCTGCTGGCCGCCACGCGCTATGACCGCATCGTCGAGGCAATGGGCGGCTACGGCGAACACGTCACCGAACCCCAGGACATCCGCGCCGCCCTGGAGCGTGCCCGCGCCAGCGGCAAAGCTGCGTGTGTCAACGTAATGGTTGATCCCAACGTGTTCAGTTCTGGTACGATGAATCAAACGATGTATAAGTAAACTGTTTAGCGGCGCGCGCTAACTTGGATCAATCCCCGTGAGCGACATCCTGATCGTTGACGATGAAGAGGCCGTCTGCTGGGCCTTGCGGAAAGCGCTGACACGCGAAGGGCATCGCGTGCGGGTGGCAGTGTCGGCAGAGGAGGCCTTTGGCCTGGCCGCCCAACAGCGCCCCGAAACCGTCGTGCTCGACGTGCGCTTGCCGGGCTTGGATGGCCTGAGCGCTTTGGCCGAGTTGCGGCGCCTCACGGATGACGCCCCCATCATCGTGATGACTGCCTATGGCAACCTTTCGACGGCGGTGCGCGCCGTGGAAGAGGGAGCGTTTGACTACCTGACCAAGCCGTTCGATCTCAGCCAGGCCCTGGAAGCGGTGAGTCGGGCGCTGAAACGCAAATCGCTTCAGGGACCAACCGCCGCCCGTGCCGAAGCGCTGGCCGGCGCCGATGACATTATGGGTCGCAGTCCGGCGATGCAGGTAGTCTTCAAACGCATTGCCCTGGTGGCGCCGCGCGACGCCTGCGTGCTGATCACCGGCGAGAGCGGCACCGGCAAGGAGCTGGTCGCCCGCGCCATCCAACGCCACAGCCCGCGCCGCCACCGTCCCTTTTTGCCGGTTCACGTCGCCGCCCTCAATCCCAGCCTGGTCGAGAGCGAGCTGTTTGGCCACGTCAAAGGGGCCTTCACCGGCGCCACGCAGAGCCGACCCGGTTTGCTGAGCCTGGCGGACGGCGGCACCATCTTCCTCGATGAAATTGCGGAGATTCCCTTGTCTGTCCAGGTCAAGCTCTTGCGTGTCTTGGAACATAACGAAGTCATTCCCGTTGGTGGCCATCAATCCCTGACACACAACATCCGCATCTTGTCGGCCACGCACCAGGACTTGGCTCAACGCGTCGCCGAGGGAAAATTTCGTCACGATCTGTTTTTCCGCCTCAACGTCTTTCAAATTCATCTACCCCCCTTGCGTGAACGTCCCGAAGACATCCCCGCCTTGGCCGAGCATTTCCTGAGCCGCTTCGAGCCGCGCGCCTTACCGCTGCTGCCGGAGACGCTGCGCTTTCTGCAAGCGCTCCCCTGGCTCGGCAATGTCCGCGAGCTGCGCAACGCGCTGGAACATGCGGCCATCGTGGCCCGGGGTAGTCCGTTGCTGCCGGAGCACTTCCCCGCTTCCGCCGCCATCCGCCCCCCGGCCCACGTCCGCGACGAGCTGGCCGCCGCCGTCCGCGCCTGGGTCGCTCGGCAAATTCAGGACAGCCCCGATGGCATTCCGGCCAATCTCTACGCCGAGCTGCTGCACTGCGTCGAGCCGCCGCTCATCGACGAAGTCTATCAGTGCGTGCAAGGCAATCGCTGGGAAGCCGCCCGCTGGCTGGGCCTCAACCGCGCCACCGTTCGCAAAAAGCTAGCCCAATATCGCCTCGCTGAACCCAAAGACCAATTAGAAGAGGAGGAGGAAGCATAGACAAAGAGCAATGATTCAAATAGGGAGAGCCTGCCGGAATGGTGGTGACATTGTGGCGTTGAAAAATGTCGTTGCAGGCTGAGGGCAGATTCATCGTTTCGCGCCTGCCGACTTCCGCGCGCCCCGATCCATCCAAACACCAGGCGTTTGGCGCGGAAAAGCGGAACCTCACCCACCGCTAAAGCCGTCTGGCACGGTATCGACGAAATAGGTGTCGCGGTTGGGTCGGCAGCCGGGAGTATGGATGTCGAGCAGCTCCAAAGGCTCGGCGCCTGTGACGAAACCGTGCGCCGTGCCAGGGGGCAGGCGCAGGAAGTCGCCGGGGCGTAGCGGATATTCCCGGCCGTCGAGAATGGCCACCCCCTGTCCGGCCAAGACGAAATAATATTCCTCGGCCAGGCGATGATAGCTGATGCTGGTCCGCTGCTGGGGTTCGATGCGTACGCGATAGACGGTGCCCGCCCCCTCCTCCGCCTCGCCAATCAGCGCTTCGATCCAATAGGGGCCGAACTGCTGGCCGTGAGCCGGGTTGCCCGTGGCGCGATGAAGCAAAGTTAATGTCATGGTATTGCCGCTCATATCCTAGAAGGCGCGCTCTCACGCCCAATCGGAACCGCGCCACTTTCGCCAAACGCTGTTTCTTCCTTATAATCGTAAGAATCTAATCTTTTTCCAGGGGAGGTAACGGCATCATGGGATTCAAATTGGACCGCGTGCATGTGTGGGCGGGAGAGGTGCTGGATCGGGCCGGCGGGGTGGCGGAGAAGCTGGCGCTGTTGGCTAAGGCGGACGCCAACTTGGAGTTCATCTTCACGCGCCGGTCGCCCGACAAACCCGGCATGGGCATCCTGTATGTCGCGCCCGTGACAGGCCCCACCCAAGTCCGAGCGGCACGGGCGGCGGGATTGAGCGAGACCCATGATCCGGTCGTGTTGCGCGTGGAAGGGGATAATCAAACCGGCCTGGCCCATCGCTTGACTCAACAATGGGCTTTGGCCGGCATTAGCTTCCAAGGGTTGACGATGGCGGTCATGAAGGATAAGTTCGTCGGTTTCGCCGCCTTCGACACCGTGCAGGACGCCAACCGCGCGGCGCAAATCTTGGCTGACTTGGGAACGGCGGCGGCGGAGGCCTCTGACTGACTCCCCTGCGCCACGGCCGGGATACCGTTTCAAAAGCCGGCGCCGGTGTTGGCGGCGGCCTGGATGCTGGAATCGGGCACGTTTTGATAAACCCGCTTGTTGCTGGGCCGATTTTGCTCCTCTTCCGCGACGAGCAACCGGCGCAGCCGATCGGGATTGGCGTTATCCCCTTTTTCGATGAGGTCCAGCTCTTTTTTGCACTCGGAGAGAATATTGGTGACCACTCCCTGTGTGGGCAAACCGGCGACATTTCGTTGGAGCTGATCGAGGGCCACCCCCAAGCGGGCGGCTTCGACCTTCCAAGCGATGGGAGCGCCTAACTCCGAGGGCAAGCCGGCCCGATTATTCCAGTAGGTGGCAAAGTCCGTGATGAACCAGGCGAGCTGATAAGCCGCGTAGTCGGTACTGTAGGTTTCCTTGAGTAGTTTGGGATCGAGCTGACAAACACCGATGGCGGCCTCGACGCGCTCCGATAGACTGGGGGGCGGATTGAGGCGGTCGGCGCGGGCCACCCGCAACAGCCAATAGGCCGTCTGGGCCAGCTGGCCATTATCTTGCATCAGTCCGGGCGCGCGCGACAGAGCCAAGGCGCGCACGACCTCGCGCCGGACGTAGCGTTGTCCTTCCAATTCCTCAGGGGAAAGCTGGGCGGCATTAGCGAGATTGGCTTTTTCCGCCAGGTAGGCCAGCAGGGCGGACACGGCCTTGGCGTTGGCCTCCTTGGGGAGTGATTCGACCCCCAACGTGTCTTTGGCCCAGTACCATTCCTTCACAGCGCGGGCCGCATAGAGCTTGACCGCGTCGTTGGCCGGCCGAGGCTCCGGGTTGCGCAAGATCTCGACCGCCACATCGATCGTGCCGTCGTAACCGGACTTGCCGACTTGCGCCAGAATCCGAGCGGCGTTGATGCGCGTGATCGGCTCGGAGTTGTTCAAGGTTTTGCGGAGGTTCTCGGTCACCAGTTTGCCAAACTCGTTGGCGAACTCGCGGCGTTGTTCCGGCTGCTTGGGGTCCACGAAGGAGCCAGTGCTGCTCAGGCGATCCGCGGTCCAAATCCGCTCGAAAGCCTGATTGACGACGTCCTTCATGGTGTTCTGGTCTTTAGGGTCTTGAACCTTGCCTTGGTACTGCGGCCAAGTCAAGCGATTGACATACCAGTCGGCCGCCTTTTTGAGGATCTCTCGATTGTCGCCGAGGTTGATGGAATCACGCCCATCGTACATCCGGCGAAAGGCGCCGTCCTCGGTGCTGGTGAGCTTATCGGCCCGCAAGTATTCTTGCGCCTGGCCCGGTGTCAACAACCAACCACCCATCACGACCAGCACCAAGAGTCCAAACAATTGTCGCGGTAATGTCCGCCTGGAGGAAGTCATGGCTTCATTCCTCACTGGAAGATTTCAGGAAATCGACCGCGCTGAAGGGAACAAGGCGGTCGCCGATGATTGAGCAACGTCTTTCTTGAAGTTAGCATTCAAGCTGGCGTGGCGTCAAGGCTCGTAAGATGAAACACTCCGACTCTCAAGATTGTTGGCGGAAAATTGCGAACAAGAGGAAGAGGGAAAGGTTACTTTGCTCGCCGATGGCTCGCCTGCTAAACGGCGAATGGGGTTCATGTTGTCACCTGTCACGAAATGGATCGGGGTGGTCGTCGAATCGTTCTAGGTCGCGGTCGGTTAGGCCGAAATGATGAGCAATTTCATGGATGACGGTCTTGCGGATTTCGGTGCGCAGCTGTTCGGGATCGGGGAAATCTTCCGCCAACGGGCGCTGGTAAATGATGATCCGATTGGGCCGATCCAGAAATTCCACCTCATCCGGCCAGGGCAAGGGCATGGGGCAGAACAAGCCGTACAGACTCTCCCCCGCCGCGATTTCTGCCTCGGTGAAATCCAGGTCGCGGAGCGTTTCCGCGGTGGGTTCCACCTCGACATCCACGACGACATTGTCGAGATACTTGGCGATCTCCGGCGGTAGCGTCTCCAGCACCTCGGCCACCAACATACCGAACTTCCGTAAGGACATGCGTTTCATCTTGATCACTTCCACTAGAATGAAAAGCAGCGCTCAGAGGCCGATTCTAAAGGAAACAGGATTCCTTCTGATGATTTATCGGTTCGGGCGGGCTTTGGACTACCCGCGCGTGAACTGATACAGCAACCCCATTAAGGAAACGGCAATTTTTCGCAGGAGAATGCCACCGTGCTTGCCGCGCGATTTCGCTTGGTGTCGTTGTGGTTGTCGCAGGTGGGCCGAAATATGGCCGACCATTGCTTGCGCATCTTCGTCGTGTTGGCGGCGGCGGAGATGGGAGCGGCCCAACGCGATTCCGCCTGGCATCTGGTCGTGGCCCTGTTCGTGCTGCCCGCTATCTTTCTCGCGCCCATCAACGGAGCGCTGAGCAATAGCTTGCCCAA